>NZ_JBIAME010000001.1:734054-1355583 GCF_042873935.1 Streptomyces sp. NPDC004327 | reverse complement strand
GTACACACCAGACAGCACCGCCGCGCGGCCCGTGGCCACAACTCCTCTCGGTAAACCCGGTGGTAAGCCCAGTGGTAAGCACGGTGGTAAGCACGGTGGTAAGTACGGTGGTAAGTACGCGACCCACGACGACAAAGGACGCCCGCGACAGAGGGGCAACACCCCAGCAGCCCCCACCTTCATCGCAGGCCTCAACACTCCGCCAGCTTGCGAGTGACCGACCAACGGCGATCGGTCACGACCGGTGACCGATCGGATCCTCATCGCCTCACCTCAACCAGCCAGCCAGCCAGCCAGTCAGTCAGTCAGTCAGTCAGCCGAGCCCATCAGTAACCACTGCGGATGACCGACCCACACATCAGTCACCCACCACCGTCAGCCAAGAGGGTCGCCACCATCGAACATCGGTCACCCCTGCGGCAAAGCGCCGGACACAGCTGTAACCGATGACCACATCGGTCACAGGGGTGTTCACAAGTACGTCTGACCAGGCGGGACAGAGACGGTTGGTCGGCGGCCGGTTCGGCAGTTGGATCGCACCTGAATTCCGGTGGTCGACGCAGTGAGCTCGCGGTTCGCCAGAAGCGTGGGAGCGGTTTCCCGGCGCCCGGAGCGGTCAACGTATCGGCCGGCTGCCCGGCTGCCCGGGTGGCCCGGCAGGTGACAACACCCTTCCCATGAAACGCCGTTGGGGGAGAGAAGGGCGCCCGGACGCCTACCGGACCGCGGCCCGGGCCGCCACAATCTCGGTATGACGATCACGCCGGCTCCTCCGAGCGGACCGCCGACGCGCCGCACCCCCCTCGACCTCGCCCGCGGGATCCTCACGGGCGCGGTGATCGGGAGCTCGCTCGCCGCACTCGTCGTCGGCACTGTCCTCGAACGCGTTCCCCTGCTGGTCGGCGGCCTGGCCGTCCCCATCGCCTACGGACTGCTGGTCCTCGCCGCTGGGGCGCCCCAGCGCGCACGCGAGGCGGCCATCGTCCCCCGGACCGCGCTCGCCATGATCGAGAGCCTGCGCGCCACAGGCGGGGAGAGCAGCGACGTGCCCGTCCGCTTCGGCCTCACCGTCGCCCCGGACGGCGGACCGGCGTACCGTGTCGAGTCCACCCAGTCGGTCAATCTCGTCGACCTGCCCGACTACAAACCAGGCGGCATCGTCGTCGTCCAGTACCCACCGCACCAACCGTGGGCGGTGAAGCTGGTGAAGCGCCCGACACCGGAATGGGAGGACCGCGCGACCGCGGCCCGCATCGATTCGGCTCCCGGCCCGGTCCTGGCCGGCGAGGCGCCCCCGGGCGGCACCGTCGGCGGCTACCTCACGCTCCTCGCCCTGCTGCTGGGCGCGGCCGGGGTGGTCTTCGTCCTTCGGGCCGAACTCTTCGGCCCGGAAGACCTCACCGACCGGCCTCCCTCGGCAGCTGGGCCCGCCGACCCCGGCACCTCGTCCACCACGATCGTCTCGGCCGCGTCCGGCACCGTCGCCCTCGGCCCCGGACAGTCCCTGTTCGACGAGGGCCGGCTGCGTCACGCGGTTGACTCGCTCACCAAGGGCGACGGCAAAAAGCGCCAGGCCCTCACTGTCGTCGCGCAGGACCGCCTCCTCACCGTCGTCTTCACCCCCGCAGGCTCGCAGGCACCCGGCTTCGACCTGGACGCCCTGCCCTACCCGCGCATCCCCGCCCTCGTCCGGGAGGCCAGGACCACTCTCGGCGTCCGCTCCCCGCGGACCTGGCAGCTCACCGCCGAGAGCCTGTCCGGCGCCCTCACCCTCAGGATCGGGGTGACCGGCGCCGACGGCGCCGCCTCGTTGGAGGCGAACGGCCACGGCGAGATCGTGCGGCGCGTCCCGGCGCGCTGACGGTCCGGACGGTACGGGCACCCGGACGGAACGGGTGAGCCGGGCGGGGCAGGCGGTTGGGACCAGGAGGAGCACGGATGGGCTGGCACGGATGTCTGGCGTTGTGGTGCGTCGTCCTCGGCGCCGTCGCGCTCGTCGGATACGGACGGGCGCTGGCCGGGGTGACCCGCGGCCAGCGGGCGGTCCGCGTCATGGGCCGGATCGAGCGGGTCGCGGAGCCCCGGCACGGGAGCTCGGGACGCGAGGGGATCGCCGTGGTCGTCACCTTCCGCGATCCCGCCACGGGGCAGGAGTTCACCGTCACCAATGACGGCGAGTGCGGCGACCGGATCAGCACGGCCTGGACGGGCCGGGAGATCGGCATCCGCTACCCTCCCGGCCGCCCGCACGCCTACCGCTTCACCACCGACCCGGACGCCGGACGAAGCGGGCTCGGCTGGCCCAACTTCGCCGTCTTCCTCATCTACGTCGGGCTGGTCGTCGTCGCCTCGATCGACTGGGGCTGGCCGTGGGCCCTCATCGGCTTCGGCGTGCCCTGGACGCTGCTGGGCGCGACCTACCTGCCCGGGACCGTACGCGACACACGCCTGCGCATCGAGGGCCTCGCCTCCGGCGACCCTGTCCCGGGCCGCGTCATCGCCGTACTGAAGGACGTCACAGTCGACGAGGACGGTGAAACCCTCACCAGCCACACCCCGGTCGTCGCCTTCACCACCCACGACGGCACCGCCGTCACCGCCTACCGCACCGAAGGGCTGCGCGATCCCGTCGGCTCGCGCGGCCGGGACCTCACGATCCACTACCGCCCCGACGACCCGGGCGTCTTCACCACGGACCTCGCCGCCGAACACCGCTCCCGAGTCAGCGAGATCGCGTTCGGCGTCGTGGCCCTTCTCGTGGGGGTGGCAGCGGCCGTGGCGGGAGGGATCCTGATCACGGGCTGACGCCCACAACCCCCTGACGAGCCGGCCCCGCGGCCGGCACGACGCCAGGCGACAGCCGGCGCCGCCCGGGCACCCGTCGAACGAGGCGTGGCGCGGCTGAGGTCCTGGCGGATCTTCTGTGGATCCCGCATTGGCCCCGACCGCATGAGCGTCATCACCGAAGCCGTCCTCACCCTGAAGAGGTACCGCTGAAAACGCTCATGGAATGCCAGCCCGATTCCGCGGCCGTCGAGTGCGCTACGAACCCGGCTCCGCTGGTTGGTTGCACGAGCGCGAATGGCGGCTTACGTTCAACGACGACGAAACTCCCGACTTCGCACTCGCAGCCGATGCCGTCGTGGGCGTCGTCGTCGGCGAACAGGGTTCCGAGCAATTTCGATGAGAACCTCTTCCCCACAAGCTCTTCAACTATCCAGGAGCTCTCGATTCGAGGCCACGATGGTGGTGGGACGGGAAGGATCTCGTGGCAGACGGAACATTGGCACTTCGCGATCGGTATGAGTGCGAGAAGTGGTTCCTCCTCGACTTCATGGGCCTCACCTGAACGATGACGGCACGCTGCGTTTGGACAACACTCCCTGGTTCGTACGTGGAGTTGCCAGCGGGGACATCATCAAGGTGGAGCCCGACAGCGAATGTCTCCTCTAGGCAGGAGAGACGGTCCGTAGCGACACAGCGGTAGGCAGATCGCGTAGCTCGGAGCCCCGGGCCCGGGACGGACGGGACGCCTCGGCGGCTGCCAGCCCCGGCGTCACCCTTCAGACGGGAGCGGCTCGTGCAGTCGGTCTTCGGTGGGGGTTCGGATGGCCAGGATGGCCATGTCGTCGTGGCCGTCGCTGGGGTGGTTGTCGGCGAGGATGCGGACGAGGTCGTCCAGGGGCTGGTGGGCGTGGGCGGCGGCGAGGTCGGCGAGGGCGTGCAGGCGGTCGTCGATGGCGTGATCGGGGTGTTCGACGAGGCCGTCAGTGAAGAGCAGGACGGTGGTGCCACCAGGCAGGAGGTGGGTGTGGTCGGGGCGACGGATCTCGTCGTCGACGCCGAGGGGGATGCCGGGTTCGGCGTGCAGGTACCGAGGGGGTCCGACGGGAGTGAGGATGAGCGGCGGCAGGTGACCGGCGGTACTCCAGTGGAGGGTCCAGCCGTTGGTGGCGGGTTCGATCCGGGCCAGCAAGGCGGTGGTGACGGGCAGGTCGGTGATGGCCTGGATGGTGCGGTCGAGCTGCGTCAGCACCGCGCTGGGCGGGGTCTTGCGGGCGTAGAGCAGGGCCCGGAGCATGTTGCGGGCCTGGGCCATGGCGGCTGCGGCGTGCAGGTCGTGGCCGACGACGTCGCCGATGACAGCCGCGCAGGCCCGGTCGGGCAGGACGGCGGCGTCGTACCAGTCGCCGCCGACGGTGGCCGGTTCGGCGGCGGTGCGGTAGACCGCGGCGCCGGAGAACGGGGTGAGGTCCGGCAGGACGGGCAGCAGGAGTCGCTGGAACTGTTCAGCGCTGTCGCGCATGTAGCCGAACAGGCGGGCGTTCTCAATGGCGATGCCGGCTGCTCCCGCGAGGGCGCGTACGACCTCTTCGTCGTCCCGGTCGAATGGCTGGCCGTCATGGCGTCCGGAGAGGTAGAGGTCCCCGTAGATCTCGCCTCGGACGCTGATCGCCACGCCGAGCAGGGTGCGCATGGGCGGATGGCCGGGCGGGAAGCCGACCGAGGCCGGGTGGGAGGGGATGTCGTCCACCCGCAGCGGCTCGGGATGGTGGATCAGGTGCCCGAGAACGCCGCGGCCGTGGGGAAAGTCGACCCCGGCGAGGGCCGCGCGTTCGTCGTCGGTCAAGCCGGCGGTGATGAACTGCTCCAGGTGGTCGCCGGAGGGGGCGAGCACGCCGAGCGCTCCGTAGCGGGCGTCGGCCAAGTCCATGGCGGTCGTGACGATACGGCGGAGCACCGTCGGCAGGTCCAGCTCGCTGCCGATGGCTAGCACCGCCGACAGCAGCCCCTGCACCCGGTCCCTCGCCCTGGCCAGAGCACGCAACTGCTGAGCGATTCCGTCCAACTGATCGTCCAGGAACAGCCGAAGATCCGGCCTGTCCCCCTCACCAGGTGACGTGCCGGGATGGTCCGCATCATGATTCATGCGTCGCCTCGTTCATCACCGTCAACGCTACGCGCGACACCGTCACCAGGCCGGGAGCACACGCTCAGCAGGCGTCACCGATCGCGGGAGCCGGACACGGCCGAGCGCCAACCGCTTGGTGCCCCATGACGCCGATGCTGGCCGGCCGAGCTGCCCCACCTGCAGGCCGAACCGGCCGGATCCGGCCGCCGTCGGCGAGGCGGACCTGCCGGAAGCAAGGAACACCCTAGTCACCCACAAATGTCAAGGAGCTGCTCCGCCTCATGGCAGGTGACCCCGCCGCCTTCGTGCGGAACAAGAGCAGACGGCACCTGGCCATCCTGCCGGTCGAGATCATCGGGCACGGGCCCGGGTTCAACTCATCCGGAAGGGGGCGGCCTGGAAGAAGGGGCCTGGGAAATCCGCCTCCGGACGGCCCCGTAACGGCTGGCGCTGCCCTGGGGGCGTCGTGTGGGTCAGGGTGGCGGCCCGGACCCACACGGCGCGGGGGTCAGGCTTTCGCGCCCGAGTCGGACGCGGGGGCGGTCCCGGACGCCGGCGCGGGGGCGGGCTTGGGCGGGTCGGTCTTGATGCCCTGGTTGAGCATGCCGCCGAGGGCGCTGAGGTTGCCGCCTCCGGCTCCCCCGGTGACGAGCGGTACGGCCTTGCCAGCCGCGTCGACCGCGATCTGGGCCATCTTCTGAAGGTGTTCGGTGGCGGTCTTCAGGGCTTCCTGGGCACGTACGCCGGCTTCCTTGTCGTTGGTGGCGGCGGCTTCGATGCCCTTGCTGAGGACCTGGCTCATCTGGGCGAGGCCGCTCATGTCGCGGAACAGGTTGGCCGTGGTGATGGCCTGGATCGCCTGGAGGCCGTTCGGGTCGGGCATCGCCACCAGCGGGGTGAACTTGGCCTGGGAGACGCCCATGCCGGCCGCCGTGGTGTCGAGGTTCTGCGCGCGTGTGGCGGTGGAGACGGGGGCGATGTCGGCGGGGGTGATCTGGATCGGCGAGTCCTTCCAGTTCCAGAAGCGGGTGAGGTCGATCTTCTCGGCCGAGTTGGACCGGCCGAGGACGGCCTCGGCGAAGACGCCGTCGGTGGCGAGGGCGATCGTGCTGGTCGCCGGTGCCCCGAACGTGTTGTCGCTCGCCTTGCGGGAGTTGGTCCACTCCTCCCGTTCCTCCTCGCTGGCGAAGTTCCAGCGGAACCCCAGGTAGTTGGCGGTGGCGGCGACCGGCTTCGGGTCCAGCAGCATGCCGAGCGGGACCGGCTCGGCGGTCGAACCCGCAGGGGTGTAGGAGTAATTGGCGAGGATGCGGCTGAGCGTCAGCTCGTCGGCGTTGGCCCACACGGCCCGGCTGTAGTGCCGGCTGTTGTCGTTGAGGTGGTCCAGGACCGCCTGGGGCACCTTCCCGCCGCGCACGTGGAAGCCGATCGAGGCGACGTAGGTGCGGCTGCCGGACTTGACCGTGGAGCCGAACAGCCCGCAGATCGTCGAGGCGCCGCCGGCGTCCTCGGACAGGTCGGGTGCGGCGGTGGTGGTCGCGGCGGTGCCAAAGTTCGCCACGCCCGAGGTCATCTTCAGGCGCAGCCCGGCGAGGCTGCCGCGGCCTGCCCTGCCGCTCCAGGCTTCGTAGGAGACCAGCCTGTCGCCGCCGCCGAAGGTGTAGGACGCCTGCTGCGCGCCGGAGCCGCCGATGTCGCCGCAGCCGAAGACGTGGCTCGGGAAGACCACCTGGATGCCGCGGATGCCGTCGCTGTCGGACCACACGTCGATCCGGGACGCGTAGGGGGACTCCGCCTTCGGCTGGTCGTCGAAGGGTATCGGGGTCTCTCGCCCCATGATCCGGCGCACTGTCCCGTTGCTCATGAGGACCCAGTAGTCCCCGCCGGCGGAGGCGATCTGCGCCAGCCCGGTGGTGCTCTGCAGGCCGCCTATCGCGGGACGGATCACGCTCGTCGTGCCGCTCTGGACCAGCAGGGGCATCGTCTCGCCGGTGGGCTGGGCCTGGACGACGGCCCAGACCGCGCCGTCGGACGTGGCGGACAGGCTCTGCACGCCCGGTCCGTTCCGCCGGATCCCCTCGGTACCGCTGCTGCGCTCGTACACGACCCCCTGCCGGGAGTACCACAGCTTGTCCTTGCCGGTGACGGCGAGGTCGTCGGCCACGATGCCCGTGCTCGAGTACGAGCTCTGGCCCCGCTGGTGGATCAAGTTGTTGGTGCCGACCATGGAGACCGTGTCGTCTGTGCCGCAGGCGATGCGCAGCGCCCAGCCGGTCACCGGGTCGGGGCGCCAGGTCGTCCCGTCGAACTGGAGGATCAATTTGTCGCTGGCTCGGATCCCCCAGACGATGTTCTTGCCCGGCGCGATGCGGGTCAGGCCCCCGGTCAGGCCCGTGGTGGGCAGCGGATTCCACCGCTGCGTCGCCGGGTCGAACCGCATCGGGACGCCGTCGGCCTTGCGCACCCCGTACACACCCATCGACGAGGCGGCGATGTCGGCCAGCTCCACCCCGTCGAACTCCTGGCGGTCCGCCACCTCCGGCGCCGAGCACGCGTCGAGCCTGCGCACGGCGGTCTCGAACGGGTTCGCCGCGCGGATCTTCATCGCCCAGTCGGCCGGAGCCACCGACGCGAGCACCTCCTTGTACCGCTGGAGGCTGGTGGGTGTGAAGGTGAGCTCCTGCAGCGGGATGAACAGACAGCGTTCCAGCTTGGCCGGCCTAGTCGTCACGCTGTAGACCTGGACGACCTCGTAGTACTGCACCGACATCGCGTGCATGTGGTTGTAGTTGGTGACGACCCGGGTGGTGACCTTGTCGTTCTCCGTCTGCGTCGTCTCGCGCACGACCGTCATGTTCCGGCTGCGGGCCGCGGTCGCGAGCTGCTGGGTCCGTGCGCTGATCCGCTGCGTCGCCTCCGCCGCGACCCACTTCGTGCCCGTGGAGCGTGAAACCGACATCGCGACGCCCGAGTTCGACGACTTGCTCCAGTTGCCGCCGCCGCTGATACCGAAGACGGAGACGCCGAGACTGCCGCCGGAGCTGGACGACTGGCTCTTCTGGGCCCCTTGCGATTCGCCGTACTGCTCCTCATGGGCGATCGTGTTCGCGACCTCGCTGATCGA
Source organism: Streptomyces sp. NPDC004327 (assembly GCF_042873935.1). Taxonomy (NCBI): domain Bacteria; kingdom Bacillati; phylum Actinomycetota; class Actinomycetes; order Kitasatosporales; family Streptomycetaceae; genus Streptomyces; species Streptomyces sp. NPDC004327. Next base: position 1,347,547 of record NZ_JBIAME010000001.1, on the reverse strand, counting down.
CCGGTTCTGCTCGGTGCTCCCGAAGAGCACCTCGTGTTCGGACGCCGTCTCGGTACCGGTGGCCCGGGTGGTGCGCTGCCAGTCGACCACTGCGACCCGGGTGCTCTCGCCGGGCGCGAGCGCCAGGCTGTGCAGCAGCCTGCCGAGCGTCACGCCCTGGGCCGACCAGCTCTGCTCGGTGGTGACGATCATGCCCTCGGCCGGGCGGTTGTAGAACGGCAGGTCCTCCGCGCCGAGGTCGACGGCACCGGTCAGGGCGCGGGTCGGCTTCGCTCCGGGAATATCGGTGAGCACTACCGACCGGTACCGGACGATCTCCGTCGGGTAGTTGCCGGTGGTGGGGAGTAAGTCTTTCGGCGTGGGGCCGTCGAGCATCGTCTTGTCCGCATCGGACGTGGCCGACGTGCTCGTGGAGGTCGGCGGGGTGGTCGCGGATGATTCGGCGCTCGTAGGGCTCATCAAGTGTCCCGTCTCAGGAGGAGGGAAGGGCAGTCGCCGTGGAGGCCAGACCCCACAGCGTCTGGCGCAAAGGCAACTACGCCTTCCGTGTCGCACGAAAGCTACACATTTCGATCACAGCAGCAGCACACTTTGCCGGAAATGGCCAGAAAGCGCGCCTCACCGTGCAACAGCACTGTCCGAGCATGGAGTTGAAGAGGCTGCCCGTCCGCGTGCCGGGCTTCACGACAATGACCGTACGGCCTTCCTGCTCTCGGAGCGCAGGGCTTGCGCGGGTCGAGAGCGCAGGGCGTACGGCGCGGTGCCCTCCGCCCTCCGGGACGAACCGAGGAGCGGAGTAGTCACACGTCAAAGCCCTTGGCTGTCTAGGGTCACGGAGTACGACAAGCTCGCCGTCCACTACGAAGCGACAGTGCTGGTCGCAGCCATCAATGAGTGGCTGTGACCAGCACTTTCAGCCCCGCCAGGTTCGGTCATGTCGACGGGGCGTGCGAATGTTCTCGTTCGTCGATCGTCAACTGGTCCGCTGTGCGAGTCTGCCTCTGACCAAGTCGCCGTGCCCTCTTTCAGGGAAGCTCACCAGGGGCTGCCGGGGCGCGGTGGACGCAGCGAGGGGGGAATACCGCTATGCGCCTGTCCCGTATCCGAGAGTTGGGGGCGTTACCGTCCTGGGGGCCTAGACGCGCAAGATCCTGGGCCAGAGCCGCGACCGGCGCCGTGCTGACCATGGCCCTGGCCCTGGCCGGGGTGGCCGGTACCGCCGCGGCGAGCGCCCCGCCCACCAAGGTGATCGCGACCATCCGCGTCGGCGACTCCCCGCTGTACGCGGCGATCACCCCGGACGGGTCGAGCGTGTACGTCGTGAACGTGAACGGCAACTCGGTCAGTGTGGTGGACACGGCCAGCAACACCGTCAAGGCGACGATCCCGGTGGGTCAGATGCCGTGGGACGTCGCCGTCACCCCCGACGGGTCGACCGTCTACGTGGCGAACAGATACAGCAATTCGGTCAGCGTCATCAGCACGGCGACCAACACCATCACACGCACCATCTCCGGTCTGGGCTCCCCCAGTTCTCTCGCGGTCACCCACGACGGCAGCGAACTCTGGGTCTCCACCAACTCCACCATCACGGTCGTCAGCACCGCCACCCATGCGGTCGTGCAGACGATCGCGCAGGACTCGGTGGAGATAGCCCTCTCCCCGGACGAGCACTACGTCTACGCGCTGGGATACCGCGGTTCCCTCGCCGTCCTCGACCGTACGGCCGGCAACGCCAAGGTCGCGACGATCAGCACGCCCAGCGACGGCAGTGACCTGGCCGTCACCCCGGACGGCTCCAAGGTCTACGTCGCCAATGGGCAGTACCAGTCGGCCAGCGTGATCGACACCACCACCAACACGGTCACGAAGACGATCCCGACCGGACCCGCCTCGTACAACCTGGCCATCATGCCGGACGGCTCCCACGTCTTCGTCTCCGCGGGCAACGGCATCGCCGTGATCAGCACGGCCACGGACACGGTGGCATCGTTCGCCCCGGTCCACAACCCCTACGGGGCGGTCTTCACCCCCGACGGCGCGTACGCCTACGTCACCGACAACGGCCTGAACTCGGTGAACGTGCTCGCCGTGCCGCCGCCGCTGCCCGTGGTCACCGGCATCAGCCCCGCCTCCGGCCCGGCCGCCGGCGGCACCACGGTCACCATCACCGGCACCGACCTGTCCGGGGCGACCTCGGTGACCTTCGGCACGGGCCACCCGGCCACCGACGTGTCCTGCTCGGCGACCTCCTGCACCGCCACCGCACCGGCCGGCACCGCCGGCACCGTGGACGTCCAGGTCACCACGCCCAACGGCACCAGCGCGGCGGGCAGCGCCGACCGCTACACCTACATCGCGTACCCCGTCGTGACCGGCGTCAGCCCCGACTCCGGCCCGCTGGCGGGCGGCACCACGGTCACCATCACCGGCACCGGCCTGTCCGGGGCGACCTCGGTGACCTTCGGCACGGGCCACCCGGCCACCGACGTGTCCTGCTCGGCGACCTCCTGCACCGCCACCGCACCGGCCGGCACCGCCGGCGCCGTGGACGTCCAGGTCACCACGCCCGGCGGAACCAGCGTGGCTGGTGCCGCCGCCCGCTACACCTACGTCGCGCAGCCCGCCGTGACCACCGTGAGCCCGACCAGCGGCCCGGCACTCGGCGGAACCAAGGTCACCATCACGGGCACCAATCTGGGCGGCACCACCGCAGTGCACTTCGGGTCGACGCCGGCCGCCTCCTTCACCGTCACCGGCACGACGTCCATCACCGCCACCGCTCCGGCGGGGACCGGGACCGTGGACATCACCGTCACGACCCCGAACGGCACCAGCACCAGCCAACCGGACGACCGCTTCACCTACATCCCGGCTCCCGTGGTGAGCGCGGTGAGCCCCGCCTCCGGCCCGGCCACCGGCGGCACCCAGGTGACGATCACCGGGACCGGCTTCACCGGCGCGAGCGCCGTCCACTTCGGCGCCACACCCGCGACGTCGTTCACCGTCACCAGCGCCACGAGCATCACCGCCACCGCCCCCGCCGGGGTCGAGGGAACGGTGGACGTCACCGTCACCACCGACAACGGCACCAGCGCCACCGGCACGGCCGCCCAGTACACCTACGTCGCCGCGCCCACCCTCACGGCCCTGAGCCCGAGCAACGGGGCCTCCCCCGGCGGTAATCAGGTGACGATCACCGGCACCGGCTTCACCGGGGCCACGGCCGTGACCTTCGGCGGCACGGCCGCCACCTCCTTCACGGTCACCAGCAGCACCTCGATCACGGCCGTCGCCCCGGCGGGCACCGCCGGTACGTCCGTGGACGTGGCGGTCACCACCATCGGCGGCACCGGCACCGCGAAGTACACGTACAACCGGGACACCACCAGCCTCACGGCCAGCCCGATCCTGCTCAACCTGCAACCAGGCCCGCTCAACCTGACCCTCAACCTGTCGGCCACGTTGACGGACACCACCACCGGACGGCCCGTCCCCGGCCAGAACGTCGTCTTCACCGTCGGATCGACCACCGTGTGCTCCGGCACGACCGACGTCGCAGGCACCGCCGAGTGCGCGGGTGTCGTGCCCGTCCTCACGGCCCTGCTCGCCCTGCACTACAACGCTACCTTCGCCGGAACACCAGCCCTGGCCCCGGCCACCGCCACCGGAGCACTGATCAGACTCTGACCCCGTCGCCGGTCGGCCGGCCCGGGCGCCCACGCCCGGACCGGCCGACCGCGCGCACCAACCGACCGCGCCGCCGCGGGAGTCGTACGCCTTGTCGGCCCGGACCCGGTCCGGGCGCTTGCGCGGCCTGCCACGCCCGATCCGGGCACCCGGATCGCTTCCAGGACCGGCTCGAACTGCGATGAGTCACCTCGCTGCCCGGCCGCGATCACCACCGACAAGGGCTTCGGCGATCTTGCCGGTCAGTCCGCCACGGGACCGTCCCAGGCCGTGGTCGGCCGGCTCGGACGAAGACCCCGCCGGACGGTCCCTTCTGGAGATCCCCTTTCTCGCCGCCCCGGGGGCGTGCTGGTGATCAGACCCTTGGCATCCCCGTGGCTGTCACCGACCTGATACGACTCAGGGCCCTGGCATCCGCCAGGGCCCTGCGCTCTGTGGTGACGTACGGCGCGTGCTCCAACGCTTCTGTGCACGACGGTCCGCATTGTCCTGTGTGGGGTTACATGTTGGCCTTGATCCAGGAGTAGAGCTTGTTGACGTTCGTGTACACGCCGGCCCGTCCTGGCAGGGCGCAGCCCTGGCCCCAGGAGGCGATGCCGACCAGCTCGTTGTACCGGTTGACGAGCGCGCCGCCGCTGTCCCCCTGGCAGGCATCCGTGTGCCCGTCCGGGTATCCGGCGCAGAACATCGTGTCAGAGAGGCGGCCTTCTCTGGAGTAGTTCGAGCACCCCTCTTCGTCGTTCCTCAGGACCATCACATTCGTGGTGTACAGGTCATTCGGTGCCGAGCCGCCTTCGGAAAGGAGCCCCCATCCTGCGATGGAGAGGATCTGGCCGTACGGCGGCTGGCCGGAGGAGGGCGGCCAGCTGACCGGGCCGACGCTGCCGGGCTTGAAGGTCAGAGGCGTCGCCAGCTTGAGCACCGCGACGTCGTTGTTGTACTCGACAAACATGCTGTACTGCGGGTGGACAACGTACTTCTCCACGGGGTAGTTGGTGGTCCCGTCGAGCCGGAGGCTGCCCACCCCCACGCTCAGCGCACTCGGAGGGCTTTGGCGTTGGAGGCAGTGCGCGGCGGTGAGGATCGTCCTGTCGTCCAGAATGACCCCACCGCAGATGTGCCTCCTGTACTCCTGGAGTGACGCCATGTACGGGGGCATCCGTGTGGCCTTTGTGCCATTGACGATGGCGTGTGCCGGCACCGTGCTGGACAAGAGCCCCAGCAACGTGCCCACCAGCGTGACGCCTGCCAGCCCCCGCCACGATGTCCTGCGCCATGACCAGGCCATGAAAACCCCACTCTGAAACAGACAGGAGACCCTCCCCCGCCGCACGAGTGATCCAAGAGCATGCCCTGTCAGACAGGGCGAAATTCAGCCACTCTCATGGGCCCGTGATCGAGCGGGTGCCTCCGCACGGTGACGGTCGGCGCGCGCCGGGGGACCTGATCGACTGGCCCTGTTCGATCACCTGGCACGAACGCGACCGTGCGGCAGGGCTGCCCGGGCCATGGCTGTACCTGGCGTCGGGCGGCTGCACGATGCAGTGGCATCTGTCATTGCTCGCAGCCGGCAACCCCGTGCTGCTCCATGACACAGACGGCTGGGTGCCAAGCTGGGGCGAGGGCCCCATGACGGCCTGCGCCACGCAACCGCCCGGACCGCCGCGGGTGTCGACGCGCCCCTGCCCCGGCTCACAGTGGATCGTGATCGAGGACCTCGTACCCACGGCGACCATCAAGGTCTACACCGACAGCTCAGAGATATGCGTCCTCGAGGCGGCGGAGACCTCACAGGAAGTGGATCTCGGCAGTGCCTCGCTGTCACCGGGACAGGAACTCACCGTCGCGCAGGGGCTCTGCGGGGTGTTCGGGCCACCGTCGCCCGTGCCGTCCTGGGTCACCGCGCCGCTGCTCGCTGCCAATCCGGTCTTTCCGGAACGGCTCCTGGAATGCGCGTCAGGGTCGCCGGTCTGGTCGGAGGGTGCCGCGTCTCCCTCACCGCTCGCCCCCCGCCTCGCCATGCCTCTGCCCCGGATGTCAGCGCAGTTGCCCGGCGGCCCACTGCGCCCACTCCCGGCGCATCGCGTTGAACCGGAGCCCGTACTCCAGGGCGATCCGGCCGTGCACCGACAGCCGGTCGTCACCCCAGTCGATCGAGGACTCCAACCGGCGCAGGTTCTCGTACTCCCGCTCGGACAGTTCCTGAAGCTCGGTCAGGTAGCCCCGTGCCTGCTCGGGGGTGAGCACTCCCAGGAAGAAGACCCGAAGCAGGATGTCGCTGCGGGTGTTGCGCTGCGGCTTGGTCTCGGTCAGCCAGTGCCGCAGTTCTGTCAGCCCCTCGTCGGTGAGGGTGTACTCCTTGCGGCCCCGCGGGCCCTCGGCCGATACGTCGATCAGCCCGTTCGCTGCCAGCTTGGACAGCTCCGAGTACATCTGGCTCTGGGTGGCGGGCCACACGTTGGCCAGTGAGGTCTCGAACCGCTTCAGCAGGTCGTAGCCGCTGGCCGGGCGCTCTGACAGGAGTCCGAGAAGGGCGTGTCGAAGGCTCATGGCTCCCACTCTACCTTCCATCCTTGACATGTCACCTTTGGAAGGTCTACTTTCGACATGTCATAACAGGAATATGAGTCCGGCGGGCCGACCGGCGGACCGATCGACCGGGGGATTTCGATGTCGTACCTGCGCACCTTCCTGCCGTGGATCGTCTTCGCGGTGATTCCGTCCGCCCAATGGCAGTGGGGCGCGGCGGCCGCGCTGGTCGCGGCGGTGGCGATCATCGTCCAGCAGCGCCGCGAGGGCGTCGGCTTCGACGCACTGATCATCGAGATCGGCTCCGCGGCCTTCTTCGCGGTCCTGGCCTGCATCGCCTTCGCCGACCCCGGCTCGGACGTGCACGACTACTCGGCCGCTCTCTCCTCGGCCGTCCTGGCCCTGGTCGCCGGGGTCTCGCTGCTCATCCGCAAGCCCTTCACTCTGGGCATCGCCAAGCGCGGCACGCCCCGCGAGGTGTGGGGGCTGCGGCCCTTCGTCCGGGCCAACACCGTCATCACCGGCGTGTGGGCGGGGGCCTTCGCACTGACGGCCGCCGGCCTCGCGCTGCTCGCGCACGCCGGCCGGGGCCACACCACCGCCGCCACGCTCGTCCAGGCCGCCGGCTTCGTCCTCCCGATGCTCTTCACCAGTCGCTACGTCGCCGCCACCCAGGCCAAGGCGGGCGCCCGATGAGCATCGACACCCTCACGCCCGGCAGTCCCGCCGGCAGCGCACCCCGCCACCTCTCGGGCAACTGCGCACCGTCGCGGCGGAGCTGACCGCGCACGACCTGCCCGTCACCGGGCGGATCCCGGATGCCCTCGTCCGGCTGGTGCCTGCGCACCTCACCTACCCCGGAGCTGTCGCGGCGCGACCGTGCCGGGTCCGTGAGCGGCGGCCGGGAGGCCGTGCTCCGGAAGTGGACCCGCGACCCGGCCGCCGGAACCGTCCGGGAGGAGCAGTGCGATGACCGGCCCGGCGAGTTCTCCCGCGTCGGTGACCGGCAGACCGGCCGCCAGGCCGAGTTCGGGCACGTCACCTGCGCGCATTGACTGCGCCGGTACGACCTGCGGACCGGGGCCGTGACGGTCCACGACTTCGGGCCGGTCCGCACGCCCGGCGAGGCGGTGTTGGCCCCGGCCGACGGGACCGCCGGCGGACCGGGTCGGCTGGTGACGTACGTCCACGACGCCGCCACCGGCCCGCAGCGACCTGGCCCGGCTCGACGCGGCCGACCTCGCGGCCGACCCGGTCGCCGTCGCCCACCTGCCGGCCCGGATCCCGTACGGCTTCCACGGCAGCCGGCTGCCGGACGGGCCCTGAAGCGTGTGGCGCAAGGCTTCGGTCGTCGGTTGGAAGCGGACCGGGAGGGTGGGCGACGAGATCGGTCGGCGCGCTACCCGAGCGCCGCGCGGGCGCGGTTGAGGAGGTCACGGAAGACGGTGCGCTCGCCGGCCGTGAAGTCCTTCAGCATCTCGTCCTCCAGCTGCCGGACGGCCGGCGCGTGGAGGGCCAGCAGAGCGCGGCCGTCGTCGGTGAGGCTGATGACGTGGCGACGTCGGCTCACCGGGTCCGGGGACCGGCTGATGAGACCGCGTCGCTCCAGCGCGCCGACCAGATCGGACATGGACTGGGGCGTGACGAAGGAGTTGCGGGCGAGCTCGGCCGCGGACATGCCGTCCCGGCGTTCGAGCACGGTCAGCGCCGTGTACTGCAGAGCGGTGACGCCCGAGGGCTTGAGCAGGTCGTCGAGCCGGGCGCGGGTGGCCAGCTCGACCTGCTTCACCGAGTACAGCAGCGACGGCGGAGCGACGTCCTTCACATGCCCTCCCCATCATCAGGAATCCTGTCGAAAATTCTAGCCCAACCCCCTTGCTCGGTGGCGCCACGCCCTCCGATACTCAGGATTCCTGATGATTGAGGAGCCTTCCTTGAGCACGCTTTCCATTGACCGCCGCGACGGAGTGGCGGTCCTGACGCTCTGCCGCCCGGCCAAGCGCAACGCCCTCGACGACGCCACGGTGCTGAGCATCGAGGAGTTCTTCCGGAAGCCGGGCCCCGACGTGCGGGCCGTCGTCCTCGACGCCGAGGGCGACCACTTCTCGGCCGGGCTCGACCTCGGCGAGCTGACCGAGCGCTCCACCGAGGAGGCCCTGGAGCACTCGCTCATGTGGCACCGCGTCTTCGACACGATCGAGGGCGGGCGTGTCCCCGTGGTGGCCGCGCTGAAGGGCGCGGTCATCGGTGGCGGCCTGGAGCTGGCGGCCTCCGCGCACATCCGCGTGGCCGATCCGTCCACGTTCTACGCCCTTCCCGAAGGGCAGCGCGGCCTGTTCGTCGGCGGTGGCGGCTCGGTCCGGATCCCCCGGTTGATCGGCGCGCACCGGATGGCGGACATGATGCTCACCGGCCGCGTCCTGGACGCCGCCGAGGGCCAGGCCGTCGGCTTCTCGCAGTACCTCACCGACGAGGGCGGGGCGCGCGCCAAGGCCGTGGAACTCGCCGGCCGGATCGCGGCAAACGCGCCGCTGACCAACTTCGCCGTCCTCCAGGCCCTCCCCAGGATCGCCGAGGCCTCGCCGGCCGGCGGCCTCCTGCTCGAATCCCTCATGTCGGCCGTCGCGGCCGGCAGCGGCGACGCCCAGGAGAGGATGCGGGCGTTCCTGGACGGCCGCGCCGCGAAGGTCAACCCCGGAAAGGTCGCCCGATGAACGAGATCCTCAGCACCCCCGGCCCCACGGTCAGGGACGACTCGGAGATCGGCCGCTACCTCGGCTGGCTGGAGTCGGAGCGACAGCTGCGCTTCCCGGACTACGACAGCCTGTGGCAGTGGTCCGTCACCGATCTGGCGGGCTTCTGGTCGTCGGTCTGGGAGTTCTTCGACGTCCGGCCGCACACCCCGCCCACCGCCACCCTGGGCCGCAAGTCCATGCCCGACACCGAGTGGTTCCCCGGTGCGACCCTCAACTACGCCGAGCACGCGCTCGGCCGCGAGGAGGACCTCGACGCCGTCGCCGTCGTCGCCCGCTCCCAAACCAGGGCGCCTATGGAACTGACCTTCGGCGAGCTCCGCGACCAAGTGGCCCGCGCCCGCGCCGGACTCCTCCGCCTCGGCGTCGGCAAGGGCGACCGGGTCGTCGCGTATCTGCCGAACGTACCGGAGACCCTGGTGGCCTTCCTCGCCACCGCGAGCATCGGCGCCGTCTGGGCGGCCTGCGCACCGGAGTTCGGCTCCCGCAGCGTGGTCGACCGGTTCGCCCAGCTCGAACCGAAGGTGCTGCTGACCGTCGCCGGCTACCGCTACGGGGAACGGGACATCGACCGCCGTACCGAGGTGGCGGAGATCGCCGCCAAACTCCCCACCGTGGAACGGATCGTCCACGTCCCGTACGGGGAGAACACCCTGCCCGACGCCCTGAGCTGGACCGAGCTGCTCGACGGACCGGAGGAGCCGGCGGAACTCGCCTTCGAGGCCGTGCCGTTCGACCACCCGCTCTTCGTGCTCTTCTCCTCCGGGACCACCGGCATTCCGAAGGCGATCGTGCACCGGCACGGCGGCATACTCCTGGAGCACCTCAAGAACAACGCGCTCAGCTGGGACCTGAAGCCGGGCGACCGGATGCTCTGGTTCAGCACCACCGCCTGGATGCTGTGGAACACCCTGGTGTCCGCCCTGCTCGTCCGCGCGTCCATCGTCATGATCGACGGGAACCCGGTCCACCCGGACCTGCGGGAACAGTGGCGGATAGCGGCCGAGACCGGGGCGACGCTGATGGGCGTGAGCCCCGGCTATCTGATGGCCTGCCGCAAGGCCGGGATCCGGCCCGCCGAGGAGTTCGACCTGTCACGGCTGCGGCAGCTCGGCGCGGCGGGCAGCCCGCTCGCCGCCGACGGCTTCCGCTGGGTGGCCGAGCAGTTCGGCGACCAGGTGCTCCTCAACGTCGGCTGCGGAGGCACCGACGTGTGCACCGGCATCCTCCAGGGCAGCCCGCTGCAGACCGTGCGCGCCGGGGAGATCTCCGGCCCCTGCCTCGGGGTCGCCGCGTACGCCTACGACAGCAAGGGCGAGCGGGTGGTGGGCGAGCTGGGCGAACTGGTGATCACCGAGCCGATGCCGTCGATGCCCGTCGGCTTCTGGGGCGACACCGACGGCTCCCGCTACCGGTCGGCGTACTTCGAGGAGTACCCGGGCGTGTGGCGGCACGGCGACTGGGTGCGATTCGCGCCCGAGGGCCACTGCATCGTCGCCGGACGCTCCGACGCCACTCTCAACCGCGGCGGCGTCCGGCTCGGCACCGCGGAGTTCTACGCGGTCGTCGAGGACCTGCCCGAGGTCGACGACAGCCTCGTCGTCCACATCGAGGACCCGGAAGGCGGCAACGGAGAACTGCTGCTCTTCGTCACCGGACCGGTGGAGCTGGACGACGCGCTCCGCACGCGCATCGCCCGCGCGCTGAGGTCGGCACTGTCGCCGCGGCACGTCCCGGACGTCATCGAGCGGGTGCCCGCCATCCCGCGCAACCGGACCGGCAAGAAGCTGGAGGTGCCGGTCAAGAGGATCCTCCTCGGTGCCCGCCCCGAGTCCGTCGCCAGCACCGACGTCCTCGCCGACCCGCGCTCCCTGGACCCCTTCGTCGCGTTCGCCGCCAGGCGAGCCGCAGGCACCGGGCACGGGAGCACGTCATGAGGGTCGCCGTCGTCGGTACCGGGGTCATCGGGGCCTCCTGGACCACCCTCTTCCTGGAGTACGGGCACGAGGTCGTCGCGACCGACCCCGCCCCCGGGGCGGAGGCCCGGCTCCGGGCGGCGGTCACCGCCCGCCAGGAGCGGCTGTCCTTCACCCCGGACCTCGCCGAGGCCGTCGCCGACGCCGGCTTCGTCCAGGAGAGCGGCCCGGAACGCCCCGAGCTGAAGGACGAGGTCTTCGCCGTACTCGACGCCGCCGCCCCGCCGGGGACCATCCTGGCGAGCAGCTCCTCCGGGCTGCTGCCGTCGCGGATCCAGCGCGCCTGCGCGGCCCATCCCGAACGGGTCCTCGTCGGGCATCCGTTCAACCCGCCCCACCTGATCCCGCTGGTCGAGGTCGTGCCGGGCGAGCGGACGGCGGAGGCCGCCGTCGAGGAGGCCATGGGCTTCTACCGCGGCCTCGGACGCCATCCGATCCGGCTGCGCCGGGAGTTGCCGGGCCACGTCGCGAACCGTCTCCAGGCGGCGCTGTGGCGCGAGGCGTACTCCCTCGTCGAGCGGGGCGCGGCGAGCGTCGCCGACATCGACGCCGCCATCGCCCACGGTCCCGGACTGCGCTGGGCGCTGCTCGGGCCCTTCCTCAACCAGCACCTGTCGGGCGGCCCCGGCGGCATCGCGCACGTCCTGGAGCACCTCGGCCCGCCCATGGAGGAATGGTGGGCCGACCTCGGCGCACCACGTCTCACGCCCGAGCTGGCGCGCGCGATCACCCAGGGCGTGGCCGACGAGCTGGCCGGGACCCCGGAGACCGGCCTCGTCGCCGAACGCGACGCCCTCCTCACCCTCCTCCTCGACGCCAAGAAGCGGACCGACCACCTGTGAGTACCCCGATGAACCCCGCCGATCTGACCGCGATCGACTTCCACGTCCACGTGGAGCAGGACGCCCACGGCCATCTCGCGCTCGACGCCGAGCTGATGGACGCCTCGGCCGCCTACTTCAAGTCCGGCCAGGACCGCACCCCGACCGTCGAGCGCATCGCCGCCCACTACCGCGAGCGCCGGATGGCCGCCGTGATCTTCACGGTGGACGCCACCACAGGCCTGGGCCATCCCGCACTGTCCAGCGAGGAGATCGCCGACGCCGCGGCCGCCCACCCGGACGTCCTCATCCCGTTCGGCTCGGTCGACCCGCACCGTCCGGACGCCGTCGCCCGGGCCCGCGCGCTCGTCCTCGACCACGGCGTCCGCGGCTTCAAGTTCCACCCGAGCCTCCAGGCGTTCGCACCGAACGCCCGTGAGCACTACCCGCTCTACGAGGCGCTCCAGGAGCTGGAGGTTCCCGCCCTGTTCCACACCGGACAGTCCGGGATCGGCGCGGGCCTGCCCGGTGGGCGCGGCATCAAGCTGCGCTACTCCGACCCGATGCTCCTGGACGACGTCGCCGCCGACTTCCCCGGCCTGACGATCGTCCTGGCCCACCCGTCGGTGCCCTGGCAGGACGAGGCGATCTCCATCGCCACGCACAAGGCCAACGTGTACATCGACCTGTCGGGCTGGTCCCCGAAGTACTTCCCGCCGCAGCTGGTCAAGGCGGCCGGTTCCTTCCTCAGGCACAAGGTGCTGTTCGGCTCGGACTTCCCCGTCGTCACGCCCGACCGCTGGCTGGCCGACTTCGAAACCCTCGACCTCAAGCCAGAGGTCCGCCCCCTCATCCTCAAGGAGAACGCCCTCCGCGTCCTCGGCCTCTGACGCCGGCCGGTCCCTCACCCGGAGCGCGCGGAGCACACGGAAGCTCCGCGCGCTTCCTCCCACACGGGCTTGCCACGGCATTCGGGCTCGCCCGCTGCTGCTCCGGGGCGGCGGCGGACTTCATCCCGACATACAGGCCTATCCTGTTGGTGGTTTGGTGGAAGGGAGCGCATCCCTCCCCCGATCCTTGACGTCTCTACCGACTCCGAGGTGGGCACGATGCCTGACTTCGAACTCGGAGAATTCCCTGGACGGCCAGGACGACGACGTCGTGAGGATGTCGCCGCCGGTGGTGTTCCGTGCCCAGCCCGACAGTTACGTGGTACTCAAGACGCCCGAAGAGCTTCGGGCCTGGGAACAGGCGGTCCGTCAGACGACCGGACTGGAGATCGTCGCCGACAACCTGGCGGGGGTGGCGCCGAGACCGGATGCTCCTACGGAGAGGCCAGCCACAACGACCACATCCGCGCGTTAAAGGGAGAGCCAAGACCGGACGAAGCCCTGTCGACCGGGGCAGGACGGGCAGCAAGCACCATCTGATCACCGACGCCACCGGCATCCCGCTCGCCGTCACCTTGACCGGCGGCAACCACAACGACGTCACTCAGCTGTTCCCGCTCCGCCAGGCCGTGCCTCCGGTGCGGCCGGCCCCGTCGTCGCCGGGGGGTGACCGGGGCGGGGGTCGGCGTACAGGCCCGGCCCGTACAGCACCGATCGCTGAGCTGAGAGCGCTCTTCTTCGGGGAGCTGATGAAGCAGCTGGCTACCGCCCCTTCACTCCGCACCACCGACCGCCACGACACTCGGCATGCGCTCTGAAGTCGTGAAGAAGCGTCCGAGTACGCCTGCGCGCCGGAGCGGGACTTTGTCCGACGCATTGGTAGCGGGAGCCCGATGCCCTGAGCATGATGATGTGCTGTCCCGCTCACTCAGGCCGCACCGAGGCACGGTCACAGTTCATCGGAGGAAGGCATGCCCCTCGCGCTCCGCGTTGCCGCGCACGAGTCGGCGAAGCGATGACCCCGGGCGAGGTGACCGGCATCGACCCCGGCGACGCACACACCACCAGCGAATTCCTCGCAGGGTTACGGCAGCTGAAATCCAGGACGGGCCTGTCCTACCGCGCCATCGAACGACACGCCCGCCGACTCGGCCACAGCCTGCCCGCAAGCACCTTGGCCGGCGCGCTCAACCGGGGAACGCTGCCTCATGGCGCACTCGTCGACACTCTGCTGCGCGCCCTCGGACTGCCCGACAGCGACGTGACCCGATGGCTGCGGGTCCGCCAGTTCATTGCCGAGGAATCCATCACCGCCGAGGACACCCGGGGGACGACCAAGAGTGGGAACGGGCCGGCAGGGGCACCCTGCCTTCTCCCGCCGGCACGGCTTCCCCTCGTCGGGCGCGACGATCAGATCCGCCTCGCGTGCCAGGCCCTCAAGGCCACCGACAACGCCCCGCAGTGCCTGCTCGTCACAGGTCCCGCCGGGGTCGGCAAGACCTCCCTCGCCGTCTACCTCGGCCACAGACTCATCGAGGACTTCCCCGACGGACAGCTATACGCCGATCTCGGCGGCTTCGGTGCGACGCCGACCGACCCCGGGAAGGTCCTCGGCATGTTCCTGCGCGCCCTCGGGGTACGCGGCTCCGCCGTCCCCCGCGACCACGGTGAACGGGTGGGCTTGTACCGGACGCTGCTCGCACAGCGACGCGTCCTGGTCGTCCTGGACAATGTGGCCGACTCCCGGACCACACGTGACCTGCTGCCGAACGGTCTGAGCTGCCGGACGATCGTGACCAGCCGCTCAACCCTCGCCGACATCGGCGGAACGCGCCTGCAAGTGCCCCATCTGCAGCCCGACGACGCGGTGAAGCTGCTCGGCCACATGGCGGGAAGCGACCGCACCACGACGGGGCGCGCCGCGGCGGACCGGATCGTGAAGGAATGCGGGTGCCTGCCTCTGGCCGTCTGGGTGATCGGAGCCCGACTGGCCGCCGGCCCTCACATGCAGCTAGAAAACATGGCGCGTGCGCTGGCGGACGAGCGGCGCAAGCTCAACGAGCTCTCCGTCGGTGATGTCGCCGTACGCGCCACCATCGAACTGTCGTATCGTCAACTCTCGCCGCACACCCGGCGCGTGTTGCGGCTGATGGGTCTGTGCGACGACAACGACCTGTCCGCGTGGACCGTCGCCGCGCTGCTCGCGACCGATCTCTCCCGGGCAGAACTGCTGTTGGACCGGCTGCTCGAACTCCACCTGGTGGAGGCCCGCCGCACACCGAACGGCAGAACCCGCTACCGGTTGCACGACGTGGTCGCGGCGTTCGCCCGGGAGGCGGCACGCCAGGAGGACCCGGAAGACCAACGGAAAGGTGCGCTCGATCGGGTCCTCAGCACCGCTCTCCAGCTGGCGCAGACGGCGGACATCCAGCTCAGCGCCGACTTCCACGGCGTGACCCGCCACCACCAGCAGCTGCACTGGACCCTGCCCGACGCCGACGTCCGCAGTCTGCTGTCGTCCCCGCTGAGCTGGTTCGACGAGGAGGCGGAGTTACTCGGCTGGCTGATCGAGCGCCTGATCGGCACCAGCCCCACCCTCGCCGGCTGCCTGGCGGTCTCCATGGCGACGTTTCTGCAGATCCGCGGCCACTTCGACGAGTGGCGCCGGCTACAGGAAACCGCCCTGCGCAGTGCGGTCGTCGGCGGCGACCGCCGGACCGCCGTCAAACTGCACAGGTCCCTCGGCGAACTGGCCACCATCGTCGACCGGTACCCGGAGGCCATTAACCACTTCCAGAAGGCGCTCACTCCACCGGAGCCGGCAGAGCCGGACTACACTGCCAGTGCCACAGCCGGACTCGCCTACGTCTATCGCCTCACAGGACGGCAGTCCCAAGCGCTGGCCTGCTTCGAGCGGGCCGCCGAACTCGCGCGGGCGGCGGCCAACACCAACTGTCTCACCTACGCAGTCAACGGCAGTGGGGCGATCTGTTTCGAACGCGGCGACCTGGACAGGGCCGAGAGCCTCTTCGACGAGAGCCTGCGGCTCAGTCTGCGCATCGGGTACCAGCCCGGCGAGGCGCTGGCCTTACGGTCCCTGGGACATGTGCACCGCGCCCGCGGGGACAGTGCGACGGCCGCACGGCACTTCGCGAGGTCGGAGACGGTCAGCCTGGCTCTCGGCGACAGGCTGGCGGCGACCCACGCACGATGCTGGCTCGGCGACGCGCAGGTCCGGCTGGGCAGTTCGGCGCTGGGCCGCCGCCTGCTTGCCGAATCCCTGCACGTCTACCGCGAGTGCTCGAACGAATGGGGCGAGGCGGCCACCTTGCTGAATCTCGGCCACGCCCAGCTCGCCGCGGGCCGACCTCGCATCGCATTGCTCCGCACCACGGCAGCCGCCGCCATCTGGCGGCGGCTGAACGCGTACTACTGGCTGGCCCAGGCTCTCGACCAGGCAGCCGCCGCAGCCGAGTTGCTGGGCAGGAGCGACGACGCCGCCCAGGCCCGGTCAGAAGCCGGGCTGGCCCGCTCGCAGCTCACCTGACCCAGTGGAAGCGGACACACACGGGACGGTGACGCCGACGGGCGCGCTCCCGCCGATGTCCTGGCTCGCCCGTCCGCGCCTACGGCCAGTAGATCGGCGGGGTCAGCTCCTCACAGTAGGCGTTGGTGGTACCAGGGGCCGTCGTGCCGAGGCACACCCAGATCGACATGTGGCTCAAATAGCCGCTGAAGCCCCACGTGGTCGCGCCGGAGGTGGCGGTGGTGTCCGTCGCGCGCACCATCTTGAAGGACGTGCCGTCCTGGTACTGCCCCCACAGCCACAGGCGCGCCGCGACGCCGTCACCGTTGACCAGATCCTTGACCGAGTTCCAGCCCGTCGTGGTCTCGAAGTAGCCGTCGTCCCGCAGACACCACCCGGTCTTGGCGTAGGCGCCGGTCTGGCCGTACCGGTTCGTGACGTACGCGTCGGAGCTGTAGCAGATGGGCGACGCGGCAGCGGTCGCCCGGGGCGTTGCCCCGGCGGGTGCCGCCGACGCCATGGCCGTCAGTCCGAGCAGGGCGGTGCCGACGACCAACTTTCGTATGGACTTCATGGTTCTCCCTCCGATTGTTCGGCGCAAGGCCGACGTTCACCCACTCCCGCCCGCCGCGCCGGCTGGCAACGACTCAGATCACATCACGGGGCCGCACCTGGAGGGAGCTGTCCTGCCGTACGGGACTGTTCGAGTGCGTACGACACGGCGGGGCAAGACCGACCGGCCGGCATGGACCCGCACCCGTGTGCTCCCCGCGAGTCACTGGCCGCCCGGGTCAACCAGATCGGCACAGCGCACGGCGTAGCCCTCCGCTACGAGCACACCAGCGTCGCCAGATGGGTGAATCTCGGAATGATGCCGCGGGGCCGTGCTCCGGAGTGTCACGCCCATGCCGCAGTCGTCACCTGCTCAGCGGAGCACGCCGCCTTGTAATCGCGCTCCACCGCTGGAGCTGGGTGCGCGTCTTGGACTTCGTGCGGTTGGGCACGATGATGACCGGCACGCCCAACGCGGACAGAAGCGGGGAACACATGGATGCGCAGATCGGATCCGAAGAATGGCCCGCGCGCAGCCTGCTCGGGCTACTGTCGCTCCCGGCCCGGCGGGAACTTCTCGGACTGGGCACCCGGGTACGGTTCGAGGCGGGATCCGTGCTCCTCAGTGAGGGAATGAACGACCAGCATGTACTGCTGCTGCTGTCCGGTTTCGCCAAGGTCACCGCGACCGTGGAGAACGGTGAGAGTTCGCTCCTCGCGGTCAGGGCAGCCGGGGACACCGTGGGTGAGATGGCTTCGATGACAGGCGCTCCGCGCTCCGCCACGGTCACCGCCTGCGGTCCGCTGACTGCTAGAGCGCTGCCCAGCGGCGTTTTGCGGGAACTGCTTCTGCGTCGCCCGGAGGTCTCCATGACCCTGACCGCCATCGTGGCCGAACGGCTGCGCTGGGCGAACCAGCGGCGGTTGGACTTCCGCGGGTACCCGGCAAAGGTACGTCTGGCCCGGCTGCTGGTGGAACTGGCCGCCGCCTACGGATCGCCGGTGGCCGAAGGCGTGGTCGTCAACTGTCGGCTGACGCAGCCGGAGATGGCCACCCTGGTCGGCGCTGCCGAGACCACCATCCACAAGGTCCTGCGTGAACTGCGCGACGAGGGCCTGCTGAAGACCGGTTACCGCGCCACCGTGATCCGTGACCTGCACCGGCTCAGACGTCTGGCCGGCCTGGCGGACGAACCGCGTTGAACGGCACGTGAGCTTCCCCGGCGGCCGCTGTCAGACGACCACCCGCAGGAGGAAGACGCCCAGCCCACCGCTCACCCCCATGACGGCCGTGCACATCACCGCCGCGGCCAGCCAGCGGTACTTGCGTACTGCCACGCGCGCGAGGAATCGTACGGTGCGCGAAAACTCCTGCCGGTCCGTGTCCTCGTCAACACCCCTTCCGTCGGCGGGCAGGATGTCCGGCCCGTTCGCCAGCTGGACGAAGCTGTAGCGGTTGGGGTCCGGATGTCGCAGCATCCGCGGGCACAATGTGGCCGCCAGGCTCACCACACCGCCGACCAGCCCGCAGACGAACAAGGCCAACAGCACACCGGCGAACACCCCGGCCGCACCGCCCCGTTCCCAGGCGAGCACAGCCTGCTGGGTCCACGCCCCCGCCGTGCCGGTCAGCGCCGCCTGTGCCGCCGCCAGGATGCCCGCCTTCGCGTCCGCGTGTTGGTGGGTCGTGTGCAGCGCGGTGAACATGTACTGCGGGGGACGATTGCTGCCTTCCTGCCGAGCGGACGCCATGAAGATCTCCTTCGTACGACGACGGTGTGTTCCGTCCGATACAGCCAGTAGAGACCGGACACCCCGCCCGAACCAGACACTTCTGCGGGTTCTCGGTACCTGGTACGCGTCAGGAGTACCGGCAATCCGTACTTCCACAGGATTCACTCCGGGGCGGGGGTGTACGACTGCTGTACCGGCTCCCGTAGAGGGGGCGCGGGCGCCGGAGAGACGTGAAGCAACTCTGTTGATTCACAGGAGATTTGACTGATCGGGCGGTCTCCGTCCCGGAATGCGCGTAGCGAGAGGTGCCATGACAGCGAACCGTGGGGATGGGCCGGGCGGCTCGGAGACGTTCGAGCGCAGGCTGTTGCTGGCGGTCGACGCGAAAGGGTACGGCCGTGCCGACACCGTGACGCAGCGCCAGTACCAGGAGGGCATCGCGCGGTTGCTGGACCGGGCCGCCGCCATCGCCCGGCTGGACCGTGACGGCTGGCTGACGCAGGAGGGCGGCGATTCCGTGTTCGCCGTCCTGCCCGCGACGGCCTACGAGCCTGCCCTGATCGACACTTTCATGCGCGCTCTGGACGCCGGACTGCGGGAGTTCAACCAGAATCGGATCCCGCAGGCCCGGCTCAGGCTCAGAGCAGCCGTCCACTTCGGTCCCGCCGCGCCGGGCGCGGGAGGCTTCGTCGGCTCGGCCCCCGTAGAGACCGGCCGCATCCTCGACAGCGCACCCCTTCGCGCGGCCCTCGACGAGGCACCGGACGCCTGCCTTGCCGTCGCGGTGTCTGCGGCCGTCTTCCGTGATGTCGTCAAAGAGGCACACACCACCCTTCGGCCGGAGGAGTTCCGGCAGGTGGCCGTCACGGAGAAGGAGTACCGGGGGCAGGCGTGGATCTGGACACCGGGAACCACCGCCCGGGATCCGCAAGCGCCCCCGGACCCTGCCCCGGCGCCACCCTTGGACCTCGGCCCTGACAGGACCCCGCCCGGCGACACACCGGCGCAGCAGCCGCGTTCCAGCTTCGTCCAGAACGTGTCGGGTGGCACCGGCATCCAGGCGGAGAACGCGACGGTGACCATCACACAGACGCCCGGAATCGCAGGTGACCGGCCGTGAGCGAGAACCCCGAACGCCCCCGTGTCCCGGACGAGCGGACCTACGTGCAGAACGTGGGTCCCGACGGCCTCGGGGTCCAGAGCACCAACGCGACCATCAACGTCTACGGCTCCCGCCTCCCCGCGATCGAGGAGCTCCCGGCCCCGGCCGAACTCGACCCCGCGTGGCTGATGGAACAGCCCAGCCGGCTGCTGGACGCGCGCAGCCGGATCGTCCCGTTCATCGGCCGGGAAGCCGAGCTGGAGCAGCTGCGGCAGTGGCGGGATGCCAACGGCCCCCGGCTGTCGGTGCTGCTGCTGCATGCTCCCGGCGGACAGGGCAAGACCCGCCTCGGCCTCGAGTTCGCCGAACGCTCACGCGGCCGCACCGGGCCGGGCCCGTCCGCCGCGCAGCCCTGGCACGTCCTGCACGCGGGATTCCAGGGCGCGTCCCCCGGACCGTTCCCCTCAGGCAACGGCGTCGCGCCGCCCGGCGACGCCGCCGGAGTGCTCCTCGTCGTCGACTACGCCGACCGATGGGCCCACAGCGAGCTCGAACGCCTCCTGGCCTCCCCTGTGCTCAATCAGCAGCGGCCCACGCGCGTCCTGCTGATCGGCCGCACGGTCCGCTGGTTCGCCGCCGTTCGCGCGGAACTCGGCGACCGTCGCGCCGCCGCCGGCGACCTCCGGCTGCCGCCGCTGACCGAGGACAGGCTGCGGATGTTCACCGCTGCCCGCGACCGCTACGCCGACAGCGACCTGTACGGCGTGGCGGACACCGTGAGCATCCAGCCGCCGGCATCGCTCGACCAGCGGGACTTCGGCCTGCCCCTCAACCTCCAGATGGCCGCCCTGGTAGCGGTCGACGCCCGCAAGAACGGCACGGCACCGTCCCTCGCCGAGCCGCACCAGCTGTCGGCGTACCTGCTGGACCGCGAACGGCTGGCCTGGCAGAGACTCGTCGACGCCGGACGGCACGGGCAGGACTACCGGACCGGGCAGTCCGTCATGGCCAAAACCGTATTCACCGCCGTGCTCACCGGAGCAGTCGGCCACGGAACCGGGAAACGCGCCCTGCGGAAGCTGGCCCTGCCCGAACCGCACGACCACATCCTGGACGACCACCGGTTGTGTTATCCGCCCGCAGACCGGGCGACGGTCCTGGAACCGCTGTATCCCGACCGCCTTGCGGAGGACTTCCTCGGACTGCTCACCCCCGGGCACGACATCAGCTCCTACGAACCCGACCCCTGGGCGAACGACGCCCCCGCGACTCTGACCGCAACGTCCGCCGAACCGACCCCCGGCGTGACCGTCGAAGAGGACCTCCGGGCGGTCATCGCTCCCCGCGCCGTGACTTTCCTGGCGTCCGCCGCCGCCCGCTGGGCGCACCTCGGCAAGGGAGTCCTGTACCCGCTGCTGCGCCGCGATCCCGGGCTCGCGATCGCCGCCGGCAGCTCCGCCCTGACCGCACTGGCCGCCCTCGGTGATCCGGGCGGCCCGGACGAAACCGGCGATGGCGCCCTCGACCCGGACCTGCTGGCCGTACTGGAGGCGGTGGAGACCCTGCTGCCGCAGGGCAGTGACGTCGACCTGGACATCGGCACCCTCGCGGTCATGGAGGTCCTGATCGCCCACCGGCTGACCCTGACCGGCGACCGCCTCGAACGCGCCGAGCTCTACAGCACGCTGGCAGCGCGCCGCAGCAACGCGGGCCGCAGGCAGGAAGCGATTGCCCCGGCCGAGGAGGCCGTCCGTCTGTGCCGGCAGCTCGTCCGGGCCGACCGTGAGGGCACGAACGATCCTGCCCCGCTCCAACGGCTGGCTGTCGCACTGAACGGCCTCGCCGAGAAGCTGTCCCACGTGGGCCGCTCGGAAGAGGCCCTGTTCCTCGCCGAGGAGTCCCTGACGATCAGCCGAAGGCTGGCACAGTTGGACCCGGCCGCCCACCTGCCCACCCTGCTGAGCTCGCTGACCGGCCTCAGCCTCCGCCTCGCCGGGCACGGACGCGCGAAGGAGGCGCTGGCCGCCACCCAGGAGGCCCTCTCCCTCCACCGCAGACTGTCCGCCGGCCTCCCCGACGCCCGTAGGAAAGGCCTCGCCGGCCACCTGGGCAACCTCAGCGCGAGGCTGCTCGCGCTGGGTCGCGGCGAGGAGGCGCTGGCCGCCACCCGGGAAGTCGCCCACCTCTACCGCGAGCTGGCCGCCGCGAACCCCGCCGCCGAGAACCCCCACCTGGCCGCCGCGCTCGTCAATCTCGCGGGTGCGCTTCACACGACGGACCGGGGCGAGGAGGCCCTGACCGTCGTCAGGGAGGCCGTCGGCCTCTGCCGCGAACTCGCCGCCGCGAACCCCGCCGCGCACCAGCACGTCCTCACGCTCGCACTGCTCAACCTCGGCCTGATCCTCGGGCATGCGGGGCGCGGCGAAGAAGCGCTGACTCCGGTCGAGGAAGCCGTGTCCCTCCAACGGGAGCTGGCCGAGACCGACTTCGCCGCCCACCACCTCTCTCTCGCCGAGGCGGTGGAGGAACTGGGCAACCGCCTGTGGCACCTGGGCCGCCGAGAGCAGGCCAGGACCCAGTACGAGGAAGCCGCCGGACTGTACCGGCGTTTGATTCTGGCCCACCCCGTTCTCGACCTGCCCGAGAGCGCGCTGGAACTCACCCGGGTGTCCTTCGCCCCGCAAAGCCACGAGGAGCGCGAGGCAATCCTGGCGGCGAAAGAGCAGGCCGCCGACCTGTACCGCAGACTCGCCGAGGCGGGACCCGGCACCGATCTTTCCGGCCTTGCCACGTCGCTGGCGGACCTGGCGAGGACACTGGCCGGGCTGCGGCAGGACGAGGAGGCCGTCACCGCCTTCGAACGAGCAGCCACCGTTCGACTCGACATCGGCGACAAGTGGGGTGCGGCGAACCTCCACAACGATTTCGCCATCGCCCTAGAGAGGATGGGACGGCTCGCCCAGGCGGCCAGGGCGGGCGAGAGCGCCGCCGCCCTCTTCGGCGAGGCAGGCGAACCCGGCGACCAAGCCATGGCCCTGGCGAATCTCAGCAGGATCCTGTCCGGCCTCGACAGGATCGACCAAGCCGCCGACGCCTCGGGACAGGCAGCGGCCATCTACCGCGAAAGAGGCGAGCGACACCTCGAAAGCGCTGCGCTGGTCAACCAGAGCCAAGCGCTGATGGCTGCCGACCGCTACGAGGAGGTGGTCACCGCCAACCGCCGGGCCCTCGAACTCTTCGAGGAGAACGGTTCCACCCGCAACGCGTCCAAGGGCCCGCCGCTGTACAACCTCGGCAAGGCGCTTTTGCAGCTCGGACGGTTCGAGGAGGCCCTCCCGCCCCTGCGGCAGGCAGCCGCCGTCTACGCGGAGAGAGGCAATCGCGGTAGTGAGGCCGACGCCCTGAGGGGAGTGGGCAACGCCTTGTTCAGCCTGAGCCGGTTCGAGGACTCGGCAACCGCCTACGAGCAGGCGGCCACCTTGCTGCGCGCGACGGGCAGCGGCAAGGAAGAGGGACAGACACTCCGCAATCTCGGCGCCGTTCTGCTACGGATGGGGCGCATCGACCAGTCCGTCACCGCCTGCGGGCAGGCCGTCGCCCTGCTGCGCGAAGCCGGTGACAGCGTCGGCGAGGCCGGGGCACTCCTCAATCTGGGCGGTGCCTGCACGCACGCGGGCCGATACGCGGAAGCCGCCGCCGCGACAGGGAAGGCCGCCGTTCTCTTCCGTGAGGCAGGCGACCGCGACAACGAGGCAGGTGCGCTGTCCAACCGCAGCGAGGCACTGCGTAACGCGCAACGATACGACGAGGCCATATCCGTCTGCGAGCCCTCTACCAAATGGTGGGCAACCACCAGCGAGAGGTCGTCATGTTGGGCAAACTCGGCAAAAGTCTCTCCTCGCTGGGCCGGTACGAGGAGGCTCTCACCGCCTACGAGCGGGAGAGCGCGGCCTGCCGGGAGGCCGGCGACCGCTCGGCCGAGGGCGCGGCGCTCCTCGCCGTCGGCCTCACCCTGAGGAGCCTGCAACGGTCCGAGGAGGCCGCCTCCGTATGGGAGCGGGCCGTGGGCATCTTCCGAATGACCGGCGACCGCGGCAGTGAGGGAGTGGCGTGGGCGGGCCTGGGCGCCGTTCTGGCGGAGTCGGACCGTACCGGCTACACCATCGCAGCCCGCCAGCAGGCCGTCGCGGCGTTCCGCGACGCCGGCCAGCCGGACAAAGAAGCGGTGTTCTCGGGCGAGCTCGGCGCCAGTCTCGCCACAGCGGGCCGGCATGCCGAAGCCGCCGCCGCCCATATGCGTGCGGCCGAGCTCCACCAGCGCCTGGGCCATCGAGCCAAGGAGGGCCCGGCCCTGCGCAATGTCGGCCTCGCCCTGGAGGACGCGGGGCAGTACGAGGAGGCGATCGCCTGGTACTCGCGGGCCGCGGCGGTCTTCCGCGAGACCGGTGACCACCAGGACGAGGCCGACGTCCTGCGCCGGGTGGCCGGAGCCCTGGAGTCGGTGGGGCGGGCCGAGGAATCCCTCGTCATGTGGCAGCGGTCGGTGGCCTGTTCCCAGCAGTCGGGCGACGACCCGTACGAAGCGGTGGGCCACTACGGTCTCGGACAGGCCCTCATGGAGGGCGCACGCCACGACGAGGCCCTCAGCGCCTTCCGGCGAGCCGTGGACCTCGTGCGGCAACGAGGCATGCGAGGCCTTGAGGCCACCATGCTCCGCGAGCTGTCGCGCGCCCAACTGTTCCTGGGCCTGACGGAGCAGGCCGTCGCGACCCTCGCCCGGGCCGTCACCTGCCTCGGCGAAGAAGGCGACCACGAGGCCCAGGGCGAGGCCCTGTTCGACCTCGGCAAAGCGCTGGTGACAGCAGGCCGGTGCGAGCAGGCCGCCATCGTCGCCCTGCGCTGCGCCGACGTGAGCCGCAGGGCACACCGTCCCGATCTCGAACAACAGGCCCTGATGGAAATCGGCGTCGACATCGCGAACGCGGGCCGGCCCGAGGAAACCCTCCCCGTGTTCCGGCGCCTCCACGAGGCCTATGCGGCAGCCGGTGACACGGAGAAGGAGGGCTGGGGACTGGTCCTCGTGGCCGGGGCCCTGACGGATGCCGGCCGCTTCGCGGAGGCCATCCCCGCGAACCACCAGGCCGCCGACTTCTGCCGCGCCACGGGCAACACCCTCGGCACGGACACGGCCCTGAGCCAGCTGATAAAGGCCGAACTAGGTCTGAGGCTGCGGGCTCAGCGGGGCGGTACTCCCTGAGAGTGACAGGGAGTGGCACGAGACCGTCTTCCGGCTCTCCTGCCGTTATGTGTGGGTGCCCTGATCTGCCCTGATACGGGACAGCGTCCGCGTCAGGGCCCCGGTCTGAAGGGCGGTGAGCAGACCGGCGACGATGTGCTCGTGCGCGAGGTGGTGGCCCGGCAGCAGCACCTCGATCAGAGCCCGGGCGCCCTCGGTGTCGCCGTGGACCCAAACCGCCGCGGCTCACCAGGCGTGGTGGACCTGGGTGAACTTCCCAGCGGAGCGGCCCTGGTCGAGTGAGCTGGTGGCACGCTTCCCGAAGGGGTACGCCAAGCCGACCGGTTCCTGCCCGGACTGCGTGGCCTGGGGCGACTTCCGTGGCCGGCTCTGCCACACCTGCTACATGTTCGGCCGGAGGCACGACGCGGCGGAATGCGTCGGCTGCCGTCACGTCCAGCCGTTGAAGACGGACACCTGCCGTTTGTGCTGGTGCCAGGCCTGCCTCGGCGCGAAGACACTCGACGGCCGGCTCGCGGACGAGGCAGACGTGTGGGAGAGGCTCGCCGCCGTCCGGCACCAACAGCTGTTCTTCGTCAGGATGCATTACCGCAGAAGGCCGACGCCTCCGGCCCGACGGAAGGGAGGACGGCGTGACCGCCCGCGCATCCGCATCCCGCGCCGGCTTGGCGTCCGGACCCCGGCTGGCGTCAGCCGCCGCTGTTCGAGCAGATCCCCCGGCACTTCGGTCGACTGGACCCGACCGACGCCGACCCGGCCCGCCCGTGGCTGGCCTGGGCGAAGTGCCTCGCCCACCGGCTCGCCGAGGCCCGCGGCTGGGGACGCAACATCCGCCTCGCCGTCAACCAGAGCCTGGCCGTCGTTCTCACCGGTCACGTCGAAGGTGACGTCATCCGGCGCACGGAGATCGCACCAGTCGCAGGCATTCACGGGCCAGGGTCAGAGCGCGCGTCCAGCCGGGTCGGCGAGCAGCGGCTGGTCGGCTGTTGGTCGGCGAAACCGTCCGGCGCCTCCTCCCGAACGGCTGCCCGGCCCCGCTCAGCTCTTCCGCTCACCCAGGACGCAGAATTCGTTGCCCTCCGGGTCGAGGAGGGTCACCCAGTGCTGCTCGTCCTGCACGGTGTCGGCGCGCCGGGCACCGAGGGAAAGCAGCCGGGCGACCTCGGCCTCCTGGTCGTCGGGGCGGAAGTCGGGGTGGAGGCGGTTCTTCGACGTCTTGCCCTCGGGGACAGGAACGAAGAGCAGCCCCGGCATCTGGTCCGGCTCAGGCCGGATCTCGATGATCTCCTCGGATTCGTCGACCACTACCCAGCCGAGAGCCTCGGCCCACCAGCGCCCGAGGGCGATGGGGTCGGAGGAGTCGACGATGATCTGTTCCCATTCGAGTGCCATGGGCGTGAGCATAGACAGGGCCGGCTGGCTGCCCGGCCTGGGGTGATGGCCGTCGGCCGCCGGTCCGGTGTGCGGATCGTGTCCCCCTGAGTGTCAGCGGTCACGTATTTCCCTACGTCCGACCGCTTGAGCGTCACGTCATTTTCCACCCTCACGTTCACGCTCCCCATGGGGACGGCGCTCGCGAACAATGTCGCGCGGTCCTCCCGGGTGTGGATCCATCGGCGGCGGTGGCCATGGTGATCCGCACCCGAGGTCTAGTTCACGTGGCGGACATCAGTTGATCGGTTCGGGGTGATGGACGGGCAGGCCGCCGAGGAGGGTGTGGGTGGGGTTGAGGTCACGCAGGGCCTCGGCGGGGCAGCGGGCGGGGTCCTGGTCCCAGATGGTGAGGTCGGCGAGGCGGCCGGGGGTGAGGGTGCCGCGCATGTGGTCCTCGCCGAGCAGGCGGGCGGCATTGGCGGTATGCAGGGCGATGGCCTCGTCGTAGGTGATGGCGTGCTGGGGTCCCTGGACGCCGATGACGGTCTGGCGGGTGGTCATGCCCCACACCGAGCGCATGGCGCCGAACTGGCCGACGGGAAAATCGGATCCGGCGGCGACCAGTGCGCCCTGGTCGAGCCAGCCACGGGCGGGGAAGAGCGCGGCGACGCGCTCGGGACCCCAGAATTCCCGCTCGACCTCGGCGGTGTCGTGCAGCAGCGGCTGCTGGATGGTGACGGGGATGTCCAGGGCGACGGCGCGGGCGCGCTGCTCGGGGCCGGCCAGGCCGCCATGTTCCATGACGAGGGTGCCGGCGGGCAGTCCGGGAACGCGCTGGAGGACGCGTTCGTAGACGTCGAGGAGGATGCGCACCGCGCGGTCGCCGTAGGCGTGGGTGCCGACCCGCCAGCCGCGGCGGACCACGGCCTCGACGGCCTCGACGAGCGCGTCGGGCTCCCAGGTGAGCGTGCCGGAGAAAGCGTGGTCGCAGGCGTATGGCTCTTCGGTGGCTCCGGCCTCCAGGCCGCCGTCGAGGCCGAACTTCACCCCCCACACCCGCAGCCACGGGTCGGCGCCGTAGCGCCAGCCCTCCATGGCCTCGAGCAGGTCCTCCACCTGCGTCGCGTCGGTCAGGCCGAGCGCCGAGATCAGCGCGCGGACCCGGGTGCTGAGCGCGCCGGCGTCGCGGGCGGCCAGCAGGACGGCGTAATCGTCGAGGGAGACCGCGCAGTCGCGGACGGTGCCGATCCCCGTGGCGGCGTACTGGCTGCTCGCCAGGCGAAGCCCGTCGATGCGCTGGGCCCGGTCCGCCGCGGGGACGAGCCGTTCCACCAGACCCATGGCGTTGTCGATCAGCCGGCCGTTGAGCCGGCCGTCGGCGTCGCGCCCGATCACGCCGCCGGGCGGGACGGGGGTGTCCTCGGTGATGCCCGCCAGACGCAGCGCATGAGTGTTGACGACGTCGTTGTGGCCGCCGCGCTTGACCAGGACGGGGTGGCGATCTGTGGCCTGGTCGAGTTCGGCGGCGGTGGGCATGCGCCGCTCCGCCAGGTTGAGTTCCTGCCAGTTGGTGGTGGTCCGGATCCACTGGCCCTCGGGCGTGACGGCCGCCCGTTGCCGGATCAGGTCCAGCAACTCCGGGATGGTACGGGCCTGGTGGACCGGAACATCGTGCGCGCCCAGCCCGGCGAAGATCAGGTGCGTGTGGGTGTCGTCGAAGGTCGGCAGGACAGTGGCCTCGGGCAGGTCGTGGACCGTGGTGCGCGCGGTCACCAAGTGGTCGAGACCGCTCGGGTCAGAAGAGAGGGCGGCGATGCGATCGCCCCGCACGGCCAGCGCTCGCTGGGGCCCCTGGCCGGGCAGCAGTGTGTGCACCGCCGCGGCCCGGATCAGCAGATCGGCACCGTGTTCCGTCATGGTCCTTCTCCCGCATCAACTCGACGTTCTCGATCGCAGGGCCACGGCCCAGGTCGGCCGGACCGGCGACCGGCGACCGGCGACCGGCCCACCGTTGTTCCCCACATCCGCTGACCAGCCCGTTATAGGGGACGTGAACCGATTCCATCCGCATTCGGCGGCCTGACGCGCAAGAAGTACGCCGTAGACGCGGCCCACCATGCAGATCATGCGCCACATGCTCGACGAAACAGACCGCCCTCCTCGCCTCGCCCCGCGCATCCTGGCGCGAGATCAGCCGCTGCCTCGGCTTGTCGGAGCGCACCGTCGTACCACCCCGCGCCCCCCTGTACGCCGATGGCACCCGCGCGCCACCGCCGTCCGCAACCCGGTCCACTCCCCCACCTGGTCCCCCTCGCCCCGCGCATCCACTGCCGCCCGATCAAGATCCGCCAGGTGGCGACCGCCCTGGCCCCACCGCACCGACACCGCCTGGGTCGACATCCTCTGCGACGGCGACGAGATCTCCGCGGTCTTCTTCCTCGACGGCCCCGACGCCCGCAACACCTTGCTGCTGCGCGACCTGCCCGCCACCGACCCGCCACCGACGCCATGGACCCTTGGACCGCGCACACGCCGTTGCGCGTCTTGCCGACCGCGTTCCGCTGGACCGCGGGCCTGCTCACCCCCAGGAGACAGCCCGGCACGCCGTGGCGGACAGGGCCGCCGGCAGCGCCACCCACGCCCCACGGCATCGGCACCGCCCTGATCACGGCTCCGACCGAGGACGGCCGCGCCAGCTACACCGACCTCGCCCGCCGCACCGGCACGCGGCGGCGTTCGGCGTGCAACCCGTTCGCTGCCGCCCGATTCCGCGATCGGCATGCCGTCTCCCGCAAGAAGTCCGATCCTGGCGACGCTCTTGTCCTGGCGCACATCCTCCGCACCGACATGCACGCACACCGGCCCCTGCCCGATGGCAGCGAACTCGCCCGCGCCATCGCGGGTCCTGGCCCGGGCCCAGCAGGACGCTCTCTGGAATCGCGGAGACGATCGCACCCGGGTCGCCGGCGCCCGTGGCCTGGAGGCCTACGCCGGCGCCTCGCCCATCATCCGGGCCGCGGGAAAGGAGTCGGGCATCACCCGGCGCTGAGTGAAGAACGACCGTCTCAACCATGCGGGATACCTCTGGGCTGTCGCCTCCCTGACGGCCTCCATGGGAGCCAGAGCCCACTACCGACGCAGACGCGAAGAGCACTCCGACCGGCACGCTGCCGCCCAGCGCAATCTCTTCAACCGGCTGCTCGGCCAGCTCTACCACTGCCTCAAGAACCGCCGACTGTTCGACGAACTCGCGGCTTTCCCGCCTTCGGGCAAAGCATTTGGTGCGGCGGCCGCACAGGTCGTGGACCGATCAAGCAGGAGGTTTCACCCAGGGAGCCAGAAGTTCCCCGACCGCGAGGTTCTCGCGCCAGTACCGAAAGACCGTCCCCTGGACGATGTCGAGCTGCCCAGCCGCGATCAGGCCGGAAGCGAGACTCGGCCCGCCTGCATCGGCTTCGAAGGCAACTACTACGGGAGGTTCCTCGCCGACCTGCCGTGCAATGAGCCTGACCTCGTCAGACGTCGGCGCACGGAACACAGGATCCTGGAAGGCGGCTGGGCACGTGACAAAGACCGGGTCGCTGAACACCAACTCCAGGCCGTGGGCATACGAGATGTCATGCCCGGCGCCCAGGCGCAACCGTCCGGGGTCCCAGGCGACAATGTCCCAGTCCCACCATGCCCCTTCGGGAAGCTCAATCACAGCTCGTTGCCCGCCCTGGACCGCGCCGTCAATCGGGAATCACCAAACCAAGCTCACGCAGCCGCGGAAGGCAGACCTCCAGGCAGGCCTCCAGAGAGACGGCGTCCGCGCGGACAAAAAGATCATCCCGAAGCGGAGCCCCGCTGGCGACGATGGTCCAAGGCTTTGTCCCATCGCGCATGCGCTCGGCGTCGACCTTGAACAGCACCGTGACACCCTGCTCTGCCAGCGACTCCATGACCTGTACTACGTTCATCGCATCCCCACCCGCTGCCCGCAATCGAACGGCCAGAGGGTTACACCGGCCTCCCACGAACCCGGCTCGACCGTCTGGCACAGTGAGGTCTCTACCGCCTCGCCACCACCCGAGCCCAAGCGGAGCGGGCAGCCGTCTGAGCGCAGTCCGCCTGCTCTATCGAACTGGCCCGCACTCATCGACGATCACGGTCGGTTCCGACAGAAAGACGTCCCGGTCGACGGGGCCATAAGAGATGTTGAACGTGTCGAGCCAGTACGACCAACCCCGGATTCCCAGGGCGCTGGTGAACCGGTAGTTCAACTGCCAGCGAACCCACTGCCCGGGAAGCAGTCGAACTGCCGGCGGCCTGCGCGGCCGAGGCGGCAACCCGAAGAGCGGCTCCACACGAGCCAGCACTCGGAGCCGATCACCTTCGTCCCGCAGGCTGACATCGATCTCGCGAAGGTCCTTCTGGCTCGAACGCGACTCGAAACCATCACGCTCGGACATCTGGATGAAGTGGGCAAACCCAGGCGGCACCTGAGGCAACGAGAAGCCGACCGGCGCCGC
Organism: Streptomyces sp. NPDC004327; assembly: GCF_042873935.1. Classification (NCBI taxonomy): domain Bacteria; kingdom Bacillati; phylum Actinomycetota; class Actinomycetes; order Kitasatosporales; family Streptomycetaceae; genus Streptomyces; species Streptomyces sp. NPDC004327. Next base: position 1,316,832 of record NZ_JBIAME010000001.1, on the reverse strand, counting down.
GTTCCTGCGGGCAGCGGCCTCTCCGCCCCGAGACTGCTTCGTCCAGGATGTCTTGATCCACTGCACCGTGACGTCCACCGCACCTGCCCTTCGCCAGGAGCCTACGGTCAACATTCGCTTGAAGTCACTCAGGTTCCGGCGCAACTACCCGCTGGCAGTTCTCAGCACCCTTCCACAGGAGTAAGGGCCCAGACCACTCTCCGAAACCGCCTGCAAGCGCTCTCCGCTCTCGCCTACGCAGCCATACGGCAGACGCCCCGCCACGCCAGACCTTCACCACAGAAGTCGAGCCAGAACCGCTACCCGTGAACAAGCCACCGGCAGCAGGTCCGTGTTCGGCAAGTGCAGCGAAGTGCGCCGGCGTTCCCGCCTCACCGGGCCGGGTAAGGCTGCGCGGGAACCAGCGCCACGGCAACTTCACCGCTCTGAACGCGCTCCCGCAGTGTCGTGACGGCGGCGGCGGTGTCGTTGGCGCCGACTCCGACGATCAGCGGAACTCCATGTGCCCGGCAGGCGGCCGAGCCGATGCGGACCACGGCCGGCTTCTCCTCGGCGGTCAGCGTGGCCGCCTGCGCGCGCTGGTGCTATTGCGACGAGTCCGCGAGCGCCGCCGGCCGGCAGCGCCTCGTAGGCGAGGCAGGCGAGCGCGCTCGGGTCGAGGCGCAGGTCGTCGGCGAACGCAGTCGCCAAGGGGACGAACAGGCCGGAGAGATTCGCTGCGGGCTCATGCACCCTGCCTGACCGACCCCAACCCGGTAGGCCCGGCTCATGCTTTTCACGCTCACACCTAAGATCGACTGATGCTCGATGTCCGACGTCTCCACCTGCTGCGTGAACTGCAACGACGCGGCACCATCGCGGCCGTCGCCGAGGCACTGTCCTTCACCGCCTCAGCCGTCTCCCAGCAGCTGAGCGTGCTTGAACGCGAAGCCGGTGTGTCCCTGCTGGAACGAAGCGGCAGAAGGGTGGTGCTCACGCCTGCGGGCCGCACCCTCGTCACACACGCCGACGCCGTCCTCGAACGCCTCGAACTGGCGGTCTCCCAGCTGGCCGGGGCACGCGAAGGTATCCGCGGGCCGCTGCGCATCGGGACGTTCCCCTCAGGCGGCCCCGCGATCGTGCCCGCTACGCTCGCCGAACTGGCCCGGCGGCATCCCGCGCTGGAACCGATGCTGCAGGAGATCGACTCCGCGCGCGTCTCCGACAGCCTGCGCGCCGGCGAACTCGACGTGGCCCTCGTCCACGACTACGACTTCGTGCCCGCGTCACCGGACACCTCAGTCGACCAGGTACCCCTGCTGGATGAGCCGATGTACCTGGCCACGGGCGCCCCCGACACCGCGTCCGCGACCGGCACCGCCCACGGCGACAGGCTGGCGGAGCTGCTCGGACCGTGGGCCACGTCCCCCTGGATCACCGCCCGGGACGGCACGACCGGACACGCCATGGCCGTACGAGCCTGTCAGGCGGCCGGTTTCCAGCCGCGCATCCGCCACTACGTCAACGACTTCCGTACGGTCCTGGCGCTCGCCGCCATCGGACAGGGTGCGGGATTCATACCGGAGATGGCCACCGCACACGCCCCCGAGGGCGTGGTCCTGACCCGGCTCCCCCTCTTCCGCCGATCGAGAGTCGCCTTCCGGGCTGGCGGCGGCACCCACCCGGCGATCGCAGCATTCGTGGCGGCGGCGCGAACAGCGGTGGGCACCACGGGCAGTGCCTCCTAGGCAGGAACCGGAACCGGAGACACTCGTGCGGTCAGAGCGGTAGAACCGCCTGATCAGGCGGGGGTCAATGGAGCAGGGGTTGGTGGTGAGAACGATCACGGAGCCGCGCCCTTTGCCACGGGGAATGGTTTTCGCGCAGAGGTTCGGGCGGCGGCTCAATGATCCGGCGTCAGCCCGGCTGCTCAACCGGCACACGTGCCGGTTGAGCTCTTAGCTTATGAGCAGGCCGAGGCGTGGACATGATCGGCAGCGGGACTCCACGATGGGGCACATGCTGAGCACCCTCTTCGCCTTTCTCGGCGCCTGTACCCTGATCGCGGCCTCGCCCGGCCCGAGCACGATGCTGATCATCCGACAGTCCCTGCGCAGCCGGCGTGCCGGTTTCCTCACTGTGCTGGGCAATGAGACCGGCGTGTTCATTTGGGGTGTCGTTGCGGCACTCGGGCTCACCGCACTGCTCGCGGCCTCCCAGTTGGCGTACGACATCATGCGGATCGCCGGTGCCGTGACGCTGGTCGGCTTCGGCATCAAGACGCTGTTGGACGCCCGGGGCGAGCAGGGAGAAGAGCAGAGCCAGGATGCACCGGCAGTGCACTCGGGCTGGGCTTCCTACCGCTCGGGCCTCCTTCTGAACCTCGCCAACCCCAAGGCCGCGGTGTTCGCGATGTCCTTCCTGCCGCAGTTCGTGCCCGCAGGCGCCCCTCATCTGCCCGCCATGATCGGCCTGGCGGCCATCTGGGCCGTCTTCGAGATCGGCTACTACGGACTGTATGTATGGTTCGTCGGCCGCATGAAGAAGATCATCTCCCGGGCCAAGGTACGCCAGCGTCTCGAGCGGGTCTCCGGCACGGTGCTGGTCCTTCTTGGTGTTCGGATGGCTATCGAGAGCTGACGACGGCTGACGCCGCGGGGCACGTCCGACCAGACCACCGAGGCGTATCGTGCTCAACCGTTCTTCCTGCCACCGCCTGCTGGAGGAGGGTCTGACCACGGAGCCGATCGGGGGGCCGGGTCAGAGCACCCTGGAGGTCGGGGCCTGTTTCATCGAGGCGGGCGTGCGGCCGAGGAGGCTGCGGGCGGTGCGGGTGAGATGGGCTTGATCGGAGAAGCCGGCTGACGCGGCGGCCGCCGCCACCGTGGTGCCGGGCAGGGCTGCAACGGCGGTCCGCAGGCGCGCCCACATCCTCAGCTGTACGAGTGGCACTCCCACTGACGTGCGGACCAGGGCGCGCAGACGTGCCGGAGACAAGCCGACGTTGTCGGCGATGGAGCCGATCTCCGCGGGCGGGGTGTCGCGGGTGCTCTCCCCGATCGCATGGGTCACACGGGGATCGAGGCGGTGTACGGCGCCGGTCAGAGTGCCGAGTTCCACTGCGGCTGCTGCGAGATCGGCGTCCGGACCGGGTACCGCGCTCGGGTCCAGGGCGGCGAGGATGCGGCGCACGGCGGCCCGGTCGAGGTGGGTCAGACCCAGGTCGGCAGGCAGCTTCCAGGGGTCGAGGAACAGGGCGGTGTAGGACGACGAGGCGCCGGCCGTGTGGAGGAGCCGAGGGGGCACGATCACGCCGGCCGAGGTGACCGGACGCTTTCCCGGCAGCCGGGTGCCGACGAGCCCATCGGGCGACAGGACGACCTTCCACACCGGGTGGCGGTGCGCGGTAACGCTGAACGGGCCGGTCTCGGCGAACATCGCTCCGCTCGGACCCGAGGCGAACACCAGGCGGCGATCGTTTCGTTCAAGCGCCCATCCGCGGGCAGGGGCGATGCTCACGCCATGAACCGTATCGCGGCCGTTTCGCTGGGGATCTTCCTGTCGGGGGCGGGGGTGGCACACTTCGTGGTGCCCGGTTACTTCCGGACCCTGGTTCCGCGGTGGCTTACCCGGCCCGGACTCTTGGTCGCCGTCACCGGCGCTGCGGAGTTCGCGGTGGGCGTGCTCGTGCTGACCCCGCGGTGGCGTGCGGCGGGCGGATGGGCCGCCGCCGCGCTGATCACCATCTATCTGGTCTCCCACGTCGACGCCCTGCGATCTGCCCGTGCCGACCGGGCCCGGTTCCTGGAGCGGTCGGTCGGAGCGGCGGCCCGGGTGGTGGTCAACCTCTTCTACATCTGCTGGTCGATCGCGGTCGCCGCAGCGGCCGCTTGATGCGGCACCCGACGGGGACGAATGACGCCGACCACCGCTCCTCGACCGCCATGCCCCGACCACGGGCCTTCGGCGACGGTCACGAATGGCCGCGCCGCCCCGTATCTGTAGGCGGCTTCGGAGAGCGGTCTGGCTCTCTACCCGCCGTGAACGTCGATGAGTGCGGGCCAGTTCGATGGTGGAGTGGCTGGACTACCGGCGGCGTCGGTGGCCCAGCACCTCGAACCTCCACCTCCTGATCAACAACCAGACTGCCAACACGACCAGCCGGGCCAGCGACCACTGGGTCAGTGTTCCGACATGGGGACAGGACGCCACCCTGGAACGGCTCCGTGCTGACCGGCAGCTCGAAGAGGCCCTGACCCACGGGCCTGACCCGCTGCATCTCGTACAGGTCTTCGGGCTCCGCGAGAAGGCCGCGATGCGCTACGCGGACTCCGCACGAGCCCTGCTGGGACAGGCCGCTGAACAAACTCCCGAGAGCCGACAATGACCTTCTGCCATTCTGCGTGCCATGTCCTCACGAAGTCGAAGACTGCCCCGGCACCGTGCCTGGCCACTGACCACCACCGATGTCCACGAGTGTCTCGGCCCCTACATGACCCGAGTCACGGACCTGGCATTCCTCACCGGGCATGACAGCGGGACCATCGTCCTGGGAGCAAGGTGGGTTGCCCCGAACCTCCGCAACTACGGCCGCGGCATCCACCCGGACATGGTCGGCTTCCGCATTGACGTCCACCCGGTCGATGCCACTGATCGTGCTGCCACCCGCGCTGTTCTACGAGCGCACGCCCTCCCGCAACTCCACGAATGGATCACGCAGGCGATCGCTGCCGACGAGACCTGGCAATTGACTGACCACCAGCACTACTGGCGGCTGACCGACGGCCACCTCATACACCGCGACGAAGCGTGAGACCGATTCCGCACGGCACTCGCACCACCACATCGGCGAGTCATACGCACGGGTTGGTTCACAACCAACTCAAGGGGCCGTACCCGGGATTCAGAACACCAGACCCTCGGGTTCCCAACGAGAAACCTTCAGTTTCCCTGAACTCACGGGGGGGCCACGGCCTCGGAAATCAATGGAACCGTGGATACCGGTGGGAAGGATCAGGCTTCGATCGGCGCGAGGGCGCTGACGCGACTCTCGTACCCGCGGCGGGCCTTGCGCTGGGCTGGAACCGCTGGGGCACCCTGGACGCCGTCGAGTGGCTGGCCGGGGACGAGGAGCTGGCGGTGCACCACGGGGACGGCGCTGACGCGCAAAATGTAGCCCTGCCCGCACCGTACGGTCACCCCCTGGTCGAACGCGGCCCGCTCGGCGGGCTCCATTTCGGCGGTGCGGAGGTAGTCGGCGACCTTGCCGGGCATGTCGAGGGTGACCGGCAGCTCCGGGGCGGGGGCGTCCTCCGTGGTCGCGGTCTGGTCGGGATGAGGTCGGCGACGCGGTGCGGACGACGCCGCGGCTGACCTCGTGATCGCGGGCGAGGGTGGCGATCGAGCGGCCCTCCAGATACGTGGCCCGCACGTCGGCGGCCTTGTCGACCGGGACGGCCGGGCGGCGCGCCCTTGTTGTCCTCAGCCTCCGCGGTCCGCAGTCCGTCGTAGGCGGCTGCACCGGCTGTGGCGGCTCGATAGCGGTCCCGGAGCCGTTGCGGGAGATCTCGCGGGAGACGGTCGAAGGGGATCGGCCCAGCCGCCTGGCCAGCTGCCGGGTCGATTCCCCGGGAGCTCAGTGCCTCACAGTTTGAGTTCCCGTCTGAGCCCCAGTAGGTAGCCAGTAGCACTGCGGCGCTGATCAGCAGCTGCCGCACGGGCGGATCGGGAGGAGGCCACCAGCTGGACGACCACGGCTCCGCCCGCTCCAAGGATTGGGGAGAGGTTCACGGTGTGGGCGCCGAGGGCCGCAAGCGCCGGCAGTTCCAGCGATCTGAGGCCGATGACTTCGCGGATGGGTTTCAGGCGCAAGGAGCGAAGTCCTCGTGTGAGGTCCTTCAGGGGCCGGCTTAGGTTGCGATCAACCATGGCGGCGATCCGGGCCTGGAGCACTGCCGGGTCGGTGACTTGGTCGAGAGCGGCGAACTGGGATCCGAGCTCATCCAGATGAGCACGGAACGCTTCGAACTCGTCGGAGAGCCGCAACCGCGCTCTGACGATGTCCTTGGCCGGGATGTCGTTGATGGCATGAGGGAGCACAGCCTGCACGGCGGCGGTGGCGTACAGGCCGGCTGCCGGGGCCGTGACGGGTGGGGCCGGGTGGGCGCGTCCGTTCTGCCGGTTCGGCAGCCACCAAACGCCAGGATTCGGCCCTGGGGCGGAAGGGCCCAGGAGAGCCTCCTCGAAGTCCGTGGCAGTCCAGCCAGGCAGCGCGAAGAGCACGGGGTCGTCGGTCACGGGCACAAGGGCGTTGGCATGGGCGATCCGGTCGACAAGCGCTCGGGTGTAGACCGACACCAGATGTGGGTGCAGCCCGATCCAGTCGCGAACGGAATTCCCGTCCGTGTAGGTCCCGAACGGGGCCCACTCCCGGGACCTCACCACGAAGTTCCTGAAGGTGGTCCACCAAAAATCTGGAGTACTGGTGCCCAGCTGTGAGCGGTGGAGCCAGCCGAACGGGTCCAGGTGGATCACGCGTCTGCGCGACTTATCGCTCAACCACTCGGACGGGAAGCCGTAGCGGGGAAGGAGCCGGGCTTCCTCCCGCTGCATAACCCCCTTCAGCTCCTGGGCCACCTCGTCGGCGTACCGGGTCGGGTCGATGTCTGTGAAGAACCCCAGCTCGTCACGGAGCACCTGTGCCGTGGCGGAGTCGTGGAACGGGTGACCGGGCGGGTGCACGCGGGCAAGACCCGGCAGGTACAGGGCTGCTCGCTTAAGCCACCCATCGTCCCGCACATGGAAGTACGGGTAGTACAGGCCGACCGGCTCCACGTGTACCTCCACGGCATCGGTCAGGACCGGCCGCCGGCGCGGCCAACCCCTGCGGTTGAATGCCCAGGCATCCATCTCGTCGGCCCCCATGCGGGATGGAACCGGCTGGGACAAACGTGACGGTAGCGCGGACGGCTCCGGCCCGGAGGAAGAACCGAAGGGTCTCTCGGTCTCTACAGTCGCCACATGGACCTGTGCTGGTTCTTCACCCTCTATGTCGACGCCACCGGGACCGAGCTCTTGGCGTGGAGTGGCGTCAAGAACGAGCGTCCCTCGCAGGACGGCCGTCAGAAGCTCCAGCTGTAGAGGTCGCCACCCGTGTTCACCGCAGACGCTGCAAGCCGGGCAACTCCCTGCAGAACCGCCAGTAGATCATCGTCGGTCATGTCGTCACCGTCTTCGGACCTGAGTCGGGTGGTCCAGCGACTTGCAAGCTCTTCCAGTTCGGCGGAGGTCGCGTTGGCCAGTGCTCGGGTCAGCCGCTGCGGCAGAGCAAATACTTCAACGCCATCGTTCAAGGGTGCAGTGACCCACTCCGGCCACGGCCGCCAGGCGTAGATCTGCTCAACCGGCGGGGCCTCTGCAGAAGGCTCCTCGAAGTACATGTCCCATTCGGCAATGGCAGTGTCCGGCTCAATGAAATGGCAGGTCACTGACTCGAGATCCTCACCAGGTCCCCGCAGGCGCGTCGCAGCGGCAGTCTCGTCGTCGGGGGCAAGGAAGATCATTATGTCGTGGGCCATCTGAGCATGGTGGCAGCCCACCTCAGGAGAGTCTCCCGCAACTGGGCGGGCCCCCTTGCCGATCCCGGATCGGACCGTTTCGGTGGCTGGTGACAGGATCGAGGGGTGCTGATCGAGGGATACGACGTCGGCCCGTTGGTGGCGGGCGAGTCATTGCCGGCCCGCCCGGGCTTCTGGTCGAACTACCTTCTGGCGATGTGCAGCGACGGTGGGTGTGCTGAGCTGCCGGTTCCGAGACGGCTGGTGAGCGGGACGGATATCGTCCTGGCATGACACAAGGGTTCGATCTTGTCGCGTCGCTCGCCAGAGGCGTGGAAGGCCGCAGTGACGCATGGGCCTTCATCCAGGGCTTCGCCGCTCACTGGGCCGGCGCCGCTCTGGGAAGCGGTGATGGATGGACGGAAGCCGATCTCGACGCTGCCGAGGCGAGGCTGGGTCTCCAGCTGCCGACGGCGTTGCGTGAGGCGTATGTGCTGTTCGGGCGTCGGCGGGATCTCACCAGCAACCACGATGTGCTGCTCGCCCCGGCAGAACTGTATGTCGATGACGTCAAAGAGGCCCTGGTCTTCCGACACGAGAACCAGGGAGCCGCATCCTGGGGCATCCTCCTCGACAGTCTCCAGGATGACGATCCTGCGGTGTTCATCCGGCTCGACCTTGCCGACAAGAACGCCGAGCGATGGGAGGAGTGGCTGAAGCGTCTCTCCCTCTGCTTCGTCGAGATTGCTCTGTCCGAGTCCCTGCACGCCGATGAAGAGCTCTGCGACTTCCTCGACCTGGACGAGGACAGTCTCGAGCTTTTGGAGACGAACTTCGTCCGACTGCCGTTCCCCGCGTATCCCATTGGCGAGGAGACCCGGTGGTTCCTGGGCCAAGACGTCCTTGTGCGCGATGACGACGGCGCGGCCATCCTGGCCCGTGGTCGAACGAGAGAAGCCATCGACCGCGTTCGTGACCTGATCCCGGGCGACTGGCTCAACGACTGTCGCTGACCACATCCCAGACTCCTGCCGACCGAGCTGTCCTTGTGGGGGGTCAGCCTGAGTTCTGCTGTTCGGCGCGGGCCCGGGTGGTGGCGAGGCGGTAGGAGTCGGTGCCGGTTTCGATGATGTTGCCGCCGAAGGTGAGGCGCCTCGACGGTGGCCGCGCAGAGGCGGGGGTCGGTGAAGGACTTGGTCCAGCCGGAGAACGACTCGTTGGACTCGTTCGAGGCGATGGCGACGCTGTTCTTCTCCTCTCGCTCGGGACTACGGTGGCGACGGCGAAGTTGCCGTCCTGGTCGATCCAGCGGCACAGCTCTTCTGCGATGTCCAGCACGTGTTGTTTTCTCCCGCCCGCTGCCCCTGACCAGGCGGTCCGATGGCGACTGCGGGTTATGACGTGACGAGGCGGGCCGGCGTTGGCGCTGGCCTGACGCGTCACCGGGCGTCGGATGTCAGTTCATGAGCTGGTCGATGGTGATGGGCAGGGAGCGGATGCGGCGGCCGGTCGCGTGGAAGACGGAGTTGCCGATGGCCGCGGCCAGGCCGACGAGGCCGATCTCCCCGACTCCCTTGGTGCCGACGGCGGTTGCCGGGTCGGGGCCGCCGACGAAGCGCACCTGCATGTCGGGGACGTCGGCGTTCACGGGCATCAGGTAGTCCCCGAGGGTGGCATTGGCGATGCGGCCGGTGCCCGCGTCGGTGGCCGTCTCCTCGAACATCGCCTGGCTGATGCCGCCCACGGTGCCGCCGATGATCTGGCTGGTCGCGGTCTTCTCGTTGAGGATGCGCCCGCCGTCGATGACGGACACCACGCGGGCCACGCGCAGGAGCCCGAGATCGGGGTCGATGCGTACTTCGACGAACTTCGCGCCGAAGGCGCCTGCGATCGCCATGCCCAGCTCCTGTGCCCGGGGCGGGGTGCTCTTGCCGTCGGCGCTGAGTTCGGTCAGGTCGTGGCGGGCCAGGATGGCGGCGTAGGGCTCGCCTTGTTGCGGGTCGCTGGTGAGGTGGATGCGGCCGTCGGTGGCGCTCACGTCGTCGGTGGCGGCTCCGCGCAGCGGGGATTCGTCGTCGTCGCGTACCACGTCGAGGAATGCGTGCACGAGGTTGCGGCAGGCGTCGTGGACCGCGTTACCGAGGCCCCCGGTGAGTCCGGAGCCGCCGGCCTGGGGCGCGTACGGCATGTCGGAGTCGCCGAGGTCGAAGCGCACCCGGCTGACGTCGAGGCCCAGGCGCTCGGCCGCCAGTTGGGTCATGACCGTGTACGTGCCGGTTCCGATGTCCGTGGCGCCGCTGCGTACGTACGCCGAGCCGTCGCCGCTTACGGTGGCGCGGGCCTGGCACGGGTTTTGGTAGAACGGGAAGGAGGCGGCGGCCATGCCGTAGCCGACGAGCCAGCGGCCCTCGCGCATGGAGCCCGGTTCCCTGGTGCGCTTCGACCAGCCGAACAGCTCGGCGCCTTCGGTCAGGCACTCCCGCAACGCGTTGCTCGACCAGGGAAGACCCAACAGCGGGTGCTGTTCGGCGAAGTTGCGCAGGCGGAACTCGAGGGGGTCCATGCCCACGGCGTGGGCGGCTTCGTCGATCGCGGACTCCAGGGCGAAGTTGCCCTGGCCTTCGCCAGGTGCGCGCATGGAGCCCGGGCAGGGGATGTTCAGGCGTGCCTGCCGATCGCGGGTGACGGCGTTGGGGCACGCATAGGACACAGCTGCGCAGAGGGTGACCAGTTCGGCGTCGTCGTCCTCCATCGCGACCGACGAGATGGCGTGGTGCTCAATGGCGACCAGCTTCCCGTCGCGGGTGGCGCCGACCTGGATCTGCTGGACGCTGTTGGGCCGGTGCCCCACCGAGGTGAACATCTGCGGCCGGGTGAGGACCAGCTTGACCGGCCGGCCGGTCTCGCGGGCGGCCATCACGGCGAGGACGACGTGCGGCCACATGCGCAGGCCGGCGCCGAAGCCGCCCCCGACGAACGGGGCCAGGACCCGGATGCCGCTCTCGGGGACCCCGAAGACCCCGGCGAGCGAGGTACGCACGTTGTGGATCGACTGCGTGGAGTCGTGCACCGTGAGCGCGTCACCCTGCCAGTGCGCCACGGTGGAGAACAGCCCCAGCGGGTTGTTCGTGTTGTCGGGGGTGGTGTAGGTCCCTCCGACGACGACGTCGGCCTGGGCGAAGCCGGCGGCGACGTCACCGCGCTCGGTGTCCTGCCCCAGGGGGTTGACCAGGATCTCGGCCCGCGGGTTGTTCACGTCGAGCACGGCGTCGGTCGTCTCGTAGTCGACGTGGACGAGCCGTGCGGCGTGCCGGGCCTGCTCCGCGGTCTCGGCCACGACGACCGCGACGTGCTGGCCGTAGTGCAGGATCCGCTCGTCCTGGAGCGGCGCCGGAGGCGAGGCGCCGACCGGGGTCATCGGGCCGCGCTCGAGCTTGGGGGCGTTCAGATGCGTGATGACCCTCAGAACCCCGGGAGCGGAGGCGGCTTGGCTCACGTCGATGCCGCGGATGCGGCCGGCGGCGACGGTGCTGCCCACCAGCGCTGCGTGCGCCATGTGGGGGAAGGAGAAGTCGTTGGGGTAATGGGCCGCTCCGGTGACCTTGAGCGGGGCGTCCACGCGGTCGATGCCGGCGCCGAGGGCCTTGCTGTTCTCGAGAGTCGTCATGACGGTTCTCCTGCCACGGTCTCGAGCGTGCGCACGAGGGTGCGCTTGGCCAGCTCCACCTTGAACGCGGTTCCGGGCAGCGGCCGGGCACCCGCCAGGGCCACCTGCGCCGCCGCGCGGAACACGTCCGATGCGGCGCGGGCTCCCCGCAGCACCTCTTCCGCTTCCCGGGCACGCCATGGAACGGTGCCGACCCCGCCCAGCGCCACACGTGCCTGACGGATGACGCCGTTCTCGATCACCAGCGCGACGCCGGCCGAGGCCAGCGCGAACTCGTAGGAGGCCCTGTCGCGGACCTTGAGGTAGTGGGATCGTGCGCCGCCCGGAAGGAGCGGGATCTCGACCGAGGTGATCAGCTCACCGTGGCGCAGCACGTTCTCGACGTGCGGCGTGTCGCCCGGCTTCAGGTAGAACTCGGTCAGCGGGATCGACCGCGTGCCGTGGCCGCCCTGGACGTGGACGACCGCGCCGAGCGCCGTCAGGGGGACGGCGACGTCGGAGGCGTGCAGGGCGATGCAGTGCTCGCTGGTGCCGAGGACGGCGTGCATCCGCTGGATTCCCTCGATGGCGGCGCACCCTGTCCCGGGGTCGCGCTTGTTGCACGCGGAGACGGTGGGGTCCCGGAAGTAGCGGCATCGGGCCCGCTGGAGCAGGTTGCCGCCGATGGTGGCCATGTTGCGCAGCTGGACCGAAGCACCGAGGAGGAGTGCTTCCCGTACGAAGGGGAGCCGTTCGCGCACGACGGTGTCGGCCGCGAGTTCCTCCATGGTCGTCAGCGCGCCGACACGGATCGCCGCTTCGTCGTGGGTGACGCCGCCGAGGGGAAGGCGGGTGATGTCGATGAGCCGCTCGGGGCGCAGGACCCCGTCCTTCATCAGGTCCAGTTGGGTGGTGCCGCCGGCGAGGAACGAGGCGTGGGGATCGACGGTGACCTGGGCCACGGCCTGGCCGGCGTCGGTGGCCCGGGTGTATGCGAAGGGGTGCATGGTCAGCCTTCCGCCATCACGTCGCGAATTGCCGCGCGAATGTTCGGATAGGCGCCGCACCGGCAGATGTTGCCGCTCATGAACTCGCGGATGTCTTCGTCCGAGTTCGCGCGTCCTTCGGCGATGAGGCCGATGGCGGACATGATCTGCCCGGGCGTGCAGTATCCGCACTGGAAAGCGTCGTGCCGGGCGAACGCCTTCTGCACGGGATGCGGCTCACCGTCGGCCGACAGCGCTTCCACGGTCGTGATCTCACGCCCTTCGTACTGGGCGGCGAGCCCGAGGCAGGACACCACGCGCCGGCCGTCGACCATCACGGTGCAGGCCCCGCACGCGCCCTGGTCGCAGCCCTTCTTCGCCCCGGTCAGGCCCAGGTGGTCCCGCAGGGCGTCGAGCAGGGTGACCCGGGAGTCGAGACGGAGCCGGTGGGACGTGCCGTTCACGTCGAGGGTGACGTCGACCTGGGGCGGTCCTTCCGGCTGCTCCTTCCCCGTCGACCGTTCCCCGGTTTCCATTTGTTTCATGGCGTCTCATTTCCGAGCTCGTCGGGAACGTCTTTCAGCGAGAGGAAGGCAGAAGGGACCGGTTCTCGGCGAGGCCACTCACGTGTCCCGCGAATGCACCGCAGCGCCGCGCCGGCGTTGGGCCGCGGGGCCCCTGTCGCACGGCGCCACGCTAATGCCGCCGAAATGCGCTCGCATCTGATGCCACACGGGCCGGCACGTGATCACCCGTACGGCCCTGGAGACGGATCTCACCGCCCTGCCCGGCCGATACCGGATGCAACCCGGCACGCCGACGGCGTGCCCTCGGTCGCCGTGGCAGCCGAGCCGTCACGATCACTTCGCCTCATGTTCGCGATGTCCCCCAGGAGTCTTACGACGACCGGTCCCGCACCCGAGCCGGTCGCGTAGCGGTCCCTTTGGGTACCGGTCTTCACCGGTGGCTCTTCCGTCCTCCGCGGCGCCACCGCGAGGTGGAAACCGATCGCAGCGTCAGCTTCATGGGGGGCGCGGCCCGGGTCCGGACGCCCAGCTCAGATGCGGAGAAAGCGCCGAACCGAAGGCACGGATCTCCCGGGCACGGCAGACTCGCCCTCGCCCGCTGCCCCGGCGGCGGCAGATTTTCGTGAAGTTCGCCGTGTGGGGCATCCCGTTCTGTTGTGGCAACGACCTGTGAGGCAGCGTGAAGATCACCGGCATGGCTTCGTACCCCTTCGGCACGGCGTCTCTCGATCAGCCTGTGGCGCTGATCGAGAACGGCGACAACTCCATGAGCGTGTTCGCGAACGTGGGCGGCCAACTCCAGGCGGCCAGGATCAAGCCGGACACCAAGCCGGACCCGTTCGAGCAGTTCACGCGGCAGGCCGTTCCGGCCGCGGGCGGCGCGGTCGCCGCGCGGGCCGACGACGACCAGCGCGTGGGCGTGTTCTACCGCGACGGCGACGGCCGGCTGATGCTGCTGGCACAGACGAAGAACGGGTTAGGCGCATGGAACGCGCCCGTCAACCCGTGCGGTGCGCTGATGACCGGAGACCCGGTCATCGGCCGCAACGCCGACGGGCGGCTGGAGGTCTACTTCGTCGGGACCAACGGCGCGCTGTGGCACATCTGGTCGGACAACGCGGGCCTGGAGGACTGGGGATGCGACCAGTTCGGTGGCGGCGACATCCGCGACATCGCGGTGGCCACCAGCGCCGACGGCCGCCAGGTGCTGTTCCACACCAACAACTCCGGTGAGCTGTGGGTGATCCAGCAGACCGGTCCCAACGGCTACTGGGACGGCTTCGCCAACCCCTTCAACGGTGTCACCGGTCCTCTGGCCGCCGCCCCGGCGAAGCCCTTGCCCATCATGGCGGTGTTCGGCGCGCACGCCGCCGGGGCCGACAACGTCCTGTCGTTCTCCCAGCAGGACGGCAACCGCACCTGGTCGGCCTCCGCGGAGCTTCCCTACGACGAGACCGCCCGCCCCAACACCGACCCGGCCATCCGGCCCGTACTGCTGCCCGGTCCCGGCGGCCTGCTGGTCGCCGTGGTGGTCCACAACGGCACCCTGTGGGTGCTGGAACAGCCCTCTGACCCCAGCGTCCGGTTCGGGGCCTGGAACACCGTGGTCTGCGAGCAGGGCGCCGCGATCGTCAAGCCCATCGCCGCCGCGTTCGCGGGCCCGTACCTCAACGTCGTCGCCGGAGACAAGAGCAACGGCCTCATCCACATCCGGTACACCTGGGCCTGACGCGCTGCCCCGGGGCGGGGACCTCGGTCCCCGCCCCGGGCGCCACGACACCTGCACCTTCCCACGACCACCCGTGGGACATGCACGTCGCGAGCCCCAGACCGCCGTCCTTCCCACGTCACGCCGAGATCAGCGGGCTGTTCACCCCGCTCAGCCGTGGCTGAACGTCAGCTGCATGTTCTCGTGTTCGAAGTGGTCTTCGTAGGTCCAGGGGGTGTTGCCGGGGCGGTTGTCGCGTCCGTGCAGGTTCACCTCCATCGACACCTTGTAGGTGCCGGGCTGGAAGGCCAGGGTGGTCGATCCCCACACGCAGTAGTCCTTGCTTCCGATGACCCTCATCGGGCCGAAGGTGCCCGAATTCGTGCTCCCGTCGGGCGCGGTCATCGAGAAGTGGCCGGATACCTCGGTCCACTCCAGCATGGGCCAGTTCCAGTTGTGGCTCCCCTTGATCTTGCCGGTGACCAGGCACACACCCGGCTGGACCGATGAACTGTCCCTCGGCGATGTTGTCGCCGGTGACATTGGTCCGGTAGGCGCCGCCGGGCTCGAAGGCGAACTCGCCGTCCTTGCCCATCCAGGCCAGCCACTTGTCGGGTTCGGCGAAGAAGGAGAACACCGCCCT
Organism: Streptomyces sp. NPDC004327; assembly: GCF_042873935.1. NCBI lineage: Bacteria > Bacillati > Actinomycetota > Actinomycetes > Kitasatosporales > Streptomycetaceae > Streptomyces > Streptomyces sp. NPDC004327. The sequence continues at coordinate 1,301,787 of NZ_JBIAME010000001.1, read as the reverse complement.
GGGGCGGGCGGCGATGTGCCGCTCCAGAGTGACTACGTCCGTGTTCAATGCGGTCCCTTCAGCGGTCTCCCAGCATATTTGTTGAGGTGCTGGGAGACCGCGCCGACTGAGCTACGAGGGGGGTGTCGAGGCGGTGAGCGTGGTGAGGGCGTTGCGGAGGGTGGAATCGCTCGCAGGGCGGTCCTGCCACCGGGCGCCTACGTGGCCGTCGGGTCGGATGAGCAGTGCTCCCTGTGGGGGGAGGCCGCCGAGGTCGGTGTGCTCGCGGGTGAGGGGCTCGATGCGCAGCGGCCATGGCGCGGCGGCTTGTTGCTCCCAGTGCCTGGGGTCCGGGGTGAGCAGTGTGAACCATTCGCCGAAGGTGTCCAGCGTGGAGCGGTTGGGTGTGAGCCAGAAATGTGGCATGCGGTGCCCTGGCATCGCGGTGGGAACATAGTCCGTGCCCGTGTCGGACGGCTCGGTTGGGCGGCTGGCGTCGGTGAGGACGGCGTCAGAGTGGTAGGTGACGCCGAGAACAAGACCGAGTTGGGCGAAGTACCGTTCCGACCAGGGAAGTTCGAGATGGGTCGGCGTCGCCGCTCCGTTGGTTCGGAGCTGCTCGCGGCGGTGGCTCTGTGCTTGGAGCATGAGTTGGGTGTTGGCCACGGCTTGGCGGAGAGTCTGGTGGCCGATGGGCTGTCGCTCCGTCTCGTAGGTCTCCAACAGGTGTGGTCCGGCCCATCCGTGGATTGCGCCCGCCAGTTTCCAGCACAGGTTGTGCACGTCGGCGATGCCGGTGTTCATGCCCAGTCCGCCGATGATGGGCATCGCGTGTGCGGCGTCGCCGGCCAGCAGGATCCGGCCGTGGCGGAAGCGTTCGGCGACGAACGCGTTCATCACCCAGTGCTGAACACGCGACACGTGCGCTCGTACGCCGGCGCCGGGGCCGAGGGCGCGCGAGACGAGGGCGGGCCAGTCGGCGCGATCAGGGTCCTCGGGTGTCGGAGCGAGCCAGGCCCAGCCTCCTTCGGGGTAGAGCGGGAGGAATGATCCGTGCGCGGTGAAGTAGACCCCGGCGGGCTGGTCGGCGCACCAGCTGTTGAGGTCGGCGTCGAAGACGACGGTGGTGACGGCCGCCATCGCTCCGGGGCCGGTGGTGCCGATTCCCAGCTGCTGCCGGATGGTGGAGTTCGCGCCGTCGGCGGCGAGAACATAGCGGGCACGGACACGGGTCTGTTCACCGTTCTGTCGGTCGACGAGCAGGGCCACGACGCTGTCGGCCTCTTCGGCCAGGTCGATGAGCTCGAGCCCGAACCGCATCGGTGCGTCTGCCGCGGCGAGCAGGACGGGTTCCAGGCGGTCCTGCGAGGTGACCACGCCGACCATGGGGCTTTCGGGGATGGGCGCATTGACCCCGACCATCGCCGCGCTGGCGAAGTCGCTGTCGTGCAGGGTGTCACGGAAGCGGATGCGACCGAACTTCGCCGGGAACGCGTTGGCCGTGATCTCGGCAGCGAGCCCGAGCTGACGAAGGATCTCCAACGAGCGCGCGTTGACCAGGCGGGAGCGTGGGAAGGGCGACAGTTCGCGGTGTTTCTCGACGAGCAATGTCCGAACGCCCCAGCGTTCCAGCAGTGCTCGGGCGGTGAGCCCGACCGGCCCACCGCCTACGATCAATACCTCCACCTGGGTGTCTGCTACGGGCATGCCGGCTCCTCCTGCTCACCTTGGGTCGTCAGGGCGCTCGGTGCTCCAGCCGGGCCGCGAGGGCTTCGGGCAGCCCGTCCCGGTTGGCCGGGGTGAGGTGGATGACCTCGACGTCGGGGCGCTGTTTGAGGGCGTCGGTGAACGGGTCGTGGCGTGCGTGAACCGCGGCGACGACGTCCACGGAGGTGTCGAACAGTGCCTGGACCGCGTCCCGGAACGGGGTGCAGCCCAGCTCCATCCGGCCGAGTTCGTCGATGAGAACGAGCCACCGGGGCGCCGCCGTCGGCTGGACTGCGGGCAGCGCCAGCCGTTCCATGACGCTCAGGTCGACCCCGTACCGACCGACACGGGTCGGGCCCGGAAAGCCGGTGTGGGCGAGGACTGCCCGCTCGCCCGCCAGTGTCTCCAGGGCGAAGCCGACCCGGGCACCGGCCTGCCGGATCTCCTCCGTGGTGAAGCCGGCAACATCGCGGGTGCGCAGCAGCGCCGCCAGCCGTCGCACGCAGGTCGTCTTGCCCACGCCCGGACGTCCTTCGAGCAGAATCCTTGTCGGCACACTGCCATCTTCGACGGACGTCCGGCAGGCGAAAGCCGCTGATCGGGTGTTTCGCCCTGCGCGCCGGTGTCCGCACCGCCGGGCTTCGGGTCTGCGCCGACCATGACCGGAAGGGAGCTCAGCAGCGCCCGCGGTCAGGGCGGCGGGCGGATCTGGGCGCAGGACGCGCCAGGCCGCGAGGATGACGTAGCCGAGGGGCGCTCAGGCGTCGGGGTCGACTTCGGGGTGTGTGAACCGCACGGGCTTGCGCAGCGACCGGGCGTAGGCGATTTCGGCTCGGGTGCTGTCTCCGATGTAGCCGCCGACGACGAGCACCTCATCGGCGAGCCGGATCTTCGCCCGGTGCAGATCGTCGAGTCGAACCTTCAGCGCCTCGGCCTCGACAGGATCGGACCAAAGTTCGTGCGGCGACTTCACGTCGCAACCCGGCTTGACGACAATCCTTCCGGCTGTGGTCTCCCGCAGATCGGCCTCAGCCATCTCGGTCATGAAACGGGTGGAACCGCAGATCACGACGATCCGCGGGAGGCCCAATTGCTTCTTCGCGTCGGCGAGCTTCTCCTCGGGGGTGAGCGGCTGCGGGTATGACACCGGTTCCTCCTGATGGGGTGGTCCAAGGGGCGCCTGCGGAGGCGACAACGATGACGTCCAAGACCGTCTTATGGCGAACGACGTGGACACCCTCACCATGATGCGGAACGCCCGGCGACAGTACCTGGGCGCAGGCCCCCGCAGCGCCACCCGGGCTCCACGGCAGCCTCGTCAACGAGATGGCCGCCCAACAGCGCCTTCGGGCGACAGCACCGGCGTCAGCCGCCGCCAGTTGTTCCCCGGCTGGCCCTGTCTCTTGGACCACGGCAGCGTCACCCCCGTCCGTCCTTCCGTTCCTCACACGCGCGTCCTCTACCGGTACGGAGGGACGGACGGACGGAGCAGCGGATTCTCGATCAGGGGTCTCGACCTCAGGGATACAGACATGAGCGTCACCGGTGACGCCACCCCCCGCTTCACCCACGACGCCACTGCGGTGCGCCTGCGCCCTCCCTTCAGAAGAATCCCGGCCGCCTTCTGCTCCGCCCGCCGCTTCGCCAGCCGGGCTTGGCCACCTCGGCAGCCGACTGCCCCGGCAACAGCGGGTCGACCCACTCCCCGCGCCAGAACAAGGCGTCGTGCAGGTGGGCTTCGTCGTCGATACGGCTACCTGTGCGTCCGCCCGGCCTCTCCGGCCGGGGCCCCGGCAGTGGCCCGTCTTCCACACGACCCAGCCCGTCGTAGCCCAGGACAGCCGGCCTGGTGGCAATCAGGACGATCGCTCACTCACTCAGAACGAACACGCCGCCGTTCGAACCGTGGGCTATGAGTTTGCTGGCTCCGGGCGAAGGAGCAGACGTGCCTGGTGAGAGCGTCCAGTTCCGGGCGTATCCCGCCGCAGCACGTGACCGGAAATCCTGGTCCCTGTCCGGTCCTGCCCGGGTGTGCCGGAACGGGAAATCGCCTGTGGCGCCTGCAGGGAGCGGCGGGTGTCATCGATGACCGCTGGCCGCAGGCAATGGGAAGTGAGGACGTGCGGGTCAGCGTGTCTCGACGGCTACGAAACGACCCGTGGGGACCATCCCCGCGCCAGCGGGTAGCAATCCGCCGGTTCCGCTGGCTCCTTCGTCCCGGCGGGACCATCCCCGCGGGCGCGGGGAACGGTCCAACGCCAGCCGACTCTTCGTCACCGAAGCCGGCGTAGAGCCGATCCCCCGGAGACCACAGCAAGTGATCGCTACAGACCGCCGGTTGCGCCGCCCCCTCATGAAGCGGCGCAGCGACGGATGTGACCCGGTGCCGGTGGTCCGGGGCGCCGCCGCGTGACGAGGCCCCACGTCGGCTCACAGAGCCTGCGGGAAGTCGAAAATCCTGCCCGGGTCGTAACGCCTCTTCAGCTCGGCCAGCCGGTGAGCGGCCGAGCCGTAGTACGCCGAGCGCCAGTTGCTCAAACTCGCGTCCGCGTAGTTCTGGTACGCCGCGCCCGAGGCGTACCGGCCCATCGCGGTGTGCGTGCCGTCCAGCCAGGCCGTCCCCGCCCCGGCGGAATGACCGGCGGGCCAGGATGCGGTGTACTGCGCCAGGAAGCGCGAGTTCCGGTGTACGAAGGCGGTGGCCTGCGGGGAAACGCGGTTGACAGCGCCGCCCAAGGCGGTGAGCGCGACGGATACGGCACCGCCGCTGTTGCTGCGCCCGTAGCGTTCGACCTGGTCGAGCAGCGACCGTATGCCGGCGGAATTCAGCGAGCGGTTGAAGAAGTCCGAGCGCGCCGCGTACGTCTCGCGCTGGAGCACGCCGGTGGGCTGCCGCCCCGGAGTTGTGCCGGGCAGGTGGCACTGGGTGGTGGAATGCGTCGCGCAGCCCGCGTACATCCGCATGGTGTCGAGGTAGCCGCGGCGCCGCATGATGATGCGTGAGGCGGCGCCGGGGCCGCCGGCGCGGTCCGCCAGCCGGTCGACGGCGTTCTGCAGAGCGCCGTACGTGCCGAGCGAGAAGCAGCTGATGGAGACGGTGGGAGTCCGGCCGGCGACGGCGGACAGATGCAGCGCTGACCAGATCTCGTCGGGCTGGGCGGGGCCCCACTCCTGCCAGGAGCGGAGTGCGGCAGCGGCCTTGGACCAGGGCCAGGTCATGTACGCGGTGACGCCGTCGGCGGCCCTGTGGGTGCGGAACCGAAGTTCGGTGACCACACCGAAATTCCCGTTTCCTGCGCCACGCAGCGCCCAGAACAGGTCGGTCTCCCGGTCCTTGGACACGTCAAGGGTCCTGCCATCGGCGGTGACTATGCGGGCGCCGGTGAGGTTGTCGGAGGTGAGCCCATAAGCGCGCGAGACCACACCGTGACCGCCCCCGAGCGTCAGGCCGGAGATGCCGACCGTGGGACAAGATCCGCCGGGGATGGTGACGCCTCGTGCGCCGAGCTGAGTGTAGACGTCGATGAGCTTGGCGCCGGCCCCGATGACGGCACTGCCGGAGGCACTACGTATGGACTTCAGCGCAGAGACGTCGATGACCAGGCGTCCGTTGCCGCTGGACCAACCGGCGTAGGAGTGCCCGCCGTTGCGGATGGCGACCGGGGTACCGTGGCGGCGTGCGAAGGCGAGGCACTCGGCGATGTCCGCGGTGTTGGCCACATAGGCGACGGCGGCGGGGCGCAGACTGTCGAAGCAGGTGTTGTACAGCTGGCGGGCGATGGCGTAGTCACCATCGCCCGGACGTATCAGACCGCCCTCAAGGCCCCTGGCCAGCGCAGACCAGTCAGCGGCGCGGGGCGCGACCGCATGGCTCCCGACTGCGGCGGATGCGCCCAGGCGCCGCTGCACGCTGGCAACAGGGGCAGAACCGCCGCTGGGCACGGCCCCCACCCGACCACTACCCCAGCCCACCGTCCAGGCGACAGCCGCCGCATAGCCAGTACCCGCTGCGAGCACTCTGCGCCGGTTCATAGCGGCCTCCGTTCACGATGATCTGCTGTCGCCTAGACAGAGCGCGAACGCGGTGTGACGGTTCCGCACTTTGGACATGTGCGCTCCGGGGGTTCGCCCACAACCTGACCGTGCTCTCCCGTAGACCGAGCCCGCGCCCACGCCGGCGAGGAACCCGGTCGTCGACACACACAGCACCGGACACAGCAGCGGTCGGGTCGCCCTGTACGCGAGAACGGGTACCGGTACAGATCTCGGGAAGCCGTCGCGGAGCGTTACCTAGAATGTTCGATAGCGAGGAACCCGGCCTGTCCGTGCATGGCATGATCGGTGCCATCGAGCGTGAAGTAGCCCAGGGCGCTGAACTGGGCCTCGATCCGGTTCAGCCAAGAGCTGTTGGTCGGGGTATAGCGATCTCTTCACGTTGTCCGCCTCGGCCCAGGCCGCCACCCGGCGGCACCGCTTGGTGGTCAGGTGTGGAGAGTGCTGTCCGGTGAGGCAGCCGGAGCCGGCCCGACGCCGGAAGGGTGGCGGCGGGCGCCCTCAGGCGGGCGTAGTACGGGCTAGAGCGGGTACGCGCCGGTGTGTAGAGAGAAGCGCGCAGCCGACTGGCCGACAGGCTGTCTCGACGCTCCCGAGCGAGGTCTGTGAGGAGGGTTCGGAGCGATGACCGGTGACGGCGCTTATGAGCGCGACCGCACGTACATCACGACCCGAATCACGGCCGATGGGCGCGACGGCTATCCGGTGGAGCCCGGGCGCTACCGGCTGATCATCGCCCGGGCCTGTCCCTGGGCGAACCGCAGCGCGATCGTCCGGCGGCTGATGGGCCTGGAGCACGTGCTCTCGATGGGGATCGCCGGGCCCCTGCACGACGAGCGCAGCTGGTGCTTCCACCTGGACCCGGGTGGCCGGGACCCGGTCCTCGGCATTGAAAGGCTCCAAGAGGCGTTCTTCCGGCGCGAGCCAGGCTATCCGAGCGGCATCACCGTACCCGCGATCGTCGACGTCCCCACCGGCGAAGTGGTGACCAACGACTTCGAGCGGATCACGCTCGACCTCGGCAGCCAGTGGGCGGCCCATCAGCGGGACGGCGCGCCGGACCTCTATCCGGAGAGGTGGCGCGACGAGATCGACGATGTGGCCGACAAGGTGTATCGGGACGTCAACGACGGCGTCTATCAGTGCGGTTTCGCCGGAAGCCAGGACGCGTACGACACGGCGTACCGCCGCCTATGGGAGCGGCTGGACTGGCTGGAGCAGCGGCTCGGCGGCCGACGCTATTTGGTTGGCGACACCATAACCGAGGCCGATGTCCGCCTCTTCCCGACCCTCGTGCGCTTCGACGCCGTCTACCACGGCCACTTCAAGTGCAACCGACAGAAGCTGACCGAACTCCCGGCCCTGTGGGCCTACGCGCGGGACCTGTTCCAGACGCCCGGCTTCGGTGACACGATCGACTTCGCGCAGATCAAGGCGCACTACTACGTCGTCCATCACGACATCAACCCGACCGGGATCGTCCCCCGGGGCCCGGACACCCGCACCTGGCTCTCGCCGCACGGGCGGGAGGCGCTCGGCGGCCGGCCGTTCGGCGACGGCACCCCACCCGGTCCACCGCCCCCCTCCGAGCGCGTGCCGCCGCTCCCCACGCCACCTCTGGCCGGCCCGACGGCCCGGAATCTCTGGGGTCAGGCCGCGGGGACCGCTCGTTGAAGGGCAGCGACGACGCGGTCGACGGCGTCGGAGCTGTACGGGTCCGCGAGATTGCCCAGAGCTTAAACATGAAGCGCTGCGTGCGCCATGACCCCCTTGGCGTCAATCACGAGAACCGCCTCCGATCGGGGCCCACAGAGCCGCGGGGTGTCAGGCTCGCTTCTCCGAGGCGGTCCGGAACTGCAAAGCGATCTTGCTCGCTGCGGGAAGGCTCTTCTCGTCCATCAGCACAACGCTGCCGGTCGTGCCGGAATCGGTCCATGCGCACACGATCGGGTGACCACCGCCCTGCGGCGTGAGGAAGCCGCAGCTCAACTGCCCACCCCACGGTCCCGCCTCGAATGCGGTGACGTCGGTTGCCTTCGCCCCGCCGAAGTAGTTGCGCATCTCCTGGGACATGGTGTCGGAGTTCTTCTCCTCGGCCAGTTCCGTGTCCCATTCGACCGTGTCGATGCGGAGAATGGCGCCGATGGGTCCCTCGCCGGGACCTTCGTAGAACCAGTGCTTGCCTGAGCCGTGCCTCCCGGCCGTCATCTCCTCGAACTTGGCGGCCTCCGCGCCGGTGAGCAGCCGGTACGCGCCGACGTTTGAGGCGGCGTCAATAGTGCGTTCCGGGACAGCGGGTGTGGCAACGGCGCTGGGCGGCTGCCCCTCGTAGCTGAACGCCCGTACCCCGCCCGCGACTGCCACGGCCAGCAGCACCCCGACGACGATGTTGCGCCGGCGCAGGGCAGTAGGCACAGCCCGCTCGGCCTCGACAGCACTCCTCGGGACCGGGCCGCGGCGCCATGACCTGGTGGCGAACCAGATGACAGCCATGACAACAGCGGTGACGAGGAGTGCCCCCATCATCTGACCGTCAGCGTATGCCTGGGAGGAGGGGTCGATGGACAGCGTGATCATGCGCGAATCCTACGGGTGCCCGCACGGGTGTGTGCATCCGAATTTCGTCCGGCCCTGAGTCCCCGGCCTGGTCGTTCACTGCTCGGCGAGGCGTGCCTCGTTGAATGGGCCGCGGGGGCGATCGGCTCGGGCTCGTACACGGTGAGCAGGGCAGCGTCGGCCCGATCGGGGGACTTCATGCCGCGCTGCTTCATGGCCTTCTTCGACTCCACGACGGAGTAGCCGGCGGACGTTGGAGCCGAGGCACGGACTGCAGAGCTGGATGCCGGTCTGCCGGTCGACGCGGAGGCGGAGCCGGCCGAGGCCGGTGGACGGGTCGGGCTGGAGCAAGCCTCCTGGGCGAGCCACATCTCGTCGCGCTTGTGGTAGGGCCGCGTGACGGCGGGTCGTCCTGGGTGCGGGACTCGGACACCATGAACCCGACGATCGGCGCCTGGTGGCGGCCGGTGTCGGCCCAGCGCTTGAGCATGGACACCACTCCGTGCCCGATGCCGTTCTGGTCGACCTTCACGCGGACGGGGTGCGGCGAACCGAGGGCCGCGGCGAGTCGCTGCGCGGCGTCGATCTCATCAAGGGCCTTCTCTGCGAGGAGGACCTGGTCGTCGTTCATGGTGCCAGAGGAGCTGCAGCGGGTCTCGATGACGTCGCCGACGATGCGGGAGATCACGAACTCATCGCCGCCGTCGGCGCCCGGCTCAAGAACCAGTCCGCCCCGGAACGCGCCTTGAGGAGCCCGGTCTCCGGGTCCGCCGCCCACAGCTCCCGTACGCGCTGCTGGATCTGGCCGTCGAGTTCCCACCCGTCGAGGCAGATCCGGCCCGCGTCGGGGGCGAGGAGCCGCAGCCCCCGCCACTACGCGCGGACCTGCCCCGGGTGGCGAGCGGGCCGGCCACCTGGCGAGGGGTGAATTCACGTAATTCCCCAGGTCCTGGCTCGTGAGGGCTAGCTTGTGCCGGGCAGTCCCAAGGCAACCATGAGGGCAGAGGAGAGCTCTTCCGCGAACAGGGCCGACCCGGTGAGCGTCTGCCGAATGGCTTGCTCGTCGGGCGTCAATCCCGCGGCGGTCGACCAGGCAAGTGCGCCGGCGACGGCGGGTTCGATGGGGAAGTGCTCCAGAGGTATCTCGTAACTCTTCGCCATCTCGCGGTTGAGCAGGCCTTCCCAGCTGTTGCCGTCCGGCGTGAGGGCCTCGATGAAGCCCACATCGCTGTCGAGGAAGGACACCATGACGGCCGGTGCTCCCGTTCGCTGGACGAGGTTCGCAAGGCTGCGCCGTCCGGCATCGGCGAAGTCCGTCACCTGCCAGCCGTCCGCCAACGCCTCCGTGTCATCGATGCCCGTGAACCCAGCTGCTCGCATGAGCTGGTGCAGTTCCCCCGTGAACCGGGTCGTCAATGATCCGCCTGAGTTTCCCATGGCCCGCAAGTTAGCCGATGCCTCTGACAAGCCAACTCGTGCCGCTGAGACGTCGGCATGGGAAGCTGGGACGGGGGGACCCCAGTGGGCCTTGCCGGTGGGCCTCTTTGATCCAAGCTGGCCCGACGCCCCACGTTGAATACGCCCATGGGCATCGTTGTGGGGCAGCAGCATTGCCGCAAGCTGGTGGACCCGTCGCGCCCGGCCAGTGGCGGCCGGCGGGCCGGCATTGATGCTCCTGTTGATCGGCAAGGCATGTCTGCGGGATGAGCGCCGTATTGTGGCCGGGGGCGGTACTTGGCGGAGTCGTTCATCCTTGGGGCCTTGAAGCGGGGCCGTTCGGTCGAGCCGTTCCTTGGGCCGTGCGGCTCGACGGAGCGCCCGGGGGCGCGCTTTGTGGACTTGGGCGAGTTCCCACCGTTCGATCCCGATGACGAGTCTGTCGATTTTGGCCGGCACCTGGGTCTGGCCGTGGACCCGCTGACCGCGCTGATCATTGCCGAACAGGGCACTGGCGCCGAGCGGGGTCGATGGGTCAACGAGAGTGTCGCTCAGGACGAGTACGGCGACTTCGTTCGCGACGGTCGGCCGGCGGACGCCTCCCCTGAAGGCCATCCGTGGCCCGCCGTGCCGGACGTTCCATGACCTCGTGCGTGTTCGAGCAGCACTGAGCCAGTCGCGCGGAACGCGGCAAGGGGCAGGAGCCCGCGAACGCGATGGCGGGCGCGGGCCGGCGCCCAGCGGTCAGTCGGCCTCGACGTACGTGACGATGAGGATGCTGCCGAGTGCGGTCGCGTAGAAGATGACGCGGATGCCGTCGTGCTGGTAGTCGCGCAGCGCGGTGGCAGTGGCGTGCGGTTTCACGTCGGCCGGGTCGGCGGCGAGCACGTTCAGTGCCCTGTCGAGGCGGACGGTCTGCTCGACGGTGAGAGCGAGGACCTGGGTCTCGGCCGGCTCGACGAACACGATGCGCGGGGGGCGGGTTCCGCGGGAGTGTCTAGGCAACGTGCGGGGCCTCGTCGCCGTGCTCGGCCAGGCCCTTCTCGGCCCGGATGTCGTCCCAGCTCCGGCACCGGTCCAGATCGATGCCCTCGGCGGCCAGGTTCTCCAAGACGTACGCGAGCGCCGGGTTTCCGGGGAACTCGGCGCGCGCCGCGTCGCGCAGCTCGCGCTGCTCGTCCTTGCTGAAGATGAGGTTCGCCATCAAGGGCCTCCGCCGATCGGGTACAGCCTGAGGCTAGCGCAGCGGCCCCTCCCCGAGCACCCAGTCGGGCAGGAGCCGCTCCAGCGGGATCTCTGTCAGGCCGTCGCGGATCGCAGGACCACCACGGTGTGACCCTCCAGCCGCTGCTCTGCGTCCATCACGTGGCCCCGGCCGGCCGTGAAGAGGTGCCGGTGACGTCAGTGTCCGTGTGAATGATCGGCTCGCCCCATACGGTGCCGAGCTTGTCGTAGCCCACGACCGCGAACACCGCGGGTCCGTGCATCAGGTGCGGCCGCCGCTGCCACGCAGGGTGTTGCCGTGGTCGGGGCCCCCGCGGCACACCGCACAACCGCGGGTCACGGGCGGCGCGTACGAACGAGACCCCCACCGGTTGGCTCCATCACACCTCCCGCCCCACGACGGATACCTTCGGCGGCGTCGTCGAGGTTCTGTCCGGCCGATATGGGCGCGTGGGAGGATGCTGCCTATGTCTTGCATCCGAAGGGGTGCCTCGTAGAACACCCGCTTTCACTTCGGCCGCGGGAACGCAGCTGGGGCAGACCCCGGGCGCGGTATCGCGATGTCCCAGGTCTGTCGGGAGCGGCGAATGCCGCTGTCCGTGTGCTCGAACGGGTCATAGCCACGCCGTCGGCACGCCCGGCCCGTGCAGGCGCGGCGTCGTAAGCACGGCCCCGTGGAGTCCTGCACGGGGAGGGCTTCGTGGCCGGCGGTCTGGCGCGCGTCCACGACCGGGTGCGCCGCCGGGAGCGGGCCCGACCCGGGTCGGGGCCTCGACGCCCCTGGCGAATCCACGCCGGCAGGGGGACGTACGTCCTCCACTGCCGGAGTGCAAGCGTCCAAGTCACGGGCTTGGTGCTGGTCAGCGTCCTGCGGCGGTTCCGGAGCGCTGCTTGGCGTGACGGCTTCGCGTACCCCCTCGGCTGGGTGCCGGGCCAGGAACGCCTTCTGCCGGCAGGAGGTGGCCCGGTGAGACGCGACGCCCGCACACCGGGCGCGCACGACCTGCTCGGGCGCCTCGCCCCACAGACGGGTCGCCAGCCCGGTGGCGATGACTTCCCGCTGTGGCGGAGCCACCTGCGATACGCCGTCCGGCACGCGGTCGCAGAGCCGCCTGCCACTCGGGAGCCTCCGGCAGCGGCTTCGAGCGCAGGACGTATGCGCGCCGGCGCATCCGCTCGGCCATGGCTTCACCGCACGCCCGGCGATGCCCGCCCCCCCTGGCCGCGAGCTGGTCCAGGGCCGCCTGCGCGCCGACCAGGCCGTGGCTTCGGGAGCTTCGATCGCCCACGGCGGCTCGCGGTGCGGGCCGGTCAGTGGCCGAGTGCGTTGGCGAGCTCGTCCTTGTTCATCTTCGAGCGGCCGTGGATGTTGCGCTGCTTGGCTTCGTTGTACAGCTGTTCCTTGGTCGGCCCCTCGGAGCCGGAGTGGGATCGCTGTCCTCCGCGCCGCGAGGAGGAGGTGTCTTGGGTGGAGGAACGACTGGCGGTCTTGGACTCGCCGTGCCGGGCGCGTTCCTTGTTCACGGTGCGGGCGGCGATCTCCTTGGCTCGCTTCTCGCTCTCGCCGCGGTCCTTCGCACTCTCCTTGATGTGCTCGTACTGGCGTTCACGCTTCTTGTTCGAACCGGCGGGCATGGCTTCCTCCTCGAACTGGTGGGGGCCTCACGGCGTCTACCCGAAAGGTGGGCGCCGACACCCTCACCCGCCCGCACCGGAGGCATCCGGCGGAGCGGGCGCTCGCCTCGGGGGGCGGCACAGCCCGGGCAGACTCCGGACGCTCGGTGGTCGGCTCGCCCGACCGGCTCCGATCGGGCGATTCCCGGGCCCGCGGCTCACGAGACTGCTTCCGGAGGGGAATCACTGCCCTTTGGGCCTGGACACACCCGGCCCAAAGGGACGAGAGGCGGATGCGCGATGGGCCACGGCGGGAATGTGATCGAGGAACTGAAGTCCGACCACCGGGAGGTGGAGACGATGTTCGGCCGGATCCAGACGATGACCGGCCGCGGGCAGGAGCTGCGTGACCTGGTGGACGAGGTCACCATCGAGCTGGTGCGACACTCCGTGGCCGAGGAGCAGTACCTGTACCCGGCGGTGCGCGAGCACGTCCAGGGCGGGGACCGGCTCGCGGACAAGGAGATCGAGGATCACCGCAGGGTCGAGGAGATCCTCAAGAAGCTGGAGCAGATGGACACGGCCGATGCGCAGATGAGACCCCTGCTGCAGCAGCTGCAGCTCGAGGTCTCCTCGCACGTCAAGGACGAGGAGGACAACCTCTTCCCCATGCTCGCGCGGGCCTGTACGGCCGAGCTGCTGGACGACCTCGGTGACAAGATCCGCCGGGCCAAGTCGATGGCGCCGACCCGCCCGCACCCTTCCGCTCCGAGCAGCCCGGCGGCCAGCAAGCTGCTGGCGCCGGGGGTGGGACTGGTGGACCGGGCTCGCGACTTCGTCAGCGGCCGCGGGAAGTCCTGACCTCGTCCGTATGAGGACCGTCACCCGGGGCCGCAGGCAGCGAGCCGCGCGCCCCGGGTGCCCGTCCGGGCAGGCGTGACGTGGGTCATGCGCCACGTCCCACGGGTCCCCCTACACTGGTCGGCCACCGGCGGGGCAGCGCGGCCCCGCACCAACAGCTCGCACCACCCGACCTCTCGGACACCGGCGGGCCGCATCGAGGGACCGATCGCCGTGCCCACCGACCTGACACCCGTCATAGCCGCCTGCTCCCGCTGGCTCCTGAACGCCTACCCGCCACCGCCGGGGGCGCTCAACGCCGCGCTCGCCGAGGCCCAGGCCCGGCAGGCCGCCACCGCCGCGGCCCATCTGCGCTATCCCACCGCCATGGACGTGCAGCTGCTCCATCTGCTCGCCCCCAGCGGATCGGACCGCCTGGACTGGCTCACCGGCTGCGAGCCGCAGCCGGACGATCCCGACACCGCATGGCGTACGTGGGTGGACGAGATCGTCGTCAGCTGGGCCGCCTGCCTCCTGGCCGACCCCGCCCTCACCGCCCGCGCCCGCCAGATCCAGGCCGGCCAACCCGACGTCAAGGGCCTGCGGCGCCTGAGCGAACCCGGCTCCCACGACCGAGAAGCTGGTGTCCTGCTGCGCCATCCCGACCTGCTCGAGGGGGTCGCCGCCCTGCACCGGTCCGAGCTCGTCAAGCTGCTGAACACGGGCGGCGCTGCCGCGGCATAGCCCGCCGCCGTGTGCTCTGTGCGGCCCGCGAACCGACTCCGGCCGGGTGGGCGGGCTGTGGGCCTCCCCTATCCGGGCCGCGACGGGGTGAACTGGCGGGGGTCCCGGCCGACGCCGGGCGCGAAAGTGCCGGGCGGCTGGATGGAGAGCCCGCACCTCCGGCGGGCTGGGGTGATGCTCAGCCGTTCGCAGAAACCGTTCCCGGGCCTGTTCTCCGCTGGGCCGATCGCAGGACACGAAACGGCCGTGCGGGCCGGGCCGGCGGGGAAGTGTTCCCGGACCGCCGATGATCGGATCCGACCACGCGGCTACGGCGGGAAGGGCGAACGGTGAGCGACGGCGGCGACGAGAAGCAGGCGGAGGAGTCCGAGGAGAAGGCGGACCGCAAGTGGAACGAGATGCTGCAGGAAGTGCGAGTCGCGCAGACCGGCGCGCAGATCCTGTTCGGGTTCCTGATCAGCGTCGTGTTCACCCCGCGCTACACCCAGATCAGCGGGGCCGACCGGACCTTGTACCAGGTCACGGTCGTCCTCGGCGCCCTCGCGACCGGCACTCTCATCGCCCCTGTCGCCTTCCACCGCTTCCTGGCAGGACATCAGATGATGCCCGAACTGGTGAGAGCCGGGGCCAAACTGATCATCCTCGGCCTCGTCCTGCTCGGAGTCACCGTCGGCGCCGCGCTGGCGCTCCTGCTGCACGTGGCCACCGGCTCACCGATCGCCTGGGGGGTCGCTGGCGCGGTCGTGCTCTGGTTCGCGTGCTGTTGGCTGCTCCTGCCCTGGATCGCCCTGCGCCGGGGCCAGCGCCGAGGACCGGCGCAGACGTAGGTGGGCCGACGCCGCTCACCTGTCGCAGAGTCAGTCTTCGACGACCACCCGGACGCTGTCCATGGAGGGGTCGGAGGCGTCCGGCACCAGCATGCCCGCCTTCACGCCGCTGCGCAGGTAGGCGACGACGGCGTCGTTGAGGCGTTCGCCGGGCAGCGCGGCCGGGATACCGGGTGGGTACGGCGTGAGCATCTCGGCCGCGATCCGGCCCTCCGCTTTGCCGATCGGGACCTGCTCGGTTGGACCGAAGAAGGCGTCGCGTGGCAGCAGTACCTGCTCGAGGCGCAGCTGATGCGGGTCGGGCACGTCCACGTCCGCAGCCGGGCGCAGTTGCCCGGCCGCCTCCACCAGTTCGCCGAGCGCGGCCAGCAGGCGGTCGGTGGTGGCGGGGGTGTCGGCGTGGGTGAGCTGGGCGCTGATGCGGCGGTGGTCGCACACGTGCAGGTCGACCTGGTGGTGGGAGCGCAGCCAGTCCCCGGCTCGGTAGCCGCTGATGCCGAGTCCGGACACGTCGATGATCACCTGGAGGGGGTCGAAGTCCTCCGCGAGGTGCGGTGCGCAGAAGTCGTCGCGGCCGTTCACGTGCAGCCCGTCGAGTTGTTCGATGCGCTCGCGCAGGCCGGCGGCGAGGCCCAGCGCATGGTCGTAGAGGGCGTGACCGTGCTGGATCATCTGGCGGCGCCACCCGTCCAGGGCGGCGTAGATCAACACGGAGGGGCTGGTGGTGCCGAGGAGGTCCTCGCGCTGCTTGAGCACGGCGGGATCGATGCGGTGGCCCTGGAGGTGGAAGACCGAGCTCTGCTCCAGGCCGGAGCCCATCTTGTGGACGGAGGTGACGCACACGTCCGCGCCGGCGTCCATCGCCCAGGTGGGCAGAGCTTGATGGAAGGGCAGGTGCGCGCCCCAGGCCTCGTCGACGATCAAGGGCCGGTCGTGCTCGTGGCAGGCCTCGGCGAGGGCCGTCAGGTCCGCGCACGTGCCGTACGGGGTGGGTGAGGTGATCAGCGCGCCGCGCGCCTCGGGGCGGTCGGCCAGCATCTTGGCGAACGCCTCGGCGGACGGCGGGTGGGCCAGGTGCAAGCCCGGGTCCCACTGCGGATCCACCCACAGCGGCCGGATGCCGGCCACGATCAGCCCGGCCACCACCGACTTGTGCGCGTCACGGCCGACCGCGAGGTGTTCGTGCGGGCCGGCGACCGCGAGCATCGCGGCCTTGACGGACAGCGAACTGCCGCAGGTGGAGAAGAAGGTGTGTTCGGCGCCGACCGCTTCGGCCATCAGCTGCTGGGCGTGCTGAAGGATTCCGCGGGAGGTGAGGCGGTCGTCCAGGCCACCCGTGGCGAGCACGTCGGCGCGGAACACGTCCTCGCCCAGGACGCGCACCACCCGCTCGTCCGCCCCGCGGCCCTGCTTGTGCCCGGGTGGCGTGAACGCAGTGTGGCCGTTGGCGTGGTACGCAGCCAAGGCCTCCAGCACCGGCGCCTGCGACTGATCCATGCCCGGCGTGTGCCCGCTCGGCCCCCGATGAAACGGCGCCGGACCCGCGCCGGCCGCCGTCCGCGAGGCGTGGTGCCAGTCCGGCCGGGCGAGCGAGGTACGCGGCGCCCCGGCATGGCGGGCATCGTGCCGATGCCTGGCCCCCACCACTGGCTCATCCCGCTCACGCTTCCCGGGCGTCGATCAGCTTGACCTTCTTCACCTCAGCTGCGGTCGGCTCGGACCGGTCAAGGTCACAGCTCGGCCTGGGTCGGCGACCGAAGCGACGTGCCGGGGAAGTCCCGGAGGAGCTGGTGGGCCTCGGCCGCGCTGTACAGCGCGACCGGCAGCGAGACGAGCCCGAAAGAGACCACCCGCGTCCGTACCGGCCTGGCCGTGCTTGATCACCACCTCGACGGGCCAAACAGCACGACACCGCAGGCCCG
Organism: Streptomyces sp. NPDC004327; assembly: GCF_042873935.1. NCBI lineage: Bacteria > Bacillati > Actinomycetota > Actinomycetes > Kitasatosporales > Streptomycetaceae > Streptomyces > Streptomyces sp. NPDC004327. Next base: position 1,284,884 of record NZ_JBIAME010000001.1, on the reverse strand, counting down.
GGCATCACGCCGGCCGGGACTCCGCCACAGGGCTCGAGCCGTAGCGGCCGGGGCACGCAGATCGTCGAGCATGACGCCCGGGGTGGAACCCTGCCTGCCGGCCATGGACGCGAACGACGGCCCTGCCGCCGGGCGCGGTAGCAGGGCCGTCCACACGGATCCAGCCCGGATGGTGAGGCCGGAGGCACGTGTCGGCACTCCCAACGCGCGCGCCCGGCTGCCGGTCACGGTCCTCTGGGTCGTTCAGGTGCGCAGGCGGCTGTTGACGCCGTCGTGGCCGTCGGCGTTCTCGTCGTTGAACCAGTAGTCACCCGCGGCCAGGTAGCGGAAGGAGTGCTCGCTGCCTGTGGGAAGAGCGATGGTCACGGCCCGGGTGCCGTCGGTGCGGGGCGCCAGAGTGTGGGTACCGGGCTGCCAGTCGTTGAAGTCCCCGACGACGCTGACCGGGCCAGGCGGGGTATCGGCGGGCAGGCTGAACGTGACCTCGGTGCGCTTCTTGCGCGGGGTGCGCTCCAGCATGGGGAACTCCTGACACGTGCGAGGCGGTCGGTCCGCGGAACCATCCTCGGGGGCTGCCCCGGGCCGTACCCACCGACGCGGCCCGCTCTGCTCCAACGTCACCCGCTCGCCACGATCCGCTACCGAAATGGTGCGGTAGATGACCGTGCGTGTGAACGTGAAGCGGATGAACTACGCACTGAGGAGCCACGCGCCATGGGCGGTATGCAGGACAAGGAGCAGAAACCCGGCAAGGGACGCGAGGAGCAGCAGCGCCCGGTCCGCCCAGGCCAGGACCCGGTCCATCCTGAACCGTCCCGGCGCGAAAGCGGCGCGAACCCGGAGAGGGAGCGACGCCGTGAGGAAGACCTGCGCGAACGGGGCGTGAGCGACGAGGACATCTGAACCGCAACCCCCACACGCAGAGCCCGGCCGTGCCCCGTAGTCACCACGGCCGGGCTCTGTCAGGTCACGCGGCTCACCATGCGAGCCAGCGACCTCACCCATGGCGCGCTCAAGCGCCCCGCAGGTCAGTGGGCGCTTGGGCCGCGCCGGCTTTCCGGACGTGGGCGAGGGCGCGGTCGCGGAGGGCGTGGACGTGGAACCTGTCGGGCACCCTCACCCCCGGGACTGGCCAGGAGCACGCGCAAAGTCTGACCACCTACCCGTCAAACGTCACACGAGTGCGGGGCCGCCGTGGGTGGACCGATCGAGTTCGTGGTTCAGGTGACCTGGATGTTGGCCATCATGGCCATGTCCTCGTGTTCGAGGTTGTGGCAGTGGATCATGTAGCGGCCTTTGTAGCCGGTGAAGCGTACGAGGGCTTCCACGGTTTCGTAGGGGCGTACGTCGACGGTGTCCTTCCAGCCGGTGTCTTTGGCGGCCGGCGGGCGGTTGCCGCGGGCGGTGACCTGGAACTGGGCGAGGTGGACGTGGACGGGGTGGTGGAAGTCGCTGCTGATGCGCCATCGCTCGATGCTGCCCAGGCGGGGTCGGGCCAGCACGGTGTCGGGGTGGAACGGCTTGCCGTTGATGGTCCACATGTGGCGGTCTTCGCCGGTGGGGGTGCGGCGGAAGTCGAAGGTGCGGACGGGGATGCCGGCGGCCGGGGTGAGGTCCTCGTAGGCCGCGGAGAGCCGAGTCGGGATGCGGGTGGCGTCCCGGGCGGCGCGTATGACGTCGAAGCGCATGATCTCGCGCATCGGGCCGTCGGCGGCGAGGTTACGCAGGCGGATGCGGCTGCCGACAGGGTGGTCGGCGAAGTCGATGATGACGTCGAAGCGTTCGCCGGGTGCCATGTCGATGGTGTCGAGGCGCTGCGGCGCGGAGAGCAGTCCGCCGTCGCTGCCGATCTGTACGAACCGTCCGTGCCCGCCGCCCTCGACGTCGAGCCGCAGCTGGTAGCGGCGGGCGTTGGAGCCGTTGAGGAGCCGGAGCCGGTAGCGGCAGGCTGAGACCTCCATGACGGGCCAGGGTGCGCCGTTGACGAGCTGGACGTCGCCGAGGACGCCGTCGGGGAAGTCGTCGTGAGCGTGTTCGGGGTAGCGGAAGGATCCGTCCTCGTTGAACGACCGGTCGCACAGCATCACCGGGACGTCCCGTTCGCCGCGCGGAAGTGGCAGCCGGCCCTCTTCCTGGTCGGTGATGAGGAAGAAGCCGGCGAGGCCGCGCCAGACCTGGGGTGCGCTGTGGTCCATGCGGTGGTCGTGGTACCAGAGGGTGGCGGCCGGCTGGAGCAGCGGATAGTCGTAGGTGCGGTAGGCGGTGGTGGTGTTCCCGCTGTGCGCGCCCATGGTGTGGTCGCGGGTCCGGCCGGGGGCGCAGCGGGTGGGGAGCAGCAGGTCGGTGGGGTAGCCGTCGGATTCGGGCGGGGTGACGCCGCCGTGCAGGTGGGTGACGGTGGGGACGGTCAGGTTGTTGTGCACCCTCACCTTGATGGGCCGCCCGGAGCGGGCGGCGATGGTGGGGCCGGGGAAGATGCCGTCGTACCCCCACACCGTGGTCGTCAGGCCGGGCAGGATGGCCATGCGGCCCTCGCACTGCTCCAGCTCGTAGACGTCCGCGCGCTGTTCGGTGCGCGCGGGCCGTGCGGTCGGCGGGATGGGCAGCGGCACCGTGAAGGGCCGCGGCAGGGGTGCGGTGCTGGCGAGGACCCGTCCGGTGGAGGCGCCGGCCAAGTGGGAGTAGCCGGCCGCGCCGATCGTGATCGCCGCGCCGGCGCCGGCGGTCATGCCCAGGAACGCCCGTCGACCCTGCCCCGGGCTCATTTGATCACCTCCGCCTTCGCCTCGTGCGCGTCGGCCGCGGCGGGGTTGAAGGTCCAGGTCCAGTACGTCAGGGCGGTGCCGAGTCCGAAGATCGCCATGGCCAGCGGCAGATGCCCTGCGAGTATCCGTGCTTCGCCAAGTGCCTGCTGTGCGCCGACGAGGACGATCAGCAGGACGCTCGCGCCGACCGGCCACACCGGTCCGGCCAGCCGCCACCGCACCACCAGTGCGGACGCGGCCTGGACGAAGGTGAGTGCGGCGAGCGCGTCGGCGTTGACGGAGTGCCAGGTGAGCAGGTCGAGGTCGCCGGTGACGAACAGGCCGGCCAGCGCGGCCTGCGCGAGCGTGTCAAGCAGCACGAGTGCAGCCGCGGTCCGTATGAGGTGCAGCGGCCACCGCCCCTGGCGGGCGTTGCGGCGGCTCACGCGTGGGCCTTCGTGGCTGGCGCGGTCGCGGCGGAGGGGGCGAGCTGGTGCTCGTAGGTTCGGAAGCCGTCCTGGACACCGAGGAAGACTTCGCCGAGGACGAGGTAGCCCTCGCTGATGAGCGGGGTGTCGCGCAGGGCCTCGATGAGGAAGTAGTACGCGCGAAGGTCCTCGGTCTCCAGCACCGCGAAGTCGGAGAAGCGGCCGCTGAACGCCTCCGCGTCGAAGAACCGGGCCGTCACCTGGTCCGCGTGCAGCGCGAAGACCGGTTCGATGTGCGCCTGCCGCATGCGGTTGCGCTCCTCGCGCGGCAGCGCCAGCCAGCGCGGCGTGAGTGTGTAGGCCAGCACGATGCCGTACGTCATGAGCCCCCCAAAGCAATTGTTTACATCGTTAACTCTTGCCGGGAGAGCTAAGGTGATACCTGTTAACTTTGTCAAGCTGAAGGCAGGCCGGCTCGGATGACGGACACCTCGGGAACCACAGCGGCACGCCGTCGTCACCGTGTGCGGGAGGAGGCGCTGGCGGATGCGATGCGCATCGCCCGCCGGCTGCTGGTGGAGGAGGGGCCTGCGGCGGTGACCGTGCGCGCGGTCGCGCGGGAGATGGGCCTGACGGCGCCGGGGCTGTATCGCTACTACGCCGGCCACCGCGAGCTGGTCCAGGCCCTGGTCTCCCACCTCTACGACGAGCTCGCCGCCGTGCTGGAGGCCGCGCGCGGGCGGCGTCCGGCCGGCGAGCCGGGCGGTCGGTTGCGGGAGGTGTGCCGCGAGCTGCGGAGCTGGGCGCTGACCCACCCGCAGGAGTTCACCCTGTTGTTCGCCAAGCCCGTCGCGGACGCCGGCACGGCGCCCGCGGACGCCGCGCACGACTCAGGCTGGCGCTTCGGCGGGGTGGTCCTCGGCTCGATGGTCGAGCTCTGGCGGTGCGGCGCCGTACGGGCGCCCGCGGACCTGGACCCCGAGTGGATCGTGCAGTTGGAGGAGGTGCGCGAGCACCTGGCGGGCGAGCCGGTGCCGCTGGAGGTGATCTACGTATTCGTGGCCTGCTGGGCGCGCCTGTACGGGGCGGTGGCGATGGAGGTGTTCGGGCACCTCGACTTCGCCCTCACCGACCCGGGGCCCCTCTTCGAGCACACCGTCCGCGACGTCCTGGCGATGCTGGGCGACCCGGCTGCCTGACCGGCGACCGGGGCGTCAGGCGGTGGCGGTCTCATTGATCGCTTTCGTCCGATGTTTCATCCTGAGATGGCATGTTCTGCGGTCTTCTTTGATTCGCGCCAGGAGATGATGCTCTCGCTGGTGAGGCGGCGGCCCTGAGGCTGACTGCGCGACGTTGTCCCGTAGGGAAGACTTCAAGGCGTTCGCGGACGCTCCATGCCGGCGCCGGCCGGACCCGCTCACCCGTGGACAGCTGGCCGCGCTCAGTCCGCCCGAACGACGGCCCCACCCGCTCCACGCCGGCCACGGCACCCGGCTACTACTCCAGCCGTAGATCGTGATGTTGCTGGTCAAGGCCGGAGTGGAGACGGCTGCGGCCACCGTCTCTCCGATCATGATCTGCTGGTCAGCGAGGGGGCGTGCAGGGTGCCATCCAGCACGGTGACGGCCTGGCCGGTGAGATGTACGCGGTCGCCATGTACGGCGGTGCGGACCAGGCCACTGCGCGCGGATGCCTGGAGGCCGGTGAGTAGATTGCGGCCAAGGCGCGCCGACCAGTAGGGGGCGAGGACTGTGTGGGCGCTGCCTGTGACCGGGTCCTCGGGGATGCCTCTGGCGGGCGCGAAGAAGCGGGAGACGAAGTCGTGTTCCAGGCCGGTTCCATCCGCCGCTGCGGTGATGATGATGCCGCGCAGGGCCTCGCGGTTCGTCAGGGTTGCTATCGCGTCCAGGTCGGGTGTCACGGCCCGGACGCTGGCCTCGTCGGGCAGGATCGTCAGCAGATCGCTGAGCCCTTCGGAACGGAAGGTGGCCGCGGGCGCGATTCCCAGGGCCTCGGACAGCCCTTGCGGCACGGGCACTTTCGTGCTGGGAGCTGCCGGAAAGTCCAGAGTGATGTCGCCTTCCTCGTCGGCGTGCGTGGCGAGGACACCGTGCCACCGGCTCATGAACCGCACAGTGCCGAGGAGTCCCCGCTCGGCACGCAGCACGTGCGCCGTGGCCAGCGTGGCATGGCCGCACAGCCTGGACTCGACAAGCGGGGTGAACCAGCGGATGGACCAGTCGGCCTCGGCCGGGGTGGGCAGCGGGAGAGCGAACGCAGTCTCGGAATGATTCATCTCGGCCGCGATCTGACGCATCCAGGCGTCATCCGGCCACTCTCCAGCCGGCAGAAGACATACGGCCGCCGGGTTCCCGGCGAAGGGGCGATCGGTGAAGGCATCGACGACATGAATGCGCATCCCAGGACCGTAAAGACGCCAAGACAATCCCCGCCAAGGCCAATCCGGGACGGGTGGACTGGCATGCGGCGTACCTGTGATGCCCCATGGCTCGGCGGGATTCCCCGGAGAGGCCAGTACTCAGGCGTAGATCGTGATCCTTATGACTGAGCAGCCGCTTGCCTTCGGTAGTGACACACACGGGCGCGGGCTTGGTGCCGGCGTCGCCACCGTGACCAGCGGAGTAGGTGAGCGAGGTCGTGGACCGCGTTGGTCAGCGCGGTGAACAGGCGCTGACACCAGCGTTCTGGCGCTCGCGAGCGGGCGGGCCAGCGGTTCTGCGTGGGTTGGTGCCGGGCTGCTACAGGTTGACAGGGCTGTCACTGACCGAAAAGTCGGGGGCCACGCCGTCCGGTCCCTGCGTGGTGGTGTCGACCCGGATAGCGAGCGGTGGCGAGGCCAGCCGGTTTTCGGCACGGCGGACCTCGTAGGTCACCAGCACCTCTCCGGTGCCGACTGCCGTGATGACGGGGGCGGGGACCTTGATCTCGATGCTTCGCCCAGCGGCATCGGCCACGACGTGGGCCGCGGCCTCCTGGCCACCCCAGAACAGGGTGACCACGTCACCGGCTTCCATGGTCGGGTAGGGCAGGACGGTGACCGTCACCCCCTGGTAGACGTCCGCAAGGGTGATCAGTTCGCTGGCGGTGACGGGCGCCAGAAGGCTCTCGGGCTCTGTGTCGATGCTGCTGGGAAGGTCGGGCATGATCGGCTTCTCCTCATCGCCTGGCCGCGGTCGCTGGACGGAACCGCGGTGTGGCCATCCCATCGCACCGTGATCGCCGAGCACCGCCCTGTTCGCGCGCAGCTGACAGACCGTTGCACAGAGCCACACTCGGCGCCGAGCCTGAACAGAGGATCGGTCCGAGTCGACGCCGCTGGACTGGGGAGCCTTCCGCTCGACGACCAGCGCACCGACCCGCTCGCGAGCGGGGTCTCCGACCGGGTGGGGTGCTTCGCTGTCGCCGTTCCGCTAGCCGCGATGGGTCACCGGGTTGGATCTGCCCTGGACGGGCCCAGCCACGCGCCTACCTCCGTCCAAGGCTGATCCCTGTGTTCATCTGCAGGTGGGCCGTGTTGGCGATCTGGCCCCTCAGTGGCCTGGCGACCAGTCGTTCTTCGCCAGCTGCCAGGACTCGGAGATATCGCCCTCGTGGCTGCCGGCGAGCTTGCCGATGAGCATGACCGTGTCGTCGAGCTCGCCCTGCAAGACCGCCGCCGATCCCTGGATGTCTTGCGTCGAGTGATGGGCAGGGGCGGCCTGGGCGGGGGCGGCGAGGGCGAGGCTTGTGAGAGCGAGTGCCGTTGCAGTGATCATCTTCTTCATGCCGTGCCGAACGACGAGCGTCGCTTCCAGGACACGCATCGGCAGCGAGCTCGCCCGAACGATGGGTGCCGTTGAGACCACGGGGTCAGCTCTGGACGCCTGATGCCGGTCGGGTGCGCAGCCGCCGATCACGGCCGCACCCGACCAGCACCCGTGAGCGGTCCGTTCTACCCGCCTCGGTGGTCTGCCGATTCCGGTCTTGGTGACAGCCGCAGTGCTCAAGTGACACCTAACGTGATCCTGCACAGCCCGGTATAGACCGCTGGCCCGGGAGGTTGGCAAGACAGACCGCCTCAGTTCAACACGTTGAACTTGACAGAGAACTCGTCGACCACAAGCACGGCCTCGTCGTCGCGTAGATGCTCGACGACGTAGGCGCGCACGTCGTCGCGGACCGCGTCGGCGTCCCACTTCGCGCGGTGCAGCAGGTGCTGCATGCCGTCTGGCGTGGCGTCGCCCGCGTGCTCGGCCAGGGTCCAGCAGTTCTTCCTTGGCAGGCCGGACAGCAGGCCCAGCATCAACGCCTTTGCGTGGCGGCGAGGTTCGACCCGCGAGAACTGGCCTGCGATGCGGCTCATCAGCTGATCGAACATCGCCTGCCACCGGGCAGGCACTACGCCGTGACCTGCGGCCACCGCCTGATCTTCGTTTGTCGCCACGACTCACGATGATCAACGGTGGCCGCAGCCGTCTCCACTCCGGCCCTGACCAGCAACATCACGAGCTACGGCTGGAGTACTGCGGCATCATCGGCATGCGGGAACGCGCCCAATCCGTAGGCGGCCGCCTCCTCACCCAGCCGCAACCCGACGGAGGCTTCACCGTCACCGCGGAACTCCCCTACGAATGACGGTGCGGCGTTTCATGGGCAGTGGCTCGTGAAACATGTCCTGTCTCAGCTAGGTCCGGGCATCTGGTGCCCTCTGACCTGGGGTGCCCGGAGAACTCTGAGGCGTCCGGGTCTGGGATCGTCTCAGTTTGCTCCGGGTGGCTGTCCTACCGTGGCGGCATTCGTAACGTGCTCGACTTCGAGACAGCCCGCGCCGTCGCCGAGATTCTCAGACCGCGGTCCCCATGGCCGGGCTGTATCGATTCCTGGCAGCGAGTGCATGGCCGCCGGGTAGGCCCAGTCGATCCATGCCGACGTCAAAGGCCCTTCAGGACACGATCAAGTGCGGACCGGCCTGCGGGCCCCCAGTTCGGCTTGCCGCCGGGCAGGCCGCGATCCCCGGCTTGGCCCATCGCCATCAGGAACAGGCTCCTCATCGCGGCCAGTCCGCGCGCCCGTCGCACCGCTGCCTCGTCCGCCTGCGCGTAGCTGTTGAAAAACCGTGAGGCGCCGCCCGCGGGGAGTAGCAGCCAGGCGGCCGCGAGGTCCCACGCCGGGTCGCCGGCGACCAGCGCGCCGAAGTCGACGACACCCGCCAAGGTCCCGTCCGCGACGACGACATTCGCGGGATGCAGGTCGCCGTGCACCCACACCGGTGGGCCCTCCCACCCCGGGGCCGCCACCGCTTCGCCCCAGACCTCACGGATCTCGTCGGCGAGGCCGGCAGGGGCAACGTCCTGGAAGAAGTGCTCGAAGCCGTCCGTGCAGTCCTTGGGGTGAGCTCCGAAGTCCGGAGCGGTCGGTGCGTCGGCGGGCGCCTCCACGTGCAGCGCCCTGAGGAAGCCCGACAGCGTCTCGGCCGCATGGTCGCCGCGAGTGATCGAGCCGTGGTCCAGCGGCGTGCCCTCGACCCATGTCATGACGGTCCAGATCTTGGGGAAGCGCTCGGACGGCGCACCGTCCCGCAGAGGGACAGGAATCGGCAGCGGCAGGCGCGCGGCCAGAGTCGGCAGCCACCGGCGCTCCTTGAACTGCAGATCGGGGCTCGTGTCCATCCGCTGCATCCGGACGGCCAACTCGTCACCGAGGCGCCACATCTGGTTGCCCCAGCCGCCAGCCACTTCGCGGATGGGCAGCTCGGCCAGGTCCGGATGCTGTTCCCGAAGCAGGTCGCGGACCAGATCCTCACTGATCTCAATCTCGGATTCGATCATGCCGAGTCACCGTACTTGAGGTAGGCGGATGCCACCTTGCACTTTGGGGAGATCCAGCTCCCCGGCTGGATCTCCCGAGCTCTCTGAAGACCCGCAGGCAAGCGCTGCCGCTATGGCGTCCTCGATGCGTGGAGCGGTGTCTCCCAGTTCCTTGAGGAACCACGGCTTGCTGCTCCTGCGAAGGATCCGTTCCTGTGGCAGCTGACGGATGAACTCGGCCCGGAAGCGGAGGTATCCGCTGTCCTCGGAGCGTGCGAGCTTCCTCCAGTGAGGGGAGGCGTAGAGCGCGGTGGCCGCGACGACCTCGGGATAGAGACGGAAACCGCCGCTCAGGCGCGACATCGGCGAACTCGACCTCGAAACCCTCCGCGGACTCGGGTACACCCTCATGTCCCGCCACCCCGGCCTCCGGCTCGACATCGCTGCCCAGCAACTACGACCGTAGAAGGCCCGGGTCCGTCGTACCCGGAGAAGACGGAGACACCCCACAACATGCCCGGAGATCTCCGAGACTGCCCGGACATCACAGAGACAGGACAAAACACCCGCGCGCGGGCCGCCCCACCTGCGCCGATCATGTTCATCAGTTGTTGCAAACGGCCGGACGCCTGAAACGCCCTCATGAAACGCTCAGCTGCCGTGAGCGCCGAGTTCAAGCGCATGGAATCGCAGGACTGCCCGATGTCCGCCTGCGCCGCGCCCGCGGGCTCCCCATGCCGCACCGGCAAGGGCAAGGTGGCCATCCAGGACCACACCGCCCGCTTCCGCCTCGTGCCCCAACTGGCCAAGGGGCTCAACGCGCCAAACGCCCCCCGTACGCAAGCCGGGGTCGGCGCGGACCGAACTGCCCCGGCCGCCGAGCACCAGCGCCGAACCGGTCGGGCAGGTCCGCCTCGGCTACGCACACGCCTCGGCTGCCAGGCAGTCCCTCGACGCACGGCTCAACTCCCTCACCGAGGCCGGCGTGACGCGTGTCTTAACGGAGAGGAACTCCTCGTGGACGACGAGGGTGACGGCGACGCAGGAGGAGCGGACCTCCCGGGCGAGCTTCGCCGCGGCCTCCAGCTCGGGGCGCATGGCGGCACGCGTGGTGGACAAGCACGGGAAGCTCCTGGCAGACACGGGTGATCTTGGTTGAGAACCCGTCTACCAGGAGCTTCGTGGCTACGCATGCGTGTCCAGCTCGCGGTCAAAACCAACGGCTTGGAATAGGCTCAGGGATGACCTCAGGTCATGGTCGGGCGCACCACAACCGCATCGGAGCACGCGGAGAACAGGGGGCAATCATGGCGAGATGGTGGCTGCCCCAGAGAAAGGGCCCGCGGTGATCTAAAGCTGAACGGCGGGATCGATCGCTCTCACCATGTGCCCATCCGTGGTCCCGCCCGCGCATTTCCAGACCGCGGTCTCATGGAAGTAACTCACATGCAGACCGCGGTCGTGCTCGCCACAGACGGGCCAGGTCACGCGATGGTGGCTCATGACGAATTCCTGCACTCCTTCTGCCACAGCACCCAGAACCTCTGCTGAATCGGGTGTGGAGACCTCCGCCGACTTGATGTGGACCACACCGACCGGTCCCAGGTCCGGGTCGCGGACGTAGTCGATGTAGCAGAAGTCGTCGCCGGTGGCCGCTTCCCCGGTGTCCTGCTCCGCCGACCTGGTGACCGTCTCGAAGGCCGATCTCGCCATGGAGAAGGTTCGCGAGGTCCAGGATTCACAGAACTCCGATTCCGGAATTTCTCCACGCTCGCCGTGCAGCTCGGCCATCCACGTCAGCACCTCCTCGGGGATTTGCCCCCCGTGCCGCCAGACAGCTCGCAGCATCCGGTCCTGCCAGTCCGAGAAATTCGACATCGTCGTTGCCTTCCGATGGAAATGAAAGCCGAGGGAGAGGTGGCTGCCCACTTCTCCCCCGGCGGTGATTACCTTAGTGCTCCAGCTGTAGATCGTGATCTTGCTGGCGGGGCCGAGTACGGTCATCGTTGCGTGAAGACAGAAGATCAGGTAGTGGCCGCAGAGCATGGCGTGGCCGTGCCCGCTGATAGGAATCATTCGAGGGCTTTTGAGGGCCACATTGTCAGTGCGGTGCGCTTCACTGTCCGCCATGGAGCTCACACAAGCGGACGTCAACGATCTGCTGGCCCGACTCGGCCCCGGGAACAGCTACATGCACCTGCCCGGCGATCTGGACCTGCAGGACCTGACCAACCTACTCATAGACAGGTATGGCACCCCGCGCACCCTCATCCTCGATGGCTTCACCGATCCGACGGTCGACGATTCCAGGGGGCGGCTCTCATCATCCCCTTCGGGGACCGAGCCGTGATGCTACGGGCGTGGGCGTACGGGGATCAGTGGGTTGGCATGGGGACGGCGCGGGATGCCGAGGGGACCGAGTGGTCGGTGCTTGTAACTGCTCCCAGAGAGGTGCCCAAACCCTTGGAGGTCGCTTCAGGCGAGGACGAGGACGAGGACATCGACTGGATGGAGCGGCTCAGACTGATCACCGGCTGGACACTTCCCGACCAGCGACCGGACATGGACTGGGCGGAGAGGGAGTCCCGCCTGGGCACCGCGCTGCCGAGCGACTACAAGCGCATGGTCCAGACGTTCGGCAAGGGCGCCTTCGACGGATTCCTGGACCTGAACCAGGAGCCGTGGACTGATCTCGGGGAGGACGGCCTGCTCATCTGGGCAGGCACGGAGCACGAAAACCTGTATTGCTGGAGGGTCGACGGTGGCGACCCCGACCATTGACCTGTCGTGGTCCGGTCCTTCGACGGTGAGGACGTCGCCTTCGACTGCCAAGCCGCTGAGTTCGTCTGCCGCATCCTCATCGATCCGCATCACCCGTTCACGATGGCCCGCTTTTTCGAAACTCCCTGGTTCATGAACTACGGGCGAAGCGACTGACCGAGCCCTGCTGTCAATGGCATCCACAGCACGGTTGGTGGTGCCTTCGGGGAACAGGGCGGAAGCACTCACCCGCCACGGCAGACTCGCCAAATCATGATCTTGCTGGCGGGGTCGCTGCGGGCACGGGTACGGCCACCGTGGATTGCTGTGCCGGGCCTCCTCGGATGCCGACGCCGTCCGCGACGATGTGCGCGAATACGCCATCGAGCACCTCCACGACGAGGCGGCAGTGCTGGTCGTCGACGAGGCCGGCGACGTGAAGAAGGGCACCCACACGGTGGGGGTTCAGCGCAGTACACCGGAACGGCCGGGCGGATCGAGAACTCCCAGGTCGCCGTCTACCTCGTCTACGCCGACGAGCGGGGACACGCGGCGGTGGACCGGGAGCTGACATCCCGCGCTCCTGGACAAGCCCCGGACCGCTGCCGGGCAGCGGGCTCGACGGAGACACCGTCTTCGCGACCAAGCCGAAACTGGCCCGCACGATGGTCGAACGCTTCCTGGACGCCGGACATCACGTGGGCTGGGTCACCGGTACGAGGTCTACGGCAGCAACCCGAAACTGCGCACGGCTCTGGAGGCCGCCGCAACCGCACCACCGGCGAACTCGCCTACTACCGCGGCCTCTCGCCCCGGCCGGTGCCGCTGACCGAGCTCGTGCGGGCAGCCGGATCCAGATGGCGCGTGGAAGAGACCTTCCAGACCGAGAAAGGGCTGGCCGGACCCGATGAGCACCAAGTCAGCCGCTCCCCCTCCTGGACCCGCTGGGTCACCCTCGCGATGCTCGCTCACGCCTTCCTGGCCGTAGTCCGCGCCGACGAACAGGCCCGCAACCCCGTCCCAAACGGGCTGGTCCCACTGTCCTGTAACGAGATCCAGCGCCTGGTCATCACGCTCGTCTTCCAGCCCGCCACGATGTCGCCCACCGACTCGGCTGGTCCGACTGGCCACGCCGCCATCAGCAGCGATCCTGCACCAGTCATTACCAGCGACAATCCTTGTGCTAGCCGTGCGCTCCTGAGCGGAGCTCAAGCCCTTCGGACCGCAGCCGGCAGTCGCACCGGCGCCCGTGTTTGACCTCTCTGGGCAGCCCCCGAGACCGGCGCGCCACGGAGACAAGGAAGGAACCCCAAAATGCCTCAGCCTGCTGTTGCTCGCCTGCGTCAGCTACTCCCGCCACCTCTCTCCGGAGGAGACGCGATGGACTGGGAAGGGCTCGCCGACGCAGCCCGGCTGGAACTCCCTGCGGACTACCGGGAGTTCGTGGAGTCGTACGGCGGCGGAGAGATCGACGAATACCTGTCCGTCAGCACGCCTCCCGTCCTCGGATCGCCATACGGGGATCTCCTCGACAGGCTCGATCCCGCACTCTCGGACCGGGACTGCCAGGAGCTGGGCACTCTCCTTGGCGAGCAAGACTTGCCGCTCCTGTTGCCCTTCGCGGACTCGGCGAGCAGCGACGTCGCCTTCTGGCTCCGAAAGGGCGCAGCCGACAGCTGGAGGGTGGCGACGTTTCGGAGGCAGGCGCAGCACGGGGCGAACCGCTGGACGATCTTCGACGGTGGCATGGCAGAGTTCTTGCTGGCCGTCCTCACCGGCGTGGTGAATCCGTTCAGCGAGCGGATCCCGGCATCAGGGCCGCACATGTTCGTGAACTGGCACGACATGTAACCACCAGGCCGAACTCCCGCCATCACCCGGCTGCGGCTGTCCTCAGGCTCCGGTAGGCGACTTACCTCGTTGTGTCAGCGGTTGTAAGCCGTCAGCTCAACCACCCGGCACAGCAGACTGACTGCTCTGATGGAGGCAGATCAGGTGGCTCTCTCCGCAAAGTCCTCCCCCTCTCCTGCCCCCGCGGTCAGCCTTCCTCGAGCCGGTATCCGTAGCCACGCAGCGTGGCGATGACCGGCGGTCGTGCGGGCTGCCGGGACGCGGTGGCTGCTTGTTGGAGGCGGCGGCGCAGGGAGGCGAGGGTGACGTCGAGGGTTTTGGTCGGGCCGAACCAGTTCTCGTCCCACACCTGGGCCATGAGGTCTTCACGGGATACCGCTGCCCCGGCGTGCCGGGCGAGGACGGTGAGCAGGTCGAACTCCTTGGAGCGCAGGGGTGCTTCGGCGTCCCCGACGAAGCATGTGCGTGCTCGCGTGTCCAGGACGAGGTTCCCGAGCCGGTACGTCTCCCGGCGGTCGTCATGTCCTGCTGGGAGGCGGCGCAGGTGGGCGCGGAGTCTGGCCAGCAGTACGGACAGGGTGAAGGGTTTGACCAGGTAGTCGTCTGCTCCGGCGTCGAGGCCGGCGATGACGTCGATGTCGTCGGTGCGGGCGGTGAGGATCATGATCAGAACGTCGGGCAGGCGGCTGCGCAGCTCGCGCGCGATGTCGATGCCGTCGGCGTCGGGCAGGCCGAGGTCGAGCAGGACGGCATCGGGCGGCGCGGCGCGGGCCGCGGCGAGCCCTCCCTTGCCTGTGCGGCACCAGGTGGTGGCGTACCCCTGACCGCGCAGTCCGGTTTCGAGGTGGCGTCCGATGGTGTCGTCGTCCTCGATGACCAGGAGGGTGGTGGCGGAGTCGCGGTCCTGAGGGGCGGGCATGGTCAGAAGCGTAGGCGCAGGTGTCACAGTTCGCGCAGTTCCTCCACGGGTGGCCTGGCCGAGCGCCGGGCGGCGTGGAAGGCGGCAGCGGTGAGGGCCCCGACGGCTGTGACGGCGGTGACGGCGAGATAGGTCCAGGGGACGGCGAGGGAGGCGGGTGGCGGGTCGAAGACTCCGGTGAGGACGGTGACGAGCATCCGGGACAGGGCCCAGCCGATGAGCGCGCCTCCGGCGAGCCCTCCGATGATCAGCACTGCCGCTTCGGCCAGGACGAGTCCGCGCAGCTGGTGTCGGGTGGCGCCCAGGACGGTGGCGAGGGCGAAGGTCCGGCGCCGTTCCGCCAGGCCCAGGGCCAGGACGATGCCGCCGGATGCGGCGGCGAGCAGCACGGCGAAGCCGAGTTCGATGCGGGTGAGTCCGGCCAGGTCCACGGCGGTGAGGCTGGAGCCGACGGTGGAGCGGGTCTGGTTGAGGTCTGTCACTGTGGCCGTGGTGCCCAGCTTGTGGCGCAGGGTGGCAGCCGTGGCGCTCTGGTGGGTGCCGCCGGTGTCGATGAGGAAGGCGCCGATCGCGTCGTTGCCGGTGCTGCGCGCGATGTAGTCGGCGTTGGCCACCAGGAAGCTGTCCTTGGGAGCGGTGGGGAACTCCTTGACGATGCCCTCGTAATGGAAGGGCACGGTGCGCAGGCCGTGAGTGCGGCTGTCCTGCAGGCGAAGGTTGACGGTGTCACCTGGCACGAGGCTGAAGTCCTTGACGGTCTCCTCGCTGACCAGGACCGCATCGGGGTGCGCGGCGAGGCGGGCCATGAGGCTGCGTGCCGTTCCGCCGGCGAAGTAGGCGTCCTGGAGGGACGTGGCGGTCGTGATGGTCGCGGGCCGTACCCCGTACAGGTCCTGGAGGTCGGCACCTACGTAGGCGAAGCGGTGCTGGAGGGGTTCGACGTGGCGTACGCCGGCGACGTGCAGGCTCGAGGCCTCGCTGGGAGCGACGTGAACGCCTGGTGACTGGGTGACGGTGACATCGGCTCCGTTGGACAGGCGGGCGTCGACTTCCGCCTGCTGGCGGTAGGTGGCGTTGAAGACGGCCGTCGATGCGGCGAAGGACAGGGCGAGGGCCAGCAGGACGATCGCGCGAGCCACGGGCCGGCGCCTTCGTGAGATGGTCGCCGCTGCGGTGGTGGCGAGCGTGCCGCTCAGGGGGCGTGCGGCGCGTGCGAGGAGCGGTCGTCCGTGGGCCAGGAGGAGGTGGCTGATCCTCCAGAGCAGCAGTGCACCACCGAGCCAGAGCAGGGCGGGACCCAGGAACGCCCAGTAGGACACGGAGATGCTCGGCACTCCTTCTGGTGCCAGGACAAGGGCGTAGTGGTTGCCGCCGGCCGCGCGGAAGACGAGGAGGGAGACGGCGAGAAGGACGAAGTCCAGGCCGTAGCGCATCCACCAAGGACCGCGGTCGCGGCCGGCCTCGCGGCGGCTGCGGGCGACGGTGTCCCGGCGCAGGTCACGCAGGGCGGGCAGCAGGACTGCCGTGCCCGCCACGGCGAGGCCCAACGCCAGCGCCACGGCGGACCAGGCGGTGGTGGAGGTGGTGCTCGCTCCGAAGGAAGCGGTGCCGAACGCCACTCGCCCGACGAGCGCGGCCGCCCCTACGCCCAGGATGCCGCCTGCGAGTCCTACGACTGCTGCTTCCGTGCCGGCCAGGACCGCTACCTGGCGGGATCCGAGCCCGCGGGTGCGCATGAGGGCCTGCTCCTGGCGCCTCCGGTCGGCGCCGGCCCCTGCCACCGCGACGGTCAGCAGCGCGGCGAGGACGGCTCCCGGAATGCCGAGGAAGAGGAACAGGACCTGGGCGTAGAGGGCGTCCTGGCGTGCGGCGTCGAGCGCGGCGGCCAGGTTGTCGCCGACGAGGACGGCGCCGGAGGTGCGGGCCTCGAGGTTGTGGGCGGCGGCGGTGACGGCGGTGTAGGCGGCTGCCGGGTCGGCGGGCAGCCGGGCGTCGCGGGCGACGTGGATCTGGGTGGTGACGGCGGCCGGGTCGACGGCGGCGACCGGTGTGCTCAGGCGGGCGAAGAGGGGCTGGGGCAGGATGACGACGTTGTCGGGCGGGGCGGTCGGCTGCGACTGGGGTGGTGCGCCGACCTTCTGGAACAGCGAGTCGGCCTGTGGCAGGTCCACGACGCCCGCGACGGAGACGGTGGCCGCCCGGATACCGGGCAGCGAGATGACGACGGTGTCCCCCGGGGCCGCGTGCAGGTTGGCGGCGGTCTGCTGGGCGAGGAGCACTCCGGTGCCGCTGCCCGTCAGGGGACGGACAGCGTTCGGGAAGACATGGCGGTAGTCGGCGGGCAGGCCGAGGACCACACCCGGTCCGGTGCTCTGAGTGCTGCCGGCCTTGGTGACCTGGAAGCCCGTACTGCGCAGAAAGCCGACGGGCTCCGCGCTCCGTACGCCGTCGGTGGCGCGGACCGCCGTCAGGACTCCGCCCGGGTCGGCCCCCGGCTGCACCTCGGCCTGCCAGGCGACGGCGACCGACCGTACGGCGCGGGCGGTCATCGTGGACTTCGAGGCGGTCAGGAACGAGCCGAGGCAGGCAACGAGCGCGACGGCGAGCGCGATGCCGGCAGCGGTTGCGGCGAGTCGTCCGCTGCGGTGGCGCAGCAGTCCCGAGATCCAGGAGACGATCACGGCGTGCTCCCTTCCGGGACGGTCGTGGGCGTGACCGGAGGGGACGGCGGCCCGGTACTCAGCCGTCCGTCGTGCATGTTCCACCGCAGCGTGAGTCTTTCGGCGACCGTAGGGTCGTGTGTGGTGACGACGACCGCGGCGCCGAGCTCGTCAGCGGCGGCGAGCAGCACGTCGATGACGTGCCGGCCGGTCGTACGGTCGAGCTGGCCGGTGGGTTCGTCCGCCAGAATCAGCCGCGGCCGGCACGCGAGCGCCCGGGCGACGGCGGCCCGCTGGGCCTGTCCTCCCGAGATGTCCTCGGGCAGTTTCCCCGTGAGGTCGGCGGCGCCGACGAGGTCGAGGCACGCCTGGGCACGCCGCCGTGCGGACGCCTCCGGGTGTCCCGCGAGAACGAGGGGCAGTGCGGTGTTCTCGATGACGTTCAGTGTCGGAATCAGACTGGGGCCCTGGAAGACGACCGCGACCTGTGCCGGCGCGGGTCCCCCGGCAAGGCCGGGCCAGGACACACGGCCGGTGGTGGGCTGTTCCAGGGCGGCCATCAGGTGCAGCAGAGTGGACTTGCCGGAGCCTGACGGACCGGTGACCGCGATCCGATCACCCAGACGGATCTCGCAGGTCGCGCCGTGGACCGCGACGACGGCTGACGCGCCGCCGCCGTATGTGCGGGCTGCTGCCTCACAGCGGACGAGGGTGTCGGGGCTGGTCACGGCCGAATCCTTCCGTCGCGCAGTGTGAGGACACGGTCGGCGATGGAGACGACCTCGGCGCTGTGGGTGACGAGCAGCACCGCGGTGCCCGCGCGCGCGTGTTCGCGGAGCAGGTCGAGGATCCGCAATTCCGTGCTGCCGTCGAGCTCGCCGGTCGGCTCGTCGGCGAGCAGCACGTCCGGGTTGTTGGCCAGGGCCACGGCCAGTGCGGCGCGTGCGAGTTCGCCACCGGCCAGTTGGCGGGGCAGCGCGCTTCCGCGGTTCGCCAGGCCGACTCGCTCCAGAAGCTCATCGGCACCCGGCCCCCGGGGCGCGCGTCGGCCGGCCGCGCTGTGCGCGAGGCGGATGTTCGCACGGAGGTCGAGGTGGGCGAGGAGGTTGCCCGACTGCAGCAGGACCCCGATGCGGCGGGCACGCAGGCGTGCTCGGTCTGCCTCGGGCCGGTGGCTGACGCGTTCGGCGCCCACGTGCACGACGCCGCCGTCGGGTTCGTCCAGACCGGCGAGGCAGGCCAGCAACGTGGACTTGCCCGAGCCGGATGGACCGGTGACAGCGACGGTCTCGCCGCGCCGGACCTGTAGGCAGACCCCGCGCAGTGCGAGCGTCTCCTCCTCGCCCGAGCGGTAGAACCGGTAGAGGTCACGAGCGGTGAGGGCGTCGGGGCCGGTTGCGGTTGCCGCCGTACTCATCACAGCCACCGCAGTGAGTCGGTGACGGTACGCCAGGGATCGACGTTGTCGGCTCCGGTCGGCCCGGAAAGGGTGACGACCGCCTGATGCCCGTTCTTGAAGAAGACGTAGCGCTCGAAGGAGTCGTGCGCGGTCTTGCCGGTCACGTGGTCGACGGGACCGTCGCCCCGATAGGTGACCAGGACGGCCGGGCCAGCACCTCGGGACACCGTGGTGATGCGTCCGAGGGTGAATCCGTGCACCTGGGCGCGCAGCGAGGGCACGACGGCCGCGTTGATGCTCTGGGGTGTGGGGGGCGTCGCGGCGGGTGCGCCGCTGAGCTCGATCCGGTTCAGTTTGTCGGTGAAGCTCACGTCGCCGTTGGCCTTCTGGGTACGGGACCAGCCCTCCGGCACCTTCACCGTGAAGCCGCCGTGATCGTAGCGGTAGGTCACGTACACCTGGCTGTCCGGGATGTCCCCGGCCGGATTCGACTCGGTCGGCGCCGGTGCGGGGGGTGGGGGCGCGACCTTGACCGGCGCGGGGGTCGCGGGCGCGACCTTGATCGGTGGGCTGGTGGCGGGCTGGGAGGAGGCTCCGCATCCGGCGAGGGCGGCACCGGCGATGACGAGGGAGACGAGCGGGCGGGTGTGGGTGAGTCGCATGATCCTCGCGTCCTTCGCAGGAGGGCCGACTGCTCTGCCCACGACGTTAGGGAGGCATGGGTTAGCCGCTGCCCCTCGCACGGTGAGAGGACGGCAAAATCCGCCACCCGCTCGCGATGTCTCGGGCGCGGGCCGCCGGGCCGCCATGATGGCGGCATGAGAGCGCACGTGGTCCGTGTTGCGGTGATGGCTGCTGTCGTGGCCCTGCTTCTGCTGGCGGTGCCTCTTGCCGTCGCGATCCGGTTCACGTTTCTCGCGGACGAGAGGGACGGGTTGGAACGCGACGCCATGGCCGCCGTTGTGCGGGTGGGGCCCGACTTCGTGGCCGGTGACCCGGTGGAGCTCCCGGGCAGCCGGGGCGGGGTCCGGCGCGCGGTCTACGACGCGAGCGGCGCCTTGCGCTCCGGGGAGGGGCCGTCACCTGCCGATGCGACGGTCCGGCAGGCGCTGTCCGGCCGCGTCGCGCAGGCACGTTCGGGCGGTGAGCTGGTCGTCGCGGTACCCATCTCCAGTCAGGAGCGGGTCGTGGGAGCGGTCCGTGCCTCGACCCGCGCGAGCAGAGTGTGGGGCCGGGTGCTGTGGGGCTGGGCGGCGCTGCTCGCTCTGTGCCTGGTAGCGCTGTTCGCGGCCGTCTGGGTGGCACGCCGCCAAGCCCGTGTGCTCAGCACTCCGCTGGAGGCACTGGCCCGAACATCGCTGGCCATCGCCGACGGGGACCTCACCGCGCGCGCGGATGGCAGCTCCGTCGAGGAGATCGACGAGGTGGCGCGGGCACACAACTCCATGGTCGAGCGTCTCGCCCGGCTACTGGAACGCGAAAGGCGGTTCGCCGCCAACGCCTCCCATCAGCTGCGCACCCCTCTGACCGGCCTGCAGCTCGGGCTGGAATCGGCCCTCGCCAACCCCGACGCCGACCCGCGGACCGCACTCGCCGAAGCCGCTGAACAGGCACACCACCTCGACCACACCATCGATGAGGTCCTCCGCATCGCCACCGCGGACGACACGGAGGCAGCCCCGGCCGCCGGACAGCCGGTCGCCGACCTGCTGCGGGCTGCGGAACGGCGCTGGCACGGCGTCCTCGCCCAGGACGGCCGCCGCCTCGACCTGGTCTGGGAACCGGAGACTGAGCGGCTTTCCGTGCCCGGGCGAACCACCGACCAGATTCTCGACGTACTCCTGGACAACGCCCACCGACACGGTGCCGGGACCGTGACCGTGACGCTGCGCGACCTGGGGACTGCGCTCGCCGTCGATGTCCGTGACGAGGGATCCGCCGACTTGGACGGTCAGGCGATCTTCGACCGTGGCACGGGCGCGGGGACGGGCATCGGTCTGGCTCTCGCACGGGAGATGGCGGACGCGGCCGGGGCACGGCTCACCCTGAGCGGGCGGGCGCCCACCCGTTTCACGCTTCTGCTTCCACTGGACGAGAACACGTGATCCGCTTCACCGCCGCTGTCCGTGACAGGCCGAAGACGAGCACCGGCAGCAGGCAGTCCCCGCCGCATTGCTCTCCGGCTTTCCCAGCTCGCTCAACCGCTGAACGGTACGTCCCGGCCCGATCGACCTCGTGACGTAGCTCGCGTAGTGCGCTCCCATCTCGGCCACCCGCCCCCGGCTCACGGGCGCGCGAGCCGATCCCCCAGCCGGCCGGGGAATCCGGCGAGTCGGGCGCTCTGACCTCCACGAGCGGTGGGCCGCGCCTCGAACCTCGTGTGGGGGCGGGGCGGTCAAAGCCATTGACGCCGGCTTCGACCGCCCACGTGAGCCCGCCGGCCGGGTGGCCGGCCGGGCGCCGTGCTTGTGCTGCGGCCCGTCAGCCCAGGTCCGCCAGGAGAGTGGTCAGTTCCTTCTCCTGCTGCGCAGCCGACATCGGCGGGTTCGAGTGATCGATACCGAAGGTCTCGAGCATCTTGTCCATCTGAGCATCGATGGAGGTCCAGCCGGTGTCGTCCAGTGGCTGGAGCGTGGCCTGGTCGGCATCCCACAGGTCACGCAGCGACTGGGCGGCCGCGTGCGCACCGGTCGCGTTCCCCGAACGGGCGTCCTTGAGCGAGGTGGAGGCGAGGGTCCGCAGCGCGCCGACCTTGGCGGGCGGGAAATTCTTCACCGCCTGGCCGGGAGCCATCTGGACGGCCGAGGTGGCGTCGTCCTCCGGCGCCGGGCCGACGTGCGGCTGACCGTGGGCCCAGACCAGCAGGCCCGCGGTGGCGACAGCCAGCAGTCCGAAGCCCGCCAGCGCGGTGCGCTCGTTGCGCGGAGCGCTGGTGACGTGCGCGGCGTGGGCCGCTTCGTAGGTCTCCGTCACATCCGAGCGCGTCACCGTCAGGTAGACCACCGTCGCCAGGATCAGGCCGAGGAAGATCAGACTGGTGGTGAACGTGCCCAGCGCGAGTCCGGTCGGCTCGCCCGGGCTCTGGGCGACCTTGGGAGAGGCGAGCCAGTCGCCGATGTTCGCGCCCAGCGGGCGGGTCAGGATGTAGGCGAGCCAGAAGGAGAGCACCGGGTTCGCTCCGAACCTCCACAGCGCCGTGATCGCCGCGATGAGGCCGAGCGGCAGCAGCACGGAGACGCCCGGGCTCCAGCCGGTCAGTTCCAGGATCCAGTCACCGGTCGCGGTGCCGAGCGCGAAGGTGACCAGGACGGTCAGCCAGTAGAACGACTCCCGCGAGAGCGTGGTGACCGAGTGGATCGACAGCGTGCGCTCACGCGCCCACCACACGCCGAAGACCGCCGCGAGCAGCACCGAGAAGACCGCGGAGCTGATCCACAGGGGCACGTTCAGCCGGTCGGTCAGGATGTCCGTGTACAAGGTGCCCGTGACGCTGACGACGACCACGGTCAGCCAGTAGGGGAACGGGACGTACCGCTTCAGCCGCAGCTGGACGGCCAGGACCACCACGAAGACCACGGTGAAGATCCAGGCCGTGTTCACCAGACCGACGCCCAGCTGGGTGTTGATCCAGTCGGCGAAGCTCTCACCGACGGTCGTGCACAGGATCTTGATCACCCAGAACCAGATGGTGACCTCGGGGACCTTGTTGAGCATGAGCCGCCCGGTGCGCGTGCCTGCTTCGGTTGTCGTTGTCATACGGGGAGGTTTACGCGGGGAACCTGCACCTAACCTGACTACGTGGCCGCCTGCGCGGCCGGGAGCGTCACCTCGACGTGACCACGCCCGTCCGCGATCGCCCGCACTTCGACACCGGCCGAGGCGGCGATGCGCCGGACGACCGGCAGCCCCAGCCCGTACCCGTCGCCGCCGGTCACACCCGCTTCGAAGACCCGGTCGACCTCCGCGGGATCGAACCCGGGGCCGTCGTCCAGGACATCGAGCACGATTGCCTCGCCCTGGTTGCGCGCGGTGATCCACACGCGCGACCGCGCATGCCGCAGGCCGTTGTCCAGCAGGGGCGACAGCAGCGACACGGCTACGTCGGCCTCCACCGCCACCTCCGCCTTCGCGGGAAAGACGACCTCGACCGCCCGGCCGGCGATGGCGCGCCGCGCGGCGGAGCGCAGATCGCACCGGGTCCCGGCCTCCGTCCGTGCTCGCGCGGCGCGCAGAATCGTCGTGATCGCCGCATTGAGGCGGTCGACCTCGCTCAGCACCGCCTCAGGCGCCACCCCCTCGCCGGACAGTTGCGCCAACTGCGCCTCGCCCCGCAGCACCGTGAGCGGTGTCCGCAGCTCGTGGGCGATCTCATCGGTGAGCCGGCGCTCGTCCGCGAGCGCGTTGTCGACGCGTTCGAGGAGGTTGTCCAGGGTCCGGCCCAGTTCCCCGAACTCGTCGCGAGGGACTCCGAGGCCGAAGCGGCGCCCTGGTTCGTGATGGCCCCAGTCGTCGGCGAGGGCGGCCATCTCGTGCACGACCCGCAGCGCACGACGCACCACGAGATACGCGACACCGCCGGCGAGGAGGATCGCGAGGCCGCCGAGTATCAGCGACAGGGCCAGGCTGCGCTGCTCGGATGTTTCGTAGGGCGTGAGGTCCACCCGGACGATCACCATGACGTTATGGCCGTCGACGGGGACCCGCCGCGAGTACAGGAGGTAGTCGTCGACGAAGGCGGTCTGTGATCGCCCCGAGTCGGCCAGCGCCTCGACACGCTCGACCACGCCGGGCGGTACGTTCCCGTCGATCAGGCTGCCGTCGGCGTACACCCAGGCGACTTCGTCCAGCGCCTCGCTGCTGTTCTCCGTGAGCAGGACACGGCCGCCCTTGGCGGTGACGTTCGCCGAGACCGCCTCGGCGCGGGTACGCGCCAGGTCGTGCGCGTCGGCGTCTGTCACGCGGCTCAGCAGCACGTGAGAGACCGCGACCAGTATCGCGACCACGGCGGTGGCGATCAGTACGGTGAGGGCGACGACCCTGTTGCGGAATCCTGTCACTGCCATCGGTAGCCCACGCCGCGGACGGTCACCAGACGGTCGGCCACCCCCAGCGCACCGAGCTTGGTCCGTAGCCGGCGCACGAAGGAGTCGAGGGTGTTGTCGCTCACCTGTGCTCCGTGGGGCCAGCCGGCGGCGACGAGGGTGTGGCGGCGTACCGCGTCGCCCTGCGAGGCGATCAGGCGGCCCAACAACCGGAACTCGGTCGGGGTCAGGCTCGTGCTGGCCGAATCGTAGGCCACCGCGTGCTTCGCCGGATCGAGGACGACCTCGCGCGGCGAGGGCGCGACGGTGGCCCGGCGCAGTAGCGCTCGGACGCGGACCAGCAGTTCCGGAATGTCGAATGGTTTGGTCATGTAGTCGTCGGCGCCGGCCTCGAAGCCGCCGACCTTGTGATGCAGGCCGTCCAAGGCGGTGAGCATCAGCACCGGCACGTCAACGCCGCGAGCCCGCAGGGCCAGGCAGACGTCGCGGCCGTCGGCGTCCGGGAGCCCCAGATCCAGGACGACCAGATGGGGCGCGGGTGCGAGCTGCCGCAGCAGACTGTCCGCCGTGGCGGCGACGGAAACCGTATGGCCGTCGTGCTCCAGCGCGCGCTTGAGGACGCCGCGGACCGCCGCGTCGTCCTCGCACACCAAGATGAAAGCCATGTGCCGTCCCTGGATAGTCCGGTCCCAGATCTCCATCTGCCCTGATCAGCCGCCTGACGATCAGGAGCAGGACGTACGGGACAACTCTGCAGCGGTCGCGGTGAGAGCCCGGGCAAGCGCGACGGAGACATCCGTGTGGTGCGGCAACGGCCAACGGCGCACCACCGCGTCCCGGGGCAGCCGTTGGTGCGGTGCCGGCACCACTCACAAGGGCGATGCCGGCACCGCTCACAAGGTCAGCGGGGCAAACGCTCCACAGGACAGACGCTCCGGTCGCCGGCACAGCCGGCGCTCCGGCACGACGTGCGGAACGGCTCCCGCTCACGCGCCGACCACGAGCGGGCGCAGCGGTGTGTTCTTCAGCCGCTCGGCCAGCGCTTCCTGGTGGCGCCGGACGGTCCATGCGCCAGCGAAGGCCACCAGGGCGCCGACGAGGAAGCCGGCGATCACGTCGTGCGGGTAGTGCGCGCCCACCCAGACCCGGGAGGCGGCCATCAAGGCCGCCGCGACCAAGGCAAGTGCACCGAGACGGCGCGATACGAAAAGCAGTGCGACCGCCGCCGCAGCGGCAATGGCGGCGTGATTACTGGGGAACGACCAGTCCCCTGGAGCGGGACACGCCTCCAGCGTGATCACATGGAGCGTCTGGCAGGGCCGGTCCTCGCGGACGACGGTCTTCAGCAGCAGATCGACGACGAAGGCGGCGAACGTGATCAACGGGACCGCCAGGGCATTGACCACCACGGCAGTCCCAGCACGCCGGGCTCTCCACCATGCGATGAGCATCAAGGCGGCGAACACGGCCAGACCGTAGGTGGACCAGGCGGAGATCACGTCGTCCAGCCAGCCCGGAGCGCGATCTGCGAGGCCGGTCACGTCGGTGTAGGCGGAACCGTCGAGATGCGAGCCGTCGTACACGGGCGTCATCGGGATGCTCC
The DNA here is from genome assembly GCF_042873935.1 of Streptomyces sp. NPDC004327. NCBI lineage: Bacteria > Bacillati > Actinomycetota > Actinomycetes > Kitasatosporales > Streptomycetaceae > Streptomyces > Streptomyces sp. NPDC004327. Next base: position 1,259,671 of record NZ_JBIAME010000001.1, on the reverse strand, counting down.
GCTCTTGTGCTTGGCGCTACGCCGGGAGCGCAGCAGTTCGATCACGAGGGGCAGCAGGGAGACCACCACGATGAGGGCAACGATCGGCAGGAGATACCGGTCGATGTCGGGGATCGAGGAGCCCAGCCCGTATCCGGCCAGTACGAGGCCGATCGTCCACACCAACCCGCCCACCACCTGCCAGAGGGTGAAGGTGCGCGCCGGAACGCCGAGAGCCCCGGCCAGCGGGTTGAGCACCGTACGCACGACCGGAACGAAGCGCGCGAGGACGATGGCCTTGGCATGTCCATACCGCTCCAGAAGGACCTCCGCGCGCTCGGCACCCTCACGTAGCCGCTTGCTGCCGGTACGTCCCAGGAGCGCCCCACCCGCCCGGCGTCCGATCAGGTACCCGACCTGAGCGCCGGCCAGCGCGCCCACGACGGCGGCGGCCAGCACCATGGGCAGCGACAGGGTCGAGGCCTTGCCCGTCGTACCGGCACAGAGCAGGCCCGCCGTGAAGAGGAGCGAGTCACCCGGCAGGAAGAAGCCGACCAGCAGACCGGTCTCCGCGAACATGACCACCGCGATGCCCAGCACACCGAAGGTGGCCAGCAGGGAATGCGCATCCAGCAGGTTGACCGCGAGATCGGTCGTGACGTGAACGGAAGCGGCCATGCAGGCGGAGCCTCTCAAGGGGGCGGACAGAGGTCACCCGGGCGCAGCGGAGTGACTACAGCCAAGTAGACGGTCTACGCAACTGTAGACGACCGGGAGGTAAGCATCGAATCAACAGCCGATGCTCCATCCGGATCGGTGACCCACCGGCAAACCGCGGTACGCGGACCGGTCGGCCGCAGACCCGCGACGCGGCCGCGCCGAGCGACGCGCGCTGCGCCGGCGACACCACCTGGAGCCTGAGGCACGGGCCGCCGACTTTCGCGTGCCGCCGCCCGGATGCCATCGACGTACGTTTCGCCCGCGCGGAGTGATGACGCCTGCGGGCGCAGGTTCGCCGTCGGCCGGACGATCGATTCCTACGACACTGTCCGCCCGGGAGGGCGCGGCATTGAGCGGTAGAGCTCCATCAAAAGTCGGGTAACAACGTTACCCACGAGCTACAGTGTTTCCATGAACACGCCTTACCAGGACGCTCAACGTGCCGGCCAAGCGGCCGTGCGCACCGTGATCCTTGACCACGCCATAGACCTGCTGGTCACGGAGGGACCGGCCGCACTGACGATGCGGCGAATCGCCACTGGGATCGGCGCTTCGACCAAGGTCCTGTACACCATTTTCGGCGGCAAAGAAGGACTGGTCGACGCGCTCTATCGGGAGGGATTCGCCCGCCTGCGCCGGGTTCAGCTACAAGTCCCCCGGGCCGAGGACCCGTTGACTCAACTCAACGACCTGGCGGCCGCCTACCGTGCACACGCACTGGCCGAACCGGCCTACTACCGGGTGATGTTCGAGCAGGCTGTGCCCGGCTTCCGGCCGAGCGCCGAGGCCCTGGGCGCGGCTGAGGGCGCCTTCGATGCTTCCGTGGCAGCCGTTCAGGCATGCATCGACTCCGGCGCGTTCGGGCCGGGAGACGCACACGAGATCTCGAAGCTTCTCTGGGCGGCGGCACACGGGGCGGTGAGCCTGGAGATCGCCGGCCACTTCCCGCCGGAGGCTGCGGCCCGCCGCTTCGACACACTGATGGCGGCGGTGGGACGGGCGTTCCTCGCCGACGAGCAGGGACAAGGACGGACGTCATGACGATCAACCGTTATCTGTCGGGAAGTTTCGCGCCGGTCACCGAGGAGGTCACCGCGTTCGACCTGCCGGTCACGGGCCGGATCCCGGCCCACCTCAACGGTCGCTATCTGCGCAACGGCCCCAATCCGCTTGGCATCGAGGACCCCGCCGCCCACATCTGGACGCTCGGTGCGGGCATGGTGCACGGCGTCCGCATCCGCGACGGCCGTGCCGAGTGGTACCGCAACCGCTGGGTGCGGTCGTCCTCCGTCGCCGACCGACTGGGGGAACCACGGCGGGGCACTCCCGTCGACGAGCGACTGGACATGGCGCCGAACGTACAGGTCGCGGGGCTCGCAGGCCGCACGTTCGCCCTGTTAGAAGGCGGGATACGCCCCGTACGAACTCACCTATGATCTGGACACGGTGGGTCCCTGCGATCTCGGAGCGACCCCCGAGGGCTACAGCGCCAACGCCCATTCCGTCTTCGACCCGCACACCCGGGAGCTGCACTCGCTCGCCTTCCTCTACGACTCGCAGCATGCCCAGCACATCGTGATGAACGAATCCGGCACGGTCGTGCGGACCACACTGGTCCATGTGCCCGGGAATCCCTACATGCACGACTTCGCGCTGACCGAACACTATGTGATCCTCTTCGACGCGCCGGTGGTGTTCAGCGCTGTTCAGCTGCCGACCGGAGTCCCCTTCGTCTGGGACGAATCCCACCAGGCACGGGTGGGTGTGATGTCACGCATGGGCGGCGACGTGCGCTGGTTCGAGGTCGCCCCCAGCCTGGTGGGTCACACGCTCAACGCCTACGAGGACGGCACGGACGTGGTCATCGACATCGTCCGGCACCCCGCGGGCTTCAACATCAGGGACTTCGGCGCCAGCCGTCCAACCCTGGACCGCTGGCGGGTCGACCTGGTCGCCGGAAAGGTTCGCGAAGACCGGCTGGACGAGCGCATCCAGGAGTTTCCCCGGGTCAACTCCCGTTGCGTCGCGCGCCCTCACCAGTACGGGTACGCCGCCGCGGTCGAGCTCTACGCGCCGCCCACCGGCCCCGAAGACCCGCGGCCGAACGAGGGGTTCAGCAGTGCGCTCCTCAAGCACGACCTGGTGCGCGGTACCACTGAGGCGCATGAGTTCGGCCGCTTCGGGGCGGTGAGCGAGGGCGTGTTCGTCCCGACGGAGTCGCCCGTCGCAGAGGACGACGGATATGTGATGGCGTACGTACACGACGCCGAGCGCGGCGCCGCGGATCTGGTGATCCTGTCAGCCCAGGACTTCACCGGCGAGCCGGTCGCCCGTGTCCACCTTCCCGTACGGATCCCTCTCGGCCTCCACGGCAACTGGATCCCGGGAGACCCATCAAGCGCCCACCCCTGACAGCGGCCCCACGCCCGGTATCCGGCGATGACCCGGCCGTTGTCGACGAGGGTGAGGCTGGAGTCGGTGGGGTGCTTCGCGTTCTTGGCGAACTGCAGGGCGCAGCCGCGGGGAGCCGACGGCCTGGGCGCTCCGGGGGCGAGCCGGGTGGGGATTCGGCGATCAGGGCGTTCCAGGTCTTCGCCCGACGATCCCGTCGACCGCGGCGCAGCAGCACGCGGATGAGGCCGGCCCTGTTCTGGAAGTCCCTCATCGCCTTCCGCCTGTTCCGACCGAAGACGCCGTCGACGGGCACACCGTTCTGCAACCGCTGATCCAACGGGGGGCATACGGGGTGACGGTCACGCCGGCCCGAGCACAGCGGGTGTGGCCATCGCTCGCGCTGCGGCGGCGAAGTGCTGTTCACTGTGCTCCTCGTCCAGTCCGAGCACAGCGCGCTGCCCCAACCCGGCGAGCAGGGCCCGCAGCACCGTCGCCAGTCGCCGCGCCTGCGGCTGGGTCACGCTCCCCCCGGGGAACGCCCTGCCGGTGAACACCTCGGCCAGGCATTCCTCATGGCTCCGGATCGACGTGGCGAGCACCGCCCGCAGACCCGGGTCACGGAGGGCCATGTCCTGAAGACCTGTCTCGAATGACAGTTGCGCCAGCGCCTCGGGGTCCGCGCAGGTGCGGACACCGAAGCGGGCGAACGCATCGACTGCCTCCACGAGGTCCAGACCGACCGGAACGGCCTGCTCGACCGCGGCGTAGTGGTGGCCGGACAGGTCCTCCACCAGAGCAGCGAGCAGGCCGTTCTTGCTGCCGAACAACGAGTAGACAGCGCCAGTGGTCAGACCGGCCTGCTCGGTGATCTCCTCCAGCCGCGCGCGATGCCCATCCCGGGCTACCGCCTGGCGCGCGGCCTGAAGGAGGGCGCGGCGGTTGCGCTCCTTGATCTCACCCCTTGTCATTCTCATAACTCGATTATTACAGTAACCGAGTTATGGATATTGTGGCGATCATGGGCCAGGTGCCCGACTGCACGTCCTTCCCCACCGTCGATGCCCTCCACGCGGAACTCGACGCGCTGGCCGCCGCCTACCCGGCCCTGGCCCGTACCCGGACGATTGGAACCTCGCGACGGGGCGACCCCCTGCGCCTGCTCACCATCGGCGACGGCCCGGCCAACGCGCTGGTCATCGGCGGCCCCCACCCCAACGAGCCCATAGGCTTCCGGACGATCACCGCCCTCGCCGACCTGCTCTGCCGCGACGCGGAACTCCGCGAAGGGCTGGGCCTGAAGTGGCACTTCGTCGCCTGCGCCGACCCGGACGGCGCCCGGCTCAACGAGGGCTGGTACGGCCACCCCGGCGATCGACGCGCCTACGCCCGGCACTTCTACCGCCCCGACCTGGACCGGCAGGTCGAATGGACCTTTCCCCTCGTCACCGACGACTACCGCTTCGACCGTCCCCTGCCGGAAACCACGGCCCTGATGCGCCTGATGGACGAGATCACGCCGAGCCTGGTCTGCTCGCTGCACAACGGCGAGCACCAGGGGGTGTTCTACTACCTCAACCGCGACAACGCGGCGCTCGCGCGGGACCTCGGCGAACTCGCCGCCCTTCAGGGGCTGCCGGGCCACCACGGCGAACCGGAAATGCCCGGCTCGCGCCTGATCGCCCCCTGCGTCTACTCGACGTTCACCGGTGCCGCCGTCGGTCCTGCCTTCGGCGCAGGCGCCGGCAGCGCCGACTACGCCGCCCAGTTCGACGCACTGCACCTTGTCGCCGAGGTACCCATGTGGACCGACGCCCGGGTCGCCGACCAGAGCCCGGCAGGCATCGGCCACCGAGCCCTGGCACAGGAAGCCGCGGTGAAACGGCGTGAGGTATTCACGGTGCTTGCGGCCGCGCTGGACGCCGTCGCCGACGACCTCACTGTCCAGTCGCCGTTCCGTCACACGACCGAAGGCACTCTGCGCACCCTGCGAACTCACGCCGCACAGGCCGAGACATTCGCCGTATCCGACCGGCCCGCCACGGTTGCCGAGGAGTTCGACCAGCGCCAGGGCGTGCATCTGGTCCGTCTCCGACTCCTCGGAACCTGCCTGCGGATGCTCGACGCCGAGATCGCCGCGGGAAATCCCGCCCCGGCAATCCACACTCAACACGAGCTGCTCACCCGGCACTTCGACCGCTGGGTAGCAGAGGCCGAGAACGAAACAGCCGGCATGCGCCTGGAGATCCGCAAGCCGATCGCCGTACAGCTGGCCGCCATCCTGCTCGCCGCACAGACAGCGACTCACACCAAATAGCAGCCGAACCTGAGAGGACAGCCTGATCGATCGCCAGTCCTGGACACCCCACCGTGAGGAACGCCCTCCCGCACGGCAACGGGCCGCAAGCGGGGAGACAAGACGAGCAGATCCGAGCAACCGGCGGATACGGACGAGGTCGGTGAAGACCCGGGCGAGGTCGCAGGCCCGCGCGATGTCCGGGCAGGCGAGACGAGTCTGGTCGAGGTGCACGACCTCCGGGGTGCTGACCCGCTCGCGAGCCCGCATGATCCATGCGGTGATGCAGGTCGGCTGCTGCCCGCCTGCATCCGTCAAGCCGACCAGTCTGACGTCCCGGCCGCGAAGTTCGAGGCGTGCCTCCGACAAGAACTCGACGCTGTCACCGCCGACCTCACCTACGCATGGAGCTCAGGCAAGGTAGGTCGAAGGCAGTGTCGCCGCATGAAAACGATCAAGCGAGCCATGTACGGGCGAGCCGGCTTCCGCCTGCTACGGTCTCGAATCCTCGCCCACACGTAGCCTCAGGCCGGTTGCGGAATCCAGCCCGCCACCACACGCTCGGCCACCGAAAAGTCGGTCCCGCAGTCCGGGCAGGCGGCCCGCCCGAACAGGTAACGCACGCCATGCGCCAAGCCCTCCTGGCCATCCGCCAAGGCCCGCGTGAGCAGCCTCCGGGTCAGCTCTTCCAATTGCTGCACCCGCGCCGGTTCGAGGGGTGACTTCTCCACTTCTTGCAGCGCGTAGTCGTCAGTGCAGCAGAAGAAGTCGCCGTGTCCGATGACGACGAACATGTTGACGCCGCAATAAGGGCAGTCGACCTCGTACTCCCCGGTCTGCAGGCCCTCCAGGGCGCGGTCCCAGATCTCGACACCCTCGAACGAGGGCAGGGCCTGCAGCAGGTTCACGTACTCCTCTGCCGCGGCCGTCCGGCTCAGGCGGCCATCGGTGAGCTCGTGCAGAGCCGCGATGGGGTCCGCGAAGACCACCAGGGGGCTGTCAGGCTCGGCCCGACCCGGCGAACAGGCAGCCCGCCGCAAGCCCCGGCGCCTGTACCCCGACCGGGGCTACGACTTCGACAAGTACCGCCGCCTGCCGTGGAAGCGCGGCATCAAACCACTGATCGCCCGACGCGACGGCGCCCACGGGTCCGGACTGGGCAAGGTGCGCTGGGTGGTCGAGCGCGCCTTCGCCTGGCTGCACCAGTTCAAACGGCTCCGCACCCGCTACGAGCGACGCGCCTATCTCCAGCAGGGCCTGCTCGAACTGACCTGCAGCCTCATATGGGTGAGCCGCCTGCGCACCTCATACTCAAACGATCAATTGGCTGCGCTGAACCACCCCGGCCGCACCTCGGTCAGAGGCGGTTGCAGGGATCGCACCGCGGCGCACAGGTCCTCATCCGTGACGTCAAGCGGCTCCGGCAGGCTCAGTCCATACCAGCGCAGCCGCCAGAGGTCGAAGACTTCGCTCCCGTCGGCTGCGAAGTCCACATCGACCTCAGCGCCGTTGTCGCACACGAAACGGCACCCTGCCCCATGAACCGTGTAGGAGTAGGTGCCGACGTGCCCACTCCGGCCGATGATTCGGCGCGAACGGACCAGGCTGAGGACATCTGCGAGTCGCTCAAGCGAGGGGATCGCCGCCCTCATGGCCTCGTCAACCGCGTTCAGAGCGTGAACGTAACCAAGCACGAGTTCCCGTGCAGCCCCAACCCGTTCCATACGGCGTCATCCCCCTGAGCCTGTGGCTGAAGGGATTGTTCCATGAGCCGCCGGCGTCTGCGGGACGGCATTCTGAAACGATCAGTGAGTCCCTCACAGCCACGCAGCAGGCCCACCCATCAGGCCCCACGAGCGATCAAGGAAGCTGCGCCGCATGCGGTGGAGGGTGACACGGTGGCCGCGGCAGCGCGGGCGCCTGGAATGCAGCTGGGCTTCGGCACCCTGCCCTTTCTGTGGACCGTTGGCCAATGTGACTCTGAGCGGCGTGGTACGGCGATGGGCCAACACCACGTCGGCAGACTGCCGACCGTCTGGCGGGACTGTCGGTATTTCATAGGCGATCTGTCGGTGGCCGCTGGAACCGTGGATGTCAATTGCACGAGGAAACAGCTGCAACCGCCTTCAACAGCAGGGGAGCCCCATCGCCATGTCATCAACCTCGCCCTGGGATGTCCGACGGCTGCCTGGGGCCGACGGTCGCGTCTTCCTGGTCACCGGCGGCAACGCCGGCATCGGGTACTTCGTCGCTGAGCAGCTGTCGGCAACCGGAGCCACCGTCGTACTCGGCAGCCGGAGTCCTGCCAAGGCCGAGATCGCCACAGCATCGATCCGTGCACGTGTCCCCGGTGCGCGGGTGCGGACCATTCGGCTGGATCTCGCGGACCTCCGCTCGCTTGAAGCAGCGGTGGAATCGCTGGAGGTGGAACGCCTTGACGCGGTCGTCCACAACGCCGGCGTCGCGCTTGACGACCCGCCGCGCAGAGAGACCGAGGACGGCCACGAGCTCATGTTCGGCACGAACCACCTCGGGCACTTCGTCCTGACCCAGTGGCTGATGCCACTGCTGTCGGCTGCGCCGGCGGCCCGCGTTGTGACCGTGGGAAGCTTCGCGGCGAAGTCCGAGCGGCTCGACCTGGACGACCTGCAGTCCTGCAAGGACTACCGGCCCAAGCGCACCTACGGACGCTCCAAATTGGCACAGATGTACTTCGGCATCGAACTCGACCGCCGCCTGCGGGCTGCCGGCAGCCCGGTGGCAAGCGTGGTGGTCCATCCCGGCGGCGCACTGGACTCCCTCACCCCGTCGCGGCCGCCGGTCCATGTGCGGACTGCCGGCGCACGGCTGAGCGCGGCCCCTGCGGCCCTCCTCGTCCAGGGCAAGGACGCCGGCGCATGGCCCGCGGTCCGGGCGGTGCTCGATCCGGCCGTGGCCGGAGGCCAGCTGTGGGGACCACGCGTCTTCGGCCTGCGCGGCGAGCCTCGACGCGAAGCGGTTTGGAACCACCTAGCCGACCGCTCGGTTGCGGCACGGTTGTGGGATGCAAGCCGTGATCTGACCGGCGCCGACCTCAGCATCACCTCTGGATAGCTCAGGCACGCACAGGTGGCCGACAGGATTCTGTGAGGGATCAAGTGGCCTACTCAGTTGGCGGGTTGTTACTCGGCGCGTGCTCGAGTGGCGGCGATTCGGCAGCACCTGGCCCCCTCGTCGCACAGAGCACGACTATGGTCCGAAGCAAGCACCCAGACGCTATCCAGAATTAGCGACGTCACCCTCCCGTGGGCCGCGTCGCAGGGCAGGTTTCTGTCGCCGCGAGTGGGAAGCAGGACCAGCAGGCGGACGTGTGGCGCGTGGATCCCGGGAACCTCGGTGCCCGATGTGCCGGCGATGTGCGTGAGCTCCTGCCAGGACGGTCCTTGGGTGGCTTGGTGGCCGTCGATGGTGGCCAGGTAACCGTGCCTGTCCCACTCACCTGCGCGCAGTTGAACAGGGCCCTCGTCGGGAAGCTGGAGCCAGCAGGAACCTTGCACGATGACCAGGTGCGGCTGGCGGTCTGCGGCGGCCGCTAGCGTGTGGTCCCGGAGCCCGCTCTGCTGCTTCCCCTTGACAGGAATGCGGACGCGCGGGCGCTTTTTTGGCCCTCGCCGATGAGGTCCGCTCGGGTCGTGTTCGATCGCGCCCAGGATTGTCTCGACTGAGCGCCGCGAGATGCGTGGCCCAGGAGTTAGGCTCCGTTCGAACGGAGTCGGGGGGATGATGATGAAACAGTGGCCTGAGGGGCCTGCCGCTGATCCGGAGGCGGCCCGGGAACGTTATGCCTCTGATATGCGAGCAGAGCGCAAAGCTCTGCGAGAGGTGTTCAGGGCCGATCTGCCGGCCGCGCACTTCGGCCTTGGGATCGTCGTCGTGGCGAGTGTGGTCGTGGGCCTGTTCGCGGGACCCATCGTCGGAGCCCTCGTGGCTGGATCCTTTGTCGCTCTGTTCCTTGTCGCGCTGGTGGTCATGCTCCTTCGTGGCATCAGGGGGCTGGACGCAGGTCGGCGGGCCTATCTCTTCACCTTCGGCTGGGCGAACTGGGTCTAGGGAAGGCGTGGGCTGGCCGGCTGCGGCCTGGACGGCCCGCAGGATCGTCTCCCACGTGCCGTCCACTAACGCCAGGCGGTGACGCTGCCGATGGCCCCACGTTCTTGGCAGGGAGGTTTCGGCCGAGTCCCTCTCCTAGGCTGCGGCCGCTTCGCGCTCGTGGGTGGCGGACGACGATCTTGTGCCGGTCGAAGACCCAGACCTCGTCCGCCCGCAGCGAGACGCGGACGTTCTGGCCGATGAACCGGGCCGGCACCGAGTACTTGTTCTGACGGATCGTGATCCGTGAGGTCTTGTCGACCTTCGGCGTGAGCGTCAGCCCGACATCGAATTCCTCAAACGGCAGCGGCGCCAGCAGCGGGGCCCCGTAGTCGAAGCCGACCGACGTGGGTCGCTTGTCGATGCGGCGGGCGTCCTCGGCCGCCTCGATCTGCTCAATCCTGGCGTTCAGGCCGCCCAGGGCGTCGACGTCGGGGGGACCGGGACGAGGTGCGCGCGGCGGAACCGACCGCCCTCGTGCTCGACGCTGCCCTCCTCGTGGGTGCCTTTCTTACCGCGGCGGCAGTAGAAGGGCTCGAAGCCGCATTCTCTGAACTTCGCTTCTGGGTGTGAAGTTCAGCCTGCTGGTGGTCAGGGCAGCAGTTGGCGTGTCTCGATCCAGGGAAGAAGCCGATCGTGCGTCGGGCCGGGCTGCAGGTGGCCGATGAGCCACTCCAGGTGGGCTGTCAGGATCTTATGCCGCCGAAGCTCGCGGATCTGTTCGATGGGAACCTTGCGCCAGTTGGCGGCGATGGCCGCCGCTTCTGGTGGCGACATCGCCAGGGCGGCGAGCGTGTCGGCGCCCAATGCCTCTGGACTCCAGTCAGAGTTCTCGTCCTCGGGACCGATGTGTTCGATCACCCACGTTCTTAGCATGAAGTCCTGCTGGAGTTCGCGCGCTGATCCCTCAGCGCCGCCGCCAAGCATGCGCTGGTTCGCCAGCAGCGACAGCCCAGCCCAGCGTCGACGCACTTCGCGGGGCTGGTCGGAGTCGTAGGCGTGCTGTTGGGCAACAACGCGAACCGCTTCGAGCTGCCACCAGTCGTGAGCGTCCACAGTGAACGCCTGGAGTCGTTCGATCGGCCAAGTACTCAGATCACGCTCTGTTGCCCCTTGATCTGAACCGGTGCTCACTGGCCCTCGCTCCTGGTCGTGGGGATGCCGAGACCGACGACGGTTCGTTGCTGGGAACGCCGGTCGATCTGCGCGAGCTTATCCTCGGCACCGGCAAGGCTGACTCGCAGTCCTTCGACCTCGCCGAGCCAGCCTTCGCGTTCGGCTCGGCTTCGGCGAGGCGGGCGTGGAGGTTGTCCATCCCGTAGGAACGAGCCGTTGTCGCCGGCCGACCGGCCACCGGCAGGTCCCGCAGGAAGGCTGCGACTCCCTCAACTGGCGTCCCCTCCGGGCCGACGAGCCGGCCTGCTCGATGCGGGAGGCGTTGACCTGGCGGCCGTGATCGGTGAACAGCAGGTTCGACCGCAGGCCCTCGGGCGGGTGCAGCAGCCAGTCGTCCAGCAGCGTCTTCAGCTGCGGGTGCAGGGGGACGTAGCGGTCGGTGTGCATCTTGCCGACCGGGACAAAGTCGACCTCGGCCTCCTCGCCGGGCCGGTGGAATTTCGGAACCATGCCCTCACGGCGTCCGGTCCGGTCCGCCTCCTCCCTGATTTGAAGCCGGCAAACGCGCAGGTAGTCGTTAAGGGTGGTGTAGGCGACGGCCGTGAAGCCGTACTCATCGCGCGCATCGACTCGGAGCAGCGAAACGAGGATGCGAAGGGGCAGTTCTGAGCACTACAACGAGGAGATGACCATCTTCCTGTGTTCCAAGTGCGGCGCCGCGATCACGCCGGAACTGACCGAGCTTGCCGCCATCCCTGACGTCTCGGACGACGAGCGCGACCGGGACAAGAAGACACGCCGGGCACCTTCCACCGTCCCGCGAGGCCACTACGCGATCGATCCCGAGCCTTGGGGGTCGCCCTACGTCGTGCAGGACGATCAGGAGGACCCGAAGCCAGCTCAGTCACGCGGACTCGTGGTCTGTCGTGAAGAAGGCTTCGTCATCTCGGCCGGCAGCCGACACACGGTGCTGGTGCACCCTGACGACGCCGCCAGCCTTCAGCCACTGCCCAACTGGGAGAACAGCAGTGGGTGCTGCGGACCCACAGGCGACGAGGGACTCAACCGGGTCTGCCCCTGCGGCGCTCCGGTCGCGACCCTCGCGGCTGACTGCTTCGGGCCCTTCGAGCTGCACCTCGACCCCGTCCGGACCTACGCGTTCTCCCAGTAAGACCACGACGCTTGCGTGAACAACATGCGTGACGCACCCGACGGAACCCGTCCACCCAACTCCTCTCCGACTGCTTTCCGTGGTGAACGGCGGCCCGCAGGCGGACTGCCGCCGAGCTGGACTGGTTCCGGCAAGACCAGCTCGGGGCGCTCGGCCTGGCCCTCAACGCCATCGTGCTCTGGACGGCGAAGTACGTCGACGCCCCGACGCCCGGCCTCGCGCCGAAGGCCACGAGATCAGGGACGAGGGCATCGCCCGGCTCTTCCCGCTCAAGCGCCGCAATCTAAACCCGCTCGGCCGCTACAGCTTCACTGCCCCCACCCTGGCTGTCGGCGCCCTGCGCCCGCTGAACGACCCTGATGCCCCAGGGCTGGACGAAGAGGACGACGGCGGGCAGGAGTGAGTAGCAGGAGCCGATCGGATCATTCCGTGACGGGCAGGCACTCGGCGAGCAGGGCGACGATGTCATGCCAGGCTCGCTGTGCGTGCCGTGGGTGGTAGCCGACGCCGGGAGGCACGGTGTGGTCGACCGTTGGGTGGTGGAAGGCGTGAAGGGCTCCGCCGTAGACCACGAGGCGCCAGTCGACGCCCGCGGCCTGCATCTCTGCGGTGAACGCCTCCCGTTGCGCGGGCGGCATGATCGGGTCTTCCGACCCGACCCCGGCCCATACCGGGCAGCGAATGCGTGCCGCCTCGCCCGGTCGGCCCGTGGTGAGTGCGTTGACTGTCCCGATCGCGCGCAGGTCGACGCCATCGCGACCGAGTTCCAGTGCGACTGCGCCCCCGGTGCCGTAGCCGATGGCGGCGGTCCGGTCGGGGTCGGCCCGTGGTTCGCAACGCAGCACGTTGAGCGCGGCGTGACCGATTCCTCGCATGCGGTCGGGATCGGCGAGCAGCGGCATGCAACGGGCCAGCATTTCCTCCGGGTCTTCCAAATAGCGTCCGCCGTGGAGGTCGAAGGCCAGCGCCACGTACCCCAGCTCGGCCAGAGCCTCGGCCCGCCTGCGCTCGACATCGCTGAGCCCCATCCCCTCTGGTCCGATCAGGACTGCGGGCCGACGCTCGGCACCGGCCGGGAGCGCGAGGTATCCGATCATCGTCAGGTTGTCGGCCGGGTATTCGACCGTACGGGTTGTGACCGTCGTCATGCGACTGGACGGTAATGACCGTTGCGCCCGCCCGGGGCGGTGTTCACCGATGGCAGACAGCAGTCTGTCCCGACTGCGTCACCCGGACGCGTCGGCTGCCTGCGGGCAAACGGTCGAATGACGACAGGCGCGCTGGCCGTCCAATGCAGCCGGACTTTCCGGGGTCTGACGCCAGCGCCGATCCCATCAGATGGGATGGCGGATGATGCCAGCGGCTGCTGACAGCCAGGGTCGAATGCGACCACCGCGCGAGCGGGGAGCGGCATGGCCCACCTGGTCTACAAGCGGGTGTCGACCGGAAGTCGACCGGCCGTCAGAACCCCTTGCCCACCGCTACCAGGTGGCGGCGCTTCGCAACCACTACGGCGCGCTCTCCGCGATGAACCCTCACCGCCCGCCACCCCCGCACCGGCAAACCGCTGTCCACCGTGACGGTCATGCTCCAGACCCTCTCCGCCGCCGGCAAAGTCCAGCACGACCTCCAACGGCACCTGACCTATGACGGACTACGTGCCGCCGAAGCCAAGGGCAGCAAGGGCGGCCGGCGCCCCGCCGGCGCGGCCGGCAAGACCGGGACCGTCCGCACCGCGTACCTGGAGGGCCGGTCCATCACTGTCCTCGCCCACGAACGGTGTCAGCCGCGGCGCCGGGCGCGCCGACGATCCGCACCGCCGTCGCCGACCTCATGCCCGAGCACACCAGCGCCGGCGAGGACGCCACTCCCCCGAGCTGTCCGTCACCCTTGACATGCCGGTGCAGGCTGCCGACTTCCTCCGCACCGCCGAATTGGAGCCCGTCGACCGCGCCGACCTCGACCGCGCCGCCCTCGACCGGGGCGTCACGGTGCGGCGCGGCCAGGGTTACACCCTGCGCGTCGCCGCCGCCCCGCGGTACACCGCCGACTCCTCACCGCTGCCAGCCGCTCGACGGCGCCCAAACTTCCCGGTGGTCCACGCCCACCGCAAGGCCCGCCGCGAGGACGCCCCGGAAGTCCTGCGCCGTCCGAATGCCGTCGCACATTCCGCGGGCTTCCTGGCCGGTCGTCGCATGCGACCGGTGGGTCAGACGAGCGCCGGTGCGGAAACGGGGAGGTACGGGGCTATGTTGCGCCAGGCGCGCTGGACGTACTCCTCCTTCTCGCCGACCGGGGCGACATAGCGCAACGCGTCTTCAGCGGCGTCGTTGCCCGCGAGGCGGGCGATGGTCCAGGCTGCGAGGTAGGGCGACGCCAGGCAGCCTCCGGCGGTGGCGATGGTGTCCTTGGCATAGAAGGGTCGGTCAAGGACCTCGACTCCCGCGGCGACGACCCACGGCTTCGTGATGAGGTCGGTGCAGGCGGGAATGCCGTTCAGTAGGCCGAGCCTGGCCAGCACGAGCGCGCCCGAGCACTGCGCCGCGATGAGCTGGCGCGAAGGGTCCAGGCCTCGCAGGACGCTCATGATCTCCGGGTCCTCGGTGACCTCGCGGGTGGCGACGCCGCTGCCGACGATGACGGCATCAGCGGCGCACGCCTCCTCCAGCGTGGACATCTGCTCGATGACCACCCCGTTCATCGACGTCACCCTGGGGCCAGGGGTCGCGAGGGTGACGCGCCAGTCATCGGTCCTGACGCGGTTGAGCACACCGAGCGCGATCAGGGAGTCGAGCTCGTTGTAACCCTCGAAGGTGAGGATGGCGATGTGCACGGCGGATGCCCCTTTCCGGGTGAGCGGAACTCGACGGTATGGACCCGCGAGCAGGACAGTCAAAGAATTGTCATGGATACAATCCGGGCTCATGGCAGCCCCGCGATACAAGAAGCTGGTCGACGCGCTCGCATCCGATATCCGGGCCGGGCGTCTCGCCCCGGGGGTACGGCTGTTGACCCACCGCGCTCTGGCCGCTCGCGAGGGCATCGCCGTGGTGACCGCGACCCGGGTGTACGCGGAGCTGGAAGCGATGGGCCTGGTCAGCCGGGAGCAGGGCCGCGGTACGTTCGTGCGGGACACCACAGTCCCCACCGGTCACAACATGGACCAGCAGGCCGTTGCCGCTGACGCGGTCGACCTCAGCTTCAACTACCCGTCACTCCCCGGCCAGGCCGACCTCCTGCGGCAGGCGCTGCGCGAGGTGGCCACCTCTGGTGATCTCGACTCGCTGCTGCACTACCAACCGCACCGGGGCCGCCCACAGGACAGAGCCTCCATCGCGCGACACCTCAGGCACCGGGGAATCACCGCCGACGCGGATCACATCCTGATCACCAGCGGCGCCCAGCAGGGCCTGGCCATCACCGTCATGGCCACGCTGGGCGCCGGCGACGTCGTCGCGGTCGACGCACTCACCTACCCGGGCTTCAAGGTGCTCGCGCGCGCCTTCCATCTCGACCTGGAACCCATCCCCACCACGCCCGACGGGCCGGATCTCGATGCTCTGGAGAGAGTGTGCGCGACCCGCCCGGTGCGCGCGATCTACACCATGCCCACCCTGCACAACCCTCTGGGCTGGGTCATGTCGGCGGCCGACCGCACCCGCCTGATCAGGATCGCCCGACGGCACGGCACGCTCATCATCGAGGACGCCTCGTACGCCTACCTGGTCCAGGATCCTCCGCCGCCGCTGGCGGCGACCGCCCCCGACGTCACCCTCTATGTATCGGGGCTTTCCAAGAGCATCGCCACCGGCTTGCGGGTCGGCTTCGTCCTCGCCCCGCCGCCTTCAGTGCCGGCGCTCGAACGCGCCATCCGGGCGACCACCTGGAACACTCCCGCCCTCACCACCGCCATCGCCTGCCGCTGGCTCAACGACGGCACGGTGAACCTTCTGGAAGCGCGGAAACGAGACGACGCCAGGACACGCCAGGAACTCATCAGGCAGGAACTCGCGGGCCTCCCGCTCATCGGACACCCCTCGTCCTACTTCACCTGGCTGCCACTGCCCGACGACGCACGCGCCGACCGCGTGAGCGCCGCCCTCGCGCACCGGCACATCGCGGTTGCCACGGCAGAGCCCTTCACCACCTCGACGCACATCCCGCAGGCGATCCGCCTCGCTCTGGGCTCGACGGACCTGGACCGTCTCCGGTCGACCCTGCGCACAGTGCGCAGCGTCGTCGTCGACGACGCCCGCACCTGAACTCCAAGTCCGGCCCCACCGCGACCTCCAGCGGGGGCCGCGTGAAACAGCCTCACCCGTCGGTACACGTCGTCACGGCCCCCGGAGCGGGAACGGGCACCGCGGCGGCCGTCGCTTGACGGATCGCCGCGTTCTGCGTACCGATCCGACGGTTACGCGGCTTCTTCTATCCGGAACGTGAACTCCCGAGGCGTGAGCTCTCCGGCGAGCATGCGGCATGCGCCGTGCCATGGCGCGGGCGACGGCTTCCTGACCGGCGTCGCTGCCCACCGGATAGAAAGCGAGGCCAAGTTCGTCGAGTACGACTGGAAGCCGGTCATGGACGACTTGTGCGCCTCGACGCGCGTGCAGCCGGCGAGCATCCAAAGGCCGTGGGTGTCGAGACCACGACTCAGGAGGCGGACGGTTCGATCTCCCCCGCAAAGACGATGACCTGGTCGATAAGGCTCCGTCGCAGATGGACGACGTCCGTTCCCGCCAGGCGGGGACCTCCATCCGGCGTGGTAAAGACCCACTGGTACCGGGCCCACTCGTCAGGCATGTCCACCGCCGAGCAGCGCACCATCGTGCCGGTCCCCGCCGGGTGGCGCCGGATGTCCAGCACGAACCGCTCGACCGCCGCGATTCCGTCGCTGCGACCCAACGGCCCCCAGAAGACCACGTCTGAGGTCAGGGCCTGGGAAAGCAGGGCAGTCACATAGCTGTCGTCCGAGGCGTTGAACGCGGAGATGAACGTATCGATCGCGGAGCGTGCAATCTCTTCCTGCATACCCCAGTAATACCAGCTGTTTCGCGCGCGCCCGTCCCGCGAGCCACCTTCCGATCACGGTGAACCATCCCGGGTACGGCGGAACTACAACAGCGTCTACCGGCTTCGTGCTTCCGGTAGCTGGGCGAGATCATCACCGCCGCCGTCCACACCGTCGCTGGCCGGCACTTCAGGCCGATCGCGTGGCCCGGTCACGCCCACTGGAGTCAGGCCTCGTGGCGTCGCTGCGGCAGATCGCCGACGACGTGGAGGGCTACGGCCTTGACGCGGCCGACCTGCGCCAGGCCGCCGACAGCGAGCAGCATCCTGTTCACCCTCACCCAGCCCGTCGGCGTCGACATCAACCGCATCCAGCTCCGGCTCACCAGCCGACGAACTGACCGGCCGGATCGTGTGCTGAGATGCCGCCCGCCCACTACTTCAGAGAGAGCCACATGTCGACGCTCTCGATCCCCCGTTCGCGAAAGACTCCGGCCGGCTTGAATCCCGCCTTTTCGTAGGCGCGGATCGCCTGGGCGTTGGAGGTTCGGGTGCCACCGAAGAGGATGACGTGCCGGCATCCGCGCTGACGCAGGATGCCGAGCGCACCCTTGAGCAGCTCGGTTCCGAGACCGTTGCCCTGCAAATGATCGGCGACGACGGGGGCGATGCGGCAATCCGCGCCGTCCTCAATGGTCCACCCGAGATTCCGGTAACGCACCTTCTCGCCCTCCGGGATGGCGAACTGGGCCAGCAGATACGCCACCACGCGATCGTCCCGGGCATCCGCCAGCACGAAACGCAGGGCGGTCGGGTCGTCGAGAGCGGCACAGATCCGCTCCGCTTCGGTCCGGTCGAGCGGGTGTGGGCTGTAGCGCTCCCTGGTCTCCACCGAGAGCGCTTCGAGGAATTCCCCGAAACTGGATGCGTCTTCGCTCTTGAGGGCACGCAGGGTGGCGACAGCGCCTTTGATCCCGGTGACCGGCCTTGCGAGGAACGGGTGCGCGGTGGATTCATCCATACCGGGCAGCGTAACCAACCTGTCCAGGGGAGGGGGAGGCTGTCGCGCAGCGCCCCGGTGTCGTGGCCAGCTCGCGAAATCAGGCCCCTGGTGCGGTGGTTGGCCAGCACGGGCTTGCGCAGACGCAGCAGCCGGTGCACCGCCGCCGCGCGTAAGCGAAGTGCGACGCTCTGCCCCTGGCCCGGCACTACTGGTCGACACCATTGACCTGGGATGACTCCTGGACCGGGTGCCTGGCCCTCGTGGCCGTAGAGGCCGGATCTACCCGCTTGACGCGCGGGACCGCGCCGCGGGCCTCTTCTTGGAAACCCTTTCGATGGCCGGCTACGACTACCACCATCCCTGTCAACCCTCGGCCTCACCTGGCAAATCCGGACAGAGATCGATCATGCAATGCCCCTGGTCAGGAGTGACAGGTTCTGGGTCACGAATTGGCTGGCCGATGTCGGCCAGCCAATTGGGACGGAAGCGTTCGACGAAGTCTGTGAAGTCGGTCCGCAGATACCGCGAGTCGCACGGCTTCAGCCGGATCTGTTGGCGGCTGTCTGCCCACCAGATCTCGAAATCGGCAACCGTGCCTTCAGCTGGCCAGTCCTTTCCGTCGTCCGGCAGCAGCATGACGTCGACAAAGGCTCCGACGCTCAGGCCGATGTCCACGAAGATTCCGATCGCTCCGGGGCGGGGAACCTTCACCACGGTGCCCTCGAAGACGTACCCGAAGCGCAGGTCCCTCCGTATCCGAACCCACTCAACATCTGTCACCACGAACAGAGCATCGCACCTTCTGCCGTCCACCTCAGCGACACGGCACTGCCGTCACTTCTCATGAGCATCCACGAGCCGACTGATGACCAACACCGCTGCCGCAGCCCGTGGACAACGCTGCTGTGAGACGTGAACGAAGCCACATCATGTCTGCGCGCCGGCAGGGGCGATAGAGGTGTGGGCGGTCACGTAATTCCCCAGGTCCGTGATCAGCAATTCCCCATCCCCTGGCCCTGGTGACCGGCGGCGGCGCCGCCCCGTGCCCCGCGGCTAGAGCTCAACGAGTGTCTCCGGTTATGAGCCAGCCGGGCTGGCAGGTTGACGTCAGATCAGGTGAGCGAGAGAAGGATCTTGCCTCGGCCTGTGCCCGTCTCCAGGAGCTGGTGCGCCTTCGCCGCCTCGGCCAGTGGCAGGGTCTGCGTCACCCCGGGCCGGATCCGCCCCACCGCGAGCAGCCGGAGAGCCTCGGCGAGGTACTCGCCGATCCGCTCGGGAGCCCGACGGGCGAGGTCGCCGATGTTGAACCCGGCTATCGTCCGGTTGCCCTTCCACAAGTCCCACACCGAGGCCGTCCACTGCTCGTGCCGACCGAGGTCTCCGTAGGCCACCAGGCGGCCGAACGGCGCCAGCACGGTCAGGCTCTGCTCTCGGACCGGCCCGCCGACGGGATCGAGGACCAGGTCCACGCCCCGGCCACCGGTCACCTCGGCCAGCTGCTCCGCGAAGCCGTCGCGCAGGAACACCGCGTCGTAGCCGAGCTCGACGGCGTAGGGAATCTTCTCCACCGAGCCGACCGTGCCGTACACCCGAGCGGCCCCCAACTCCCGGGCCAGTTGCGCAGCCGCGAAGCCGACACCTCCTGCCGCGGAGTGGATCAGCACGTCCTCCCCTTCCCGCAGCCGCCCGGCGTCCTTGAGCACACCAAAGGCCGTCGGATAGACGCACGGCAGCCCCGCTGCCTCGGCCGGGTCTGCCTCTCCCGCCCCCGTGCGCAGCGACCTGACGAACCGCGTGTCCGCGGTCACCACCTCGGCGTAGCCGCCGAAGGCCGGCAGATACGCCGCAACCGGCTCGCCGACCTCCAGCCCGCTCACCCCGGCACCGAGCGCGACAACCGCGCCGGCCACCTCCAAGCCGGGAACGTCCACTCCACCAGGCCCGTCAGGGGCGCCGAACTCGCCCCGACGGTGCTGGATCTCGGCGAAATTGACGCCCGCGAAGGCGACCCGCACAGCAACCTGGCCGGCACCAGGCACCGGCTCGGGCAGATCCAGCTGCTCCAGTACCTCGACGCCTCCATTGCCCCGGAACCCGACCGCCCGCATCCGATGCTCCCTTATCGTCACGGCCCTCCCGGCGGGGCCAAACGGTACTCGTAACCCGACCGGCGATCTTGATATTCCCACCGCAGCTCACGTCGCCGCCCGCGACCGCCGTCCCCATGGGGAAGCGTGATCGTCAGGGCGGGGAGAAGCTGTACGGGGTTCGGGTCTTCAGGAGACTCGATGCCGTACGGGCTCGGGCTGGTAGAACTCGCATGCGCCGCGTGTTGATGGGACGCCAGTCCAACGGGGTGTTGTGGCGGTTTCGCACCGGCTGCGGTTGGCGTGATGTGCCGAAGCGTTACGGGGCCTGGTCGACGGCGTACTCGCGGTTCAACACCCGGGCAAGGGTCGGGTGTACACCGGAAGTGCTCTCGGGCGCAGGGTCTGCAGGGTCAGATCATGCTGTTCTTACCGGCCTACTTCAGCGCCGCTTAGCCCTTGCCTCTTCGCGTGGCGGCGGTACCCGAGGAGAATCGCCACATGCGTATTTCGATCATCACCGCCGGTTCACGTGGGGACGTCGCGCCGTTCACGGGCCTGGGACGGTGTCTGTTAGAAGCCGGGCATCAGGTCGCGGTGGCGGCCCACCCGCCCTTCGCCGCACTCATCGGCGAGTGCGGTCTCGAATACCTGCCTTTGCCGGGAGACCCGCAGGAGCTCATCCGGACCAGAGGCCGGACGTCCTCGCCGGAGGAGGCCCAGGCGGTGATGACGGCCTTCCTTGACGGGCTCGCCGACGGGGTGGCAGCGGCCGTGGCGGACCGCACCGACCTGGTGCTCACGGCGTTCGGCCCGGCACCGCTCAGCCAGACGGCCGGTGAGGCGTTGGGCGTTCCCGTCATCGGCACCTATCTCGCACCGGCGTTCGCCACCAGGCAGTTCCCGCTGCCCGGCGCTCCGGGCGCCGATGATCTGGGGCCGGAGGGCAACCTGGCCGCGGGCCAGACGGTGCTGAGGCGCGCGGAAGACCTCCTCGCAGACGCCGTGACCCGGCTGCGCACCCGCCTCGGGCTGCCCGCCGACGCGCCCTCGGCGCCGGGAAAGGACATCCGGCCGGTCTTCCACGGCTTCAGCCCCCTGGTGGTGCCGCGCCCGGCGGACTGGCCGTCCCAGGTCGAAGTGGCGGGCTACTGGTGGCCCTGCCGACCGCACGGCTGGCAGCCTCCGGCCGAGCTCCTCGACTTCCTCCAGGCCGGTCCTCCCCCCGTGTTCATCGGGTTCGGCAGCATGGCACCGGGCCAGGGGGAACGGCTTGGCGAGTTGGTGGCCGCAGCGGTGAAGCAGGCGGGCGTGCGCGCGGTGGTACAGACGGGGTGGGCTGAGATGAGCGGTGGTGGCGACGACGTCCTGGTTGTCGGGGACCTGCCGCATGACTGGCTGTTCCCTCGCATGGCTGCCGTCGTCCACCATGCCGGGGCCGGGACGACCGGAGCCGGGT
Source organism: Streptomyces sp. NPDC004327 (assembly GCF_042873935.1). Taxonomy (NCBI): domain Bacteria; kingdom Bacillati; phylum Actinomycetota; class Actinomycetes; order Kitasatosporales; family Streptomycetaceae; genus Streptomyces; species Streptomyces sp. NPDC004327. Next base: position 1,238,311 of record NZ_JBIAME010000001.1, on the reverse strand, counting down.
TGAGGGCTGGAGTGCCCGCCGTGCCGGTACCAGTCATGGCTGACCAGCCGTTCTGGGCCGCTAGGCTGCACCACTTGGGAGTCGCGCCCCGGCCTCTGCCGTTCCAGGACCTCACCGCCGAGACCCTCGGTGCCGCGATCACGACCTGTATCACCGAGCAGGTCTACCGCCGCCGCGCGGCCGAACTCGCCCACCACATCAATGCAGAGGACGGCGCCGCCGCCTTGCTCGCCCGCATCGACATGGAGTGCGCCGGGTGAAACCCGGGGATCGCACCATCGCATTGGGGCAGAGACGGTTCCGCTCCATCAGCGCGGTACCCGGGCGGCCCGGAGCAGGAAAAGGTGACTGCAGGGCTGGAACGATGTCGCAGTTGTGTTGCGGCCATCAGCGCGCGTTTGCATCGTCATCGGCAGACATTCGCCGAGCAAGTCGCCGGGATGGGTCGGCGGTTCGGCCGGCGGACCGAACGACTGCTGTCGACACCGGGGGTCCAGGCCGGCCGCATGGCTGGCTGCACGCCCCAGCGTTGGTCGTCCGCCGCAGTCACGGGGAGCAGCGGCGCCTGCGACTGCTGCTCGCTGGTTCGCACTCGTATACTCGTTCCGGATCATGGAGGAGGACGAGGAGACAGTGAAGCTTGCCGAGGCGCTGGCGGAACGCGCTGAAGCGACGCGCCGCGTGGAACAGCTGCGGTCGCGCGTCGTCGACAACGCGAGGTACCAGGAGGGCGAGACGCCCGCCGAGGACGCGGCCCAGCTGCTCGCCGAGGCCGGCGAGGTGCTGGAGGCCCTGGAATCGTTGATCCGGCGTATCAACCGGACGAACGCCACTGTGGAGATGGGGCCGGACGGCACGCTCACCGACGCCCTCGCGCGCCGGGACGTCCTGCGGTTGCGTCACTCCGTGGTCACCGCGGCGGCAGACGCGGCGGCGGGCAAGGGTGAGCGGGGATACGGTCGGCAACTCCGGTCCGAGCTGCTGATGCTCTCCGCGCTCCCGGTCGCGGAACTGCGTGCTCAGGCGGACGTGCTCGCCCGGGAGATCCGCGAGTTCGACGTGCGGATCCAGCGCACGAACTGGGAGGTCGACCTGCTGGACTGAACGGTCCGGCAGACCAGAACGATGTGGAGCAGGTAGCTGCTTCGGAGGCGTGCACACACCGAGGGCCGGCGGTATTCCGGCCCCTTTCTTGGCGCGTGAAGGGCAACGCGGGGGTTCGATTCCCCTCTGAACAGCGAAGCTCAGCACCGCGTACAGGTAACGGTGCACAGCACACAGCACATCACCACGTGCAGATCCGAGGCGGCGAGGGCGGGCTCGGGGCTTTCCACATCGCGACACCACGGCGGCGCCAACGCCCTGCGGGCCGGTGCAGGCCATCTTTCCCCTCGGCGAGGAGTCCGATGCGGCAAACAGGGGCTCGATCCCGGCCCAGTGGGCGTCGGTTGACACGCTCAATACAGCCAGGGGCCGCCTCCGCCGCAACGCCTCAGAACCCGGCCATGGACTTGTCGAGCACTCCGCCCAGCGCACCGTAGACGCTGCAGCGAACCGAGTGCCTTGCCCGGCAGCGCAGCCCGAACCCCACGATGAACGACACCCCGAAGAGCCCGCCGAGGACCGTCGCTGCCAGCGGGTTGTAGACGATGTACACGAAGCACGCGCCCCCTGCCCAGACCAGGATCGGCAGGAGCGAGCCGCGCAGCACCGTCCCGAACCTGATCCGTTCCGACCCTGATGGCAGCACACCGTCATGCCACACCTCGATGTGATTCCTGGTCCCACACTGCTCAAGTCGCATGAAGCCATCACACACCACCGACACCCACCTCGGACCTGGTTCAGCAGTGAGCGTTTTCAGCTTCGCCACTCCAGGGTGACGCCGTGGTCCTCGCTTGAGTCCTGGCAGCTCCTCGGCTGGGCCCGCCGGCACGGTGGGTTGTCTGTGAGAAGTCGCGGGCGGGCAGTTCGCTGAGAGGCCGACCCTGTGCTTCCGGGCGGACCACGATCGCAGGGAGGGATGGAACACATGCTCGAAGTACCATCCCTGCAAGGTTCTCCGGCCTGTACTTCTCAACCTCCGCAGTGGCGTAGTCGGACGGAGACATCCCTGTAGACAGAGGGCAGAGGGCGATGAGTGTGGCTGAGAGTTGGTCGCGTGTGATGAGTCTTCTTCGGGAGCACGCGCCGGCCGATCACGCGGATCTGCCGGGGCCCGCTACGGAGCAGATGCTCGCGGCAGCCGAAAAGCGGATGGGGATCTCCCTGCATGGGGACCTGCGGACGTGGCTGTTGCAGAACAATCTGGATCTGCCGGAGGAAGATTTCGACGACGACGTGATGTGTTGCGGCTTCGATGGGTTCCCCGACGAGGGGAGCTTCTTTCTGGGCATCCGGGCGATGGAGAGGCTCTACGCGAACCGCTCCACGTCCTGCGGATTCGACCCTCCGGACCAGCCGGACTATCCGTTCTGGCGTAACGAGTGGATCCCGCTCCTGTCGGACCAGGACGGCTGGAGTGGAAAGTTCATTGATGTACGGGACGGGCGCGTCGGCAGCTGGTTTGTGGGTGGCCCCACGGTCACGGGCGAGTACGAATCGATGGCTCAGTATTTTGACTCTGTGGCGGAGACGCTGACGAGGATCGCCGGTGGAAGCTCCCCGGTCTGTCGGTTCACCGAAGGTCGGCTTGTCTGGTCGTGAGACGGTTCCTGACTGGATGATGACCATGGCCGATCCGTCCTCCCCCTGGAAGGGCAATGAGATACACCAGCGTTGACGTTCCAGGGTGATGGCTGCGGCGATGACGGTCATGCGGTTGGGGCTGTAGCGGGCCCGGCGGAAGATCTTCCAGGACTTCAGCCTTGCGATGCTTCGTTCGACCGGTGCCCGTTTGCTGCCGACAGGGCCCGGTTGAACGATCGTTGGGTCGTGGTGAGGTCCCGGTGCGGGAGCCGTCTGATCGGTGTGGTCACCCAGGGGCCGGCTGGCTCCGATGTAGGCGCGGTCGGCGAGGACAGGGGCACCCTGGCGTTCGCAGATCCGGATGATGCGGTGGGTGCGGGCGGCGGTCAGGTCGTGGGTGCGGCCGGGCAGTGCGGGTGAGATCCACAGCAGGTCGCCCGCGGGGTCGGCCATGACCTGCACGTTCACGCCGTGGCGACGGTGCTTCTCCGAGAAGTCGCTCCGGCTGTCTCCGACCCGGTCGCACTCGGCGAGCGTCCCGTCGAGCAGGACGTAATCCGGATCAGTCTCGCGTAGGACACGCAGCAGGCCGGGCGCCCGTCGGGACAGGTGATCGACGACGGCCGGGACGTCGGCGTGGGCGCTGCCGACGGATATGCCGAAGCCGGCGGCGATCTGCGCGAGCGTGTCGTGGCGGCGCAGGTAGACCAGGCCGACGAGGGCGCGCTGGTGTGGCGGTAGCTTGCAGCGTCGGTCACCCTCACGGGTGACGATGAGCATGGATACCCACTCGACCAGAGCGTGCGGCAGGTCGAGTGCGGCAGGGCGGCGAGCCAATGAGGCTCCTGTGTTGATGAGTTGAGATGTCGAACATCTCTCTCAACGGCACGGGAGCCTCGTGCGTCGTGGAACGCTGGCCCGTCACCCGATCGGTGGCCACTCTGAAAGAGCTCAGTGAACGGACAAAGCTGCCTAGAGGGTCGTCGGCCAGGTGACGTCGGTCTCGACAGGCTGGTCGTAGTCCACGCCGTCGACTCCCCATCCGTAGAGCTCGCGTACCTGGCTCATGAACCAGTCCGCCCCGGGACGCGCCTTGAGGAGCCCGGTCTCCGGGTCCGCCCACAGCTCCCGTACGCGCTCCTGAACCTGGTCGTCGAGTTCCCAGCCGTCGAGACGGATCCGGCCCGCGTCGTCGAGGACCAGCGGGGTGCGACCCTCCAGCTGGTCCCACAGCTCCATGGCCTGCTGGGCGGGGCTGCGGAACGCGTTGCCGTCGAGCACGGTCCGCAGGAAGGCGGTGTAGAGGGCGATGGAGGGGATGGCGCTGGACGCCTGGGTCACCGCGGCGCCGGCGACGACCGTGAACGCCCGGCCGTCGGCCGCCTGCACCGCGGGCGAGGCGCTGACCCACCGGGCGGTTGCCTCCAGGTGCTCCTTCGCCGCGCCGATGGTGCCCTGCCGGTACACCGGCGCCGTCACCTCGGAGCCGACGTACGTCAGCGCCACGGTCGTGAAGCCGGGTGCGAGGAGCTGCCGCTCGCCCAGGGCGGCGACCCACAGGGCCCAGTCGGCGCCGCCCATGACCGCGACGGTGGCGTCCTTCTCTTCCTCGGTGCCCGGCTCCAGGCGCATCCGGGACACCTTCGGCTCCGTGCCGGAGAAGTCCAGGGCGGGCGCCTCGTAGGCGGCACCGAGCGGCTTGATCACCGAGTGGTGCACGGTGCCCGTGGCCGGGTCGGTGCGGCGGGGCGCGGCGAGGCTGTAGATCAGGTAGTCGACGGGCCCGTAGCGCTCTGCGACCAGGTCGAGCAACTGCTTCTTGCCCTCGTCCGAGAACGCGTCGGTGTTCACGAACTCGAAGTCCCCGCCGGTCTCGCGGGCGAGATCGGCGACGGCCGCGGTGCGGTACCAGCCGGCCGTCGCGGTCCGGCGTCCGTTGTCCGCGCCCTCGAAGGCGACGCCGACACCTCGGATGCCGTGCTGGCGCAGGCCCGCGAGCAGCGTGGCCAGCCCGTATCCGGCGGAGTGTCCAAGGACGAGGGCGACCGGCCGGCGGCCGTCGGCGCGCGCGGGAATGTCCTCCCACATGCGGCGCACGGTGGCGGCGGCGCCGTCGGGGTGGGAGTTCACGATGAGGAATCCGCGCTGCTTCGGCTCGATCTGGCGCATGCTCATGTCGCGTCCGTTCCACTGGTGACGAGGCGGTTGAGGAGAGCACGCAGATCCGCGATGGTACGCAGGCGGCCGGTCTCCTCGTCCGGGATGGTGACGGACAGCCGCTGTTCCAGGTCGGTCACGAGCTCGGCCAGGGCCAGGCTGTCGATCTGGAGGTCGTGCTCCAGCCGCCCGTCTTCGGGGATCCTACCGACGCCACGGTTGGTGATCCGTGACAGCGCGTGACGGAGATGGCGGTCGGTCGTTGTGCACTCCGGCATTGACACCCTCCCCCGTCTCGCTGTCCGGCCGCCGCATCGGCGTGGAGCCTCACCATCAGCGCGTGTTCGGGACCACCGGCCGCTTGGGCCCGCGGCCGACAGCCGGTTGATCTGCCGGTACTTCCCCCACAGGGGTGGATACCGACCGGGGCCGCGCCTGGAGGGTGACCTCCCCGTGCTCGCCCCGGCCTCCGAAGCGCGCCCGCCCCCGCGACGTCCCGCACATCGCCGGCGCCGCTTCCGCCTGCGGCCGGGCCAGCTGATGTCTGGCTCGCGGCTCAGGTCGTAGGCACCTTTGCCCCCTCTGATCCGGAGCCCCGTGGACACGATCCCTCAGGGAAGAGACCACGATGTCGAGGGCTTCGCCTCCGTACTCCGCATGTGGACCCTTGCGCTGCACCAGAGAGCTTGGTGGGCGACGCGTGCCCGACTCGGTCTATCGCAGCGATGACCGCGGCACTCATTCCGGTGCCTCAGATCGTGGTCTGCTTGGCCGGCTGCGCGACGGTGTTGGTGACACTGCCGGTGGGTCGGGTGCGCAGGCTGCCTGCCACGTACAGCACTGTTCCGAGCGTGAGCCAGGCCGTCAGGACGGTGGCGGGGTGGGTGGCGTCGTGGCCGTTGAAGAAGGAGGTCGAGCGCAGCAGCCGGCCACCGGCACCGGGTGGTAGGAGTTGGCCGAGAGTGCCGGACCAGCCGGGCAGCATCTCGGGAGCGGTCGCGGTGCCCGAGAGCGGGTTGCCGATGAGGACCATGGTGGCGGCGCCGAGGCCGAAGCCGGCGTACCCGAGCAGGGAGGCGAGCCCGAGGACGGTCAGGGACGTGGCTGCGACGGTGAGGGCGACGGCCGCGCTGTTGGCCCAGTAGGAGCCGTCGAGTGAGCCGAACCAGAACTGCAGGATGGCCGCCACGGCCAGTCCGCCGGTGATGGCGAAGGCAAACGCACCGATGATGCGGTGGGCGCTGCCGCGCACGAGCCTGGGCAGGAGCAGGGCGGTGAGCAGGCCGCCCATGACCAGCGGCAGGGCTGCGGCGGCGAGTCCGGCGCCGCGGGGGTCGTCGGCCGGGAGCGGGACGAGGTCGCGGGCGGTGACCTCGGTGTTGGCTCCCGGCGGCTTGGTGAGGCCGGCCGCGAGGGTGTTCAGGGCCTGGGCGACGGCAGTGCTTCCGGCGGATGCGGTGATGACCTGTGGGGTGCCCGAGCTGAGGTCGATCGCCCCGTACACCTTGCGGTCGCGGATCAGCTGCTCGGCGGCGGCAGCGTCGGCGACCTCGGTGACCTCGAAGCCGTCGGGAAGCCGGCGGTCCAGCACGGCAGTGAGTTGTTTGACGGCGGGTGCGGGCCCGGCGACGGCGATCGGCACGTCATGCACCGATGAGCGTACCGACGGCCAGGCGAATGCGGTGAGCAGCAGACTGATGGTCACCGTGAGCAGGGCGACTGCCCCGGCCACTGCCGGCCAGGGCGAAAAGGACGCGGCGCCCGGGGGCGCGGCTTGAGTGGACATGCCTTCTCCTTCAGAGGAGGAAGTTCATCGCCTGGTGAGCGGGATTTCTGACTCGGCACGGACCGCGGGTACGCCGGCGAGTTCGTCCGTCAGGCAGTGTTGGGTGACGGTATGCCGTCGATCGCCGGGGACTCTCCGAGGAGCTCGGCGTCGGGTGGCTCAAGGGCTTCAACCCTGGCCCGGACGGCTACGCGCTCGCCTGCCCGGCGGGCACCTCGGGCGTGGCGGCCAGGCGGTGCTTGCGCTTGGGCAGGCAGAAGGTCGGGTGCGAGTTGGCCCACAGCGACCCGTGAAGGATCGCCGCCTTGATCCGCGCGGCGTTGCGGCCGCCCATGTGCTTCGGCTTCGCGTGCCCTTCGTCGTCGACCGGCTGCAGGATCCCGTCCCGCCGCCCGAGGCTGATGTGGTTGAACGTGTAGACGAGCTTGGTGTTCGGGATCTCGCGGCCGGTCAGGCTTCCCACGATCGCCTCGACCGCCTGCAGGCCGGTGTAGCCGGCCGAGGCGCAGGACATCGGCAGCGGAAGGTTGTTGTCGCCGATGCCGTGGGCGCTGTCGCCGACGGCGTAGACGTTCGGGTGTGAGACCGACCGCATGGTGCGGTCGACGACGATCCGGCCGTTCCCGGTGACCTCGAGACCGCCGGCGGCGGCGATGGGGCCGACCACGAACCCGGCCGTCCACACGGTCGCGTCGGACGCCAGGACGCTGCCGTCGGCGCACAGCACACGCGCCGCTTCGACGGCCTCGACCTCGGTGTGTTCCCGGACAGTGACGCCCAGCCGGTCGCAGGCCCGGCGCAGGTGACCGCCGGCTCCGGCGGAGAGCCGCGCGCCCAGCTCGCCTCGGGCGATCAGCGTCACCGCCAGGTCGGGCCTGGACTCGGCCAACTCGGTGGCGGTCTCGATGCCGGTCAGCCCGTCGCCGACGACCACCACGCGCCCTCGCTCCCCCAGGCCGTCCAGGCGCTCGCGCAGGCGCAGCGCCGAGGGCCGGGCCGCGATGTCGAAGGCGTGCTCGGCCACGCCAGGGACGCCGTGATCGTCTCCGTGGCTGCCGAGCGCGTAGACAAGCGTGTCGTAGCCGAGCTCGGCGCCACCGTCGGCATCGGCGTCGGCGTCGGCGTCGGCGTCGGCGTCGGCGTCGGCGTCGGCGTCAGCCACGGTGACGACCCGGTGCTCGGGGTCGACTGCGGTGACACGGGCCAGGCGCAGCCGGATCCCCGTGCCCGCGAACACGTCGGCGAGCCGTGGAGCCTCGACCTTCCGGCCGGCCGCGAGCTGGTGCAGCCGCAGCCGCTGCACGAAGTCCGGCTCGGCGTTGACCACGGTGATCTCGGTGTCCATCGGGGACAGCCGACGGGCCAGGTTCCCGGCCACGAAGGATCCTCCATAGCCGGCGCCGAGAACGACGATCCGGTGCTTCATGAACGGCTCCTCTCGGTTCGCTGTTTCCAGTGGCTTGAGCGGAGCAGCACCCAGATCCCTGACAGCGACCGCATGTGACATAGACCACACACAGGCGGGAGTGTCGCCCACGGAGATCGCGACGCCTAAGTCAGCGCGGTTACAGGCCGATCCGAAGGGGAGGCTCGTCCATGCGGGTCACGGCCGGCACAGGCGTCCCGCCCGTCGAGCGGAGGACGTCCATGAGGACCTGTTACGAGGGAAGGCCGCAAACTCCGCAAGGGCTACACCACGCCGAAACAGGACCTACTCCAAGGCAGCGACGCGTAGAGAGGGCCGGACAAAGCTGCCCACCGAGGACTCCGCGGCCACGCACCTCATCAAGGCCGCCGAACGCGGACACCGAGAAGGCCGGCAAGCAGGCCGACCTGGGCAGCTCGAATCGGCGCGGGCCCGAACCAGGTCGGGGTGCCGCTCCAACAAAGGCTCCCTGGTGGTGCCGTGACCGGTGCAGTGCAGGGTGGGGGTGAGGCCGGCCTCTGACCTGCTTCATTCTCCAAGTGCGAACGACGCCCGTTCCTGCCACCTCACGCCGTCGTGCACTATCAGTTCAACCGACGCGACATGAGACATGAACGGGAGCCTGTCGGCGAGGTCGGCCTCGATCGCCTCCAGGACAGCCTCTTCCTGACCTTGAGCGATGGTCAGGTGCGGCACGATCTCGGCGAACCGGCCGCCATACGGCGGAGCCTCAGGCCAGCGATCAAATATCGCTTCCGTGAGCTGCCGCAACTGCGCGTCAGGCTCGGGGACGAGATACAGCACTTCCGGGAGCCGTCCACACCTCTCGAACCGCAGGTCAAAGGCCTGGTGGCTGCCCAGCACGTCCGCGAGAGCGGAGTAGACGAGCGCATCTATTCGGCTCTCGTGGAGGAACGGGAAGAGCACGGTGACGTGGGCCGGAACCCCGGCCCGGGCTGAGGGGTCGAGCCTTTCACGCCACGCGCGGACGGACGGCTCCGCTTCCGGGATCCGGACGATGAGCCCCGTCTGGCCCGCCTGAAACGTACTGGTGTCGTCATCTGCCATGACACTGCATCGTGTCACTTCTGTCGCAGACAGCACGGCTCCTTTTCCGCCGAGCGATCACGACTGCTCTCCGAGGCCGGTCGACGAGCGGGACGACCGAGGCGCTACCGCTATATCCCGTGAACATCCAGGACGAGGGTGCCAGCGGCAACGACTTCGGCGCTGTCTCCGCCATCGACGCGTTCTCCCGAGTCGGTGACGAGCTGGAATGCCCGCCCCAACACGTCCATGACCTGCTGGTGGGTGAGCCCCCGAGTCCATCGACGAAGTCCGTGGCGAGGCGCCAGGCCTCGGGAGCCGCCGACGCTTTCGCCGCTCTGACCGCAGGCAGCGCCCGCGCAGCAGAGCATTTTGGTTGAGATCGAAACCCCTACGAGGGACACTCGCGCGATGAGCCAGAAGGCATTTCCTGAACCCATCGAGCAAGGGTGGGACGCGCCCTGGTATCGGGTCCGCATGGACGGCTTCGAGGCGTCGTTCTTGCCCAGCGACGGCGAGGACTTGGCCGAGGTCTGCAACGTCGACGTCTTCGTGGCTCTTGCGGATGGATCTCGTTGGACCGCGACCGTGTTCACCGTCGCGGAAGTCGAGCGTCTGATGAAAGTCTGGGCAGGGACAGACGAGGCACTCGGGGGGCGGTACTTCTGGGTCTCGGACGGCTTGATCGTCAGAGATCCGGGCATCGACAGCATGACCGGCGTGATCGCCGGACTGATCGAGAACGGCGAGTTCCCCGAGATCTTTCAGCCAGTGATCAACGACTGATCGAGTGCTGGGCCGCCGGAACCGACCTGGGGCACCACGCCGTTCTCTCGCCCAATCGACGAGCAGCACATCGCGGAGCCCAGCCTAGAGGTGCGGGACATCGCCATGGATCGCCAGCGAGCCGTGTCCACCTTCCGTCCAGGCGTCCATCCCGACGCCTCCAATGCCTCGGCCACCTCTGGCGACCAGCTACTCATCTGGGGTCCCGACTCCTCAACTATGAGTGAGAGTGATCATCTCAGCGGCCGACGTCACTGAACAGTGTGTTACCGCTTCACGGAAGGCGAGCCAGACCCCCTAGAAGGGAACGAAACCATCAACTGATGACCAGGTGTGTGGCCGGCGGACTTGGGGGCCGACCACACACATCACGCCTTCGGCCAGAAATCGATCACGTACTTTTCCACCCCGTACGCGACGCCCTGCGCCTGTGTCACCCGCTCGACTTCGTCCCGGCCGATGCACCCGACACGGACCCGCCACCACCCCGGCTTGCCCAGCTGGATCAGGTGTTCCGACCGGCCCAGCGTCATCGTCCACACCGCGACGCCCCCGGTGGTCGTCTCGAAGTCGACTTCACCTTGCTCGTCCCACTCCCCCGGTGGGCCAGGCGGCTCATTCGCCCATACCTTGACCTCCACACTGGCGGTGTGGGTGTGGCCGGCGCTGAACAGGTCGAAGCGGCGCTCGTGCTCCTGGAGGAACACCCCCCACTCGAAGTCGTCTCCGAACGGCACGGGGACCACGTTGTCGTCGGAATCCTGGAATCCGAACCCGCGGAACGCGACCTCGACGTCCAGGACCTCCCGGCGCAGCAACTCGGACACAAGGCTTCCCTCCCTTGCGAGGTCTCTTGCGGAGCCCTCCTGCAGTCATAGGTACACGGTGTCCAGGCGTCCCCCTCCAAGATCCCGCCAACGCGCCCTTGGATTTCCGAGCGCCGCGCAAGCGGCGCCGGACATCAGTCCCTCTGTACCTCCCCCAGGGCGAAGTTCACGTAGTTCCCCAGCAGAGTCGGCCCCGCGCCGGTCGCTGACCGGCCCTGGAAGCATCCTTGATCCTCCCCTCCAGGCGCGCAGCGGCGGGCTTCGCTGATCAGGTCTGAGGCAACGCGGACGCCCGATCCGACGTCTGCCAAGCAGGAAACGAACGGGGCGGACCGGCGCCCCCACCGTGTGAAGGGACCTGCTTGTGCTCGTAGGACTGCTGACCGCTGTCGCCGCCTCGATCTGTTACGGCACGGGATCCGTCCTGCAGGCCGTCGGCTCCCGCAAGTCCGCCCGGCGTGAGGCGGCCGCTACGGGGCAGATCACCCAACACGGCGGGCCGAGTCTGTCGTCGACTGCGAAAGCAGCGATGACCTGGGAGTTCATCGTCGGCACGATCCTGGACTTCCTCGGCTTCGGCCTCGGCGCGCTCGCCGCCCGTATGCTCCCGCTGTTCCTCTCCCAGACCGTGATCAGTGCGAACCTTGTCATCACGGCCGTGCTCAGCGTGAGGCTTCTGGGCATCCGGCTGACCCGAGCGGAGTGGACCGCGATCGGCGTGGTCTGCTCGGCCCTGGTGCTTCTGGCGAGCGCGGCGGGCCCGGAAGGCAGCGGCCACACCGCGATCGCGACGCACTGGTGGCTGCTCGCGGTCTCGCTGTTGCTGATGGTCGGTGGCACGGTCGTCGTACGAGTGCTCGGCACCCGGGCGGCGATCCTCGCGGGCCTCCTGTCGGGTCTCGGGTTCGGCGCGCTCGGCATCGGAGTACGGATCCTCAACGGCATCGACCCGTTCTCCGCGGGCGCGCTCCTGTCGGACCCGGCGCTGTACGCGATCCTCGTGGCCGGCGTCGGCGGCATGTACCTGCACACGGTCGCGCTGCAGATCGGCTCGGTGAACGGGGCGACGGCGGCGCTCGTCGTCGGCGAGACCGTGCTGCCGGGGATGATCGGTGTGTGGTGGCTGGGTGACGCGTCGCGTCCGGGGTTCGCCTGGCTGGCCGTCCTCGGCTTCGTGCTGGCGATCACCGGCGCGGTTGCGGTGGCGTGGTTCGGCGCACCGGAGAGCCACGAGGTGGAGCCGGAAAGCCTGCCGCGGCCCGCACCCGTTCGGGAGCCCACACACGTCAAGTAGTCCAAGCCCTCGGCCGCACCGCTCCTCGCCGGTCGAACACGACGGCGTCACGGCGACGGCACGCGGGGCGGGCCCGGCCGCTACCTCGGTGGCTCGGCTGCGGTGAGCGCGGCGACGAGCTACACAGCTTCAAGACCGTACTCGACCACACCCTGCTACGGCCCCACCTCGTCGGCGCCCTCCCCCTCCTGGCCGACCGACCCCGCGCCTCGGTCCATCCGACGCGCAGCGCTGTCGGATCCTGGCGGCTTGCCGGCCTACCAGCCGGCTGCGCGTGGCCCTCTCGCCCGCAGGACAAATCGTCAAGGTCTGCGGATCAGGATCAGCAATCGCTCACCTTCGAGATGATGCGAGCCTGTTGAGTCCTTCGATCGCCGTGAGCTCGTCGCCGAGGACCTGAGCGTCGGCCGGTGACGTCACGAGCACGAGCACGAGCACCGAAACGTCGGGGTATTCATCGTCGTAGAGCTCTTCTTCCCCGCCGTCTCCGGGAACGGTGTTCGGCAGGACCTGCAAACGGGTGCCGTCGGCGAGGGTGGCGAGGTAGTAAATGCCGCGGTAGTCACTCTCGCGCTCGGCGAAGGTCAGGGCGAGTCGGTCGGCGAGCAGGTCGGACAGCTCCTTGGCTGAACAGGAGTTCGTGCCGTAGGTGTCGAGGATGGTCATCTGGCCATTCTCCTCAGACTGCGTGATTCTTGGCGGGTCTCGATCAGCAGGCCGTTCTCGATGCGGCACCGGCCGGACGGGGCCACCACCGGCTGTTCGCGCTCGCCCGTGAGGTGGCCGCTGGTGTCAGCGAAGCATTCGGGATCACGCTGGTCAACGAGCCGGTGACGGTCGGCATCGAGATTGAGCACCTCACGCTGCAGGCTCGGGTCTCAGCTGGCTGGGCTCCATCGCCCGGGCGGGCTGGTGTGCCGCTCAGCTGGTGCAAGGAGGAGGGTCTCCGCGCGCAGGGCGTGGGGAGCGATGAGGTAACGGATGGTGCTTGGCTGGCGGCCTGTGGTCTCGGCGATGGCCTCGGGGTCGTATCCGATGTCGGCAAGGGCGAGGGCGCCGTACGGCAGTGGGGTGCTCGGCCGCCGCGATGCGGGCGGGTTGTGGTGTCGGCCACCGGTGCGGTGGACGAGTTCGTCCCAGGCGAGCGCTGTCGGATTGGTCTCGCGCGGAAGCAAGGCCCAGTCGGCGGCGCCGTCCTCGGTCGGCTACGGGGTTGGCCCGGCCGGGCTGTGGTCTGGCCGCTGTTCTGAGCCTTCGGTCGGCGTCAGGCCGGAGGGACCAGGCGGTTGTTGTGGGCGTAGACCACTGCCTGGATCCGGTCGCGGAGTCTGAGCTTGTGCAGGATCCGCCCCAGATGGGACTTCACGGTCGCCTCCGCGAGGTGCAGGGCGGCCGCGATCTCGGCGTTGGACAGGCCGCGGCCGACCTCGACGAGCACCTCGCGCTCACGGGTGCTGAGCCGGTCCAGCCGCTCGTCGCGGGTGGCGGTGCCGGCGTCGGCCAGGTGCGGACGGAAGTCTTCCAGCAGGCGCCGGGTGATCCGCGGGGAAAGCACCGCGTCGCCCGCCGCGACGTTGCGGATCGCGGTGAGCAGTTCCTCGGGCCGGGTGTTCTTCAGCAGGAAGCCCGAGGCCCCGGCGCCGAGCGCGGCGAAGGCGTAAGCGTCCAGGTCGAAGGTGGTCAGGACCAGCACTCTGCTCTGCGGGGAGACCTCGACGACCTGCCGGGTCGCCTCGATCCCGTCCGTCCCGGGCATCCGGACGTCCATCAGTACGACGTCGGGCCGCAGCTCCCGGGCGAGACGGACGGCCTGGGCGCCGTCCGCGGCCTCGCCGACCGGTGTCATGTCGGGCTGGGCCTCCAGGACCGTGCCGAAGGCCATCCGGAGCAGCGCCTCGTCGTCGGCGATCAGGATGCGGATCGTCATACGGCGTTCGTCCCGGCGCTGTTGAGGAGGAGTCGGGTACGGACGCCCCAGCCGCCGCCCGGAAGCGGTCCGGCGCGCAGGGTTCCTCCGTAGGCGGCCGCGCGCTCGCGCATGCCGGGGATGCCGTGGCCGGGCGGTGCGGCGGCGGGGAACGCCGGGCGGGGGCCGCTGTCGGTGACGGCCACGGCCACGCTCCCGGCCGAGCACTCGACGACGACCGTCGCGCGCGTGCCGGCGGGCGTGTGCTTGAGGGTGTTGGTCAAGGCTTCCTGCACCAGACGGTAGACGGTGAGTTGTGCGGTGGCGGGTACGTGGGTGTGGCCGCCGCGGATCTCCAGGCCGGTCGGCAGCCCGGCGGCGGCCATCTGGCCGGCGAGCGCCTCCAGCTGGGCGATGCCGGGCAGCGGGTGACGCTCGGCGTCCGGTTCGTCGGCCCGCAGGACGCCCAACGAGCGCCGCATGTCGGTCAGCGCCTGCCGGCCCGTCTCGGAGATCTGCAGCATCGCGGCGGTGGCCCGGTCGGGGGACCTGTGCTGGGCGGAGACGGCGGCGTCGGTGAGCGCGACCATGACGGACAGGTTGTGGGTGACGATGTCGTGCATCTCGCGGGTGATCCGCGCCCGCTCCTCGGCCGCGGCCAGCCGTGCCTGCTGCTCCTGGTGCAGTGCCAGCCGTTCGGCCCTTTCCTCTACGGCGGCGAGGTAGGCCCGGCCGGTCCGCAGGTTCACCCCGAGGACGGCGGCGGCGACCACCGTCGCGGAGAGGGCGACGAACGGGGTCAGGAACGCGCCGTCCGGTGCCCAGCGCAGGCAGGCCAGCACGGCCCCGCCCTCCACGACGGCGGAGGCGAGCAGCGTGCCGCGCCGGCCCGTGTGCGCGGCCGCCGTGTACAGGGCCACCAGCAGGGCGATGTCCGCGGGCAGTTGGACGCCGACCAGCCACTGGACGAAGGCCGCGGCCACTACGGCGGCGAACACCGCGAGCGGGGCCCGGCGCCGCCACACCAGGGGCAGCGCCAGGGCGGCGGTGAGAGCCGCCGCCACCGGCAGCTCCCGCGCCGGGTAGGTGGTCACGACGTGGAGCAGGAGCAGCGCCGGCAGCACCGAGTCCCCCACCAGGGGCGCTACCCGGTCCCGGTGGCGCACCGTCACACCTCTCCGCCGATCGGTCGTCGTGGCGGGCCCGGTCGGGGCCGCCACCTCGTACAGCCGCAGCCTAGGCCGCGGGTCCGCGCCGCACATGAGTCCGGCGTCGGAGCGATATGTGCCGGGGTACGACCGCAGGAGGAGACCCGCCACCTCCCGCGGTCGCAGGCCGGCCACCGGTCCGGGGTGCCCGGTTGCCACTCCGGTCGCACCGCGAACCGCCCCGATTGCCCACCCCGGTTGCAGTGGGCGGCGACCCAGGGCCGATGCGGCGGAGAGGGCCCGGCGCCGAGCATGGCCGGGTGACCGAAACCATCCCGGGGCTTTTCCTGTCCCTTCCGGAAGTCCTCGTCCTGCTGGGCGCCTTCGCGCTTCTGGTGGCGCGCTGGCTCCCCCCGGCCGCCCACCGGCCCGGCACCGTCGCGGCCGCTGCGGTCCTCGTACCGTCCGCGATCGTGCTGGGCATCGTGGGGATCCGCTGGCAGCTGCTGCCGGTCCTGGCCGGCGCCGCCGTCGCCGCCGCGTTCGCCCTCCCGCCCCTGCTGCGGCGCCGGACCGGCCGACCGGCGCGGCGGGCCCGCTGGTGGCTGGCCCTGCCGGGAACGCTGGCCTGCGCCTGCCTGATCGCCACCGGCCCGGCGGCCGCCTGGGCCTTCCCCGTGCCCGACTTCCCCGAGCCGACGGGCGACTTCGCGGTCGGCACCCGGGTGGTGCAGTGGACCGACCCGCTCCGCGCCGAGCGCTTCACCGCCGATCCGGACGACCGGCGCACGGTCGTGGTCCAGCTCTGGTACCCGGCGCAGAAGAGCCCCGAGGGCGTCCCTCGGGCCCAGTACCTGGGAGGCACCCAGGACGAGGCGCGGACCGTCGCCGAGGCCCTCGCCGGCGGGGTCGGCCTGCCGGGTTTCCTCATAGACGGCGTCCCGAGGGCCCGCAGCCACGCGGTCGTCGACGCCCCGGTGGCCGGCGGTGGAGAGCGGTTCCCGGTCGTCCTGTTCTCCCCGGGGTCGGGCGGGGTACGGACCCAGAACACCGCCTGGGCGGAGGAACTGGCCAGCCACGGCTACCTGGTCGCCGCCCTCGACCACCCGTACGACTCCGCCGTCGTCGTCCTCGCCGACGGCCGCACGATCCGCGCCACCACCGCCTCCTCCGGCAACCGCGACAGGGACGAGGAGCTGGCCGCCGGCTGGACCGCCGTGCGGGCCGCCGACCTCGGCTTCGTCCTCACCCAGCTGGAGCGACTGGACCACGGCGAGCGCGCCGACCCACTGACCGGCCGCCTGGATACCGGCCGCGCCGCAGTGGCCGGCCACTCCCTGGGCGGGGCCGCCGCCCTGCAGGCGGCCCGGCAGGACCGCCGGTTCGACGCCGTCGTCGACCTGGACGGCTACCCCCACGGCCCCACCACCCCCGCTCTCAAGCAGCCGGCGCTCGCACTCACCCAGGAGATCACCGCCGGCACCGACCCGCGCTACCTGCCCCGGCTCACCGAGGCCCTCGAGCACAGCACCGCGCCGAGCTACCGGCTCACCATCCCCGGCGCCGGGCACCTCACCTTCATGGACGGCCCGCTCTACCTGCCGCCCGTGCCCTCGATCGTCGGCACCCTGGGTCGCAGTGAGAGCCCGCGCCTCGTCGCCGCGGCCACCCTCGCCTTCCTGGACGCCACCCTCCGAGGCCGCCACGGCGACCTGCCCGACACACTCCGGGCCTACGGCACGGTCACAACATCCGGGGCTCGGGAAACTGCGACCCCGACCCCGTGATCGGCTTTACGCGCGCGATCTGCCTTACGCGCGTGATCGGGAGTACGTGCGTGATCGGGGGTACGCGCGTGATCGGGGGTACGCGCGTGATCGGCCGGACAGCTCCGACTTTCACCACGACCCCGAGGGGGCGTGGGCGGCGGCTGAACCTCACCGCCACAAGCACCCTCAAAGCCGGAAAGGGGCAAGCAGGCTGGCCTGGGCAGGTCGTATCGGCGCGGGCCCGGCCCGGTGCCGAGGGTGCGGCGTACGGCCACCGGGATCGCGCAGCGGCTGCGCCCCGCTCTGCGTGTGAGGTCCAGGTGGCGGATGCCACGGGCGGGGCCCATTCCCACACGGCATCGAGCTTTCGACGCCAGCGCGGCCGCCGACGAGCGCCAAGGCGGCGTGATCGGGGCGATCTGAGTACGACCGCTCATGCCGACGAGGGCCGCGGAAGGGTTGGATCGTCTCCATGAGCAACCTTCCTCCGCCTGCCCCTGCCTCGAGCGAGGCCCGCCGGTTCCGCGTGCGTTCCCTGTGGGCCGGGCTGCTCCTGATCCCGGCCACCGTGCTGGTCGTGATCCTCGCCCTCGCCTCCGAACGCGGAACAGCCTGCGTCATGCAGGGCACGTGCGCGGACATCCCCGGCCCGCTCTACCTCGCCACCCTCGCCGTGGCGCTCGGCGCGCTGATCTGGACGCAGACCACCCCGGACGGCTCCCCGCCCACCCCGGCCCGCAAAGCCGGCCTCGCAACGCTGCTCGGCGCCGACCTCCTCTTCCTCACCCTCGTCGCAGCACACTTCACCGGATAGACGGATGCCCTGCCGCCCCCTCAAAGAACAGACAGTCCGCCGAAGCGCGACCGACCCCATCCGCGCACGTGGCAGAGACCTGCGGATGCAAGTGTCGTGGCGAGCGTAGAGGTGAGCGTGGTGGTAATCGCGGTGGTGAGCGACGGCGCCGTGACCAGCGGGCACCACCCTATGTACGTGGACGGCCGTGCCGGGATCGCCGACGAGTGATCAGCCGGTTGCTGTGGCGGTCACCAGCAGGCTGGGCTCGTGCCCGGGGCCCTGGCCCGAGGTACTGCCCGGCATCGACCACCCGGAACACGCGGACGACACCCTCGACCGGTGAGGTCGCGGACCACCCGCGGAAGAAGGTCGCGCCCGTAGCAGCATCGGGACACGTTCATCCCGGCGGCAGGTGCTGATGGCAGCAGCGGCGGAAAAGAGCGTTCGCGGGCGGCGCAGTGTGTCATCGCGCCTCACGAATCGAGTACGGCTGCGACGGCCTCGATCTCGACGAGCTGGTCCTTGTAGCCGAGCACAGTGACACCCATCAACGTACTGGGGACATCGTGGTTACCGAAGGAGTCACGGACCACCTCCCAGGCAGCCACCAGATCCTCCCGACGGGCCGATGCCACGAGAACCCTCGTGCTGATGACGTCCTGGAGGGACGCGCCGGCGGCAGTGAGAGCGGCCTGCATGTTCTCGACGGCTTTCAGCGCCTGACCTGCGTAGTCCCCGATGGCTGCCGTCGAGCCGTCGTCGTTCAGTGGACATGCTCCCGCGAGGAAGATCAGGCGGGATTCGGCGGGCGCCGTAGCTGCGTAAGCGTACTCGGCGACGTCGGACAGGGAGGTGGAGCGGATCAGAGTGATGGCACGAGACACGGTCGTTGGGTCCTTTCCCATCGAGTGGCGAGCCCGGACATCCTGCCAACGGCGCGTTGGCGCCGTCCTCTCCTTTTCTCGCCGCACCACGGCAATACCTACGAACCCCGGCCGGCCTCAGCCGGCTGATCCCCAGCTGCTTCGCCGCACACGGGGCGTCCCGCTCGTCAACCGAGTCCGTCACGACCGGATGACCACAGTTGGCTTTGTTCACGACAACGGGCTCTGCTCCACTTCTTGTGGTCGCGTACGCAGCGTGACGGTTGGACGCCGCTGAACGGCGCGACGATCCACGTCATCCCCACCCCGGCCGTGGCCGATGCCGTAGACCGTCCGGCTGAGCCCAGGGCGGCCCGGCCTGTTCCTCCGGGTCGCCCTGGTTGCGCTGTTGGGCGGGTGTTAGTCGCGGATGCTGCCGCCCTGTTCGGTGATCAGCTTGCCGGCGATCCGCAGGTTCCCGTCGGAGTCGAGGCAGGCGATGGTCACCTTGGTGCTGCCGTGGTAGGTCGTGAAGTAGATCTTGGCCTGTTCCTGCGAAGTGGCCTGGTTCGCGTTCACCTGGATCTCGATGCTGTTCGGGCCGATGACCGCGACGTCCTTCTTGGCCGGGGGGTAGATCCGGTTGTTCACGAGCTTGACGCGGCCATGCGTCTCGGCCTGGTCCCAGTCGGTCGCAGTTCCGAGGTCGAGTTCAGCCATGGTTCCCCCTACGTGTGCGGCGGGCCTTGCCCGCGCTCAATGAGACCTATCGGACCTGGATGTGGAGTTGTCCTGATCCGCTTGCGGAGCCTAGGTGGAAGAGTCGTGTGCGCTGGCTTCTTTCGGTGAGGGTGTCCGCATCTAGACGGCGCAGGCCGACGGGCCCCTCTTGCGGAGGTGAGAGTGCCGTGCATCCGGCAGGGCCTGCAGGGACTGTCCGGAGGCCTGACGACTGGACTTCCTGGTAGTGCGCTGCTGGCTGTGGGCCGAGCGCATCGGGCAGGCGCCGGCGGGCCCCCACACCCACGCGGGGAACCGTTGGCGAACTCGGCCCCTTGGCGTGCCACAACGCCAGCCCCTCCCAAGGGGGCTTAGGTCACGGCTGGGGTGGTCGCAAGGCGCCTATGACGACGGTGGCCACCATCTTGCGGACGGCGGCGATCTGCGGCAGGGCGCCGGCCCGGTCGGCGAACAGCATGTGCCCGGCCCCGACAAGGGTGGGGGCGAGTGTGTCGATGTCGGCATCATCGGCCACGCGCCCCAACTCCCGCTCGGCGGTGAGATATGCGGCGATCATGGCGGCGCCTTGCACAGCCAGCGGAATGCCGGTCAGGCCAGCCTCGCGCAGCCGGGCGCGGAGGCCGTCGCGGAAGGTGATGAGGGCGACTATTGCCACCGTGACCGGCCCGAACAGGTCCTGCAACGCGTCGGCGAGGTTGTCCACGACGCTCCCGGTGCCGGCACCCGCGCACAGAGCCCTGGTCTGCTCCTCGACGCCGCGGACCCGGTCGAGGACCAGTTCTGCCAGGAAGGCGTCGAAGTCGGTGAAGTGCCGGTGCAGCACACCCTTGGCACAGTTCGCCTCCTCCGTGACCGCCCGGCTGGTCAACGCGTCGGGACCGTCCCGTAGCAGGACGCGCTCGGCAGCCTCGAACAACTGGCCACGCACGTTGTGGATGTGTACCCCTGTCGGCATCGTCTCCCTTTCCGCCCCGCCCGCCTTAACAAGTGGGCACCCGCCCGCTAGGGTGGGCGCATGCCCACTTTATCGCAGGACCAGCCGGACAAGTCCGGGCCCGAGCCCCACTCGCACCGGCAGACGGCCGAATCGTTCGGAGTGGACGCCGAACGTTACGACCGCGCCCGACCTCCGTATCCCCAGGCCCTGGTCGACAGGATCGTCGCCGAAAGCCCCGGCCGGCACGTCCTCGACGTCGGAGCCGGGACCGGGATCGAGGCCAGGCAGTTCCAAGCGGCCGGCTGCACGGTGCTCGGTGTCGAGCCCGACGAACGGATGGCCGCCTTCGCGCGACTCAGCCGTGTCGAGGTCGAGGTCGCCAGGTTCGAGGACTGGCAGCCGGCCGGACGGCACTTCGACGCGGTCATCGCCGGCACCGCCTGGCACTGGGTGGATCCCGTCGCCGGCGCGGCCAAGGCGGCCCAGGTCCTCCACCCCGGCGGCCGGCTCGCTCCTTTCCACCACGTCCCCCAGCTCCCGGCCGAGGTCATCGACGCCCTCGCCGAGGCAATCCAACGAGTCGCCCCCGAATCCCCGTTCAACCCCAGCCTGCTGAGAAAGTCGGCCCTGGACGCGTACCAGCCGCTCTTCGCGAAGATCGCCGACGGAATCCGGCAGACCGGCAACTTCAGCGAGCCCGAACAGTGGCGCTACGACTGGCAGCGCACCTACTCCCGAGAGGAATGGCTCGACCAGCTCCCCACCTTCGGTGGCCTCACCCAACTCCCCCCGGACAAACTGACCGAGGTCCTGGACAGCGCCGCGACCGCGATCGACAGGCTCGGCGGCCACGCCACCATGCCCTACACATCCGTCGTCATCACCTCGACCCGCTCCGATACGGCCTGACCTCCGCAGACATCGGGCGTCGCCCAGCGCCAGCAGGACGGTGGGCTCGGCGACGCCCCGCAGGAGGCACCGTCCGACGTACTGATTCGCCTGTCGGCTCGAGCGGCAGAACGCGTTTCCGTGATTCCCGGCCGCAAGGCATGATCGCGGGCATGGCGGAAGTGAGTCTGGATCAGCTGGCACGGTTGTGGGATGAGTTCAGGAGCATGCCGTTTCCCCGGGACTTCTACCAGCGAGAGCCCGAGGGCAAGTGCGTGGTCATGATGGACTCGACGCTCGCCGGCTGTATCTCGTCGGTCTTGGACGGCCCTCTGGATGACCGGCGCCGAGACATCCTGCGGGGACGCATAACGGCCCTTGGAGCGATCCTTCCGACCATCGCTGATGACGAGTACGCCACCACGTACTTCACGCACTTGCACGGGACTGCCGTGCTGGCCGCTGAGGTCGACAGGAGTAGAAGCGAGTAGTGCTGGTCAGACGGGTCAGGCCGCTTCGGCTTCGCCGGTTGGGCTTACCGACGCCGGGCAGGCCGGTCAGGGCGACATGGGACCAAGCCCCGCCGCCAAGGCTGACCGCAGCGGTATGCGCATCACGCGGTGGGCTGTGTGTCGACCAGGAATCCCCGTCGACACCGCAACGAGAGTGACGGCCCACCGGTCGCCCTTGACAGGGCACCGGCCCCACCGTGATGACGGGCTCCGCTGCGCTCCACCCGGCCCAAGACCTCGGTGAAGTCCACCTACGGCCTGACGGTGACCGCGGCCGACAAAACCATGCTCGGCAGGACGCTGGACACCTGCGGCTCCTGACCGGAAACCGCCCCGTCAAACACCACCATTCGCGCCGCCCCCGGGAACCGTGTTCCTGGGGGCGGCCTCCGCGCATTATGGGGGCGGATCTCCCATGTGCGAGTGATCCGCGCCGAGTTGACTGGCGCATGCCGAACGGCCAGCCGAACGGCACCGATGACCACTCGCATTCGAAGGAGAGATTCATGAGCAGCGTCCTGAAGCTCCAGAACATCGAGGCGACCGCCTCCACCAACGCCGCCGCCGTGGTCAGCCTCACCAGCTCCGGCAGCCAGTGCTGCGGCGCCGAGGAGACCAACCCGAAGCCCGAGTAATCACCGACGTTGATCCGCGCGGGGGGCGTACACGGACACCCCTCGCGCGGATCTCGTGCGCCCGCACCGACCGCGAGTGGTGAACAGGGGAGCGAGACGCTCTACGTGTGCGATGTGAGGGGGTGTATCGCCCTGACGAGTCACCGTCCCTCACGGCAGGGACGGGTTCCGCTGCGCTCCACCCAGATCCCTCCGGCTGGGCCGACGCCGTGCGCGCCCTGACCGCAGCCGATCCTGCCCTGCCCGACCTCGGCAGACGCAAGGCCTCGAAGATCCGCCCCTTGGTCAGCGAAGGCACCACCCCGCCCGGCGGTGCTGCCGTCACGGGAGGCAACCGGATCAGCACGTCTCCTGGCGCTGGTCAGGTCGATCGATCGATCGGTCGACCCCAGCCGATCGCACGGGCAGCCAGACGGAACGCCCGTGAACCGTGGACTTTCCCGGTCGCAGCACAATCGTGTTGACCGCTTCGGCAGGCAGTGCTTCAGTCGGCGCGTGGACAGCATTTCTGCCAACCGGCGGTTCTGGAACCAGTTCAGCAGCGCTTACCAGCACGAGCACGACCCGCAGATCGGCGCATCGCCCCGGCTGTGGGGCACGTACGCCATCCCCGACGCGAACCTGCACGCCCTGGGCGACGTCACCGGCAAGCGCGTCCTCGAACTCGGCTGCGGCGCCGGCCAGTGGTCCAGGGCGCTCGCCGCCGAGGGAGCCACCGTGGTCGGCCTGGACCTGTCCGAAGCCCAGCTCGCCGCGGCAGCTCGCGCGATGGGAGCGGCCCGCTACGCGCTGGTGCAAGGAGCCGCCGAACACCTCCCGTTCGCCGCCGACAGCTTCGACCTGGTGTTCTGCGACTACGGCGGGCTCAGCTGGGCGCCCCCGCACCTGGCCGTCCCGCAGGCCGCACGCGTTCTGCGCCGTGGTGGACGTCTGGTGTTCAACGTCGCCAGCCCATGGTTCGAAGCCTGCTACGACGAAGCCGCCAGCCGCGTCACCACGAGGCTGCACCAGGACTACTTCGGGTTGGACGCCATCGCCGAAGGCCAGGGCGCGGTCAGTTATCAGCTCACCTACGGCGACTGGATCAGGGTCCTGCGCGGCGCGGGTCTCGTCATCGACGACCTCATCGAGCCGCGGCCCGAACCCGGAACGGCCAACGGCTACAACCAGACCGACCCGCCCGACTGGGCAAGCCGCTGGCCGGCGGAAGCGATCTGGGTCACCCACAAACCCTAAGCGCCCCCACACCGGCAGCCGCATTCGAGATCAACGACGGCGCGAGGGTAGGCAACATGCAACACCCAGCACCTGGTGGCGGGCATCGGGGATCAACGGGGCAGCGGGTAGGGCTGACTGATCGTTTCAGAATGAGCCGAGCTGCGGGCCTTGTCCTCGACGGACTTGGACGGCAGGGCGTCCGGAGTGGGTGCAGATCTTGTTCGTGAGGGCCTGCGGGAGCAGGTCCTCCGCTGCCGCCCGCTCCTGAACGCCGCCGTCGCCAACCGATCAGCCTCGCGTTTCCGACGCATGAAGCGGCCGCGGCACAGCTGAGCCCGGCACCCTGGCTGTTCCACTCACCCACCAGGGGCTGCGCGCCCTCGACGTACGCATGGGCGCGCCCCGCTGGACGGCAGCCGCTCCCCTGAACTGCGTCCCTGCCCATGCTCCGCCGTCCGTGCGCCACGTCGGCGCCCTCCTCGCCTGCGGTGGCTCGAAGAACGAACCGCATGGAATCCCGAACGGGCTCCCCAGGGATGCCGAACTGTACCTAGCCGCCTTCGATCAGCGAGGACCGAAGGAAAGACCCTAGACACTGCCTGACTGCACGGCGCGGACTCGTTCCACTGCCCGTCGGGTCAGTTCCGCAATCTCGTCCTTCTCTGCCTTCGATGCCTGGAACGGGTGATATCGGAGTCCCAGGACGACGTTTCCGACACGCGTTGTAACGAAAGCCTTGTCCGCCGATCGGTACCAGTTCGCCGTGGTTTCATCTCCGATCTTCGGGACGTCCAGCGGCGTGACGGGTCCGAGCTTTTCCTGTTCGGTCAGTTGCTGGCTTGTCTGCTGGAAGACACGACCGGTCACCTCGTACGAAGAGCAGACGTAGATGATGAAATCGGCATCCACGAACGCTGAACTGGGCGTGTTTCCATCCCGTTCGAATTCGATGCCGTCGAGTTGGCAGCCGTCCTGCCGGTCTTCCTCGCTGTATGTGTCCACGTCGAACGTCACCCAGCCCCGAGGCATGTCGTCCGCCGTCAGCAGGGCCCGGTCGGCGTCCGCAGCGGACAGCATCCGTGATCCGGGCCCGTCGCTCGAGCCACCTGCTCCTCGAGGTTGCGGAGCGGAGGGGCTTTGACCGGGGCTCTGTGAAATCAGAATGCGCTGCCCGCCGTAGATGGCCAGAGCCACCAGCGCGACGGCCAGCAGCGCCGATAACCCGATCAAGAACCGTGCGCCCGGCGTATTGTTGATCGTTAACGGCCCGAGAGATATGTGGCTGCGCGAAACGCGACTTCCGGTGATCACAACCGACTCACGGTTGTGAACAGGTGAGCTGGACAGATGTACGGATAGCTGCCGCCGTAGCTCGGGATCCCTATCAATAGCTTCTCGCAGGACACCCTGGGCTTCGTCTCGTGCCCCGGTGTTCCCGGAATCCTCTTCAAGCGCCCGTAGCGCCGCCTCTCCCCGCGGGGTGCTGCGCAGGCGGCTGCGGACGATCTCGGCGACTGCGTCTCCTCCGCTTTCGCCGATCGCGCCTCCCGCCGCCCCGACCACCGCTGCCACAAGGCGGCCAACAGCCGTGAGCGCCAACTCCGAAGCGTCCATCACTCCCCCTCGCCCCCTCGCTCCCCGCCGCATCATGCTTGATACGCGGCAGACATATGAGGGCGCCATTCCCTCATGCGCCTCCGGGCACACCAGTTACTCGTGCCGAGCCGGCGGCGTGGCAATCACCGGCCTCGTAGCAACTCGCCCGCGACCTACGCCTATGCGGGGTAGGTCGCGGGCGAAGACGACGTGGTCATGCGTGACGGCCGTATAGTCGGCATACCGGGTGACCAGCGACGAGGCGAGCCCATGCCCGACCCCGTGGCCGCGCAGCTGACGACCGGACAGGTCTTCCAGGCGGCTTCGGAGAACGCTCTGAGTCCCCCCCTGCGGAATCTTGCGGTTGGTGCCGGCACCTCCGCGTTTGGTCGTCAGGACGGCTGGACCCGGTCGAAGACGGCGAGGGCCTCGGCGGGGTCAGGGCTTACGAGGCGTTCCAGTCCGGCCGTCGTGATCTTCGCCCATCTGCCGGCCCGTTCCCACATCCGTTCCTCGAAGGCGCGGACGGTCTGGTCCAGATCTCCAGAGTTGCCGGCAAGGGACTCGGCGAGCTCGGCGCCCTCCAGCATCGCGAGGTTCGCGCCCGCCCCCAGCGGGGGCATCAGATGGGCGGCGTCGCCCAGCAGCGTCACCCCGGGGACGTGGGTCCAGGTGTGGGACACGGGCAGGGCGTAGAGGGGGCGGTGGACGAAAGCAGTGCCGTGGCGGAGGAGTTCGAGGACGGGAGCGGCCCAGCCGTCGAACAGATCCAGCAGGCTCGATCGCACGGCGTCGACGTCGTCCAGGTCCACGCTCTGATGCCAGTCCAGCGGTGCGCGGAACTGGGCATACACCTTGACGTGGCCGCCGCTGTTGCGTTGGGCGACGAGAGCGCGGTTCGCGCCGTACACCGCCAGGGAGCCGGCCCCGATCAATCGAGCGAGGCCGGGGTGGCGGGTGTCGACGTCGTCCAGGAAGGTCTCGAGCGTGGTGACACCGGTGTAGTGCGGCGTCGCCGGCGAGACTGCCGAGCGGGTCCGGGACCAGGCGCCGTCCGCGCCGACCACGAGGTCGAACGTCTGCTGTCGCCCGTCCGCGAACTGCACCAGAGCACCGTCCCGGCTCCCCGGGACCACCTGTGTCACACCGCGTCCCCACTGCACGTCGAGAGGGCCGAGCAGCAAGTCGCGGAGGTGTCCGCGGTCGATCTCGGGATTGGCCCGGTCGTCCGGGTCGGGTCGCCAGTCACGCAGAACGGTGCCGTCCGTGTCCAGGATGCGCATGGCCTGGGCCTCGGGGCGGGACAGCGCCTGGAACTCCGCCAGCAGCCCCGCCTTCTCCAGCGCAAGCTGGCCCATTCCTTCGTGCAGGTCCAGTAAGCCGCCCGGGGGGCGCGCGTCGGGGCCGGGATCGCGTTCGAGGATGGTGACGGGGTAGTCGTGGCGCTGCAGGACACGGGCGAAGGTGAGGCCTCCAGGGCCACTGCCGACCACGGCGATACGATGTCTCATGTCGATACACTGTATTTTCTCAGTACGCCGCATCGCAACAGTACGATGTGACCATGACTGTCTGGGACCGGCCGGAGCCGCCGAATCGCCCCGTGCCGCTCGACCGGGAGCGGATCGTCGCCGCCGCCGTCGCGCTGGCCGACGAAGGCGGGCTGGAGGCGGTATCGGTACGCAAGGTCGCCGCCCGGCTGAACGCCGGCCCGATGCGTCTTTACGGATACATCTCCACCAAGCAGGAGCTGTTCGACCTCATGGTCGACGAGGTCCAGGGCGAGATCCTCCCCCGGGAGCAGCCGGGTGACTGGCGCGAGGCGCTGCTCGTCCTCGCCCACCGCACCCGGCAGGCCGCCCTCCGCCACGAATGGCTGGCCGACCTGCTCGGCAGCCGCCCGGCCCTGGGCCCGAACGGTCTCGCCCTGACCGAAGCCACGCTGGCCGCCCTCGACGGCCTCGCCGACATCGACACCGTCATGCGCGCCGTGGAGACCGTCAGCGCGTACTCCGCCGGCGCCATCAGGCGAGAGATCGCGAATCTGCGGGCCGAACGCGCCACGGGCCTGTCCAAACGCGAGTGGCAGCGCGCCTCCGGGCCGCATGTGACCAGAATGCTGGCGACGGGCCGCTTCCCGGCACTGGCCAAAGCCGTCCATGATGCCACGGACGTGGACGCCGAGACATCCTTCGCGACCGGCCTGGACTGGATCCTCGACACTGTGGCCACCAAACTCACCCAGCCACCGGCATAGCGCCCAGCCACCTGCCGAACGGGAGCAGGGCCACAGCCGACACCCACCGGCCACGGGACCATCCCCGCGCGAGCGGCCAAGGGTGGCGCCCTGCTCGGTACGCCACCCTTGGCCGGACAGGGCCGCCAGACGCGGCCCACCTCCGGGGGATGAACGCGTACGTCTCCGGGCTCGTGCGAACGGCTACCTGGTCAATGACCGCGGTCGCATCCCTGCGGCCATCCGCGAGGCATACGAAGCATCAGGATGAAACGCCGGGTCCTAAGGGGCCGACCACAGCCAGTCGTTGATCGCGGCGATGAGGACTGTCGCCTCGTAGCGGACTGAGGGCGGGTCGTACGAGGTGGCAACGGCCCGGTGCCTCTTGAGGCGGTTGATGCCGCACTCGACAGCGCGCCTTGCCTTCCAGACCTCCCAGTCGAACTTCGGCGCACGGCTGTGGCCAGAGGCCCGATCAGGAACGCGCAGAGGCCCCGGGGTAGCGACGGAGCCGCTCGGGAGGGGGGCGGCGCAGCGGCGCCACTCGCTCCCACAGGCCGTCAGGACTGAAACGCCCGGTTAGGCGGAAGCGGAGGCCACGAAGAACGGCATGGCGATGAGGAAGCGGTCGGCCTCGGCGCGTCGGCGCTGTTCGGCGAGCCACTCGTCCGCCTGGTCACGGCTGACGGCGCCGCTGGCGCAGGCCGGTTCGGCGATCCTTGCCAGCAGCGACAGCATCGCGGGGTCGGTGAACACGCTGGTGTGCACCTCGACCGTGACATCGTCGAAGCCGCCGGCCAGGAGCAGGTTGCGGTACTGGCGGCCGGCACGGGGCGTGGCCAGGAGGTCGGCACGGGCGTGCACGATCGTGCGGGTGAGCGCCGCGTCATCCGAGTCGATCATGAGGGCGTCCCAGTCCTGACCGACCAGGACGATCCTGCCGCCCGGGCAGAGGACGCGTCGTGCCTCCGCCACCGCGCGCCCTGGCTCCTGGAGTACGTGGAAGACCTTGTCGGCACGGTAGCCGCGCACGCTTCCGTCGGCGAACGGCAGATCCTCCGCCCCTGCCTCCCGGAATTCGGCCCCCGGCCACCGCCCCCGGGCCGCGGCCAGCATCCACGGACTGGGGTCCACGCCCACCGCGTGGACCCCACGTTCGGCCAGCTCGGCGACGGCTCGTCCGGCGCCGCAGCCGACGTCCACGACGGTCGAGCCCGGGACGAGAGACAGCAGTTCATAGGAGCGGGCCCGCAGCCGAGTGGCGCTCGGCATCCGGTCCGCGGCGTCGAGGACGGCCGTCAGGGCTTCGGTATCGCGGTGTTCTTCCACCGCTTCCTGGTTCTTGGACATGGACGTCATGCTGCGACTTAATGTCGGCATGAAGTCAAGCGAAGACGGCGGCGCCGGCACCTTGAGCATCGGCGCCCTCGCGGCACGGTTCGGCCTGGCCACGCACGTGCTGCGGCATTGGGAGGGGATGGGCCTGCTGCACCCCGGACGGGACGCCGGCGGGCGCCGCCGCTACGGTGCGGGCGACCTCACCCGCGTGGCGACGATCCTCGTCTTGAAGGAGGCCGGCCTCGGCCTGAACACCATTGGGAGCCTGTTCGCCACCGTCGACCGCGCCACCCGGCACGAGATCCTGCGCCCTGCGGCGGAAGAGCTCCGGTCGAGAATCGCGGCGGCCCAGGCCTCACTTGAGCTCATCACGTGCGGCCTGAACTGCGAGTACGAGGACGTCACCCAGTGCCCGAACTACCAGCGGCTCATAGCTGAGCGGGCGGCCCCCGAAGCCCGGCCGGAGAGCCAGTGGCAGAGGCCGTGGCACCATCGTCATGAGACGCCGCAACTCGGTCGCGCTGGCGAAGTACCAGAGATCAGAGCAACCGCCAACGGCGGGAGGCCCTTCACCCAGGCTGAGACCGCCGGCCCGTCGTAGCCCGCTCGGTGCACCAACTCGTCCAGGACAGCACCGCGCCACGGCGGGCGTTCCAGGACATTTCACAATCCAGGAGACGGGCTGAGGTCCTCGACCCGTTCGGTGAGGCGCGCCATCGCCCGCTCCAGTTCACGGCGCGCCCCGAACGGGACGATCGCGGCGCGTCCCGGGACGCGGACGCCGCCGGTGAGTGCCACCCGGGTCCGGCCGCCCTCGTCCACCGCTGCCATCCCGATGACCAGGAACCGACTCTGCAGCCAGCACCATCCCGGCCGCAGCACGCCGTGGAGACGGGCCCGGAAACCGTAGCGGCTCCGGGCGATGGCCTCCACCCGGTCGCCGTCCCTGCGCACGATCCGCACCGACCTCATGTCCGGCTGGAACTCCCCGAAGCCGCCCTCCAGATCGCCCATGACGCCCCACACCGCGTCCAGCGGCGCGGGAAGCACCCGCTCCACGATCCGGGCGCCCCGGACGGCGGCGCCCATGACCCGCAGCCGCCGCACGCCGTCGATCATCGTCTCTTCGCCGTTCACGCGGACCACGCCCTTCGAAAGCTCTGCCGTGCCCGGTGCAACCGGGACTTCGCCGTGCCGGCCGGCACCCCGAGGAGCGCTGCGGCCGACTCCTCGTCCATCCCCTCGATGTCCCGCAGCACGAGCACCGCCCGGTGCGCGGGCGACAGCCGGGCCAGGACGTCGCCGATGTCGGCGGCCAGCTGCGGATCGCCCCGCTCCGGCACGTCCGGGAGCTCCGCGGGCCGCGCCCGCGCCGCCCGCTTGGCGACCCGTACCGCCTCCCGTACCGAGATCGCCCGCACCCACCCGTACAGCGCCTCGGGCTCCTGCAGCGAACGGAGAGAGGTGAAGACGGCGACCAGGGCCTCCTGGGTGGCGTCCGGTCCGTCATCGAGGGCGATGGCTCCGCAGATCCGGGCGATGTACGGGGTGAGGTGGTCGAGCAGGTCGTGCAGGGCCAGGGTGTCGCCGCGCCGAGCGGCCCGTACGAGTGCGACGCCCCGGTCGACGGGACCGGCGGCTTCAGCGGGCGGCACGCAGGGCCATCCAGCCGAAGACCAGGGACAGCGGGGTGTACAGCAGGGCGTTCAACCAGGGGAAGGCCGCCCCGGACCCGTCCCGGCCGATCACGATCCACACCAGACCGGCCGCCCCGCGCAGTAGCATCCCGCCGGCCGCCGCGTACGTGACCAGGCGTGGGATCCCGCGGCCGCGGACACCGCGGGTGTGGGCCGCCACGGCGACCGCGGCGCACCCTTCCAAGGCGGCCAGCGGCAGCACCACCGCGGGTCCGAAGGACACGACGCTGCCGAGGGTGGCGAGCGAGAGGCTCCGCTCGTCAGCGGCGGGCCAGGTCATGCCCGTCGCCCAGTAGACGTGCGCAAGCGCGAGGACGGCGAGCAGCACGGCGACCGCACGCCCGCCGTCGGCCGTACGAGGCCGCTCGATCTCGATGACCGCCATGAGGTCCCCTCCTGATCGGGGTCGGAATGCCGCCGCCGAGGGGCGCCGACACCTGAAGGAGGACCCGAACCCGGCAGAGGTTCCCTGTGATCCGGATCACGGAGTGACGGGGGGCCGCTCACGGACTCTGGATTCGAGCGGTGACCACACCGTGCGGCAGCACCGCTGGTTGACCAGGACTTGTCCGGACGATCATGTGACTACTCCTTGCCCAAGTCGTTCCTGTGCGCAAGGGGCGGGGTGAGCGCCTCGCCTGTGGTCGGCGGACGGTACCTGGGACGTCTGCGACACTGCCGCAGCAGCAGCCCTCGCCAACTGGCTACGAACATGATCACCGGTCAACTTCCAGCCCCTATAGTCGCGATCAGGTCACAGGCGAAGGGGTGGGCAAGGTGAGCGCACAGGGCAGGTCGCGGGATCGGACGAACGAGGACAACCTGGGGAGTCCGTGGTGGATCGTTGCCGGCGCGTCCATCACGATGGCGATGACCTGGGTTGCGGTCATGTGGATCGATGTCTTCACCGAGGAGTTCCCGGAGAACTGCGTGCGGGGGCCGCGGGGCGGTTGCATGTCCTCGAACGTCTCTTGGGTGCCCGAGGTGGCGGTCTTTGTCCTGGCGGTTCCGTGGATGGTGGTGACCATCACGGGCTTGGCCGCCGACCGCTGGCCGCCTGCGCTCGGCCTCGCCATCGGGTGCATGAGCGGCGGGATCTACGTTCTTGCGCACGCGCAGACGGCGGCGCATGTGACCCTTGCCGCGATGCTGTTCGCCGCCGCGGTCACGGCCTTGTCCCTGACGTGGCACCGCAAGGGGAAGGCAACGCCAACCACTCGATCGTGGCTTTCCCCTTGACCGCGGACACCCTGAGTCCTTGATCCTTTGAGACCCGTTGGCGCTCTCCCGACCGACGCAGTGACGTGATCGGCCGGACAGGGCCGAGCTCATCCCAGCAGTGTGCCGGCGGCGCGACCGGGAACGCCCGGCTTCCTTCAAGCCCGGGCCCGGCGGGTGCGTCGGGCCCGGGCGGGTTCTAGGGCAGCGCTTGCCGTGCCGCGGGCACCGTGTGTGCCCACTGGCCTGTGTGGTGGACGGTGGGCTGGTGCAGGTCGTCGGCGAGTAGGTGGGCGAGGAGGATGCCGGTGGCGCGGCGGCTGAGGGTGCGGGCGGCGGCGATAAGGCGTGGGTGCTGGTCGGCGGGCATGGACAGGGCGAGGCTGGAGGCCCGGCCGGGCAGGCCGAGCGAGTAGGCGACGCAGAGTTCCGTATCGGCGTATTCCAGGAGGTCGAACTGGGCGGCGTGGGGGCCGTCGACGTCGAGGTGCTGGAAGAGGGTCCGTTCGTCGGTGATCGTGCGGTCGGTCAGCTGGATGAACGGGTACCTGCTGAGGTGGTCCATCCGCGAGGCGAAGTTCTGCTGGGCGAGCAGGCTCTTGCCGACGGCGTTGGCGTGGGCGGTCAGTCCGAACGGCGTCTGCTCGGTGACAGCCGGCGCGGTGTCGCTGGAGGACGACTCCTGGATGACGATCTCGCCGTCGGTGTAGGAGCTGATGTAGACGGCGGCGCCGAGCTCGTCACGCAACTCCGCGAGTGTCTCGGTCAGCAGGGAGCTTGTGGTCAGCTTGGTCATGAGTTCGCCGGGGTAGTGGATGCCGTCGCGGGTCTCGAGGAATCGCTGCTCGCGCAGCCATCCGAGCATCTGGACGGCGAGGCTGAGCGCGGCCCCGGTGCGGCGGGCAAGGGTGCGGGTGTCGATGCCGTCCGGCCCGATGAGCTGGAGCATGTCCCGCGCGCGCTGGGTGATCTGCCACTTCTCCGGTACGGCGGCGGGCGCGGATGCGGGCCGGCCGAGCTGGGTCAGCCTGGCGGGGCGCAGTGCGCTCGGTGACCACCATGATGATCCGCTCGGAAGGATCAGGCCGTGTCCGCGCGGCGGTTCCTGCTGCAGTTCGGGAAGGGGCAAGGACAGGCCGGCGGGGACGGAATGCAGATGCGCCCTGCGGACGGCGGGGTCGTTCCTGGTACGCGGGGGCGGGCTCGGGATCGTGGGCAGGACGGGGGCGGACACCAGGACCAGGTCGGACACTCCCGTTCCCCCGCCGGCCTCCTTCGCCTTCGCCTGCGCTGGTGCCTGTGCCTGTGCCTGTCCCCGTGCCGATTGGCCGTCGTCGGCCTCGTCGGCCTCTCGTCGTGCGGTGGGGTTCTCGCAGGACGTGACCGGCGCCCCGGTGGCGCGGTTCAGGTACTCGCGGACCTCGTCGAAGAAGATCTCGTCTTCGCGCCTTGGCTCTGCGCCTGGCGGGGTCCCGACGTCCGATGCCTGCAGGAGGTGCCGTGCATCGCCGTGCCCGTGCTGGGCCGCTTCGAAGAGGAGGAAGCGCGCGTCCTCCTCCCACTCCTCTCCCGCGCGCAGCGTGATCACGGCCAGGCGGAACAGCGCGCCGGGGTGGCCCTCGGCCGCGGCCGCACCCAACCAGTCCACCGCGGGGGCCAGCTCACCTCGTAGCAGTGCCTTCGACCCGAGCCGGTAGAGCGAGTTCGCCTTCTCGCGGGCCTCGACGCTGTGGGGGGAGAGGCGGTCCAGGGGGCCGAAGTCTCCGTTGGGCCGGTCCCAGAAGTCCGGCGGCCCCTGCAGCTGCCTGCGGAGGGCGAGCAGCCCGCCAGGGGATTCGGGCGCGGGGCTGCCGGCGCCGTTGTCCTTGCTGAAGCGGCGCACCGCCGTCACCCATCCTTCTCTACGCGTCGTGTCTGCTTGCGATGCCCGTCACGGATGTGCTTTCCCAGCTTGCCGCGCAGCTCGATGACGGCGTACGAGCGGTCCTTGCGGAGGCGGATCTTGTCTATGCCCAGCACGCTGGCGATGTCCGCGTCCTCGAGGCCCTGGCTCTGGAGTTGAACGATCTTGCGGCGCTGGGTGCGGGGCATCGCGTCGATCAGGGGCACGACGAGCCGCTCCAGGAGATCGGCGTCGTCGTCGGACACCCGCGGCGGTGGCACCGTGGCCACCAACTCGCTGTCGTAGCGGACCAGATCCCGCCGCAACGCGCGCAGCGCGTCCTTGGCCAGGTTCCGCGAGGCCGTCCTGAGGTATCCGGGCAGCTTCGTCACCGAGTCCAGCTCGCCGGAAGCGGCTTTCGCCGCCACCTTGTCGTACGCCTCCTGCGCGATGTCCTCGCATGCCGCCTGCGACAGCAGCGGGTCGTACTTCCTTCGCAGGACCAGCGGCTCGGTCGCCATGAACATGGGATAGCAGTCCAGCAGCCGCTGCTCCACATGGGTGAGGGAGGGCTGCACGGACATATCGCCGCCTACCACGAGTCATTCTCCTTCGCCCGTCCCTGCGGGCCCGGACCGGTGCCGACCCCGGAAGGGAGGAAGACCGAGATCTCCACCTGCGCGGAAGGCAGGACGGCGATCCGGACGCCGACCGGTCCCAGGCTGGCCGCCGGGGAGGGTTCGGCGTCGACGGCTCCAGGCTCCAGCCCCCTCCCGGCCCGGTGCGACCGCCGGCCCCACCACACCTGGACCATGGGGGCCGCGGTCTGCACCACTGCCGCTACCACCGCGGCGAGCTCGGACACAGCCAAGCACGACGTCATCGACTTGAACTCCATCATCAGAAACGGGGGGCGCATCACGCGCCTTCGCCCCACCCGACGTTCCCGCCCCCGAGTTATCCCCTGGGTGACCGAACTTTTCCTCAGGTGATCGAATCCGGCCGATGACGTCCCGGAACCGACCAGAACATGGCGTGGCATGACCGCAGATACGGGACACGATCAGCTGCGGCCCGCCTGCGGACACAGGGCACGGCGGAGACACGGCGGACGCTCTCCGTCTACGCCGGGCGTTCACCCGTTCGACTGACACGCTTCCAGGGGCACACAGGCCTGGCCGGCCACCGGCTCCATGTGACTCACGTGATCCGCGAACTGGACCTCCGCCCCGGTCTCACGGAACAGCGCACCGAGCGACGACCCAGACGAAGCACCCGACTCCGTCCCAAGGACACCGCCGCTGCTGAACCCTTGAGAGTCAGGCGACGGACGGCCGTCTTGGGTCGGTCGGGACGATCGCGTGCTCGTCGAAGAGCTGTTCAAGGGCTTCGTGGCCGTGCTCACGGCGGTATGCCATCTCGGCCGCGGTGACCGGCAGGACCCAGAGGATACGGGCATGGCCGTCCGGCAGCGGGCAGTGCTCCAGGTCAGGGCCGTAGGGGTAGGGAAGGCTGATCAGCAGGTGGTCGCAGGGGGACCCGGGCAGCCACGGCTCCCCGATCGGCAGGCTGTGCTCGAGATCGAGGTGGTGATCGGCGTGGTAGCAGGCGGTCATGGCCAGAAGATCAGCGAAGCGTTCATCGCGGACGGGCGCGGAAAGGACGAATTCGAAGCCGTGGCCGCCGGTCTCAACCGTGGACCAGCAGCCGGCGGTGATGTAGGCCCAGCTGTCGGTTCGAGGTCCCGGGCTGACGGTGAGGATCCGCAGGTTGGGAACCTTGGGAACCACTTCCCTTCGCCCACGTCCCAACTCGTAGTCGCTGACCGTGATCGCATGGCCGGTGAAGAAGTCGCGAACGTGGGCTTCGACGCCTGCTGTCGCCCGCAGGCCGCGCTCGCTTTCGAACATGGTGGAGAGGATCTCACGGCTGGCCCGGATGCCCTGGCTGTGCGCCCTCCTCCCCCGGTAGGCGGGGCCGACGCGGATGGTTCAGCCGGACTCGACCTGTCCCTCGGCCGGCCTCGGGTGACGGCGAGCCGGCGAGCCGGCGAGCGGGTGGGAGTCGGTGCCGTTCTCGATGATGGCACCGTTGAAGGTCAGATGGTCGACGATCGCCGAGCAGGGGCGGGGTTGGTGAAGGTATCGCCTCCAGCCGGAGAGGCACTCGCTGGAGGCGATACAAGTCCACATGGTCACGGTCACAGTTGACGGGCTCGATGGTCGACCTCAGGCGACCGGCTTGCGCCACACGGAGACGTGCTTCGCGGAATCCTGGGTGAACGGAGACCCGTCCCAGTCCGCAACGCGACGTTCCAGCTCGAGCCCGGCGATCCGCGCCATCAGGTCGAGCTCCGCCGGCCAGGCGTACCGGTGGCGGGAGTTTTCGCGGCGGTAGCGGCCGTCGTCGCCGTCGCGGGTGAAGTGGTGCGAGACGAGCATCTGTTCGACCAGGTCGAAGGTGTCGAAGCCGAGGTGCCGCTCGGAGACGTCGAATGGCACCGCGACCTGGCCCGGCGGCAGGAGCCGCAGCGGCGGCACACCCAGCTCGATGACGAACCGGCCGCCGGGTTCCAGATGCCGTGCGGCATTGCGGAAGCACTCGACCTGCTCGTCCTGCGTGAGCAGGTTCGTGATGGTGTTGTAAACGAGGTAGACCAGGGTGAACCCGCCGGGAACGACCGTGGTGGCCATGTCCCCGATGACCACCGGGAGGGTGACCTCGTCGATCTTGCGCCGCAGAACCGCTGCCATGTGCTCGGACAGCTCGATGCCCACCACCGGCACACCGCGCTCCCGGAGCGGGACGCCCACCCGTCCGGTTCCGATCGCGAACTCCAGCGCCGGGCCGTCTCCGGCGAGCTCGGCGAGGAAGTCGAGGGTCGGTCCGAGAACGGCAGCCGAGGACGCTTCGGCTTCCTCGGCGTCGTAGCGGTCGGCGGTCGCGCGGGTCCACAGTTCGCTGCTCGTCACGGTGGCCACTGTGCCGGGCACCGAGGGTCGCTGTCGACGCATTTTGGCTATCGGCGGCTCAGCGTGCTGCCCGTGATTTTGTAGCACCCGCGCTTGTGCGGGTGCCTGGGGTCAGGGAGGCGGCCGCAGGTCCGGTGCACGGCGCGAGGGCAAGCAGCTCGTTCAAACACCACGATTCGCGGCGCCCTTGGGGACCTGTTCCTGGGGGCGGCAGCCTCACATTCTGGGGGCGGATCTCCCATGTGCGAATG
Source organism: Streptomyces sp. NPDC004327 (assembly GCF_042873935.1). Classification (NCBI taxonomy): domain Bacteria; kingdom Bacillati; phylum Actinomycetota; class Actinomycetes; order Kitasatosporales; family Streptomycetaceae; genus Streptomyces; species Streptomyces sp. NPDC004327. Next base: position 1,201,697 of record NZ_JBIAME010000001.1, on the reverse strand, counting down.
ACACACGCTGAGTTGACTGGCGCATGCCGTGCGGCCGGCCGAACGGCACCGATGCTCCACTCGCACACAAAGGAGACACTCATGAGCAGCGTCCTGAAGCTCCAGAACTTCGAGGCCACCGCCTCCCTCGGCAACGCCGCTGTCGTCAGCCTCACCAGCTCCGCCAGCAACTGCTGCAAGGACGACAGCGAGCCGCAGCCGGAGTAACACTCGACGGTGATCCGCGCGGGGGCGCACACGGACGCTCCCGCGCGGATCCCGTGCGTCCGCACAACGGTAAGGGCTGAACAGGGGCTGCCACACGCGGGCCTGTCACGGCCCGGGTCTCCTCGACTCAGGATCTACTCCCGGCCGAGCCGTCCAGGCCGAGCCGTCCAGGCCGAGCCGTTCACCACGTGGGGCGCGTTCGACCTCAGTAGCTGACGTACGGCTCTGCGTGGTGCGCCGGCGAGGGTCGGGCGGGTCTGTGACAGGTTGGGCGAGATCCTCGACGCGCGTCAGATGGGCGTCGGCGGAGATGGTCGGCTCCCCGTCCCGGCCGCTCCTCTCGCGACGTTCGTGGTGTAGAGGTCGGGGGCCGCGTCGAACGTGGTCGCGCAGTGGGTGGAGCAGAAGTAGTAGGTGCCGGTGTCGGTGCGTCGCTGCTCTGGTGCGGATGCCGGGTTGATGCGCATGCCGCACACCGGATCCGTCGGGTGCTCGTTTCTGTCGTCCTGGTGCAGGTGGGTGTCGGGGTGGCGGTGCCGGCCGGCGGTTGATGTGGCGGTTTGCCGGTCGCGGAAGGTTTCGACTTGGGGCTCGACGGTCGGCTGAGTGTCGCCTTCGGCGATCGGGGTGGGGTGCCAGCGCCGGAGGCGGGAGGAGTTGGTGACGACGGAGAGGGAGGAGAGGGCCATGGCGGCCGCGGCGATGATGGGGCTGAGCCGGATCCCCCAGAGGGGGTAGAGGGCCCCGGCGGCGACGGGGATGCCGATGGCGTTGTAGACGAGCGCGAAGAACAGGTTCTGCTTGATGTTGCGCATGGTGGCGCGGGACAGGCGGATGGCCGTGACCACGCCGGAGAGGGAGCCGGAGATGAGGGTGATGTCGGCCGCTTCGATGGCGACGTCCGTGCCGGTGCCGATCGCGAGGCCGATGTCGGCCTGGGCGAGCGCGGGGGCGTCGTTGATGCCGTCGCCGACCATGCCCACGATGCGGCCTTCGGCCTGGAGTCGGCGGATCTCATCGGCCTTGTGCTCGGGCAGTACCTCGGCCAGGACGCGTGGAATGCCGACGTGAGTGGCGACGGCCGCCGCGGTGCGGGCGTTGTCGCCGGTGAGCATGACCACTTCTGTGCCGAGGTGGCGTAGCGCGGTGACGGCTTGGGCCGAGTCGTCCTTGACGGTGTCGGCGACGGCCAGGACGCCTGCTGCCCGGCCGTCGACGGCCGCGAGGACGGGGGTCTTCCCGCCGGCCGAGAGGTCCTCGGCGACGGTGTCGAGTGAGGAGGTGTCCACGCCGGCGTCGTGCAGGAGCCGGGCGGTGCCTACCAGGATCGCGTGACCGCCCGCGGTGGCCCGGACGCCCTTGCCCGTGACGGAGTCGAAGCCGGTGGCGGTCGGCGGGCGAACGTCGCGATCGCCGGCGCCGGCGACGATGGCCCGGGCGAGCGGGTGTTCGCTGTCGGTCTCGGCAGCTGCGGCCAGCCGGAGGAGCTCGGCCTCGTCGAATCCGTCGGCGGCGTGGACGTCCGTCAGGGCGGGCTTCCCTGCGGTGACGGTGCCGGTCTTGTCGAGGACGACCGTGTCGAGCTTGTGGGCGGTCTCCAGGGCTTCGGCCGAGCGGATGAGGATGCCGGCCTGGGCGCCCTTTCCGGTGCCGACCATGACGGAGAGCGGTGTGGCCAGGCCGAGGGCGCAGGGGCAGGCAATGATCAGCACGGCGACGGCGGAGACCAGGGCGAGGGTGAAAGCGGGCGACGGGCCGATCGTGTACCAGAGGGCGAAGGTCGCGATCGCGATGCCGATGACCGCCGGGACGAAGTAGGCGGAGATGGCGTCGGCGAGGCGCTGGATGGGGGCCTTGGACGCCTGCGCCTGCTGCACCAGTCGGATGATCTGGGCGAGCATGGTGTCGGCGCCGACCTTGGCCGCGCGGACCCGCAGGGAGCCGGTGGTGTTGACGGTGGCGCCGATGACGCCGCCGCCCGCGTGCTTGGTGACGGGCATCGGCTCGCCGGTGACCATCGACTCGTCGACGGCGGACGAACCGGAGAGGACCTCGGCATCGACGGGGATCTTCTCCCCGGGCCGTATGACGATCTCGTCTCCGATGGCGACGTCTTGGACGGGGATTTCGGTCTCGGTGCCGTCGCGTACGACGCGTGCGGAGCGGGCCTGAAGTCCGATCAGGGCGCGGATGGCCTCGCCGGTGCCGGCCTTCGCACGGGCTTCCAGGAGCCGGCCCAACAGGATCAGCGTGAGAATGACCCCGACGGCCTCGAAGTACACCTCGCGGACGTCCTTTGGCAGGAGCTCCGGGGCGAGGGTGACGATCACGCTGAAGCCGTACGCGGCGCTGGTGCCGAGGGTGATCAGGGAGTTCATGTCGGCGGTGCGGTGGCGCAGGGCCAGCCAGCCGGTGGAGTGCACGGGCCAGCCGGTGTAGAGCATCACGGGCGTGATCAGAGCGAGCTGGAACCAGTGGTTCAGCATCCAGCCGGGCACCCAGTCCGCGCCGAACACCTCGTGTGCCATGACGGCGAACAGCACCGGCGCGGTCAACACCGCGCCGACGACGACGCGTCGGGTCAGGTCCTTGATCTCCGCCCGGCGCTCGGCGATGTCGGCCGCCTCCGTCGCCTCGGCGGATGTCTCCCCTGTACCCGGTGTCCCTGAGTCGCGGGGCGCCGCGGCCGGCTCGCCGTGCGCCGCGCCATCGGCGGGTTCGACAACCAGGGTGCCGTGGATCATGTTCATGCCGCAGGCGAAGCCGAAGCTGCCGGGCCGGTCGGCGTTGAGACGGACGGCCGTACGCGTGTGCGCGGGCAGGCCCGCCCCGACCCTGAGATCGGGGAAGACGACTCGGGAGGTGCACTCGCCGGCCTCCTGCCGGTCGAAGACCAGCTCGACCGGGATGCCCTGGCGGACCTTGATCAGGTTCGGGCTGTATCCTCCCCGAACCGTCACGTCGACCCGTTGCACCCCGCCCTCCAGCCGGGCCGTGCCTGCCTTGCGCGGACCGAAGAAAAACCAGGCCAGCACGGTGACGAGAGCCGCAGCGATCACGACGACCATCACGTCCACGACCGTCACGGGACCCGCCTCCTCACGCACCCCTCAGACCAGCCTCCCTCGGAGCATCCGCTCGGGCCACCCGTGCGGGCAGGGCCTGAGCGGCCCATGGCAGGGGGTGGCGGGCCCCTCTTCTCAATCCGGATGCGCAGCTTCTCGGCCCTCCCGGCCTTCCCGGACACTGCTCACGAGCCCGGCCAGCGCGTCGGCGGACTCCGAGGTAAGGCGGTAGAAGCCCTGGAGGCTGACCGAGCGTTCGAGGCGGCCGTCGACGACGTACTTGAGGTTGCGGGTCTTGCCTCGGGCGTTGCGCCAGGTGAGGGCCGGCAGCAGGTCGCCGGGTATCGGGGTGTCGAAGCGGACGGGTGTCGCGTCCACGTGGACCGCGCTGGCGCCGCAGCCGCCTGCGCCGAGCATCCACCAGTCGTCGTGCCCCGGGAAGGGCGGATCCTGCCACGTCGCCCGAGCGGGACCACAGCACTCGCCGTGTTCCATTTCGAGGATCCGCATCCGGGACACCACGAACACCTCGCACCGGTTGACGTGCAGCGCGTACACCTCGTCACCGGCCCGGGCGCCCGACCAGGCGGGCAGGGACTGGTGAGCGCCGGAGTAGGCGACCGGCGGCCGCTCCCCCACACGGCCGGCCTTGCGCAGGGCACGGCACGTGTCATGGGTCCACAGAACGGTGAATGCGTCAGACATGTCAGTGATCGTAAGAACGAGCACTGACATTGATGCTGACGGACGAAGACCGGGGAGCAGCGTGGCGCACGCGGCAGGTCGCTACCCTGCGGCCACGACCGGGCCCGCTGTGACCTGAGGACCGTTGGGGAGCAGCGGCGCGAGGTTGTCCCTTACGAAGTCCGCCGCCCGTTCGATCGATTCCTCGGCTCCCGTTTGGTCTTCGAAGACGCTGGTGGAGACCATCACTCCGTCCCCCGCGTCCACCCAGTAGTAGGCCACGAAGCCGGGGACTCGGCGGAGGAGAGGGACGAATCCCTCGTCCACTCGGCGTCCTGCCTCGGCGGAGTCGGTCACGCCTTCGTAGCGCCGGATTACTGCGTACATAGCTGATCTCCTCATGGATCCCAGGGTCATGTTGCGCGACACGACATACCCCCACCGAGCGGCTCTCGCCCGGGTGACGTCCGGAGGTGACCCGGACAGGCGTACCGGTGACCCCGAACCGGGCACCGGCTGCGGCCGGGATCTCACAGACATCCGGTCGGAGCCGTCAACCGACCAGGGACGCCCGTCGCTCCGCCCATGGGAGGTGTCGCTACGTCCCCTCCATGGCTGTGCTCTGCACGACGAGGGGGCCCGGGTGCTGCCGAGGTCCCAGACCGATCCCGCGTCCTGCCGAGCCTTGAGCTGTTCCGCGAGCTGGTGGCCCGCAGTCATCAATGCGGGAGTCGACCCCCTGGCACGCTTCGAAACACTTATGAGCTCCCGTCATGTTCAGCCCCAAGGACGGGAGTTTGGTTCTGAAGGGCTGTCGGGTTCCCGTCATGCCGGATTCCGTCAGCGCCGACGCCTTACTCCGGCAAGCGGTCTCCGTAGAGCCTGGCCCGGCACAACCGACCGCCCGTCCTGCACCACAGGACAGACGCGTCGGCTTCAGCCTGCAAAGAAGTCGGAAGGGAACACGTGGACAACCCAAGAGCAACCCGGTACCGACGACTTGCGGCGACGGGGGTGGTACTGGCCGCCGTCGCCGCGCTGCCCGGCCTGGCAGGCGCCGCCGGGGCTTCGGAGCGTTACACGGGCCTGGTGCCGCCGGCTGCCTCTGCCGGTCGAGCCGTCACGACCCGGATCACCCTGGTCACCGGCGACACCGTCGATGTCGTCAAGGACGCAGAAGGCAGGGAGTCCGTACACTTCGCCGACGCCAGAGGCGCGAGCAAGGGCTTCCAGACGTTGACCGGCGCGAACGGGGACACGTATGCGTTTCCCCAGGACGTGTTGGCCGCCATAGCCTCCAACGCCGTCGACCGCGAGCTGTTCAATGTCACCCGGCTCATCAGGGACGGCTACGCCGACTCCCGCAGTGACAGCCTGCCGGTGATCGTCGGCTACGCGGACAAGCCGTCGGATGCCACGCTCAGGGCGCGCGTCGACACGTTGCCGGCCTCGGACCGCGGTGCGCTGCTGGAGAGCGTCGACATGGCGGGCGTGAAGGTCGACAAGAAGGGCGCCGGACAGTTCTGGCGGACCGTCAAACCGGTCTCCGAGCCGCCCCAGCACGGCAGAACGGTCACCGTCCCGGGCTTGTCGAAGGTCGCCCGTCTCTTGTACGACGGGAAGGTCCAGGCATCCCTGGACAAGAGCGTGCCGCAGATCGGGGCCCCCGAGGCCTGGGCGAAGGGCGTGGACGGCAAGGGCGTGAAGGTCGCCGTCCTCGACAGCGGCGTGGACCTCGCCAACGCCGACGTCAAGGACCGGCTGACGGCCACTCGCAGCTTTGTGCCGGGCGCGGCCACCGTCCAGGACGGGCACGGTCATGGCACCCATGTCGCTTCCACGATCGTGGGCAGTGGCGCCAACTCGGGCGGCAGGTACAAGGGAGTGGCCCCCGGAGCCGACCTGTTGGTGGGCAAGGTACTCAACGACGCCGGCAGCGGCGTGACCTCGTGGATCATCGACGGCATGGAGTGGGCCACCGCCCAGGGTGCCGACGTGGTGAACATGAGCCTCGGCAGCAGCACCAGCTCCCCCACCGACCCGTTGACGCAGTCGGTGGACCGGCTGTCGGCGACCACCGGCACGCTGTTCGTCATCTCCGCCGGCAACTCCGGCCCCGGCGCGACCACCATCGGCAGCCCCGGCACCGCCGACTCCGCGCTCACCGTCGGCGCGGTCGACAAGTCCGACGTCCTCGCCGGATTCTCCAGCCGCGGCCCGCGCGTCGGCGACAGCGCGATCAAGCCCGAGATCACCGCGCCCGGCGTCGGCATCGTCGCGGCCCGTGCCGCGGGCACCTCCATAGGCGCGCCCGTCGACGCCAACTACACCTCGCTCAACGGCACTTCGATGGCGGCTCCGCACGTCGCGGGCGCCGCCGTCCTGCTGGCCCAGCGCCACCCGGACTGGACCGGCCAGCGCATCAAGGCGGCACTCGTCACGCACGCCAAGCCCAGCAGTGCCTACTCCGTGTACCAGCAGGGCAACGGCCGCGTCGATGTCCCTGCCGCGCTCGACCCGGCGCTGGAGCTGTCCGGCACGGCCGACTTCGGGCTGGTCAAGTGGCATCCGGGGACGTACGGCAAGGTGACCCGTACCCTCACCGTCACCAACACCACGGACAGCGCCACCACCGTGACGACCGCGCTCAGCGGGAACTTCCCGCAGGGCGCGGTCACCGTCCCGGGGCCGGTCGAGTTGGCGGCGGGCGCCGATGCCACGATCACCGTCACCCTCGACCCGAACCTCGCGGCAACCGGTCTGGCCGGCGGCACCCTCACCCTGAGCAGCTCGTCGGGTGCGACCGCGCACACTGCCGTCGGCCTGGACAAGGAGCGTGAACAGCACAAGCTCACCGTCCACTTCAAGGACCGCAAGGGTCAGCAGCCGAGCTTCGTCCTCTACCACCTCGAGGGAATGGGCACCGGCAGCACCCGGATCGCGGCGATTTCCTCGGGGAAGCTCGAACTGAGCCTGCCCGCCGAGCGTTACAGCATGGTGGGTTCGCTGCACACCCAGGACAGCCGGGACAACTTCACGGCCTACGCCATGGACCTCTTCTCCCTTCCGGCGATCGACCTCACGTCGCATGACGCCGAGCTGACCGTCGACGGCACCAAAGCCACCGACTTCAAGCTGGACGTGCGCGACGAGGAGCGGCCTCTGGTGACCTCGGACTACGGGTACAAGATCGTGCGCGTCTGGGAGGACAAGAACCTCCCCATGCAGGGCATCGGCATGGCGTACCCGGCGATCAGCCAGCAGCACGCGGGCGCCATCCCGGTCGAGGCACCGCAGAAGAGCGACGGCGAGTTGTGGGCCTCGTTCTACCAGACACGCCACGAGCCGCTGATCCAGGCATCGGTGACCCGGCCCGACTCCTATGCACTCACGGCCGTCACCGACTTCGATCTCAGCCCGTTCGACGGCCACAGTCGCTACGACATCGTGGACGTCGGTGCCGGAACCGAGGAGAACCTGGCGGGCCTCGACCTCAAGGGCAAGGCGGCCCTTCTACACCTGGACAACTTCTTCGACAGCGACGCGGTGATCCAGCCTGTGGAGGCGGCCGGCGCCGCCGCGATCATCCTCGCCCCCACCGTCGACGAGACGCTCTCCGTGTACGTCGTCGGGGTGAAGGTGCCGTACTTCATGGTTCCCTACGACGAGGGTCGCAGGCTCACCGCCGATGTGGCGGCCGGCCGCACCACGGTCGACGTCCGGGGCGTCGCCGAGTCGCGCTACCAGTACTCGGGCCAGTACGAATGGAACACCGGTATCCCGGCGAACCTGTCGATCCCGAGCAAGAAGGACGACTACGCCAAGGTGCGAAGCTCGTTCCACAGCGACGGCATCGGACGGATGGGCGATTACCGCCTTGACGCGTGGGGTCCGGCCCCCTGGTCCTCCGTCCGGATCTCGCAGCGTCTCCAGCAGGGCACCGAACGCGACGACTACGTGCTGGCCCGTCCGGATCTCACCTACCGGGCCCAGGTCTACTCCTCCCGCTCCTGGGACAGGATGAGCATGGTCGAGTCGCCGCGCAGCTACCGGCCCGGGACCTCGGTCGCCGCGCACTGGTTCGCGCCCGTACAGCATCCGTCCGTCGAGCCCCGCTCCGCGTGCTCGTTCTGCCGCTCCGACGTGGGCACCGTCTTCCATGCGGGAGTCGGCGGTGACAGCGACCCGACGCACTCGGTGAGCTCCGGCCTGCACCGGACCTGGGCGCTCTACCGCAACGGTGAGCCGGTCGCCGACACCTCACAGGTGTTCGTGCCGGAGAAGGCCGACTACACCTTCGTCTCCACCGACACCCATGCGGACAAGGAAGTGAAGCTCGGCGGCAAGGTCGTCACCGCGTACGACTTCACCTCCGCGGCACCGAAGTCGATGGAGACGCCCGACTGCACGTCGGTCATCCCCGCGGCCACCGTCTGCGAGACCATCCCCGTCGTCCAGCTCCACTACCGGATGAAGAGCCCTCTGCTCAACGAGACGGCCGCGGGCACCCCCTCCACGATCACCGTGGACGCCTCCCATCCCAAGGGCTTCACCGGCGACAACCGGATGGCCGGGGCGAAGTTTTTCGTCAGCTACGACGACGGCGCCACCTGGAACAGCGCCACCGTCGACCAGGCCGACGACAACTCGTTCAAGGTCCGGTTCACCAATCCGGAACTGTCCGCCTCGAACGGGTACGTCAGCATCAAGGCCGAGGTCTGGGACAAGGCGGGCAACCGCACGGTCCAGACCGTCACCCGGGCGTACGCACTGAAGTAACGCGGCTCGCCCATGGGGGGCGCCGCACGGGAACGGCCGTGCGGCGCCTCGCGTCACCTTCCTGCTCCGGTTCGTCGACGGCGAGGTCGTCACGTTGGACGCCGAGCGGCTTCGTCAGGTGACGGAGCCGTACGTGGTGGCAGGCGGTCCGGAGGACGGCTTCTCCCAGCTCCGCGCGGAGGACGGCGGCGAAGCGGACGTGTACCACGAGTCCCACGGTGAAAGCGGGATGGTGTGTGTGACGGCGACGCACTTTGCCCGTGGCGCGATGTTCGGCGTGCTCACCGAGCTGGCGGCAGCCCTCGGAGCCCCTCAGGACGCGTCGCGCCTCGGCAGACGCCAGTTCGGGCGCGGGAAGTGGCAGGTGTAGCCGTCCGGATAGTGCTGGAGGTAGTCCTGGTGCTCCGGCTCGGCCTCCCAGAACGCACCGGCCGGCTCGACCTCGGTCACCACCGGCCCCGGCCACAGCCCGGATGCCTCGACGTCAGCGATGGTCTCCTGGGCCACGACTCGCTGATCGTCGTCGGTGTAGTAGATCGCGGAGCGGTAGCTGAGCCCGACGTCGTTGCCCTGCCGGTTCCTCGTGGTGGGGTCGTGGATCTGGAAGAAGTACTCCAGGATCGCGCGGTAGTCGGTGACCGAGGCGTCGAAGACGATCTCGATCGACTCCGCGTGCTTTCCGTGGTCGCGGTAGGTAGGACGGGGCTTGTCGTCGTCGCCGGTGTAGCCGACCCGGGTGCTCAGCACTCCGGGCAGCGATCGGATCAGCTCCTGCATGCCCCAGAAGCACCCACCCGCCAGCAGCGCCCTCTCCTCGGAGACGTCACTCATGCCGCTCACCTTTCTGTCGGTGTGTGTCCACAGGTGCCTGCTCGCCTCGCCCGCGCGGCCGGCAACTCCTCCATCATAGTCACCCCTCTGACAGGTGACGAGCTGCCTGGCGGGCTCGCTACCAGATAGGACGGTGACTCGGGTCGGCAAGGCCACCTCGTCCCCGCCCTCGATGAATCCAATGTCAGAGCGAGCTTGTCCCGGCACCAGCCGACGAGGCCGCCGGCGTGTAGCCGCCGGCGCCCCACACGAGGGTGGTGTCGCGGTGCCACCGGGACGGCGCAGCCGCATCAGCGGGCCCGCCGCGGCGTCCGGTCGCCGATGTTCGCGGCCGTGACCGTGACGACCAGGAGCAGACCGAGGGCGTCGGTCACGATGTAGCGCTTGCGGCCCGACGCCTCGCCGTGGGCTCGACTTCGCGGCCACGCGCGGAAAACCACCGCAGTCACCGACCGAGACTCCCGTTCGACCGGCAGCCTTCGAGACCGGTACGGGCAACAACCACTTACGTGTCGGGATGCTGCGGCAGGGCGAGCCAGTCCGACCAGGAGATTTCACGGCCGAGGAAGCGCGGCTGCTCGAACGGCCAGTCGGCGGCGATCCACTGCGGCACCAATGCGTCGAAGGCCTGCTCGACCTTGCTGCCCACCAGCTCGTCCACCACCCACCAGGAAATCTCGCCGTCCGCGCCGACCCTCTCCGGCGGGTCGATGTAGACACAGCCGAGCAGAACCGTCTCCGCCGCGTCGAAGAGCGCGTAGTTGAAGGACTGGTGCGCGGCGATCTCCTTCTCGTGCCGCAAAAGGTCGGCCTGGTCGGCCTCATAGGTCATGGTGGCCGCGGGCCAGCCCCATGCCGGGCCGAAGATGCTCCACAGCCGCTCGCGCGAACCCATCACAGCCGGATAGTCGAGCGGGGTGTCCACCTCCCGGATCGGCCGCAGGTGATGACCACCGCCCGGCAGCGTTACCAGGACGGGGTGGACGAAGTCATCGGGAAGCCAGCTCATGGCGCCCGACCGTAGCAGCGCGCGGCCGTCCGCTCCCTTGGACTCCCCTGCATATCGCATATACCGCACATATCGCCATGCCCTGCTCTGATACCGAGCAGGGCCCGCGATCACCGGTGAAGTCTCCCCACCGCGATGGGCCCGCGAGGCGGCGCTGCGGGGCCGGGGGTTCAGGGCTCCATGGCCTCCTCCGCCAAATCCTTGATCGCGTTCAGACGGCGCTCCCACTGGGCGGCGAGGGTGTCGGTCCACCGCGTTGCCTGCCGCAGTGGTTGCAGGTCGGCCTCGTAGCGGACCTCTCGTCCGGCCCGGTGGGCGCATACCAGTCCGGCGCGGTCGAGGACGGCCAGGTGTTTGGCCACTGCCTGGCGGGTGATGGGGAGGCTTGTCGCCAGCGATGTCGAGTTCGCGCCACCTTCGCGGGCAAGGACGGTCAGGACCTGTCGGCGAATCGGCTCGGCCAGGGCCACCAGGACGTCATCGGGAGCCCGTTCGCTGCGGCACTGCGTCACCGCCGACACGGTGACGAGGCCGGCTGCGGGGACGCCGTACGAGCCGGCGTGCCGAGCCGGTCGAGGAGCAGTGCCGTCCAGGGCGCCACGGCCGCAAGGGCCTTGGCGCCGAGCGCCGTCGCCGCGCAGGGCTGTGCCGGGTCCAGGCGACCGGGCTGCCGTCGCGCGGGGCATCGGCGGTGGAGAGGGTGGTGGGTGGGGTCAGCCTCGGCGGACACCTTCGAGGAAACGGCCGGCCAGGTCGTCCCGTTCGGCAAGAGTGGCGGTCTGGCCGAAGTCCACGAAGAGTTCGTGCACTCCCGCCTCGGCCGCGGCCCGCGCGTAGTCGATGTACTGGTCGAGCGTGCCCGCCCGGGGCATCTGTTCCGGATCGGTCTTCGTGTCGGTCAGTTCCGGGTTGACGCGCAGCGCCATGCGCAGGGCGGACGGGTCGCGGCCGGCCTCACCCGCCGCCGTGAGGACGACGTCCCACATGCCGAGGAGGCGAGGCAGCGGAAGCGCCACGGGCAGCCAGCCGTCGTACCGACTCCCGATCCGCCGCAGTCCGCGCGCACTGAACGCGGCGAGCAGGACGGGGGGTCCGGGTCGCCGGCACGGCTTGAGCCCCACGACCGTCTCCGGGATGGTGAACAGCGGTCCCTCGTGGGAGAAGACGTCGTTGACCCAGTACTTCTCCAGGACCTCCAGCGTCTCGTCGAGGCGTGCACCCCTGCCCTGCCACGGCACGGAGACGGCGGTGTACTCGTCGGGCATCCAGCCCAGACCGAGTCCGACGACGAGGCGTCCCTGGCTGAGGAGGTCGAGGGTGGTCAGCGAGCGGGCGAGCATGAGCGGCGGCTGCCACAGTCCGTTCAGCGTGCTCGTACCCAGGTGGACGCGGGTCGTGTGCGACGCGGCGAACGTCAGGGCGACCAGCGGGTCCATGTGGTTCTCGTAGGCGCGCGGCATCTTGCCGTCTGCGCTCGGGTAGCGCGCTCCGGGCACGAGCGGGGCGAGGACGCGGTCACCCGTCCACAGGGAGTCGTAGCCCAAGTCCTCCGCGCTATGGCAGACGCGCAGCAGGCCTTCGGGGTTTGCGTCGGGGCCGAAGGTCGGAAGTGCCAGACCGAGTTTCATATGTCTCTCCTCATATGGTGGCGGCCCTGTCCGGGCCCTTGCCAGTCGTCAGCGGGATGCCGAGCAGGGTCTCCGGGGCGGTGACGGTCCGCGCGGGGTCCACGGCCTGCACGGTGGCGACTCCCAGGTCCGCCGCGGACGGCAGACAGTGCTCGGTGTCGGCGACGAACACACACTCCTCGGCCCGCAGGCCGAGCTGTTTCCGCACGAGCCCGTACATCTCCGGTTCGGGCTTGCGCATCCCGTGGATCTCCGACAGCACCACGGCGTCGTACCGTCGCTCCAACTCGTAGCGTCGTAGAGGTTCCACGGGGCGAGGCCGACGGAGTTGGAGAGGATGCCGACCTTGGCTCCGGCCCGGCGCGCGGCCGCGGCCGCGGCGAGGGCCGAGGGCTCTGACCGCAGGTCGGCGAAGATACGGCCCATCAGGTCATCCGGCGGGATGCCGAGCAGCCGCCCTGCCGCCTCGTTCCACTCGGCCTGCGGGAGCGTGCCGCGCTCCAGCTCCTCAGCGAGCCGTATCCCCCTCCCGATCCAGGTAGAGGCCTGTGAGCAGCTCGCCCCAGGCCCGTTCCCCCGCGCTCCTCGAAGGCAAGCGCAGCGTGCAGCAGAGGGGTCGTCAGGACACCACCGAAATCGAGCACGAGGCCTTTGCGGTGCTGAGTCATGTTCACACCTTAGAAAGCGGTCGGGACAGGTCTCACACCAGGTCTTCATACTTCTCAACGGGCGGATGAGGGCGACTCGTTGAGCACGCTGCGAGAGTGCCCGCGACCGCATCGTCACGTCACGCGGCGGTCGCCCGGAGATGCCGTGAGATGGCGTTCGCAGGTGGTTCCGTCCCGAAGGGAAGACGGGGACAGGACCACCTGAGGGAGCCGCGCCGGCGGCAGACGCGGGTGTTCGCCGGGCGGCCGGCTCGGGGGTTCCGATCCGACCAAGGCGACGGAACCTCCGAGGGTTCCGACCAAGGGGACGGAATCCCCTCGTCCGCCGGTCGGCATAGGTCCGACGACGGGCGCTCCTCATCGAAGGAACGGTCTGACACCTCCTTGACCGCCCGCTCGGGTCGCTCTCCGGCGGGCAGCGCGGCCGGCTCGCACTGGCCGCGCTGCTCGTACGGCGGCCGTCGGCACTTCTCCTCGACAAACCGACCAACCATCTCAACGACAGCGCGGCCGCGTTCCTCGAGGACTACAGCGCGTACCTGTCGGCGAAGCAGGCCGAGCGGGAACGCTGGGAGCGGCGGGATGCCGAGGAACAGGGGAGCTGGAGGAGCTGCGCCGGGCGGCGGGCGTGACGGCGCGCCGGGCGGCCCCAGACCGGGGACATACCGACAACAAACGAGAAGATGGACTACGGCCATCGCGCGGGCCGGGTGCAGAACCAGATCTCACGCCGGGTTCGCAACGCGTCCCGGCGACTGGAGGAGTTGGAGCGGACGCGGGTCGCCCAGCCCGCCGCGGCCGCTGCGGTTCGCCGCCGGGGACCTGGCGGCGCGGGCAAGTCGACGCTGCTCGGTCTGCTCGCCGGACGGCTCTCGGCCGAGGGAGAGGTACGCAAGCGGCGCGGACTGACGGTGGGGCTGCTCACCCAGGACACCGTGTTCGAGCGGCCCGAGCGGGCGGGGCGCGACACCTAAGAGGCGGCACTGGGCCCGGCACGGGCAGGGCAGGTGCCGCTCCTTTCGCTCGGCCTGAGGCACGAGGCCGACCTGGACAAGCCGGTCGGGCAGTTGTCCGTGGGCAGCATCGCCGGCTGGCGCTGGCTCTCCTCGTGGCCCGCCCGCCCCCAGCTGCTGCTCCTCGACGAGCCGACGAACCACCTATCGCCGCGTCTGTGCGACGAGCTGGAGGAGGCCCTCGGCTCCGGCCCTGGTGCGATCGTGATCGCCAGCCACGACCGCTGGCTGCGGCGCCGCTGGCAGGGCCGCGAGCTCCGGCTGGAACCGGGGCCGGAGCACGACCGACGACGGGAGGCGGCCGCGGTCCGGTCCTGACAGCAGATCCGAGGGAAGGGTCGGGTCCGGACGCCACATCCGGGAAAAGCGAGTCCGGCTCCGACGCCACATCCAAGGGAAGGCAGTCCGGTCCCGACGCCACATCCAAGGGAAAGGAGTACGGTCCGGCGGCGGACGACGCCACATCCACGTAAGGGTTCGGTCCCCCGTCGGGCGCTGCCCAGCGGCGGCCGGGCCGGGGGCGCTTCCTTGCGTCCACGCAGAGTCACCTGCCAGGATGGTGACGTGAAGCCTACCCACGCCTTCGTCTGCGGGCACCCGGCGCTCGACTTCGTGGCCACGCTCCGGGCCCGGCGCTCGACCCGGTTCGAGATGTTCGCGACCCCGGACCGGCTGAACGCCTGGTACCTGGAGTCCGGCCTCGTGGATGCGATCACGCCCGGCGACGAGGACGACGTCCGGGAGGCGATCACGGTACGCGAGGCCCTCTACCGGCTCGTCACCGACCGTCGCCTCGGCGAGAAGTTCGACCGCGAGGCGCTCGCCGTGCTCAACGGCGCCGCGCGCAAGGCCCCCGTGACACCGCAGCTCACGGCGGCGGGCCGGCACACCGACGCCACCCCCGAGCAGGCCCTGGCCACCGTCGCCCGGCAGGCCGTCGAGCTGCTCAGCGGCCCGGACGTCCCGCTGCTGAAGGAGTGCGGCAACCCCGAGTGCACGCGGGTCTACATCGACCGGTCCCGCGGCATGCGGCGCCAGTGGTGCGGCATGGAGTCCTGCGGCAACAAGATCAAGGCGGCCGCCTACCGCGCCCGCAAGAAGACCGCGGCGGCGCACTGACCTCCGGAGCCCACCGGCCGGAGGAGGTCCTTCTCCGGCCGGTGGGCTCCTCTACGTCCGGCGCGGGTGCTCTCCAAGAGGTCCCGGACGACCGCGACCGCCGGCTCCGCCGCGCCGTGCGTCCTTGCGGAACGGCTCAGCAACCTGCCGCGGTGCCTTTCCGGCGGACCTTGATGCTGTCGCTGTGCCGCATGTCCGAGCCGGGTGGGAGCGCCAGGCGATCACTGTCGTTGGCCGGAGTGCCGCCGGGCACCGTCAACCGCCTCCACACTGTCGGTGCCCGAGGGTCCACGAGCCGTCGTAGTCCCTTCTGGGCGCCGAGCACCCCGTTCAGGACGAGCCAGGCAGGCGCTGAGCGCTCACCGATGCGCGATTCGTCACCTGCTTGACAGGTGACGCACAGTGCGGCACGCTGACAGCAGTCGTCCAGGGCGGCAGCCGACGCGATCCACGATCAACGAAGTGGAGCATGGTCATGAGCGAAGAAACGGCCAAAGACACCCACGCCGCGGCTCGGTACGAGCGCTTCGGAACGCTCCCCGGGCGGATCCGGTTCGAGGACATGACCACCGAGGCGGAAGTCGATCCGGGCGGCACGGGCGCTGCCGCGTACGACCCCGAGAACTCGTGGAAGTTCTACTCCTGCGTGGCCCTCGACCTGGGCCTATAGCGCCCTCACCCCGGTGGCGAGGAGACTCTCGGCAACCGTCCGGGCAGGTAAGCCCAGGAAGCCATCGGTGCGAGGTGGGGCTGCGGAGCCGACGGCTCGCTCTCCCCAGCCCCACCAACCGTGTCCATCACGGCCAAAGTCCGACGCCGGGCGCCGGGCGTCGTTGCGTTACTGCGTCACTGCGTCACTGCGTCACTGCGTCACTGCGTCACTGCGTCAGGCGGACGCGGTCAGCCCTTGAGAGCGAAGAAACGCATCGGCGAATTCGGCCGGAATCCGATGCGCGGGTACACGGGCGCCCCGGCGACGGTGGCGTGCAGGGTCGCACGGGTCAGTCCGGTGGCCCGGGCGCCCTCGTACAGCGCCTTCCGCGTCACTGCCTCGCCGTATCCGCGGCGCTCCCACTCCGGGTCCGTGGCGACGAGTACGACGAAGAGCCGGCCGTCCGCTGCCACCGTCGCCGCGCACGTCACGGGAGTGCCTTCGCGCAGTCCCAGGTAGGCATGCACCTGCTCCTTCCAGAGGGTGGATCCGGCGATGCCGTCGCGGCCGGCCTCCAGAGGGAAGCCGTACGCGCGGGAGTTGATGTCCGCGTACGCGTCGAGGTGTTCGTCGGTCGACACGCGCACGAAGGTCAGGTCCGGGTGGACGGGCTCCGGCAGCGGCAGCAGGTCCCCCGCCATGCCCGTGCCGGGGAAGGCGTGGACCAGGCCCGCTCGGTCGGCCGCCGCGTCCAGCCCGGCACGCGCGTCGTCCTCGATCAGATCCTCGAAGACCCACAGGAAGCCCGGCTGTTTCTTCGAGCGCATGACATCGGCCGCTTCACGCAGACGTCGCTCCAGAAGCGCGGCGTCGGCACCGACGTCGGTCAGGGTGACACAGTTCCAGAAGGCGAAGCGGCAGTCGGCCCAGCGCACGGCGATGCCAGGGAGGTCACGCACGTCCGCGCCCCCGTCGCGGTCGAGCACCATGGCCCGCCAGACGACGGCGAGTTGCTCCATCGATTCGACAGAGTCCGCGAGAACTGTCAACGAAATCCCTCACTTTGTCGATGTTGTGAAGAAGGTCCGACGAGTGAACCACGCTTCCCGGTGGTCGTCCCCTGCCGCCGTGCCGCGCGCACACCCGTTTGCCGACCTTGGCGTGATCTGCAGGATCAACGGCTTGAGCCGGCCGCCGCCGGAGCCCTCGGTGACGCCGTTCCGGCGCAGTTGCTCCCACGCCTGGGCGACGGCCTGTCGCCATGTGGTGGTCTGGTCGCGCCACAACAAGTAATCGGGCGGCGATCGGGGGACGAGAGGTGCCAGCCGTCGTCCGTGTCCGTCCGCGCGAGGCCGACAGTATGCTCATACGGCTGACGTCGTACGGCAGAGTGCCCGGCGGGCGGAGGGCCGCCGACTTCGGCCACAACTCGGATCCGGGGGACATCGCATATGGACGCGAGCATCACGTCAGCCTTGATCGGGGCCGTCGCTGTCGGCGGCACGGCGCTGGGAACCGTACTCGGCGGATGGGTCCAGGCACGCGGCGGCCAGGCCCAGGCCCGGGCCGCCCAGCAAGCCGCCCAGATAGCGGCGGAGGCCACGCACCACCAAGCTCTCTACGACCGCCGCTGGTCGCTTCTGGCTGCGTACCTGCGGGCCGCCAGCGAATGCATGGAGGCCGCGGACCAGCTCTACAGCACGGACTCGCTGCCGGAGGCCCGGCGGCGCTGGCACGCGTTCACGCTCGCCCATGCCGAGGCCGAACTGGCGGCGCCGGCGGCGATTCTCGTTCCCATCGACAGTCTCCGCAAAGCCGTGGGACGCATGTACTGGACAGCCCAGCTTTCCGCCCCCGCGAAGCGCGCTCTGAAGGAGCTGCGCAATCGTGCGAAGCAGGGGGAAACGGCAGCGGTCCGGGCGGAGGATGCGTTCGAGAGACTCTGGGATACGGGTGAGCACGTGCCCCTCGCCCAGCGGGAATCGTCTCCGGAGTACGCGGACGCGAGGCAGGCGCTCGACGACCTTCCCGGATTCGGCAGCGAGCCGGCGGCGCTCCTCCTGAAGTTGACGAAGCAGCAGTGGGAGGCCGCCGGACGCGACCGGGAGGCGGGGAAGGAGAACCACCAGCTGGCGCGCAAGGAGTTGGTGTCGGCCGCACGGCAGGCGTTCGGCACAGACCGCTTCTGACGGAGTTCGCATCGGCGGCCGCGGCACAGGGCCGACTCCGGAAGCGCGGCATGCCTGCTCCGCCGGTACTGACGGAAGTCCGGTCGGAGCGGTACCGGCAGTGGCGGAGCAGGACGTGAGCCACAGGCGGATCGGCCGGGAGCCGTAGGCAGTGTCGTCGCGCGCGTAGGGCTAATGGGAGCCGGCGGCCACGGCGAGGATCGCCCGTACCTGGGCGATGATGTCGAGCCGGTTCCGTATGAACTCCGCGTCGGTGACCGTGCCCGTCGCCGGGTCGGTGTTTCCCGGGCCGAACTCGAGAACGGGCGTGTGCACATGTCCGCCGGGCAGCCGGGTGAGGCCGAGTCGGTCGCGCAGCAGCGTCGCCCGGTAGGCGATCTCGTTGGACAGGTAGTTGCCGCCCCCGCCCGCCCTGGCGACGGAGCCGGGCGTCGGCCCGCCGGGGCGGACCACGGGCGTGTCGGTCCCGGCCGGCAGCTCGGTCACCGAAGTGTTGTCGTACACCGGGAAACGACCGGTCGGAGCCTTCGTGATCGCCGCGTACGGAAGGGTCGTCGACGTCCACTGGGGCTGCGCGGCCGGGTCGGCGACGGGCACGGTCTCCGTGCGGGACAGGTTCTCGTTGTCGGGGAAGCCACCGCGCCAGGCTCCGTTGGTGCGCTCGATGTCGAACCGGCCCGGCCGGCCCTGGCTCACCGTGGTGAAGAGGTCCACCTCCGGCAGGTGCGGACGCAGGGTCCGCTCGACCGTGCCGTCGGCGAAGTCCTGCCAGCGGACGGGGAAGACGGCCGTCTCGACCCGGGCAAGAGTGCCGTCGGAGGCGCGCAGCCAGGTGCCGTCCAGAGCGAGCGCGGTGGCCCCTGAGGGGTTGCTGATCCGGGTGTCCCGGTCGAGCGTGAACGGGTCGAAGCCGGTCAGCAGGATGCGCTTCACGCCCTTCCCGGCCGGGTAGTGGATCGAGTCCTGGCCTCGCGAGGACCGTTCGAGCCGATCGATCAGTCGGGCCCGGCCCTCCTCGGTAACGGTGAATCCGGGGCGCCAGGCGCGGAGTTCGCGGGTCAGCGCGAGTCGGGCCCAGTACAGCGGGCGGTCGTCGTCACGTGACAGGTCGCCTCCCGCGTCCCCGCGGCCCTGTGCCCGGTCCACGGCCCGTCGCCAGAGCGCCGCCCCGTACCGGCCGACCGCCCGCTCGGCCGCGGCAAAGCAGCCGGCGTCGGCGAGGGCGTCGGCGAACTCCGGCGCCAGGGAGTCGAATCCGCTGCGCCGCAGGATCTCCTGGGGCGCGGCCCGGTCGAGTCGCGCCTCCTCGACGGAGGCGGAGGCCGTTTCGGGCGCCGAGGCGGAGGCCGTCTCGGACGCCGAGGCGGGCGGGATCGCCAGCACCAGAGTGACGGCGGCGAGGGGAAGGGCGAGTGCGCTACGTATCGAGGGCATCGGGGTCCTTAGTCCTTTCGTACGACCATGGCGTTCCGTCAGAAGTGGACCTTCGCAAAGGAACCCATGCTAGGGCGCCACTCGCCGTGCGCGCCCGGAGTTCCTCCAGGTGCTTGCAGAGATCCAGCCGCCGTCAGTGCCCACGGGGCAACGGGCGTGAAGCGTCGCGATCATGAAACCGCTCAGCGGCAGCGTCACGGACCGGGCGTCGGCTGATCCAGCTGATCCGGCTGCCGCAGTCGACATGTTGGCCGGCCAACCCATCAGCTGTTGAGCCGGCCTCGGCCACGAGACTGTGACGCAGCGGCTGCGTGACGCCACGGCCAGGGTCGATGTTCACCCCAGCCGCAGTACTGGATACTCGACCAAGTGACTGGCGGCCCCACGGCGGCCGGCCGCGAAGAGGTGCTCGCCCAGCTGACTCCCCGTGCGGGCGGACAGCACGAGATCCCCCGGGCCATCGACACGGTGACCTCCCTGTGGCCAGGGTGACTTCAGCCGTCGCGGAGGTTGTCGGCCGTCCGCCGCAGACTTCGCCCAGTGGGCCTCCGCAGAGGCCACGCCCCCGCCCCTGATACACCAACGCGGCGAGGCGCGGCGCATTCCAGAGCAGCCCGGCCGGCTCCGAAGGACTTCGGCGAAGGCCGAGCGAGGGCAACGCCGTATCCTGCAGCGGGGGCGGAGCAGACGCTGCTGATGCGCGCAGTCGTCCATTGCAGTGGGCGCATCCCCACTCCGGGGTACCAGGTACCCGACGAACGACCAGGAGGTTAATCAGTGATCGCGCTGTCCGCTATAGGGGGAGTGGCTCTGGTAGAACTGGGCATGGCCCTGACTCCGGGACCGAACATGATCCACCTCGCGTCCCGCGCGATCACCCAAGGCCGCAGGGCGGGCCTGGTCAGCCTCAGTGGGACCGCCGTGGGCTTCGTGTGCTACCTACTGGCCTCGGCTGCGGGCCTTTCCGCGCTGTTCACCGCCGTGCCGGTCGCGTACACCGTGGTCAAGCTTGCGGGGGCCGCCTACCTGGGCTACCTGGCCTGGGGCATGCTCAAGCCCGGCGGCCGTTCTCCGTTCGCTCCGGCCCAGGACCTGCCTCCGGTCTCCGACGCCCGCCTGTTTTCGATGGGGCTGCTGACCAACCTGCTCAACCCCAAGATCGCTCTGCTGTACGCCGCCCTCCTCCCCCAGTTCATGGATCCGCAGTCGGGTCCGGCCTGGGCGCAGCTGCTACAGCTCGGTTGCGTGCAGATCGTCGTGGGGATCACCGTGAACGGTGTGATCATGTTGGGCGCAGCACGGGTCTCGGGGTTCCTGGCTACCCGACCCCGCGTGATGACCGCTCAGCGGTTCGCGTCAGGCGGCATGCTCGGCATCTTCGCTCTGCGCACCGCACTGTCTCGCGGTCCCGTCTCCACGTGAGCCAAGCCGGGGTATTTGTCGCGCCGCCGGTATTGCATGCCGCGCCGGCTCATGCGGTGTGAGGCCACGGCGGCAATCACCTTGGTCGCTACATCGACGAAGCACGTCACGCGCGGGCGCTGAACGGGGTCCAACCTGATTCGGTGGGTGCGTCGTTGAGAGCCCGACGGTTGTGGTGAGACGTGAGGAAGCTCCTGGTAGGCGGGTTAACGACCGAGGTCGCCTGTCCACTGGGAACTTCCGCACCCTGACCACCTGTCCGGCGTCGATATGTCCGTCGCAAGCTCGGGCCACCTGACCGTCCGATTGCGGAACAGCCGCTGGGAGCGCAACACCCGATGGCGTCCTCTGACAGCGGGGCGGGGGCCTGTTCGTCCTGGCGCGGCCCCCTGCGATCCGGCCACACCGGCGCCCAGTTCGCCGCCAGGCTTCGGTTTCGGTGCCACCACCGCCTGGCGCTACATCGCCTAATCCGTCTGGCCCTGGCCATCCAGGCCCCGATCGGCTCCGTTCACGGATTGGATGCACCCGCAAGGCCCTGGCCCGGCATGAACTCGGACCGGCTGCCAACTGCCTGAGGTAAGCCCGCATCGGCGGGCCCCCGACGCGCTGTGTCGGCCCGCGCTCGTCGCACTGCAGGCCGGTCTTGCTGGGCGAACGGCGCACGGTTCCTGCTCTCCAGGCCCCAAACAGACACGGCGGCCTCCACCACTCACCAGCGTGCCTGGCACCGCTCTTTCCCGACGCCCCGGGCAACGGCTGGAAGCCTCTGTCCCATTCCGGATCAATCCACATCGATCACCGGGGCTGGGCCCGGAAAGTCCGGAGGGAGACCCTCAGGGGGAACCGTTCCGCGCACCAGCCCAGCAAGGTACTCAGTCAGGCTTCCGTTGTACTCGCACCAATCATCGTTGGCTCCCCGGACCAAAATCGTCCAGGGCTCAGATTCCAATACCCCAGTTCGCCAATAGAAGTAGTCTCCATCAATGGAATCCCCCCACGGGAAAAGACCACTCGATTCCGGAAACGGAACATAACCAAGGGACCGTCCAGTATCGCGAAGCCGACTCAGAACCTCGAGTTGCCCGCGCACGCCACGAACAAAATACTGCTCCATTCCCGGATCGGGAATGTGAACGCTCAAGAATTCGTCGACAGCAAAAGACGGGTACCAGTCGGAGAGTTCCATAAAATCCTGTGGCAACGCCACGCCAATCTCACCCTGGATGTATTGCCAATCGATCTCTCGTGCTACAGGGCTCCGGAAATCAACGAGTTGCGGAACCGCCCACTCTAGGTCTTCGACACTCAACAGGACACCCGGACTTCCTGGACTATTCTCGATCTCTGCATCAAAGAGGGTAGCTACCTGGGTGGTGGCCACCAACTTGACCCAGCAGGGATGCACTATCACCCAACCTCCATGGGATGCGTGCGGCCGCGGGGAGGCGGTCGGCGGCGGGCGGGGGCGCGAGTTCCTGGCCGCGATCGCACGAGCGGATCGAAGATCCACCTCGTCACCGGACGGTCCGGCCTGCCGGTCGCGGTCGCCATTTCCGCGGGGAACACTCACGGCAGTCTCCCGCTGAAGCCGCTCGTCGCGTCGATACCGCCGATCCGCAGCCGCCTCGGCCCCCGCCGCCGACGGCCCGACAAGCTCCACGGCGACAAGGGCTACGACTACCTCCACCTGCGGCGTCAGCTCCGCTCTCGCGCACCACGCCACGGGTCGCTCGCCGCGGCATCGAGACCTCACAGCGGCTTGGACGCCACCGATGGGTCATCGAGCGGACCATGGTCCTGGCTCGCCGGCTGGCGTCGGCTCCACCGCCGCTACGAACGCAAGCCGGAACACTTCCTCGCCCTCACAGCCATCGCCACCAGCCTCATCAACTACCGACGTCTCACCAAGTGACGTTCTAGTCGGCGTCGCTGACGGCTGTGCGAGAGGAGCTCGTGGTCACGATGTCGACGGCCGTACGCAAGGACGTCTCTTGCCAACCGAGCAACGCGCGATGATCGTGATCGACTGGATGATGCTCAAGCCGCGTTCAGCCAGCAGATCTTGAACGGCCTCCATCCCTTCACCCGCAAGGACGGGCCGGCATTGCTCGACGAGCGCAGTCCATCGTGCCGCTTCCTCGGGCCGTAGCCCAACGACGTGGTCGAACATGGCTAGACCTGCCTCCCTGAACTTGAGCGAGCGATAGTCCAGGGCTGGTGGCCGAGCCGTGCGGCGTGAGTTCGGAAGTCGAATCAGCCCAGACCATCGACCTTGCACTCGGTGTCGATCTCTTCGAGCGTCCAGCAGCGGTCGGCGTAATCGTCGCCGGCGACGCCTCCGGCTTCGAGGACGTGTGACAAGGAGGCACGGATCTCGGCAGCACCGTCGATGTGGCTGGAGACGCTGACCAGCAGGGCCGCAGGCCGGGCGATGGCCGAGCGCGGAGTCCAGCAGGCGTACGTCCTTGGGATCCCAGCCAACGAACAGGTGACCGTCCTGCTCGTCCATGAAGTCGATGAAGAGCTTCCCGTCCGACCAGTACCCGTCCTTGCCTGGCATCAGCCGGCCGAGCCGTGCGGCTGTCGCGGTCGACTCTCCCGCGGGGAACACGAAGACGCTGCACATGGGCGGAACGTAAACGGCAGCGCGGGCTGCTGCCAGGAATATTCGGCCCATTCAGGGGCTGTCTTCGTCGATGGTGACAGAGCGAGAATGATCAAGCGCAGCCTCATCCTCGTTCGCGCCATCGAACCCAGTAGTCGACCCCGTCGACCCGGTAGCGGCCCCCACCGTCGAACCGCCACTCGGCAACCAGCAGCTTCGCATCTGCCGGCGCTTGGCGGTGTGGGGTGAGCTGTGTCGTCAGCTCGTCATACCGGGGGTCGATACCTCCATGACCAGGATGGCGGTCGATCCCGGTGGTTCCCGCTTCGTAGCAGTCGTTCCACGCGACGAAGATCGCCCACTGTTCACGTTCTAGCGCGACCAAGGTCTCGTCCGCTGGCCACACGAAGTACTCATCTGGCACAACGGAGAAGTCCACGTCGTGGCACTGAAAGTAGTGAGGCACCCCATCGACGTCGACAAGCCCGTCGCGGGGACCGTCGTACCACTCCAACTCGGCATATACATGCTCGAATCCGTCAGCGACCAGTCGCCGTTCGTCCCAGATCTCACCCACGCGTGCAGGCTACCGGCGACCATCCCGGCACGGACATGAAGATCACGATCTACGGCTGGAGCGCTGAGGGGGGACTCCAGACAGCCCACCGCCGATCAGCCGGGGGTACGACCACGGCTTCTACCGCGACCAGGCCTGTGCGCGCAGCATCGTTCCCGCCGTTGCCCGATGTGGTACACCCCACGGCAGCGCCCCAGAGGTCTACTGAGGGGTCGTCGAGCGGGTCCTCGACCGGCTGCAGGGTTTCAAACGACTCCGCATTCTTCTGTTCGAAACGCCGAGCGGACATCCACGATGCGTTCCTCACGCTCACCTGCTGCCTGATGCCCCATCGGCAGGTGCCGTCCCCGACCTGACCACCAACTGCCGCACGCCCATAAAAGGCTCCAGCGCGCTGCTGGCACGAACTGCGATGCTCTGCCGTCCGCACCTGCCCCACATCCGGGTTGGGAATCGCCCCGAGGACAGCGGCCATTTACCATGACCGGCCTGACGAGAGGACGACCACCTGTGAGCGCACAGTCCCCGCACGACAGTCCAAAGATGGATACCGCGCTCTACCCAGAGCTCGGGCCCGACGCCGGCGACCCGGGCGCTGGGCTACGGCGCTTCGCGACAGCAGCAGGAATCACCCTGGCTCCCCTGGATGCCACGGAATGGACACAGGCGCCTCCCGAGCCGGTCGTTGTCGTCGTCGAGGCAGACCGTGGGACCGTCCGGGTCGTCCTGGAACGCGACCGGCACGAGATCCAGGTCAGGCTGACCCTGCCCTGGCTGGGAGCGGCCCTTTCCGGGTACGCCGAGACCCTGACGGACGTGGCACAGGCGATCGGCGACTGGCAGCGTGGCGACGCACTCACCGTGATTGCCGGCCGGCGAGCGTGGCTCACCGCCTGTCCGCGGGCAGTGGCCCACGAGGAGGGGCGCGCTGTCGAGTACGCGTGGGACGCGGCAAGGGCCGCGACCGCCGGCCAGAGCCACGGTCGTCTGGTGGAAGAGGCATTCAACACCCCGGAGCTTCGTCGACTCGCCCCGTTCGTCTCCCACGGAGGGCTCACGTTCCACCGTTCCCCCCTGCCCCCCTTCTCCGAGGACTTCTTCGCGATAGGTCCTGCCCAAAACAACAGCTGGCGGGTCGGCAGTCACGAGACACCACGGGGCACGCATACCGTAGTCGCCACCGTCGCCGAAGCGATCGCCCTGGTCGTAGAGGCGCTGCCCCCGGACTGCAAGTAGGAAGTGCAGACCGGCGACGCCGAGTTCGGCTACGGGCTGTCCGACTCTCAGGAGGGCTAAGCGTCGGGCTCAGACTCCCTCGGGGTCTGCTGCTGCGGCCCAGCGACGGATGTGCGGGTCGGGATGGACCCGGGCGGATGCGAGTGTGCTTTCAAGTAGTTCGTGCAGGGGCGGAGGGTAGACCGCGCGGGAGGCAGGCAGGCCCCGCAGGACACGGTGGCGCATCTGCAGGTCCGTGGCTTCGGCGAGCACCCGCAGGGATGCCTCCAGCCAGGCGGCCTTGATGTCCTGTGACTCGTCCAGCGCGGGATCACGTACCCCGCCGGGTCCGTACGCTGGAGACCGGTCTGCACGCAACGGCACCTGGGCGCTGTACCAGGCCCGCACGGCACCAGCTCGCTCGGCATCCGTGCCGGTCCGCAGATAGTCGACCAATGCCGCCATCACACGGCGGCGTCCGAATGCGTAGACCGCCGGCTCGACGAACCAGCGGCAGAAGCTGGAGTCCGGGTCGTATACGGCTGCCGCCATCAGCGGGACGAACCACTCCTCAGGGAGACTTTCACGTTCGAGCAGGGGCTTACGCACCGCATGGGCGAGCTGGCGGGCATGCCTGCCCTTCGATTCCAAGGCGACATCTCCGACGCCCAACAGCCGAGCCACCTCTGTCACGCACGTCAGGAATGAACGCGGTTCTATGCCGCTCTGCTCGTCTTCGACCACGGCAGCATTCTGGACCGGCCAGGTCAGCAGTCACGCGCTAAGGTGCGGCGGTGGAGGAAATCCCCTGGTTCGAGCACGACAAGAACGACCTAACCTCCGCGCAGCAGGAGTTCGCGGCTGTGCTTTCTGTGCGCGCGGGTTCCTGGTCGGTGGACCCGCTCGACACGGTCCTGCTGCCGGCGCACCACACCAGCTTCGGCGAGCTTCTGGCCTATCTGGACATCGGCGACCCGGAGCGCCACCAGGGTGTGCTGACCATCGGAGCCCACTACAACGGCACGATCGTGCGCGCGGACAAGCTCCACAACCAGAACTTCAGTCGCCCCGACGCACCGACCGAGTTCACCTTCGCCACAGCCGGCAACCCCACGGAGGCTGCGCTCCGGACGGCCGACTGGTTCGAGAGAGTCCTCGCGCGACCGCTGGTCCGCTGCGAGTGGCTGTACGAGGGGAAGGTCTACGCCTTCCGCTACGAGCACGCCGACAGCGGGCGAGGCCTCAGTGAGGTCTTCGAGCCGCCGCTCGCGCTACCTGAGCTGCGAGAACGTTTCGCGGCTGAAAGCGTCGACCGCGGGCGTGGCCGGATCAACCGTGCCGGACTGGGCGAACCCGACCAGGTGGTCCTTGTCCGAGGGGTGCTGTCCAGTCCGTAGTTGGGGGACGGCCCTTAGCGGCTGGCCCTGCCCGAGTCGACTCGAACATCATTTGCCGAGCAGCCCTCAGTCGCGGACCTCGGCCACAGCCTCGCGGACGTCGGGGTGCGGATCGTCGGCGAGTGCGGCAAGGAGTTCCGCGACGCCCGGAGTGGTCCAACGGCCCACCGTCCACACGAGGTCCTCCCGGACCCGGGGGTCGGGGTGGGCGGCGAGGGGGGTGAGGCGGTCGAGCGGTCCGCGGCGGCGCATGGCGAACCAGTGCAGCGCCTCGGACAGGACGGCCGGATCACCGGGTGTGCCGGCTGCCGCGATCCTGTCGAGCAGCACCTTGACGGGCGGCGGCGGCCCGTCGAGCGGATGAGGCAGCCGCTCGCGCAGCCGCCGGCCACCGTACTCGCCGCGGACGCGACATCCGAAGCACGTGCAGGGCCGCACGCCGTGGGCGTCCGGGCGGTACCGCCAGCCGACGAGCTGCGGCGCGGCCCTGATGCGGTGCACTTCGCGCGACCGGATCGCCCGTGGCACGAACACCTCCCAGCCACGCGGGTCGTCGAGCGTGGCGATCCGCCGTACCGCCTCGGCCGCGGACACCGTGTGCTGGGCTTCCCGCGGCCGGTCCCCGTAGTGCCCGACCAGCACTCGCTCGTCGTCGTCCAGTCGCACGTGTACGGCGACGAGCCCGCCCCGGCTGCCGAAGCGGGCCAGTTCGCGCAGCCACTGGTGGGTGAGCGTGTACGAGGCCAGCACCGGGAAGCAGTACACGCCTCGCGCGCCACCCTGCCCATGCGCGTCTGCCCGGATCCCGGACCGCCGCACGCGCGGCGCGTTCGCCGCGGAGGTCAGATGCACGAATATCGCCATGCCCCAGATCACACACCAGCACGTCGACGCTCCGCACCTGGTTTCCGGCCCGCCAATCGTGGTCCGGGCCGGTACTCATGCGTCCTGCCGGGTCGGGGGCTCCGCGGCCCGACCCTGACCTGGGGCGTCGGGGTGCTGATGTGGCCTAATAGGGGGCATGACACTGGACGAGGGTCGGCGCGTGCGGCTGGCGAGCGAGCTGGAACTGCCCCTGGCCGGTGACGTCGGCGGCCTTTCCCTCCGCCTCGCGGCAGGCAACGAGGGCACCGTCGAGCGCGTCACCGAGCACTCCCGCGAGGAGACCCCCGAAGCGCGCGAATACCTCCGGCTCGCTTCCCTCCTTGACGCGTACGGCCCCCAGATGCCGCCCGCCAGCAGGAAGCAGCTGGAGGAGCAGATCGAGGCGCTGGAGCCGGAGTGGCGCGCGTACGACCAGCGCCGTACTCGGGTGACCGTGCGTGTCCGTCTCGACAACGGCTTCCTTCTCGACGACGCGGAGGCGAACCTGTTCGCCCCGCTGGTGCCCTGAGCGACAGCTGCCGGCGTCGATCAAAGGAGCACCTCCCCGCGGGAGAGGAAGCGGACTCGGTTCAGACGCCTCGCCTGCCGGGCCGTGCCCTGTGGATCGTCCTTGGCCGGCCTCTCGTCGCCCCGATACCGTGCTGCCATGGCGGAGATCCTGCGGCACCCCCGACCCGGATTCACGTGGGACTGGTGGGCGGTCGATACCGCGGGCTTCCTGGTGCAGTTCGGTTGCGGTCCCGCCCCTGAGCCACTGTTGGCGCATCTGGACCGTGTCGACGCCGCGGCCGCCTGGGCGGAGGAACACCGCCCCGAGTGGTTCGGCGAACATCCCTTGCCGCCGCTCCACGCCTTCAACTGCAATGGCGAGTTGCCGACCTACACCCGACACGGTGTCCCGTGCTCCCCGTTGCGGCTGTCGGACGCGCCGGCAGTCATCGCGGAAGTCGCCACCTTGGTGCACCTGAGGCGGGCAGTGAGCGACACCTGGACCATCCACCTCGACGACGGATGGGTCGAGGGTCTGTCCGACGGGCCGTATGAGCTGGTCAGGGCCGTGGACTAGGGCTTGCAGCCTTGGCACTTGAACTCCTCGACTGCTCCCTGCCCGCGCGGGGATCGGGCGGGGAGCAGGTCGGGCCCTGCCTGGATCCCTGCCTAGCCGAGTTTCGGAGGGTTCTCGGCTGGACGGCGGCCCCAGGCCGAGATCAGCGGTGCGAGTGTCAGGTCGAGTTCGCCCGCGGCGATGGCGGCCAGGTGTACGTCGATCTCGGCGTCGTCGGCCAGGCCGGCCGCGAGCAGTTCGCCGCGAACGTGCCGGATGGTCGCCGCCTCCAGCCGGTCACAGGCCGGCCCGCCGACCGGGAAGAAGCCCGCTGCGGCGACGTCCACCAGGCCGGCCTCACGCAAGGCCCGTGGCAGTGTCCGGCCGTAGCGCAGATCCGCGCCGCGGCGCGCCAGCAGCTCACGGACCGCTTCGCGCAGCCGGTTGGCCCGCCGCTGTGCGGGGCCGCTGTCGTCCAGGCAGGCCAGTGGCTGCAGAGCGGTATCGGCGTCCTCGATCAGCAGCCGGCCGCCTGGCCGGAGCGCTGCCACCATGGTGGCCAACACGCGGGCCCGGTCGGGTACATGGACCAGCACGAGCCGGGCGTGCACCAGATCGAACGTCCCCGGCTCCGGAGGCGGATCAGCGGCGACGTCGTGGCGGCGCACCTCGTACCCGTCGCCTGCCTTCAGCCACGACGGGTCGATGTCCGTGGCCAGCACGTACCCGCTCGGACCGACGGCCGTCGCGAGCGCCTCCGGGATGCCTGGGCCACCGGCCCCCACTTCCCAGCAGCGCGAGCCGGCTCCGACGCCCAGTCGGTCGAAGTGCCCGCGCGTCACACCGTCGAACAGTTCGGCCAGCCAGACGAACCGCTCGCCCGCCTCGGCGCGCGCGTTGTCCAGCAGGTACCCGCGGCCAGGAGCGGACTCACCACCGGGCGCGGAGGGTCCGCCTGACGGATCCGGTCGGCCACCGACGCGCGACGAGCGAGACGAAGAGGTCATGCCTCCATGGTCGACCCTTCCGAGCTCCGCGCCGCCGGCGCCACGACGACGCGGGAGGGATGCCTCGCTTTGCCATCGAGCCCCCGCACGCCGTGCGGAGCGGTCCGGCATGGTCCGGCGCCGTGACACGCAACCAGTGCAGGTGGGGGCGCTGTGGGCAGGATGGGACGGGGGTATCGGAGCAGGTCAGGGGTTTCTGGTCTGCCCCTCCGGCGTTACTTCCGCTCCCCCGCTCGACGAGCCTCGTCGTCAGCTGTCCTGGCGTTCCGCCGGGAAGACGAAGAAGCCGTTGTCCGTGGTGAGGTACCCGTAGCCGGTGGAGCGGGAGAACAGCGGGATGCCGTCGCTGGGGAGGTCCTTGGCCAGGACCTTCTTCGTGCGGGCCTCCACCGCGAGCGTGCTCGTGCCGGATCCGCCGTCCTTGTCGGTGTCGCCGTACAGCACGCCGTTGGCGGAGAAGCGGCGCGGGGTCAGCGGGATCTCGCCGTCCGCCTGCTTCCACAGCTCCTTGCCGGTCCCGAGGTCCCACAGGGCGGTGCCGCTCTTCGTGTGGGCCGCCGCGAGCTTGTGGTCGGGAGAGAAGACCGAGGAGCCCTCGGTGTTGATCGTGTCGCCAGGGAAGTCGGCGTAGCGGTACGTGGTCGAAGCGCCGATCTGCTTCCTGCTGGCCAGGTCGTACGTCGCCGTGACGAAGGTGTCGGGCGAGAACGCGCCGGCGCCCCACGCGGTGAGGATCCGCCCGTCGCGTACGTCGAGGACGCGGACGGCGCCACTGGTGCGCTTGTGGTCCTTGTCCAGCTCCACGCCCTGGGGCGGGGTGACGTCAGCGGTGCTCCAGACCTTCTTCCCCGTGGCCAGTTCGGACATGACGAGCTGTTCGGGGTCGGTCTCGTACGTGGACGCGTTCTCCACGTGGAAGGTGTACGTCCCGGTGATCAGCGGGGCGTGCGCCTGCGCGCCGTCGATCTCCTTGTTGCGCGGGTCGTAGGAGCAGTGCGCGAGGGTGCCGGTGCAGGTGACCTTGCGGGGCTCGCCGCCGTCGATCGGCGTGAGCTTCAGGGCCCCCTCGCCGTCCTGCTCGATCAGGTGGCCCTCGCTGACCGAGACGCCCTTGCCGTCGCCCGCGTGCTCGATCGTGCCGAGCCGCGCTCCGTCGGCTCCGTACACGGTGACCGTGATGCTGCTCTTCGCCGCGCTGAGCCCGTCGGACTCCTGCGTGCTGGTCGTGGTGACCGCCACCGCCGGCACACCGTTGTGCCAGGTCGTGGCAGCTACGGTGCCGGCCTTCAGGGCGAGGGACTTGCGTACGGCTCCGCTCTTCACGTCCCTGAACTCCAGGGTCACCGCTTCCGGCTTGTCCAGGGAGTAGGCGGAGAAGAGCGTGCCGACCGTGCCGTCCAGGGGGTCGTTCTCGTATCCGCCGCGGGCGTAGTCGCCCTGAGCGGCCTTCACGAAGAGCAGGGCGTCGCCGAGGTCGATGGCCTTGGCCGGCGGCAGGCTCCATGCCTGCTGCTTGGCGAGGCCGGGCAGCGCAGGGCCGGCGTAGACCGGTCCCTTGGGCTTGGGGGCCTCGCTGCCGCCCTTGCCGCCGCCCTGGGCCGCGCTGCCGGGCGTGCCCTTGCCGCCGTCGCCGTCGGAGGAGCAGCCGGTCACAAGTCCGAGAGTCAGGACGAGACTTGTGGTGATCAGTGTGTGCTTCTTCATGTCCCCGCTGGTTTCGCTGAAGTGCGCATGGCAAGCGCAGATGATCTTCGCGAAAGCATAAGGTGTCCCGCCGGCTCTTCCCGAACACCCGGGTCTTTCAGCGCGAGTTCGGCGACCACGGTCCCGGCCGGGCCGCCCGCCCTCGCAAAGGTGCGTGCGGCGGACGGCCATCGATGGCCGCTACGAGGGCGGTTGCCCTCGTAGCGGACCGCGAGTGCCTAGGCGCCGGTGCGTCCGTCGACGAGTTCTCGCACGATGTCGAGATGCCCGTTGTGCCGGGAGGTTTCTTCGATGAGGTGGAGGATCACCCAGCGGAGGTCCACGTGCCGGCCGTCTCTGATGGGGCGCTTGGCCCTTGAGTTCAGGTCGTGGTCGGACAGCAGGCGACGGTAGTGGTCGCTCTGCTCCTCATACTCGGCGAGCAGTCGGGGCAACGGGATGTCGACCGCGGTACGCATCTCGGGGTCGGGGTCGTCGTCGCTCGCCTGGGTGAGCGGACCCGCGGGTTCCTCGCCCAGGAACATCACTTGGACCCAGTGGTACTCGACCCACCGCAGATGGCTGATCAGCCCGGACAGGGTCATCAGCGGCGAGTTCGGAAGCGGGGCTCTGACGGCGTCTTCCGCGGACACGCCCTCACACTTGGCTCGCGCCGTGTCACGGGCGTAGTCCAGGAAGGTCATCAGCTGCGTGCGCTCGTCCCAGGCGGGAGGCTTATCGGTTCGTTGTGTCATCGCGGGGAGTTTCCCGCAGGTCGGAGGGGCGGTCGAGTGATTAATGAGCGGGACCCGTCGAGTACTGCCTCATCCGCACGGGTACGCGGGCCCGACGAGATCCTTCGGACAGCCCTGAATGCACGATTTCGGAGCCGCTGTGAGGGCGGGCCGCTCCTCGCAGCTGGGCCAGGAGAGACGTCGCGTCGGGGGCCCGGCCCCCATGGTCCGGAGTCCCGCCGTCGAGGTCGGCCGTGACACTCGCACGCCCGCGCCCGTTGAACATGCCGACCGAATCGAGGAACCGACCATGAGCACAGTGGTGTTCACTGCCCCGGCTGCCGCCGAGGACGCGGAGCGGATGCGCCGCGCGTTCGCGGCCGCGAGCCGCGGTCTGCAGGTCTCCCCGTCCGGCCCTGAGGTCTGGGGGTGGCAGGGCCGCACGCTCGGGCGCCGCGTGGGCGCGAGCTGGCTGCGAGTGGTGTCCGCGCCGTCCGGGAAGGCCGGCGGACGACTCTGGGAGGGCACCGCCCTCGCGGACGCGGCGATGCCACGGGCGGTGCCGCGTCCGCGGCTGCGGGAACTCCTGGACTGGACGCGCGGACCGTACGCGTACCGGGCCGAGCTCACCGAGTTCGTCACCACGCCGGCGGTCGTCGCCGGCAGCCCGGTCCTCGACCGTGATCCCGGGCTCCCGGACGCCTGGTGGCGAGACCTGCGCGCGGCAACGGCCGCGATCGCCACCGTGCCGACGCATCGCGAGGCCGTGCGGCAGTCCTGGATCGACCGCAACCTCCGCACCTTCCTGGGCATCGCCCCCATGCGGATCGGCGACTGCACCACAGGGCACGCGGACCTCCACTGGGCGAACCTCTCCGCCCCGGCGCTCGTCGTCTTCGACTGGGAGGGTTGGGGGCGCATGCCGGTGGGCTACGACCCGGGTCTCCTGCACGCCTACTCCCTGACGGTGCCGGCGGTCGCCGCCCGCGTCCGCCGCGAGTTCGCCGACGTGCTCGGGGCGCCCGCCGGCCGGGCCGGGGAACTCGTCGCCCTCGGCCAGCTCCTCCAGGCCTGCAGCCGAGGCGTCCACCCGCACCTCGCCCCGTTGATCGCCCGGCACGCCGAGAGCCTCACCGGCACTCCGGTCCCCCGCCACTGACCTTGGCGCTCCGTCTCCGGAGGAGCACGGGCCTGCCCCATCCCCCCTCTACGTCGCCCCCCCCTGGCCGCGTTCGCGCGTCCGCCCCATCCGACCCGACCACGGAAGGGAAGCACCGTGACCACCACGAGCCCGCCGAGCCTGATGGGCGTCTTCGCCCACCCCGACGACGAGTCGCTTCTCGCCGGCGGAGTCCTCGCCCAGCACGCCGCCGCCGGAGCTCGCACCGCGGTCGTCACCGCCACGTGGACCGCGGACAGCCGGCGTATCCCCGAACTCGCGGATGCGCTCGCGGTCCTGGGCGCCGGAGCGCCGCGCCTCCTCGGGTACGCCGACGCCCGCAACCCCGCATCGGCGCCCGGCGGAGCCACCAGGCTCGTCGACGCACCGCTCGACGAGGCCGTCGGCCGCGTCGTGGCCACCATCCGCGCCTTCCGGCCTCAGGTGGTCGTCGGCCACGACTGCGTCGGCCAGCTCACCGGCCACCCCGATCACCGACGCGCCCATCAGATCACCCTCCTCGCCGTGGAAGCCGCACCGGTCGCCGCCCTGTACCCGGACGCAGGGGAGCCCTGGCAGCCCACGGCCCTGTACGCCGCCACCCATTCCGGCCACACGGTCGACCCGCTCGGCGACGTGCTGCGCACGGTCGGGAAGAGCGTCATCGCCGTTCCCGACTCCCACGTCACCACCATGGTCGACGTCTCCCCGTGGGCAGAGGTCAAGTGGGCGGCGATCTGCGCGCATCGCGGCGAGGTCGCCGCCGAACGGCCCCTGCCCGGCCTCCTCGCACGCCTCCCGGAAGCCGAGCGCGACCGGATCATCCGGTACGAGCACTTCACCCGGCTCACACCCGGCCCCTCACCGGCCACGCCCGGCCGACTGACCGCCTGACTTCACCCGACGGCGGTTGCCGGACGGCGGTGGTGGGGTCACAGTGGCGGGCTGTTCTCCCGCGATACGGTGCTGTCATGTCTGGATCAGTCGACACCGGATCAGTCCCGTCCCCCGTCACCGCGGACGACATCGACCTTGCCGTGCGGCTCGCCGTGGGCACCCTCCGGGCCGCGCCCCCTGAGGGGTGGAGCGGTAAGGCCGGTTCGCTGGAGTGGGACTGCTGGGAGACCGTCGAACACCTCGCCAACGACCTGTTCTACTACGCCGTGCAGCTGGGTCCGCAGAGCCCGCCGCTGGACACCCATGTGCCCTTCGCGTTGAGCCGGAAGAGGCCGGAAGCACCCATGGTCTTCGCCTACGCCGAGCGTGACGCGGGTCCAGCCGGTCTGCTGCAGGTGCTGGAGGCGTGCGGCGCGCTGCTGGTCGCCATGGTGCGTACGACGCCGCCCCACGTCCGCGCGCACCACGCCGCCGGAGTGTCGGACCCCGAGGGCTTCGCGGCGCTGGGGCTGCAGGAGACGCTGGTGCACATGCACGACGTGGCGGAAGGCTTCGGGCTTGACTGGACCCCGCCGTCCGCTCTCTGCTCGCGGGTGCTCGCCCGTCTGTTTCCGGAGGCGCCGGGCGGCGCGGATCCCTGGCTGACCCTGTTGTGGGCCACCGGCCGCGCCGAACTTCCGGGCCGCCCGCGTCTCACCACGTGGCGCTCGGACAGCACGGCGCGGTCGTAGGAGCAGAGCGGCTTCGGCCGCTGCAGCGGCAGCGGCCGGGCTGATGGTCCAGCGGGAAGTCGCCGTATACCCGGTGGTGATCACCACAGACCATGATCTACGTTCTGGGCACCGTACCGATGAACGAGAAGCCGAGGTCATGACCAACCACTGCTGCGAGACGATGAGCCTCAAGGTGAACGTGTCCTGCGACCAGCACGACGACCCCTTCGACTGTCCGGACGCGCTGATCAGGTTCAGCGCCAAGTTCCAGGAGTACGGGCTGATCATCCACGACGGCGGCAGGTCTTGCATCGGGATCGACTTCTGCCCCTGGTGCGGACAGCGCCTCCCGGAACCAGAGCGGGACCGATGGTTCGACGAACTGGAGCGCCGCGGAATCGATCCGTGGGAGGACGACGTCCCTGCCGAGTTCGAGGACGACCGCTGGCTCGCCGCGCTGCCTCGGGACTGACGAACCGACAGCCCCTCAAGCAGCGATCCGCGAACGGCGTGGGTGCCTTTCTCCGTCGGGTCCGGCGCACTGGGCGGGGGCGGCGTTCTCGGCGGCGCGGTGATCTACTGCGTACATTGACCATGCGGCCGGCTGGTCCGTACAGGGCTTCCGGCAGAGAGCAGACGAGGCTGTGATGAGTGAACTGACGAAGCCCGAGATCGATCTTCCGGAGGGTGACGCTCCCGCCGAACTGACGATCCGCGACCTCGTCGTCGGGGACGGGGCCGAGGCGAGGCCGGGCAATGTCGTCCGGGTCCACTACGTCGGCGTCACCTTCGAGTCCGGGAAGGAGTTCGACGCCTCCTGGGACCGGGGTGAGCCGTTCAAGTTCGCTCTGGGCGGGGGCCGCGTCATCAAGGGCTGGGACCGCGGGATCAGGGGGATGAGGGTCGGCGGCCGACGCGAGATCGTCATTCCCCCGCGTCTCGGCTACGGCAAGCAGTCGCCCACGCCGCTGATCCCGCCCGGCTCCACCCTCGTCTTCGTCGTCGACCTGCTCTCCGTCGCCGTCTGAGCCCGCCCGCCACCACCCGCACCGCCGCACGGCTGTGGCCCCTGCCGTGCGTGCCGCCCGGGCCGCCCATGCCGTCCGTGCCGTCCGTGCCGTGCGTGCCGTGCACGAATCGGCCCGCTCGCCGATCGGCACGGCATTCGATTCGTGGCGGTGTGGACGGGGTATCGCTTCCCTCGCCCGGGTCACGGACCATACTGGTCGGGCCCCGATCACCCACTGAACGGTTCCATGGCCAAGAACAGCGCACCAGCGACCACCGTCCCCGACACCACCTGGCTCGGGCGCGGGCGTCACCTCGGGTCCGAGCCCGAGCGGGACGTCCGGCGCAACCTGATCGCCCTCAAGGCGGCCCGGGTGATCGACGACTTCCTGCACCTCGACCCCGTCGAGGCGGCCCGCTCCACCGACATGTACCCGCGGGACGAGTCCGCCGACCCCGGCCCGCTGGCCCGCCGCGTCTTCGAGGCTCGCTGGCAGGCGGCCGACGGCGTCACGGTGCGCGCGCAGCTGACCACGTACGATCCCGAATCCCGCCGCGCCGGGGGCGAGGGCGTCGGCTGGGTCCTGGCCGCCGAGGCGGAACGGGCGTGGGAGGCCGGCTGGATCTCGCCCGCCACGGTGTTCTGGCCCGACAGTGAGCAGGTCGCGTGGGACCACGAGACGGTGGGCAACGTGCGGCTGCGGGCGGCGAACCAGCTGCCGAAGGACGACGACGAGCTGCGTCGCCTGCTACGGGACTGCGCGCGGGAGAGCTGGTTCATCCATGTCGTGGTGCACGAGGCGATGACACCGGGCGTCCTGGGGCAGCGGCCCGTCACGGCGTTCCTGCCCCCGAGCCTGCGCCACCGGGTGGTCGAGCACCGTGCCACACCGGAGCAGGCGCTGATCGCCGACTTCGCCATGAAGAAGGAACTGGGTGTGGGGATGCCGCGCGGCGGCGCCGTCGTCCTGCCCGGCGTGCCGCAGGTCTCCGGCTACGACGCGGAGCGCTTCACAGTGCGCAACGTCTTCCTGGACGGCACCGAGCCGACCGAACTCCTCAGCAAGATCGTGGAGTTCGCCGCGCTGCCGCGGCCGCTGCCGGCCGGCGCCGAACAGGTCCTCGCACGGCTGCGGAACGGCTGGCACCTTTACACCCCGGACGAGGAACTCGTCCACGCACGGACCATGGTGACCAAGTACGCCAAGGCGCTCGAAGCCATGACGGCGTCCTGTGACCTGTACCGGGAAGCGGCCGAGTCGGCGCTCGCCGCGCTCGCCGAGGCGACCAGCGGCGACAACGCGCCCCGGACGCCCGCACCTCCCACGGCCAAACCCGACACCACCCCGCTGAAGACCCTCACGAAGACCTTCGGCCTCTTCCGGGGCCCGAAGGGGTAGACGCGAACGGGACACCGGGACCGGGAGCCGGACCGGGACCGGGAACCGGACCGGGACCGGGAACCGGACCGGGACCGGGACCGGCGCTCGGAGCGCGTACGAGGACGCGTCCGCTGTCCGGTTGACCCGGGCTCCGGGCCAACCGGACGGGCTCGGCGGTCAGCTGTCGCCGAGGGCCAGCTTGATGCCGAAGCCGACGAGTACGGTGCCGGTGATCGCGTCGATGGCCCGCCGCACCGAGCCGCGGTTCAGCCACCCGCGCACGAGCTGCGTACCGAAGATCAGCGCGCTGAACCAGACCAGCCCCTCCAGGTCGTGCACGATCGCCAGGACGACCCCCATGAGCAGATGCGGGGCGCCGGCGGGGATGAACTGGGGCAGCATCGCCATATAGAAGACGCCGTTCTTCGGGTTCAGCAGGCTGGTGCCCAGGCCGCGCGCCCAGGACCGCGCCCACGTCTCCTCCGCGGTCGGGGCTCCTGCCCGGTCCCCTGCCGCGTCCGCCGACGCCGGGCGGCCGCGCTCCTTGAGCGTCTGGCGGATCATGCCGATGCCCATCCAGGCCAGGTACGCGGCGCCGGCCACGCGCAGCGCGTCGTACAGCAGGCGGGATGCCGTGAGCACCGCCGAGGCACCGACCGCGGCGGCCACTCCCCACACGAGTACGCCGCTGAGGATCCCCAGCGCCGTCGCGAAGGCCCGGCGCCGGCCCAGGGTGATGGCGGAGCGCAGCACCAGAGCGGTGTCGAGTCCCGGCATGACGGTCAGCATGCCGGCCACGACGGCGAAGGAGACGATGGCAGAGGAAACGGTCATGCGGTCATCCTGGAACCGCGGCCGCGATCACGTCCAACGACGTCTGCTGTATCACGCATCAGCAAAACTGATACGGCTGCTCGACCGCACTGCCCGGTGCGCTGCGGTGGTCCGAGTCCCTGTGTCCGTGTGTCCGTGTCCCCGTGTCTCCGTGTCTCCGTGTCACGCGATCGTCCACAAATCGCGACCGCCGGCCGGACGCACGACGTGTCAGGGGCGGGTGGTCGCCGACGCGGCGTCGGCGGGCTCGCTCCCGCGCTCGCGGACGGCGATCCGGGCGAGTTTCGTCAGCATCATGCCGTTGCGGATGGACACGAGGTAGTCGACGGGGAGTCCGTGCATGCGGGTGCCGGGGCCGCGCAGCGGATGCCATTCGAGGAGGAAGAGGGTGTTCCCGCCCCAGGGGATCAGGTTCATGGCGATACGGGCCGCGCCGAAGGGGTCCGCCTTCGCCTCCAGTTCCAGACGGCGCTCGGGCTCGCAGATGCGCACGACGCAGGTGTCGTCGAGGGTCAGCGGGCCGACGCCCACCCGGACGCGGAGCCGGGCGCCCACCGCGGGCCAGTGCGGGTCGGCGGCCAGGACCTCCTGCGTTCCCGAGACCCACTCGCCGTAGCGGTGGCCACTGGACAGCAGGCGCCACACCTCGGAGGGCGGGCTCAG
The DNA here is from genome assembly GCF_042873935.1 of Streptomyces sp. NPDC004327. Lineage (NCBI taxonomy): Bacteria > Bacillati > Actinomycetota > Actinomycetes > Kitasatosporales > Streptomycetaceae > Streptomyces > Streptomyces sp. NPDC004327. The sequence continues at coordinate 1,163,190 of NZ_JBIAME010000001.1, read as the reverse complement.
AATCAAGCGGCGATTCCGGGACACGGCGACCCTTCTTTCTCTCCGCGGACAGCGGCGTCATCGGCCTCGGCCGACGCTATCCACAAGACGGCTCCCCGGCACGCACGACAGAGCGCGTGTCGGCGATCACCGCCACCCCCACGGCCCGGTGCCGCCCTTCGCAACGCACGCCGTACCGCCCGTCTTGACGCGCGCCGTACCGCGACCCCGCACCGCGCGTCGGCGCGGGCGACGAAGCGGGCCCGGGTCGGCAACCATGGCAGTAGGAGATTCGCGGCGCGCGCCAGGCCGCAGGCGGCGGCGGCACGCGGCGCTCGGGGGCGGACGCGAGGAGGAGTGCCATGATCGTCGACTGCGCGCACTACCGCGACGGGCGCCGGCAGCAGGAGGGCCCGATGCCGCTCGAACAGGCGGCCGCGTGCCGGGACGAGGGCGGATTCGTCTGGCTGGGGCTGTTCGAGCCCGGGGAGCCGGAGATGAACCAGGTGCGCAGGAGTTTCGGGCTGCACGAGCTCGCCGTCGAGGACGCCCGGACGTTCCACCTGCGGCCGAAGACCGAACGGTACAAGGACGGCACCGAGCTGATCGTCCTGCGCACGGCGCGGTACGACGACGAACGCGAGGAGATCGACACCGGAGAGATCAGCATCTTCCTCGCCCCGAGCTTCGTGATCACCGTGCGCCAGGGCATCGCCAGCGAACTGCACGGCGCCCGGGCCCGGCTCGAGGACCGTCCCGAGCTGCTGCGCGCCGGCACCGTCTCGACCCTGTGGGCCATCCTCGACCAGGTCGTGGACAGCTACGCGCCCGTCGTGGCGGAGCTCGACCGCGACATCGAGCAGATCGAGGGCACGGTGTTCTCCGGCGAGGTCGCCCCCACCGAGCGGATCTACTTCCTGCGGCGCGAGGCCACCGACTTCTACCGCGCCGTGCACCCGCTGCTGTCCGTGCTCGCCCGCCAGCTGCAGCCCGGCAAGGCACCGTCCGAGCTGCTCCCGTACCTCCACAACGTGCACGACCACCTCCTCCTGGTGAACGAGGAGGTCGCGGCGCAGCGTGATCTCCTCGCCACCGTCCTGGAGGCGAACATCGCGGTGGTCTCCGTCGAGCAGAACAAGATCAACCTTCGGCAGAGCGCGACGATGGAACAGCTCACGATCCTCGCGACCGTGTTCCTGCCGCTGTCGTTCGTGGTCGGCTTCTTCGGACAGAACTTCTCCTGGCTGATCGCCCACATCGGCAGCTTCACGGCCTTCGTCGTGCTCACCGCCGTCGGCCTGCTGCTCCCGTGCCTGGCCCTGTTCCTGTGGCTGCGCCGCCGGCGCCGGTCGCGGCCGCCCACGCCGGGCATGACCCAGGGGATGTGAGCCCCCGGCCGGGAGCATCATCGGAGGTGGGGGCGACGAGCGACGAGGAGTGGCGACGAGCGATGCGGCTGGCCTTTCTTGAGTCCCTCTACGCGGAGCCGGGACCGTATGTCTCCGTGTATCTGAACACCTCGCGGGACGGCGACCACCCCGAGCGGGCGATCGCGCTGCGCTGGCGGCGGCTGCGCGAGAGCCTGGCCCGGCAGGGTGCGGACGCGGCGCTGCTGAACAGGCTGGAGGCGGTGGTCGGCGCCGACGCGGAGGTGCCGGGTGCGCACGGGCAGGCCGTCTTCGCCGCGCACGGCGCGCTCGTCCTGGACGGGGAGCTGCCGAGCCCGCCCGAGCACGACTCCGCCCGCTACGGCACCCTGCCGGACGCGATGCCCCTGGTCACCCAGCACGTGCCGGAGATCCCGTACCTGGCGGCGGTCGTCCACTACGGCGGCCTCCCGACGGCCGGGGCCCACGGCTCGGTGACCCTGGAGGCGGAGGCCGGCACCTGGCCCGTGTCCACCGTCGCGCCGGGTGAGCGCCTGCGCCGCAGGGTCGCCGTGGCGACCTGGCACCGCGCTTCCGCGCTGCTCGGCCACCGGCTGGACGCGTGGGCGCGCCGGGTCCACGCGGACGCCTTCGTCGTGGGCGGGAACGAGTGGGCGTGCAACGTGCTCATCCGCCGCCTGCCGCGCACGGTGCGCGACCGGGTCGTACGCGTCGGCGGCCCCACTCCCACCGACACCGGGCGCGCCCTGCTCGAACCCCAGCTCGACCGCGTCTTCCGTGGTCACCTGGCCGCGCACGACCGGGAGCTCGTGGACCTCTTCGTCCGCCGCCGCGCTGTCGGCGGGCCCGTGGCCGAGGGGCTCGCCGCCACCGTCGCCGCCCTCCAGCGCGGGCAGGTCGCCGCGCTCCTGCTGAACCGGCCGCCCGGCTCCTCGCCGCGGCTCTGGGTGGGCTCCCTGCCGACCCAGATCGCCCGAACCGAGGCGGAGCTGCTGTCCTTCGGCGTGCGTGCCCCGCGCGAGGAGCCCGCCGACGAGGCACTCGTCCGGGCCCTGGTCGGCACCGGCGCCGAGCTCGTCGTCGTACCGGAGGGCGAGCTGCGCCTGGCCGAGCAGGTGGGCGCGCTGCTGCGGTACGGCGACGGGGGCCGGCCCCGCGCCTGAGCCGGTACGCCTGCACGCCGGTACGGCCGGCACACCTGCTGCGCCTGCACGCCCGCACGCCTGCACACCTTCGCCTGAACGCCTGCGGGTGTAGGCCGGCGGGGGCCGACGGCACGGGTACCAACGGGCGCCCGTCCCGTCGCGGTCGTCGCCCGGCGCATGTGGCCGCGCCGTCAGCGCTGGTACGTGCCCATCAGCGCGCCGGACGCCAGCTCCCTGCCCTTGAGCGCCCGGTGTACGTCCTCCGCGCCGGGGTGGCCGTGCAGGGGCAGCGGCTCCGACAGCGCGTACAGGCGGAAGAAGTAGCGGTGCGGGCCGTGGCCCGGTGGCGGCATGGGGCCGCCCCAGCCGACCTGCCCGAAACCGTTGGGCCACGGCAGGCCGCCCTGGGGCTTCTGGCCCTCCACCACTCCCGTGGTCCCCGGGTCGATCCCGGTGACCAGCCAGTGCACGAAGGTCTTCCCCGGTGCGTCCGGGTCCTCGCAGAGGAGCACCAGCTCCGTGGCCCCGCCGGGCACGCCCGACCAGGTCAGGGGCGGTGAGACGTTCTCGCCCTCCCCGCTGTGCTTCCGGGGGATCGCCGTGTGGTCGTCGAACGCGCTGCTGCTGATCCGAATTCCGCTCATGCGCGCCGCCATACCCGCGCCGGCGGCACCGCCACCGCTCCGCACAGCGATCCCCGCCGTTCGGCCCAGCGTGGCAAGGCCCGGTCGCCCGCGTCCCCGACTGCGGGAGCGGCGGCGGAGTGGGACGCTGAGGGGAGGGGCCGTGCCGATGAGTCCCGGGAGGGCCTGATGGGACGTGACGTCCCGGCGCTGGAGTTCACCCGTGAGGACCGTCGCCGGTTCCGGAACAAGGTCCACGCGTGTCTCGACGTGTTCGCGCAGATGCTGCGGGAGTCGCGCTTCGACTTCGAGCGGCCCCAGGTCGGGATCGAGATCGAGCTGAATCTCGTGGACGACTCGGGCCGGCCGGCCATGCGGAGCGCCGAGGTGCTCGAAGCCCTCGCGGATCAGGCCTGGTCGAGCGAGCTGGGGCGGTTCAACCTGGAGATCAACGTCGCGCCGCGCGAACTCGTCGCGGAAGGGCGTGAACCCTGGGAGCAGGAGATCCGGGCAGCGCTCAACCACGCCGAGGAACGGGCCGCGGCGATCGACGCGCACCTGGTCATGATCGGGATCCTGCCGACGCTGGAGCTGAAGGACGTGGGCCCGGCGGCGCTGTCCGAGAACCCGCGCTACCACCTGCTGAACGAGCAGATCTTCGCCTCGCGCGGCGAGGACCTGCTGATCTCGCTGGACGGGGTGGAGCGGCTGAGGACGTACGCGGACACGATCACGCCGGAGGCGGCGTGCACCAGCACCCAGTTCCACCTTCAGGTCTCCCCCGACGACTTCGCGGACTACTGGAACGCCGCGCAGGCCATCGCGGGGGTGCAGGTGGCCCTGGCGGCGAACTCGCCGTTCCTGTTCGGCAAGGAGCTGTGGCGCGAGACCCGCATCCCGCTGTTCGAACAGGCCACGGACACGCGGCCGGAGGAGATCAAGGTGCAGGGCGTGCGGCCCCGGGTGTGGTTCGGGGAGCGGTGGATCACCACCGTCTTCGACCTCTTCGAGGAGAACGCGCGCTACTTCCCGGCGCTGCTGCCGCTGTGCGACGACGAGGACCCCCAGGAGACGCTCGACCGGGGCGGTGTCCCCTCGCTCTCCGAGCTCACGCTGCACAACGGGACGGTGTACCGCTGGAACCGGCCGGTCTACGCCGTCGTCGACGGCGTCCCGCATCTGCGGGTGGAGAACCGGGTGCTGCCCGCGGGTCCGACGGTGGCCGACGTGCTGGCGAACGGAGCCTTCTACTACGGCCTGGTCCGGGCCCTGGTCGACGAGGACCGGCCCGTCTGGTCACGGATGTCGTTCTCGGTCGCGGAGGACAACCTGCACGCCGCCGCCCGCCACGGCATCGACGCCCCGCTGTACTGGCCGGGCATGGGCGAGGTCCCCGCGACCGAGCTGGTCCTGCGCCGCCTGCTGCCGCTGGCGGACCGCGGCCTCGAACGCCTCGGCCTGGACGCGGCGCGCCGGGAACCGCTGCTCGGGGTGATCGAGCAGCGGTGCGTCAGCGGGCGCAACGGCGCGGTGTGGCAGGCGGAGACCTTCCATCACATCCAGGACATCGACCACGTGGACCGGAACGAGGCACTGCGCCGGATGACCCGGCAGTACGCCGACTACATGCACATGAACGCTCCGGCGCACACGTGGCCCGTCGACTGACCGACGCGGCGTGCTCCGTCCTCCGTGCTCCCCGCTCTGCGACGCGCCCTACTCCCAGTCGTCCCAGGGCGGGTCGATCTCCTCCGGGTCGTAGGGCGGCTCGTCCTCGTCCGGCGGTTCCGGCAGGTCGTCCGGCGCGGCGGGCGCAATCGGCGTGGCGGGCGTGGCCGGTCCGTCCCCGGCGGACTCCGCCAGGACGGCCAGGACGCCCTCGCCGTACTTGGTGAGCTTGGCCTCGCCGACGCCGCCGACCGTGCCCAGCTCCGCCACCGTGGTGGGCCGGAGCGTCGCGATCTCGCGCAGCGTCGCGTCGTGGAAGACGACGTACGCCGGGACGCCCTGTTCGCGGGCGGTCGCGGCCCGCCAGGCGCGGAGGGCCTCGAAGAGCGGGACGGCGGCCGCCGACAGGTCGACCGGCACCCGCGCGCCCTTGGCCGAGCGCGAGCCCGAGCCGGAGCCCGAGTCCTTGCGGGAAGGTCCGGCGGGCTTCCGCTCCTTGCGCATCGGGACGCTGCGGCGCCCCGCGAGCACCTCGCCGCTGTTGTCCGTGAGCACGAGCGTCCCGTAGTCGCCCTCGACGGCGAGAAGCCCGAGGGCGAGGAGCTGGCGCACGACGCCCCGCCACTCCGCCGTGCCCAGGTCCGCGCCGACGCCGAAGACCGAGAGAGCGTCGTGCTGGAACTGGACGACCTTGGGCGTCTTCTTGCCCTGGAGGATGTCGATGATCTGGCCTGCGCCGAACTTCTGGCGCCGTTCCTTGGCCAGCCGCCACACGGTGGACAGCAGCTTCTGCGCCGCGACCGTGCCGTCCCAGGACTCGGCCGGGGCCAGGCACGTGTCGCAGTTGCCGCACGGGCTGCCCGACTGGCCGAAGTACGCGAGGAGGCGCACGCGGCGGCACTCAACGGTCTCGCAGAGGGCGAGCATGGCGTCCAGGTGCGCGGCCAGGGAGCGGCGGTGCGTGTCGTCGCCCTCGGAGCCGTCGATGAGCTTGCGCTGCTGGACGACGTCCATCAGGCCGTACGCGAGCCAGGCCGTCGCCGGCTCGCCGTCACGGCCGGCGCGGCCGGTCTCCTGGTAGTACCCCTCCACCGACTTCGGCAGGTCGAGGTGGGCGACGAAGCGCACGTCCGGCTTGTCGATGCCCATGCCGAAGGCGATCGTGGCGACGACCACGACGCCGTCCTCGCGCAGGAAGCGCGCCTGGTTCGCCGCCCGCGCGGCGGCGTCCATGCCGGCGTGGTACGGCACGGCGTCGATGCCCTGCTCCACCAGGAAGGTCGCCGTCTTCTCGACCGAGGCCCGGGACAGGCAGTAGACGACTCCGGCGTCCCCGGCGTGCTCGGTCCTGATCAGCTCCAGGAGCTGCTTTTGCGGGCTGTTCTTGGGGACGATGCGGTACTGGATGTTCGGGCGGTCGAAGCTGGCCACGAAGTGCCGGGCGTCCTCCAGGCCCAGGCGTGCCGCGATCTCCGTGTGCGTGGCCTCGGTCGCCGTGGCCGTCAGCGCGATCCGCGGCACCTTCGGCCAGCGCTCGTGCAGCATCGAGAGGGCCAGGTAGTCGGGCCGGAAGTCGTGGCCCCACTGGGCGACGCAGTGCGCTTCGTCGATCGCGAAGAGCGACACCCTGCCCCGGTCGAGCAGCCGCTGGGTGCCCTCGGTGCGCAGCCGCTCGGGAGCGAGGTAGAGCAGGTCGAGCTCGTCGGCGAGGAACGCCTGCTCGACGGCCTGCCGCTCGTACGGGCTCTGGGTCGAGTTGAGGAATCCCGCTCGCACTCCGAGGGCGGTGAGCGCGTCCACCTGGTCCTGCATCAGCGCGATGAGCGGCGAGATCACGATGCCCGTGCCGTCTCTGACCAGCGCCGGGATCTGGTAGCACAGCGACTTGCCGCCGCCGGTCGGCATCAGGACGAGCGCGTCGCCGCCGGCGACGACCTGCTCGATGATCGCCTCCTGCTCGCCCCGGAAGGAGTCGTAACCGAAGACGCGGCGCAGTACGCCTACGGCTTCGGAGGTCTCGGGAGCAACGGGGACCGCGGAGGGCGGGTCCGGCAGGTCGCGCTGGTCGGAAGAAGAGTCGGTGAGGGCCACACGAAAAGGCTAGTGGCCCGCACTGACATCGTGTGCCACCGCCCGGTCACCCTCGCGGGTCCGGCTCGTCGCCGTCCGTCACGACCGCCGGCCGTGTACGGCGGAAGGCCGTCCGGTAGGCGCTCGGGCGGTGGCCGGTGTGGCGGGCGAAGAGGGTGGCGAAGGTGCCGGGGTCCTGGTATCCGACGGCCAGGGCGACGGCGGCGACGGTGCGGTCGGTGGTCTCCAGGAGGTGGCGGGCGCGGCGGACCCGGGATGCCCGGAGATGGGCCAGCGGGCTGTGGCCGGTCTCGTCGGCGAAGCGGCGGAGCAGGGTGCGGGTGCTGACCTGGAAGGCGTGCGCGAGGGCGGCGAGGTCGTAGCGGTCGGCGAGGTTCTGGTCGAGGTGGCGCATCACCCGCTGGGAGAACGCGCCGCCGGGCCGGGGAAGCAGCCGCGGGTCGACGTACGGGGTCTGCGAGGTGCGCGCGTCGTCGACGAGCGCCACCCGTGCGGTGGCCCGGGCCACGCGGTCGCCGCTGTGCCGGCGGATCAGGTCCAGCGCGAAGTCGTACATGGCGCTGAAGGCGGCCGTGGTCGTCACGCCGGTGTCGGTGACGACCAGGTGCTCGGGCCTGACGTCGGCGTCCGGGCACCGCCCGGCCAGTGCGGCGGCGTGCAGCCAGGAGGTGGTGGCCCGGCGGCCGTCGAGCAGCCCGGCCTCGCCGAGCAGGAACGCGCCGACGCAGAGGGAGACGACGGCGGTGCCGGCGGCGGCGTGGGCGCGGATCGCCTCGGTCTCCGCGCGCAGTCGCGCGAGCCGGGCGTCGAGGTCCGTGTCCAAGAGAAGTTCGAAGCCGGGTACGACGAGGACGTCGACCTCGCGCAGGGGGCGCACCTCCAGATGTGTGCCTCCGGAGGCGGTGACCCGGCGGCGGGGCGAGACGATCGTGACCCTGTAGCCGGGCGCGTCCGGGCCGGCGACGTGTGCGGCCATCGTCAACAGGTCGGGGACGCCGAAGACTTCGGACGCGAAGCAGCCGGGGTACGCGAGAACGCCGACCCGCAGCGCTCCCGGCTCGGTGTCCTCGGCCGGCCCGTCCGCCTGCCGCGCCGCTTCTCGCGCCGCCCGCGCCATCGTTCCCGTGCCCCCCTCGCGTGCCCCTGCCGGTGTCCCCGACGGCGTGCCCCCGGTCCGTCGGGTGTGGCGAGATTACCCCCGATCATGGCGATCCCGCCCCTCAACGGACGGCCGGTTCCCCGGCCAGGCTGGTCCCATGAGCGACGACGATCCGATCAGCGACTTCACCCGCCGGAGCATGGCCGTGGAGGGGGCGGAGAAGACGGTGTACGTGGCCGGGGCCGGGCCCGCGGTCGTGGTGCTGCCGGAGATGCCGGGCATCAGTCCCGACGTGCTGCGGCTCGCACGCTGGGTCCGGGACGCGGGCTTCACCGTCCATGTTCCCTCGCTGTTCGGGACGGACGGGGCCTTTCCGACGGTCGACGGCGGCCGGGAGGTCGTCCGGCGGGCCTGCGTGAGTGCCGAGTTCCGTGCCTTCGCCGGGGGCGGCACCAGCCCGGTGACCGTGTGGCTGCGCGGCCTGGCGCGCCAGGCCCATGCCGCGTGCGGCGGGCCCGGAGTGGGCGCGATCGGCCTGTGCTTCACCGGCAACTTCGCCCTGACCATGGCCCTGGAGCCGGCGGTGATCGCTCCGGTGGTCAACCATCCCTCGCTCCCGCTCGACGATCCCGCCGGACTCGAACTCGACCCGGCCGACGCGCGCGCGGTGCGCGACCGGCTGGCCCGGGACGGGCTCACGGTGCTCGCCTACCGCTTCGAGGGCGACCGCTGGTGCACCGGGCAGCGCTTCGCCGCGTACCGCGCGCTGCTCGGCGACGCCTTCGACGGCCGTGTCCTTCCGGACGGCGCCGCCCATCCGGCCCCGCCGCCCTTCTTCGCCGAGGTGGTCGGGACGCCGCACAGTGTCGTCACCGCCCATCTCGTCGACGAGGACGGCCACCCGACGGTCCGGGCCCGCGACGAGATCCTCGCCTTCCTCACCGACCGCCTGCGGCCACGGGAGGACGGAGTCCGGCGCCCCTGACGTGAGGGCTCGCGAGATGACCGACGGGTCGTCAGTTTGCTAGCCTCACGGGTCTTTGATCTTGAACCACGGGGAGTGACATGAGCGCGCGAGGAGTGAGGGCGACGGCCCTGGCCGTGCTGGCGGCAGCGGTGCTGGCCGGCTGCGGAGGCGAGCCGGGCACGGGCACCGACGACCCTCACGGGCCCGCCGCGGACGGAGCGAAGGCGCTCGCCTCGTTCGCGGTGCCGCCGGCGTACGACGGCGCGAAGGGCTGGGACGAGTCGCTCCCCTGGGTGCCCGGGGACGACCCGGTGGCGCCGGTGGCCGTGGTGCCGGGTGGCGGCGCGGTGGCCCTGCTGACCCTGGACGGCGCCGGATTCGCCGTGAAGTCGAGGGCCGTCGACGGTGGCGGGGTGCGGTGGACCTCGGCGACCTGGCGTCCGCCGGTGCCGATGGAGGACGCCAAGGAGAAGAACGAGATCCCCGCCCTGGTGGGCCTGGAGCAGGACGGCCGGAAGTTCGTCGTCGTGGCCGCCCACGGCTTGGTCGGCAAGGACGATCTGCACGAGGGCACCGAGGTGATCCGTCTCGCGGTGTACGACGCCGGGGCGAAGGGTGCCGGGCGCAAGCCGCTGCGCGAGATCGACGTCCCGGTCCGGACGGAGGAGGGCGACTGGCGGGTCAGCGCCGACGGCGCCCGGCTGCTCGTCGCCTACGGCGAGTCCGGTCCCTACCCTCGCTTCGCGTCCGCCGTGGACGTGATCACGGGCAAGGTGACCGCGTACGACCAGCCCACCGGGCTGCTCAAGCAGTGCGAGGGTCAGTCACTGGCGTGCGACTGGGGCCGCGTGGTGGCGGCCGGCGCCCAGGGGCCGCTGGTGGGCCTCGGGCAGGGATTCGGCGTCCCGGGCGCCTGGTTCAGCGAGGCCGTCCGCCCCGAGGGAGCGGACGCGAAGGACGGCGGCCTCGGCGTCGCCTGGAACGGCGACGTGTACGGAGTGGCGGCCGGGCGGTTCCTCGCGCAGTGGCACCGCACCGGCAAGGACGGTTCGAGCGGGCCGGCCATCTGGTCGGTGCACGAGGTCGGGTCGGGAGCGCTGCTCGCCCGTACGGACTGCGGCTACGACGCGTTCCCGACGATCACCTCGCAGGGCAACCTCCGCGACTACCCGGTCGTCGCCTCCCCGTCCGGCCGCTTCCTCGCGGCCGGGCCGGTGGCGTTCGACCTGGAGCGCAAGCAGGGCGTCTGCCTGCAGGGCGACGGCAACCGCAAGACGGTCACCGTGAGCACCGTCGGGGACGACGGCATCGCCTACGGGCAGGTCGACGACTCCGCGGCGCCGCTGCCCGTCCGGCTCGACCTGACCACCGCCACGGGCGGGGCCAAGGTGCTCGGCGCGGGCGTCGAGCTCCCGCAGCGGGCCGACCTCGGCGGGGCCGGCCTGTTCGTCGTCCGCGACAAGGACCGGAACATCCGCGTCTCGGTGAGGGCCGCCCGCTAGGACCTGTCCGACCCTGATCCGCCGGTCAGGCCCTAGGGCTGGTTGTCGATCCGTGGAGAGCCGACGGCCCCGGTGGCCGTCGGCTCTCCGCGTCTTCGCGGGCCCGGGCCTCGCGGGGCGCGGGGTCAGCGCGTGCGTACGCCGTCGATGGCGATGGTCAGCAGGGCGTCGGCCTCGGCGGGGCCGTCGTGTTCCCGCTCGGTGGCGAGCGCGATGGCGCCGACGAGCTTCAGCAGCCGGGCGGTGGTGATGCCGGGGCGCACGGCGTCCACCGCCCGGGCGCGGGCGAGGAGGGCGTCTCCGGCCGTGGTGATCATGTCGTGGCAGGTTTCGCCCAGCGCCGGGTCGCCGTCCCGCATCAGCGCGGCCCCCAGGCCACGGTGGGTGACGGCGTGCGCCGCGACGGCGTGCAGCCAGGCGGACAGCGCCTGGCCGGGCGGGAGTTGGGCGAGGAGGTCGTCGGCCTTCGCGCACAGGGCCGCGACCCGGTCCTTGAAGACCGCCTCCAGGAGCACCTGCCGGGAGGGGAAGTGGCGGTGCAGGGTGGCCGAGCCGACTCCGGCGCGGCGGGCGACCTCCTCCAGGGAGGCGTCGGCGCCGTGCTCGGCGATCAGGGCGCCGGCGGCGGCCACGATCTTCTCGGCGTTGCGGCGGGCGTCGGCCCGCATCGGGCGACCGGGCGCGGCGGCGTCCTCGGGCACGGGTCCTCCTGACGGCTTGATAAACGGGGCGGTCCTCCATATCGTAACGGGCGATAGAAACGGAGGGCCACCCCACTTACAGGGCGGCTCCCCTTCCGCACGCACACGACGGAGTGGACCGTGACGCTGACACAGAGGACCGTGACGCCGGCGCAGCAGGCCGTCGTGGTGGCGGGTGACGCATGAGCGCCCGCTCCCACGGGCTCGGGCGGGTCGGGATCTGGGGTGGGGACTTCGACCAGCTCTCCGCGCCCGAGGTCCGCGGCGCCGCGGCCGCGGTCGAGGAACTCGGCTTCGGCACACTGTGGTTCCCCGAGACGACGGGCCGGGAGGCCATGGCGCAGTCCGCGATCCTCCTGGCGGCCACCGGGCGCATCACCGTCGCCGCCGGCATGACCGACATCTACGCCCGCGACGCGGTCACGGCCGCCGCCGCGCAGCGCACGCTGGAGGAGGCCTATCCCGGCCGGTTCCTGCTCGGTCTGTGGGAGAGCCATCCGAGCCTGGCCGAGGACGTCCGCGGCCACCGCGCCCGCCCCGCGCCGGCCGCCATGCGTCAGTACCTGGACGCGCTGGACGACGCCCCGTTCGGGCCGCCCGGCACGGCCGCCTCACCCCACCGCGTCCTCGCCGCGCTCGATCCCGGCATGCTCGCCCTCGCCGCCGAACGCGCGCGGGGCGCGACGGTGCTCGGCATGCCCGTCGCGTACACCCGGGAGGCCAGGGCCGTCCTCGGAGACGACGCCCTGCTGGCCGTCACCCAGTTGTGCGTGCTCGGCCACGACCCCGCGGACACCGCCGGCCTGGCCCGCACCACGGCCGCGGCCGCGCTGCCGAACCGCCGCGAGCTGCTGCGCGGGCTCGGCCACGCGGCCCCGGACGCGCTCGACCGCCGGCTGGTGGACGCGCTGGTGGCCCACGGCAGCGCCGAGGACATCGCGCACCGCGTCCAGGAGCACTTCGACGCCGGGGCCGACCACGTCAGCCTCCATCTGGTGACCGCCGCGCCCGGCTCCCCGCCCGTACGGCAGTGGGAGCGGCTCGCCGCGCGTCTTGCCGTCTGACCGGTCAGAGCCGGAGCGCGTCCGCGGACGCCTGGGCCGCCGTCCCCGTCCCGTGCCCCTTCTCCGGGCCGAGCAGCCGTTCCGCGCGGTACGGAGAGGTGTCCAGCTTGGCGAGGACGCCGGGGCTGGCGATGTTCGGGAGGATGAGCTGGTAGAGGCGGGCGATCTCCTCGGAGAGGTCGCGGCCGTCGGGCAGGGCCTCCGTGATGAGTTGGACCCCGGTCCAGGCGCCGACGGCGAGGCGCGCGATCTCCTCGGGGACGGCGTGCGGGAGCAGTTCGCCGCGCTCCTTGGCCTCGACGAGGAGGTCCTGGCCCACGTCGATCCAGTCCGGCCAGCGGGTGCCGAACAGGCCGCGCGCCTTGGGGTCGACGGACAGGTGGATGGCGGCGCGCAGGGTGGGCTCGCGGGGCAGCCGGTGGGCGAGGAGGAGGCCGAGGTCGAGCCATTCCTGGAGCTTGTACGTCTGGGGCACGGTGCCCTCGCGGGTCACCGCACGCGCGAGGACCGCGCGGGCGAGCGCGTCCTTGGTGCGGAAGTGGAAGTACAGGGCGCCCCGGGTCAGTCCGGTGCGGGCGACGAGGGCCGCGATGGTGGCGCCCTCGTAGCCGAGCTCGATGAAGAGCAGGGCCATGGCCTCGAGGATGGCCTCACGGGTCCGGATGGCCCGTTCCTGACGCGCCACGTGGCCGCCCCCTCAGAATCTCCCCGTCCACGCCCCACCGGGGCGCCGACCCAACCGCAATAACATACCGGAGGGTCCGGATGTTTCCAAGGCACTGTCACGGGACACGCGGAGCCGTGGGCAGGGGAGTTCTCCACGGCCCCGCGTCCCGGGCGGTCACGTCACTGGTTGACGAAACCGCCGTCCACGGGCAGCACCGTCCCGGTCAGGAACGGGCACCGGTCGCTGAGCAGCCAGGCCGCGGCCGCCGCGATCTCCTCCGGTCCCGCCGTACGGCCCTGCGGGGTCATCGAGTTGACCGTGTGCTCCAGGCCGGGATTGCGCCGGAACCAGTCCTCGGTGATCTCGCTGCGGGTCGTGCCGGGGGCCACGGCGTTCACCCGGACGCCGTGCTGGGCGTACTCGTCCGCCGCCGCTCTGGTCAGTCCGATCACGGCGTGCTTGGCGGCGATGTACGGCGCCGCGGCCGGAATGGCCACAAGGCCGCCCACGCTGCTGTTGTTGACGATCGCTCCCCCGCCGTGCCGCAGCATGGCGGCGATCTCGGGGCGCAGACAGTTCCAGACGCCGCGGACGTTGACGTCCATGACGGTGTCGTAGACGTCGTCGGACATCAGGTGCAGCGGGGTGCGGTCGCCGCCGACGCCGGCGTTGTTGAAGGCGCCGTCCAGCCGGCCGTACTCCGCCTCGGCGAACTCGACGGCCCGTGCCGCGTCGGCGGCGTCCGTGACGTCGCAGACCACGAACGCCGCCTCGATCCCCTTGGCCCGCAGCTCCCCGGTCAGGTCCGCGAGCCGGTCCGCCCGGCGCGCGGCGAGCACCACCGTGGCGCCCTCCTGGCCGAACACCGCCGCCGCGGCGGCGCCGATGCCGCTGCTCGCTCCGGTGACGAGGACGACTTTCCCGTTGAGGAGGTCGCTGTTCATGCCTTGCTTCCTCCCCCTGCCACGAGCAGCTGCGTGAGGTCGGCCGCGTACTTCGCGACGAGGTCCCGGTCGAGGCCGGGGATGTCCCGGTGCCCGGCGATCGCGCCCGCCCGGACGGCGGCGCGGAACCGCTCGGACGGGACGACGGAGCCCGGAACCGGCTGCTCGGGCTCCTTGAATCCGTGCAGGATGGGGAGTGCCGAGTGCTGCCGCTGGGCCTCGGGCAGGGCGCGCAGGGCCGTCTCGAACCGGACGTACCAGTCCGCGTGGCGGTCAATCCGCTCGACGGGGTGGCCCAGTTCGGTCAGCCAGTCGGTGATCGTGTCGAGGGAGATGCCGTCGTCGTTCGGGTTCACCAGGCCGAAGGTGCGGTACGCCGGCGAGGCCGCGTGCCCGGGTGCGCCGCCGCCGAGGGCGGCGACCGCGGCGGCGGTGAAGTCGACGGGCAGTCCGTCGTAGTGGGCCCGGGCGCCGTCCGCGCGGTAGAAGGTGCGCGGTGCGATGCCGGTGGCGAGGACGCTGTACAGCAGGCGGCTGAACATGTCGGGGACGTTGAGCTGGCCCCGGTACCGGCTGTGCGCGAGGATCATGTTGGAGCGGAAGACGGTGACGGGCAGCCCGCACAGGTCGTGTGCCTCGCGCAGCAGCACCTCGCCCGCCCACTTGCTGGCGGCGTATCCGCCGGCGTAGCCCTCGTCGACGGGCAGGGCGGGCAGGGCGTGGCGGATGTCGGCGTCCTCGTCGAGGGGCCGGTCCGGGTGCGCGGTGGCGACCGCGACGCTGGAGATGTAGGTGAACGGCTTCACGCGGCGGGTGAGGGCGAGCCGGAGGAGTTCGGCGGTGCCGACGACGTTGGCCTCGAAGAGTTCCGGGTAGGGCAGCACGTGGTTGACGAGCGCTCCGGCGTGGACGACGAGGTCGACCTCGTCGGCGAGCCGGTCCCAGGTCTCCTCGTCCTGGCCGAGCCGCGGCTCGGCGAGGTCGCCCGCCACCACCTCCAGATGGTCCGCGGCCAGCTCCCGGTACGTGCGCAGCAGTTCGGGGTCGCCGCTGTCGAAGGCCGCGTCGAGGCGGCGGCGGGCCGCGGCGGTGTCCTTGCCGCGCACCACGGCGATCAGCCGGCCGCCGGCCGGGGCGAGCCGGCCGAGCCATTCCAGGGTGAGGAAGCGGCCGAGGTAGCCGCCGGCGCCGGTCAGCAGCACGGTGCGCGGCTCCCCTTCGGTGCGGGGCAGCGCCGGGGCGTCGGCGAGGGTGGTCGCGTCGAGGAACCGGTCGAGGGTGAGGTCCTTGGCGTGCACCTCGGTGCTGCCGCGGCCGTGCACCGAGGCGAAGGTGGGCCGGTCCGCGGCCGCGCCGCGCCGGGACTCGATGTGCTCGGCCAGGTGCCGCAGGTCGTAGCCGGGGCTGATGACCGTGTCCACCGGCACCCGGACCCCGAAGGTCTCCTCCAGCAGGTTCGACAGCTGTACGGCGGACAGCGAGTCGCCGCCGAGGTCGCGGAAGTGCGCGTCGGGAGCGATCTCTGCCAGGGAGCCGGCGAGCAGCGCCTTCACGGCCCGCTGGACGGTCTCCAGGACCGGCCGGTCGGCGCCGGCGAGGCGGATCTCGGCCAGTTCCGCGTTCTCGCGGGCGGCGGTGTCGGAGTAGAGCTGCGCGAGACGCTCGCCGTAACGTTTCACCAGCCGGGGCCGGAGCAGCTTGCGGTGGTCCGAGAGCAGCCCGTTGGCCTGGCTGAACGGCTCGGTCTCGATCAGGAAGTCGCGGGGGATCTCGTACGAGTTGAGGCCGGCCTCCCTGGCGAGCTCCTGGAACGACTCGGCCAGCAGCTGCTTCAGCGCCCGGTGGTCCGGGCCGTCGCCGTGCTCCCGCAGCGCGTCGGGGGTGGGGACGACGACGGCGAGGAGGTAGGAGCGTTCGCTGTCGCCGTGGACGAAGATCTGGCGGACCAGCGGGCCGGCGGCGAGGATGGACTCCAGGCGGGAGGTGGCCACGAACTCGCCCTGGGACAGCTTCAGGACGCTGCTGCGGCGGTCGACGATGGCGATCCGGTCGGGGCCGAGTTCGGCGACGATGTCGCCGGTGCGGTAGTAGCCGTCCTCGTCGAACAGCTTCGCCGACAGTTCGGGCTGCTTGTAGTAGCCGGGGATCAACGCCTCCGACTTCAGCAGCAGTTCTCCGCGCGGGTGGGGCAGGTCGGTGCGGAAGTAGCCGAGTTCGGGCACGTCGGCGAGCCGGTAGTCGATCACGGGCGGGCTCAGCAGCACGCCGTCGACCGAGACTCCGGCGGCCTCGGTGGATCCGTAGACGTTGTGCAGTTCGAGGCCGAGGAGCGACTCGACGAACGCGGTCAGGTCGGCGGAGAGCGGGGCGGAGCTGTTGCTGGCCCAGGTGACCCGGCCGCCCAGGACGTTCTCGCGGATGTCCGCGAGCGCCTCTGCCTCGGCCGACTGACGGTCGGCGCCGGCGGCGGTGCGCCGGTCGGCCTCGCTCAGGAACCGCTGGTGGAGCATCTCCGACACCCTGGGCACCAGCGACAGTTCGGTGGGCCGCGTCAGCGCGATGTCCTCGAAGAACGTCGACAGGTCGCTGCTGGCGGTGAAGTAGCTGGTGCCGCCGCGCACCATGGTGGCCTTCAGGGAGGAGTGCCCGGCCACGTGGCTCATCGGCATGTAGTGGAAGGTGACGGCGTACGTCTCGTCGAACAGCTTCGCCCAGGCACCGCCCCACATCGCGGCGGCCAGCCGCTCGGTGTACATGGCGCCCTTGGGCGTGCCGGTGCTGCCGGACGTGTAGATGAGCATGGCGAGGGGGTCCTCGCCTTCCGGCGACTCGAACAGCGGAGCGCCGGGCGGCGCGGTCCCCCGCTCGACGGTCTCCGACAAGGCCTCCACCAGCACGTCGGGCCGGGTCTCGGCGAGACGCTCGCGGGCCGCCGCGAAGGCCTCGCGGTGGTCGTCCGCCTCGGGGTGGTAGTCGAAGACGACGAGCCGTCGCACCGAGCCGTTGTCGCGTATCAGCTCGACCGCCGCGTCCAGCCGTTCGAGGCTCGCGGCCAGGAGGAACGGTTCGGTCTCCGCGAGGATCGCCCGCAGCTGCGCCGGCGCGGCGCTGGTCTGCAGGGGCACGGTGACGGCGCCGAGATGGATGCAGGCGAGGTCGATCGTCGCGTAGTCGCGGCTGGTGAAACCGAGCAGGGCGACCCGCTCGCCGGCCCTCAGTGGCCGGTCCGGGGTGTGGTGCCAGGCGCTCGCCACCGCACGGACCCGCGCCCACAGTTCCGCGTAGCTGGTCGTCTCGTAGCGGGGCAGCAGCCGGATCACGACCCGGCCCGTGTCGGGGTCCGGCGCGAATTCCTTCACGCGTTCGCCGACTGCGGGCCGGTCCGGGTGGCGCTGCATGACGGATGCCATCACCTGTGCAAGTCGCATTCTGGGTCTCCGCGTCGCAGGATGGGCCGCCTTCAGGGGCGGGATGCCGAACCGGACGGGAGCGGGCGGGCGGCGGCGTGCCGCGGGGCAGCGCCGAGCGCCTCGGGGCCGCCGCACGGAAGGCCGCCCGCGCCGGTTCCGGCTCGTCGACCGATGCTAGGCACAGCCGATCGGGCCCTCCCGGGAATCCGCCGACGATCCGTCAAGTCCGCTGCGAGCGGCGCTTTCCGGCCCGGGACGGGCCGGGGATCGCACCGGGCCCGCCGCAGACCTGGCAGGGCGCCCGTGCCGGTAAGCGTCTGTACATGCCGCGTTGTCCGCGTGGTAGGAAGGGATGTGCGGCGCACCGGACGTGCGCCCGCGATTCCGCCGCAGCGGTGCCCGCCCTCGCCGGCCCGGCATCCGCGCGGTCGAGCGGCCGACCGCTCCGCCCTCGGCCCTCGCCCACCACTCCCCCACCTTCTTCCGGAGTGCGCATCGCCATGCAGGACCGCGCCGCAAAGACACGTCGTCAGTTGATCCGATCCGCCGCCGGCCTCTTCGACCAGGCCGGCTTCGCGGGCACCTCCATCGGGCAGATCTGTGCCGCGGCCCAGGTCAGCCACGGTGCGCTGCACTTCCATTTCAGGAACAAGCACGCCCTCGGCGAGGCGGTCGAGGCGACCGCCTCCGAGATCCTGCGGTGTGTCATCGGGCCGGTCCCGGTGCGTCATCCCGCGCCGCTCCAGCTGCTCGTCGACACCTCGCACGTGCTCGCCACGAGGGTCGCCCGGGATCCGCTGCTGCGCGCTGGCTTCGGTCTGGCCCTGGACCCGGCCTGGCCGGGCGGGGCCAGTCCGTGGCAGCCCTGGCGGGACTGGGTCCGCGGGCTGCTCCGGCTCGCCCGACGGCAGGGCAGTCTGACCCCGGGCGTGGACCTGGACGGCGCCGTCACCGCGATCACGGCGGTGACGGCCGGCCTGGAGGGGCTGCAACGCGCCCCGGACCGGGCCGGGTCCGTGGCGTCGCTGACTCCGTTCTGGCGGCTGGTGCTGCCGCAGCTGGCCGCGGAGCCGGTACGCGGACGGATCGACGCCGCGGGCAGCCTCGCCCCGGCGGGCGGGCCGGACGCGGAGCGCCATCGGCCCGGACCCGACGGGGACGGGCCGGCACACGCCTGCGCGTGGACGGCCGGCGGGTCGGCGACCGGCCGGCCGATAAGCGACGGGTCGACGACCGGCCGGCCGATGACCGCCGGGGAGCTGTGCGGGCTTGCTCACCAGGAGCTGAGCGGCTCTTCCTGGTAGGCCCGGTGCAGCAGTTCCACGAAGGACGGCGCCTCGGGCAGCGGGGTCGGGCCGATCCGGCGCACGGCGACGCCGGGTGTCCAGGAGTTCATGACCGCGGCGCCGGACAGGGCCCGCAGGTCGGCGGGCGTGACCTCCCGGACGTGCTGGGGGACGCCGAGGCGGTCGAGCTGCCGGCGGACGACGCCCATGGTGACGCCGTCGAGCATGGCTGCCGCGGGCCAGACCACGGCCGTGCCGTCCCAGAAGGCCAGGTTCCAGATCGACGCCTCGCTCAGCCGGCCCCGGCGGTCGGTGAAGGCGACGTCGTCGTGGCCCTGTTCGGTGGCCCGGCGCAGCCAGTAGGTCTTCGCGGGTTCGCCGACGTGTTTGACGGACGGCAGGAACCGCTCGTGTTCCACCACCGCGAGGGACAGCGGGCCGGCCGGCCCCGCGGCGGGGGGTGCGGTGCGGACGAGGAGTTCGGGTTCCTCGTCGGGCGCGGCCACGGTGAACTCGCCGGACGGTGAGAAGACGGTCGCGGTGAGCGAGAGGTCAGCCGGGCCGCCGGCGAGGGCCGCGCGCAGCAGGGACCGCACCCGGTCGTCGGGAAGGGCGCGGCCGAAGAGTTCGAGCGAGGCGTGGCGCAGCCGGGCGAGGTGCAGATCGAGGCCGCGCACCCGGCCGTCACGCACCTGCATCGCGGTGAAGTGGGCGTATCCGGCGAAGGCGAGCGGCGCGAGGTCCGCCGCCGCGGGTTCGCGGCCGTCCAGCCGGGTCGTGGTCGAGCCGTTGTTCGTGCTGGTCGTGCGGGTGGTCGTCATGCCGTGCCCAACGACCCGGCTCCCGCGCGGACACCCCTGGCGGGTCCGCCGGGAGGCGGGCGGTGTGGCGCGCGGGAAGGGGTCAGCGGGGCAGGACGGGCGTGAACGTCCGCGTGGTCACGGCGTCCTGGGCGTTGGCGGCGGCCTTGGCGGCGCGCTGCTCCATGCCGTCGAGGAACGTCTCGAGCCCCGTCTCGAAGTCCTCCTCCGTGGCTCTGAGCGGGGACTGCTCGGGCTTGTCGCCGCCGGGCAGCAGCTGCTGCGCCACGTGCTGGATGCACACCCCCTGGACGTAGGACCAGAGGGCGATCGAGAAGGAGCGCGCCAGGTCCGGGTCCTCGGTGAGGCCGGCGAGCGCGTCGACCATCCAGTCGAGGCAGGACGTGTCGGAGAAGTGCCGGGCCGAGCTGGACGTCACCAGCGCCCAGGGGTGCCGGCAGTACACCTCCCAGTCGAGCCGGGCGGCGAGCCGCATGGCCTCGCGCCAGTCCGGCGGCGCCGGTTCGGGATAGGGGTGTTCGTCGCAGGCCGCCTGGGTGATGGCGGTGAGCAGTGCGTCCTTGTTCGCCACGTGCCGGTACAGCGACATGACGCCCGAGTCGAGCTCGGTCGCCAGGCGCCGCATCGAGAGGGCGGAGACGCCCTCCGCGTCGGCGATGCGGACGGCGGCCGCCACGATCGCGCTCCGCGTCAGGGCGGGCGAACTCACTTGTCTGCCTTGTGTCTTGATGGCCACGCGTTATTATACCCAACACCTTGCGTACGACGTACGCGTGAAATTCGCGTACGATGTACGCACGGGATCGCACCGACGCGTCCCGGACCTTGCGCGTACACCGTATGCACCGCCCGGGATCCTTTTCCCGCCACTCGATGCCAATTGACGCCACTTCACTTCTTCACACCGCTTCCTCGCGCCACTTCCTCACGTCAACTCCCCACCCCTTCGCACACCTTCTCGTGAAAGGTTGCCCCCGTGGCTTCTGACGAATTAGTCGCGGAGCGTGCCGACCGACGAGCCTGGCTCGGCCTTCTCATCGTGCTCGGCCCGGTCGCACTCGTCTCGATGGACGGCTCCGTCCTGTATCTCTCGATGCCCAGCATCACGTCCGCGATCACGCCGACCACCGACCAGGCGCTCTGGATCCTGGACATCTACGGGTTCGTGGTCTCGTCCCTGCTCATCGCCTTCGGCAACCTCGGCGACCGGTACGGCCGGCTCAAGTTCCTGCTGACCGGCGCGGTGGTGTTCGGCATCGGCTCGGCCGGTGCCGCGTTCGCGCCGAGCCCGGAGGTCCTCATCGCCTGCCGAGCGCTGATGGGACTCGGCGGCGCCACGCTGCTGCCCTCCGGCCTCGCCATCATCAGCAGTCTCTTCCACAACCCGCGCCAGCGCTCGCAGGCCATCGGCATCTTCGCGGCGACGTTCGCCGCCGGCTTCGCGGCCGGACCGGTGATCGGCGGCCTGCTCCTGAGCCGCTTCTCCTGGGGCTCGGTGTTCCTCATCAACCTGCCGGTCGTCGTGCTCTTCCTCGTCCTCGCGCCGGTGCTGCTGCGCGAGGTGCGGACCACCAACCCCGGCCGGGTCGACGCCCTCAGCGTGGCGCTGTCCGCCGTCGGCATCCTGCTGGCCGTCTACTCGGTGAAGTCGGCCGCCGCCGCGGGCTTCTCGCTCACCCAGGCCGTCACCGGCGTCGTCGGCCTCGCCCTCCTGGTGTGGTTCGTGCGCCGTCAGTTCGGTCTGGAGCATCCGCTGCTCGACCTGCGGCTGTTCAAGGACCGCGTGTTCACCGTGGCGATCCTCACCGGTCTGCTGACGCTCGTCGCCTGGGCCGCCGCCGGCTACCTCAGCGGCATCTACCTGCAGTCGGTCCTCGGCTACAGCGTCCTCGCGGCGGCCCTGCTGGCGCTGCCCGGCGCCGCCGTCCTGACCATCGTCTGCATCAAGACCAGCAGCATCGCCGACCGGATCGGCACCCGGTCGGCGCTCATCGCCTCCCACTTCTTCATGGGCGTCGGCCTGCTGCTCCTCCTGCTGACGACCACCGAGCACGGCGTGGCGGCCTTCATCGCCTCCACGATCGTCGCCGGCGTCGGCTACGGCCTGTCCTTCAGCCTGGTCGCCGACACCGCCGTCGCGGCCGTGCCGCCCTCGCGCGCCGGATCGGCCGCGTCGCTCGCCGAGACCAGCAACGAGCTGGGCAACGCCCTCGGCATCTCGCTGCTCGGCTCGCTGGCGGCCGTGTGCTTCCGGCTCGTCGGCCCCGATGTCGCGGACACGCTCGACGAGACGCTGGACGCACCGGGCCTGTCCGCCCGCACGGTCGCCGAGGCCGAGGAGGCCTTCCTCACCGGTCTGCACGTGGCGATCGGCGTGGCGAGCCTGCTCTGCCTGGCCCTCGGCGTCCTCGCCCTGCGCTGGGTGCCGAAGGAATCGGGCGAACCGCAGGAGCGGGTGGAGGAGGCCGGGACGGTGCCGGCCGCACACTGACACGCCGGCCCACGCCCA
Source organism: Streptomyces sp. NPDC004327 (assembly GCF_042873935.1). NCBI lineage: Bacteria > Bacillati > Actinomycetota > Actinomycetes > Kitasatosporales > Streptomycetaceae > Streptomyces > Streptomyces sp. NPDC004327. The sequence continues at coordinate 1,141,326 of NZ_JBIAME010000001.1, read as the reverse complement.
CGGCGCGGCCCTGCGGACGACCCCGGCTCGGGGGCGAACCGCGGGGCCGCGCCGCGCGTGTGCGTACCCCCGGCCCTCAGCCGGTGCGTGCCGTGCACCTCGTGCCCGGTGGCGCGTCAGGATCCATGGCTGCGGCAGGAGTTCCGGCACGAGGTCCGGCGGCTTCCCGGGAGCTCCGGTGCCGGGGCTCCCGGAAGTCGACCCGGAAGGCGGGCTCGCCGTCCTGCGTCCCGGTGATCCGCAGGGCGCCGGGCTCGGGAAGCGGCGCGGCCTCGATCCAGCAGGGCCGGTCGAACTCGACGTACCGCCAGTAGGCCGCCTCGACGGCGGTGGGCGCGAAGGAGCTCGGGCACCGCACGGCGCGCGCCGCCTGGTCGGCGGCCTCCAGCAGGACGAGGCCCGGCACGTGGTCGACCGGATGGTCGAAGAGCAGGTGGTTCGCCGGGTCGTTGCGCAGCAGCCAGCGGTGGGGCCGGTCCCCCTCGGCCAGCGCCACGTCCCCCGGGCGCATGCGGCCGACCAGCCCGGCGTCCACCGGTGCCGGGACCGGCCAGGACCCCCAGTCGACGTGCCGCCGGGCGCCCCGGAGCCGTGCGTACACCCGCTCCGGGATCCAGGTGAACTCGCTCTCGGCCCGGGCCAGCGTGACCCCGTCGGCGAGGACGCGGAAGGACATGCGCAGCGCGCGCGGGGTACGCCGCGCGCCCGCGCCGTCTGCCACGGTGACGCGCACGTCCAGTGCCGACGTCCGGCCCCGGGGCATCCGCAGGTCGGGGTCGATGGTGAAGGCCAGGGTGGAGAGCATGGTCTGGTGCGTGAGCGGGACGCCGTGGACGGCGTGCGCCACGACGAGTCCGGTCTGCCGGACGGTCTGCGCGAGCACGCGCGGGTCGTACGGCAACTCCCCTTGCGGCGCAGGCCATCTGACGCCCAGGACCACATCGGGGCCGGACGGCGGCTCCCAGCCGGTGACGAGGAGGTGCTCCTCGCGCCTCAGGTGGGTGTAGGCGCCGAGGAGCGCAGGTAAGGGTGTGGACGGCTGCGCGGGCGCGAGCGTGACGTCGTACAAGATTCCCCCCGGAATCGGATCGGTCGGCGGATCGGTGAGGCCCCGTCCCGTACACACTTGGAGTACAGGACGTTCGTTCGCTTTTCCCCTCGGCCAAATGTACGCCTGAGCGCGGGAAAAGGAGAGTGTGTCCGGATCCTGGAGGCTCCCAGCAACGGGACTACCGTCCGGTAACTTGACACTTTCCACCGGCATGAGATGACTCGACCCCCGTTGCGCCCCTTACGCTCGGGCCGGGCGGCCCCACTTGGCGCCCTGCTCGATCACGGCGGATGGGGGCCGCCTCGGGTTGCAACAGCCATTAGGAGACGCATGCTCAGCCTCGACCCGCGCACGCCGCCCGCCTTACGGGGGATGCCTCTCGCTCCCTCCCGGTCCGGCTCCCACGACGCCGGTCTCACCGAGATCGCCTCGACCCTCTTCACCTCGCTGTCCCGGGCCGACCAGTGCACGAAGGCCCTGCAGTACCTGCGGGGCCTCCTGGAGACACCGGGACGCAAGTCCATACGCAACATCGCCGCGCTCCTCGGCGAGCAGGCCTCGGAGCAGAACCTCCATCACTTCATATCGGGCTCCACCTGGGACTGGATCCCCGTCCGCCGGGCCCTCGCCGACCACTGGATCGACACGCAGCCGCCGCAGGCCTGGGTGGTGCAGCCGGTCATCATCCCGAAGACCGGACGGCACACCGTCGGTGTGGAGAAACATTTCGTCCCGACCCTGGGCCAGGTGCTGAACGCCCAGCGCGCCATCGGCGTGTGGGCCGCCTCCGACACCGCGAGCACGCCCATCAACTGGCGTCTCCACCTGCCGCGGGCGTGGCTCAAGGACGCCCTGCGCCGCAGCCAGGTGGCCATCCCGGAGGGCGCGCCGGTGGAGACGCTCAGCGAGAGCGTCGTCGAGGCGTGCCGGGAGTCCGTGGTCCGGTGGCGGCTTCCGGTGCGGCCGTTCGTGCTCGACTCCTGCGAGGTGCACGCCCTGCCCGTGTTCGAGAGGCTGCACGCGGCCGGCCTGCCGCTGCTCGTGAGCGTCTGCCAGGACCAGCCGCTGACCGTCGCGGACCCCGCCCTGCCCGCGGCCGGCCGGGAGCCGCTGACCGCCGAACAGATCATGCTCATGGCCGGTGCCCTACGGCGTCCGGTCCTGGCCGGCCGCCACGAGCCGGGCGCCGGCCCGCGGACCCGCTGGGCCGCGACCGTACGGGTCGGCGGCGCGCCGCTGCCCGACCCGACCGCCGGCCAGGGCGAGGTGCAGCTGCTCGGCGTGGGCGAGGAGGGCGGCCGCTGGCCCGCCAAGCTGTGGCTGACGAACCTCACCACCACGTCGCCGGCCTCCCTGGTCCGGCTGGGCGCACTGGCCGCGCGGGTCGACCGCGACTTCACCGACATCGCCGACCGCGTGGGCATCCGGGACTTCTCCGGCCGCTCCTTCGACGGCTGGCACCGCCACACCACGCTGGCCTCGGCCGCGCACGCGGTCGTCGCCCTCGCCAGAAGCGGCCGCTGAACCGACCCCGGGACATCCGGGGCACACGCACGCCCCGACCGGCGGGCTGGACGCAGACACCACCGTCCGCCCGCCGGCGCTTCCGCATGCGGAAAAACCCGCGCGCATTCCGGCCGTGCACCACGTGAATTCATGACAGCGGTGTTTCCGCGCCGACTTGACACAAACCCGGTCACCTGACGGATCGCACGTCACCTGATGGATACCGCCCCGCTTGATGGTGGCGCCACGGCATTCCGATCGACGATCAGTTCCGACGATCGACCGTTTCGCAGATACGCCATATCCGTAGGGGGAATTCCGTGGACGACGCCCTGCTCGACATCCGGTACGACCAGGCATTGCAGCAGCCGCCCTGGGAGGACGAGGCGGAGGTGCTCCGGGTGCGGAAGGAGCTCGCCGCCCTGCCCACGCTCGTCCACGCCGAGGACGTGCGCACGCTGCGGACCGTGCTCGCACGGGTCGCCGCGGGCGAGGCCCATGTGGTGCAGGCCGGCGACTGCGCCGAGGACACCGCCGAGTGCACCCCCGGCCATGTCGCCCGCAAGGCCGGCCTGTTGAACGTGCTCGCCGGCCGGCTGGAGATGCACACCTGCTTCCCGGTGGTACGGGTCGGCCGGCTGGCCGGCCAGTTCGGCAAGCCCCGCTCCCGCCCCACCGAGCGGGTCGGCGACCTGGAACTGCCCGTCTACCGGGGCCACATGGTCAACAGCCCGGAGCCCGACCCCGAGCTGCGCCGCCCCGACCCGCGGCGGCTTCTCGGCGGCTACGAGGCGGCCCGTGCCGCGATGGCCCACCTGGGCTGGCTCGACGAATCCGGCCGGACCCGCATCGGCGCCCCGGTGTGGACCAGCCACGAGGCACTGCTGCTCGACTACGAGGTCCCCATGCTGCGCCGCCAGCCGGACGGCCGGCTGCTGCTCACCTCGACCCACTGGCCGTGGATCGGTGAGCGGACCCGGCAGCTCGACGGCGCCCATGTCGCCCTGCTCGCCGAGGTCGTCAACCCGGTGGCCTGCAAGGTCGGGCCCGGGATGACCGCCGACGAACTGCTCGCCCTGTGCGAACGGCTCGACCCCGGGCGGGAGGCGGGCCGGCTCACCCTCATCGCCCGGATGGGGGCCGGGACCGTCGCCGAGCGGCTGCCGGCACTGGTCGGGGCCGTGCGCGCGGCCGGCCACCCCGTGAGCTGGCTGACCGATCCCATGCACGGCAACACCGTCAACACCCCGTCCGGCCTCAAGTCCCGTTTCCTGGAGACGATCACGCGCGAGGTCGACGAGTTCCAGCACGCGGTGGCGGCCGGCGGCGGTGTCGCCGGCGGCCTCCACCTGGAGACCACCCCCGACGACGTCACCGAGTGCGTCCGTGACGCCTCCCAGGTCGACCTGGTCGGCACCCGCTACACCAGCTGCTGCGACCCGCGGCTCAACCCCGACCAGGCCCTGTCCGTGGCCTCGGCCTGGTGGACGACCGGGCGCGCCGAGCGCCCGGCCGCCGCCTGACAGGGCGTCCCGCCGGAGTCACGGGCCAGTCCGTCGTCCGGCGGCGGGCCCGTCCTCGGGCAGGCGAGTCCGCCGTCCGGCGGTGCGCCCGTCCCCGGGCAGGCGAGTCCGTCGTCCGGCGGCGGGCCCGTCCTCGGACGGGCGCTCGGCGACCCGGCGGGCGCTCGCCGGTCCGACGGACATCTCCCCCGCCGGGCCGGCGGCCTTGCCCCCGCGGGTCCCGGCCCGGTCCGGCCCTTCCGGCACGGCACCCCCGTGCCCGTCCCCCGATCCCCCGCCGCGCGCCCCGGCCGGTACGGCCCATCGCGCGCGGCCACCCCTCAGCCCCTCGCCAAGGAGAGAACAGCCATGGCCGGCATACCTCCCATCGCGCCCTATCCGCTGCCGACGGCGGACGACCTGCCCCGCAACACCGCCCAGTGGTCCGCCGACCCGGACCGCGCGGCGCTGCTCGTCCACGACATGCAGAGCTACTTCCTGCGCCCGCTCCCCGCCTCCGTGCGCGATCCCCTCGTCCACCACGCCGCCCTGCTGCGCGAGCGGGCCGCCGCCTTGGGCATGCCGGTGGCGTACACGGCGCAGCCCGGCGGAATGACCGAGGAACAGCGCGGTCTGCTGAAGGACTTCTGGGGTCCCGGCATGCGCGTCGATCCCGCGGACCGCGAGGTCGCCGGGCGGCTGGCGCCCGGCCCTGACGACCGGGTGTTCACCAAGTGGCGCTACAGCGCGTTCTTCCGCTCGGGGCTGCTGGAGTGGCTGCGCGAACGCGGTCGCGACCAGCTGGTCATCTGCGGTGTGTACGCCCATGTCGGCGTGCTGATGACGGCGGTCGACGCCTTCACCCACGACATCCGGCCGTTCCTCGTCGCCGACGCGGTCGCCGACTTCTCCGCCGAGCACCACCGGTCGGCCGTCGAGTACGCCGCACAGCGCTGCGCCGTCGTCACCACGACCCGTCTCCTCCTCGACCAGCTGCCGATCGCGGCGCCCACGGCAGGAACCGCCTCGTGACCGCCCCCGAGCCCGCGGCCGAGCCCGCGGCCGCCGGGCTGCTCGCCCGGGTGCTGGCCCCGCACCCGCCGGCCTTCGCGCTGCTGTACCGGCCCGAGAGCGGCGGAACCGACACGGTGGACGTGCTCCTGGGTGACATCTCCACCCCGGCGACGCTGGCGGACGTGCCGCTCTCCGAGGCGGCCGGGCCCGGCTCCGGCGCGGGTCCGCGGCACGAGGTGCTGACGCTCGTCCCGTACCGGCAGATCGCCGAGCGCGGCTTCGAGGCGCCCGACGACGGCGAGCCGCTGATCGCGATGACCGTCACCGACCAGGCCGCGATCCCGCTGGACGAGGTCCTGCGCCGGCTCCCGGACCGGTCGATCGACCTCGCCGGCGGCCACTTCGACGTCGACGACGCCCGCTACGCCGAGACCGTCCGACGGGTGATCGGCGACGAGATCGGCACCGGCGAGGGCGCGAACTTCGTCATCAAGCGTTCGTTCGTCGCCGACATCACCGGCTACGCCCCGCACAGCGCGCTGTCGTTCTTCCGGCGGCTGCTGCGCGGCGAGTCCGGCGCGTACTGGACGTTCGTCGTCCACACCGGCGACCGCACCTTCGTCGGCGCGACGCCCGAGCGGCACATCAGCCTGTCCGGCGGCACGGCCGTGATGAACCCGATCAGCGGCACGTACCGCTACCCGCCCGCCGGGCCCACGCTCCCCGGGGTCCTGGACTTCCTCGCCGACCGCAAGGAAGCCGACGAGCTGTACATGGTCGTCGACGAAGAGCTGAAGATGATGGCCCGGATCTGCGCGTCCGGGGGCCGGGTGGTCGGCCCGTACCTGAAGGAGATGGCGCGGCTCGCGCACACCGAGTACGTCATCGAGGGCGACAGCACCCGCGACCCGCGCGAGATCCTGCACGCGTCGCTGTTCGCCCCGACGGTCACCGGCAGCCCCCTGGAGAGCGCCTGCCGGGTCATCAGCCGGTACGAGCCCGAGGGCCGCGGCTACTACAGCGGCGTGGTCGCCCTCATCGGGCGCGACGACCGGGGCGGCCGGGTGCTCGACTCGTCCATCCTCATCCGCACCGCCGACATCGACCGGGCCGGGCGGCTGCGGATCGGCGTGGGCGCCACGCTCGTCCGCCACTCCGACCCGGAGTCCGAGGTCGCCGAGACCCGCGCCAAGGCGGCCGGGCTGCTGGCCGCGCTCCAAGCGGACGACACGACGGCGACGGCCCCGACCGCCGGGCCGGCCACCGGCCCGGCCACCGGCCCGGGCGCCGGCCCGGGCGCCGAGCGGGACGCTGAACAGAGCGCTGGGCAGAGTGCCGAGCGGGACGCTGGGCCGGGCGGTGGGCAGCGGTCCGCCGCGACGGCCGTACGCTTCGGTGCCCACCCGGAGGTACGGGCCGCGCTGGAGCGGCGCAACGCCACGCTCGCCGGCTTCTGGCTCGACGACGGAGGCCTGCGCGCCCGGCCCGTGCCGGCCCTCGCGGGCAGCCGGGTGCTCGTGGTGGACGCCGAGGACACGTTCACCGCCATGATCGGCCACCAGCTCCGCTCCCTCGGGCTCGTCGTGACGGTGCGCAGGTTCGACGAGCCGTACGCCTTCGACGGTTACGACCTCGTCGTCATGGGCCCCGGCCCCGGTGACCCGCGGGACGGCGCCCATCCGAAGATCGCCCATCTCGGCTCGGCGATCGACGCCCTGCTCGCCGAACGGCGGCCGTTCCTCGCGGTCTGCCTCAGCCACCAGGTGCTCAGCCGGCGCCTGGGCCTGCCCCTGGTCCGCCGGGAGGTGCCGAACCAGGGCGTGCAGCAGGAGATCGACTTCTTCGGCGCCCGCGAACGGGTCGGCTTCTACAACACGTTCGCCGCGCGCAGCGCGGAGGACAAGGCCGACGTCGAGGGCGTGGGTCCGGTGGAGGTGAGCCGCGACCCGTCGACCGGGGAGGTGCACGCCCTGCGCGGCCCGCACTTCGCGTCGATGCAGTTCCACGCGGAATCGGTGCTCACCGAGGACGGTGTGCGTCTGGTCGGCGGTCTGCTGGCCGACACGCTGGGGGCCGCCGCCAGGCCGTGACCGGCGCGGGCCGGCGGCCCGCGCCTCACGGGGCCTTCGGGTGGCTCAGCGCGCGGCGTGGGCGCCGGCCGGGTGGGTGCGTCGCCATTCCAGCCGGGCGCCGACGGCGCACCCGACGGCGACGAGGGCCGTGATGGCCACGACGAGCCACTCCAGGGCTCCGCTTCCGGCGTCCGGGTCGACTCCGAAGACGATCTCGATCCAGTCGCGCCGGACGAGGGTGATCACGAGGAGCACGGCGGACAGGGATCCGAGGACGACTTCCACCCAGAAGCGGGGACGGAGGGCGCGGGGCGCGGGACGGCGCGGGTGCTGACGGGACATCATGGGACCTCCCCCGTCCGGGCGTCCGCCGCCTGCGTGGGGGCGGGGTGGACGGGCCGGACGACGTAGGTGCTGCCGCCCTGCAGGTCGCCCTGGAACTCCTGCAGGACGTTGAACTGCACGGGCCGCTCCGCCACGCTCTCGGGCAGCCGGACGTTGACGGCGAGACCGCGCGAGCCGCGGTCCGGGTCGATGTGGACGCCCTTCAGCTCGTTCTTGCGGTGCTCGTCGGGCTTCATCACGTACGAGCGCGCGAAGTCGAACTTGCGGATCTGTCCGTTGCGGTCGGTGAAGTCGGCGGGGAGGATCTGCTCCGGGTTCTGGAGCGGGTCCACTCCGTGGCCGGGCTGCGGCCCCTGGGCGTTGCCGAGTTTCTCGAAGGCGATGTAGAGCCGCGTCCCCTCGGGCAGGTTCGCCCAGTCGAACCGCACGGTGTACGGCTGCGGGGTGCTCCGGGGGTTGTTGAGCATGACGACGAACGCCTTGGACGGGGTGACTCCGCCGGGAACGGCGTCCTCGACCTGGAGGTTCTTCAGCGTGGCGTGCTTCCTCGTCGTGACGAGCGTGCCCACGTCGAAGACCTCGGCTGCCTGGACGGGGTCCTCGTCGCAGGTGGCGACGGCCAGGACGCAGGAGTGCTCGGCGGCCGTGGCCGGGATGAGGAAGTCCCATTCGGCCACGCCCGGTTCCGCCGGTCCCAGGCGGGCGAAGGTCCAGGTCGGCCCGAGCGGGGTGTACGCGGTGGCGAGGGGGTCGGCGGCGAAGGGTTTGCCGTTGGACCAGAAGTCCGCGGGCAGGGCCGGGAGGCCGGCGGAGGCGTCGGCCAGGAAGGCCCGTACGCGCACGTTCGTCGCCGCGTTCACGCCCCGGTTGTGCACCTGGACGTAGAAGCGGTTCACGCGGGCCCGGCGCGCGGTGCGGTGGGCGATCGTGGTCAGGGCGACGTAGTCGTCGACCGCGCTGGGCGTCTGGTAGTTCGGCTCGGGGGCGTCCACGACGATGTCGGGGCTCTGCCACCACCACATCGTGCCCGGCGTCGGAGCGGGGTCGAAGGGGTCCGCGACGCCCGACGGGGACGGCTGGACGCGCCCGGAGTCGAGCACGGTGTCGCGCAGGTAGAGGTCGGCCATCGGGGTCTGGCCCGCGTCGATGGGCCGCTCCCACACGCTGCGGCCGTGGGTGGCCGCGCGCAGCAGCCTGCGTTTGGCGTGCAGGACGAGGTCGAAGACCGGGGCGTTGGGCAGGCCCTGGTCCCAGGGGAGCCAGGTCAGGCCGGCGTCCTCGGTCCGGAAGACACCGATGTCGCCGCCGCAGAAGAGCCGGTTGCCGTTCGCCGGGTCGATGACGATCGTGTTGATCGGGTTGGCCTGCGCCAGGCCGTTGGAGCGCGAGGTCCAGACCTTGTCGGTCACGGAACGGTAGACGTGGTCGTTGCTGAACTCGCCGGGTTCCTCGGTGTCGAGCAGGCCCGCGATCGTGACCCAGAGGGTGCCCGCGGTGTCGACCGCGATGTCCGAGATGCACACCAGTGGCAGGGACGGCCCGGTCAGATCGGTGCTGGTCACGTCCGCGGGGTTCCAGGTCGCTCCGGTGCGCCGGTACCGGTAGACGCGTCCGCCCTCCGTGCCGGCGTACACGGTGTTGCTGTCGGCCGGATGGACGGCGATGGCCGTGATCGCCTGGCCCGGCGCCGCCGACACCGACGCCCAGGTGTCCATGCTGTCCGCGCTGCGCCAGAGCTGCGCGCCGCCGAAGTAGCAGGTCGTGGGGGTGGTCGGGTCGAGCGCGAAGGGGGCGTAGAACTGCACGCGGCCGGTGATCCCGCTGTTCTTGAGGTTCCACGAGACGCCGGCGTCGTCGGACCGCAGGATGCTCGCGAAGGTGTACTGCATGAACATCCGGGTGGGTTTCGACGGGTCGATGGCCGCGAAGCCGCCGTCCCCGCCCCTCGACAGCGTCCAGGCCGGTGTTCCCGCGTAGCGCTGGACACCGTTGTCCTGGGTGCCGCCCAGCATGACGTTCTCCCAGTCGGGATGGAGGGAGAGCGACTGGAACTGCAGCGTCGCCAGGTCGCGGTTGCGGTGGCTCCAGGTCACGCCCGTGTCGGTGGAGATCTGGACGCCGCCGTCGTTGACCTCCCAGCAGGTGGCGGGGTTGACGGGATCGAAGACGAGCGCGTGGTGGTCGCTGTGGATGTTGGAGACGTACTCGAAGACGCCGCCTCCCGTGCTGGAGCGCCAGAGCATGCGCTCGGCCACGAACACGATGTTGGGATCGGTCGGATGCACGGCCACGCTGAGGGCGTAGAAGCTCATGTCCGTGATGGCGAGGCTCGCCGTGTGGCTGTGGCCGGTGGCGTCGGGGGCGGTGGTCACGGTCGTCTGCCCGCCGCCGGCCAGGCGCGCGAACTGCTGTGCCGTGAACGGCACCGCGTGGGTGTGGGCGGGGGTTCCGGCCGAGGTGCTGGTGTACGTGTGGGCGGCCGTCGGCGCCGACATGTCCGCGGCCGGCACGGAGACGTCGTGGACGTGCCCGGCGCTCACGGACGTCGTCGCCCCCGTGGGGAAGTCGAGGCGTATCGGGACCGCCGACCAGGTGGCCCCGGCGTCCGTCGTCCTGGCGAGCGCGAGGAAGCCGGGGAACGAGGCGAACAGGGCGAAGGCCAGGTCGGGGTTTCCCGCCTGCTGCGTCATCGCCACCCGGTCGAAGGTGTTCGCCGCCGGCAGCGCCGGGCTGTTGACCACCGTCCAGGCCGCCCACGTCCCGTTGCTCCTGGTACTGGTCCACAGGCCGTTGCCGAAGCGCGCGGCGACGACCTTGAGGGTCCCCGGCGGTCCCGGCACGCGGAGGACCACCATGTCGCTGAACAGGCCGCTGTTCAGGACCGTCCAGTTGGCGCCGCCGTCGGTGCTCTCGCAGACGCCGATGCTGGAGCACACCAGCAGGTGCTTCCCGGTGGAATCCGTCGGGTCGAACACCACGCGCGTGATCTCGGCCCGGTCGAAGACCGCGGTCCCCAGCTCCGTCCAGGTGTCGCCGCCGTCGGAGGAACTCAGCAGCCCGTTGCCGTAGTACGTGTCGGCCGAGGATTTGAACTCGCCCGTCCCCGCGACGACGTGGAGATGGTCGTCGGGGTCGATGGCCAGTGCGCCGATCGCCAGGCTGCGCTGGAAGTCCGACTTCGGGGTCCAGGTCAGGCCGCGGTCGGTGCTCTTCCACACGCCGCCGTTGGCGGTGCCCAGGTACACCGTGTTCGTGTCGGTGGGGTCGACGGCGAGCGCGAGGGCGCGGCCGCCGTAGCCGGTACCGAAGGACACCAGTGGGCCCGGGCCCATGGGCGTCCAGTTGGTGCCGCCCGGCACCGGCGCGGACGGATCCGTCCCCGGGTCCTTGCCGGCGACGGCCCGCAGCCCGGCCTCCAGCCGGTCCCGGCGGTCCCGCAATGCCCTGACCTGCGAGATCTGCGTCTCGCGTACGCCGGGCGGGATGCGGCCGAGATGGCCGAAGCGGCGTTCCCAGTGGAAGCGCTCGCGCTCGAAGGGGTCGTCGCCCTCCTCGTGCTCCGCGCCCTCGCCGGCGGCGGTCCGCTGTTCCGCGTCGGGTTCCCGCGCCGGAGCCCCGCCCCGTCGCGTCTCCCCGCGCGCGATGACCGTCACGGTGGTGTGCGCGCCGGCCTCGTAACCGTCCTGCGCGAACCCCTCCCCCGCGTCCGCGTACGCCGCCGCGATGTGGTGCTCGCCCGGCTCCAGCCGGAGCGTCGACAGCCGGCACAGGAAGGTGCCGGTGCCGTCCGGGCGGATCGCCTCGCCCTTGTCGCGCTCGGGATCGGGCACGGTCTGGCCCAGCAGGACGTGGTCGGGCAGAGCGGCCTGCCCGTCGACCGTCAGCCGGACGGGCCAGCTCTGCCAGTCGCTGCCCCGGACGTCGAGCGGCATGCCCTGCCGGCATGCCGGCAGGCTGACCTCGAGAAGGGGGGTGGGGGCCGATCCGCCCTCGGACCGGCTCGTGATGCTTCCGTAGCCGTCCATGGGATTCACGCTAGTCGCGGGTCAGGGGCGTCGCCTGTCCAGGTTTCAATGTTTGAACGGGAGTCGATGAAGGCGTTCGGGGCCTGGGGCCCGTCCGGCTGAGGGCCTGACGGGCTCTAGGACGCGGGGTACGCCGGGGCGCGGGTGGGGAGTGTGTGGGTGTTTCCGGCGCCGTCGGTGATCTGGGCGGTGGTGTCGCGCGGCGGATAGTCGGACGCGAAGCCGATGAAGAAGCTGGTCTGTCCGCTGCCGGGGCCGTTGCCGGCCGGGACGCCGGGGATGCCGAAGTCGATGGTCAGCCGGTCCCCGCGCTGGGTGACGGAGGCGGGCCGGACCGTTCCCAGTCCGCCCTGGGTGACGACGTAGCAGTCCGAGCCGCCGGTGCCGTCGAAGGCGAGGCGGGTGAGGGGCCCGAAGTCGAGGCTGAGCGTACGGACGGCCGACGCCGGGAGCGGCCCCGAGACCTCCGTCATGCTGACGCGGTACTCGTACGGGTACTTGCCCGCGCCGACGGTGCCGGCGACGCCGCGCGGGAACAGCCGCGACTGGAGGAAGCCCGATCCCGTCGTACCGGCGAGCTGAATGGCCGGCGCGATGTCGTTCACCACGACCGTGCCCGAGGGGTCGAACACGTAGTTGATGTCGGGGGCCCGGACCTCCACGACGCGCGGGGCCCACTCGAACGGGTTCAGCGTGCGACGGATCGTGCGCCTGCACACGCCGCAGAAGGGGGTGAGGTTGCGCATCATGCAGTTGAACGCGGGCCGGTACAGACCGCAGTGGTAGTAGCCGGCCCCTTCGAAGGCGCCGACGGTGCCCGCCGGCACGGGGCTGGCCTGCGGGTCGCACACCGCGCAGTTGGCATTCCTGGTCGTGGGCATCGCGGTCGTCGGCTGGATCAGCGGCGCCCATTTGATCGTGGTCCGGTTGGAGTCGAGGGTGACGTTCGGGGCGGTCGGTTCGGTGCCCGTGTACGAGTTGTGTCCGGTCTCCCCGCTCGAACAGCCGGCCCAGGACTCGTACTCGTCGGCGAGTCCGAACGCGGCGTGCCCCATCTCGTGCGCGGCGACGGTGACCCAGTTCGTGGTCGTCGAGCTCACGGCGATGGCGCCGCCGGAGCCTCCGTACTTGGCGCTGTTGACCACCACGATCGCCTGGTGCCAGGCCGGGACCTGTGCCGTGAGCACGCCCTGCACGATCGCCGTGTCCGCCGTCAGCAGCCGGTCGAGTCCGCCGGAGCAGTACGTGGCGTTGAAGTACGTCTTCGGAGTGGCTCCCGTGCCGCCGCAGGACGCGGGGTCGTCGGCGCCGCTGTCGGTGGAGGTGACGTCCACCCGGTGGATGTTGATCCTGCCCTGGACCGCCGGCTCGTCGAACGGCGGCATGGCGAGGAGCTGGTTGACGAAGAACTGCGCGTCCGTGTGCCACTGCGTCATCTCGGTGCTCTTGTAGCCCTCCGCGACCAGCACGAGGTTCCACCGCGAGGCTGCCGGACCGCTGTTGAGGAGCTGCGTCGTGCCGAGGACGGTGCCGTCGCCGGTTCCCATCAGGACCCACCTCCCCCGGTGCCGTGCCCCAGTGGGTAGCGGGCGACCGTCTGGGTGTGCACCTTGGTGCGCAGCAGCGCCACTTCCTTGGCCTCCGCCAGCGCGGGCACCAGGACGAAGAAGCGTCCCTTGGGCTGGTTGACGGCCTGGTGCGTGAACGGCCGGTCCGGATCGGCGGAGGTGACGAGCTCCACGGATTCCCTGATCGGGTTGTCCAGCGCCCGGCTGTGGATCCGCTCCCCGCGCGCGTTGAGTATGTCCACCCGGTACCCCACCGCCATCCCCGGCTCGTCGCCGGCCCCGGCCGGAGCCAGCCCGACCGACGGACCCTGCTGCCCGCCGCCACCGGCCGGAATCACGAGGTCGACCGGTTCGCTGGCGACCAGTTCGATGTGGTTCCCCTGGTACTCGAAGGTGAGCCGTATCGCACTGCTCATCGCGCGTGCCTCCTCGGATCCGGTTCGGCTCGTCCGGTTCGGCTCGGCGAACACGGTCGTCCCCTCCACCGAACCACCATCGGATACGACCCGCGACAGGGGGCGGGGCGGGTGCGGGCGGGGGCCGTTCGGATTACGCCGAACGGGTGGCGTGGCCGCGAAGCGGCGAGGTGCGCCGGAGCCGCGACGGCGCCCGCTTCCACGGCATACGCGGCGTCTGCGGGGGCCGGCCATCCGAACCCCCGCCACAGCACGGTCGTTTCCCGCTGCGCGAGGAACGACTGCCCGTAGCCGGCCCGTCCGTCACTTCCTCCCGGGTTCGCGGTTCTGCGCGTCCAGGGTGGCGAGGTGGGTCACGAGGTCGTCCGTGAAGCGGCCCAGGAGCCGTCCCAGGGTGTCGCGGTCCTCGGTGGACCAGCCGGCGAGGGCCTGGTTGAAGGAGTCGAAGATCGCCTTCAGGTAGCGCTCGGTGGAGGCCGTTCCCTCGGCGGTCGCCTCGATCAGTCTGGCCCGCTGGTCGTCCGGGTCGACGACGCGGCGCACCAGCCGTCGCCGCTCCAGCTCGTTGACCTGTCGGGTGACGTGCGGTCCGACGACCTGCATGCGGTGGGCGATCTCGCCGACGCGCAGCGGCCCGTCGGCCATGCGCAGTTGGACCAGCACGTTCATGGCCGGTCGGTCCAGCCCCGACCCGGCCTGTTCCATGGCGCGTTCGACGAGATCGCCACGGTTGATGGCCGTGCCGAGCTGGGCCAGGCGCGGGAGCAGGACCATGAGGTCGAGCTGTTCGCCCGCGCCGTTTTCGGCGGCGGCGCCGGACGAGGCGCGTGTGCGCGGAGTACTGTTCATCTCCACCCTCGATAGATACCTAAGTTAGGTATACACTTCCCCTGGGCGCCGGCTTTCGACTGCTCGATCGCGCCCGCAATAAGGATACCTAAGGTACGTATCTGACCGCTGTCGCGGCCGAACAGGAGCCCTCCATGCCCGGGTTACGCCTTCCCCGCCACCGTTCCGTCCTCATCTCCGGCGCCAGCGTCGCCGGACCCGCCCTCGCGTACTGGCTGCGCCGCTACGGATTCGACGTGACCGTCGTCGAGAAGGCCGACGCCGTGCGCGGCGGCGGCTACCCCATCGACGTCCGCGGCACCGCGCTGGACGTCGTGCGCCGCATGGGCCTGCTGCCCGAGCTGCGGAAGGCCCACATCGACACCCGCCGCATCACCTTCCTCGACGCGGACGGCGGCACCGTGGCCGCTCTGCGTCCCGAGGCCCTGGCCGGCGGAACCGGCAATGACCTCGAAGTCCCCCGCGGTGACCTCACCTCGCTCCTCCACGGACTCGTCCGCGACGACGTCACGTTCCTCTTCGACGACTCCATCGCCGCGCTCGACGACCGGCCGGACGGCGTCGAGGTGACCTTCCACAGCGGCGCGCGCCGCGACTTCGACCTCGTCATCGGCGCTGACGGCCTGCACTCGAACACCCGCCGGCTGATCCTCGGGGCGGAGGAACGGTTCCATCACTACCTCGGCTACTGCTTCGCGGGATTCACCCTGCCCAACCATCTCGGACTCGCCCACGAGGGCGTGCTGTGGAACGTGCCGGGCCGGTCCGCCGCCCTGTACGCCGTCGGCGCCGGCCAACAGGTCCACGGCTTCCTCAACTTCGCGCGGCCCGAGCCGCCCCTCGACGCCTTCCGCTCCCCCGAGGCACAGCGCGAGCTGGTCGCGGCGACCTTCCCGGACCAGCGGTGGGAGGTCCCGCGGCTGGTCGCGGCGATGCGCTCCGCCCAGGACCTGTTCTTCGACGTGGTCAGCCAGATCCGCATGCCGCGATGGTCCACGGGGCGCGTGGCCCTGGTCGGCGACGCCGCGTACGCCCCGTCCTTCCTGACGGGACAGGGCACCAGCCTCGCCCTGGTCGGGGCCTATCTCCTGGCAGGCGAACTGGCCACCCGCCCCGAACACCGGGAGGCGTTCGCGGCGTACGAGAGCATGGCGCGGCCGTTCGTGACCGCCAATCAGGAGCTCGTCACCGAGGGGAACGCGGCCCTCTTCCCTCGTACCGAGAGCGCGCTGCTCCAGCGCGACGAGGCCTTGCGCGCCCTGTCCGCCCTTCCCGCCGACACGCCCCGCCCGGCCCACTCCGCCCTCGTCCTGCCCGATTACGAGAACGCGTCCTCGTCCAGCACGAGCTGACGCTTCACGTGCGCGTAGTCGGCCAGGGCTCGCGGCTCGCCCCGGTGATAGTCGGTCCAGAATCCGGGGCGCTGCCAGCGGGCGTGCGCGAGGCGGGTGCGGCCGTCGGTGATGGTCAGGGTCCAGTCCGCGGGTATGCGGGTGTCCACCGTTTCGAAGTCGGCGGGGTCCCAGAGCAGTCCGGGGTCGCGCGTGGCCGGGCCGAGCACGCGGATCTGGCAGTCGATGTCGCGGGCGACGAATTCCAGGACCGGGTAGACGCCGCCCACCCGGATCCCGTCGTACTCCTCGACCGGGACGTCGGCGGCGGGATGGACGATCCGCAGGCATCTGACTCTCATGGGAGAAGTCTGCCGTCTCGGATTCAGGACGGCCCAGGCCGTCCGCGTCGGCGCGTCGATTCCTGCGGGCCTGCGCCGGGCACCCCGCCGTCCGGCTGGTCATGTAGCCGGCACGGATCCGGGGCTCCTGAAAGAATTCGGGGGCCGCTGTCGATCCGGCCCCGCCCCGTTCGACGTCATGGTGTGAGGCGGCCCGCCGCACGACGACCCGACGAGACCCCATGAGGATGCACGTGGATCAGCTGGTGAGAGTCATGAACTTCAACGTCTCGAGCGACGGTGTCGGCGCCGGGGAGGAGCAGAGCCTGGAGCGGCCCTTCGGCAACATCGACCCCGGGAACATGTTCGCGTGGGCGGGGGCCACGGCGAGCTGGCCGATGCGCACCGACGCCGGCGGCAGTCGGGGTCTGGACGACTACTTCACGCGGGATTTCGCGCGCAACATCGGTGCGGAGATCATGGGCCGCAACAAGTTCGGTCCGCAGCGCGGGCCGTGGCAGGACCATGAGTGGCGCGGCTGGTGGGGCGAGGAGCCCCCGTTCCGTACGCCGGTGTTCGTGATGACCCATCACGCGCGGCCGTCGTTCACGCTGTCCGACACGACGTTCCACTTCGTCGACGGCGACCCGGCCACGGTCCTTGAGCGGGCTCGGGAGGCGGCGCAGGGCAAGGACGTGCGGCTCGGCGGCGGAGTCAGCACCATCCGGCAGTTCCTCGAGGCCGACCTCGTCGACACGATGCACGTGGCGGTCTCGCCGGTGAAGGTCGGGTCGGGGCTGCGGCTGTGGGACTCGCCCGACGAACTGCTCGACCGCTTCCACCTGGAGGTCGTACCCAGCCCCAGCGGCGTGGCGCACCACCTCTTCTGGCGCAGGTGACGGACGCGGGTGACGCGCGGGGCCGGGATCACGGGCGTGCGGTAGCTTGCCCGCCATGACTGAACTCGGCCCCGGCGCCTGGCCCCCGGCTCCCGTCCAGACCGAACGGCTCGCGCTGCGCGAGTCCGAGGCGCGGGACCGGGCGGCGTTCGTCGAGCTGTTCGCGTCGCCGGAGGTGGGCACCTATGTCGGTGGTGCCCGGCCCCGTGACGAACTCGAACGCGCGATGCCCGAGGTGCCCGGGCGGCGCCCTGGTCTCTTCGTGGTGGAGCTCGACGGGGCGATGATCGGCATGATCACGCTCGACCGGCGCGCCGCGGAGCGTCCGGGGCGCGTCCGCCCTGATGCCGGGGAGACCGAGCTCGGCTACATGTTCCTGCCGGCGGCATGGGGACGCGGGTACGCCGCCGAGGCGTGCGCTGCCGCCCTCGACTGGTTCGCTGGGGCTCTTCCCGGCGAGCCGGTCGTGCTCTGCACCCAGACCGCCAACGACCGCGCGATGCGGCTCGCCGCGAAGCTGGGGTTCACCGAGGTGGAACGGTTCGAGGAGTACGGAGCCGAGCAGTGGTTCGGCGTGTGGGCGCCGGTCACGTCGGACGTCTGAGCCTGGCGGGTGCGGGGAGGGCCGTCGCCTACTCCCCCGCTCCGTAGCGGAGCCCGTCCAGGATCAGGTCGAGCAGGCGGCCGGCGCGGTCGCGCTGGGCGGGCGTGGCGGTGATCTGGGCGACGCCGGTGAGGCTGAGGCCGACGTCGAGGGGATCGACGTCGGCGCGCAGGAGTCCGGCTTCGGCGCCGGCACGGAGCAGGGAGTCGATCGCGGCGCCGAGCTTGTCGAGGGTCTCGGCGAAGGGATCCGCGCCGGACGCGACGGCGGCGCGCAGGGCGTCGGCCATGCCCTGCTTGGCGGCGAGGTAGTCGATGAAGCGGTCCATCCACTGTCGCATCGCCCGGTCCGGCGGGAGCTCGGCCAGCAGTTCCGCGGCGCTGTCGCAGACCCGGGCCAGCTCGTTGCGATAGGCCGCCTCGACGAGGGCCTCGCGCGTCGGGAAGTGGCGGTAGAGCGTGCCCGAGCCGACGCCCGCGGCCTTGGCGATGGCGTCGAGCGGGACGTCCGGGCCGCGCTCGGCGAAGGCGCGGACGGCCGTTTCGAGTATGCGCTCGCGGTTCCGGCGGGCGTCGGCCCGCAGTGGGCTGGGGCGGGTGGTCAAGGCTGCTCCCCTCGTCGGGTGACCAGTCTACTTGGACAAACGGGGAGTTCCCCGGTTACCGTCACTCAGTAACCGGGGAGCTCTCCGGTTAGTGTCCGGCGCCGGCTGCGCCGCCTGATGGAGGCAACCCCTGATGAGCACCGAGAAGACCGTTCTGATCACCGGCACGTCCTCCGGCATCGGCCTGGCCGCCGCCGTCGGCGCCGCCGGGGCCGGCTGGACCGTCATCGCCACCATGCGGGACACCGGGAAGGCCGAGCCGCTGCTCAAGGCCGCCGAGGAGGCCGGAGTCGCCGACCGCGTGCGGGTCAAGCGCCTGGACGTGGTCGACGCCGCGAGCGTCACCGCCTGCCTGGACGAGGTGATCGCCGAGCACGGCCGCCTGGACGCGCTGGTCAACAACGCGGGCGCCGCCGGCGTCGGCACCATCGAGCAGAGCAGCCTCGACGACGTCCGCGCCACGATGGAGGTCAACTTCTTCGGCGTGGTGACCGCCACCAAGGCCGCGCTGCCCCACCTGCGGGCCTCCGGCGGCCGCGTCGTGACCGTCACCAGTGTCGGCGGCGTCGTCGGCCAGCCCTTCAACGAGGCCTACTGCGCGGCCAAGTTCGCCGTCGAGGGCTTCATGGAGTCCCTGGCGCCCGTCGCCGCGGCCGTGGGCGTCGACGTCACCGTGGTCGAACCGGGCGCGGTGGCGAGCGAGTTCGTTGCCAACCTCGGCCTGGACATCCCCGCCGTGCTCGCCGGGGCCGGACCGTACGCCCCGGCCCTCCAGGCGTACCTCGCCCGCACCCAGGGCTCCTTCGCCAACGCCCAGTCCCCGGCAGAGGCCGCCGCCCCGGTCGTCGAGGCCCTGACCGCCGAGCGCCCCGCCTTCCGCGTCCAGACCTCGCAGTGGGCCCGGGAGTTCGTCGGCACCAAGCTCGCCGACCTCGACGGTTCCGCCGTCCAGACCCTCACCCACGCCTGGGTCCGCTGAACGAAGCCGGCTCCCGGCCGGCGCCGGGATCTGTGGTGGTTTCCGTGGTCGTTTGCGTAGTCGGCACGGAGGCGGATCCGTAGCCTCTCGGATGACGATGTGATCACACCGATCGGCCGAGACGAAGACCACGGGAGCCACGCATGACCAGCACGGACAACAGCGCGTACGAGGGGTTCACGGCCGAGGAGCGGGCCGCGATGAAGGAGCACGCCAAGGAGACGAAGGCCGCGGCCCGCCGCGCCTCCGCCGCGGACAAGGCGGCCCTGGCCGAGCAGGACGTCCTCGCGAAGATCGCGGAGATGCAGGACTCGGACCGGATCATGGCCGAGCGGATCCACGCGATCGTCACGGCCAACGCCCCCGCCCTCGCTCCGAAGCTCTGGTACGGCATGCCCTCCTACGCCCTGGACGGCAAGGTCGTCTGCTTCTTCCAGAGCGCGGAGAAGTTCAAGGCCCGCTACGCCACGCTCGGCTTCAGCGACCAGGCGCACCTGGACGAGGGCACCATGTGGGCCGCTGGATTCGCCCTGACGGAGGTGACGCCGGAGGTCGAGGAGCGGATCGCCGCCCTGGTCAAGCAGGCGGTGAGCTGAGGCGCCCCGATCCGTTCCAACCGGACCGCTCCGCCGCGCTGGGCCGAGCGGGCAGATCCTCGGACACTGGACCGAGCGGGCGGGGCCGTGGCGCGCGTCGGCATGTCGGCTTGCGCCGGCCCGTTCGCCCGCCGAGCGTTTCCTCACCGGACCGTGCGCGTGATCGGAGACCGCTGTGGACGTGCCCCCGAGGATGCCGTTCGGTCCGGACCGGTCGGCCGAGCGGGTCGCCCGGCCCCGGCGCGCGCTGCGCGCGGGTGTCGCCCAGGTGGTCGCGGCGGGCGTGGGGCTCGCGCTGGGGCTGACCCTGCCCGCGATCGACGGCGGGTACCAGGTGACGGCGGAACGGGCCGTCGACGTCCTGAAGGTCGCGGGCGTCGGAGTGCTGAGCGTCGCGACGCTGTTCTTCTCGCTGCTGTTCCTGGTGGTGCAGTGGGCGGCCGGCAACTTCAGCCACCGGCTGGTGCTGTTCCGGGACGATCCGTCGGTGTGGCGGGTCTTCGCCCTCGTCGTCGGGGTCCTGGTCTTCTCGGTCACCGCGACCCTGGCCGTCGGCTCGGACCGGACCACTTCCGTGGCCGTACCCGTGACGGCCCTGGTCCTGTCCGCCGCCGCCCTCGTGCTGGTGCGCCGGCTCCTGCTGGACGCCCTGCGCTCCATCCAGCTCGCGAACGTCCTCGCCGACGTACGGGAACGGGGGCGGACCGTGCTGCGGTCCCTGTTCCTGCCCGCGAACGGCACCGGCGGTGCTGGCGGTGGCGGCGCGCCGGGAGAGCGGCTGCCCGCGGTGACGTCGGCCGTCGCCTGGGCGGCCGGTTCCGCCCTCGTCGCCCAGGTGGACGTGGTGCGGCTGGCGCGCACCGCGGCCCGCGCGGAAGCGGTCGTGGTCCTCACGGTGCCGGTGGGAGCGCCCGTCTACCCGGGTGACGTGGTGGCCGAGATCCGCGGCGGCAGCGCTCCCGCTGCGCAGGCACTCACCGCGGAGGTGCTCGAGGCGGTGGTGCCGGGCACCGAGCGGGTGTTCCACCAGGATCCCGCCCTGGCCTTCCGTCTGCTGTCGGACATCGGGCTGCGCGCCCTCTCCCCCGCGATCAACGATCCGGCGACCGCCGTCCAGGTCCTGGACGCCGTCGAGGACCTGCTCCGGATGGTCGCCGGGACGGAGCTGGGCGCCCGTTCGGTCGCCGACGGGGCGGGTGCCGTACGGGTGGTACTGGCCCTGCCGTCCTGGGAGGAGCTCCTCCGGGTCGGGTTCGACGACCTGTGCCGTGCGGCCTCGGACGCGCCCATGGTGCTTGCGCGTGCCCGCGAACTGCTGGTCCGTGTGCGCGAGGTGGCCCTGGAGGAGCGCCGGCCCGCCCTGGAGGAGCGACTGGTCTGGGTGGAGCGGGAGTTCGCGGGCCGGCATCCGGCGTTCCTGTGGGGCGCCGCGGGTCGCTGAGCCCCCTCGGGCGACGCGTCGTGGCCACCTGCCTCCGGCGTGTTCCGCGTGCGCCCGGCCCGTACGACGCGGACGGACGGCCGGACGCACGCCACCGTGCGTCCGGCTTCACGGTAGGGCGCGTCCGGCGCGAAACCCGCGAGGCGTGGCCAGGCGTGGCCGTCCGGGTGAGGGGGCCGGGGCGCTCGGCCGGGGTGCCTAGGCAGGGGGTGCCTAGGCCGGAGGGTGCCTAGGCGGCCGGGAGCGGCTGCGGCAGGTGGGGAGTCGAGCGGTGCAGGCCGCGGCGGTCGTAGAGGCGGGTGAGGGCGAGTCCGAGGGCGAGCGACACGGCGAAGCCGACGCCGATCATGGTCCAGGCGCGGCCGAGACCGGCATCGGTGCGGGCGCCGAAGTAGAGGATGGACCGGACGCCGTCGACGACCTGGCGGAACGGTTCGAAGCCGGCCAGGAAGCGGTAGAAGTCGGGGAGGGCCTGGAGCGGGATGGTGGCGCCGGCCGACGGGATGGCCAGTCCGATCAGGACCAGCATGGAGATCAGCGGGCCCGGGGTGCCGAAGACGGCGAGCAGGGCGAGGGCGGTGATGCCCATGGCGGCCGTGGCACAGGCGCCGAAGATCCACAGCAGTGGCAGATGGGAGGCGTCGATGCCGATGACGCCGACGGCCGCCGCCATGGCGAGCGCGGAGGTCAGCATGGACAGGACGACCATGAGCGCCGAGCAGACCAGGAAGTGGTGGACCCGGCTGGTGTGCTGGGCGGGCTTGACGACGCGGAACGGACCCTTGTCGCTGGCGAGGTAGCCGAGGGCGGTGTCCACCTGGGTGTGGATGACGTTGGCGCCGAGCATGCCGCCGAGGACGAGGACGAGGGCGTAGAAGAAGGCGCTGAGGCCGAGGCCGCTGTGTCCGCCGAGGTGGTGTCCCTCCTGGACGGAGGCCTTCACCGGGTCGGCGATCATCAGCTGCGCGGCGGCGCCCGGCGCGCCGGCGCCGGCCTTGGCCTGATGTGCGGCCGCCTGCCCCAGTTCCCTGCCGACCTGCGTGGACGTGGTCGCGACGACCTCGCGGTTGATCTCGGCGGCCATGGAGGAGCCGAAGCTGCCGGCGGCGGGGTTGGTCAGCACCGTCATGGTCGGCGGATGCGGCGCGTTCCGCGCCGGTCCGGCGAGGGCGGCCACGGAGGCGGAGAAGTCGTCCGGGATGACGAGTGCGCCGAAGACCTTGCCGCGGGCCAGCAGGTCGTCGGCGGTGCGCCGGTCGACCTGCTTCCAGTCGACCTTCTCCTTCAGGTCGGCGGATCCGGTGATCCGCGCGGTGATCCGCGCGCCCATGTCGATCCGCTCGCCCGCCACCTCGGTGCCCCGGTCGGTGTTCACCAGGGCGATCGGCAGGTCCTTCGTCGAGCCGACCGGGTCGTTGTTGGCACCCAGGTAGAGCAGGGACAGGACGAATGACAGCAGGCCGAGGATCACCGCCGACGGCAGCCACACGCCGCGCCGGCGCAGCAGCCCGCGTGCGCTCACGCGCAGCAGGTGGGTGGGTTCGGACATGGCACGGGCTCCGCTTCGATGGGGCGTCGTCGCTGGTCGGCGACGCATTGGAAACCTTCACTTTCCAACTGAAGAGTGACACTATCGAGTGAAGGTGTCCATTCGAGGGCCTGGGAGACTGATCACATACGAAACCGCTGCGAGCGAGAGTGCCCATGAGGATCTCTGACCTGAGCCGTCTGTCCGGAACGCCGGTCGGGACGATCAAGTACTACCTGCGGGAGGGTCTGCTGCCGCCCGGACGGGCGCTCGGAGCCACGCTGACCCTCTACGGCGACGAGCACGTCCAGCGCCTGCGCCTGATCCGCGCCCTCACCTCCCGCGGCGGCCTGTCCATCGCCGCCACCCGTGACGTCCTCGCGGCGATCGACGAACCGCTCGACCCGCTCGCCACGCTGGGCGTCGTGCACTACGCCCTCCCCACGCCCGTCGACGCCGCGGAGACGGACGCGGTGGACGAGCAGGGGCCACGGGTCGACGAGCTCGTACGCGCCATGGGCTGGGACGTCTCCCCCGACTCCCCGCACCGCCGCGCGCTCGCCGCGAGCCTCATGGACCTGAGCCGACTCGGCGTCGCGTACGACACCGGGGATCTGCTGCCCTACGCCGAGCTGGCCGCCGCCGCCGCGAAACTCGACGTCGACCGCCTGGAGGAACTCGACGACACCGAGGACCGCCTCAGGCTCGCCGAGCACGCCGCCGTCGTCGTCCTCCTGCTCGAACCGGTCCTGGCCCTCCTGCGCCGTCTGGCCCAGGAACACGAGACCCGCCGCCGGTCCGCCTGGGCGCGCACGGCCGAGGACGCCGCACCCGGTCCGCCGGCCGATCACGGCCCGTAGCGAGCGAGGCGGCCCCGGCGACCGGCTTACGGCGTGTCAGGCCCGGTCGAGCGTGCGGCCGATCGCGGCGGCCACCTCCGGGTGACCCAGGTACTCGTCGATCGCGTGCGCCCGGTCGCGCGGATTGGCGACGGCGAGATCGGTGAGTTCTCCCTTCCAGGTGTTCCTCAGCGGACAGCCGACGGCGACCGTGTCGGTCGGGCACCAGGCGTTGACCCAGTGGGCCACCCGGTCCGGGCGTCTGGGGCCGCCGGCGAGCAGGCGGTCGTAGACCGCGTCCAGGCCGAGCGGGCTGCCGGCGGTGACGAGGAGGGTGAGGTCGATCCCGGGGGCGAGCCGGGTGACGAGGTCCATGGCGACGACGGTGCCGAGGCTGTGGCTCACGAGGACGAGCTCGCCGGTGGTGGGCATCGTTTCCGTCACCGAGTCCAGGACCGTCTCCCGGACGCCCGGGTGGTCGAGGTAGGCGGCGACGTCGCGCAGGGTCGCGGCGATGACCCACTCGTCCAGGTCGGTCTTGGCCGCGAGCCAGCTCAGCTGCCGCTGCAGGGCCCCGCCCAGAAAGCCGCCGAGGCCCTCGGTGGCCGGCTGGTCCTCCGACGGCATGCCCGCGGCGCCCGCCGCCCCGGCGATCAGCCGTTCGTAGGTGCCCCTGGCCGGGCCGGCGGGGGCGCAGGCCTCCGCCGCCGCTGCCGGCCCGCCCGGTGCCGCCGCCTCGTCGAACGAGCCGGGGGCGGCTTCGTGTTGCCGGATGGCGTCCATCAGCGCCGCGCCGTAGAAGGGGAAGCAGGCGTCGGCCGGATCGATCGTCGTGAGCCCCGCGCGGGTGAGCCCCCGGTTCAGCCCGGCGGCCCACTCGACGCGGAGCTTCGCCGGATCCTTGTCCTGCTGGCCCCGGCCGTGCAGGAAGACGAGGTGCCGGGCGCCGCCGAAGGCCGTGGGCCGGGCGGCGAGGCCGGCGGGTGCGACGGCCTCCACCGCGCTGGCGGCGGGAGGCGTGCCGACGGCCGGGCGGGCGTCGGGGGGCGGCGCGGCCGCTTCCCGGAGTCCGGAGTCCGCGCCCAGTTCGGCGAGCAGGGCGCGGTGTGCGGCGTCGGGCGACGACGCGGCGAGGTGGCCGAGGACGGAGCTGACGCGTACGCCCTCGTTCGACACCCAGGCGACGGCGTCCTCGCCGTCGCCGGGCTGCCAGATCCGGCCGTCCTTGCGCAGCGTGCGGCCCTGCTCGTCCGTGCGCGGTACCCCGCTGTGGTGCAGGGCCACGACCTCCCACTGGTCGTTGAAGACCGGCGATCCCGAGTTCCCGGGCTCGGTGTCGGTCCGGTACTGCAGGAAGTCGGCGAGCCGGACCTCGAGCTCGTTGTCGCGGACGGCGATCTCCTTGAGGCGTCCCATCGGGTGGCCGATGACGTTGACCGGTTCGCCGATGACCACTTTGCCCTGCTGGGAGCTGAGCCTGTTCCAGCCGAAGGTCTCTCCCGGCGGGCGGCCGCCGTCGGGGGCCGCCACCAGCACGAGGGCGAAGTCCAGTCGCTCGTCGGCGAGGAAGAAGGCGGTGGGGTCGAGCTCCAGGCGGACCGGCGCACCGGGTGCGTTGTCGATGGTCACCTGGGCGTCGAACTCGACGAAGCACTGCCGGGCCGTCTCGGGGTCGGGCAGCACGTGGTGATTGGTCATCAGCAGGCGCGGCGACACCAGGAAGCCCGTCCCGAGCGGCAGCTCGCGGCCGTCCTCGCGGACCGAGATGCGCGCGACGGTGCGCGCCGCCCGTGCTCCGCGCGGCAGGAAGCTCCATGCCTGCAGCTCTCTGGAGAGCCCGATGATGCGTTCGTAGGAGGCGGGCGCGGACAGCGGCTCCCCGCGGATGCCCTCCACGACGGCCGCGGCGGGCACTCCCTGCCGGTCGAGCAGCCGTGCGGCACGGGCCGCGAGGGCCTCCGGTGCGTCGGGGAACGGCACGCCGGCGTTCCGCTGCTCCTGGACGGCGCGGCGCTGGGCGCCGGCCCGGGCGTACCGTTCGGCCGCCCGCGCGGCGTGCTTCGCCCGCGCCGCGCGTACGTTCTCCGCCACTCCCATGGAAAGCCACCTCTCCGGTCCTCGGTCCCCTGTCCTCGCCCGGGCGGCCCGGGAGCTTCTTCGCCGCCGGCCGGCCGGGCGGGGACTCGGGGTTCAGACCAGTCCGATCCACACGCAGGACGATCCGGGCGCGCAGTGCCAGCCTCGGGAGTCGAGGTCCGCGGCGCCCGCGGGGTCGCCGGGCTCGGGGCCGTACCCTCCGTCGGGCAGGCCCATGAAGACCGTCGTCGTGCCGTCGATCACGGCTTCGCCCAGGACGACCAGGGGCGTGTCGTCGGGGCGTCCGCGGTCGGTCACGGCCTGGACGGGCAAGTCAAGTCGCATGGTTCACTCCTCGGTGGTCGAGGTCCAGGAGAGGGTCGGCCTCGCCGCGGCCCGGTGGCCGCCGCTCCCCCGACCGGGTTGCCGATCGCTGGGCCGCCCCGGCGGCCGTGGCACGGTGCGGCCGCCGGGAGGGGAGGGCTCAGAGGAACGGCACGATGGGCGGCGGCGCGATCCCCGTCGGCATCTTGGCGATGATGTCGCTGAAGAAGTTGCTCGCCTCGACACCGGAACCGTCGGCACCGGGGCCGCCGGCCGGGGGCTCCGAGCGGTGGACCGGAGGTGCCTGCTGCGGCATCTGCAGTGCCGGGTGCGGGCACGGCGCCGCGCCGCGTCCGGTGGTACGGGTCCTGTTCATGAGGATCTCCTCTCTTTCTGCGTGCGGCAGGTGCGGTCAGGTGGAGACGCCGTACAGGTGCGCGTAGCACATCTGCCGGGCCGGCCCGGTCATGCCGGCACACTGCGACTTCGACGCCTCGACGCCGGGGGCGCCCGCCGCGCCCGCGGGCGTCGTGTGCGGATCGCGGCGCACCGGTTCGGCCTGGATGGGCAGCACGTTCCTCGGCTGCGTCTTCTTCGTGGTCATCTCGGACTCCTCGGGAGCGGAGGGTTACCGTTCCAGGAACTGGTGGACGGGGGCGAGGCTGACGGGCAGCTCGTCGCTGACGTCGAAGGTGAACTGGAACACGGTCTTCGCCCGTTGGTCGTTCTCCGGGTCGAAGAAGCTCACCAGGACGTCCTGGCAGTCCGAGCCCGGGCGGCAGTACGGACTCTTCGTCACGCGGACGCTGTCCAGGGCGCCGAGCCGCGGCGGCTCGAGGACGCCGTCGGGCTTCACGGCCTGCCGGGTGACGCCCGGGGAGAGCAGTCCCTCCTTGAGCGTGGACCCGAGCAGGAAGCCGTTGGTCCCGGCGAAGTTCAGCGCGCGGTCGGCGGAGGTCTGCCCCAGGTTGCGGAACTGGTAGTAGACCTTGTCGAGGAACGCCCGTACGTGGGCCTTGACCTCGTCGTCGGACAGCGCCGTCGTGTTGTTGCTCACGGCCGCTTCCTTGACCCCCTCGATGATGGCGTCGACGAGCCGCGCCTCGTTCCAGGCGTGCACGCCCCGGCTCTTGACCTCGACGACGGGGACCACCTGGCCGGAGTAGAGGCGGACGGTGCGGCCGGTCAGCACGCCGGGGACGGAGACGCGCGACACGAAGTCTGCGTCGCTCGTCTTGAGCACCTGGCCCCTGAGCGCGTCGCGGAACTTCCGGTAGATCACCGACACCGGCGGGTGCGACAGGTTCTCCAGGAGGGTCCGGAGGTCCGGCATCCCGGCGTCGGTGTCCACGGTGATCGGTTCGTGCCAGTCCATGCCCACCGGCATCTCGGCTTCGAGGGCGTAGACCGGAGTGGCGTCCATGTTCAGCGTCCAGGTGACCTTGTCGGACGCCCACGGGTTCTCCGCGAGGTAGTCGGCGAGCTGGAAGGCGTCGTAGGGGTTCGGCGGCGCCTCGATGTCGCGGTCGCCCTCGCGCGTGACGTGGCTCTTCATCTGCTGGCGGAAGCTGTCCCGGCGCGCTTCGGTCTGGAAGTCGAAGCCGAGCGTGCCGATGGCGTACACCAGCTGACGGCGGGTTCCGCCGCCGCACTGGCACTCCGAGGCGGAGCTCCCGCCGCACGCGCACGCGGGGCGTACGCCGGCGCGCTGGTCTGCGGCGCCCGCGCCGTGGTCGGGAACAGCGGGTGCCGACGCCGGGTGCGCTGCCGAGGCGGCCCGGACGGCGGGAGTGGCCGCGGGTGGCGCGGCGGGGGTGTCCGCGCTATCGGCCGGCGGCGCCTGGGAGGCTCCGCTTCCCTCGCAGGCGGCCAGGACTCCGGCCGTCCGTTCGCCGGGGGGCGGCGCCGTCTCTGCGGGCCCGGCGTCGCCCGGGGTGCCCGTCTCCCCGGCGGCGGGTTCGCCGGCCGCGAGGACTCCTGTCTCGACGGCGGTGCCCGCGGCCCGCACCGTGTCGGGCCGCGCGTCGTTCGCGGCTGCGTCGAAGTTCGTCATGGCTGTCTCTCCTGTCCTGCTGATGAGGGCGTACGCACGCGGGGCGTTCAGGCTTCCGGCGAGGAACCGGCGGCATTCGGGCGCTTCGCCGGGCGAGCACGGGGATGCGGAAGCGGTGTCGAGGACGGCGCGGCCGGCGGCCCTCGGATCGGGAGGCCGGCCGGCGCGCAGCTGTGCGGCCACGAGCAGGGCGGCCACTCCGGCCACCAGCGGGGTGGCGAAGCTGCTCCCGGTGGCGGTGGCGTGGCCGCCTCCTGGAGCGGCGCCGAGGACGGCCTCGCCGGGGGCGACCACGCCGTTCTCGGCGTAGGCGGCTCCCCAGTTGCTGATCGGCAGTGGCCGGCCGTCCGCGCCCGTGGCGCCGACGGCGAGCACGCCGGGGACGGCGGCGGGCACCTGCAGGCAGTCGCACCCGTCGTTGCCGGCGGCCGCGACCACGAGGACGCCGCGGTCCTCGCACAGCCGCAGGGCCCGCAGCAGCAGCTCGTCGGCCTGGCCGTCCGGTGCGCGCTCGCCGCCGCTGATGTTGATGACGTGGGCGCCTTCCTGCACGGCGCGCTCGATGGCCCGGGCCAGGTCCAGTTGGGGGACCCGGGCCTCGTCGGCGTCCTGGAACACCGGAAGGATCAGTCCGCGGCAGCGCGGGGCGATGCCGGTCACGGGGCTGCCGGGCCGGCCGAAGATCAGGCTCGTGACATGGGTCCCGTGCAGGGACATCGGGCCGGAACCCGCCTGCTGGGTCACGAGCGTGCCGATTCTGGTCAGATCGGCACCCTCGAAGCAGGGGTGGGACAGGTCCACCGGGCCGTCCAGGACGGCCACGCACACCTCGGGGGCGCCGAGGAGTTCGTCATGAGGGGCTCGCAGGCCCGTCAGGACCGATCGTGCTTCCATCCCGCCTCCTCCGGATCACGCTCTCCCCCGTCCTGTCCCAGAGCATCCGCCGCCGCTGTGCGGGCGACGTGGCCCGGATGGTGCAACAGGCGTTCCGGAAACGTCGCGCGCGTGTCGGCCTCGCGTCGTTGCCGCAGGAAGGGACCCGTCGTCCGGGGATCTGAAAGGGAATGAGGAACCTGTGCTGACACAGCAGTCGGAGGCGGAGGGGCCCAGGTACCCGGATGCGCGAGGCACATGCCAGTTGCACAGTGGGGATGTGTCGTGCAACGAATCCTCGGGCGAGGTATCGCTCGAACTTCTGAGTGACTTCGAGCTCGTATGCGCCGGTCGCAGGGTGCCCTTGCCCCTCGGAGCGCAGCGCCTGTTAGCGTTCCTCGGACTCCAGGGCGACAGCGTGCAGCGCGTCACGGCGGCGGAGCAGCTGTGGCCCGACTACCCCTGTCACCGGGCCGCGGCGAACCTGCGCTCGGCGCTGTGCCAGGGCAGGCGCGCGGGGTGCGTTCCGCTCATCGAATGCCTCGGGCAACGACTGCGGCTGTCGCCGCACGTCCACGTCGATCTGCACGCGGTCCGCGGTTCGGCGCGGCAGATCATCGACCGGACCGGTCCGCCGCCCGCCGACAGCGACGCCGTCATCGAGGAGCTGACGCGGGAACTGCTGCACGGCTGGCCCGACGAGTGGCTGCAGCTGGACCGCGAGCGCTGGAACCAACTGCGCCTCTACGCCCTGGAGAGCCTCGCGCAGCAGTTGCTGACCGCACAGCAGTACCTGCCCGCCCTGCAGGCGGCGCTGGCCGCCATCTCGATCGACCCGATCCGGGAGACCGCCCACCGGACCGTGATAGAGATCCACCTCGCCGAGGGGAACGTCGCCAGCGCGGTCAGGTCGTACCAGCAGTACGTGGGGTTCCTTCAGCAGGAACTCGACGTGGCCCCTTCCCCGCAGATGACCGGCCTCCTTCAGGGGCTGCGGTCCGCGTAGGGCGGGGCCGCGCACACGCGCGCGACGCCGCCGCGACGCTCGCCGAACGCCACGGGGAACACCGCCGTCACGGGCGTGACCGACGCTGGTAACCGCATCGGCGTCCCCGGCGCTTGAGGGGACCCGGTGTGCCCGCTCGCCGGGTTCCTCCGTCGGCGGGCTCCCGGAAGTGACGCAGGAAGGGAGAACAGCGTGATGAACACTGGATTCGACCGAGAAGCGGACACGCGCAGGCCGACCGGCCTTGCCATGCCCCTGCAGGTGCCGCCCGTCGACCGCTCCGCCGCCCTGCCGCCGACCTCGTACGGCGACACCGCGGGCGTCGAGGCGAGCAGCTTCTGGGACACGCTCGGCGACGTGGCCAAGGTCGCGGGCCCGGCGCTGCTGAGCATCCTGTGAGGTAACGGGGAACGCAGCGGGTGGCCGGCGTCGGTGCCGGCCACCGGCTCGGCTGCCGGAGCGCCCGGGGGAAGGAGCCGACGTCCATGGACGTCGGCTCCTTCGTGTCCGGGGAGCCCCGGCCTGGACCCTGCTACGCCACGGGCTGCTGCTGGGTGACGCAGTGGATGCCGCCACCGCCCGTGCCGAGCCGGTCGATGTTCAGCTGCTCGATCACGCGGTCGGGGTAGAGGCGGGCGAGGGTGGCGCGGGCGGCGGCGTCGGCCTGGGTGTCGCCGAAGTGCGCGCTGATGACGGCGCCGTTGCACAGGTAGTAGTTGGCGTAGGAGGCGAGGAAGTTGCGGTTGGTGGAGCGGATCTTGTTGTAGTCGGGGCCCTGGAGCTGCATCGCGTCGATGGCGCGGCCGGTGGCCGTCGTCGAGGCGGACAGGACGCCGTACTGCCGGCGGGCGTCGCGGGAGAAGGCGTCGGTGTCGGTGGCGAGCGGCATCTGGACGAGGGCCTCGCCGGGGGCGAGGAAGCGGGACGTGGCGTCGACGTGGTCGTCGGTGATGTCCTGGCCGACGACGCCGTCGAACCAGATGACCTTGGAGGCGCCGTAGGCGTCGCACATCGCCGTCGTGATCTGCGACTCGGACATTCCGGGGTTGCGGTTGCGGTTGACCAGGCTGCTGCGGGTGGCCATGAGGGTGCCGGCGCCGTCCTGTTCGACGGCACCGCCCTCGCCGACGAGGTCGGCGTAGCCGAAGGGGACGCCGGTCCAGGCGGCGATCCGCTCGGCGACGAGGGCGTCCCTGGCGTGGGTCTGCTTGTTGCCCCAGCCGTTGAAGTTGAGGCCGACGGCGTCCAGGCCGCCGTAGCCGTCGGTGCGGAAGACGGGGCCGGTGTCGCGCATCCAGCAGTCGTCGACGGGGATCGAGCTGAGCACGGTGACCGACGGACCGCACATCGAGCGGGCGGTGGCGGCGCTGCCGGAGTTGGCGCACATGACGACCGGCTCGTACGTCGCGATGGTACGGGCGATCAGCGCGATGTCCGCCTGGACGCCGCCCAGCTTGCCGGCCCAGATGGCGGTGCTGTCGGGCCAGGCCATCCAGGTGCGGGTGTGGCGGACGTCCTCGGCCGGGACGCGGAAGGCGCCGGCGGCCGCACGGGCCGTGCCCTGGACCGTGGTGGCGAGGGCGGCGCCGGCGGCGGTCGCTCCGGCGACGGCGAGGAAGCCTCGCCGGTTCATGCCTCGGGTCATTCTGAAACCTCCTGTGTGGTGGACAGTTCCTGGCGGGCGGCGGCGATCCGTTCCGGGTCCCAGCCGGGGCGGGGCACGGAGTCGAGCAGCAGCCGGGTGTAGGGGTGTGCGGGTGCGGCGAGCACCTCGGCGGTGGCGCCGGACTCGACGACGCGGCCGTGGCGCATGACGAGGACCTCGTCGGTGACGCACCGGACCACGCCGAGGTCGTGGGTGATGAACAGGTAGCCGATGGGCGTCTGTTCGCGGATGTCGGCGAGCAGGTTGAGGATCTGGGCCTGCACGGAGACGTCGAGCGCGGCGACCGCCTCGTCCAGGACGAGGACGGCCGGTTCGACGGCGAGCGCGCGGGCGATGGCGACGCGCTGGCGCTGCCCGCCGGAGAGTTGGCGGGGCAGCGCGTCGGCGGCGCGGGTGCCGAGGCCGACCTGGTCGAGGAGTTCACGGATCCGGGGTTCGGGGTCCCGGTCGGGGAAGTGCAGGCGCAGCGTCTCGCGGAGGACGCGGGTGACGCTGGTGCGCGGGTCGAGCGAGAGGTACGGGTCCTGGAAGACCATCTGGACCTCGCGGGCGCGGGCCAGGCGCTGCGCCCGGCCGCGTACCCGGGCGGGCCGGGTCCGGCCCCGGAGCCGTACCTCTCCTTCGTCGGCCCGTTCCAGACCGACGACGATGCGGGCGGTGGTGGTCTTGCCGGAGCCGGAGCCGCCGACGATGCCGAGCGAGCCGCCTTCGGGCAGGGTGAACGAGACGCCGTCGACGGCCCGCAGCGGGCCGAAGTCCCGGCGCAGGTCGCTGACGTGCAGCAGGGGTTCAGGCATCGGTGGCCGCTCCTTCGCGGGCGGGCGCGAGCCGGTCGCCGTGGTGGCAGGCGGCGTGGTGGTCGGGCCGGCCGGGCACCGGGCGGGCCTCGGGGGCGCTCTCGCGGCAGATGCCGGTGGCGAGCGGGCAGCGGGCGGCGAAGGCGCAGCCGGCGAGCACGGTGCGCAGGTCCGGGGGCTGCCCGGGGATGGCGGAGAGCCGGCCTCCGGGCGTGGTGAGGCGGGGTGTGGAGCCGAGCAGGGCCGCCGTGTACGGGTGGCGGGGCCGGGCGAACAGGACGTCGGCGGGGCCGGTCTCGGCGATCCGGCCGGCGTACATCACGTACACCCGGTCGCTGATCGCGGCCGCGAGGTCGAGGTCGTGGGTGACGAACAGCAGGCCGGTGCGGAAGCTCGCGCGGAGCCGGGTGAGCAGGGCGATCACCTCGGCCTGGGTGGTGACGTCGAGCGCGGTGGTCGGTTCGTCGGCGAGGAGGAGGGCGGGGTCGCCCATGAGCGCGGCGGCGATCACGACGCGCTGCAGCATGCCCCCGGACACCTGGCCCGGGTACTTGCGGAGGACCGTACCGTCCAGGCCGACGGCGGTGAGGAGTTCGGTGGCGCGGGCGGCGGCGGCCTTCTCGTCCGTCGCCGTGGCCGCGCCCACGCTCTCGGTGAGGAAGTCGCCGATGCGGCGCAGCGGGTTGAGGGCGGCCCGGGGGTCCTGGTAGATCATGGCGAGGGTGCCGGTGCGCAGGGCGCCCAGCCGCTCGGCGGAGGCGGTGAGGACGTCGTGGCCCTCGACGAGCACGGCGCCTTCGGTGGTCGCCCGTGGCGGGAGCAGGCCGAGCGCGGTGCGTGAGGTGAGGGACTTGCCGGAGCCGGACTCGCCGACGAGGGCGACGGTCTCGCCGGGTCCGACGGTGAGGTCGACGCCGTCGAGGACGGGGCGGGCGGTGCCGGGGAGGGTGAGGCGCAGGCCCCGGATGTCGAGCGTGGGCGGCGCGGTGTCCGGAGGGCGCGGGGCGGGCGCGGGGTTTGGGGTCATCGGTCTCTCCTGGCGACGCGGTCGGCCCAGGCTTCGCCGACCACGTTGAACGCGACGACGGTGAGCACGACGAGGACGCACGGCAGAACCGCGGAGAGCGGGTAGCCGTACTGGATGGCGGTCTGGCCGTCGAAGACCATGCGGCCCCAGTCGGGGGTCAGCGGTGGCACGCCGAGGCCGAGGAAGGACAGGCCGGCCAGGTCCATGAGGGCGTAGCCGAAGTTGATGGTGGACTGGGCGAGGACGACGGGGGCGATGTTGGGCAGGACGTGGCGCAGGCAGATCTGGAGCGCCGAGTGACCCTGGACCTGGTAGGCGCTGACGTACGGTCGGGCGCGTTCGGCCAGCACGAGGGAGCGGGTGAGCCGGCTGACGTACGGCAGGTAGGCGAGGCCCAGCGCGACGACGGGGGCGAGCAGGCCCTCGCCGTAGACGGAGATCACCAGGATCGCGAGGAGCATGCCGGGGAAGGCGAAGACCAGCTCGGCGGAGCGGGACAGGGCGGAGTCGAGCCAGCCGCCGCGCCAGGCCGCGGCCGTGCCGACGGCCACTCCGGCGACGGTGGAGAAGACGACCACGCCGAGCGGGCCGAGCAGGGAGGTGCGGGCGCCGAGGAGCAGCCGGGAGAGGGTGTCGCGGCCGGCGGCGTCCATGCCGAGCGGGTGGCCGGCGGAGGGGCCGGCGAGGGCGGCGCCGAGGTCGACGGAGTTGGGGTCGTGGGGTGCGAGCCAGGGCGCGAGCAGGGCCGCGAGGACGACGAGGGCGACGAAGGCCAGGCAGCCGAGGTGGACCGGGGAGCGGCCGGCGGCGGCCCGGAGCCGGGCCAGGCCGGGGCGCCGGGTGAGGGCGGGCGGCGGGGCGGCGGCGGATCCGGGGGAAGGCGCGGATGCGGGGGAAGGTGCGGATGCGGGGGAAGGTGCGGATGCGGTGGTCATGCGGCGGCCCCTCTCGTGCCGAGGGTGATCCGCGGGTCGACCAGCGGCAGGGCGAGGTCGACGAGCAGGTTCACGGTCATGAACAGGGCCACGATGACGAGGGAGATGGCCTGCACGGTCGGGAAGTCCTTGGTTGTGGTGGCCAGTTCGAGGAGCTGTCCGATGCCGCCGATGCTGAAGGCCGTCTCGACGAGGATCGTGCAGACCAGCAGGGTGGAGACGACGAGCCCGCCGGTGGTGAGCACGGTCCCGAGCGAGTTGCGCAGGACGTGGCGGCGGATGACGAGCCGCTCGGGTACGCCGCGGCCGCGCGCCACGGTCACGTGCTCGCTGTCGAGGGCCTCCAGCATGGCGGTGCGGGTGACGCGGGCGAGCATGCCGATCAGGTAGAGCGCGAGGGCGATCGCGGGCAGCGTCAGGTGCCACACCTTGTCGAGGAACCCGTCGCCGGCGCCGCTGCTGGGGAACCAGCCGAGGTCGACGGCGAAGAGGCCCTGGAGCAGTACGGCGGCGACGAACGACGGCGTGCCGACGGCGAGGGTGGTGGTCAGCAGGACGGTGGTGTCGGTGGCTCCGCCGCGGACGGCGGCGATCCGGCCGAGGAGGAGTCCGGCGGCGACGACCAGGACGAGCGCCATGGCGACGAGGAGCAGGGTGGTGGGCAGCCGGTCGGCGAGCAGCCGGGAGACGTCGGTGCGGTAGGTGAGGGAGCGGCCGAAGTCGCCGTGAGCCAAGTCGCCGAGCCAGCGCAGATAGCGCTCGGCGAACGGGTCGTCGAGGTGGTAGCGGGCGTTGACGGCGGCGAGGGCCTCGGGTGACGCGGAGCGGCCGGAGAGCAGGAAGCTCGCGGGGCTGCCGGGGGCCAGGTACATGGCGCCGAAGACGACGAACGAGGCGACGAGCAGGGTGAGCGCCATCTCGACGGCGCGGCGCACGGCGAATCTCAGGAAGGCGGTGGCGTTCACGGGGCGGCTCCCGCGTGGGTGGCTGCGGCGTCTCGCGCGGCTGCGGCGGCTCCGATGCCGGCGGCCCACGGGTAGTACATGTAGGCGATGGTGGTGGGGGCGCCGGTGAGGCGCTTGTTCAGGAAGAGGGCGGTGGGCCATTCCGCGACCGGGATCCAGGGCAGCTGTTCGGCGGCGTGCCGCTGGAGTCCGGTCTCGGCGCGCAGGCGGCGTTCCCTGTCGTAGGTGCCGGTGGCCTCTTCGACGAGTGCGTCGTAGCGCTTGTCGCTGTATCCGGAGAAATTGAGGTACGCGCCGGTGCGGAAGTTGGTGAGGAAGTCGAGCGGGTCGGTGACGGAGTCGTAGTAGGTGAGCGGGAAGGCGTCGATGCCCTCGCGCGCCGCGGGATCGGTGAACAGGGCGGTGAAGGCGTTGGGGGCGACGGACTTGAGGGTGATCCGCAGTCCGATCTCGGTGCCGGCGGCCTGCACGGCGGTGGCGAGGAGGGAGACGTCCTGGCCGATGGAGCTGGTGGCGATGGTCAGGGTGCGGCCGGTGGCGCCGGCCTCCTTGACGAGCGCCCGCGCCTTGTCGAGGTCCCGGGCGGTCGGCGGCAGCCGGTCGAAGGCCGCCTTGCGGGTCGCGGGCGACGCGCCGGCCCAGACGGCGCGGGTGGTGAGGGAGCTGGTGGGCCGGCCCGCGCCGCCGAGTCCGGCGTGCACGAAGCCGGGGCGGTCCAGGGCGAGGGAGAGCGCCCGGCGCACCCGGACGTCGCCGAGCGGGCCCTTCGTGTTCGTGATGCCGAGGTTGACGGTGGACAGGCCCTCTCCGAAGTAGAGCGTGCCGGCGCCGCTGTCCCGCAGCCGCCGGTAGCTCTCGGTCGGGATGAGGTAGCCGCCGTCGGCCTCGCCGCTGAGCAGCGCGTTGGTGCGGGCGGAGGGGTCGGTGAGGAAGCGGAAGACGACCTTGCCGGCCCTGGCGCGGGTTCCCCAGTAGCCGTCGAAGCGCCTCAGTTCCAGCGACTGGCCCTTCTGCCAGTCGCCGAGGGCGAAGGGGCCGGTGCAGGCGAGGCCGCCGGAGGTGCCGTAGTCGGCGCCGGCCGAGGTGACGCCGGCCCGGGAGGCGACGACGCCCGCGGCGGTCGCCATGTACTGGGGGAACTGCGAGTCGGGCTTCTTCAGCTTGACGGTGACCTGGAGCGGCCCGGTCTTGCGGATGGCCGTGACGTTCTCGAAGTTCTGGGCCCAGGCGGCGGCGTTCTTCGGGTCGCGCTGCCGGTCGAGGCTGAAGACGACGTCGTCCGCGCTCATGGTGCGGCCGTCGTGGAAGCGCACGCCGGGCCGCAGGTCGTACACCCAGGTGGTGGGGTCGGGGTTGCTCGCCTTCCGCGCGAGTCCGGGCTCCAGGGTGAGCCCGGGCGTCCAGCGCATCAGGCTCTCGCAGACGTTGGAGAGGATGGTGTTCTGCGGGTAGTCGAACGCCATCGTGTAGTCGAGGGTGGGCGGTTCGGCGTAGAGGGCCCAGGTGAAGGAGTCGACGTCCCCCGTGGGCCGGGGGGTGCCGGAAGAGAGCGCGAACGACGGGTCGGTGCCGTCGGCGGCGCCGCGCGGCGGGCCCGCGCAGGCCGCGAGCGTGGTGAGGGACGCGAGGGCGACGACCGGGGCGAGGGCCGCTCGGGCGGCCCGTCCCGGGCGGCGTCTCGGCCGGTGTCGCGGTACGCGGGGCGGGGGCGGTGCGGGGCTCATCGTCGCGCTCTCTTTCGGTACGGGCGGGGGGAGGGAGGGGAAGCGGTCGGGCGTGGGGGGCTACGCGTCGGTGCGGACCGCCGGGATCTGCTGGGTGATGCAGTGGACGCCGCCACCGCCGTAGGCGATGACGGGTGCCGGGACGCCCACGACCTTCCGGTCCGGATACGCGCCGGCGATCACCTCCAGGGCGGCCAGGTCCTGGGGCACGCCGGCGACCGGGACGATCACGCCGCCGTTGGCGACGTAGTAGTTGAGGTACGAGACCTCGACGCGGCCGCCCGCGACCTCGGCGAACGCGGTCTGCGGGACGTCGACGACCGCCAGGGCACGGCCCTTGGCGTCGGTGGACGCCGCGAGGACGGCGCGGTTGGCGCGCATCCGGGCGTAATCCGGGTGCTCGGGGTCGTCGGGCAGACAGACGACGACGGTGCCGGGGGCGGCGAAGGCGCAGACGCCGTCGACGTGGCCGTCGGTCTCGGTGTCGAGCAGCCCGCCGTACGGCAGCCAGATCACCTTCTCGACGCCGAGCCGCTGCTTCAGCTCGGCCTCGATCTGCTCGCGGCTCAGGTCGGGGTTGCGGTTGGGGTGGAGGAGGCACTGCTCGGTGGTGATGAGGGTGCCCTCGCCGTCGACGGTGATCGCGCCGCCCTCCAGGATCATCCCGGAGGCGATGCGCTCGACGCCGAGGTGGTCCAGGATCAGGGCGCTGACGCGGTCGTCGGAGTCGTACGGGTGGTGCTTGCGGCCCCAGGCGTTGAAGCGGAAGTCGACGCCGGCCCGGCGTCCTTCGCCGTCGAGCACGAACAGCGGGGCGGAGTCGCGGAACCAGGAGTCGTCGAGCGGGAGTTCCACGACGGTGACGTCGTCGCCGCAGTGGGCGCGGGCGTCGTCGGCGGAGCCGGGCGGGGCGACCATCGTGACGGGCTCGAAGCGGGCGATGGCACGGGCGACCTCGGCGTACTCCGCCTTGACGGCGTCGAGTTCACCGCCCCACAGGTCCTGGCGGGTCGGCCAGGCCATCAGGCAGCCCTCGTGCTCGGCCCACTCGGCGGGCATACGGAATCCGGTCATCGGAGATCTCTTTTCGGTCGTCGAGAAGGATGGTGAGGCCTAACTGAATTTTCAGTCAAGGCTTGGGGCATGTATGAGTGCGGTCGGGAACGGGAGGGTCAGAGGAAGTAGAGGCGGCTCAGGGAGACTTCGCGCGCGGGCTCCGAGCGCATCGGTACGCCGTCGAGGGTCACGAGGCCGGTGTGGCCGTCGACCTGGACGTCGCCGGTGCGCGAGTTGAGCCGCAGGTCGGCGGGGCCGATGCCGCGGGTGCCGCGCACGGCCACGCGGCGCCGGCGGGTCGTCATCAGGTCCGACCCCAGGTCGACGGCGGCCTGCGCGACGAACGCCACCGACAGATCGGCGGGCGCGGCGCCGTGGGCGCCGAACAGCGGGCCGAGGACCAGGGGTTCGCAGGTGTCCGTGGCCGCGTTGGGGTCGCCGGTCACGCCGTAGGCGGGGAAGCCGTTCTTGATGACCATCTGGGGCTTGGCGCCGAAGAACTCCGGCCGCCACAGCACGATGTCGGCCATCTTGCCGACCTCGACGGAGCCGATCTCGTGGGCGAGGCCGTGGGCGATCGCCGGGTTGATGGTGAGCTTGGCGATGTAGCGCAGGACGCGCGCGTTGTCGTCGTGCGGGCCGTCGCCTTCGAGGGGCCCGAGTTCGGCCTTCATCTTCCCGGCCATGGCGAAGGTCCGGCGCACGGTCTCGCCGGCCCGGCCCATGCCCTGGGCGTCGGAGGAGGTGATGCCGATCGCGCCGAGGTCGTGCAGGACGTCCTCCGCGCCCATCGTCCCGGCCCGGATCCGGTCGCGCGCCATGGCCGCGTCACCGGGCAGGTCCGTCTTCAGGTCGTGGACGGAGACGATCATGCCGTAGTGCTCGGCGACCGCGTCGCGGCCGAAGGGCAGGGTCGGATTGGTGGAAGAGCCGATGACGTTCGGCACGCCCGCCATCTTCAGCACGTTCGGCACGTGTCCGCCGCCGCAGCCCTCGATGTGGAAGGCGTGGATCGTCCGGCCCTCCAGGACCGCCAGGGTGTCCTCGACCGACAGGCACTCGTTCAACCCGTCGCTGTGCAGAGCCACTTGCACGTCGTGCTCCTCGGCCACCCGCAGCGCGGCGTCCAGCGCCCGGGCGTGCGCGCCCATGTCCTCATGGACCTTGAAGCCGGACGCGCCGCCCTCCGCGAGCGCCTCGACCAGCGGCGCCGGGTCCGAGGACGAACCCCGGCCCAGGAAGCCGATGTTGACCGGCCAGGCGTCGAAGGCGCTGAACGCGTGCTTCAGCACCCAGGGCGAGTTGACGCCGACGCCCCAACTCGGGCCCGCCTCCTGCCCGATGATCGTGGTGACACCACTCGCGAGCGACGCCTCCATGATCCGCGGCGAGAGCAGATGGACGTGGGTGTCGACGGCGCCGGCCGTGGCGATCAGCCCCTCCCCCGGGATCATCGTCGTCCCCGTGCCGACGACGACGTCGACGCCGTCGACGGTGTCGGGATTCCCGGCCCGCCCGATCGCGTGGATGCGGCCCTCCCGGATGCCGATCGACGTCTTGAGGATGCCGAGCACCGCGTCGATCACGACCACGTTGGTGATCACGACGTCGCAGGTCTCCCGTACCGCGGCGGCCTTCAGGTGCAGGCCGTCGCGGGCGGTCTTGCCGAAGCCGGCCAGGAACTCGTCGCCGGGCTTCTGGGAGTCGGACTCGACGCGCACGACGAGGCCGGAGTCGCCCAGCCGCACCCGGTCACCGGCGCGCGGGCCGTGCACGGAGGCGTACTCGTGCGGGTCGATGTGGCGGCTGCGCCCGGGGGCGCAGTGGTCGGCGTGCCGGGTGGGTCGGCTCATGCCCCTGCCCCTTCGGTCGTGTCGTGGTGTTCGGCCGCGCCCAGGTATCCGCAGGCCGCGGCCCTGCGCAGGGCCTCCTCCTTCGCCCCGGGTGCGTCCAGCGGGCCGTCGACCAGGCCGGCGAAGCCGAGGGCCACGCGGGCGCCGCCGATCGGGGCGAGGCCCACGTCGACGGTCCGGCCGGGGTCGAAGCGGGTCGACGCGCCGGCCGGGGCGGCGAGCCGCATGCCGTAGGCGGCGGCGCGGTCGAAGTCGAGGCGCGGGTTGGCCTCGAAGAAGTGGAAGTGCGAGGTGACGCTGACCGGCACGGTCGCCGTGTTGCGGACCGCGAGGGTGACGACCGGCTCGGGTGCGACGGGGAGGTCGGGGCCGGGCAGTACGGCTCCGGGGGCGGCGTCGTTCCGCTCCTCGGCGCCGAACGGCTGGGTGACGGCGGCGAGCCGGGTGCCGTCGTCGAAGACCGCCTCGACCTGGATCTCGGTGACGACGTCGGAGACGCCGGGCAGCAGGTCGTCCGGTCCGAGGACCGCGCGGCCCCGGTCGATCGCCTCGGCGAGGCGCAGCCCGTCGCGGGCGGCCTCGCAGACGGTGTCCGCGACGATCGCGGTCGCCTCGGGGATGTTGAGCCTGAGGCCGCGCGCGTGGCGGGCCCGGGCGAGTTCGGCGGCGGTGAACAGCAACAGCCGGTCCCGCTCGGTGGGAGTCAGTGGCATGTCGGCACTGTGGCACTGACTGAATTTTCAGTCAATACTTGGGGAACGAGAACGGAAACGGAGCCGGAAATGCCGATGGGTGCGGTGCCGTTCCCGGGAGAACGGCACCGCACCCATCGGTGCGCGTCGAAGAGCGAGCGGTCAGCGCTGCCGCAGGCGCGCCAGTTCCACCTCGATGGCCTCGGCCATGAGGGTGCGCGCGTGATCGACGGCGAGGCCGCCGCTGAGCCAGCGCATGCTCAGACCTTCGAGCAGCGCCGTGAGCCGTTCGGCGGCGGCCGCGAGCATGGCCGCCGGCGCGAGCGGATACACCTGGCCGAGCAGGGCGGCGACTTCCTGCACCCACACCAGAGTCGCCCGGGCGAGGTCCTCGCGCAGCACGGGGTCGAAGACGGCGCTGGCCCGCAGTTCACCCCAGGCGGTGCTGTTCTCGCGCACCTCGGGGGTGTCCTGGAGCTCCAGGAGCAGGACCTGGTCCAGTTCCTCACGGGGACTCAGCGGCTCCGCGTCCGGGCCCTGGGCCGTGGTGTACCGCTCGGCGCGGTCGTTGATGAACTCCAGTGTCTGGCGCAGTACTCCGGTGCGGTCCTTGAAGTGGTAGTAGATCAGGCCGGTGGACACCCCGGCCTCCTCCGCCAGTTCCTCCACGCGAAGGCCGCGGACCCCGCGCCGGGCGATCACCCGGGCGGCCGCTTCCAGGATCTGAGTACTGCGAGACGCCATGTCATGAACCCTATCCGGCCCGCCCGGACCCGCGCGCACCTGTCCCGGCACCGCCGGTGCGGTCATCCGTCACGGCGGAATTGGCCGAGCTCGACGGTGACCGGTCCGCCGGCCCGGTCGGCCGCCACCAGCCGTGCCACGACGAGCCGCTGGCCGTCGGCGGAGCGCACGCAGAACGGCCGCTCGTCGGCGAGGTCGTCGTACGACAGGGTCGTCACCGGCTCCGTCTCGATGCCGCGGTCGCAGTCGGCGGGGCTCAGCTCGTATCCCGAGGCGACGAAGGCGTCGGCGTCGTCGGGCAGCACGAAACCGTTCTTGTCCGGGGCGAGGTACCAGTCGGCCGTCTCGGCGGGCGTGACCTTCCCCGCGGCCAGGTCGAACTCGTAGCCGTCGTCGGGGGCGGTGAGTTCGACCCCCGCGTATCCCGGCGTGTACGCGGCCGCGGATCCGCCGCCGTCCCGCCCGGGGCCGGTGAGCCAGTACACGCCCCCGGCCGCCGCCCCGAGCGCGGCGAGGACACCGGCGGACGTCGCCACCAGGGCCGTGCGGCCGCGCCGGGAGGTTCTTCGCCGACCGCGCGCGGACGGCTCGGCGTGCCCGGCGGCGTCCGTCGCGGCCCGGTCCGGCGCCGACGCGGGCGCGGGCGCCGGCGCCGCCCGCGTCGGCCAGTCGTGGGCGGGGGCACCGTCGAGGAGCGTCGGTTCGGGGAACGCGGCGGAGCCGGGCCCGACGGGCTCCGCCGCCCGGCGCGCGATCTCCTCGTCGACCGGCCCGGGCAGCCATCCCCGCCCGGACTCCGGCGACGGGCCCGCGGCCGGGTGCGCGCGCACGGCGGCGATCAGCTCGGCCGGATTGGGACGCCGTCCGGGGTCCTTGGCGAGGCAGCGCTCGACGAGCCGGTGCAGCTCGCCCGGTACGCGGGAGAGGTCGGCCGGCTCGTGGACCACGCGGTACAGGGCGGCCGACTCGGGTCCGGTGCCGAACGGCAGGACGCCGCCGGCGACGTAGGCGGCGAGGACGCCGAGCGCGAAGACGTCCGTGGCGGGGGTGACGGGGTGCCCGAGGGCCTGCTCCGGCGCCATGTACGCGGCGGTGCCGATCCGCAGGCCGGTCCCGGTGAGCCCGGTGGCGTCCGCCGCCCGTGCGATGCCGAAGTCGATGACCCGCGGGCCGTCCTCGGCCACGAGCACGTTGGCGGGCTTGAGGTCGCGGTGCACCACGCCCGCGCCGTGGATGGCCTGGAGGGCCTCCGCGATCCCGGCGACGAGGAACAGGACGGAGCGGGCGGGCAGCGGGCCGTGCCGCTCGACCACCTGCTGGAGGGAGGGGCCGGGCACATAGGCGGTGGCGAGCCAGGGCACGGCGGCGTCGAC
Source organism: Streptomyces sp. NPDC004327 (assembly GCF_042873935.1). NCBI lineage: Bacteria > Bacillati > Actinomycetota > Actinomycetes > Kitasatosporales > Streptomycetaceae > Streptomyces > Streptomyces sp. NPDC004327. Next base: position 1,098,652 of record NZ_JBIAME010000001.1, on the reverse strand, counting down.
GCCGGCGTCCACCACCTGCGCGGTGAACAGGCCGTGGATGCGACGCGCGCTCTCGACCTCCTGGGCGAAGCGGCGGCGGAACTCGGGGTCGGTGGCGAAGTCCTCGCGGACCGCCTTCAGGGCGATGGGCCGGCCGCCCGGGGTGTGGGCGAGATAGACGACGCCCATGCCGCCGGAGCCGAGCCGGGCGTGCAGCCGGTAGCCGCCGATCTCCCGGGGGTCGTCGGGCGACAGCGGCGGGTGGTCCGGCCGGCCGCCGGAGAGCGGACTGCCGGAAGACGGGGCCCCGGACGGCTGGGGGAAGGGCATGGGTGGCTCTTTCGGCGGCGGGGAGGGGAGCGACGAATCGCGGGTGCGCGGAACGCGCCCTGCCCGATCGTGCCCGTTGACTAAAGTTTCAGTCAACATGGACGAGCTCAGAGAACGAGGTGGCGGGCACCGTGCCACGAAGGAGCACAGGGTGAAGGACCGGAAGACGACGATCCTCGAAGCCGCCGCCCGGGTGATCGCGCGCCGTGGGGTGCGCGGGTTGCGCATGGAGGAGCTGGCCGCCGAGGCGCGGGTCTCCAAGGCCCTCGTCTACTACCACTTCGGCGACCGCGCCCGCCTGCTGCACCACACCCTGGGCTTCATCGGGGACCGGGCCGAGCGGTACACCGGCGGCGCGCCGACCGGGCCGGGCGTCCGGGCCGGCGAGGGCCCGGCCCGCGAGGAGCCGGCCCGCGAGGACCGGGTCCGCGAGCTGGAGCGCCGGCTGCTCCGGGAGCTCCAGGACGTCCCCGAGGTGCGCGAGAACAGCATCGCGTGGGGCGAGCTGCGGGGCGGCGCGGTCTTCGAGCCGGAGCTGCGGGACGGGCTCGCGCGGGCCGGCCGGGCCTGGACCCGGGAGATCGCGGAACTCCTCGGTCGGGTCGTACCGGCCGCGTCCGGCGCCGCCCTGTCCGCGGCGGCGGAACGGCTCACCGTACTCGTCGAGGGCCTGAGCACGCGCTGGCTGATCGGGGTGCTGCCGGTCGGGCACGCCCGTGAGCTGCTGCGGGACGCGATCGGGGCGGAGATCGAGGGGCTGCGGACACGCCGGGGCGGGCAGGTGCGCACCGGCACACACAGCCGGCCTCTATGCTTTGACTGAAAATTCAGTCAGTGTCAGAGTGGCACCACGACCACCGCCATCACCACGGCCACCACCGCCACCACGCACCCGCCCCCCACGATCGGAGCACCCGTGTCCTTCGCCTTCCCCACCCGGCGCACCGCCCTGCGCGCCTTCGCCGGCATCGGCGGAGCCCTCGCCCTCGGCGCCACGGCCTGCGGCCCGGACGGCTCCGAGGGCTCCGCCCCGGCCGGGGCGACCAGCGGGTCGCCCAGCGGCGCGGGCGGCGAGCGGCGCTTCGGTGCCGAGTGGGAGAGCCACGCGCGTACGTTCATGTCCTGGCCGGCGCTCGCCTCCGTCTGGGAGGAGGACCTGCCCTACGTGCGGCAGGACATCGCGCGCATCGCCCGCGCCGTCGCGGAGTACGAGGCCGTGGTGATGATCGCCCGCCCGGAACAGGTCGCGGCGGCCCAGCGGGCCTGCGGCTCCCAGGTCGAGGTCATCCCGCTCGCCAACGACGACCTGTGGGCCCGTGACATCGTCCCGGTCTTCACCGAGGACGGCGGCAAGCTCCTCGGCGTCGACTTCAACTTCAACGGCTGGGGCGACAAGCAGGAGCACGCCAACGACGCCCAGGTGGGCCGGAAGCTGCTCGCGAAGTACGGCATCCCCCGCGAGGAGGCGCCGCTGGTCGCCGAGGGCGGGTCCTTCGAGACCGACGGCGAGGGCACCCTCCTCATCACCGAGAGCTCGATCGTCAACGCCAACCGCAACCCCGGCAAGAGCCGGGACCGGATCGAGGACGAGCTGATCGACACCCTCGGCGTGGAGAAGGTGGTCTGGCTGGCGGGCGTCCGCGGCGAGGACATCACCGACGCGCACGTGGACAGCCTCGTCCGCTTCACCGCGCCCGGCGTCGTCCTCCTCGACCAGGCGTTCCCCGGCACTCCCCCGGACTCCTGGTCCCGCTCGGCCGACCAGGCGCGCGCCGTGCTGGAGAAGGCGACCGACGCCCGCGGCCGGCACTTCGAGATCATCGACCTGCCGCAGCCCGACCTCGACAAGATCACCGGCCGGGGCGACGACTTCGTGTCGACGTACGCGAACTTCTACATCGCCAACGACTCCGTCTTCCTGCCCAAATTCGGCGACAGGAAGGCGGACGCCCGGGCGAAGGCGATCCTCCAGGGGCACTTCCCCAAGCGGGACATCGTGCAGCTGCAGATCGACACCATCGCCTCCGGCGGCGGCGGCATCCACTGCTCCACTCACGACCAGCCCGGCAAGCCCGCCGCCTGAGCGCCCCCTGACCGCCGCCAGGAACCGGCGGCTCTCACCGGCCACCGGTCCGGTAGCGGCCCGGCGTCGTGCCGACGATGCCGGTGAACGCCGCGATGAAGCCGCTCGGGTTGGCCCATCCGCAGGCATGGGCGGTCCGGGTGGTGTCGTGGCCGTCGGCGAGGAGTACGAGCGCGTGGTGGATGCGGAGCTGAGTGCGCCACTCGTAGAAGGTCATGCCGAGTTCGCTGCGGAACAGCCGGCTGAGGGTGCGGGCGCCGGCTCCGACCGCCTTGCCGAGGTCGGCCAGCGTGGCGTTGTCCGACGGATCCTCGTACAGCCGCCGGGCGACGGCCCGCAGCCGGTCGTCCCGTGGCTCCGGCAGGTGCAGGGGCTGTTCATGTGCCTCGCGGAGCTCGTCGACGAGGACGCGCAGGAGGCGCGAACGTGCGGCGGGGCTGCGGTCCGGCGCGGTGTCGTCGTCGGTGCGCGGGCCGGTCAGGGCGAGGAGGGCCTCGCGTGCGAGACCGGAGGCCAGGAACACGGCGGGGTGGCCGGTTACGAGCCGGGCCAGGGACGGCTCGAGGAAGACGATCCGCATGTCGGTGTCGCCGTGGGCGCGGTGGTGGTGCGTGAACCCGGCGGGGGTCCAGGCGACACGGTTGGCGGGGACGATCGACGTGCCGCGCTCGGTGTGCACCGACAGGACGCCGCCGGCCGCGTACACCAGATGTCCCCGTGTGTGCGACTGCGCCGCGCTCGTCCCGCCGGACGGCCAGAGATGGCGCCCGCCGGACGGCCACATCCGTGACGTCAGGGCGGTGACCGGCCGAGATCGGCCGTGAACGGGCATCAGTTGGCGTCCTATCGGTAACGGGCCGTCGCTTGGTCTGGCGAGACTATCTGTCCACGGAGCGGCCTCCGGGCCGCGCGAAAGGGGAGACAGATGGCGACGTTCGTTCTCGTGCCCGGCGGCTGGAAGGGTTCCTGGTCGTTCGAGGCGGTGGTTCCGCTCCTGGAGCGTGCCGGTCATGCCGTTCACGCGCTGACCCTGACCGGTCTGCGGCCGGACGACGACGAGGCGACGGTCGCGACCGCCAACCTCGACACGCATGCCGACGACGTGTTGCGGCTCCTCGACCGCACCCGCCTCACCGACGCGACACTGGTCGGCCACAGCTACGGCGGAATGGTGATCACGGCCGCCGCCGATCGCGCCGGCGGCCGGATCTCGCGTCTGGTGTATCTCGACGCCTTCGTACCGCGCGACGGCGAGTCGTGCTGGTCGTCGGCGAACGAGTACTTCCGGGACCTGTTCGCCTCGGGCGCCGCGACCTGCGGCTATGCGGTCCGGCCGCCGGACGGCGGCGATCCCCGTCGACGTCCCCATCCCCTCGCCGCGTTCCTGCAGACGATCCGGCTCACGGGCCGGCACGCCCGGGTCCCCCGCCGGGAGTACGTCTACTGCTCGGGATGGGAGGACCGGACCCCGTTCGCAGGCCTCCGCACCCGGCTCAGGGCCGATCCCGCATGGCGGGTGCACGACCTGGCCACCGGCCACGACGTGATGCACGAGGCCCCCGAGGCGGTCGCCGCGCTGCTGCTCGACGGCGGGGCTACCGCCCGAGGATGAGCGCGGGGAGCTCCCGCATGTCGTGGAAGACGGTGGTGCCGGGGCCCGCGAGCCGTTCGGCCGGGGTGAGTCCGCCGGCGTAGCCGAAGGCGCGCATGCCGGCGGCGCGGGCCGCCTCGACGCCGGGGCGGCTGTCCTCGACCACGGCGCATGCGGCGGGATCGACTCCCATGCTCCGGGCGGCGTGCAGGAACAGGTCGGGGGCGGGTTTGCCGCGGGAGACCTCGGTGGCGCTGTGGATGCGGCCCGCGAAGTGGTCGTAGAGGCCGGTGCGGCCGAGGGCGTGGCGCATCTTGTCATGGGAGCCGCTGGAGGCCACGCAGGTGGGCAGGGTGATCGCGGCGAGGGCCTCGGGCAGTCCGTCGACGGCGGCGAGGTCGGCGTCCACGGCCTCGCGGTGCCGCTGTTCGAACCGTTCCGACCAGATCGCGGCGGTCTCCTCGCCGAGCCGGGCGGCGACCTGTTCGCGGATGGCGGCGTGGGAGCGGCCGATGAAGCGGTCGACGACCTCTTCCTCGGTGAGCGGCCAGCCGAGCTCCGCGCCGAGGGCGACCTGGACGCGGGCGGCGATGCGTTCGCTGTCGACCAGCACGCCGTCGCAGTCGAATATGACGAGTTCAATCGGCTTGATCATCTCGGCAGCATAGACGCCCAACGGCCGTGCGAGTCATGCGCTTTCGTCCAATACGTGTAAGGGTGCCCGCCGCGAGAGTGGTCCTCGCCGCCCCGCTGACCAGGGCGGCGTTCTCGGGAAGAAGGGGATCTCCTCATGAAGAAGCTCAAGGCCGCGCTGGCCGTCGCCGGCGCCGTCGCGACCTCGCTGGTCGCGTTCGCTCCCTCCGCTTCCGCGGCCGACGGCTGCCAGCGCGACTGGCTGACCGCGGGTCACTGGGGCACGTACAGCGTGGTCCAGAAGTCCGGCAGCGGCTGCCACGACGTGCAGGTGACCGAGGCGTGGGCGTCCGGTGGCGCCAGCGGCGACTCGTACCGCGCGCAGTACGTCAACGCCTCCGGTTCGTGGGTGTGGGCCTCGCGCCCGTACCAGTGGATCTCGAACGGCAGCTACTCGGTGAACCAGTACATCCTGATCTCCGACCTGTCGACGGGCCGCTACTTCGGCGTCTCGGCGTTCAACACCTACGGCAGCGCCGTTCAGGTCGCGCACTGACCTTCCGGTCGCACCGTATCGCGTGCCCGGCCGTCCTCATGGCGGCCGGGCACGACGCAACCCATCACGCACCAACGGAGGTTCGGGGACGATGCCCCGCCGCAACCCGCTCTCGCGCGCGGCCGCCCGGACGGCGCCGCTTCTCGTCGCGGCCGGTGTCCTGGCCGGTCTGACCGCGTGTTCCGGACCGTCCGACGGCCGGTCCGGCGCGTCCGGGCCGTCTGCGGCCCCGGTGCGCCAGACCCTCCCGGGGCCTCCCGCCGCCACCGTCCCGGTCACCTCCGCGATGCCCGTGGACGTCGCGGACATGGTGCTTCCGGCGACGGGCGCGCAGACCCGCTGGACGCAGGGGCTCGACGCCTTCGGGCGGCTCGCCGCGGACACGGCGGTACGGCGCTGCCTAGCCGAGCGCGAGACGCCGGCGCCGCCGCACGAGCCGCCGGCTTTCGTGCGCTTCTCCGACATCCCCGATCTGCCGTTCATCGCGCGCAACGGCTTCAACGGCGTCATCGTGCCCGGCGCGGCCGACGGCTCGAAGGACCGCCCTGCCGAGGGCGCCGGGCAGCAGGTGCAGGAGAGCTGCATGCGGACCGGCATGGGCGTGGACCAGAGCCTGCGTTCGCTGTATCTGAAGGTGCAGGGCGAGTGGTTCCAGGAGGAGTCGTCGCTGCGGACCGCCCCCGGGGTCGTCGCCGCGCTCGGGGGCTTCGGGCCGTGCCTGGCCGGGCACAAGGTCGAGGCACGGGACGAGAACGCCTTCTTCGCGCTCGTCGACAAGCGTCTGCAGGCCGGTGACAGCGCCGGTGAGCACGCCCTGGCCGGCGCCTACGCGGAGTGCATGAAGCCTGTCGACGACGTCCGCACCGCGCTGCGGAAGCCGCTCGCGGAGCGTTTCCGTGCCGCTCACCGTGCGGAGATCACGGCGCTCGGCACCACGCTGCCCGCCAGGATCCACGAGCTGGAGCGGCGTTACGGCATCCGGATCTCCTTCCCGGCGCTCTGACCGCCCGGCCCGGCGCCGAGGCGCAGGGTCAGGATCTGGAAGGGCCGCAGCGACAGCCCGGCCTCGTCCGGACCCGAACGGACGGCGGCCGTCTGCGCGTCCGGGCCGAGGGGTCGCTCCAGGAGGTCGCACACCGTCACGCCGGTGAGGGGGAAACCGGTGGTCAGGACGGCCCGGGCGCGAGCGCCGTGGGCTTCGTACAGACGGACGACCACGTCGCCGGAGCGGTCGTCGGCGAGCTTGACGGCCTCGATGACGACCGCGGCGTGGTCCACGGAGACGAGCGGGGCGGCGCCGTCGGCGCCGTCGGCGCCGCGGACCGTGCGTTCGGGCAGGTTCAGGGCGTAGCCCTCGCGGATGGCGTCGGCGAGACCGGCCCCGATCACCAGGGAGTGGCGGAGCCGGTGGTGGCCCTGGTCGGCGTCCGGGTCGGGGAAGCGGGGCGCGCGCAGCAGGGTGAGGCGGACGGTCGTGGTGGTGCCGCCGTCGGGGCGGACGTCGCGGGTGACCTCGTGGCCGTAGGTGGAGTCGTTGACGAGGGCGGCGCCCCGGTCGGGTTCGCCGACGTGGAGGTAGCGGTGGGCGCAGATCTCGAACTTGGCGGCGTCCCAGCTGGTGTTGGTGTGGGTGGGGCGCCGGACGTGGCCGAAGGGGATCTCGGCGCTGGAGTGGTCGGCGCGGAGGTCGAGCGGGAAGGCGGCCTTGAGGAGCTTCTCCTTCTCGTGCCAGTCGATCTCGGTGTCGACGTCCAGTCGCCGTGAGCCTTCGCGCAGGGACAGCAGCTGTTCGACGCGCGAGGCGCCGAAGGTGCGGACGACGCGCACGCCGCCGGGATCGCCGGTGACCGTGTCGGCGTCGGTGAGGTCGCGGACGGTGTTCCGGTAGAACTCCTCGATGTCCCAGGCGTCGTACTGGTTGGGGAAGTCCTGGTGCAGCTGGAGCAGGTTGGCGGCCGCGCCCGGGGCGACGGACTCCCGGCCGGTGCCGAGGTCGAGCGCCGAGACGACGAGGCCGCGCGCGTCGATCCCGATCCGGACCAGGCCGTTGTCGAGGACGAAGCCGTCCCCGGCGGGCACCGGGGTGACGGCGGGGTCGGCGGGCGCGGGGCGGACGGCCGCGCCGAGGGCCGGGATGCCGCCGCGCGCGTACGGGGCGGAGTTGAAGACCACCGTACGGTCGCCGGTGCCGGCGAGCGCGCGCTGGGCGTCGTCGACGACGCCGCGCAGTTCGGCGATGACGGCGGCGAGGGTCCGCTCGGCCTCGCGGTGCACCCAGGCGATCGAGGAGCCGGGCAGGATGTCGTGGAACTGGTGCAGCAGCACGGTCTTCCACAGCCGGTCGAGTGCCTCGTACGGGTAGCGGTAGCCGGTGCGCACGGCGGCGGTGGCCGACCAGAGTTCGGCCTCGCGCAGCAGGTGCTCGCTGCGCCGGTTGCCCTGCTTGGTGCGCAGCTGGCTGGTCAGGGTGCCCCGGTGGAACTCCAGGTAGAGCTCGCCGGCCCAGACGGGGGCGTCGGGGTACTCGGCCTCGGCGCGGGCGAAGAAGTCGGCGGGCCGCTCGATGACGACGCGCGGCGATCCCTCAAGGTCGGTCAGCCGGGCGGCGCGGGCGAGCATCTCGCGGGTGGGTCCGCCGCCGCCGTCCCCGTAGCCGAAGGGCAGGAGTGAGCTGTTGGCCGCGCCCTTGTCCTGGAAGTTGGCGACGGCGTGGGCGAGTTCGGCGCCGGTGATCTCGGCGTTGTAGGTGTCGACGGGCGGGAAGTGGCTGAAGATCCGGCTGCCGTCGATGCCCTCCCAGCGGAAGGTGTGGTGCGGGAACTTGTTGGTGGTGTTCCAGGAGATCTTCTGGGTGAGGAACCAGCGCACGCCGGCCAGTCTCATCAGCTGCGGCATGGCCGCGTTGTAGCCGAAGGTGTCGGGCAGCCACACCTCCTCGGTCTCGACGCCGAACTCGTCCAGGTAGAAGCGTTTGCCGTGGACGAGCTGCCGGACGAAGGACTCGCCGCCGATGATGTTGGTGTCGGGTTCCACCCACAGACTGCCGACGGGCAGGAACTGTCCGCTCTTCGCCTTCTCCCGGACGCGGGCGTAGATCTCGGGGCGCTGTTCCTTGAGCCAGGCCAGCTGCTGGGCCTGGGACATCGCGAAGCGGAAGCCGTCGTGGTCGTCCATCAGCCCGGTGACGTTGGAGAGGGTGCGGGCCACCTTGCGGACGGTCTCGCGCAGCGGCCAGAGCCAGGCGGTGTCGATGTGGGCGTGGCCGACGGCGGAGATCCGGTGGGCGCTGGCGGTGGCGGGGGCGGCCAGGGCCGGTCGCAGCACCGCGCGGGCGGCGGGCGCGGTGCCGCCGATGTCCTGGAGGTCGATGACGTCCAGGGCGCGTTCGACGACGGGCAGCAGCTGCCAGCGGCGGGGGTCGGTCTCGGGCAGGGCGTGCATCAGGCCGCCCAGCACGTCGAGGTCCTGGGCGAGTTCCCAGACCTGGGTGTCGAAGACTGCGAGGTCCAGGCGGTGCAGCCGGTAGAGCGGGTCGCCGGCGGGCCCGGCCCCGGTGATCCAGGACGGCCGGCCGCCGAGCGGGGTCGGCTCGTGGCTGTCGCACAGGGCCGGGTTGGCGGCGGCCTCGACGTAGTACGTGAACTCCTCGCCGCCGGCGGCCGGGTCGGCGACCGGCAGCCAGGCGTTGCGCGGGTTGAGCGCCTTCAGGACGGTGCCGTCGGGCCGGTGGACCAGGCCCTCGCAGGAGAAGCCGGCTCCGGTGACGTCGAAGCCGAGGTCCAGGACGGCCTCGACCCGCTGTCCGGCCCACTCCTCGGGGACGCGGCCGGTGACCTTGAACCAGCTGGTCGACCAGGCGGGCCCCCAGCGGTGCCCGACCGACACCGGCCGGTACGGCGCCGCCAGTCCTTCGGCGAGCGGCACGGGCTCGCCGGGGACGTCCCAGATCTCCACCCGGAGCGGGACGGCGCGGGCGTGCACGGCGGGCCGGATCCGCTCGGTGAGGACCCGCTTCAGGCGCTGCTCGACGAGGCGCTGTCTGCTGTGCATGGAGGCTCCCGTGGGGTCTGGTCTCTGAGGGGACTAATCCTGGGACGGGCCCAGGTCGGGCCGGTCGCGCAGCTCGACGGTGCGGGTGGTGGCGGCGTGGAGTTCGAGCACGGTGATCTCGTTGCGGCCGGGCCGCAGGACGGGCGCGGGGACGTAGAGGGTGTTCTGCGGGCCGCGGGACCAGTAGCGGCCGAGCGGGAAGCCGTTGACCCAGGCGTGGCCCTTGGTCCAGCCGTCGAGCGCGAGATATCCGTCGGCGGGCCGGTCGAGGTCGAAGGAGCCTCGGTGGAAGGCGGGGCCGGGCCGCGGCGCGTCGGGGGCGAAGGTCAGGGCGTCGAGGGAGTCGAGGGGCAGCGGGCGGCTGGTCCAGCCGTGCAGGGGGCGGCCGTTGAGCGTGATGTCGCCGAGCAGGCCCTTGCGGTCGTGCAGACCGGGGCCGTAGTTGACCCGGCCCTGGTTCTCCACCAGGACCGTCAGCCGGGCGCCGGGCCGCGGCACGGTGAAGGCGAGGGCGTGCTCGTGGTTCTCCCGCTCCAGTACGCCGACGGGCTGGCCGTCGACGAACACCTGGGCTCGGTCGCGGACTTCGCCGATGGCCAGGACGGCGGGGCCTCCGGCCGGCAGCTCCGTCCCGTACAGCACGAAGCCGAAGTCCTGTCCGAGCTCCTCCATGGTCAGCGGGTCAGGCGACACGACCGCGTCGCCCAGCGACGGCGCGTGCTCCAGGAGTCCGGCGCTGTTGTCGAGGGCGACGGCGAGCGGGGCGAGCTTGGCGGCGGGGGCGGGCAGCGGTTCGTCGGGGACGGGCGCGTGGCGGGCGATGACCTCGCGGAACGCCGCGTACTTGGCGGTGGGGTCGCCGGCCTCGTCGAGCAGCGCGTCGTAGTCGTAGGAGGTGACGGTGGGCCGGTAGGTGCCCTTGTCGTTGGCGCCGTTGGTGAAGCCGAAGTTGGTTCCGCCGTGGAGCATGTAGATGCTGACGGAGGCTCCGGCGGCGAGCAGCCGGTCCAGGTCGGCGGCGGCGTCGGCGGCGTCGCGGCTGGTGTGGGCGGCGCCCCAGCGGTCGAACCAGCCGATCCAGAACTCGGAGCACATCAGCGGTCCGCTCGGCTGGTGTGCGCGCAGTGCGGCGAGTCCGGCGTCCACCCGGCTGCCGAGGTTCACGGTGCGCAGCACGCCGTCGAGGCCGCCGCGGGCCAGGTCGGCGGGCTGGTCGCAGGTGAACAGGGGGACGTCCGTGCCGTGGGCGCGGAGCAGGGCGGCGAGGTCGGCGAGGTAGCCGGCGTCGTCGCCGAAGGCGCCGTACTCGTTCTCCAGCTGGACGGCGAGGACCGGGCCGCCGCTGGTGGAGAGGTACGGCTTGACGGCCGGCAGGAGGGCGGCGAGGTAGCCGTCGACGGCGGCCAGGAAGCGGGGGTCGCGGCTGCGCAGGGCGATGCCGTCCTCGGCGAGCAGCCACGAGGGCAGGCCGCCGCCATCCCATTCGGCGCATATGTAGGGGCCGGGGCGGAGCAGCACGTGCAGGCCCTCGGCGGCGGCGAGGTCGAGGAAGCGGGGCAGGTCGAGACCTCCGTCCAGGTGGAAGTCACCGGGCCGGGGGGCGTGGAGGTTCCAGGGGACGTAGGTCTCGACCGTGTTGAGTCCCAGCAGGCGTGCCTTGCGGAGCCGGTCGGCCCACTGCTCCGGGTGGACGCGGAAGTAGTGCAGTCCGCCGGAGATGATGCGCAGGGGTCGGCCGTCGAGACGGAATCCGTCGTCGGCGATCTCCAGTCGAGGCATGCCGTGGTGCTCCTTGCTGTGGACGCGGGAGGGTCAGTTCAGCGGGCGGCAGAGCAGGGCGTCGGGGACCCCGCCGTGGTTCCACTTCCAGGTGTAGGCGACGCCGGCGAGGTACTCGTCGTCGGCGCACTGGCCCTTGTAGTAGCCGGGTGCCCAGTCGCTCTGGACGGAGCCGCCGGTGGCGGGGCGGTTGTCGCCGTGGTCGAACCAGACGTTGCGGCCGTTGAGCGGCAGCGCGTGGTCGGCGGGGGCGCAGAGCAGGGCGGCCATGGCGTTGCCGTTGACGCTGTAGCCGGTGGCGAAGGTGTTGTCGGGGCACTGGAGCTTGTTGTAGCCGCTCGCCCAGTCGCCGTGGGTGACGTAGCGCTCGTCGGTGACCGTCGTCCAGGCGCCGGTGGACTTGGCGGGCTGGCGGACGTCCGTGCACAGGCCGCGGTTGGAGCTGCGGGCCAGGGCCGTCAGGCGCTGGGTGTCGGGGCAGTTGCCCTTGCGGTTGCCGCTGCTCCAGTCGGGCCTGGCCCGCATGGTGGCGGAGACGTTCTGGTCGCCGAAGTCAAGGTCGAGCATGTTCCAGTGGTCGACGGGGGCGATCTGCCCGGTCCGCGACGGGGCGTTGACCAGCTTGTTCCAGTCGGTGACGCGCCAGTCGCCGGCGTCGGTGACGCTCGTCTTGCGGCCGGTGGAGTCGTACGAGATCAGCGCCCAGTTGTCGTTGGGCGTGCCCGCGGTGTCGCTCCAGCCGACCAGCGGCCACTGGGCGAAGTCGGTGTCGTTGCGCACCAGGATGTCGGTGAAGGTGCGCCACCACGCCTGCTCCTTGGCGTTGGCGGAGCCGCGTCCGCCGGCGCCGAACTCGCTGATCCACACGGGCGCGGTGAAGTGCTGGCCGGTCCGGGTGACGAACAGCGCCTCGTCGTCGACGACCTGGGCGAGCTGTTCGGGGGTGAAGTCCTGGTAGCGGGGGTCACTGGTGGATCCCGCGCTGCCGTCGGCGGCGCCGGTGTTGGCGGGGCCGGTGTAGGCGTAGAAGTGCGCCGCGTAGACCAGCTTGCCGGAGTTGATCAGGGTGTTGGAGAGGTTGCGCACCGGCGTGAGCATGGGCCGGCCGTGGTCGAACGGGGCCGCGGGGATGCCGTACCAGTTGATGCCCTCCATGATGACGAGCATGTCGGGGTCGGCCTGGAGGATGCGGTTGCCGGCCTCCTCGAAGGCGGCGTACTCGTCGTGCGAGTCGCCCCAGCCCCAGTTGGGGTTGTCCCAGGTGTCGCGGCGGACCTCGTTGCGCAGGTCGGCGCCGACCACCCGCTTGTCGGCCTTGTAGCGGTTGGCCAGGAAGACCCAGTCGTCGATCCACTGGGCGGTGGACTGGCCGCTGTTCCACCGCTCGTTGCCGTCGAGGCCGCAGCAGAAGCGGTAGCTGGTGGTGTGGTTGTTGAGGATGACGGCGAAGCCGTCGGCCGTCAGCGCCGCGACGACGGCGTCGAAGACCTGGAGCGGGGTCTTGCCCTTGAGCTGCGGGTTGGCCGTGACGGCGGCGTCGGGCACGGGGGTGGTGTCGTGGACCATGGCGTTGGCGAAGGGCAGCCGGATGCTGTTGATGCCGACGGCGTGGAAGTCGGCCATGATCCGGTCGATCGGCGTGCGGTCCAGGCCGAGCGGGATGTTGTTGGACTTCTGCCGCGCCTGGTGGTTGGCGACGTCGTCGACGTCGCCGCTGCCCTGCCAGGTGCCCTGGGCGCCGGCCCAGTTGCTCGCCTTGAGCTTGAAGCGGTCGCCGTTCGCGTCGACGATGTAGCGGCCCCTGGTGGACAGCGGTCCGGTCCACGAGTCGGCGAGCTGCTGCCCGGTCAGGGCGACGGGGGCGGGTGCGGGGGCGGCGGCCGGGTCGGCGGCGGCCGCGCCGGGGACGGCGGTGGCGAGCAGCGCGGCGACGGCGAGCGCGGTGGGCAGTCCTCGGGCTGCGGTGATGACGGCTCTCATGACGGTTCCCTCCGAAGGGTGTGGGGGCGAGAGGAACGGTGCGGATCGAGCGGTGCGGAGCGGGCGGTGCGGCATGGGGCGGATCGGGCGTGCCTCAGCCCTTGAGTCCGCTGGTCGCGATGCCTTCGACGATGTACCGCTGCGCGATGAGGAACATTGCCACCAGCGGGACAACGGTCACCACCGCCCCGGCGAACAGGCCGGGCAGGTTGATGGTCTGGGAGGTGAGGAACGTGGACAGGGCGATCTGGGCGGTCCAGGCGGACGGGTCCTGGCCGATGACCAGGGGCCACAGGAAGGCGTTCCAGCTGTCGATGAAGGACAGCGCCCCGAGGGAGGCGAGCATCGCGCCGGAGGACGGCAGCGCGATCCGGCGGTAGAGCCCGAGCCAGCCGAGGCCGTCCAGCCGGCCGGCCTCCTCGATCTCGCGCGGGAAGTGGAGGTAGAAGTTGCGGAAGAGGAGGACGGCGAAGGGGTTGAAGAGGCCGGGCACGATGACGCCCCACAACGTGTTGACCCCGCCCATCGATCCGACCACCACGAAGGTCGGTACGAAGGTCACCGAGCCGGGGATCATCAGGGTGGCGACCACCAGCGCGAGGAGCACTCCGCGTCCGGGCACGGGGATCCGGGCGAAGGCGTAGCCGGCGGCGGAGGCCAGGAGCGTGGAGACGGGGGCCGTGATCCCGGCGATCAGCAGGGAGTTGCCCAGCGCCTGGCCCATGTGCAGGGTGGGGTCGTCGAAGAGCGCGGTGAAGTTCTCCCAGTGCATCGTCGACGGCCACCAGGTCCACTCCGGTGACGTGAGGCTCCTGGCGTCCATCAGCGCGTTGCGCAGCATCAGGTAGAACGGCGCCAGGAAGGCCAGGGTCAGCAGCCCCACCAGCAGTCCGCGGGCCGTCGGGCGCAGCCCGTACCGCAGGGTCGTCCTCATGCGCCGCTCACTCCTCGCCCTTGCCGAAGCCGGTGACCCGGCCCTGGATCAGCGTCACGCCCACGATCAGCGCGGTGAGCACGAAGGCCCCCGCCGAGCCCAGGCCGTAGTCCTGGGCGCTCATCGCGGTGGTGTACAGATAGACCAGCGGCGTCTGCACGGGTGCGGTGGCCGCGCCGGACAGACCGCTGTTGAACAGGTTGTAGAACTCGTCGAACGCCTGGAAGGCGGCGATGAACTGCAGCATCAGCACGGCGACGGAGGTGTTGCGCAGCATCGGCAGGGTGATCCGGCGCAGCTTGCGCCATCCGGTGGCGCCGTCGAGCTCCGCGGCCTCGTGGATCTCCCTCGGGATCGCCTGCAGCCCGGCCAGGAACAGCACCATGTAGAAGCCGACCTGGAGCCACAGTCGGACGCTCACCAGGACGATCCAGTACAGCGGCGGTGAGGTGGTCTGCAGCCAGGGGACGGCGGACATCCCGAACCAGCCGCCGATCGTGTTGGCGATGCCCGCCGGCAGGCCGTTGAACAGGCACATCTTCCACAGCAGTGAGGCCGCGACGTACGAGACGGCGGCGGGGATCAGGAAGGCGGTGCGCACCACGGCCCGGCCGCGCCGGACGCGGTGCACCAGCAGGGCGAGGCCGAGCGAGGCGGCGAAGGTGAGCGGGACGACGACGAGCGTGAACAGCAGGATCTGGCCCAGCGAGGCTCGGAACGCGGCGTCGGAGAGCAGCCTGCGGTAGTTGTCCAGGCCGGCCCACCGGCCGAGCGCGATGCTGCCGTGGGCGTCGCTGAGGCTGAGCAGGAAACTCCAGCCGATGGCCACGTACTTGAAGATCCCGAGGCCGGCCAGCATGGGGGCGGTGAGCAGGAGGAAGGCGCCCCGGGCGCGGCGGTCGGCGCGCCGCGCCCGGGCCGGAGCGGGGCCCCGCGACTTCTTCGCCACCGCCGGGTGCCCGGCGCGCGCGGGGCGCGTGGTGGTGCCCGAGACGACGTTCATCAGGCGCGCTGCTTGTCCACGGCGGTCTGGGCCTGGCGGGCCGCGTCGGCCAGGAGCCGGGCCGGGTCGCCCTGTCCGGTGGCGATCTTCGCGGCGGCTGCGTTGAACGGGGTGGAGACGGCGGAGTCCCAGGTGTTCGGGTTGTGCTTGCCGTACTTCGCGGCGAGCTCGACGGTCTCCTTCGCGGTGCCCTGGGAGAGCTTGCCGTCGGAGCCGGCGACGGAGCGGCGGGGCGCGATGTGGAGGCCGTAGTTCTCCGACCAGTCCTTCTGCAGCGCGGTCTGCTCGACCCAGAGCCACTGGACGAACTTCTCGGCCGCGTCGACGTGCTTGCTCTTGGCGTTGACGCAGCTGGTCCAGCCGCCGACCCGCACCACCGGGCTGCCGCCCGGCTTGAAGGCGGGCCACGGCAGGACGCCGAAGTCGTCGCCGAGCGCGGTCTTGATCGCGGGCATGGCCCACAGGCCGCACCACTGCATCGGGACGACGTCCTGGGTGAACGCGGCCGGGTCCCACCAGTCGGTGGTGAAGCCGAGGAGCAGGGACTGGTCGTCGTGCAGGCGCCTGAGGCCGGTGACCGCGTCGACGGCCCGCGGGGAGGCGAACGCCACCTTGCCGTCGGTGACGAGGTCGCCGCCGTTGGAGAACACGGCCAGGATGGCGGTGTCGCCGACGCCGTCGTTGCCGACGAACAGGCCCTTGCGGTCCTTGGTGGTGAGCGCCTTGGCGGCGGCGACGAGCTGGTCGAAGGTGGTGGGCGGGGCGATGCCCGCCTTGGCGAGGACGCTCTTGCGGTAGTAGAGCATCATGACGTCGTCGACCATCTTGACGCCGTAGAGCTTCCCGTCGACGGTGACCACGTCGAGGTCGCCCGGGCTGAAGTCGGCCTTGGCGCTGCCGTACAGCGTGTCGAGCGCGGCTATCTGGCCGCGCCGGGCCATGCCCTCGCTGAAGTCGCCGATCTCGAAGACGTCCGGCGCCGCGTCGGTGAGCAGCGTGGCGTTGAGCTTGCTGGAGTAGTCGCCGGGCACCCAGGTCACCTTGACGGCGATGTCCGGGTGGGCCTTGGTGAAGCTCTCCGCGTAGCGGGTGGCGGCCTGCTGGGTGCCGGCCTCGCCGTACGCGTGGAACCAGACGTTCAGCGTGGTCTTCGCGCCGGCCGTGCCGCCGCCGGCCGGGTCGGTGGTGCAGCCGACGAGCGCGCCGGCGGCGAAGAGTGCGGTGCCGCCGAGAAATCCGCGTCGGCTGAGCTGGGCCCTGTGTGCGCTCATTTCGCATCCCCGAGGGTGTGAGGGTTGAGGGTATGGGTGTCCGTCCCCGGTCGGTGTCCGCCGTCGGTTGCCCGCGGGCGGGTGACGGCGGCGGCCGGGGGTGTGGTGCGCGGTGTGCGGATGTACGGATGTGCAGACGTACGGACGTACGGACGTGCGGCTGTGCGGGCGTTGCGACGTACGGAGGTGCGGGGACATGCAGGCGTTGCGACGTACGGCTGTGCGGACGTGCGGGCGATGCGACGTACGGAGGTGCCGACGTGCCGGATGCGTTACGGGAAGAGCGCCTGGATGCCGAGGACGGCGGCCCCTCTGGCCCATTCCTCCCAGGGGAGCGGGCGCAGCGTCAGCGGGCACTTCGCCGCCGCCTTGAAGCAGTGGCGGGCGTAGGCGTCCCTGATGTGCACGCCGAAGAGGTCGTAGGTGTCGAGTCCCTCTCCGGTGACGACGATGCGCTCGGGTCCGAGCAGGTTGACCAGGGTGGCGATGCCGGTGCCGATCGCCTGTCCGGCCCGGGCGAAGACCGCGCGGGCGGCGGGGTCTCCGCCGCGGGCGAGCTGCACGGCGCCGTCGAAATCCAGGTCGCCCCGGCCGTTCTCGCCCCGGACAGCGGCGAGGATGGCGTCGGTGGAGGCGATGGCCTCCACGCAGCCGACCTGGCCGCAGTGGCACGGCGGTCCCGCCGGGTCGATGCTGATGTGTCCCATCTCGCCGGCGACACCGTACGCGCCGGCGATCAGCTGGCCGTTGACGACCAGTCCGGAGCCGATGCCCGCGCCGATGGTGACCAGCGCGAAGTACTCGGTGCCGATGCCGTCGCCGAACCAGTGCTCGGCGGCGGTGAGCGCCTTCACGTCGTTCTCCACGGTGACGGTCAGGCCGGTCGCCTTCGCCACCGTCTCGGCGAGCGCGATGTCGCGCCAGCCGGGCAGGACCGAGTAGCGGACCCGGCCGGCGCCGCGGTCGACGTCGCCGGAGACCGCGATCCCGAGGTGACGGGCGCGCTCCCGGAACGCCGGGTCCATGTCGAGCATCTCCTCGACGAGTTCGCAGAGGAGGATGACCACGGCCTCCGGTCCCCGGTCCCCGCCCAGCGGACGGCCGGCGGTGGCCCGCATGCCGGCCCGCAGGTCGCAGACCGCGCCGAAGAGCGCGTCGGCACTGATCTTCACCCCGACGAAGAACTCGCGGTCCGCCGTGACGGCCAGTGGGTTGACCGGCCGTCCGGCCCCCGGAGCGGTGCGCTCCGGGGGGAGTTCGTGCAGGTAGCCGTCCTCGATGAGAGGCCGGGCCGCCTTGGTGACAGCGGTCGACGACAGGCCCGTGCGGCGGGCCAGTTCGACCCGGCTCAGCGGGCCCTCGGCCAACAGCAGGGCCAGCATGGCCGTTTCGGCCGGTGCGGTGACCAGTGGCTGGGAGTGGTTCGGAAACACGGCGGCAACGTACCGGTAAATAAATAACTTCGTCCAGTATTGATTTCGGACCGCCGCCTTCCCTACTCTCGGGCGACCTCTCCGTGCCCGTCACGCGCTCCGGACCGGCCCGCCGGCGCTCCGCTCCGGCCCCCCGGTCCCCCGCGCCCACCGCAACTCCATGGGGACATCCGTGCCTGCCGCCTCCTCCGTCATCTCCACCGCCATCTCCTTCGACACCGACCTCGGCCTCGCCGTGCTGCGCACCCGCAACAGCGTCTACGCCCTACGCGTCGGCGCCGACGGCAGCCCCCGCCATGTGCACTGGGGCCCGGAGCTCGATCCGGCAGCGCTGCGGCACCCCCGCTCCCCCGCCGACAGCAGCTTCGAGGACGAGGCGGCCGCCGACGAACTCGGCATCCAGACCGGCCCCCGCTTCGGCCCGGCCGGACTCCAGGTGCGCTTCGCGGACGGTACGGCCGGCGCCCAGTGGCGCTTCCTCGGCCACCGCGTCGAGGGCACCGAACTGCGGCTCCGGCTGGCCGACCGCCGCTATCCGCTGACCGCCGAACTCTGCTACCGGGTGCACCCCGACACCGACGTCGTCGAGCGCTGGACCGAACTCACCCACACCGGCGGCCCGGACGACGGGCAGCCGGACGACGGGCAACATGACGGGCAACACGGCGGGCAGCGCGACGGGCAGGGCTTCGGCCCCGGGGCCGGAACCGAGGCCGGAGCCTGCGGTGGAACCGGGGCCGGTGGCGGAACCGGACCCGGAGCCGGCGGCCGGACCGGGGCCGGCCCGATCACCGTCACCCGCCTCGACTCCGCCTCCTGGACCGCGCCCCGGCTCGCCGACTACCGGCTCAGCCACCTGGTGGGCGGCTGGTCCAGCGAGTTCCAGCTGCAGCGCGACCGGCTGCCGGTCGCCGAGACCGTGCTCACCAGCCGCCGCGGCATCACCGGGCATCACGCCTCGCCCTGGCTGGCGCTCGACGACGGCACCGCCACCGAGGAGCGGGGCGAGGTCTGGAGCACCGCGCTCGCCTGGAGCGGGAGCTGGCGCGTCACCGTGCACCGCGACCCGGTCGGCCGGACCACCTGGACCGGCGGCCTCGGCCACGAGGGGCTCGCCTGGACCCTGCGGCCCGGCGAGACGCTGCGCACCCCGGTCTTCGCCGGCCTCTACACCCAAGGCGGCTTCGGCGGGGCGAGCCGCGCCTGGCACGCCCACCTCCGCGCGCACGTCCTGCCGGAGCCCGGCCGCGACCGGCCCGTGCTCTACAACTCCTGGGAGGCCACCGGCTTCGACGTCGACCAGCCGGCCCAGTGCCGTCTCGCCGACCTCGCCGCCGGGCTCGGCGTCGAACTCTTCGTCCTGGACGACGGCTGGTTCGGCGCCCGTACGAGCGACCGGGCCGGCCTCGGCGACTGGACGCCCCGGACCGCGGCGTTCCCGGACGGGCTGCGGCCCCTCGCCGACCACGTCCACGGCCTGGGCATGGCCTTCGGCCTGTGGGTGGAGCCGGAGATGGTCAACCGGGACAGCGAGCTGTTCCGCGCCCACCCCGACTGGGTGATCCACACGCCGCTCCGGGACGCCACCGAGCTGCGCAACCAGCTCATGCTCGACTTCTCCCGACCCGAGGTCGAGGAGTGGGCGAGCCGGACCCTGGACCGGCTCGTCACCGAGAACGCCGTGGACTGGCTCAAGTGGGACGCCAACCGCCCCTTCACCGAGGCCGGCCGGGCCGGACACCCCGACCCCGACCGGGTGTGGATCGACCACACCCGGGCCGTCCACCGCGTCATGGACCGGCTGCGCGCCGACCACCCGGGCCTGCGGATCGAGGCGTGCGCGGGCGGCGGCGGGCGGGTGGACCTCGGCATGCTCACCCGTACCGACCAGGCGTGGATCTCCGACAACACCGACGCCGTCGACCGGATCGGCATCCAGCACGGCTTCGGCCAGCTCTTCCCCGCCCAGACCATGGCCGCCTGGGTCACCGACAGCCCGAACGGCCTCACCGGCCGGGCGACGCCGCTGCGCTTCCGCTTCCACGTCGCGATGGCCGGAGCGCTCGGCCTCGGCGGCGACCTCGCCCGGTGGACGCAGGACGAGCTGAAGGAGGCGGCCGAACTGGTCGCCCGCTACAAGGAGATCCGGCCCGTGGTCCAGCGCGGCCACCAGTACCGCCTCAGCGGTTCCGGCGACGTCACCTCCGTCCACTACGCCGCCCCCGACGGCGTCGAGCACGTCCTCCTCTCCTGGCGCCCCACCACCCGCTTCGGCCACCGGCCGGCACCGCTGCGCCTGCCCACGCTCGACGCCGCCGCCCGCTATCTCGACACCGACACCGGCCAGGTGCACGACGGCGCCACGCTGCGGCACCACGGCATCGACCCGCGGCTGCCCGCCGGCGACTACGCCAGCAGTCTGATCCGGCTCCGGCGTCTCGACTGACCGGGCCGGGTGGCGAACCGCCGTCGTACGCCGAATCCCGCACGCGAGGGGCAGGAGGCCGACACGGCCGGCACGACACCGACCGGGACGGCGGTGGTGCGCCTGCGGGAGCTCAACGGTTAGTCGTCCCCGGCGTCCCGGGACTCCCTGGCTTCCCGCACGTACCCCACTTCCCGCGCATCCCCGGCCTCCACGGCCGCGGTCCGCAGCGCCGCCGCGAGGCGGGTCGTCGGGTCGGACAGCGGCTGGGGCAGATGGGCGAGGAGGAGACGGCGGGTCTCCTGGGGGCCGCCGCGGACCGGGAGGACGCGCACGCCGGGCGGCGGTTTCTCCAGCACCGCGGCCGACGTCGCGCACGGCGTCGACCTCACCGGCCGGCGCGCCCTGGTCACCGGCGCCTCCTCCGGTCTCGGCGCGGAGACCGCCCGGGCGCTCGCCGCCACCGGCGCGGCCGTCACCCTGGCCGTGCGCGACGTGGCGGCGGGCGAGCGCGTCGCCCGGGACATCGCCGGGGCGACCGGCAACGAGGAGCTCGACGTCGCCCGGCTCGACCTCGCCGACCCGGCGTCCGTCGCCGCCTTCACCGCTTCCTGGCAGGGCCCGCTGCACGTCCTGGTCAACAACGCGGGCGTCATGGCCTGCCCCGAGAAGCACACCGCCGAGGGCTGGGAGTGGCAGTTCGCCACCAACCACCTGGGGCACTTCGCGCTCGCCACCGGACTGCGCGGCGCGCTCGCCGCCGACGGCGCCGCGCGCGTCGTCTCGGTGAGCTCCAGCGGGCACCAGCTGTCGCCGGTCGTGTGGGACGACGTCCACTTCGCCTTCCGCCGTTACGACCCCTGGCTCGCCTACGGCCAGTCCAAGACCGCGAACGTGCTGTTCGCGGTGGAGGCCACCCGCCGCTGGGCCGGCGACAACATCACCGCCAACGCGGTGATGCCCGGCGCCATCCACACCAACCTCCAGCGCCACACCGAGGGCGGCCGCGGCAGCGGCGGCATCCCGGACGAGCTGATCAAGACGGTCGGGCAGGGCGCGGCCACGTCCGTCCTGGTCGCCACCTCCCCGCTGCTCGACGGCGTCGGCGGCCGCTACTTCGCCGACTGCGCGGAGGCCGAGGTCCTGGACCGCCGGGGCGCCCCGCTGCGGGGCGTGGCGCGCTACGCCGTCGACCCGGCGGGCGCGCGGCGGCTGTGGGAGCTCTCCGAGGAGCTGCTCGCGGACGCCGCCGGCTGAGCCGTCGCGGCGCGCTCAGTTGGCGAAGCCGCCCTTGGGCTCGATGATCTCCAGGTTGGTGCCGTCCGGGTCGTTGAAGTAGGCGACCTTCGTGCCGAGCGCCGCGTCGGGCGTGACCTCGCCGGCGATGAACGTGTAGTCGTCGCCGAGGAAGTCGTAGCCGGCCTCCTTCATGCGCCGGTACACGGCGTCGAAGTCGTCGACCTTGAAGCACAGGTGCATGGAGCCGGGGCGGTTGGCCTTGCCGTCGGTGCGTTCGCCGACCGGGTCCTGGAACTGGATGAGGTCGATGCCGAGGCCGTCGATGTTGATCGTCGCGTACCGCAGCTTCGCGACGGGCAACCCCTGGGACTTGCCGAAGGGCACGCTGCTCATGGTCCCCTCGGCGACGGGCGCCTGTCCGGTGAGGGCCGTGTAGAAGGCGATCGACCGGTCGAGGTCAAAGACCGAGATGCCGACGTGGGCGGCCCGGGTGAGGTTCATCGGAGTGCTGGAAACAGCCATGAGGAGTACCTCTCGTACGCACCCTGCCTGGTCGTGCTCGTGCGGTACCCATTCTCCCGACGGCGCCGGGGCCCGCATCTCCTCGTGGACCCGGCGCCGCGGCCTCGCCGCGCGTGATCGCGTACGGCGGCCCTACGGTGAGGTCATGGCGAGCCAGGGCCCGCGCCCGACAGGCATTCCGACGGGCGTTCCGACGGGCGTTCCGACGTGAGCACGGGGCCGTTCCGGCAGCACCGGGATCGGCCTGCTGCTGTTCGGCGGCCCGGCCCTCTCCGTGATCACCCAGGCGTGGTGGTACTACCTCTCCACCGGTCAGGCCTGGGGCGCGCGGCTCGTCGCGTGCGGCGCGTTCGTGGTCGCCGGGGTGGCGGCGCGGTGGGTGCCGCCCCTGGTCTCGGTCCTGGTCCTGGACGCGATCCTCATCGTTCTCGTGGCCGTCCTGACCCGGTTGCACCGGCAGGTGCTCGCGTCGCTGCCGGCCGCACGGGAAGGCTGAGCGGGCCGCGCCCGGCAGACGCTAGCCGCCGGCGGGGAGCGGTGGACCCGGGCGGCCGAGCGCGTCGAGCAGCAGGCGGAGTTCGGTCTCGGCGAGGTCGCCGTCGGCGAGACCGGCCCCGGCGCGCGCGGACCCGCTCGGCTCCGTGCCACTCGACTCCGTCCCGCTCAGCTCCGTCCCACTCGACTCCGTCCCGCTCGGGCCCGCCCCGCTCGGGTCCATCCCGGCCCGCTCGCCGGTGGACGCGTTCGCGGGTGTGCCGGGCGGGGCGACGAAGACCGAGCGGGCGAGGGCGGTGCCGAGCAGGACCAGGGCCAGGACGCTCGTACGCGCCGGGGTGAGCGCGCGGTCCAGCTCCTTGCGGTGGACGGCCCGGTCGACCAGCGTCGCGAAGGTCTCACGGGTCGCCAGATAGACGTCGTCGTGCAGGATCCGCCGCAGGTCCGCGTCGTGCGCGGCCTGGCCCATCAGGGAGAGCAGCGCCGGGCCGGCGGCGGCGTCCAGGATGCGCTGCTTGCGGGTGAGCAGTTCGCGCAGGTCGCCCTCCAGGGAACCGGTGTCGATGCCGCTCAGCTCGTCGAGCGCGATGTGACGGGCGACCGCTCCGGCGAGGGCCTGCTTCGAGGGCCAGCGGCGGTAGAGGGAGGCGGTGGAGGCGCCGGCGCGCCGGGCGACGGCCGTCGTGGTGAAGGCCGCGTACCCCGTCTCGTTGAGGACCTCGATCGCCGCGTTCATCAGGGCCGCGTCCACGCGGGGGTCGTTGCGCCGCCCCCTGCGCGGCGTACTGGTCTGCGTGGTCATACCGGGAACCCTCTCATGCGGCCCGGGGCCCGGGCGGCGGTGCCTCTGCCGGCTCCCCGCCGCCGATCGTGGCGCCCGTCACATCCTAAACGAAAAGCTTTCGTTTCGCTTTTGGGTACGGTGTGGCCATGACGACCTCGATGCCCGCCACGCCCCGGCTCCCCAAGGCGGCCGCCCCGATCTCCCGGACCGTCGCCGACGCCCGCGCCCGCTACGACTCCGGTGCGACGCGACCGCTCGCCGCCCGGGTCCGCTCCCTGCACGCGCTGCGCGCGATGCTCACGGAGAACGAGCCGGCCTTCGAGGCCGCCCTGTGGAGCGATCTCCACAAGAGCCCGGCCGAGGCGCAGGTGACCGAGATCGGCGTGACCATCGCCGAGATCAACCACACCCTGCGCCATCTGCGGCGATGGGCGCGGCCCCGGCGGGGCCCGGTCCCGCTGGCGCTGCTGCCGGGCCGGGCCCGGCTGGTGCCCGAGCCGCTCGGCGTCGTCCTGGTGATGTCGGCGTGGAACTATCCGGTGCAGGTGCTGCTCAACCCGCTGGCCGGTGTCCTCGCGGCGGGGAACACGGCGGTGCTCAAGCCGAGCGAGCTCGCGCCCGCGACCTCCGCGCTGGTCGCCCGCCTCGTGCCGCGGTACTTCCCCGACGGTGCGGTCGGCGTGGTCGAGGGAGGCGTCCCGGAGACCACGGAACTCCTCAGGGAGCACTTCGACCACATCGTGTTCACCGGCAGCGGCACGGTCGGCCGGATCGTCATGCGCGCGGCCGCCGAGAACCTGACGCCGGTGACGCTCGAACTGGGCGGCAAGTCGCCCGCCTGGATCGACGACGACGCCGGTCTCCGGGCGGCCGCCCGCCGGCTGGCGTGGGCGAAGTTCACCAACGCCGGGCAGACCTGCGTCGCCCCGGACTACGTGATGACCACGCCGGACCGGGTGCCGGCGCTCGTCGACGCGCTCAGGGACGCGATCGAGGACCTGTGGGGCACGGATCCGCGGGCGAGCGAGCGGTACGGGCGCATCGTCAACGAGCGACAGTTCGATCGTCTGGTCGGTCTGCTCGACGGGGTCGAGGTGGTGGCCGGCGGCGAGCACGACCGCGGCGAACGCTACGTCGCGCCCACGGTGGTGACCGTCCCCGGCGGCGGCCGCGACGACGCCGCCCGTCCCGTCGTCGGCCCGGACGCCGCCGTCCCCGTGCTGCGGGAGGAGATCTTCGGCCCGATCCTGCCGATCGTCCCCGTCGCCTCGGCGGAGGAGGCGGTGCGGGTGATCAACGGCTGGGACAAGCCGCTCGCGCTGTACGTCTTCACCTCCTCGGCCCGCACCCGCCGCCTCTTCGAGCAGCGCACCTCCTCGGGCGCCGTGGTCCACGACGCGGCCCTCGTCCACGTCGCCGTGCCGGGCCTGCCGTTCGGCGGGGTCGGCGCGAGCGGCATGGGCGCGTACCACGGTGCGTACTCGTTGCGGACGTTCAGCCACCTCAAGCCCGTCCTGAGCAAGCCGCTGCGGCCGGACACGCTGCGCCTGGTCCAGCCGCCGTTCGCCGAACGCGGACTGCGTCTCACCAGGGCGCTCATGCGAAGCGGCCGCTGAGCCCGCCGTGCCCACGCCGCAAGTGCGCGGAAGAAGAAGCGAAAAAGAATCGCGGAGGGATGTCGAGAACGTGTCACCGGCTCCGTCCCCGGGGTGAGCGCGGCCAGAATGGGCCGCACAGCACCGAGGAGACACACCATGGCCAAGTACCTGCTGCTCAAGCACTACCGCGGCGCTCCCGAGGCGGTCAACTGCGTTCCCATGGACCAGTGGACGCCGCAGGAGATCTCGGACCACATGCGGTACATGAACGACTTCGCGGCCCGGCTGCAGAAGACCGGCGAGTTCGTCGACGAGCTGGCGCTCGCCCCCGAGGGGGCATGGGTCCGCTACGACGGGGAGGGCCGGCCGCCGGTCACCGACGGCCCGTTCGCCGAGACCAAGGACCTCGTCGCCGGCTGGATGGTCATCGACGTCGACAGCTACGAGCGCGCGGTCGAGCTGGCCGGTGAGCTGTCGGCGGCCCCCGGGGCGGGCGGGCAGCCGATCCACGAGTGGCTGGAGCTGCGCCCGTTCCTGACCGCGCTGCCCGTCATCACGGAGTGACGTCCGCGATGCCGATGGACGAGGGCCTGCTACGGAGCCTCGTGCCCGGCGTGCTCGGGGTCCTCGTCCGCCGCGGAGCCGACTTCGCGGCGGCCGAGGACGCCGTGCAGGAGGCGCTGGTCGAGGCGCTCCGCATCCGGCCCGCCGAGCAGCCCCGGGACCCGCGGGGCTGGCTGATCACCGTGGCCTGGCGGAAGTTCCTCGACGCGAGGCGGGCGGACACCGCGCGCCGGCGTCGCGAGGACCGGGCCGGCGAGGAGCCGGCGCCCGGGCCCGCGAGCGCGGTCGACGACACGCTGTGGCTCTACTTCCTGTGCGCCCACCCGTCGCTGACCCCGTCGTCCGCGGTCGCGCTCACGCTGCGCGCCGTGGGCGGGCTGACCACGCGCCAGATCGCGCGGGCGTACCTGGTGCCGGAGGCGACGATGGCCCAGCGCATCAGCCGGGCCAAGCGCACGGTCTCCGCCGTGCGGCTGGACCGGCCCGGGGACGTCTCGACCGTGCTGCGCGTGCTCTATCTCGTCTTCAACGAGGGCTATTCCGGCGAGGTCGACCTGGCCGCCGAGGCCATCCGGCTGACCCGGCAGCTCGTGGCCGCCGTCGACCACCCCGAGGCGGCGGGGCTGCTCGCGCTCATGCTGCTCCACCACGCCCGCCGGGCCGGCCGGACCGCGCCCGACGGCAGCCTCGTGCCGCTCGCCGCACAGGACCGTGGCCGCTGGGACACCGGCGCGATCGCCGAGGGCGTCGGGATCCTGCAGGCGGCGCTGGCCCGCGACCGGCTGGGCGAGTTCCAGGCGCAGGCGGCGATCGCGGCGCTGCACGCCGACGCGCCCACGGCCGAGGACACCGACTGGGTGCAGATCGTCGAGTGGTACGACGAGCTGGTACGGCTGACCGACAGCCCGGTCGTCCGGCTCAACCGGGCGGTGGCGGTCGGCGAGGCGGACGGGCCGCGGGCCGGACTCGCCGCCCTGGCGGAGCTGGACCCCGCGCTGCCCCGGTACGCGGCGGTCGCGGCGTACCTCCACGAGCGCGACGGCGACCTGGTGACGGCCGCGCGGCTGTACGCGGAGGCGGCCCGCCGGGCGCCCCACCTCGCCGAGCGCGACCATCTGACGCGCCAGGCCGCCCGGCTCAACGCACGCCTGCGCTGAACGCCTCGTTCTCCCCGGCCGGCGCTACTCGGGCAGGGGCCGCTCGTCGATGACGTTCTTCATGACGAGGGTGGAGGTCAGCCGCTGGACGCCCGGGAGCTTGGCGAGCTGCTGGTCGTAGAGGTGCTGGTAGGCGACGAGGTCGGTGGTGGCGACGCGCAGCAGGTAGTCGGGTTCGCCGAAGAGCCGCTGGGCCTGGATGACGTGCGGGATGGCGGTGACGGCCTCCTCGAAGGCCGTCACGGTCTCCGCCGACTCCCAGCGCAGGGTGGCGAAGACCAGCGCCTCGAAGTTCAGACCGACGGCGGCGGGGTCGACGACCGCGCGGTAGCCGCGGATGGCGCCCTCGCGTTCGAGGTCGCGCAGCCGGCGGTGGCAGGGCGAGACGCTGAGCCGCACGCGGGCGGCCAGTTCGGTGACGGTCAGCCTGCCGTCCAGCTGCAGCTCGGTAAGAATCTTCCGGTCCATGGCATCCATGGAGAAGATTCTCCCTCACAGGGCGCGATCATGAAGGAAGAAAGCAAACACTTTCGGGCATATCCCGCCTAGCCTTCCCTCTCGAACGCATGGAACGTGAGAGGGAACCATCGATGGACACGACGACACTGGCGGCCTTCCTGGCGGTGGACCTGCTGCTGGTGTTCACGCCCGGCGCGGACTGGGCGTACGCGATCTCCGCCGGGCTGCGGGAACGATCCGTCGTCCCGGCGGTCGCCGGTCTCGTGGCCGGCTACGCCGGGTACACGCTGCTCGCCGTCGCGGGCCTGGTGATGATCGTCGCGAGCTCGCCGGCCGTGCTGACCGTGCTGACGGTCGCCGGGGCCGCCTATCTGGTGTGGCTGGGCTGGGGCGTGCTGCGGCAGCCGGCCGTGCCGGCGGCCTCCGGCGCGGCGCTCGGGGAGGCGGGGGCGGCCGGCTCCCCGGGGAGCGCCGGGGGCGCCGGGGCCTCCCGCGCGCGGCTCATGGTCAGGGGCATGGGGATCAGCGGCATGAACCCCAAGGCGCTGCTCCTCTACTTCTCCCTCTTCCCGCAGTTCATCGACACCTCCGGCGGCTGGCCGGTCGCCGCGCAGACCGGGCTGCTCGGCACGCTCCACATGACGGCGTGCGCCGTCGTCTACCTCGGTGTCGGCGTCCTGGCCCGCACGGTCCTGAAGGCCCGGCCGTCGGCGGCCCGGGCCGTCACCCGCGCCTCCGGTGCCATGATGATCGTCATCGGCGGCTTCCTCCTCCTGGAACGCCTGGCCGGCTGACGCACCACCCCGCCTCACCCCGTACGCGGACGAAGGAGAGCACGTGGACGACCCGACGCAGCACGAGACCCGGCACCATACTTGGCAGACGCCGGCCGGCGTGACCGGGCCCGCGCGGTGAGCCCGCGCACCTCCCCCGCCCCCGAGCTGCCGTCCTGGGTGACGTGGTGGCAGCGGCCCTTCCCCGACGCCAACACACTGCTGCTGCACGGACGGCAACCGGCCCTGGTCGACAGCGGTTTCGTCGGCAGCGCGGCGGCCACCGCCGACTGGGCGCGCGAGCGGGCCGGGGCCGTCGGCCTGGTCGTGAACACGCACTGGCACTCCGACCACGTCGGCGGCAACGCCCTGCTCCAGGCGCGCGGCGCCGCCGTCGCGGCCGGGGCCCCGGAGGCGGAGGCGATCGCGCGGCGGGATCCCGGGTGTTGCGCCGCCGAGTACCTGGACCAGCCCGTCGCCCCGTACACCGTCGACGTCCCGCTCGACGACGGGCGGATCCTCCGGCTCGGCGACGCCGACTGGGAGGTCGTCCGCACGCCCGGGCACACGCCGGGCCATCTGGCGCTGTGGCAGCCGGAGGAGCGGCTGCTCGTGGTCGGGGACGCGCTGTCGGACTACGACGTGGGCTGGGTGAACCTCGCCCTCGACGGCCCGGAGGCCGCCGCCACCGCGCTCGCCTCCCTCAAGCGCATGGCCGACCTCGCTCCGCGCGTGATCCTTCCCTCGCACGGCCCGATCCCCGCCGACCCGGAGCAGGCGTTCGCCACGGCGCTGCGCCGGGCCCGGCGGCTGGTCGACGACCCGCACGGGGCCGTCTGGTACGGGGCGCGGCGGATCTTCGCGTTCGCGCTGATGATCCGCGGCGGGATACCGGCCGGTGAGGCCGAGTCGTATCTGCACGCGCGGGCGTGGCTGACGGACGCCGCCCGTCTGCTGGGCAGGAGCCCCGAGGAGCTCGCCGCCGAGCTGGTCACGACCATGCTCGGCAGCGGCGCGATCGTCCTGCGCGACGGCCGGCTGCACGCGTCCGCCGAACACGGGGCGACGGCACCGGAGTCGCTGCGGGTGCCGTATCCGCGGGCGTGGCCGCCGCCGGGGGCGCGCGGGTGACCTCGCGGCCATGGCGGCCCGGGCCGCCATGGCCGGGTCAGCCGATCTCCTTCGGGCCGTAGAGGGCGGCGGGTGCTCCCGTCGCCAGGGCCCAGTAGCGGTCTCCGAAGGACCAGTGCCACCACTTCCCTGATGATTGGATGTGTTCAAGCGTCAGGGGAGGAGCGAGTGTGAGTGAGTGGCATGTGGTGTGGGTGCCCGACCCGGGCCGGTGGGGGACGCTTCCTGAAGCGGGAGTGCTGGGGGTCCAGGATCTGCCGAGGGCGGTCGAGCGGATCGGCTTGCTGCCGGGTGATCCTGTCTTCATCGCTCCAGATTTCACCATCAACTCCGACCTATTGGAGTTCGTTCTCTCGAAGCACTTCCGCTTCCTCGCGCGGGAGACGAAGCGGAACTACGCCACGGACATTCGGATCCTCCTGACCTTCCTGTCCTCGCGCGGGATCGACTGGCGCCGGGCCTCCGAGCAGGACCTGCTGAACTACAGGACCTGGCGCTGTGATGCTCCGCAGAATCCCGAGCGAATCAGCGGGTCGAAATGGAACCGTGAGGCCGCGGCCTTCACACGCCTGTTCAAGTGGGCGAGGGTGAGCCCGCGACCGGTGGACGCGTCCCGGCGGGAGGACCGTGCGGCCGACTCGGTCAGTGCCCGGGTGTCGTGGCTGACACCGCGTACGTGGAGCTTGTGGTCGGACGTTGGGCTGCGCGGTCATGGCCGCGACGGGGTGCCGACTTGGGGGTGGGATGCGCGGACCGAGGCCCGTAACACCTCGTTCGTCCGGTTCACCTTGAGCTCGGGGCTTCGACGGCAGGAAGGTGGGTCGCTGTTGACGTTCGAACTGCCCGCTCAGCGGTTGCAGCACGGGCGCTACCAGCACGGCCAGCTCGCCGGGGCGGTGACCCGATCGAAGAACGGCCGTACCTTCTACACCTCGGTGGACGCCCTGGGGCAGGTCGAGACCTACGTGCAGTCGGAGCGCGCTTGGGCCGTGAAGCGCGCTCAGCAGGTGGGCCGTTACGAGCGGGTTGCGCAGATGCGCCTGATCACGAAAGTGACCCACGGCCGGGCACCGCGAGTCTTCTGGGTGGACCGAGACGGTGTCGAGGGCCATCAGTACTTGACCCATCTGGGCTGGCGGGAACGGCAGTGGCTGTTCCTCGAAGGCCCGGAGGGGCCGGAACCTGCGTGGCTGTGGCTGACCGAGCAGGGCTTGCCGATGCTTCCCGACCGTTGGAACACGGTGTTCACCACGGCGAACCTGCGCTGCGAAGAGGTGCTGTTGTCCCCCGCTGAGCGGGAGGTGAGCCGGAACCTTCGAGCCGCAGAGGTCCGGGGCCTGACTCCGTATGCGACTCCGCACTCCACGCGTCACTCCTTCGCGCTCTACATGCTCATCGTGCTGAACCAGCTGATGGAGGCCCGCTTCGGCTTGACCGCGGCGGATCGCCGGGATTTCGCGATGCTGTTCGGTGATCCCTGGTGGCTGGTCAAGACCCTCCTCGGGCACGCGGACGTCGAGACGACAAAGCGCCATTACCTGGCTCCCGTCGCGCACCTGCAGCTGGAGTCGATCCTGGCGACGGCCGAGGCCGACGAACCCGACCGCAAGGTTGAGGACATCGACGGCGTGTTCACGCGGCTCGCGAAGGAGTCGGCCGGGATTCAGGACATCGACGTCATCGTCGACCGGCTGCCGGTGGCCGGCCGATGAGCCGCCGGGGGCGTCGGGCGGTCCTGCCTCCGACCGACTTCACCACGGAGCCGCCGCTTGCCGCAGGCGGACTGGTGGTCACCGCCGTCAACAAGGCTGGCCACGGAAAGGACTTCGTCTTCTCCGACCTGCCCGTCCCGGAGCCGATGCAGCGCTCTCTGGCAACGGTGTTCGTTGCCCAGCAGGCGAGATGGACCAGCCACTACAGCGCCACAGCCGCCTGGAACAGGCTGAAGACGTTCGCCGAGTTCATCTCAGGTCTCGACACTCCTCCCCAGGATCTGACCGGCCTGGACGCAGCGACGCTCAAACGCTGGCGGCTGCAGAACATCAGCACGAACACCGGTCGCACCACGTTGCGGGTGGTCCATCGGATACTCCGCAGCGACCCCCGGTTGGGCGAAGGGCCGGTCGCAGAGGAGTTGGCCCGTCGCGTTCCCGCACCGAAGCCCGTCAGGAAGTCCTACGACGAGGCGGAACGCGAGCACGTGCTGCTGGCAGCAGGCCGTCAGTTCCGGGCTGCCTGGCTCAGGATCCGGGAGAACAGTGAACTGCTGGAGAGGTGGCGGGCCGGAGCCCTGGATGAGGGCAGCCATGACTGGCGGCTCGGGGAAACGCTGGACCATGTGGCTCGTGCCGGGGACGTGCCCCGTACGCAGCTGCCGAGTGGTCGACAGGCCATCACCAACCGCAGATTGCTGGGCGGCCGCGACATCGAGCACACGTGGGGCCGACTGTTCCTGACCCCGTCGGAGCTGACAGCCCTGGCCGTACTGCTGACCGATCGCTTCGGCTGGAACCTCTCCATCTATGACCGTATGCCGGCCCCGACCAGGGCTCCGTCGGTTGCGGAGAGCACGAACGTGACCTACCACGTGAAGGTCGAGAAGCGCCGGGCTGGGAACGGCCGCTGGTTCTCCACGGAGAACGTCACCGACTCCGGGGCCGACTCGCCAGGGCGATTGATCACGCAGGCACTGCAGGCCACGCTCCACGGTCGACTCCTGGCTGCGCAACTGGCTCCAGGCACAGACCTGCTGATGACAGCCCGCGCGGTTCGACAGAGGGGCGAACGCAAGGACATGGACCGTCCCCAGGCAGTGGGCCCGCTCGTCTTCGGTGTCTCGGGGGTCGACGGGAAGTCCTGGGCGGTCGAGCACAAGCTGAGCGGCTCGCCCTTCCGCCAGATCCGACGCACAACGGTGATTCGGGAGGGCAAGCCTCTCCAGCACACGCAGGGGACGCACGAGAGCATCTACGTGCTGCCCGACCAAGGAGTCCGGCAAGCCTCCCAGCAGGTTTTCGAGGACGGCGCGCTCGAAGCTCTCGACCAGGCGCAGAAGATCTTCTTTGGCGGCCACCTCGCTCAAGGTCCGGACCCGGCCCACGGGCAGACCGCGACCGCGGACTGCGCGGACGAGACCACCACCCCATGGCCCGCCCCGGACGGCGGCTGCGGAGCCGACTTCCTGCTCTGCCTCGCATGCCCCAACGCACATGTCCACCCGGGTCACCACCCCCGCCTCGCCCTCCTTCACGAACACATCCAGGGCCTGCGGTCGGCGATGCCTGAACACAGATGGCACCAGCGCTGGTACGCGCACTGGCAGCGGCTCGACGACCTGGCGGACAAGGTCGGCCGCCCGTCCTGGGCTGCCGCTCGGGTACGGGCCTGCGACACCGACCGCACCCTGGTCGATCTTCTGCTGAAGGGACAACTTGCTTCATGAGCCTCCCTCTTGCCTCGGAGGGCGACCCCTATCTGCTGCCGATCCCCACCCCGGACAGCCCGGTCGTCCTTCCTCGGTGGATCAGCTCCGGAAACGCCAACTCCAACGGTCGTTACCAGGAGCCGGTCTGGCCGCTCGGACCGCTCATCGACCGTCCCGGCGCCGGCCTGATCAAAATCCACTGGAAGAACTGCCCCGAGCCGATGACGGGGCAGATCAAGCAGGTGACCTGGATTCTGTTGAACGGCCAGCTGCGGCCCACCTACCTCCGGAGCCGAGGGATTCGGGCCCGTTCCAGGGGCTCCGCCAATGAAATGCGGGAAACCTGCTACGAGTGGATGCGACTCGGCCGCTGGCTGGACGCCGCTGGCGTCAAAGATCTGCGTGGTTGCACCGACGACCACTGGATCGCTTACGTCACGGACCGTTTCCGTGCCAATCCGGCCCGACACCACGCTGAGGAGACTCTGAGTCGCCTCACCGACCTGTGGGCATTCGACCAGCTCTGCACTCAGCCCATCGGCGTCACGCAACCGCCTTGGGAAAGGGAAGGCGTCGACAACTACCTCCCAGCATCCACCCCGCAGGACACCGGCGAGAACACAACCGAGCCGCTGGATCCGAGCGTGGTGAGCCCGCTACTGATGTGGGCGATCCGCATGGTCGACGACCTCGCGGAAGACATCCTGGCCGCCTGGGCGGAATGCCGCCGCATGCAGCAGTTGGCCGTCACCAACCCGAGCTCTCCCACGGGACTGGCCGCGCTTGATGACTACCTTCTGCCCCGGCTCGCCGCGAGCACGGGTATGCCGACCACCGAGTGGCGCGGCAAGACTGTCCTGGCCGCAACATTCATCGCGGCCACCGTCGGCTGCAGCGTCAACCAGGTCAGTGGCTTTCGACAACGCCATAAGCTCGGCACGCTGCAGCCAGGGCCCTGCCCGCTCCCGGTAGTCGTGACCGGGCAGATCAACGGCAGACCCTGGCGCGAGCACCTCGACTTCAACGAAGCCCCGAACTTGATGCGGCACCTGTCCACCGCCGCGTTGATCGTCTGCCTCTACCTGACCGGCATGCGGCCGCAGGAAGTACAAGGTCTCCGGTCCGGCTGCTGCCCCGACCCCGAGGACGGGGGCCGACATCTCATCCGCAGTCGCCACTACAAGAACGTCACCGACGACGACGGCCAGCACGTCTCGGCCGGTGAGGAACGGGATGTCCCTTGGGTCGCCATCACCCCGGTCGTCCATGCGATCCGAGTCCTTGAACGCATGGTTCCCGAGGGTGAACTGCTCTTCAGTTCCACTCATCTCGACTTTGTCCGTGGCCGCCAGTTCAGCGGCGCCTTGAAGAACGCCGGTATGAACCAGCGGATCGAGAGCTTCGTCGCCTGGATCAACCGGGAAGCCGAATCCCAAGGGCTGCCGGACCAGGGTGTTCCCGAAGATCCTCACGGCGCCATCGGGCTCGGACGGTTCCGTCGGACCCTTGCATGGCACGTCGCCCGCAGACCTGGCGGACTTGTCGCGCTCGCGATCCAGTACGGCCACATGCGCACCGTCCTCGACGCCCGTACGTCGAGCGGGTACGGCAGCCGAAGCCGCCGCGGCATCCACAGTGTCCTTGATGTCGAGACCGCCCTGGCCGCGGCTGACATCGCCGCACGGCTGCGGGACCGCCTCGCTGCCGGCGAGAAGATTTCCGGTCCCGCCGCCCGACGAGCCCTCACTGCCGCGGTCCAGGTGCCACGATTCGAGGGCCGTACCGTCACCCAGAAGTTCGCCAAACAGGCCGCCGACTACCTGGCCCGCGACGGCCTGGTCCTCTTCGACAACCCGGACGCTTCGCTGATCTGCGTCTTCAAGCGCGACACCGCGCTCTGCGAACCAGGCCCCGATGCAACCGCTCCGAACCAGTTCGACTGCCGCCCCGGCTGCGGGAACGCCGTCCGCCTCGACAGTCACGCGAACGAACTGCTGGAAGAGACCGACCGAATCAACAAACTTGCGGCCCTCTCCCCTCAGCCGCTGGCAAGGCGCCTCCGCGTCGCCGCCGAGCAGTACCGCGCCACCGCCGACACTCACCACGCCACCGCCCAATCTGCCGAGGACCTGTCATGACCGAGCAATCCACCGACGAGCGCGCACGCATCCGTGCCGCCATGGACCGGCTACTCACCGGCCGGCCCACAGCCTCCGACGGCGCACTGACCGTCGTCGCTCTCGCGGCCGAAGCCGGTGTTCACCGCATGGCCCTCCAGAAGCGCCACGCCGACCTGAAGGCCGAGTTCTACGAACGCGTCCGCACCGAGACGAAGC
Source organism: Streptomyces sp. NPDC004327 (assembly GCF_042873935.1). Lineage (NCBI taxonomy): Bacteria > Bacillati > Actinomycetota > Actinomycetes > Kitasatosporales > Streptomycetaceae > Streptomyces > Streptomyces sp. NPDC004327. The sequence goes on along the minus strand of NZ_JBIAME010000001.1, from coordinate 1,064,123 downwards.
AACCCCCGGAATCGGAAAAACGGCTCCGCAAGACCGTGTCCGACCTGAAGGAAACCGTTGCCGCGCAGAAGGCCGAAATCACAGCACTCCGGCACCAAGTCACTCAGCTCGCACTTGCCAACGCCGTCCTCACTCGTCAGGGCCACAATCTGAGCGAGAGCTCGGCGGAGGCACCAGCCAATGTCGTACCCCTCCATCCGAAGAGGGAATGACCAGACCCCCACCTCCGACGCAGGTGCGAGCCACCTCTCTACGCGTAGCACCTGGGACTCGAAATCCAGGAGCGATTCGGTGACGTTCCAGGCAGGATGCCTCTGTGAACCATGTTCTGTGCGGGCTTGCCGCCAACGTAAGCCTGCCGTCCGAGCTGGTCGACCGGCTGATCGCGGTCGCGGACGCCGAGATTGCTGCGGACCTCGCTCATCGGGCCGGCCTCAGCCACGCGCAGGCGGTGGTGCTGGCCTCGCGTGTCGAGGAAAGCGCTGTGTCGCTTGCGTATGCAGGCCTGCTGACCGCCGCAGACGTTGATCCCGCGACGCAACCGGACGTCGCGCTCGCCCTGCTTGCCGAGCGTGCCGGACGCCCGGAGTGGGCGCGTCTCCTCGCGGAAGATCCAGTCGTCGAGCGCCGGGAGAAGCTTGCCGCCTGCTCCGGCCTTCCGCTCGATGTGGTGGAGATGCTGGCCACCGACTCGGAGGTACAGGTCGTCGCGGAGCTCGCGTTGTGGACGACACCGGAGACGGCCACCAGACTCGCGGCGCATCCGCATGCCGAGGTCCGTCGCGCGGTGGCGGCCAACGAGGCGACGCCACCGGCCGTACTGGCGGCGCTGCTCACCGGCGAGGGGCTGCCACCCGCACAGCGGTGCCTGGTCTGCGACCGTGAATCGACGCCGTTCGTGCACGATCCGCAATGCTCGCGACTCGACTGCAATCTGCTGTCCGGCGCCTCCTGCGACGGCTCCCACGAGTCCACCAGACACGACATGCAGCAGGTGGCGATTCGGAACCCGGCCACACCCACTGAAGCCGTCGTCGGCTTCGTCGGCCACCCTTCGCTGCTGTTGCGCTGGGCGCTCGCCGGCCGCCCCGATCTGCCATCGGAGGTCTGCGCTCGGCTCGCCGTAGATTCGAATCCCGGTGCTCGAGCAGACCTCGCCGAGAATCCGGCGATCGACGACGCCCTGATTCGTGCACTGGCAGCCGACCGTGACCACGAAGTGCGACGCAGGCTCGCCCACAACCCACACATACCGCTCGACGTGCTGACCCACCTGGCCGGCGCTACCAAGATCGGTGCCACTTTGCTGCCGCGGATCGCCTCGGCATCCCCCGACGAGGTCGAGAAGCTGGCCGCATCACCGAACCCAGCCGCGCGGATGCTCGTAGCCCAACGCCGCGATTTGCCACCCGCTACACGCGACGCACTGGCCGCCGACTCCGACGCAAAAGTAGTCAAGTCCATCGCTCCACACCCGGGCCTCTCGGAAGGCCAACTGCGCACCATGCTGGACCGGCACGGAGTCCGGATCGTCGCCAAGGTGGCTTCCAATCCGGACGCGACTCCGGCACTTCTGGAAGACCTTGCCCGGCACGAACCATCGGTGCAGAAGGCGTTCCGCGAGATCGCCCGGCATCGCAATGCGTCGGCACCGGCGCTGCTCGCCTGCCTGGCAGACGCACAGGCGAGGCGTATAGCCGCCAGTCATGCGGCACTTCCGCCGCCGATCATCGAAGAGCTACTCACCGACGCCGACTGGCAGGTGGTGGAGGCGGCAGCCGCCAATCCTTCGCTGCCCCTCGCTGTCATGTCGGATCTGATATCGCGGCTGTAAGCCCTGGCCGCCAAAGAACTCTCTGCCCCGGCAGTCACATCCTGGGAGGCCCTTCGAAGGACCTCCTATTCTTGAACACAAGAACTTGACCGGGAACACCACTCCGTGGGGTAGTTCACCAGCCCGGCGGCGGTGAGAACGGCGCCCAGCCGCTCGCGGTTCGCGCGGGCCTCCTCGCCGATGTTCGCGGCATGGGTGTAGCAGGCGCCGTCGCTCTCCTCCGGGTCGGCGTTCATGCGCGTGCCCAGGTCCAGTTCGCGTCCGTCGGCGTCGGCGAGGGTGAGGTCGACGGCGGCGCCGGCGCTGTGCGGGGCGATGTCGGGCGGTGAGACGTACCTGCTCGCCGCCGAGTGGATCCGCTCGGCGGACCAGCCGGGGTGGGCCGCTCGCAGCTGACCGGCGTACTCCTCGAAGTACTCCCGCTGGAGCGCGGGCGGCCGGTACCCCTCGACGAACAGCAGCCGCACACCGTCCGGAAGCAGCGCCTGGGCCTTGAGCAGCCGTTCGTGGACACCTGACCTCAGGTACGCGAAGGCGTCCGCCGGGTCCTGTTTGCGCGCGTCGACGAGGAGCGATCCGCCGCGGCGGACGTCGACGAGTCCTTCGCCGGACTCGGCGACCGGCACGGCGGCGACCCTCGGGTCCGACATCAACACGATCTCAGTCATGCCACGATCATCTCCCGTGCGGGGGTGTTAGGTTCGGCTCCGTGGCGGATCACCGGGACGAGACCAGGGCGGCCTACGACGGCGTCGTGGAACTTTACGCGTCGAAGTTCGCGAACCGGCTGGAGGAGCAGCCGTTCTCGCGGACCATGATCGGCACCTTCGCCGAGCTGGTGCGCGGGACCGGCAACCCGCGGGCGGCCGACGTGGGGTGCGGGCCCGGGCATCTGACGGCCATGCTGCACGAGCTGGGCCTCGACGCCTTCGGTCTCGACCTCTCCCCCGGCATGATCGACCACGCCCGGCGGGCCCATCCGGCGCTGCGCTTCGACGAGGCGCGCATGGAGGACCTGCCGGTCGAGGACGGCGCGCTCGGCGGCGTGCTGGCCCACTACTCGCTGATCCACACCCCGCCCGCCGAACTCCCCGCGCTGCTCGCCGAGCTGGCGCGGGTCCTGGCACCGGGCGGCCTGCTCCTGGTCTCGTTCTTCGGGACCGACGGGCCCGAGCCCGTCCGCTTCGACCACAAGGTGACCCCTGCCTACAGCTGGCCGGCGGACCGCCTCGCCGGACTCCTGACCGACGCCGGCCTCGCCCCGTTCGCCCGGCTGCTCCACGACCCTGCCTCGGAGCGGGGCTTCCTCGACGCCCACGTGCTGGCGCGCCTGCCGTAGGGTCGGTCGGCCGGCACCCCGTTCGGCGGCGCGTCGGTGTCGTTCACCACCGCGGCCGCAGCGGACCACCGTCACCGTCACGCCGATAGAATCACCGCTAATTGCAGAATTCTTTAATTCGTTAGTTGTCGAGTCGCTCAAGAGCGGCGCGGCCGGAGCAGGAGGTGGCATGGGCACGTTTACCGAGGCGCTGCTGGAACGCGTACGCGTGGCGCGGGCGCGGCTGGCGAAGGCGCGCGAGGACGAGGACGCCTTCGACGCCGCGCTCGCCGCCGACGAGCTGGAGGACGCCCTGCGGCTCGCGCGCAAGCACGGCATCGACGTCGGGGAAGGAGACGACGAGTGATCGCGGTCGTCGGGCACACCGACCTCACCGGCCCGACGCTGGAGCTCCTGGAGGCCGAACTCCGCACCCGGCTCGCCGCGTTCACGCGGGCGGGCCGGGCGGGCCTGGTCCGGGTGGGGCAGGGGCTGCCGCTCATCGCGGGCCGCGCCGCGCGCGCCGCGGGGCTGGCCCTGGAGACCGTCCTGCCCTCGCGCCAGGGGCTGCCGGACATGCTGCGGACGCCCGACCACAAGGCCGCCGGAGAACTGCTGATGCTCTCCCGCACGTTGCGGCTCTTCGACTTCGACCCGGCGGACCGCGCGTCGTGCGTGCGCGCCGACGAGTCGCTGCTCCGGGCCTGCGCCCGGGTCCTCGCCGTGTGGGACGGTTCGGCTGCGGACGGCCGGGACACCACCGCGCACCTCGTGGCCTTCGCCCGCGCCCGCGGCATCCGGGTGGACGTCCTGTGGCCCGACGGCGCCCGCCGGGCCGGGGCCTGAGGGTGGGTACCCGCCCTCCCGACTTTGGGTAGGGATACCCATTGATCCGGCGCGGGCGAGGAGATTGGGTGGGCCCGTGCGCGGTCGCCCAGGCCCGCCCCGCCCCACGCACCGGACGGCGGGAAGACCGAGGAGTTCGATCGTGGTCACCACCCGGATCCGCCCGTGACGGCGCCCGCACACCGCCGTGCCCGTGGTGTGCCGGGCCCCACGGCCGGGGCTGTCGTGAACGGGAAGGGCGGTGATCCTGTGGCCCGGCCCGCCGAACGCGGCGACGGCCCGGAGTTCGTCCGGGGTCACGGCTTCGGCTTCGTCGGCCGCGGCCGGGAGCTGGAGCGGCTCCTGGCGGCGCTGCGGCGGCCCCCGGCGGTCGTCGTGCTGGAGGGCGAGGCCGGCATCGGCAAGTCCCGCCTGGTCCACGAGGCGGCCGCGGTCCTGGCCGCCGAGGGCCGCCCGGTGCTGACCGGCTTCTGCCATCCGCTGCGCGAGCCCTTCCCGTACGGCCCCGTGATCGACGCGCTGCGCGGGACCGGCCCGCTGCTCCCCCCGCCCGGGGACGTCCCGCCCACCGCCGGCGCGCTCGCCCCGCTCCTGCCCGACCTCGCCGGCCGGCTGCCGTCGCCGCCCGCCCCGGCGGACGACCCGCGGGCCCAGCGGCACCGCGTCGTCCAGGGGGTGCGTGCCCTGCTCGGGGCGATCGGACCGGCGGTCGTGGTGGTCGAGGACCTGCACTGGGCCGACGAGGCCACCCGCGAGCTGCTTCTGCTGCTGGCCCGGGACCTGCCGGAGCAGCTCGGCCTGGTGCTCACGCACCGCCCCGAGGACCTGTCGGACGGAACACCGGTCCTCGGCTCGGCCTACCGGCGTCCGCCCGGCGTCGGCGGCGCCTCGATCCGGCTCGCCCCGCTGACCTCGGACGACGTCCGAGCGCTGGTGGCCGACGCCCTCGGCGCCCGGACCGCGGCCGGGCTCGCCGGGGTGCTGTACGAGCGCAGCCAGGGCCTGCCGCTCGTGGCAGAGGAGGACCTGATCACCCTGCGCGAGACCGGCCAGGCCCACGGCCGCGGCGACGTGGCCGCCCGCCTCGCACGCGCCGAGGTGCCGCCGGGGCTGCGCGAGGCGGTCACCGAACGGCTGAACCACCTGCCGGAGGAGGGAGCGGCCGTCGTCGCCGCGGCGGCGGTGCTCGCCGTGCCGGCCACCGAACCCCTGCTCGCGCGGGTCGCCGGCCTCGACCCCGAGCGGGGTGCCGAGGGCATCGTCAGCGCCCTGCGCGCCGCCGTGCTGCGGGAGGGCGACCTCGGGCGGTACTTCTTCCGCCACGCGCTGGCCCAGCAGGTCGCCTACCGCCACATCCCCGGCCCCCGGCGACGGCGGCTGCACCGGAGCGCCGTCGCGGCCCTGGAGGCGGAGTCACCCGCGCCGCTCGTGCAGATCGCGCACCACACCCTGGCCGCCGGTGACCGCGCTGAGTGGGCCCGCCGGGCCGAGCGGGCCGCGGACCGGGCCGTCGCGCTCGGCGACACCGGCACGGCCGCGCCGCTGCTGCACCGGCTGCTCGACGAGCCGGACCTGCCGGACGGCATCCGTGCGCACGCGGCTCTCGCGCTGGCCCGGATCGCGGTCGACGGCACGGACCACGCCGCGAGCGCGGCACGGCTGCGCGTCCTGCTCGACGACCCGCGGCTCGGCACCGGCACCCGTGGGCAGATCCGGTACGCGCTGGGCATCCTCACGGCCACCCACGCCGGCGACCGCTCGGGCTTCGCCGTCGTGGAACAGGCCGCCGCCGAGCTGGCGGACCGTCCGGAAGCGGCCGTCCGGGCCATGACGGCACTCTCCCTCAACGAGTGGGACGGGGCCGCCGGTCAGGCGTGGACCTGGATCCGGCGCGCCGAGCAGGTGCTCCACGCCAGCTCCGACGCCGCCGCCCACGCGACGGTGCGCGCGGACCGGCTGACCCTCCTGGCCCGTGACTCGCGGCCCGAGGTGTGGCGGGAGCTGGACGAACTGCCCCGTGACACGGACGAGCCCGGCGTCACCCGGCAGAACGTCCGTGCCCTGTTCAACGTCGCCGACGCCCTGATCGAGGGCGGGCACGACCGCCGTGCCCGGGAACTCCTCGACGAGAGCCTCCGTTCCGCGGCACGCCACGGCCTGCCCACCATGGAGTGTTACAGCCGGTGCGCCCTGCTGCGCCTGGACAGTCTGGCCGGACGGGGGCCGGACCTGGTGGAGCGGCTGGCCGCGCTGGGGGCCGAGTATCCCGGCATGGCGTTCGTCGGGCTGGAACAGGAATTGATCCTCGGTCGGCTGGCGACGGCACAGGGCCGGTTCGGGGCCGCCGAGCGGCACTTCGACGCCGCCGCGGCCCGCGCCGAGCGGCAGGTCCAGATCAGCACGGCGCAGCGGGCCGCCGCCGGACTCGCCGCCGTGCACCTCGCCCGGGACGCGGCGGGCGATGCCTTCGCCGTCACCTCGGCCGCCCTCGCGGAGCTGCGGCGCAGCGGCATCTGGACCCGCGCCACCGGCCTGGTCCCGGTCGCCGTGCGGGCCGCCCTCGCCACCGGGCACCGCGACGATGCCGCGCGGCTCACCGCGGAGGTCGGGGACGGCCTGGCGGGCCGCGACGCACCGGGCGCCCTCGCCGAACTCGACGTCGCGCGGGGGCTGCTGCTCCAGGAGTCCGATCCGCACGGCGCGGCCGGGCACTTCGAGGGGGCCCGCCGGAGCTGGGCGGAGATCGGCCGGCCGTACGAGACCACGCGCGCAACCGAGGATCTCGCCGGCGCTCTGGCACCCACGAGCGCCGAGGAGGCGGCGGCCCGCCTCGGCGAAGCCCTGGACGCCTTCCTCGGTCTCGGTGCCGGTGCCGACGCCGCCCGCTGCCGCAACGGCCTGCGGCGGCTCGGTCGGGGCCGCCCGGCCGCGCGCGGCCGCCGCGGCTACGGTGCGGAACTCTCGCCCCGCGAACGCGAGGTGGCCGAACTCCTCACGCGCGGGGCCACCAACCAGGACATCGCCCGGACGCTGTTCCTGTCCCCCAGGACGGTCGAGAAGCATGTCGCGCACGTCCTGACGAAGCTCGGCACCACCCGGCGGAACGTCCACCGGGTCTTCCCGGAACCGGCCGCCGCGAGCGGCGCGTGAGCGGTCGGCTCCGGATGGGGGTACGCATCAGAGCCGTCCCCCATGGCCACGGCGTCGCGGCAGGGCGCAGAGTCGTGCCCGGCCGGTGCGCACCCACCCCCCACGGCGCACCGGCCGCCGGCCTCCGTCAGGCGGGCAGGTGCCAGATCTGGTTGGCGGTGGCCTTGCAGTCCCAGATGATCAGCTGGGATCCGGCCAGGCTGGAGCCCGGGTCGTCGAGGCACTTGCCGGACTGCGGGTTCCTCAGGGTGCCGTCGGGCTGGGCGAGCCACTGCTGGGCACCGCTGCCGTTGCACTGGTAGAGCTCGACGAGGGTGCCGTTGGCGGTGCCGCTGCGCAGCACGTCGAGGCACTTGCCGAGGGTGTGGACGGTGCCGTCGCCGGGCAGCGTCCACTGCTGGTTGGCGGCGCCGGTGCAGCCGTAGAGCACGACCGGGTTGAGGTCGGCGGTGCCGCTTCCGCGGTCGTCCAGGCACCAGTTGTTGTAGCCGGTGACCGGTCCGGGGCCACGCCAGACGGCCGGGCCTGAGCCCCAGATGTCGGTGATCGGCGCCGCGGCCGCGGCGTTCCCGAGGTACGGCAGGCCGTACATGTCCTCGATGGTGCGCAGCAGGTTGTAGTGGTTGGTCTTCTCGCTGTAGCTGCCGGGCTTGACGCCGGCGCCGTAGACGAGGGTCGGGATGTGGTTGGCGGGCTGGAAGTCGTCCTCGTCCCAGGTCACGATGAGCAGGCTGTTGTGGGTCTTCGCCCAGTTCGCGTAGCCGCCGACGGTGTTGCGCACCCAGGCGTCGCCGCCCGGGACGTTGCCGTCGTGCATGGACTCGTGTTCGTTGCCGTGGACGAAGGTCACGGTCGGCAGGGCGGCGTAGCCGGCCGCGTCGGCCGGGAAGCCGCAGCCCTGGCCGGGCGTCGGGGACGGGCAGGTGAGCCACTTGTCGACCGGGTTCGGGGCGGTCGCGGTGCCGGGCAGGTCGGCGAAGCGCAGCCACGCGGCGGGAGTGGCCTCGTCGGAGTAGTCGGCGAAGGAGCGGCCGTGGGTGGCGAGCTGGCCGGGCAGGTTGTCGGCGTCGACCGAACCGACCGGCGGCGGGGTGCTGTTGACCAGGCCCTGGGTCGAGCCCGACAGCAGGGCGTAGTAGTTCGGCAGGCTCGGGTGCCACTCGCCGTTCGCGGCGCTGAACGACGCGCCCTGGGCGGCCAGCGAGTTGAGGTAGGGGGCCTGGGCGGTGTTGCCGATGATGCCGTCGTAGGGCTCGTTCTCCATCATGACGACGACCACGTGGTCGGGGGTCGGCACCGCGGGTGCGGCGGCGGCCGGCTGCGCGGCGGTGCCGGTGATCGCGAAGCAGGCCGACAGGGCGGCGGCGAGCAGTCCGCCGAGGGCGCGGCGTGATCGAGGGCGTGTGTCCACGTGTGGGCACGGTGGTTCCTTCGGTGAGGGTGTGGTGTCCCGGGCGGCCGGAGACGGCCGGGGTGCGCCGCGGGAGGAGGCGGCGGACCGGCCGGCGCGTTCGCGCGTTCCGGCGGACCGACGGGTCGGGACACTAGCAGCGATCAATCGCCTCACCGCCCTCTCGGAAATGAATTCCAGGCCACCCTCAGCAGAATTCGACAACCGATTGAGAATTAATCCACTTCACCGGACGAATCGACCTGCCGAGCCGTCACTCCGGACCGTGACCAGGGACTTTATCTCGCCCTCCGCGCAATGAATACGCAGTCTTCCCCATTGACGAATGAATTCTCGGGTATTTCGGAAACACGACGGCCGGGGCGCGTCCGCGCCCCGGCCGGAATCGTGCTCAGGCCAGTTCGACGAGCAGGTCGCCGCCTTCCACCTGCTGGATCCGGGTGATGGCGAGGCGGGCCACCCGGCCGCCCTTCGGGGCCGTGATCGAGGCTTCCATCTTCATCGCCTCGATGGTGGCGACGGTCGCACCGGCCTCGACCTCGTCGCCCTCCGCGACGGCGAGGGTGACCACGCCGGCGAACGGCGCGGCGACGTGGCCGGGGTTGGAACGGTCGGCCTTCTCGGTCACCGGCAGGTCGGCGGCCGCCGCGTTGTCGCGGACCTGGATCGGCCGCAACTGGCCGTTGAGCGTGGACATGACGGTGCGCATGCCGCGTTCGTCGGCCTCGCCGATGGCCTCCAGTTCGATGAGCAGCCGGACGCCGGGCCCGAAGTCGACGGCGTACTCCTTGCCGGGACGCAGCCCGTAGAAGAAGTCCTTGCTGTCGAGGACGCTGGTGTCGCCGAACGCCTGGCGGTGCGCCTCGAACGCCTTGGTCGGACCGGGGAAGAGCAGCCGGTTGAGCGTGGCGCGCCGGTCCTTGGCGAGGCCGTCGCGGTCCTCGGCGGTCAGGTCCTGGACCGGCTTGGGGCCGGCGCGGCCCTGGAGGGCCTTGGTGCGGAAGGGTTCCGGCCAGCCGCCCGGCGGGGTGCCCAGTTCGCCGTGGAGGAAGCCGACGACCGAGTCGGGGATGTCGTACCGACCGGGCGTCGCCTCGAAGTCCTCCGGTGCCACCCCGGCTCCGACGAGGTGCAGCGCGAGGTCGCCGACCACCTTCGACGAGGGCGTGACCTTCACGAGCCGGCCGAGCATCCGGTCCGCGGCGGCGTAGGTCGACTCGACGTCCTCGAAGCGGTCGCCGAGACCGAGCGCGACGGCCTGGGTGCGCAGGTTGGAGAGCTGCCCGCCCGGGATCTCGTGGTGGTAGACGCGACCCGTGGGCGAGTCGAGGCCGGCCTCGAAGGGGGCGTAGATCCTGCGGACGCTCTCCCAGTAAGGCTCCAGGTCGCCGACGGCCTGGAGGTCGAGGCCGGTGGGCCGGTCGGAGTGGTCGGTGGCGGCGACGATCGCCGACAGCGAGGGCTGCGAGGTGGTGCCGGCCATGGAGGCGACGGCGCCGTCGACGGCGTCCGCGCCGGCCTGGATCGCGGCGAGGTAGGTGGCGAGCTGGCCGCCGGCGGTGTCGTGGGTGTGCAGGTGCACCGGCAGGTCGAACTCCCTGCGCAGCGCGGAGACGAGCTTCGCCGCGGCGGGGGCGCGCAGCAGGCCGGCCATGTCCTTGACCGCGATGACGTGGGCGCCCGCGGCGACGATCTTCTCGGCGAGCCGCAGGTAGTAGTCGAGGGTGTAGAGCTTCTCGGCCGGATCGGAGAGGTCGGCGGTGTAGCAGAGCGCGACCTCGGCGACGGCCGTGCCGGTCGCCCGTACGGCGTCGATGGCGGGCCGCATCCGGTCCACGTCGTTGAGCGCGTCGAAGATCCGGAAGATGTCGATGCCGGTGGCGGCGGCCTCCTGCACGAAGGCGTCGGTCACCTCGGTCGGGTACGGGGTGTAGCCGACGGTGTTGCGGCCGCGCAGCAGCATCTGCAGGCAGATGTTCGGTACGGCTTCGCGCAGCGCGGCCAGGCGCTCCCAGGGGTCCTCGGCGAGGAAGCGCAGCGCGACGTCGTACGTGGCGCCGCCCCAGCATTCGAGGGAGAGCAGCTGCGGCATGGTGTGCGCCACCGCCGGGGCGACGGCGAGCAGGTCCTTGGTGCGCACCCGGGTGGCGAGGAGCGACTGGTGGGCGTCGCGGAAGGTGGTGTCGGTGACGCCGATGGTGGGCGACTCGCGCAGGCCTCGCGCGAAGCCCTCCGGGCCGAGCGCGGTGAGCCGCTGCTTCGACCCGGCCGGCGGTGCGCCGGCGGGCAGCGCAGGCAGCTTGGTGGTGGGCGCGACGAGTTCGGGCCGCGGGCCGTGCGGCTTGTTCACGGTGACGTCGGCGAGGTAGGTGAGCAGCTTGGTGCCCCGGTCGGCCGAGTGGCGCGCGGTGAGCAGGTGGGGCCGCTGCTCGATGAAGGCGGTGGTGACGTGCCCGGCCTGGAAGTCCGGGTCGTCGAGCACGGCCTGGAGGAAGGGGATGTTGGTGGACACGCCCCGGATGCGGAACTCGGCGACGGCGCGCCGGGCGCGGCCGACGGCGGCCCTGAAGTCCCGGCCCCGGCAGGTCAGCTTGACCAGCATCGAGTCGAAGTGGGCGCTGACCTCGGTGCCGGCGTGCGTGGTGCCGCCGTCGAGCCGGATGCCGGAGCCGCCCGGCGAGCGGTAGGCGCTGATCATGCCGGTGTCGGGGCGGAAGCCGTTGGCCGGGTCCTCGGTGGTGATGCGGCACTGCAGCGCGGCGCCGCGCAGCACGACGGACTCCTGCGCGAGGCCGAGGTCGGCGAGGGTCTCGCCGGCGGCGATGCGCAGCTGGGACTGCACCAGGTCGATGTCGGTGACCTCCTCGGTCACCGTGTGCTCGACCTGGATGCGCGGGTTCATCTCGATGAAGACGTGGTTGCCGTCGCGGTCGAGGAGGAACTCCACGGTGCCGGCGTTGCGGTAGCCGATCTCACGGGCGAACCGCACGGCGTCGTCGCAGATGCGCTGGCGGATCGCCGGGTCGAGGCCGGGGGCCGGCGCGAGCTCGATCACCTTCTGGTGGCGGCGCTGCAGGGAGCAGTCGCGCTCGTACAGGTGGATGACGTTGCCCTCGCCGTCGGCGAGGATCTGCACCTCGATGTGGCGGGGGTCGACGACGGCCTTCTCCAGGAAGACGGTGGCGTCGCCGAAGGCGGACTCGGCCTCGCGGGCCGCCGCCTCGATGGACTCGCGCAGTGTCGCCGGGTCCTCGACGCGGCGCATGCCGCGGCCGCCGCCGCCCGCGACGGCCTTGACGAAGACCGGGAAGCCGATGTCCTGGGCTGCGGCGACCAGTTCGTCCACGTCGGTGGAGGGCGCCGAGGAGCCGAGCACGGGCACGCCGGCCGCGCGGGCGGCGGCCACGGCGCGGGCCTTGTTGCCGGTCAGCTCCAGGGTCCGCACGTCCGGGCCCACGAAGGTGATGCCCGCCTCCTCGCAGGCGCGGGCGAGTTCCGGGTTCTCGGAGAGGAAGCCGTAGCCGGGGTAGACCGCGTCGGCGCCGGCCAGCCGGGCGGCCCGGATGATCTCCGCCACGGAGAGGTACGCCCGCACCGGGTGCCCGGGTTCCCCGATCTCGTACGCCTCGTCGGCCTTCAGCCGGTGCAGCGAGTTGCGGTCCTCGTGCGGGAAGACGGCGACGGTGCGCGCTCCCAGTTCGTAGCCGGCGCGGAACGCGCGAATCGCGATCTCCCCGCGGTTGGCCACCAGCACCTTGCGGAACATTCTGATCCCTTCACCGCTGCCTCGTTTCCGTCACGCTAAGGGCTGCCCTTGCGCCGCCTGAAGGTGCCGGCTCAGTGACATGGATCATCGGGCCTCGCACCCCCCGGGTGGCACAGAATGGGGTCCGTCGTGACGCGTGCGCCGTACCAACCGGTAACTTCTTCCAGTTCGCGGCGCAGGGCGGCGTCGATGCCGCCCCTGCTCCAGTACCACCGGCACAGCCGCGGCACGCGCGCCGCGTCCGCATCGGTGTCGTACCAGGCGAACTCCGCGCGGTGGGCCGCGTAGGCGTGGGCGCCGAGCACGTTGAACTCCGAGAAGCCCCGGGGCGGCCGCCCCGCCACGTAGCGGTCCAGCGGCATCCCGTGCCGCTCCAGACAGAGCGCGCGCACCTGCGGGTAGAGCTGTCGCGGATAGGTGAACGGCGGCTGCTGCATGAAGTCGTGGGCGACCGGACGGCCCAGGAACTCCTCCGTCGGGGCGAGCCAGGGCCGGTGCCGGCCGAGGCGGGACACCGCCCGGCGGACGATCCACGGCCGGCCGCCGGCGTCCAGCAGGTCGGCGGGCGAGACGGGACGGGTGAAGACGACGTCCGAGTCGACGTGGCAGATCAGCCCGGCGTCCGTGCACTCGTCCGCGTACAGCTTGGTCACCTGCTGCCCGAGGTAGTCGTCCCGGAAGTCCGGGCAGACCAGCAGCCGTACGCCGCCGCCGACCGCCCGGCGCACCGCTGCCGAGCCGGTGCGCGGCGTGACCACGACCACCTCGGCGAAGCCGTGGCACCACCGCTCGATGGCCGCGAGCGCGTAGCCCAGCCAGGTGACATCGCGGTGGTAGGTGCGCAGGAACAGGGCCGTCCGCTCGCTACGGTGACCCACGTGTCCGCGTCCGTTCCCGCCTTCTGGTGCCGGGTGCCCAGCCAGGGCAACGTCGGTGACCGGCTCACCCCGTGGCTGATCCGCCGCATCTCCGGCGCCCCGGCCCGCTGGGTCGCTCCGCACGCGCCGGGCCGCAAGCACTTCGTCACGGGCAGCGTGGTCGCGCTCGCCGGGCCGGGCTGCGTGGTGTGGGGCGCGGGCGTGATGGAGGCCGGCGAGCGCGTCGATCCGCGGGCCGAACTGCTCGCCGTGCGGGGGCCGCTCACCCGCGAGGCGGCCCTGCGCTCGGGCGCCGCCTGTCCCCCGGTCTACGGCGACCCGGGGCTGCTCGTGCCGAGGTTCCTGCCGCGGCGCCCCGTCCGCGCGGGCGGCCGGTGCGTGGTCGTCCCGCACTTCGCGGACAAGGCGCGGGCCCGGCGCGGTGTCCCGGCGCGCTGGCGGCTCGTCGACGTGCAGTGCGGCGTCGAGGACGTCGTGGAGCAGCTGACGGGCGCCGGCCTGGTCGCCTCGTCGAGCCTGCACGGCATCGTCCTCGCCCACGCCTACGGGATCCCGGCCGTCTGGATCAGGTTCCGTGACCTGCCCAGCGGCGACGACAGCAAGTTCCACGACTACTTCCTCTCCGTCGGCGTTCCGGTGCCGCCGCCCCTGCCGGTCGGTGCCACCGGCGCGAACCTGGACACGGTCGCACCGGCCGACTTCGCGACGCTCCCGTCGCACCTGCCCGACCTCGACCTGCTCCTGGAGAGGTGTCCCTTCCGATGACCGGACGAGGCGACGAAGACCAGGACGGCCACGACGGCCACGACAGCCGTCGCGACGACGACCGGGATCCGCGGCGGGTGCTGCGCGGCATCCGGGACGCGAACTACCACCACCCCGGCATCCGTTGCCTGCGGCTGTTCACCGCCGACGCCCCGACCCTGCGCGGGCTCGTCGCGGAGGTGGCCGAGCTGCGCGCCCGGCACGCTCCTTCGCTGGCCGGCGCCCCGGGCCATGTGACGGCCTGGGCCGGACCGCGCGGCCGGGTGGAGCAGTTCAGCCTGCTCAACGCCTCGGGCCGCTGCGACGACTTCTCCCGGGACCACGACCTGTCCTGCTTCGGCAAACGCTTCCACGACCGCACGCGCTACCCCGCGCTGGCCGCGCTGGCCGGGGCGCTGCCGCACCTGGTGAACTTCCGGGTCAACGTCCTCGGCCCGGGCGCCGCGCTCGCGCCGCACGAGGAGCACAGCGTCGTACTGTCGCGGTCCGGCACCGTCGGCGTCCGGGCCCGCTTCCATCTGCCGCTGGTCACCGGCCCGAAGGCCACGCTCCTGCTCGACGGCGACGTCCACCGGCTGGAGGCCGGGACCGTCTACCTGGTCAACCACGGCTGTGTGCACGCGGCCGGGAACGCCGGGGCCGCGGACCGGATCCACCTCGTCTGGGACATGCTGGGGACGGCCGCCGCCGCCGAGGTGATGTTCGGTACGGGAGCGGTGCCCGCCGGCTTCACGCGCGCCCGGGCACGGGCCGTGCGCCCCGTGGGCCGGCGGTCGGTCACCCGGTGGGAGCGGATCGCGCCGCAGGTCGCGGAGGCCGGGGCACGACACGTCGGCTACCTCGATCCGCAGTAGCCGGCCCCTTCGCCGGGCCGGCCGCCCGCTCAGTACAGGGTCCGGGTGAACTCGGCCGGCACGTAGTGGAACAACAGGGACGTGTGGGTGCTCCCGTCGGGCAGCGGCGGGCGCCAGTGCGGCACCCGGGTGCCGCGGAAGAGCACGGCCTCGCCGGGGCGCTGCACCAGCGACACCCTCCCGTGGGCACCGTCGAGGAGCAGCGGCCAGCCGCCCGGGATCCCCGGCCCGGACTCGCCGAGCAGCAGCGACACCGTGAACTCGCACTGCTCGCGGTCGACGTGCCGGTCGAGGACGGCGCCACCGCGGTACGCGGAGACGTACGCGTACGACGGCCGCACCGGCCGGCCGGCGAGGCGGCCCACCACCTCGGCGAACTGGTGGTGGAAGAAACGCGCCAGCGACTCGTTGTACCAGCCGTACCGTCCCTCGACCTGCGCGTCGCCGAGCGGCCACGAGCCCGTCGCGATGAGCCGCTCGTAGTAGTCGAGCAGCGCCTGCCGGTGCCCCGGGCGTACGAGCCGGCCCATCCCGCAGACGTCCGTGCGCGCGAACTCCTCGGCGGCGCCCGCCAGCACGGCACGGGCCCGTGCCGTCCGGCGCGCCCGGGTCTCGGCCGTGCCGAGCGCGCCGGCTCCGGCGAGCGCGGCGCGCAGCCGGTCGGGGAAGCCGGGCGGCAGGGGCCGCCCGGGGGCGAGTTCGCGCAGCGCCCGGAAGTCCTCGAAGCGCACCCAGTGCGGCACGAGGGCTCCGGTATCCGGTTCGTCGGTCCACAGCACGGGGTGGCCGGACAGGAAGCGGTCGCGGAAACGGGTGCGGCGTGCCATGCCGAGCGGGACGGTGACCCCGGTCTGGAGCACCGCTGCCGGATCGAGCACCGCGCCGTCGCCGTGGTCCGGCTCCTGGTGGGGGTTCGCCTCGTCGAGCCAGCAGGCGAAGGAGGGACGGCGGCCGGGTGCCGGCCGGCCGGCAGGAGCGGATCTGGGCGATTCGGGCATCGTGGTGCGTCCGTTCGTGAGGCGGCGCAGGGTGTGCCGCATGGCGTCGAGCGCCGCCGGGTCGAAGCCGGGTGTGGTGCGCCACTTGCCGGGGCGCGGCGGGCTGATCGTCGTGGCCGACAGCGGCAGGTCCCGGCCCCGGGCGGTGGCTGGCAGGCCCAGGTCCGACTCCAGCCGGCGGAGCGTACGGGCAGGCGCGCCGCGCAGTTCGGCGTAGTCGACGTCCACCCAGCGGACGGTGGCCGGCCGGGCGTCCCGGGCGTCGAGGGTGGCCTCCACGGCGGCGGCCCACTGCCGGGCCGCGATCCGCGTGAGGTCCTCGCCGGCCCAGCTCCGCCAGCCGGGCGGCAGCAGCAGGTGCCAGGCCCGGCGCGGCCAGCCGGGCAGCTCCGGGATGTTGACGAAGCCCGGGTGGGTCCATGCCCGCACCATGCTGGCCACCGTGTCCCGGGCGTCGCGGCGGAGGTGGACGACGGTGGCGTCGGGGAACAGCCGCAGCAGGAAGGGCAGTCGCAGGCTGTTCTCCGGCGTCTTCTCCAGGAGCCGGGGGGCCGGGGAGCCTTCGCCCGCGAGCGGGCGCCGTCCCGGCGCGGCGCTCCGGTCGGCGAGGAAACCCGCCCGCACCACGTCTCCCCATGCCTCGGCGTCCGCCGCGTCGAGCGCGTGCGAGGCGTAGCCGCGGGTTGCCGGATGGAGTCCGGGCACGCCCTCGATCACGCCCTCGCTCTCGCCGCCGACGGTCCACAGGGCGGGGTTGCGGGCCAGGGCGTCGTACAGCGCGGTACTGCCCGAACGCGGCGGCGAGACGATGATCACCGGCGCCGGGAGGGAGGCCGCGGGCGGGTCCGCCGGGACGGCGCGCACCGGTCCGGTGACCGGTGTCCCGAGACGGGCCAGGGCGGCGTCCCGGCTCGCGGCGAACTCCGCGGCCGCCTCCGCCGAGGCGAAGAGGTAACGGGCGCGCACGCCCCGGCCGTCGGTCCGTACGGCGCGGGCCAGCAGCTCCGGCACGCCGGGGAAGGGGCCGTGGTGGGTCTCGCGCGCGGCCCGGGCGGCGCGGCCGGCCGGGAGCGCGACGCGGCCCACCACGGACCACGCCGCCACCGCCCCTCCCCCGCCACCGGGTCGGCCGCTCACTTCCGGTGGATCCAGCCGGTGACGCTGAAGCGGCTGTCGGCGAACGCCCTGCTCGGCACCCGGACGGGCAGCACCTCGTGGTCGTGCCGGCTGGGGAAGAACACCGCGAGGTTCGGGCGCGGCACGATCGTCTGGCTGCGGTCGGTGGGGACGAGCCGCCCGTTCTCGACGACCGTCTCGAAGACGCGCAGCTCACCGCCGGAGAACTGGCGCGGCTCGGCGGAGAAGAAGTAGACGAAGGAGAGCTCGCGGGTGTCGTCGCCGTCGCTGTCGCGGTGCATGCCGAAGTAGTCCCGGTCGCCGTTGGCCGTCACCTGCAGCTCGATGTCGCCCAGCGGGAACGCCGGGAAGCCGAGGCGGGAACGGACGGCCTCCAGCTGCTCCCGGATGCGTTCCGCGAACAGCGCCCGGAAGCCGCCGAGATCGTGCAGGACCGAGCTGCGCCGGACCCGCTCGTCCACCACCGCCGAGTCGGCCCCGTGCGCCCGGATCGTGGCCGCCTTGAACTCGGACTCCCGGTCGAGGACGTACCGCAGGAGGTCCTCCTGCTCGGCGACGGTGAGGAACTCCCGTACGCCCTGGGCGACTTCGTCGATCACGTCCCGCTCGTACCGGCCGGTCCCGGTCGGCACGCCCGCCGGCTTGCTGTAGTGGCCGCCGCGCACCAGCCGGGCGATCTCGGACGCGACGGAGACCCGGTCCGCCGTCCACTCCGCCCGCGATCCGAGATAGACCGTCCCGTGGAAGGCCGCGTTGCGCTCGAACACCTCGTCGTCGACCGCGCCGGCGAGCACGTCGACCGAGTCCGGTCCGGCAAGGCCAAGCTTCTTCAGCAGCTCTCGGGCCGGTGCGCGGTACGTCAGGTAGCGCGCCGCCTCGGTGAGGAAGACGTCCTCGGTGCGCTCGAAACCCGCGCGGCGCATGGCCAGGTCGACGAGCCGCGAGTCCTCGGCGACGAGGTAGTGCACCTCGGCGCCGGGGTCGACCGCCAGCGTCTCCAGGGCCTCCTTGTACAGCGCGGCGGACAGCCCCGTGTTCGTCAGGTCCTCGTCGGCCACGTGCACCGGGCTCAGCCCCCAGCAGCCGTCGGAGACCAGGTGCGTCTGGAGAACCCCGACGATGTTGCGCGCGCCCAGGCCCCACGGCGGCCACGGCCGGTCGCGGACCGCGGCGAAGATCTGCGAGTCGCCGTCGTGGAACAGCGGCAGCACCACCTCGTCCATGAGGTGCGGTGCGCCCGTCCGCCGGAAGAAGGCGTACAGTGCGGCCTTCGCGGTGTCGCTGAGCTCGTCGAAGATCTCGATCCGCGTGGCGCCGTTGCGATCGCCGTAGAAGTCGCGTCTGATGGGCTGGGTCATGGCCTCTCCTGTCATGTCGCTGGGTGGAAGGACGACGGGTGGACTCCGCCTCGGGCGCGCCGTTCCTGCGGGTGACCGGGCCGGGCGGCGAGCCGCTGCCGTGGGTGGTGGTCCGCGCTCCGGTCGTCACCCGCGCCCAGCACGTACGCCTGAACCAACTCGCCGACGAGGGCTGCCGCTTCGTCGGCGCCACGAGCCATCTGGGTTTCCCGGGAGCGGGATTCCGTGACGAGCGGGACTACGGGCTGCTGTGCGAGGGATGGCTGCACTGCTTCCGGGACCCCGACCGCTTCCTGCCGCCGAACGGGCCGCGGGCCCTGGTGAGCGAGTCCGACTTCACCGACCCGCGCCGCGTCGACCCCTACCGCCTGGGCCCCTACCGCCTCGGCTCGCACCGCTGCGGACCGCACCGCGCCGGTCCGCGACCGGCGCCCCGAGGGCTGCCGCCGGAGCTGGTCGCGGACGTGGTCCATGTGTCGGGTGCGGAGCCCTGGCGGCAGCGGGCCAAGAACTGGCCGCTCGGCGCGCGCTGCCTCGGCCGGGTGGCCGGGGAGACGGGCTTGCGGGTCCTCGTCGTCGACGCCCCGCCCGGCGCGGACCCGAGGCCCGGCGTCCGGCTGACGGGGCCGCTGGAGTGGCCGCTGCTGCTGGCCGTGATCGCCGCCGCCCGCTGTCTGTTCGTGCCGGCCGTGCTCGACGCGTCGCCGCGGGTGCTCGCCGAGGCGCTCTGCCTCGATGTGCCCGTCGTCGTCAACCGGGCGATTCTGGGCGGCTGGCAGTACGTCAACCCGTTCACCGGGGTCTTCTTCGACGGCGTGGACGACGTGGTGCCCGCCGTCCTGGAGGCGGTCGGCACCGCGGCCCGGCCGCGGACGTGGTTCATGGCCCATCACGGGCCGGCCCGCGCGGGCGCGCGCGTGCTGCGGCTGCTGCGCGGCCTCGATCCGTCGCTGCCGGCGCTCAGTCATGTGCTGCTGGCCCCGGACCGGGACGTGCCGGAGCGCGCTGCGCCGGGGACACGTTGAGGACCAGCCGCGGCGGGCCCGCCATGGGCGACCGGTGGATCCAGGCGTCGGTGACGGGATGCGGCGACCAGTGCCGTCGCACGTCGACGTGCCTGAAGTAGACGGTCGCGTCCGGCGGCACCCGGTGGACGGGGGCGTGCGGCCGCAGGAACGAGGGCGCCTCGTCCATGGCGACCAGCGGCCCGAGCGCCTCCGCGCCGGCCGTCTCCGCCCCGGTTGCCTCCGTGCCGTCCGGCGCCTCGGCGCAGGCGCCGCACGCCCCGGCCCCGGCCTCGCGCGCGACACGCTCCCGGCGGGACAGATAGGCGTAGAAGGCCTTCATGCTCACGACGTCGTCGCAGGCCACGTACTCGGTGGTCGGCCCGTTGTAGACCCGTACGGCACCGGTCGTCGGCGCCTGCGGCGGAACGGTGTCGACGTGGAAGCCGCAGCGGCGGGTCGGGGCCTCGGTGAACACCCGCACCATCACGCGCCGCACCCGTGTCGCGGCCATGACCCGCTCCACGATGCCGGTCATGTCCTCCAGGAGCGGACGGGCGACCGCGCCGTCGGTGCCGGCGAGGGCGGTGCGGGCCCAGTCCGCGAACTCTTCACGGGAGACCGCGGCCAGGGTCGTCCGGGCGACGACGAGCCGCCGCTCGACCACCAGCGCCGCCAACTCGTCCAGCCAGCCGGGGCGTTGGCCCGGGCGCAGGACGACGGCGGTCACGCCGGGATCTGTCAGCCGTGCGATGTCGCGGGTCGTGTCCCCGCGGAGGACACCGCTGGGGAACGTCTCCTCGTCGATGGCGACCACGGACGGGACCGTAACCGGCGGCCGGGGCGGAGCCCGGCCCGACAGGCGGGGCCCGGGATGCGAGAACCCGTTCGGCCGCAGCAGGGGACCGGACGGCGCCGATGGCGGACAATTCTTGTGGGGGCGGGCAGGAACCCACCGAGCACTGGGGTCGCCATGACCGATTCACCGGCAGCCGCGACGCCCACGCGGGTGTTCCTCCTGGACGACCACGAGGTCGTCCGCCGGGGCCTGCGTGACCTCATCGACGACGAGCCCGACATGGAGGTGGTCGGGGAGGCGGCGACGGCGGAGCAGGCGCTGGCCCGCGGGCCCGCGCTGCGGCCGGACGTGGCCGTGCTCGACGTACGGCTGCCGGACGGGGACGGGATCTCGGTGTGCCGGGAGCTGCGCTCGCGGATGCCGGGCCTGGCATGTCTGATGCTGACGTCGTTCGACGACGAGGACGCGCTGATCGACGCGATCATGGCGGGCGCCGCCGGATACGTGCTCAAGCAGATCAAGGGCTCGGACCTGGTGTCGGCGGTACGGACCGTGGCCACGGGGCAGTCGATGCTCGACCCGGCCACCACCGCCCGCCTGATGCACTCGCTGCGGGAGCCCGAGGCGGCCGGGGCGCCGGAGGACGAGCGGCTCGCGGTGCTGTCGGAGCGCGAGCGGTCGGTGCTCGACCTGATCGGCGAGGGGCTCACCAACCGGGAGATCGCCGAGCGGCTGTATCTGTCGGAGAAGACGGTCAAGAACCACATCTCGCGGCTGCTCGGCAAGCTGGGCGTGGAGCGGCGGGTGCAGGCGGCCGTGATCGCCGCGCAGGCCCACGAGCACGAACACGAACACGGGCACGGGCACGACGCCGAGGAGCGGTAGCTCCCACGCGCACGACGCCGAGGAGCGGTAGCTCCCACGCGCACGACGCCGAGGAGCGGTAGCTCCCACGCGCACGACGCCGAGGTGCGGTAGCTCCCTCAGGGCCGGCCGGGCGGCAGCGGGACGCGCCATTCCAGGACCGTGCCGCCCGGGGTGCCCGGCCGGGCACGGACCGACAGCTCGCCGTTGAGGCGTTCGGCCCGTTCGGCGAGGTTGCGCAGGCCGCCGCGGGAGGCGCCCGGCGGGATGCCGGTGCCGTCGTCGCTCACCGTCACGGCCAGGGCGCCGTCCTCGACGACGACCGCCACCTCGGCGTGCCGGGCCCGGGCGTGGCGGGCCACGTTGGTGAGTGCTTCGCCGATGACCGCGACGACCTCGTCGGCCGCCCCGCCGGGCACGTCGGTGTCGAGCAGGCCCTCCATGCGCAGGGCCGGCGCGAAGCCGAGCGTCGCGACGGCCTGGTCGACCGCCTTGACGACGCGGTTCCTGAGCTTGGGGGCGGCGCCGGGGGTCTCGTGGGCGCGGAGGCCGAAGATGCTCGACCGGATGATCTTGATGGTGGCGTCGAGGTCGTCGATCGCCCGGGTGAGCCGGTCCACCGCCTCCGGGTGCTCGACGAAGCGGCGGGCGCTCTGCAGGGTCATGCCGGTGGCGAACAGCCGCTGGATGGCCAGGTCGTGGAGGTCGCGGGCGATCCGGTCGCGGTCCTCCAGGATGCTGACCTGCTCGGCGTCCCGGCGCCGGTCGGCCAGTTCGAGGGCGAGGGCGGCCTGTCCGGCGAATCCGGGGAGTGCGGTGACCTCGGCGCCCGAGAAGGGCGGCCGGCCGCGCCGCCGCGTCAGGATGAGCACCCCGCTCAGCCGTTCCTTGGTGCCGACGGTCAAGGCCACCACCGGTCCGAAGCCCTTCCACCGTTCGGGCTGGACGGTGACCCGCGCGTCGTTCTCGACGTCCGCGATCGCGACCAGCCCGTCGTGGGCGAGGGCCGCCGCGGCCAGGGTTCCCTCGATGCTGCTGAGGACCACGCCCCGGTGCGCCTGGGCGCCCTCCCCGCGGGCCAGTGAGCCGCGCAGCTCGCCGCCCGGGCCGACCAGGTAGAAGACGCCCATGTCGGCGCGGGCGATGTCCACGGCCTGCTCCAGCATCCCGTCGAGGACGTCCTCCTCGGCCGCGCCGGACAGCAGGGCGCGGGTGAAGTCGGAGCTCGCGGCCAGCAGGCGCTGGCGCAGACGGCCCTCCTCGTACAGCCGGGCGTTCTCGACGGCGATGCCGGCCGCGACGGCGAGGGTCGTCACCACGGCCTCGTCCTCGGCGTCGAAGTCGGCCGCGCCGCGCTTCTCGGTGAGGTAGAGGTTGCCGAACACCTCGTCGTGGACGCGGATCGGCACGCCCAGGAACGAGTGCATCTCGGGGTGGTGCGGCGGGAAGCCGTACGAGGAGGGGTGCTCGGACAGCTCGGTGAGGCGCAGCGGCTGCGGGTTGCGGATCAGCTCGCCGAGGATGCCGTGGCCCGAGGGCAGCGGCCCGATCCGCTCCCGCAGCACGTCGTCGATGCCGACGGTGACGAACTCGGAGAGCCTGCGGTCGTCGCCGATGACGCCGAGTGCGCCGTACTCGGCGTCCACGAGGGTGACCGCCGCCTCCACGATGCCGCGCAGCACATGGGGCAGGTCGAGTTCCCTGCCGACGGACATGACCGCTTCGAGGAGCCCGTTGAGCCGGTCCCGGGTCCCCCGGACCTCGTCGATGCGGGCCTGGACCTCGTCGAGGAGTTCGTCGAGGCGCAGCCGGGGCAGCCTCGCGTCCGCGTGCGCGGATTCCCCCGCGTCCTCCCGGCCCATCGCACCCTCCGGTCGCCCCGGGCGCGCGGACGGCGCCCGCCGCGCCCGCTCTCACGGTAGTGCGGATCCCGCCGCCGTTCCTGCCGGGCTCACGGTAGTGCGGATCCGGCCGCCGTTCCTGCCGGGCCGGGCGGCCGGGACCCGCCGTGGCATCGGGCACGGGGCCGTGCGGCGACGCAGGCGGCCTGGGCGGGTCTGGTCGGTCCGTGGGGGGACGCCGGCGGCCCGGGCGGCTCTGGCCGGTGGGTGCGGGGACGCCGGCGGCCGGGGCGGGTCCGGTCGGTCCGTGCGGGGAGCCGGGGGCGGCGGCCCGAGCTGGTCTGGTCGGTCCGTGCGGCGGACGCCGACGGCCGGGCGGTCCGGTCGGGCCGTGCGAGGGGGACCGTTCGGCCCTCGCGTGCGGGCGCGTCCGGGTGGACGGTGGGGGCAGCGGGAGGCACGCGGCCCGGGACCCCGGGGCCGTCGTGGCGGGCGACCCGCGCCCGGCCCCTCCCGTACCCGCCCCACCCGCGCCCTCTCCGGCGGCCCACAGACAGGAAACGTGCCGTGGACAGCAACGATCCGACCCGCTCGTTCGTGGCGTCCCTCGTCGAGGACGCCGTCACCGCGCCGTCGATGCACAACGCGCAGCCGTGGAGGTTCGTCCACCGGGCGGACACCGGCACCGTCGAGCTGTACGGCGACCCCTCACGGGCCATGCCGCGCGAGGACCCGGACCGTCGCGCCCTCCACCTCGGCTGCGGGGCCGCGCTGTTCGGTCTGCGCGTGGCCGCCGCGCACCGGGGCCGGCACGCCGAGGTGCGGCTGCTGCCCGATCCGGACGACCCCTGGCACCTCGCCGACGTCCGTCTCCTTCCGCCGTCCGCCGTCGGGCACGACGACGAGCTGGCCGTGCTCCACCCGGCGCTGCGGGAGCGGCACACCAGCCGGTTCCCGTTCACCGACGAGCGGGTCCCCGCCGAGATCCTCGACGGGCTGCGTTCCGCCGCGTTCCTGGAGGGCTGCCGGCTGGTCGTACCGGGCGCCTGGCACGCGGACACGGTGCTCGACCTGGTCCACGACTCGGAGCGCTTCGAGGCGGCGGACGCGCTGGTGCGCGGCGAGATCGACGCCTGGATCCGCACCGGGGCGGACGGCGAGGGGCCGGTGACCGAGGGGATCCCCGCGTACGCCTTCGGGCCGCGGCAGTACGACGTGACCGCCCCGGTCCGGGACTTCGGCTCGCACCGCGCGGTCCCCGGCCGGGACTCGGCCCGCTTCGAGAAGAGCCCGCAGCTCGCGCTGCTCGGCACGGTCGAGGACACGGCGGCCGAGTGGCTGAAGGCCGGCCAGGCGATGCAGCGCGTGCTGCTCCGGGCCACCCTCGACGGGCTGTCCACCTCGCTGATGTCCCAGCCCCTGGAGTGGCCCGAGCTGCGCTCGGTGGCGCGGGATCCGGGGTCCACCACGGGTTATGTGCACATGGTGGTCCGGCTCGGCTACGGCCCCCGGGGCCGGACCACCCCCCGCCGGCCCGTCTCCGAGGTGCTGGCCTTCGACTGACCGTCCCGCTGGCGCCCGAGCGGCCCGGCCCCGTACGCCCGTACGGGGCCGGCCCCGTACGGGCGCTACGGGCCGCCGAGCGCGACCTTGAGGGCGCCGGTCTCGGCCGCGCGGCCGAACACGTCGTACGCCTCCGCCATCCGCCCCGGTGCGAAGCGGTGGGTGACCAGGTCCGCGGCGGGCAGCCGGCCGGCCGCCATCATGCGCAGCAGCAGGGGCGTGGACGAGGTGTCGACGAGGCCGGTGGTGAGGGTGACGTCCTTGATCCACAGGTCTTCGAGGTGGAGCACCGCGGGCTTGCCGTGGACGCCGATGTTGGCGACCCGGCCGCCGGGGCGGACCATCCGCGTGCACATCTCGAAGGTCTCGGGGACGCCGACCGCCTCCATGACCACATCGGCGCCCAGGCCCTCCGTCAGGTCCTCGACGAGCTGCTCGGGGCCTTCGCCGGCCCTCGCGGTGGCGTCGGCGCCGAGCGTGCGCGCGGCGACGAGCCGGGATTGCGCGAGGTCGACGGCGATGATCCGGCCCGGGCTGTAGAGCCGTGCCGTGGCGACGGCGGCCAGTCCGATCGGGCCCGCGCCGACCACGACGACGGTGTCGCCCGGCCGTACCCCGCCGTTGAGGACGCCCACCTCGTAGGCGGTGGGGAAGATGTCCGCGAGCAGCACGGCGTCGAAGCTGTCGACGGCGCTCGGCAGCGGGTACACGGAAAGGTCGGCGAACGGCACCCGCACGTACTCGGCCTGGGTGCCGTCGATCGTGTGCCCGAGGATCCAGCCTCCGCCGCCGCGGCACTGGCCGTAGCGGCCCTCTCGGCAGAAGCGGCAGCGGCCGCAGGCCGAGATGCAGGAGATCAGCACGCGGTCCCCGGGCCGTACGGTCCGGACGTCCCGGCCGGTCTCGACGACCGTGCCGACGGCCTCGTGGCCGAGCACCCGGCCGGGCGTCACCTCGGGCACGTCGCCCTTGAGGATGTGCAGGTCGGTGCCGCAGATGGTGACGACGTCGACGCGCACGACGGCGTCGCCGGGGTCCTCGATGCCCGGGTCGGGCACGTCCTGCCAGGCGATGGGGCCCGGTCCCTGGAAGACGGCTGCCTTCATGGCGCCCACCCACTTCCTTCGGCGTGTTCGGGGTCCTCCACGATCAGGCTCGGACGCCGCCGGGTCGCGGCGCATGTGCCGTTCGGCCCCGGAAGAGGGCCGCTCGGACCCTGTGGCCGGGGCCGCGGCGGGTGCGAGGGTGGAGACGGCACAGCGCAGGCTCCGGACCGAAGGGCCGGGACTGGGGCTCACGACCGAAGGAGGGCGGCCATGTCCGAGGCAGCCCGGCATCCGGCTCCGGCCGCCGAGGCGGCCCGCCCCGCCCTGCTCACCTTCCTGGGCGGCGTGGGCACGGTCACCGGCAGCACGTTCCTGGTCGAGAGCGACGATGCCCGGGTCCTCGTCGACTGCGGCCTCTTCCAGGGGTTCGCGAACCTGTGGCGCCGCAACGGGGAACGGCTGGGCAACATCAACAGCGCGCACCGCCCCGCCGTCATCGTCTCCTCCGCCGGCATGGCGACCGGCGGCCCCGCAGACCCGGCAGACCCGGCAGACCCGGCAAGGAGAGAGCCATGAGCGCCCGGCCGTTCACCGTCGCCGACGTGATGACCAAGCAGGTCGTCGCCGTCCGGCCCGACGCCGAGTTCAAGGAGATCGTCACCGCCATGGAGCGCTGGCGGGTGGCCGCCGTCCCCGTCGTCGAGGGAGAGGGCCGCGTCGTCGGCGTGGTCTCCGAGGCCGATCTGCTCCTCAAGGAGGAGTTCCACGACCACCGCCTCGGCCTCGTCGAGCAGCTGCGGCACCTCGACGCCACCGCCAAGGCCGGCTCGTCGCGCGCCGCGGACCTGATGACCACGCCCGCCGTCACCGTCGCGCCGGACGCCTCGCTCCCCCGTGCCGCGCGCCTGATGGCCGCCCATCACGTCAAGCGGCTGCCGGTGGTCGACGCCCGGGGCGCGATCCAGGGCATCGTCAGCCGCTCCGACCTGCTCAAGGTCTTCCTCCGGTCGGACGAGGAACTCGCCGCCGAGGTCCGCCGCGACGTCGTGGAGCACCTCTTCCCGCTCTCCGGGAGCCGGGTCGACGTCCGGGTGGAGTCCGGCGTCGTGACGCTGTCGGGCGAGGTCCGCGACAGCGCGCTCGTCCCGGTGGCGGCGCGGCTGGCGCGGGCCGTGGAGGGCGTCGTGGACGTGCGGTGCGAACTCTCCGCCCCGACGACGGCCTGAGCGCCGGGACGCGCCGGGGCGCGACGGGGCGCGGCGGACGGGGCGTACACAGGGCTGACGGACCGGGCACAGGGCTGACGCCGACGTCACCGGTCCGGCCCGGTCAGCCCTCGCCGCTCCCGGTGCCGCCGCGGCGGAGCCGGCCGGACCAGACGGGCTCCACCCGCGCCCACTCGCGCTCCAGGTCGCCGAACCGGCGGGCCCGGGACCGGCGGCCGAGCAGGACCGCGCCGAAGGCGGTGGCCGCCACGAGGCCGGTCGTCGCGGCGCCGCCGCCCAGTGCGGTCACGGTGCGGTCCGTGGCGTCGCCGGGCGGCTGCGAGGGGGCGCCCGCGTCGTTCACCCAGATCGTCACCGGGTGCCCCGCGGGCGTCCGGGGCGGGACGTCGACCGTACCGGAGCGGGCCACGCCCTTCGGGTAGGACCAGACGGCCTTGGCGAAGGAGCTCGGCTGCGCCCCGAAGCGGGTGCCGACCGCCGGGTCCACGCTCCGTGCGGTGGTGGTCGCGGTCACCCGGTGGCGGTGCGCGGCGAGGGCGCGGTCGGCCTCGGACCCGGCCTGCCACAGGGCGCCGGCGGCCACCGCTCCGCAGATCAGGGCGACCGTCAGGATGAGGAGGACGGCCGTGCGCCGCACGGTTCCGGTCCGCGGCCGGTCAGGTTCGCGGTCCCACGCCTCGTGGCTCGACGGTTCGTGGCTGTTCATGTCGTACCTCCGGGCGGAACGGCCCGCCGGTCAGGGGGCCAGGTCGCGGCGGCGGAGAGTTGCGTGGGCGAGGATCAGGCCGGCCGCGCCGGCGCCCGCCAGGACGGCGAGGCGGGGCCAGAGCACGGCGCCCTGGGCGAGGGCGTCGCCCGGTGTGTAGTAGTGGAAGGGGCTGAGGAAGCGCAGGGGTGCGGCGGGATGCCAGGCGAGGGCGATGAAGTTGACGGCGAAGCCCACCGCGCCGATCGCGACGACGGCGCCGAGGACCTGGGCGCGCCGGCGGCCGGCGGCGGACACGGCGAGCGCGGGGCCTGTGACGCTGAGCGTGAAGGCGTAGCCCAGGAGTCCCGCGGCGAAGACTCCGCCGAGGCCGACGTCGGCGTGGATCTTCGGGGAGAGCGCCACGCCGGCCGCGACGGTCAGGGTGGCGGCGGCGGTGAGCGCGGCGGAGGCGAGGAGGAGCGCGGCGGTGCGTTCGGCGAGCAGCCGGGTGCGGGTGACGGGCCGGACCATGACCAGCTCGATCGTGCCGGATTCGACGTCGGCGGCGACGGCGGCAGCGGCGAGCGAGCCGATCACGGTCAGCTGGAGGGCGATCCAGAAGGGATGGGTCAGTCCGGCGCCGAGCAGCCCGGGGTAGCTGGCGATCGAGACGTCGCCGCTGGATCCGCTGAAGGCCCGGTAGGCCGAGGGGGGCTGTCTGCCACCGGACAGGAGCTGGCCGGGCGGGATCGTGTGCGTGACGACGATGATGAGCGTCTCGAAGACCACCATGCCGACGAGCAGGGCGCTCAGCATGCGGCGTCTGCGGTGCAGGGCGAGCCACAGCAGCGGCAGCCGGGCCTTCACTGCGGTTCCCCGCTCGTACGGCCGGGGGCGCCGCCGCCGGGCTCGCCGTCCCGGTAGAGGTCGAGGAACGCCTCGTCGAGGCCGGCCTCCTCCACGGTGATGTCGGCGACGGGCAGCGTGAGCAGCTCGCGCAGGGTGCCGGTGAGGTCGCCGGGCGGGACGAGGAGTTCGGCGCGGTCGCCCTGCCAGCGCGGCTGCCAGCGGTCGGCGGCGCCCAGGCTCCGGGGCCGGCCGGCGCGCGGTGCGGCGAGCGTGACGCGGATCCGGCGGGCCCGGGCCTCGCGCAGCGCGGCGACCCGCTCGACGGTGACGAGCCGGCCCTCGCGGATGATGGCGACCCGGCCGCAGGCCCGCTGCACCTCGGGCAGCACATGGCTGGAGAGCAGGACCGTGCGCCCGGCCGCCGGGGCCTCGGCCATCAGCTCGTAGAAGGTCTCCTGGACGAGCGGGTCCAGGCCCTCGGTCGGTTCGTCGAGCACCACGAGCCGGGGATCGTGCTGGAGGGCCTGGACGAGCCCCAGCTTCTGCTTCATGCCCCGCGAGTAACCGAGGACGGGGCGCCGCAGGTCCCGTTCGGAGAGGTCGAGGCGCGCGCACAGTTCCCGGCGGCGGGGGGACGGGGCCTGCTGGAGGGCGGCGAGCAGGTCGAGGGTCTCGGCGCCGGTGAGCTCGGGGTAGAAGCGCAGCTCGCCGGGCAGGTAGCCGAGTGCGGGGGCCAGCCGGGCGTGGTCGGCGACCGGGTCGAGGCCGAGCACGCGCGCGCTGCCGGCGGTGGGGCGCAGGAGCCCGGCGAGGCAGCGCAGCGTGGTCGTCTTCCCGGCGCCGTTGGGGCCGAGGAAGCCGAAGACCTCCCCGGCGTCGACCACCAGGGAGAGGGAGTCGATGCCGACGACCGGTCCGTAGCGTTTCGACAGGCCGCTGAGCTCGATGGCGCGCCTCTCTGCCATACGTCCACTCTCCTCCGGTCGCCGCGAACCGGGCGGTCGGCCGCGGCCCGCTCAGGACTCGGCTTCGCCGGCAGCGGCGACGGCGGGGGCCTCGGCGAAGGCGGGCGGGACGATCTCGACGGGGCAGTGGGCGTGGTGGATGAGGGCGTGGGCGACGCGGCCGAGGGAGGGTCCGACGCCGAGCGGGCGCCGGCCGCGGCCCATCACGAGCAGGTCGGTTCGGCCGCTCGCCTCGATCAGGATGCCGGGGGCGCTGGTGCCGGTCTCCACGTGGTGGTCGACGTTCAGGCCGGGGTAGACCTCGCGGACGCGGTCGGCCAGCTCCTTCGTCGCGCGCACCCGCTGCCGGGCGAATCCGTCGAGGTCGTCGAGCATGGTGGCGACGCGGCCGATGTGGGAGAACACGTTCCACACGCTGATCAGGCGGAGGTCGGCCTTGCGGGCCTCGGCCTCGGCGGCGGCGAGCAGCAGCCAGCCGAGGTCGGTGGCGTCGTGCACGGCCGCGGTCACGGAGCCGGTCTCGGGGCGCTCGCTCTCGCCGCGTACGACGATCACGGGCACGTCGGCGCGGGCCGCGACGCCCAGGCCGATGGAGCCGAGCATCAGGGTGGCGAAGCCGCCGAGGCCCCGGTGGCCGACCACGATCGTGCCCCGGTTGCCGGCGGCCGCCCGCAGTCCGGCGACCGGCTCCTGGCGGCCGAGTTCCGTGGTGACGGTGAGCTCGGGGCAGCGTTCGTGGACCGCGCGCGCGGTGTCGGTGAGCAGGTCGCGGCCCGCTTCCCGGACGGACTGGACCGTCTCGGCGTCGCTGAAGACCATGCGCCGGTCGGTGTCGGCGGCGTGGACGAGGTGCAGGAGGCGGCCCCGGCGGTCCGCCTCGGTCGCGGCCCAGAGCGCGGCCGTCCGGGCGGATGGGGATCCGTCGATGCCCACGACGACGTTGCCGAGCTCGGGCCGGGCAGGGGTCTGGCTGTTCATGGCTCCTCCTCAGCCGTGTGCCCCGTGGGTACACCTTCCACGCTCGCACAAGGTGCTTCCCGGCGGGTTGGGTCCTTCGGCCCCGAGCGGGACCTGTCCGGCCCTGCCGCTGCCCCCGGCGCGCGGTCGGATGATGGTGGGGTGCGGTCGGGCCGTGACCGCGGGACCGGTGAGCACCGCCACGGCAGGCCGGCCCGAACGAGGAGGTGAGCGGGCATGACGCGGAGCATCGTGGTCGGCCTCGACGGTACGGAGCAGGCGGACGCGGCCGCGCGGTGGGCGGCGGACGAGGCGTTGCTGCGCGGCGCCGAGGTGCAGCTGGTGCACGTGCGCGAGGCGTCGCCGGAGGCCCTGGTGCCGTTCGTCTCGCGGCGGCCCGTGGAGGAGTGGGCGGAGGAACTGCTGGCCGGCGGCGCCGCCGCGCTGCGCGAGCGCCACCCGGATCTGTCCGTCACCACCCGGCTGCTGCCCGCCGACCCGGTGCCGAGCCTGCTGGCCGCGGCCGAGAACGCCGAGCTGCTGGTGCTGGGCTCGCGCGCGATGGGCGCCGTGGCCGGCTATCTCGTGGGTTCGGTCGGGATGACGGTGGCGGGCCTGGCGGAACTGCCGGTCGTCCTGGTCCGTGCGACCGCCGCACCCGCTCCGGACGGCCCGGTCGTGGTCGGCGTCGACGTACGCGAGCCGGCCGACGCGGTCCTGGGCTTCGCGTTCGCGCAGGCGTCCCGGCGCGGGAGCGGGCTCGATGTCGTCCATGCGCAGCAGCTGCCGCTCTTCGCCGGCCTGGGCCCGGCCATGGTGCCGGACGTCCGCCCGGCGGTGACTCCGGAGATCAAGCGGTCGCTGGACGATCTGCTCGCCCCGTGGCGGGCGAAGTACGCCGATGTCGCCGTCACGGACCGGGTGGTGATCGGCTCGGCCGGTTCCGAGCTGGTGCGGGCCGCCGAGGACGCGGCGCTCGTGGTGATCGGCCGGCGCATCCAGCGTTCGGTGTGGGGCGCCCGCATCGGCAGCGCGGCCCACGCGGTGCTGCACCACAGCCGCGCGCCGGTCGCCCTCGTGCCGCACGAGTGACGGGCCGCCGTCGCTCCCGGCGCGCGTCGGCGGGGCGCGATGGTCACCAGTCGACGTGCGCGGTGATCCATGCGGTCAGGCCGTCCTCGTCGTCCGCGGGCGGCAGGGCGGGAGCGCCGGCGAGCGGGGTGCAGGACAGCTGGAGGTGGGTGAGGTAGCCGTACGGGCCGTAGTCGGCGGCCGGGCCGAGTACGACGGCGTGGGTGGGGGTGCGCCAGACGCGCTGGGTCAGGTCCGGGCCGGTCGCCACGGCCGCCGAGGACACGAGCGTGCGTTCGGGAGGCGTGCCGAGGTGGGCGCCGACCACCTCGGCGGCCCGGGCGAGGACGTCCTCGCAGTCCCGCTCCGTGCCGGGCCGCCGGCCGGTCCAGCCGGGCAGCTCCTGCCAGGCGTCGAGCAGGCCGTTCAGCCACGGCCCGTTGGCCATGCGCTCGTCCTCCGGGTCGACCGGATACACCTCGCCGAAGACGAGGAAGGCCCGGGCGTCCGGGTCGCCGAACGGGCTGTAAGCCTCGCTGCACATCACATGACCGTGCGCGGTCCGGTAGGACTCGCAGACCAGCCGGTCCTCCCACTCCCAGCCGCGGCGCCGCACCTCGGCGTCGACGGCGTCGGCGTCCTCGGGGACGGGCGGGGCGGCCGGCAGGCCCAGGAACTCGGCGACGGCTTCGGCGGTCAGGGGCCGGTGGGCGAGGGCGTGGACGGTGGACTCCATGATCATCACCCTAACGGCGCGGCTGCGGATCGTCGTCAAGCAGGCGAACCGGCAGTGGGGCAACATCGCGCTGAAAGAACTGTCCGTCGCTTGAGGGACGTTGCGTCCGAAGGAGGCGGTCAGGCGACGCCGCGGATGCGGCGCACGAGCAGGCCGCCGACGAGGATGACCACGGCGGCCGCGGTGTAGAGGCCGGTGTAGCCGCCGAGGTGGGCGATGACGGGGGCGGCGAGGGCGGGTGCGAGGACCTGGGGGCCGGAGTTGGCGATGTTGATGACGCCCAGGTCCTTGGCCCGGTCGGCGGCCTCCGGCAGGACCTGGGTGACCAGGGCCTGGTCGACGGCGAGGTAGATCCCGTAGCCCGCGCCCAGGACCGCCGCGGCGGCGAGCGCCGACGGCCAGGTGTGGAGCAGGGCGAGCAGCAGGGCGGCGGCGGCCATCACCAGGGAGCACAGGACGACGAAGGTCTTGCGGCGGCCGGCGCGGTCCGAGAGGACGCCGACGGGGATGGCGGTGGCCGCGGCGCAGAGCGTGTAGACCACGGTGAGGATCAGCACGCCGGTGCCGGGGTCGCCGTAGTGGACGGCGTCGGCGAGGAAGTAGAAGAGGTAGAGGGTGCCGAGGGCGTTGCCGAGGTTGATCAGGAAGCGGGTCAGCCAGGCCCAGCCGAAGTCGGGGTGCCGGCGGGGGCTGACCCAGAAGGAGCGGGCGAAGGCGCGGGCGTCGAAGGCCGGGCGGAGCGCGCGGGGCAGCGCGGGCTCCGGATGCCGCAGCACGAACGGGAGCGCGAGGACGACGGTGAGCACGGCGAGGGTGGCGTAGCCGGAGCGGACTCCGGTGATCAGCAGTGCGGTGATCAGCGCGCCGAGGACGAGGCCGAAGGACTGCATGAGGCCGGTCCAGCCTGACACCTGCGCGCGCTGGGCGAGGGGCACGCGGTCGGCGACCGGGGTGGTGACCCCGGCGAGCATCGCGTTGAGTCCGGCCTGGGCGAGGCACCAGCCGACGGCGACCCCGGCGACGGTGTGCTGCGCCGCGGTGACCGCGAGGCCAGCCGCCCCGGCGAGGGCGCCGCCGAGGATCCAGGGCCGGCGGCGGCCGAAGCGGCTCGTGGTCCGGTCCGACCAGGCGCCGGCGAGCGGGTTGACCACCACCGCGACGAGTGCGCCGAGCCCGGTGACGAGCGAGAGCGCGGCGTTCTTGCCGTCGGGATCGACGCGCTCCAGCTGGAGCGGCAGCAGGATCTGGATGGGCGTCATGAAGGCCATGAAGACGGCGAGCGTGGCCAGCGAGAGGCCCGCCGTCCAGCCGGCCGTGACGGGGACGCGGGGCTCGGCGAAGACGGCGGCGGCGTCCTCCCCGGCCGGGCCGGTGGCGCGGTCCGGTGCCGGGTCCCCCGCGAGGGCGTGGGCCATGGTGACTCCGTCGGTCAGGGCCGCTGGGCGGCGATCAGGTTGCGGTACCACGCGAAGCTGGCCCGCGGTGTGCGCAGCCCGGTGGCGAAGTCGACCTCGACCAGCCCGAACCGCTGGTGGTAGCCCTCGGCCCACTCGAAGTTGTCGAGCAGCGACCAGGTGAAGTAGCCGCGTACGTCGACGCCTTGGGCCATGGCCCGGGCGATGGCGTCGAGGTGTCCGGCGAGGTAGTCGACGCGCGGCTGGTCGTCCGTTCCGGCGGGCAGCGAGCAGCCGTTCTCGGTGATCCACACCGGCGGAAGCGCGTCGCCGTAGCGGGCCGTCAGGCCGGTGAGCAGTTCCGTGAGGCCGTCGGGGACGACCGGCCAGTCGAACGCGGTGCGCCGGTAGGCCTCTTCGGGCTCGGCGAGGTCGAAGGGCAGGCCGGCGGCGGGATCGGCCGGGGCGGTGACCCAGGTCGGGTTGTAGTAGTTGACGCCGAGGCCGTCGAGCGGTGCGGCGATGGTGGCGAGGTCGCCGTCGCGCACCACGCCTCCCCAGGTGGGGTCGGTCATGCCGTACGCCGACAGGTCGGGGTAACTCCCGGTCAGGACGGGGTCGTTGAAGAGCCGGTTGTGCAGGACGTCGTACGCCGAGGCCGCGGCGCGGTCCGCGTCCGACCGCGCGTCGGAGCGCAGGCGCACGGGAGTGCAGTTGTTGGCCGTCAGCACCTGGACGCCGGGCACGGCGGCGCGCAGCTCGGCGGCGGCGAGGCCGTGGCCGAGGAGCTGGTGGTGCGCGACGGGAAGGGCGTCCAGCATCAGGGCGCGGCCCGGGGCGTGCACGCCGAAGCCGTAGCCGAACGACATGTGCACGAAGGGCTCGTTCAGCGTGATCCACCGCTTGACCCGGTCACCGAGCCGCCCGGCGACCACGGCCGCGAACTCGCCGAAGCGGTGGGCGGTCGCGCGGTTCAGCCATCCGCCCTCGTCCTCCAGGGCCTGCGGCAGGTCCCAGTGGAACAGCGTCGGGGTGGGCTCGATGCCGGCATCGAGCAGGGCGTCGACCAGCCGGTCGTAGAAGTCGAGCCCGCGCGGCTCGACCTTGCCCGCGCCGGCCGGCACGACCCGCGGCCAGGAGAGCGAGAAGCGGTACGCGTCGAGCCCGAGCCGCCGCATCAGGGCGACGTCCTCGCCGAACCGGTGGTAGTGGTCGCAGGCCGTGTCGCCGGTGTGTCCGTCGCGGACGGCGCCGGGGCGGCGGACGAAGGTGTCCCAGATGGACGCGCCCTTGCCGTCCTCGTCGGCGGCGCCCTCGATCTGGTAGGCGGCGGTCGAGGCGCCCCAGACGAAGTCGGCGGGGAATCGCGGGAGTTGCGTCGGTGCGGTGGAGCCGGTGGAGCCGATGGTCATGGGCGCAGCCTTCCGTCCGGAGCGGGCCGCAACATAACATGAACGAGTGTTCACGTTCTAGGGATTCGACACTGCTCCCCCGGCCCCCGTCAGCCGGCTCCGCAGGTCCTCCCAGTAGCAGTGCAGCATCCTCTTGAGCTCGGCCACGCTCTCCAGGTCCGGCTCGCCGTCGCCGTTGAACACCTCGTGCAGCACGGCGTTGGCCGCCCACACCACCATCCGCGCCGCCCGCCGCACCGGCTGTCCCCCGGGCCCGCCGGTCAGCCGCACGACGATGCGCTCCAGCCCCTCGGCGACGAGCGCGTTGCTGGCCTCGTCGGCGCGCGCCAGCTCGGGGCTCAGATGCCGCCCGGCCCACAGCGCCCTACCGCCCGGCTGCGAGCGGAACAGCTCCGCGTACACGTCGACCATCGTGCCGACCAGGTCGTCCAGTTCACCGTCGGCGGCCCGCTCCACGAGCTCGTCGATGGCGGTCTTGAACCCCTCCAGATACCGCCGGCCGAGCGCGTCCACCACCGCGCCCTTGTCCGGATAGAACTGGTAGATGCTCCCGACCGGCACCCCCGCCTCCTCCGCGACCCGCCGCATCGTCAGCGCCTCGAACCCCTCCCCCGCCAGGATCCGGTCGGCCGCTGCGAGGATCGCCTCGACCCGGGCCCGGCTGCGCGCCTGCTGCGGCCGCCTGCGGAGCCGGGCTCCGGGCCCGGCCCCGGGCTCCACCTGCGGACTCGTCGCTTCCGTCACCACACGTTCTCCTTCATCGGTTACGTTTCCGGGCCGGCGCCCGTCACGACTGTGACGAAGCCGCCTCAGGGAAGGTCATCACATGCCCGGCACCACCCGCCCCACGGATCCGCTCGCCCTCGCCTTCGAGGCGCACCGCGACCGGCTCCGGGCCGTCGCCCACCGCGTGCTCGGATCGCACGCCGACGCGGAGGACGTGGTGCAGGAGGCGTGGTTGCGGCTCTCCCGCCAGGATGCCGACACCATCGGCAACCTCGGCGGCTGGCTGACCACCGTGGTCGGCCGCATCAGTCTCGATGTGCTGCGGTCGGGGCGGACCCGCCCGGAGGTGTCGCTCGACGACCGGCTGCCCGGCTGCACGGTGACGCTCGGCGACGTCCCCGCCCCGGAGGAGCTCGTGGCGCTCGGCGACTCCGTCGGCCTCGCGCTGCTCACGGTGCTCGACTCGCTGCGCCCCGACGAGCGGCTGGCGTTCGTGCTGCACGACGTCTTCGCCGTGCCGCACGGGGACATCGGCACCATCCTCGGCAAGTCCGCCGACGCGACCAAGATGCTCACCAGCCGCGCCCGCCGGAAGGTGCGGACCGCCCCGCGGCCGGGTGGCGGCGGACGGGAGCGGCGCGAGGTGGTGCGCGCCTTCCTGGCGGCGGCCGGCGAGGGCCGGTTCGAGGAGTTGCTGCGGGTGCTCCACCCCGAGGTGAGGTTCACCGTCCACACGCCGGACGGCCGGTTCGTCACGATCGGGGCCACCGAGGTCGCCGGCCGAGCGCGCGTCGCCGGCGGCGCGGCACGCGGACACGCGGCGACCGTCGACGGCCGCCCTGGCGTGATCTCCTGGAACGAGGACGGCACCCCGCGCTCCGTGCTCGCCTTCACCGTCGCCGGCGGCGTCATCACCGACGTCACCGCCGTCGTCGACCCGGCGCTGCTCGCGCTCATGGACCTGCCTCACCCGGTGTGAACCGCGCCGGTCCCGGCCGGCCGCGTCACGCCCGGGGCGCGAGGTCCGGGTGTTCCTTCAGCAGCCGGGGCGGCGCGGCCTGCTGCCACGAGTCGAGGACGATCGCCCGCAGTTCGTCCGCGTCGTCGACGGCGGCCAGGCGCACCCGCACCCACGCGAAGGCGGCCTCGTGGCCGGCGATCCAGAACTTCCCGGGCTCGGCGAGGACCAGTTCGTCGCGCTCCTCCCTCGGGCAGCGGACCGCCATCGAGGTCTCGTTCTCGGGGAGGGTCAGGAACATCTTGCCCGCGACACGGAAGGTGGGCATGGACCATGCCTCCTTCTCGGTCGTCTCGGGCAGGGCGAGCGCGAGCGCGCGGACTTCGTCGGAGGTGCTCATACCCCGACCGTATGACGGAGCACTGACATCGACGCGCCGGGGCGGCATAGGGTTCGCTCCGTACGAACACGGCGGGGCACGGATGCCGGGACGGGGGCGGGGAGATGACGGTGGAGTCGGCGCGGCGGTGGGACTCGGTCCTGGACGCGGTGGTGGTGTACGCGCAGGGCGCGCTGTGCCGCCGGCTGGCGCGCGGGGTCGTACCGGCGGACGGGCGGCCGGTACGGGTGCCGGGGCTGCCGCGGGCGCTGGACCCCGGCTCGCTGCGGGCCCGGGTCCTCGGCGGGTCGGGAGCGCGGGTCACCGAGGCCCGGGTGGAGGTCGAGGCCGAGCCGGCCGGCGGTGAGCCAAGTGGTGCGGCCCGGCGCGAGGTGGAGCGGCTGCGCGACGCGTACGCGGCGGCGCGCGAGCGCCGTGACCGGCAGTCGGGCCTGATCGCGGAGGTCGCCGGGCTGCGCCCGGTGCCGCCGGACCGCGAGCGCGAGGATCCGCACCGGCGCACGCCCGTCGAGGCGTGGCTGGAGCTCGCGGAATTCGTCGAGGAGCGGCTGACGGGGCTGCACGCCCGGCTCGCCGAACTGGAGGACGACCTGCGGCGCGCCGGGCACGAGCTGGCCGTCGCGGAGGACCGGCTCGCCCGCGCCTCGTCCGACGCACCGGCCGCGCACGTCGACGCCACCGTCTGCGCGGTGCTCGTCCTCGACGGCGCGCCGGGCGACGAGGTGGAGCTGGAGGTCGAGTACGGCGTGCCGGGCGCGGTCTGGGCGCCGGCCTATCGCCTGAGTCACCGTCAGGGCGACGGCAGCGGCCGTCTGGTGCTGCGGGCGTCGGTCGCGCAGCGGACCGGCGAGGACTGGACGGGCGTGCGCGTCGCGTTCGCCACGGCCGACCTGCGCCGCCGCACGGACCTGCCCCGGCTCGCCTCTCTGCGCATCGGCCGCGGCCAGCCCGCTCCGGCGCCGGCCGGCTGGCGCGAGCCGCCGGCCGGGCTCGCCGATCTGTTCACGGGCTACGACGCCCGGGTCCCGCGTCCGGCGGGCGGCGGCCGCCCGGGTGCGGCCGCCGCGGCGCCGCCGGCCGGCGGCGCCGCTGCCCCCGCCGTACCGCTGCCTCCGCCGCCCCCGCCGGCCGCGCAGGCGCCCGTGCCGACTCCTCCGGGGTCGGCTCCGGTGCCGCCGGGATACGGCGGGCCGCCCGCGCCCGGCCGTGCGTATCGCGCCGCCCCGGCGGCCGCCGTGCCGCGCGGCCCGGCGGCTCCCGGCACGGCCCCTCCGCCGTCCCTCGTGTCGGC
Source organism: Streptomyces sp. NPDC004327 (assembly GCF_042873935.1). Taxonomy (NCBI): domain Bacteria; kingdom Bacillati; phylum Actinomycetota; class Actinomycetes; order Kitasatosporales; family Streptomycetaceae; genus Streptomyces; species Streptomyces sp. NPDC004327. Next base: position 1,026,018 of record NZ_JBIAME010000001.1, on the reverse strand, counting down.
CCCCGTACCGGCCCCCGCGCCCGCTCCTGCCCCGCCGGCCGGCCCGCCGCGGCCGAGCGGCGCCGAGCTGGACTACGCCGCCCTCGAACTGAGCGGTCCGGACGAGCCGGGCGCCCGTCGCGGCCGGCTGTTTCCCGGCGCGCCGGCCGACCCGGTGGCGGCCGGGTTCCGGCGGCGCGCCGAGGCGGTGGCGGCGCTGCCCCTGCCCGGACACGCCGTGCGGCCGCGGGAGTCGGCGGGTTCCTTCGACCACCGCTTCGACGCCGCCGCCCGCGCGGACGTTCCGTCGGACGGCACCTGGCACACCGTCACCGTGGGCGAGATCGCGGTCGGCCTGCGGACCGAGTACGTGTGCGTGCCGTCCGTGGAGCAGACCGTGTACGCGACGCTCGTGCTGTCCAACTCCTCCGACCAGGCGCTGCTCGCCGGACCGGTGGAGGTCACCGTCGACGACGACTTCCTGCTGACCGCCGCGCTGCCCACGCTGGCGCCCGGCGGGGTGCGGCGCGTGGGGCTCGGCCCCGCCGAGGGCATCCGGGTGACCCGCCGCACGCATCTGAACGAGTCGACCGCCGGGCTGCGCAACACCACCACCGTCCTGGACCACCGCGTCCACGTGGAGCTGGCGAACCGGCTGCCGCGGCCGGTCACGGTGGAGGTGCGCGAGCGGGTGCCGGTCACCTCCGAAGCGGACGTGAGGATCGAGGAACGGGCCGGGTGGGCGCCGCCGGAGGACGGGCCCGAGCCGCACGCCCCGGGCACCCGCGTCCGGCGGGTCGAGCTGCCGGCCGGCGGCACCACCGCGCTCGACGGCGGCTACGAGATCCGCATCCCGGCCGGCAAGGCCCTCGTCGACGGCAACCGCAGGAGCTGACGCCTCATGTCCGTGAACGCCCCGATCCCCCTCCCCGTCACCGCCGTCACCTGCCTGGAGGACCGCGCGCTCGTCGAGCGCACCGCCGGGCTCGACCTGCGCGAGGGCGTGCAGCGGCTGCGCCTCGGGCCGGTCGGCGCGCTTGCCGTGGACCGTACGCTGCACGCCGAGCTGACGGCCGATCACCCCGTGGCCGTGCACGACGTCCGGATCGTCCGCGCCTGGACCCCGCGCGCCCCGCTGCCGCACGCCGCCCCGGACGCCGACGAGGACTCCGCGCTGCGCCGCCGGCTGCGCGCCCTGACGGAGGAGCGGCGCACGCTCGACCAGCGGCGCGAGCGGCTGCGGACCCGCCTCGACCTGCTCGGCCGGCTCGCCGCCGATCTGCTGCGGGAGATCGGCGAGGGCGCCGGGGCCGGTGAGACCGACACGGCGCGCTGGGCCCGCGAACTGGACCGGGTGGACGAGGAGCGCGACGCGCACGCCGAGCGGCTGCGCGCCGTTGAGGCACGCCTGGTGGCGCTGGGCACGGAGCAAACAGACGCCGAGCGGGCCGTGGAGCTCGCCGAGGAGGAGCCCGCCGAGCTGGTCGGCCATGTCGAGCTGACCGTCGAGGCGGCGGTGGCAGGCCCGGCCCGGCTGCGGCTGACCCACCTCACGCCGTGCGCGCTGTGGCGGCCGGCGTACCGGGCGGTCCTGGACGGGGACACGATGACGCTGGAGACCGACGCGGTCGTCTGGCAGCGGACGGGCGAGGACTGGTCGGACGTACGCCTGACGCTGTCGACGGCCCGCTCGGCGCAGGCCGGGGAGCCGCCCCGGCTCGTCGAGGACCGGCTGACGCTCAAGGACCGCTCGGCGGCGGAGCGCCGCACGATCGACGTGGAACTGCGCGAGGAACGCACCGCGGACCTCGGCCCGGTGCCGGTGCTCGGCCTGCCGGGCGTGGACGACGGCGGCGAGACGCGCGTGCTGCACTCCCCCGCGCCCGTCTCCGTCCCCTCGGACGGCCGCGCCCACCGCGTCCGGCTCTCCTCCTTCACCACGCCGGCGCGCAGCGAGTACGCCTGCGCGCCCGAGCTGTCCCCGCTGGTCACCGAGGTCGTGCGGTTCGACAACCGGTCGGGCCACGCGCTGCTCGCCGGGCCGGTCGACCTGGTCCGCGGCCACGGCTTCGGCGGCCGCGGCACCCTGGACTTCACTCCTCCCGGCGCGCCGGTCGAGCTCGCCTTCGGCAGCCGTGACGACCACCGGGTGGTCCGCCGGGCCGAGGAGTCCCGCGACACCGCCGGCATCGCCCAGCGCACCGTCGTCACCCGTACCGTGCGGCTGCACGTGTCCCGGTTCTCGGCGCCCGGCGAACACGGCGAACACACGGTCGCCGTACGGGAACGCGTCCCGGTCTCCGAGGTGGCGGCCGTGGAGGTGCGCCTCCTGAAGGACGCCTGCTCGCCCGCGCCCGACGCGGTCGACGCCGACGGCATCGTCCGCTGGGACGTCACGCTCGCGCCGGGCGGCCGGCGCACGGTGACCCTGGCGTACGAGATCACGGCGAAGGCGAAGGTCAGCGGGATCTGAGCGGTCGCCCCGGGCGGCGGGCCGCGGCGGCGAGGCCACTCCTGTGGCCGTTCCCCGCGACCTACCCGTATGTGCCGGTGCCGAGCCGGTGGCCGTGCTGAGGGCGCGTCACCGGCTCGGCGTCACGGGGCAGCCGGGGCCGTGACCGCGCTCCCGTGCTCGTCCTTGTCGTTGTCGTTGTCGTAGTCCACGGTCCCGGACGTGATCTGGCCGGCGAGGCCCAGCAGCAGGAAGACCCAGACCAGGATCTTCGCGGGCGTGTCCAGGAGCAGGGGGCGCGTCGCGGAGCGCTTCTCGAGCGCGGCGGGAACGGTGTCGTCGCCCAGGATGCCCTTGGGGTAGACGGGGGTCAGCATCATCGCGTACGCCGAGAGCCGCATCCGGTAGCGGACGACGGCCGCCGTGGCGCCGAAGACCGGTTCGGGGATGCGCCCCAGGACGATCCCGATCAGCCAGAACACCCAGCCGATCGCGAACCAGCCGGACTGCGCCAGGCCGCTGATGATCTGCGCCGGAATCATCAGGAACAGCCGGAACAGCACGGCCAGGCGGTTGAGCGGGGTCCGGCGGAGTTCGATGCGGACGGGGTAGTCCGGTGCGTCGAAGGCGAACGGCGGGTAGCGGTCGACGAGCAGGGTGGAGCTGGCGAGCACCCGGGTCTGGTACGCGAGGACGTCGCCGAGGAAGGACGCGAGCCCGTCGGGCAGGCGGCCGAGGAACAGGGCACAGAACCAGCCCACGATGGTGACGAAGAGCGCGGCGACGGTCAGGACGGCGACGACGATGAACTGCGGAAGGAGCAGCAGCCAGCGCAGCAGCACCGTCCAGCGGCGCTGCGGCCCCGGCGGGGGGATGTCCAGGGGCGGCCGGAATTCGTCCTCGTCGGTGTACTCCGAAGGACGGGGTTCCCATTCTGCCGCCATGCCGCCTCCTGCGTGTCCCGGGTGCTCCCCTGGTGATCCGTGCTGCCCGTGCACGTCGATCCTGGCGCGGCCCCGCCGGCGCCGCACCGCCACCGGGGCCACAGGGGTTAACGGGGGCCGGACCCGCCGGCCAAGTCGTCGAGCCAGGACCCGAACACGCCCCGGACCGTCTCGGCGCATTCGACCTGCGGGTTGTGGCCCGCCCCGTCGAGCACGGTCGCGGCCATCCGCGGGTAGTGGTCGAGGAGGGCGAGCTGGTCGCGCCAGCCCACCAGGGCGTCCTGCCGGGTGGTCAGGAGCAGGTGCCGGCCGGGGTGGGGCCGGGGCGCCCGGTGTTCGGGCCAGTGCGGCAGCAGGAAGTCGGCTTCGAGTTCGGCGGCGGCCGTACGGTCGTGGGCCCGCCAGCCGGGCAGGACGTACCGCTCGAAGAGGTCCAGGCTCCGCCGGGTGTGACGGGCCATCACGGCGCCGAAGAGCACGCGGTCCTCGGCCGGGAGCCCGCCGAGGAGCTCGTCGCCGTCCTCGGCCGCGGTGACGCCGGGCGCTTCGGGCAGGGTGCGGTCGGCGCCCCAGCGGACGACCGGGACGAGCAGGGCGGAGCCCAGGACCTGCTCGCCGTACCGCGCGGTCACGGCCCGGGCCAGCTGTCCGCCGAACGACTGGCCGACGACGGCGAAGGGCCGGCCGCCGAGTTCGGCGTCGAGCCACGCGAAGAGGGCGTCGGCGAGCGCGGTCGCGGACGTCCTGCCCGGCAGCCGGGGGCTGGTGCCGTGACCGGGGAGGTCGGGATAGAGGCGCCGCCACCCGGGGCGGTCGGCGAAGGCGGGTTCGAGGGGGAGCAGGACGCGGTGGTCGAGGGTGTAGCCGTGGATCAGGACGATCGGGGTGCCGGCACCGAACTCGACGTGCCGGATGGCGGAGTCGTTCATGAGCACAGCCTGCATCCTTGACATACGTGTCAAGGTCAAGCGGTGTTCCCCTTGGCCGCCCGGGACGTCTCACCCGGCTGCCGCGTCAGGCGAGCTCCCTGACCGCCGCCAGGTACTCCACCACCGCGTCGCGGTTGCGGGTCAGACAGCGGATCCGGCGGTCCATCCGTTCCGTCTCGCACTCGAGGGTGGCGATCATCTCGGGTGTGGCGTCGGCGAAGTGGATCTTCCGTGGGCTGTCCAGGCAGGGCAGGATCTGCTTGATGATGCGCGTGGGCAGCCCCGAGTCCAGCAGTCCGCGGATCTGCAGGACCCGGTCGACGAGGCTCTCGTCGTACTCGCGGTAGCCGTTCGCCTCGCGGCGGGGCATGAGCAGGCCCTGCTCCTCGTAGTAGCGCAGCAGGCGGGGCGGGGTGTCCGTCAGCCGGGCCAGTTCGCCGATGCGCATGGGACCGTCCTTTCGTCGGGAGCGGTGGGTCGGGAGCGGGTGTTGCGTCGGGAGCGGTGGGTCGGGAGCCGTGCGCCGGGAGCCGCGCGTACGCGCCCGGGCCTGGGCCTGCCGGGGGTCAGCCCAGCCAGCTCCGCAGCAGCTCCTCCCGCTCCGCCTTGCGGGGCGCCGAACCGCCCTCCCACGCGCGGCCCCACTCCGCCATCGCCGCCAGCGTCGTCTGCATCGTCGCGGCGCCTTCGGTGAGGCGGGACAGGAGCGCGCGGGAGAGGTCGGCCTCGGTCTGGGAGTAGCCCGCCGCCGCGGCGACGTAGGCCCCCAACTCGTAGTCCCCGTCGGCCGCTTCCACACAGACCGTCATCAGCGGCGGCGCCTCGATGTCCGGGCCCATGCCCATGGGCAGGGCCAGCTCCTTCACCGTCACCAGGGCGACCTCCGCGACCGCGCCGACCTGCCGCATCAGGGACTTCACGGGGACGCCTCCCACCGTCAGGGCCCGCACGTCCTCCCAGAGGTGGAGGCCGGACTGCCCGTCACCGAGCCCCAGCACTCCCTCGGCGGTCAGCCGCACCCCGGGAGCGTGCCCGGACGGCTTCGCGCCCACGTACACGTCGCCCTCGACGATCCAGAACAGGCCCACCATGGCCATGGGTCGCTCACTTCCCCCGGCGACGGCTCCGCCGTCGTCACGAACATCAAAACGATCAGGTCACCCTCGGCAACGCCGGAAGCGGAGGGAAAGTTCCCCCTCTCCGCGCGTCCCGCCGACGGGAGGGGCCGCGGACCTCCCCGCGGACGGGAGTGCTCTACTAGCGTTTCCCTCCCCGTTCGAACGACAGGTGCGACACGTGCAACTCGCCGGCAGCAGCCGACTCTCCCTGAAAGGGCTCCTCCAGGAACGCCGCGCGGCCATCAGCCCCGAATCCGCCGGGTTCCCGCGGCGCGTGTCCGGGCGCGGGCGGCGGGCCGTGGGGCTCAGCCAGGAGCAGATGGACTCGCTGCTGCACCGCGCGCCCGGAACGTACAACCGGTTCGAGAACGGGCAGCTGGCCAAGGCGTCGAACGAGTTCCTGACCGCCGTGGCCAAGGCGCTGCGGCTCAACGAGCAGGAGTGGACGATCCTGTGGCGCCTGGCGCGGCGGGAGAACCCGCCGTATCCGCTGCACGAGGACTCCGGGATGACGGTGCCCGGGGTGTGGCGGGGCGTGGTGGAGCGTGTCACCGGGGCGATGGCGTACGTGAACGACGCCGAGTGGAACGTGCTGGCGCACAACGAGGACTACCGGCGGCTCTTCCCGCGCGGTGAGCCGCCGGTGAACACGATGCGGTGGATGCTGCTCGACGACGAGGCGCGCACCGAGGTGCTCATCGACTGGGAGAGCCGGTGGGCGCCCGTGGTGATGCCGCAGTTGCGGCACGCGAGGGAGATGCGGCCGGACAACGCGGCGCTCGAACGGCTGGAGGCGGAGGTACTGGCGGACGCGGTGGCCGGGCCGGTCTACCGGGAGGCGGCGGCCGCGGCGATCCCGTACCCGGACGGGTCCGAACGGCCGATCAACCACGCCGTGCACGGCCCCGGCTGGGTGACGACGTGCGTGACCGAACCGGTCACGTCGCCCGGTGCGCGGGTCATGCTGCTCGTGTACACGCCGGGCAGGTCGCTCGCCGAGCGGCATCCCGTGCTGTCGGCACCCCTGAGGTCCTGAGCCTCCGAGGTCCCGAGGTTTTCCGAGGCGGCACCGGGCGGGGGAACAACCGGCACCCGTCACGTACGTTTTCCCCATCCCGAACCGAGGAGTCCCAGCCGTGGCTCACATAGCCCGCCCCGCCATCGCCCTGCCCCCGCACCTGGTCACCACCGACGAGCTGTGTGCCGACATCCGTGCCGCGCATCCCGGGCTGCCCCGTCTCGAGGCGTATCTGCGGATCGCCCGGGCGACGGCCGTGGAGCAGCGGTACTTCACGCGGCCGCTGTCCGCGCCGACCGTCTCCGGCTCGGCGGAGATCGAGGAGCGCAACGTGGCGGCGTTCGAGGACGCGCTGCGGCTGGCCGTCGCCTCGGGCCGCCAGGCCCTGGCGAACGCGGGGCTCGCGCCCGAGGACGTGGACTGTGTCATCACCAGCCACACCACCTCGTGGTCGGTGCCCTCGCTCGACGTGTCGCTGGTCCACGAGCTCGGGCTGCGCGCGGACGTCCGGCGGATCCCGATGGCGAGCGTCGGCTGCGCGGGCGGCGCCCAGGCGATCGTGTACGCGCAGGACGTCATCGCGGCGCGTCCGGGCGCGAACGTGCTGGTGGTCGTCGCCGAGTGCCTGTCGGCGGCGACGTACAACCATGTCGACACCAGCCGCGAGTCCATGATCTACAAGGTGCTGTTCGGGGACGGCTCCGGGGCCGTCGTCGTGTCGGACACCCCGCGGTGGGACGGTCCGAGCATGGAGATCGGCGACACGTTCCAGTACGTGCTGCCGCAGAGCATCAGCCGCTACAAGGGGCGGCTGACCGCCGAGGGACTGCACTTCGACTCCACCGAGGCGGCCACCCGCGCGCTGAGCGACTCGCTGCCGGAGATCCGCAAGTGGCTGGACGGGCGGCCGACCGATTTCGTGGTGGTGCACCCCGGCGGGCCGCGCATCATCCTCGACGCCGCCGAGGGGCTCGGTCTCGACCCCGACCGGACCACGGGTGATCTGGCACATTCCTGGGCGAGTCTCGCGGAGTGCGGCAACCTCGGGGGTTCGGCCGTCCTCGACGTGCTCGCGCGGACGTTCGACGCCCCTCCGGCGCACGACAGCGAGGGCCTGCTCATCGGCTTCGGACCCGGTTTCATCCTGGCCGCGGCCCACGGGCGCTGGCACCACCCCGGCGCCTGATACCGGCCATCACGCGGCGGCGACCGCCGCCGCCCCGCGGCGGGCGCGCGGCCTCGTGCGCCCGGATGGGTGAGCGCAGGGGATTGACGGTTGCATGATCACGGCGTTTCCTGTGACCCGCAAGCGTTCGATTGCGCGTGATTCTGATTGATTGTGTCGCACTCCGGTACCTCCTGCACCTCCGGTCGGTCGAACACCCCAGACAGGAGAACTCACTTGCCTCTGTCCACACGCGGGATCAGGCACGCCGTCACCGCGACGACCACCTCACTCGCCCTGCTGCTGGGCGGCGGCGCCCTCGCCGCCACGGCCACCGCCGGCCTCCAGCTGGCCGCCGCTCCACCGGCGAAGGCCGCCGAGAACACCCTGGCCCGCACGCCGGCCATGGGATTCAACAACTGGAACTCCACCCACTGCAGGGCCGAGTTCAACGAGACGATGGTCAAGGGCATCGCCGACATCTTCGTCTCCCAGGGACTCAAGGACGCCGGCTACCAGTACGTCAACCTCGACGACTGCTGGGCCCTGCCGAACCGCGACGCCGCCGGCAACCTGGTGCCGGACCCGGTGCGCTTCCCCCACGGCATCAAGGCGCTGGCCGACTACGTCCACGCCAAGGGCCTGAAGTTCGGCATCTACTCCAGCGCCGGCACCAAGACCTGCGACTCCCTCGGCTTCCCCGGCGGACTCGGTCACGAGCAGCAGGACGCCAACCTGTGGGCGTCCTGGGGCGTCGACTACCTCAAGTACGACAACTGCAACAACCAGCTCGTCGACGCCAAGCAGCGCTACCGGGCGATGGGCGACGCGCTGAAGGCCACCGGCCGCCCCATCCTCTACAGCATCTGCGAGTGGGGCCAGAACCAGCCGTGGACCTGGGCGCAGGACACCGGCAACTCCTGGCGCACCACCGGGGACATCTCCGACTCCTGGTCCAGCATGATCGGCATCGCGCACGCCAACCAGCCGCTCGCCCCGTACGCCGGACCGGGCGCCTGGAACGACCCGGACATGCTGGAGGTCGGCAACGGCGGCATGACCGACACCGAGTACCGCACCCACTTCAGCCTCTGGGCCGAGATGTCCGCGCCGCTGCTCATCGGCAGCGACCTGCGGACCGCGAGCGCGGCGACGCTGGAGATCCTGAGGAACACCGACGTCATCGCGGTCGACCAGGACCCGCTGGGCGTGCAGGGCACCGTGCTGTCCAGCGGCGGCGGCCTGGTCGTCATGAGCAAGCCGCTGGCCGACGGCAGCCGCGCGATCACCCTGACCAACGAGACCGGCCAGACCCAGACCGTCGCCACCACCGCGCAGGCCGCCGGGATCGGCGGGGCGCCCTCGTACACGCTCAAGGACCTGTGGTCCAAGCAGACCACCACCTCGGCCGGTACGGTCAGCGCCTCGGTGCCGCCGCACGGCACGGTGATGTACCGGGTGACCCCGAGCGCGCCGATCGCGCTGCCCGCCGGCCTCCACCAGCTCGGCGACCTGGCGTGGACCTCGGCGACCAACGGCTGGGGCCCGGTGGAGCGCAACAGGAGCAACGGCGAGCAGGCGGCCGGCGACGGTCACGCGCTGACCGTCGGCGGCACCGGGTACGCCAAGGGGCTGGGCGCCCACGCCGCCTCCGAGGTCCGCTACCACCTGGGCGGGACGTGCCGGAACCTCACCGTCGACGTCGGCGTCGACGACGAGTCCGGCAACAACGGCTCGGTCGTCTTCCGGGTGTACCGCGACCAGACCCTCGCCGCCGACAGCGGAGTGCTCCGGGGCAGCGACCCGGCGAAGCGCCTCAGCGTCGACCTCACCGGCGCGAACGACCTGCGCCTCGTGGTCACCGACGCCGGCGACGGCAAGGACTACGACCACGCCGACTGGGCCGGTGCGCGCCTCGCCTGCGGTGACGGCCCGTCGGCCGGCGGCCACGCCCTGAGCGACCTGGCCTGGAACGGCGCCGCCAACAGCTGGGGGCCGGTGGAGCGCGACAGCAGCAACGGCGAGCAGGCGGCCGGCGACGGGCACCCGCTGACCATCGGCGGTACGCCCTACGCCAAGGGCCTCGGCACCCACGCCGCCGCCACCGTCACGTACTACCTGGGCGGCACGTGCACCCGCCTGAGCACCGACGTGGGCGTCGACGACGAGGTCGGCGGCAGCGGCTCGGTGGTCTTCCGGGTGCTCGCGGACGGTGTGAAGGTCGCCGAGAGCCCCACGCTGACCGGCAACGCGGCCGCCGCCCACCTCGACGCGCCGCTCACCGGCGCCTACGAGCTCACCCTCCAGGTCGCCGACGCCGGCGACGGCAACGGCTGGGACCACGCCGACTGGGCCGCTCCGATCCTCACCTGCGCCTGATCGCGACGGCACGCACACGGCGGCGGGGCGGGGCGCTTCTTCCCCGCCCCGCCGCCGCGCCCTCCACGCCCGTGGGAACGCCCGTTCAGTCCTCGCCCTGGGACCAGGCCGCCACCGGCAGCGACAGGTAGATGCCGAAGTCGTCGAGGCCCGTCGCGGCCTCGATCCGCCGGTGCAGCCGGTCCACGCGTTCCTGGCGGTCGGCTGCCCGGCTCTCGAACCACTTGGAGCGGATCTCGATCACCACGTCGAGGCCGCAGACGTCCAGCGGGCCGAGCCGGCGGAAGCGCAGTTCGACGTCGCCGGGCCGGAGGTCGCCGTCGTACGGCTCCTCGGGACACTCGACGGCGAGCGAGACCAGGTGCGGCAGGACGGCGGCGAGTTCGCGGAGCGTGTCGTCGGGGACGTGAGGGGCGTGGGTGACGTCGACGAGGGGCATCGGGCCAATCTAGCCGCCGGGCGGCTCAGACCGGCGGAGCGCCGGGGACGACGAGGCCGGTTTCGTACGCCACGACGACGGCCTGGGCGCGGCTGTCGACGTGGAGTTTGGTCATGGTGCGGTTGAGGTGGGTCTTGACGGTGGCCTCGCCGATGTAGAGCTGGGCGGCGATCTCGGTGTTGGACAGGCCGCGGGCGGTGAGCCGGAGGACCTCGCACTCGCGGGCGGTGAGGACGTCGAGGCCGGGGGCCGGGTCGGGGGTGGGGTCGGCGTGGCTGACGTACGTCTCGATGAGGCGGCGGGTGACCGTGGGCGCGAAGAGCATGTCGCCGCGGGCGACGGCGGTGACCGCCTCGATCAGGCGCTGGGGTCCGGTGTCCTTGAGGAGGAAGCCGGAGGCGCCGGCGCGCAGGGCCGCGTAGACGTATTCGTCCAGGTCGAAGGTGGTGAGCACGAGGATGCGGGGTACGGGCTCGGGTGCGGCGGCGAGGATGCGCTCGGTGGCCGCGGTGCCGTCCGTGCCGGGCATGCGGATGTCCATCAGGACGACGTCCGGGTGGTGGCGGGCGGCGGCGGTGACGGCGGTCTCGCCGTCGGCGGCCTCGGCGACGACGGTGATGCCGGGGGCCGCGTTCAGCAGGGCGACCAGACCGGCGCGGATCAGGTCCTGGTCGTCCACGACGAGCACGCTGATCACGGGCCGGTCGTCCCTCCGGCGACGGGCAGTCTCAGGCGCACGGCGAATCCTCCTTCGGCTCGCGGGCCCGTTTCCACGGTTCCGCCGTAGAGCCTGGCGCGTTCGCGCATGCCGATCAAGCCGTGTCCCGGGCGCGTCGCGAGCTTGGCCGGATCCGGGTGCCCGCCGGAGCGGCCGGGGCTGCCGGCGACCCCGCTGCCGTCGTCGGTGACGGTGACGCACAGCTCGTCGGCGGTGTGGGCGACGAGGACGGTGGCGCCGGCCTGGCGGCCGTCGCGCCGGGCGTGTTTGAGGACGTTGGTGAGGGCTTCCTGGACGACGCGGTACGCGCAGAGTTCGACGCCCGGCGGCAGCGGGCGCGCCTCGCCGGTGACCGTGAGGTCGACGGGCACGCCCGCGGCCCGTACGCGTGCGGCCACGTCCGCCAGGCGCGCGAGGCCGGGCATCGGGGAGTCCCAGTCGCCGAACGCGCCGGACTCGCCGGCGGAGCGCAGCAGGGTGAGGATGCGGCGCAGTTCGCGCAGGCCCTCCTGGCTGGTGGCGCTGATCGTGTCGAGGGCGGCGCGGGCGGTGTGCGGGGCGGACTCGAAGACGTAACCGGCCATGCCCGCCTGGACGTTGATGACGGACATGTGGTGGGCGACGACGTCGTGGAGTTCGCGGGCGATGCGCCGCTGTTCCTCCGCGACGGCCTGCCGGGCGCGTTCCTCCTGGGCCTCGCGGAGCTGGTCGGTGAGCAGCGCGAGCCGGTGGTTGCGGCGGGCGACGCGACGGGCGTTGTTGCCGAACTCCCAGACGACGGCGGGGAGGGCGACGGCTTGGATGACCGCGGTGGCGAGACCGAGTTCGGGGGCGCTCAGGCCGCTGTACAGGATGACGGCGGCGACGAGGGCGGCGCCGGCCGCGGCGGTCCGGAAGGGACGCTGGGCGGTGAGGCCGTAGAGGGCGACGGCCGGGGCCCAGACGTTCAGGGAGGGCTGGTATCCGGCGGCGAGGTACGCGGCGAAGGCCGCGCAGGACGCCAGCAGCACGGCCGCCGGGGCGACCCTTCGGAAGGCCAGCGGCAACTCGGTCAGGGCGGTGAGGACGTACGCGAGGGCGTCGAAGGGCGGCCAGCCCGGGGGGTGGTAGAGGTGGCCGACACCGGCCGAGGCCGCCGCGAGGCCGAGGGCGAGCCCCGCGTCGACGAGCCGCGGGTCCATGTCGCGTAGCCGTGCCGCCCACGCGGCCGCCCATGTGCGCATCGCACGATGCTAGAGGCCGGCGGGCTGATCCGTCGTCATACCGCAGTGGCAGACGGCGACTTGGAGTGCTACCGCACAGGTTTACCCCGTCGTTCCACTCGGTGGTGGACGCCCGCGGGCTGTCTGCCGGGGGATGGTGAACGGGTCGGAACGCGGGCCCGGTCGCCACCGGCGGGGCGGCCCGCGCAGTCACTTTCGCGGCACTCCCGCGACCACTACAGGGGGAACCCATGAGGATCAGCAAGCGGACCGGCGTCCTGCTCTCGGCCACGGCGCTGCTGCTCGGCGTCGCCGGCACCACGGCCACCACGGCCCAGGCCGCCGGCACCGGCGCCCCGGCCACGCTGGCGTGCAGCACGGCCAACGCCACCAGCCCGCGCACCGCGATGGTCGACAGCATCCACATCGAGCTGCGCTACAGCACGTCCAGCCGCTGTGCGTGGGGCCGGATCACCACCGCGGACCCGGGCGACAAGGTGTGGGTGGACCGGTCGACCGACGGCGGCCGCACCTGGACCGGGCCGATGGGGATGACGACCGTGCAGACCGGCTCCGACACCCACACGCCCGCGTACGACGACGCCGGTTACGTGATGCGGGCCTGCGCCTGGAACGACACCACCGGCACGACCCGCTGCACCAGCTGGTACTGACCGGCCCGCGGCACCGCGCGGCGGCCGGTGCCGGTCCTTCCACGGGGGAGGACCGGCACCGGCCCCGCCGGGCCCGGTCTGCGCTAGGGCCTGTCCGACCCCGATCCGCCGGCCAGGCCCTAACGGCCCTGGAGGGCCTTCACGTTGTCGCCGAACGTCCAGCCCCTGGATCCGTCCCAGTTGGCCGACCACGTCATCAGGCCCTTGAGGGATCCGCCGTAGTGGTTCCACGCCTGCGCGACCGCCGCCGGCGCCATGTGGCCGCCGCCGGCTCCGGGCTGGGCGGGCAGTCCGGGGACCTGCTTGTCGTACGGCACCCGGATGGTGGTGCCCTGGACGACGAGTCCGCGGTTCAGGCAGTCGGTCTGGGCGGTGAACCCGGCGACGGTGCCGGCGGCGTACGAGTCGCCGGAGCAGCCGTACATGCTGCCGTTGTAGTACTGCATGTTGAGCCACCACAGGCGGCCGTTGTCCGCGTACTTCTTGACGACCGGCAGGTACGCGCCCCAGATCGAGCCGTAGGCGACGCTGCCGCCGGTGACGTAGGCGGTCTCGGGCGCCATGGTCAGGCCGAAGCCGGCGGGCATGCGGGCGAGGACGCCGTCGATGACGCGGACGAGGTTGGCCTGCGAGGCGGACAGGGCGGTGATGCTGCCGCTGCCGACGAGCCCGGTCTCGATGTCGATGTCGATGCCGTCGAAGTTGTACTTCTGCAGGATCGGCACGATCGTCTCGACGAAGCGGTCGGCGACCGCGCGCGAGCTCAGGTCGATGCCGGCGGCCGCGCCGCCGATCGACATGAGGATCGTGGCGCCCGCCGCCTTGGCCCGGCACATCTCGGCGGGGGTGGCGACGCGGACGGTGCTGTCCATGCCGTCCTCCCACAGCACCGTGCCGTCGGAACGGATCACCGGGAAGGCGGCGTTGATCACGTTGTAGCCGTGGGCGGCGAAGCGCGGGTCGTCGATCGGGGCCCAGCCGAAGGGCGGGTGGACGCCGTTGGCGGCGCCGTCCCAGTTCTCCCAGTATCCCTGGAGGACCTTGCCGGCGGGCCTGGGCTTGAGGGCGCAGGTGTCGGCGGTCGCGGCCGGCGGGACGGATCCGGAGGCCTGGGCGGGTGCGGTGAGCGCGGTGGCGGCGAGCAGGGCGGCGAGGGCCGGTAACAGGGCGCGGGCGATTCGGTGGCCGGGCATGCGTGCTCCTCGGGACGTGGGGGTGGTCCTGGGCATGGCGCGCGCTGCAGCGACCGTAGATTGGTCCATACCTTTCGTCAACACTCCGCACCGCACTCCGTGCCGCGCCCGCCGTGCCGGGGCCGCACCGGGCGCCGCGGCCCGGACTCACGCCTCGTGCGAGACGCGGATCAGATGGTCGCGGACGACGGCCACGTGCGGGTTGGTGGCGGAGCCGGGGCGCTGGACGAGGAAACCGGTGTTGATCGGCGGGTCCTCGGGCTGGTGCAGCGCCACCAGGGCGCCGGAGGCGAGTTCGGCCGCGCACAGGTAGCGCGGCAGGACGCTGGCCCCGGCGCCGCCGACGACCGCGGCGAGGACCGCGCGCAGGTCGGGGACGGTGACGGAGGGCGTGGCCGTGAGGCGGGTGCCGAAGACGTGCCGCCAGTAGCGGCGCAGGATGGGCAGGTCCTCGGCGTACGCGATCAGGGGCACGCCGAGCAGCGCGGCGGGCCCGTCGGTGTCGACGCGGGCGCTGAGGCGTTCGGCCCACGCGGGCGCGGCGACCAGGACGAACTCCTCGTCGGCGAGCGGGACCGAGGCGAGGTTGCGGCCCCGGGGGCGGACGGTCGCCACCACGAGGTCGTGGCGGCCGGCCCGCAGCGCCTCCAGGAGGTCGTCGGTGAGGCCGAAGGTGACACGGAGCCGTACGCCCTTGTCGACGAGGCCCGAGAGGGTGGGCAGCACGCAGTGCGACAGGTACTCGGCGGGGCCCGCGATGTGCACCGGCTCCGCCTCGCCCGCGCCGAGCAGCCCGCCGGGGGCGTGCACCGCGCCGAGCGCGTCCAGCGGCTCCACGACGCGGGTCGCCAGCTCGTCGGCGAACGGCGTCGGGGCGACACCGCGCGGCAGCCGCTCGAACAGCTCGCGGCCGAGCCGGCTCTCCAGGGCGCGGATCTGGGTGGTGACCGTGGGCTGGGAGAGGCCGAGCATCCGGGCACCGGCGGTGAAGGCACCGGCACGGTAGACGGCGAGGAAGGTGCGCAGCAGGTTCAGGTCGGGCAGGCCCGGGCCCTGCCCGGGGTCCGCCGGCATTCCCGTCGGCGGGCCCGCGGCCGCTCCTGCCCGCATTCCCGCCGCGCCATCGGATTTCCTATCTGCCATATGTCCGAGCCTATTGGATTCGGATGGGTCGTGCCTCCTACCTTCGAGGACGTCGCCGCACTGACGTTCTGCGTCCGCGGTGTCAGAACCCCAAGACGATCCCCCACCGCGTCAGCCTGGAGAGACACGCATGTCGAAGATCCTTTTCGTGATGACCGGCGTCGACCACTGGACCCTCGCCGACGGCACCAAGCACCCCACCGGCTTCTGGGCCGAGGAGGCCGCCGCGCCGTACGAGGCGTTCACGGCCGCCGGGCACGAGGTCACCGTCGCCACGCCCGGCGGTGTCGTCCCGGCCGTCGACCGGGGCAGCCTCGCCCCCGAGGTCAACGGCGGGCAGGAGGGCGCCGACCGGATCGCCGCGATCCTCGACGCGATGGCCGAGCTCCGCAGCCCGGTCCGCCTGGCGGACGTGCGGCTCGACGACTACGACGCCGTCTTCTACCCGGGCGGTCACGGCCCCATGGAGGACCTCGCCGTCGACGCCGTCTCCGGCCGGCTCCTGGTCGACGCCCTGGCGTCGGGCAAGCCGCTCGGCGTCGTCTGCCACGCCCCGGCCGCGCTGCTCGCGGCGGTCGGGGAGGACGGCACCAACGCCTTCGCCGGCTACGCGGCGACCGCCTTCAGCAACGCCGAGGAGGCCCAGGCGGGCTTCGCCGACAAGGCGAAGTGGCTGCTCGAGACCCGGCTCGTCGAGGCCGGCGTCGACGTCCGGGTCGGCGAGCCGTGGGCGCCGCACGTGGTCACCGACCGCAACCTGGTCACCGGCCAGAACCCGGCCTCCTCCGCCCCGCTCGCCGCCGCGCTGCTCGAGAAGCTGGCCTGAGCGTGGGCACCGACCGGCTCGACGAGGTCCTCGACGCCGCCTACGACTGCCTGACCCGGTACGGCGTACGGCGCACCACGATGGACGACATCGCCGCCACCATGGGCGTGTCCCGGTCCGCCGTCTACCAGTACGTCCGCAACAAGGACGACGCCTTCCGCCGGCTCGCCGCCCGGCTGCACGCCCGTGCCCTGGAGCGGGCCCGGCGGGCGGCGGCCGACACGGGCGCCCCGTACGCCGTACGGATCCGGGGCGTCCTGGCCGCCAAGCTCGACCTCGTCGCCGAACTGAGCGGCCCCTCCCCGCACACCGCCGAGCTCGTGGACGCCAAGGCCCGGCTCTTCACCGGCATCTGCGCCGCGTTCACGGCCGATCTGCGAAGCCTGCTCACCGGCCTGTTCGCCGAGGCCGGCACCGCCGCCGACGTCGAGCCCGCGCAGGCGGCGGACATCGCCCTCGCGCTCGTCCTCGGCCTGGAGTCGGTGACCGGGGCCGGGGCGGCGGACGGCCGGGCGCTCTTCGCCCCGGCGACGGACGCGCTGCTCGCGGGACTGCTGGGAACACCGGTGCCGGCACCGGTACCGGCACCTGCGGCGACGGCCCGCTGACCTTTCCTTCCCCTTACCCCTCCCCTCCCCTCTCGCCCTTCTCTCCCATGGAGCTTCGTCATGCCCTTTTCCAGCCGTGAATGGCAGCTCGTCGCCCGGCCCGTCGGCGAGCCCCGGCCCGCCGACTTCGCCTTCGTCACCACCACCGTGCCCGACCCGGCCCCCGGCCAGGTCGTCGTGCGCAACGACTTCCTCTCCGTCGACCCGTACATGCGCGGCCGCATGAACGAGGGCGAGTCCTACATCCCGCCGTTCGGGCTCGGCCAGACCATGACGGGTACGGCCGTCGGCACCGTCGTCGCCTCACAGGCGCCGGACGTGCCGGTCGGCGCGACGGTCACGCACTTCCTGGGCTGGCGGGAGTACGCCCTCGTGGACGCCGCCGCCGTCCAGATCGTCGACACCGCGCTCGCGCCGGCCGAGGCCTATCTGGGTGTGCTCGGCACCACGGGGCTGACCGCGTGGGCCACGCTGACGGAGATCGCGCCGGTGCGCGAGGGCGATGTCGTCTTCGTGTCCGGGGCGGCCGGCGCGGTCGGCTCGGTGGCCGGCCAGTTCGCCCGGAAGCTGGGCGCGGCGAAGGTGATCGGGTCGGCGGGCGGGCCGGAGAAGGCCGCCCGGCTGGTCGAGCAGTACGGCTACGACGCGGCGCTCGACTACCGCGCCGGCGACGTCGCCGGGCAGCTCGCGGCCGCCGCGCCCGAGGGCATCGACGTCTACCTCGACAACGTCGGCGGCGAGCACCTGGACGCGGCCCTCGCGGCGATGAACCTGAACGGCCGGATCGGCCTGGTCGGCGCCATCTCCGCGTACAACGCGACCGAACTCCCGCCCGGCCCGGCGAACCTGCCGCTCGCCATCGGCAAGCGCATCACCCTGCGCGGCATGAACGTGGGCGACCACCTGCACCTGGTCGGCGACTACGCCCGGCAGGCCGGCGGCTGGCTGAAGGACGGCACGCTGGTCGCCGACGAGACGGTCGCCGACGGCATCGAGAACGCCCTCGACGCCTTCCTGTCGATGATGCGCGGCGGCAACACGGGCAAGATGCTCGTCCGCCTCGCGCGCGACTGACACCCGCCCCGGCGGCGGTCCGTGCCCCTCGGCGCGGACCGCCGCCGGCGCTTCCCCTCTCCTCCCCCTCCTGCCCGTACGCATCTTCTTCGGAGCCTGTCCCTCCATGTCACCGCAGCACACCTCCTCCCCCGGGCGGTCCGGCACCGGACTCGTCCTGGCCCTCGGCCTCGCCGCCATGGTCGTGTCGATGATGCAGACGCTCGTCGTCCCGATCCTGGCCGTCGTCGAGCACCAGCTCGACATCACCACGTCCGCCGCGAGCTGGCTCACCACCGCTACCCTGCTGTCCGCCGCCGTGTTCACGCCGCTCCTCGGCCGGCTCGGCGACCAGCGCGGCAAGCGGCCGGTCCTGCTCGCCGTCCTGGCCCTGACCGTCGTCGGCTCGGTGCTCGCCGCCACCACCAGCTCGCTGCCGCTGCTGCTCGCCGCCCGCGCCCTGCAGGGCGCCGCCACGGCGATCTTCCCGCTGGCCCTGTCGGTGCTGCGCGACGAACTGCCGCCACGCCGGCTGCCCGGCGCCATGGGCCTGGTCAGCGGGACCCTCGCGGTCGGCAGCGGCCTCGCCCTGGTCGGCGCGGGACTGCTGACGCGGGGCGACCGTCCCGACTACCACCATGTGTTCTGGCTGGCCACCGGCCTGTCCGTGCTGGCGCTCCTCGTGGCCGCGGTGGCCGTCCCGCCGTCGCCGCGCCCGTCCGGCGGGCGCACCGACTGGCTGGGCGCCGCAACGCTCGCCGCCACGCTCGTGCTGCTGCTCCTGCCCGTGTCGCAGGGCAACGCCTGGGGCTGGGGCTCGGCTCGTACGATCACGCTGTTCGTCGCGGCGGCGGTCACGGCGGCGCTGTGGGTGTTCGTCGAACGGCGGGTGCGCGAACCGCTCGTCGACATGGCGATGTTCGTGCTGCGGCCGGTCCTGTTCACCAACATCGCGGGGCTGCTGCTCGGCTTCGGCATGTTCACGCAGTTCATCGCCGTGTCGTACCTCGTGCAGACGCCGACGGCCCTCGCCGGATACGGATTCACCGCCTCCGTCCTGTCCGCGGCCGTCACCTACCTGCTCCCCGCGACGCTCGCCTCGCTCGTCGGCGCACAGATCGCCGGCCTCCTCGTCCACCGCGTCGGAGCCCGCGTCACGCTGGCGACCGGCGGTGTCTTCGGTGTGCTCGGCTATCTGTGGCTGGCGCTCCAGCACGGCGCCACCGGCTCGGTGATCGCCGCCGGCATGCTCACCGGCCTCGCCGTGAGCTTCGGCCTCGCCTCGCTGCCCGCGTTCATCGTGGCGGGCGTGCCGGTCCACCAGAGCGGCATCGCGAACGGCATCAACTCCATCGCCCGCTCGGTCGGCAGCGCCATCGGCAGCGCGGTGATCACCTCCCTGCTCACCGCCCACCTGATCGAGGGCCTGCCCCCGGGCGTTCCGCCGCTGCCCCAGGAGTCGCAGTACACGACGGCGTTCGTGATCGGCGCGATCGCGTTCGCGCTGGTGACGGTCACGGCGCTGACCGGGCTGCGGATCGAGGACGGGCGGCGCAAGACCGTTATCCGGGCGGCCGAGCCGGCCGAAGCGGCCGAAGCGGCGACCGGCCCGGCGCTGCCGGAGACGGCGGGCGCGGGCCCGCGCTGAGGGTCCATGCCGGCGGCCGCGCGCTGAGAGTCCGTGACGGCGCCCCCGCGGTGACGGCCCCACGCTGAGGGTCCGTGCCGACGGCCCGCGCTGAAGGTCCGCGCCGGCGGCACCGCGCCGACGGCCCGCGCTCATCGCCCGCGCTGACGGCTCCTGTCCGACGGCCGCAGCAGCCAGTGGCCGGACACGCTCCATCCCGTCAGACGGCGGGCACGGCCGCCCGCCGCCGTGCCGTCCGGGCCGAGGGAGCCGCCGTCGCAGACCAGCCGCAGCCCCTCAAGGGCGGGCGCGAGGAGGGTCGCCACCGGCGCCCGGTGGCGGGCGGACTCCTCGGGAAGCCAGGCCAGCACCTCGGCGCGGTCCTTCTCGTCGCACAGCGACAGGTGGAAGAGCATCTGCCGCCAGGCGTAGGCCGCGTCCTTGATGGTGGCGAGCGGGTGCGGGGTGCCGGCCGCGCGGTGTGCGAGGCGGCAGACCGTGGTGAAGCAGCGCCGGGCCAGTTCGGCCCAGCCGGGTGCGGGCGCGATGCCGAAGCGGTGTACGAGGGTGGCCAGGTTGTGGGTGGTGAGGATCTGGGCCTGCTCGATCACCATGCCGTTGCCGGCCACGGACCAGCCGCGGCCGTGCCCGGCCGGCTCGCCGGCCCGCTCCGCGCAGAGCAGGGCGAATTCCGGCGCTTCGCGCTCCGTGCCGGAGCGGTCGGCGAGGAACCGCACGACCGAGTAGTCGATGTCGTAGTACCGCTCGTAGAGCGAGCCGCCGCCGAGGAGTTCGGCGGCGACACCGGCCGCGGCGAGGAACTTGCCGCTGAAGGTGCCCATGAAGATGTCGGCGGCGAGCTCCTCGACCAGCGGCGCGTCGCTGATGCCGGACCTGCGGCCGAGCACGCCGAGTTCGCGCACCAGCGGGTTGGGCAGCAGGGTGCCCGGGAAGCCCGCCACGGCTGCCTCGGCCACTTCCCTCACCGCGCCGAGCGACGAGCGCCGGGCGCCACGGTCCGCCGCGTCGCGCTGCTGGTCCGCCACGGCCCGTACCCAGGGCAGCTCCTCGGGGCGGACCTGGCGTTCCAGATTCAGCAGCAGCAGTGAGCGGCGCGCGCGGAAGGCGCGGTAGTGGGCGGCCATCAGGGTGCGCAGGGCCGGATCCCGGTAGCCCGTCGCGGTCTCCTCGGCGACGAGCTGCGGGACGAGTTCGGCCATGGCCTCGGCCGAGGGGACGATCCCGCGGGCCACGAGCGTGCCGATCGGCGCGCTCAGCGTCGTCTGGACCACCCGGCGCACCGTCGGCGGTACGGCCGCGCCGGCGGGCAGCCCGGTGGTGTGCTGCTCGGCCTCGGTCACCGGGGCGACGAGCGGTGCGATGTCGGCGGTGCCCGTGTCCTGCGGGAGGGCGGAGAGCCGGCCGGCGACGAGCGCGGCGAGGTCGCGGTGCGCGGGCCGCGCGGCCTGCCGGGCCTGGTCATGGCGGAGCGCGGTGTGGCGCTCGGACTCGGGCAGGCCCCGCTTCCGTACCATCGAGGCCGCCGCGTGCCGCAGCAGCCCGAGCCGGCGCGGGTCGAGCGGCCGTCCCGCGACGGTCTCCTCCAGCGCGAGGCGCAGGATGCCCTCGTTGCTCTTGGGGTCGCGATGCCGGCGGGTCAGGGTGTGCCGCTCCGCCAGGCGGGCGTAGCGGTCGAGGAGTTCGCGGCCGCGCGCGTGCCAGCCGCGGTCCGGGCGGAACGCGAGGACGTGACCGGCGGTCCGGCCTTCGGGGGTGGCCGTCTCCAGCCAGTGCCGCAGCAGGTCGTCGGCGAAGGGCCGCCAGACGGCGAGCGCCTCGCGCTGGCTCTCGACCTGCGCGCTGGGTCCGCGGCGGGACAGCGCCGCGGTCGCCTGGGCGACCGTACGGCGGTGCACGGCGCCGGGTGCGGGAGCGGGCGCCGGGGCGGGGCGCGGGGCGAAGCGCAGCCGGTCGGCGAACGGACGGATTTCCCCGGCCAGTTCGAGGGCGGCGTCGTGCTCACCGGCCCGGACCAGCCAGGCCACGGTGAGCAGCGCGGCCTCCTCGGGGACGGTCACCGCGTAGCGGCCGGAGTCCAGCAGGGCCCAGAGGTCGGCGAGCCCGTCCTCGGTGAGGAAGTGGGCGAAGAGCGCGGCCCGGTCCTCGGGCACGCCCGCGCGGCGCGCCGCGTCCGCCTCGTACGGCTGCAGGGGTCCCCCGGCCCGGGCGGCGCCGGTGGCGAAGCCGCCGCGCAGCACCTCGGGCGTCACCCAGACGGGCAGCCCGGACACCGGCGTGCGGGAGCCGACCGTCAGCCGGCCGGTGGTGATGCCGGCCAGGACCGCACGCCAGCCGCGCACCCGGTCGGCCGCACGGCTCCTGGTGTCGGGGTCGGCGTGGGTGAGCGAGGTGACGAAGGCCCGCGCCGCCTGGCCCTCGGGATGGGCGGCGGAGATCGTCATCGGAGGCTGCTGGTCAGCGTGCGCGTTCATAAGCCGACGTGGCGGGTGCCGCCCCCGCGCCCTCCGGGTCCGGAGCCCGGCGCTCTGCTGCTGAGCTACACGTCGATGGATCCGACAGTAGTGACGGGACGGGGGCGGCACAACGGGATTTCCGGGGCGCGGGGTTGGCACGCGTCGTGTGCGGCCCGCCCGGGCCGCGCGCGACGCCGCCGCCCGGCCCCGCCCGCGCACCCCTCCCCCTTCGTGCATGCATGCCTGCACGCCGGACCCGGCCTCGGCCCCGGCGTACGCCGGGGCTTCGGCCGGCCGCGTCCGGCGGGCCGGGGGCCCGGTCGGGTTATCCGGCCGGGGCATACCCCGCCGGACGGGTCGTGAAGGTGCCGCGGCCCTGGGTGCGGCTGCGCAACCGGGAGGCGTAGCCGAAGAGTTCGGCCAGCGGGACCGTCGCCGTCAGGACCGCCGTGCCGCCACGGGTCGTGGAGCCGGTGACCCGGCCGCGGCGGGCGGCGAGGTCGCCGAGGACCGTGCCGACGGCGTCCTCGGGGACGGTGACCGTGACCTCGGCGACCGGTTCGAGCAGCGTCATCTCGCTCGCCCGGAGCGCCTCGCGCAGGGCGAAGCGGCCGGCCGCGCGGAAGGCGAGCTCGGAGGAGTCCTTCACGTGGGTGGAGCCGTCGGTGAGGGTGACGCGGACTCCGGTCACCCGGTGGCCGCCGAGCGGGCCCTCGGCGAGGGCGTCACGGCAGCCGGCCTCGACCGCGCGGACGAACAGCGGCGGGACGCGGCCGCCGACGACCGCCGAGCGGAAGACGAGGTCCGCCATGTGCTCCTCCTCTCCGAGGGATTCCGCGAGGGGTCCGGCTCCACGGGGATCGGCTCCGCGGGGTTCCGCGAGGGGTTCGACGTCGATGACGACGTGGGCGAACTGGCCCGCGCCGCCGTCCTGTTTGACGTGCCGGTACGTGAGGCCGGTGACGCCCCGGCCGACCGTCTCCCGGTACGCGACGCGGGGCCGGCCGACCACGACGTCGAGGCCGTGGGTCCGGCGCAGCTTCTCCACCGTGACCTCCAGGTGCAGTTCGCCCAGACCGGAGAGCACGGTCTGACCCGACTCGGGGTCGGTGCCGACCACCAGGGACGGATCTTCCTCGGCCAGCCGGGCCAGGCCCGCGGCCAGACGCTCGGTGTCGGTGCCGCGCCGCGCCTCGACGGCCACGGACACGACCGGTTCGGCCCGTTCCGGCGCTTCGAGGGTCACCGGCGCGCCGGGGGCGCAGAGCGTGGCGCCGGACCGGGTGGTCTTGGGGCCGACGACGGCGACGATGTCGCCGGCCCCGGCCAGCGCGGTCTCGGTCGTGCGGTCGGCCTGGACGCGCAGGATGCGGGCGACGCGTTCGGTGCGTCCCGACGCGGTGTCGAGCACGGTGTCCCCCTTTCGGAGCGTTCCCGCGTAGACGCGGAGGTAGGTCATGCGGCCGGTGGGCGTGACGCCCACCTTGAAGGCGAGCGCGGTGAACGGCGCCGCCGGGTCGGCGGGGTGCCGGTCGGGGCGTACGGGTGGCAGGTCGGCGGGCGCGGGCAGATACGCGGTGACGGCGTCGAGCAGCGGTTCCACACCGCGGTTGCGGTAGGCGGAGCCGCACAGCACCACGGTCGCCCCGCCGGAGAGGGTGAGCCCGCGCAGCGCGGCGACCAGCGTCCGCTCGCTCAGCGCGCCCGTGGCGCAGAACTCCTCCAGGGCCTCCGGGTGCAGCTCCGCGACCTGCTCGTCGAGTGCTCGCCGCCGCCGCGCCGCCTCCTCGCGCAGCGCCTCGGGCACGGGCCCCTCGACCGGGCCGGCGCCGGCGGCCGCGCCGTCGGGCCACTCGTACGCCCGCATGCGGATCAGGTCGACGACGCCGGTGAAGGCGTCCTCGCGGCCGAGGGGGAGCTGGACGGGCAGCGGGACGGTGCCGAGCCGGGTGCGGAGCGAGGCCACGGCCGTGTCGAGGTCGGCGCCCGCGCGGTCGAGCTTGTTGACGAACGCGATGCGCGGGACGCCGTGCCGGTCCGCCTGGCGCCACACCGACTCGCTCTGCGGTTCCACCCCCGCGACGCCGTCGAACACGGCGACCGCGCCGTCCAGGACGCGCAGCGCGCGTTCGACCTCGCCCGCGAAGTCGACGTGTCCGGGTGTGTCGATCAGGTTCAGCCGGTGGCCGGCCCACTCGCAGCTGACCGCCGCGGAGAAGATCGTGATGCCGCGGTCGCGCTCCTGCGGGTCGAAGTCGGTGACGGTGGTGCCGTCGTGGACCTCGCCGCGCTTGTGGGTGGCGCCGGTGAGGAAGAGGAACCGCTCGGTGAGGGTGGTCTTGCCGGCGTCGACGTGGGCGAGGATGCCGAGGTTGCGGACGTGGGCGGAGACGGGTGCAGAGGTACGCATGGTGAGGGTCCTTCGCGTGCGATGCGGAAGCAGGGCAGCGCGATTCCCGTGACGAGTCGGCGTACGGATACGGGTACGGATACGTCTACCTGTACGTGTACGGGTACGGGTACGACTTCGTCGCGGGTCAGCGGTGACGGCCGCGCAGCCGGCACCGGGCGGCGCGAGAGGCCAGGATCACGTCGTACCGGGCACGGGAGACGGCGGCGACGGCGGCGGTCGCGACAGCACGCATGGTCGTCTCCCTTCATGGCTCGTGGATGTGACGGTCCGCCGATCCGACGGTCCGTCGGTCCGGCGTTTCGTCCGCGTGAGCGAGTGTAGGGAGACACGGTCCCGCCATGACACCCGTTTTTCCTTGTGGGAAGCCCGCGGTCGAGCTATCTTGCATTACATGGTTCCTGGTGAAGCAAGTAACGAGGCAGGTGGCAAGGTCCCCAGTCAGCTCCGCAAGGGCGTACTGGAGCACTGCGTCCTGGCCCTGCTCAGGGACGGGCCGAGGTACGGCATCGAGCTGCTCGGCGAGCTCTCCGCGGTCAGCGTGATGACCACGAGCCAGGGGACGATCTATCCCCTGCTGTCCCGGCTGCGCCGCGAGGGACTCGTCGACACCGAGCTGCGCGACTCGCCGAGCGGCCCGCCCCGGCGCTACTACACGCTCACCCCGGCCGGCCGGGCGGCCCTGGCCGAGTTCACCCGGGCCTGGCCGCTGTTCCGGGACGCCGTCGACCACTTTCTCAACGAATCGCAGGGGGAACCCTCATGAACACCATCGACCACCCGCTCGCGACCGCCTATCTCGACGCCGTCGCGCGCGAGACGGCCGAGCTGCCCGCCGAGCGCCGGGCCGAGCTCCTGGCGGACCTGCGCGAGCACATCGAGGTCAGCGGCGCCGAGGGCGAGCAGCAGCTGCGCGAGGTCCTCGCCGACCTCGGCGAGCCCCGCACGGTGGCCGCGTCGGCGCTCGCCGAGGAGCCCGTCGCCCCGGCGGCGACGACCGCGGAGCCCCCACGGACCGGGCGCGCCTGGCCCGCCGTGCTGCCGCTCACCGCGGCCGGGCCGCTCTTCCTGTTCAACATGCCGCTGGGCGGTGCGGTGCTGCTGATCGGCCTGTGGCTGCTGTGGAACTCGCCGCTCTGGGACCAGCCGAGCAAGACGATCGGCACGGCCACCGCCGCGGCGCCCCCGGTCGCGGTGCTCTTCGGCAGCTTCCTCCTGGCCGCTCCCCGGATCGGCCCGACGGAGCTGCTGCTCCTCCTCGCGTTCACGCTCGCCGTACCGGCGATCGGCGCCGTCACCCTGCTGCGCGCCGCACGCCGCTAGCGACCGCCGTTCGGCCGCCGACCGCCGGCAACCGGCAAGCGGCAACCAGCACGAAATGGCACATCAAGGCCGGCTCCTTCCCCGCCCGGCGCGGGAAGGAGCCGGCCTTTTCGTCGCGCCCGGAACCCCTACGCCTCACCCCTCACCGTCCGCCCCAAACCAGAAACGCACGGCTTTCGCAGGTCCCTAACAACCCGGTTCACCCCGCGCCGAGCCGTTATCCAGCCGTTACAAACGGGCACTTAGCCCCGTTTTGACCGCGTTTTTCGCGCCACTCCGCCGCTCATTCCCACGCCGGACGGCTCGCGCGACTATCACCCCCCATCCGTCCACCACAACCCCGTCTCGCCAGGAAGTTCACCGACGCGCTCGGTAGCTTCGGCGCCCATGACCACAGCACACGCCACCACTGCGACCACCGGCCTTGACGCCGGTCCGGCCGACGGCCCGGACATCGGCCGGGCCGAGATCACGGACGGCGCCGAGCTCTGGCGGATCGCCCGCGAGTCGGGAGAGCTGGACGTCAACTCGCCCTACAGCTATCTGCTGTGGTGCCGGGACTTCGCCGGGACGACGGCCGTCGCGCGGGACGCGACGGGACGCCCGGTCGGGTTCGTCACCGGCTATCTGCGCCCCGAGGCACCGGGGACGCTGTTCGTCTGGCAGGTCGCCGTGGAGGGTTCGCATCGCGGAACCGGGGTAGCCGGAGCACTGCTCGACTCCCTGTCCGCCCGGGTCGCGGCCGAGCACGGGCTCGTCCGGATCGAGGCGACGGTCACCCCCGGGAACGTGGCCTCCGACCGGATGTTCCGTTCGTTCGCGCGCCGGCACGGCGCCGGGCTGACGCGGGAGGTGCTCTTCCCCGCGGCCGTGTTCCCCGTGCCGGCCGGCACGGGCGAGCAGCAGGCACCTCACGAGCAGCACGAACCGCACGAACCCGAAGTCCTCTACCGCATCGGGCCCCTGACGGCCTGACACCCCTTCCAGCCCACCACACCCGCCACCCGCCACCCGCCACGACACCACTTGCGGAGCACGCGTGACCATCCTCACCACCCCCCTCACCCCTCTCGCCCCGTCCGTCTTCGAGACCGTCGAGTCGGAGGTGCGCAGCTACTGCCGGGCCTGGCCCGTGGTGTTCGAGCGGGCGAGCGGGAGCCGGCTGTACGACGAGCACGGGCGGCCCTTCCTCGACTTCTTCGCCGGTGCCGGATCGCTCAACTACGGCCACAACAACCCGGTGCTGAAGCGGGCGCTGCTCGACTACCTCGCCTCCGACGGCGTGACGCACGGCCTCGACATGTCGACGACCGCCAAACGCGACTTCCTGGAGACCTTCCGCAGCACCGTCCTGGAGCCCCGCGCGCTGCCGTACAAGGTGATGTTCCCGGGCCCCACCGGCACGAACGCCGTCGAGGCCGCGCTGAAGCTCGCCCGCAAGGTCACCGGCCGGGAGACGGTCGTCTCCTTCACCAACGCCTTCCACGGCATGTCGCTCGGCTCGCTCGCCGTCACCGGCAACGCCGCCAAGCGCGCCGGCGCGGGAGTGTCGCTCCCGAACGCCACGCGCATGCCGTACGACCACTACCTCGGCGGCCGGACGCCCGACTTCCTGTGGTTCGAGCGCCTGCTGGACGACCCCGGGTCCGGCATGGACCGGCCGGCGGCCGTGATCGTGGAGACCGTGCAGGGCGAGGGCGGGATCAACGTCGCCCGCGCCGAGTGGCTGCGCGGGCTCGCGGAGCTGTGCCGGCGGCACGAGATGCTGCTGATCGTCGACGACGTGCAGATGGGCTGCGGCCGCACCGGTGACTTCTTCTCCTTCGAGGAGGCGGGCATCACGCCCGACATCGTCACCCTGTCGAAGTCCATCAGCGGCTACGGCCTGCCGATGGCGCTGTGCCTGTTCCGCGACGAGCTCGACGTGTGGCAGCCGGGCGAGCACAACGGCACCTTCCGCGGCAACAACCCGGCCTTCGTCACCGCCACCGCCGCCCTCGACGCGTACTGGCGCGACGGCGCCCTGCGCGACCGCACCCTGGCCCGGGCCGGGCGGATCGAGCGCGCGCTCACGGACCTGTGCGGCGAAGACGACCGCACGGCCCGCTCCGTGCGGGGCCGCGGGCTCGTCTGGGGCCTGGAGTTCGCCGAGCCCGAGCGCGCGGCGGCCGTGTGCCGGCGGGCCTTCGACCTCGGTCTGCTCCTGGAGACCTCGGGACCGCACGACGAGGTGGTGAAGCTGCTGCCGCCGCTCACCGCGACCGACGACGAGCTCGACGAGGGGCTCGGCATCCTCGCCCGGGCCGTGCGCCACGCCGCGGCCGGCCGGGCAGCCGCCTGAGCCTCCGGCCCCCCGATCCCCCGCAACGAAAGAGCCACACCATGATCGTCCGTACCTTCGCCTCGCTCGACGGCACCGAGCGCCACGTCCGCGCCGCCTCCGGCACCTGGGAGAGCAAGCGCATCGTCCTGGCCCGCGAGCGGGTCGGCTTCTCCCTGCACGAGACGGTGCTCTACGCCGGGACCGAGACGTCCATGTGGTACGCCAACCACGTCGAGGCCGTCGTCTGCGTCGAGGGCGAGGCCGAGCTCACCGACCACGAGACGGGCCTCACCTACACCATCGCGCCCGGAACGATGTACCTGCTCGACGGGCACGAGCGGCACACCCTCAAGGTCCGGCGCGACTTCCGCTGCCTCTGCGTCTTCAACCCGCCCGTCACCGGCCGCGAGGACCACGACGAGAACGGCGTCTACCCGCTCCTCACCGAGCCGGACCCCGAGCCCGAGCCGAGCTGACCGCCGCACCGCACCCGATCCGCCCACGAGGAAGGAAGGCAGCCCCACCCATGGCATCCGCCCCCACCCGTCCCATCGACCTCTACCCCACCCGCGGCGCCGAGGAGGTGCTGATCGGCCGCAAGGACCCCGTCGTCTGGTCCGCCCCCGGCACGCCCGGCCCGTTCTGGGCGCGCGAGCTGGAGGACTACGAGCGCGACGGCTTCGTCACCGTCGAGGAGCTGGTGACGCCCGACGAGGTCGCCGGGCTGCGCGCCGAGCTGGACCGGCTCGTGGCCGACCCCGCCGTACGCGAGGACGAGCGGGCGATCGTCGAACCGCACTCGCGGGAGATCCGCTCGGTCTTCGAGGTGCACCGGATGAGCGAGGTCTTCGCCCGGCTCGCCGCCGACCCCCGGGTCGCCGGCCGGGCCCGGCAGATCCTGGGCTCCGAGGTGTACGTCCACCAGTCGCGGGTCAACGTCAAGCCGGGCTTCGGCGCCAGCGGCTTCTACTGGCACTCCGACTTCGAGACCTGGCACGCCGAGGACGGGCTGCCGCAGATGCGGACGGTGTCGGTGTCGATCGCGCTCACCGCCAACCACACCACCAACGGCAGCCTCATGATCATGCCGGGTTCGCACCGCACGTTCCTCAGCTGCGCCGGCGAGACCCCGAAGGACAACTACAAGCGGTCGCTGCGGATGCAGGACGCGGGAACGCCGTCGAACGAGGCGCTGACGACGTTCGCCGACGCGTGCGGGATCCGCCAGTGCACCGGTGCGCCCGGCTCGGCGACCTGGTTCGACTGCAACGCGCTGCACGGCTCGGGCGACAACATCACCCCGTACCCGCGCAGCAACGTCTTCTTCGTCTTCAACAGCGTCGAGAACCGGCCGGAGGCGCCGTTCGCCGCTCCGGTGCGCCGGCCCTCCTTCATCGCCTCGCGCGACTTCGCGCCGGTGGTCTCCCCCGCCGGGTGACCTCGTCCGTCCCTCCCCCCGCCCGCCCCTCCCCGGAAGGACCCTCATGACCCGTGCCCTACACCTCGATCGGCTCGACCGGCGTGGCTTCCTCACTCTGGCCTCCGCCTGCGGGGCCGCCGGAGTACTGACCGCCTGCAGCCGCACCGAGGCGGGCACGGGCGCGCCCAGGGAGGACGCCGGACTGCTCGCCAGGCTGCGCGAGCAGGGCTTCGTCCGGGTCGGGTTCGCCGGTGAGGCGCCGTACGGCTTCCAGGACGGCGACGAGCTGGCGGGCGAGGCGCCGACGCTGCACCGGGAGGTGTTCCGGGCGCTCGGGGTGCGCGAACTGCGTCCGACGCTCACCGAGTTCGGCTCGCTGATACCCGGCCTGCTGGCCGGCCGGTTCGACGTCGTGAGCGCGGGCATGTCGATCACGCCCGAGCGGTGCGCCAAGGTGATCTTCTCCGAGCCCGAGTTCGTCTCCCCGACCGCCCTGATGGTGCCCCGGGGCAATCCGAAGCGGCTGACCGACCTCGCGTCCTGCGCGCGGGCCGGGGCGACGGTGGGCGTGCTGACCGCCGCCGTGGAGGCCTCGTACGCGAAGGCGGCGGGCGTTCCCGACGGTTCGGTGAAGACGCTGGCCAAGCAGCAGGACGGCCTCGACGCGGTGCTCGCCGGGCGCGTCGACGCCTTCGCGCTCACCGGGATCTCGCTGCGCTGGCTGGCCGGGACGAACCAGGGCGCTGCGGTGGAGGTGGCCACCCCGTTCGTGCCGGTCGTGGACGGGGTGAAGCAGTGGAGCGCGGGCGGGGCGGTGTTCCGGCCCGGGGCGCGGTCGCTGCGGGACGCGTTCGACCGCGAGCTCGGGAAGATCACCGCTGATCAGGGGCGCTATGTCGGTCTGATCGGCCGCTACGGCTTCACCCGGAACGAGGCGCCGCCCCGGTCACTGCGCACCGCGGACCTGTGCGCGGGCAAGGGGCCGGCGTGAGCGGCTTCCTGCCCGAGCTGCGGCAGGCGCTGCCGCGGCTCGGCGAGGGGCTGGTCGTGACCGTGGAGGCGACGGTGCTCGGCGCGGCGCTCGCCCTGGTACTGGCGTACGCGCTGGGGCTGATGTCGCGCTCGCGGCGGCTTCCGGTGCGGGGCGCGGCCCGTACGGTCGTCGAGTTCTTCCGGGGCACCTCGCTGTACGTGCAGTTGTTCTGGCTGTTCTTCGCGCTGCCCATCCTGGGCTTCCGGCTCGAACCGCTGGCCTGCGGCGTGGTGGCGCTCGGCCTCAACTACGGGGCGTACGGGGCCGAGGTGGTCCGGGGCGCGGTCGCCGCCGTGCCCCGGGCGCAGCGGGAGGCGGCGGTCGCGCTGGGCATGGGGCCGTGGCTGCGGCTGCGGCGGGTGGTGCTGCCGCAGGCGCACGCGCTGATGGTGGCGCCGTTCAAGAACCTGCTGGTGCAGCTGCTCAAGGCGACGCCGCTGCTGTCGCTGGTCACGGTGCCCGACATCACCTTCGAGATCGACCAGTTGCGGTCGGCGACCGGTGACACGGCGGGCGCGTACCTGGTGCTGCTCGCGGTGTACGGCGTCCTCGCCGCCGTGGTGAGCCTGCTGATGAACGCGCTGGAGCGGGCCGCGCGGGCCCGGCTCGGCGGACCGGGCGGGCTCGGTCAGGGAGGTGGCGCGTGATCTGGGACGGGGACGCGGCCTGGGCCGCGCTGCCGGTCGTCCTCAAGGGCTTCGGGGTCACGCTCGTGGCGACCGTGCTCGGCTTCGCGGTGGCGGCGCTCCTCGGCCTGGTGCTCGCGCTCGTGGGGCGGGCCGCGCCGCGCTGGGTGGCGCTGCCGGTGGGCTGGGCGGCCGCGTTCGTGCGGTCGACGCCGCTGCTGGTGCAGCTGTTCGCGGCCTGGGTGCTCGTGCCGGGTCTGGACGCGCCGGTCCTGGGCGTCCTGGTCCTCGGGGTGCACTACGCGGCGTACCTGGCGGAGGTGTACCGGGCGGGCATCGACTCCGTACCGCGCGGGCAGTGGGAGGCGTGCACGGCGCTGTCGCTGCCGCGGCGGCGGGTGTGGCGGGCGGTGGTGCTGCCGCAGGCGGTGCGCAACGTGCTGCCGCCGCTGGGCAACTACGCGGTCTCCATGTTCAAGGAGACGCCGCTGCTGTCGGTGATCACGGTGCACGAGATGGTGCACGAGGCGAACACGTTCGGCAGCACGCACTTCGCCTATCTGGAGAGTTTCACCCTGGCCGGCGCGGTGTTCCTGCTCGCGAGCTGGCCGACGTCCGTGCTCGTACGACGACTGGAGGCACGCCTTGCCCACTGACACCCACAAGAACGGGGCGGAGGCCGGTACCGAGGCCGTGCGGTTCGAGCGGGTGACCAAGCGCTACGGCGACCAGGTCGTCCTGGACGGTCTCGACCTGACGGTCGGGCGCGGCGAGCGGGTCACCCTGATCGGGCCGAGCGGTTCCGGCAAGACGACCATCCTGCGGCTGCTGATGACCCTGGAGCGGGTCACGGACGGGGTCATCCACGTGGGTGGGCAGCCGTACTCGCACATGCCCGGCGCGGCCTCCGGGGCCGGCGGCGCGGGCGGCGCTCTGGTGCCGGCGAGCGAGCGCTACCTGGCCCGGCGGCGGCGCGGGGTCGGCATGGTCTTCCAGCACTTCAACCTCTTCCCGCACATGACGGTGGTGCAGAACATCGTCGAGGCGCCGGTGCACGTGCTCGGCGAGAGCCGGGAGGAGGCGCACGAGCGGGCCCGGGAGCTGCTCGGCCTGGTCGGTCTCGCCGACAAGGCCGACGACCGGCCGACCCGGCTGTCCGGCGGCCAGCAGCAGCGGGTGGCGATCGCCCGGGCCCTCGCGATGCGGCCGGAGATCCTGCTGCTCGACGAGGTGACGTCGGCGCTCGACCCGGAGCTGGTCGCGGAGGTCCTGGACGTGCTGCGGGACGTCGCGCGCGACACGGACATCACCCTGCTGTGCGTGACGCACGAGATGGGCTTCGCGCGGGACGTCTCCGACCGGATCCTGATGTTCGACAGCGGTTCGGTGGTGGAGTCGGGTCCGGCGGCCGAGCTGCTCGACGCCCCCGCGCACGAACGGACCCGCGCGTTCCTGAGCGCGGTGCGCTGAGGTCCGCGCGCCCGGGGATTCGCCCCGCGTCGAACACCCACCACCCGTTCCTGTGCACGAAAGGATGAACGCGGGTCGACGTCGGCGTTTCGCCGCCGGGTCGGCGCCACCCTGCTGACGTGCGTAAAGAGCGCGAGATCACCGTGCCGCGGCAAGGCGGTCCGGTGGCGGTGGGGAAGTCGGTGGGGCCCGGGCGCCGGACCGGGCGGGGACGTCCGGCGCGGCCGGCGGCGGCGCGGCGGCGTCGGGTGAGCCGCCGGGACCGCTTGCGGTACTGGGTGGACCGGGCCGTGGTGCGCGGGATGACCGCGCTCGTCGGCTGGCTGGCGCTGGTGTGCCTCGCGGTGGTGGCGCCCGCGAGCACGCTGCTCGTGTGGACCGACACGCGGGCTCCGGCCACCTTCGGCGGCAAGGCGGCGGCGGTGTGGCGCAGCGTCGGGCAGACGCTGCGGCTCGGCGGCGAGGTCGGACCGCCGCTGCGGATCGTGCTGTCGTTACTGCTCGCGCTGGTGGCCCTGCTGTACGTCTCCACGCTCGTCGGCATCATCACCACCGCGCTCACCGACCGGCTGACGGAGCTTCAGCGCGGCCACTCCACGGTGGTGGAGCACGGCCACACGGTCGTCCTCGGCTGGTCCGAGCAGGCCCCGACGGTCATTGCCGAGGTGGTCGCCGCCCATGCGCAGCGGCGGGCCGGCGCGGTCGCGGTGCTCGCCGAGCGGGACATCACCGAGATGGACGCGGAGCTGCGCGCGGGTCTGGCGGCCGGCTCCCGCCGGACGCGGCTGCTGTGCCGCGGCGGCCGCCCGGCCGATCCCGTGGCGCTCGCCCGGGTCGCACCCGCCACGGCCGGGGCGGTGGTGGTCCTGCCGCCGGACGGCCCCGACAGCGGCGCGCAGGTGGTCAAGGCGCTGCTCGCGCTGCGGGCCGCGCTGGACGAGGACGACGGCGCCGACGGGGGTGCGGTCCGGGTGGTGGCCGCGGTCCGCGGCCACCACCACCGCGCCGCCGCCGCGCTCGCCGCCGGCCCGGACGCCACGGTCCTGGACGTGGACGACATCGCGGCCCGCCTGCTCGTCCAGTGCGTCCACCAGCCGGGCCTGTCGCTCGTCCTGGAGGACCTGCTCGACTTCGCGGGCGCCGAACTGCACACCCTGCACGAACCCGGGCTCGCCGGGCGGCGGTTCGGCTCGCTGCGGACCGGCTGCGCCGAGGCGTGCGCGGTGGGGATCGTACGGGCCGGTGGCGCGCTCGTCCTCAACCCGCCGCCGGAGACGGAGCTGGGCCCCGGCGACGGCCTGGTCGCGGTCGCAGAGGACGGCCGCGCGCGGGCGCTCGGCGGCGCCGTGCCGGTGGTCGACGCCACGGTGATCACGGCCGGCCCGCGGCCCCGTACGCTCCACCCGGGCCGGGTGGTGATGCTCGGCTGGAACCGGCGCGCCGCGCGGGTCGTGCAGCTGCTCGTCCGGGGCGGGGTGCCCGGGTCGACGGTGGACGTGATCGCGGCGGAGGCGCCCGGGGGCGGGGTTCCGGTGCTGTTCCATCGCGCCGATCCGCTGACGGAGGCGGCGCTCCGCCAGGTCGACGGCCGCTACGACCATGTCGTCGTCCTCGGTCCGGACCGTGCCCCGGACCTCGACGGGCCGGACGACCGGACCCTCGTCACGCTGCTCCATCTGCGGGCCCACGAGGCGCGGACCGGCCGGACGCTCCCGCTCGTCGCCGAGCTGGCCGACGCCCGCAACCGGCCCATCGCCCCGGTCGGCCCAGGCGCGGACGTGGTGGTGAGCGGGCGGCTCGTCGGCCTGCTCATGGCCCAGATCTCCCAGAACGGCCATCTCGCGGCGGCGTTCGAGGAGCTCTTCGGGGCCGGCGGCGCCTCCGTGCGGCTGCGGCCCGCGGGCGACTTCGTCCTGAGCGGCGCCGAGACGACGTTCGCGACGGTCGTGGCGGCTGCCGGCCGGCACGGCGCGTGCGCCATCGGCTACCGCTCGGCGGCCGGGGTCCGGCTCAACCCGCCGAAGCGAGCGGTGCGGTGCTGGGGTGACGGGGACGAGGTCGTCGTGGTCGAGGCGGAGCCGGCCGCGCCGCAACCCCGGTGACGAGTTCTCGACAAGGAGTGAGCCCTTCCGCATTCGGCGGGGCCACGCGGGCAGAACGCCCCCGACGCATGACGTGCGGGCGACGACATGAGGAGCACCCATGACGACGTGGCCTCCGGCCGACGAGCCGGTCTTCACCGCGGACTTCGACTCCCGGGAGCAGTGGACCGCGGGGCGCTCCTGGGCGTATCCGGGCGGCGGTCCGGTCAACCCGGGCGACAACAAGCTCGACTACCTGAGCGAGGATCCCGCCTACAGCGCCGGGGGCGTCTTCCGCGCGACCCTCCGCCCGGACGGCAGGTGGGACACCGGCCTCCTGACGACCCAGGACGCTCCCCAGGGCTTCGAACTGCGCACC
This sequence comes from Streptomyces sp. NPDC004327, assembly GCF_042873935.1. Classification (NCBI taxonomy): domain Bacteria; kingdom Bacillati; phylum Actinomycetota; class Actinomycetes; order Kitasatosporales; family Streptomycetaceae; genus Streptomyces; species Streptomyces sp. NPDC004327. The sequence goes on along the minus strand of NZ_JBIAME010000001.1, from coordinate 991,012 downwards.
GGAGACACCCTGGAGGCGCGGGTGCGGCTGCCCGAGGTCACCGGCGCCTGGCCGGCGATCTGGACCTGGCGGGACGGCGGGAGCGAGGTCGACGTCTTCGAGTACCACCCGGACAACCCCGACCTCCTCGAACTGTCCAACCACGTCCGCGGCGCCTCCCACTACCACCGCTCCCCCTCCGTGAGCCCCGGTGCCTGGATCCGTCTGCGCACCGAGTTCGGCGCCCGCTCGGTGGTCTGGTGGCTCGACGACGCCGAGATCTTCGCGGACGGCCGCGGCGTCGGCCGCAACTGGCGCGCCGACCTCATCGTGAACCTCTCGGTCTGCGCCGGCCGCTACCACCCGGCGCCGCCCCCGCAGGCGGTGGAGATGTCGTACGAGGTGAGCGACCTGCGCGTGTACCGCTCGGCGGGAGGCGGCTGGCCGGGCTGGCCGTGACGGTCCGAGCGGCCGGCGCCCGCCCCTGACCGCGGCCGGGGTCACCACCAGTAGGCGGGGTACTTCGGCGCGCCGCGGCGGATGCGGGAGACGGCGAACTCCATGAGGACCAGCAGCAGCGTCGCGCCGAAGAGCAGCGGGACGAAGCGGGCCGGGGCCGGCGACTGCAGGACGATGACCACGGCCGTGGCGCAGGCCGGGGAGTGCGGGGTGCGGGCCAGGTGCGTCAGGGCCAGCGTGACGCCGGCGGCGACGGCCGCGGCCCAGGCGGTGGGGCCGGCCAGGGCCAGGGTGGCGTAGCCCGCGGCGGCGGCGAGGAGGTGGCCGATGACGACGCTGCGCGGCTGGGCGAGCGGCGCGGTCGGGGCGCTGTGGACGAGGGCGGCGCTCGCGGCCAGCGGGGGTATGAGGACCGGCTCGTGGATGGCCGCGCCGATGGCGACGAGCCCGAGCAGGACGACCGTGACGGCGCTCACGCTGTGGAAGGCGGCGGCCGGCTCCGGGCGGGCCGGGGCGCGGCCGGTCATCCGGGGCTTGGCCGTAGTGGTCTCGGGGGCTGCGGTGTCGGTGCTCATGGTGATGTGAGGTGTTTCCGGGGGAGGGATCGGGAGGGCAGGCGTACGGACCCTGTGTTCGACAGTCGGCCCGCCCTTGCGCCCGCGCCCGCGCCGCCGGATGCGGCGACGCGACCACGTCCGATTGTATACAAACCGTTGAAGCGAGGTGTCGGCGGGCCGCGAGCGGACCCGTGATGCAGCCGCGCTCAACCCACTGACCAGGCCTTTCACGTGTCAGAGACCGCTGCCATAATCCGGATCATGATCAAGGGTGACGCGATCCGTCATGTGCCGGAGCTGGGAATGGTGGTGATCCCACCGGGCGATCCCAAGGTCTCGGTGGCGTTCGCCGTGTTCGACGACTCGCTCGCCGCGCTGCGCGCCTTCGTCCTCGGCCGACTGAAGGAGAGCGGGGCCCCGCCGCGGACCCGCCTGCCGGTCGTGGTGGGGCTCAGCCCGCGGCCCGACAACGCGCACAATCCCCGGGCCGTGTCGGTCACCGCGCCGCCGAGTGCGGGCGGCACGGTGCACGAACGGCACCTGGGGTACGCGTACGACAGCCTCCTGCACTTCCACGGCGCCGACATCCACCGTCTCGCCGAGGCCTCGCCCGTACCCGTCGGCTGCCACGGCTGGATCGAACTCGAGCCGATCGACGAGGACGAACTCGACGACGCGGACGGCGACGGTGAGGGCGCGGCGGGGGCGGACCGGGTGCCGGACCGGCGGCGGCCGTTCACCCGGGCCGAGCAGCTGGCCGCGGGCCACTGGATCGGGGCCGTACGGCTCAATCTGCCCGACCGGGACACGCTGCGCGCGCTCGTCGACGCCTTCGACGCCCCGACGCCGCCCCCAGCAGCGGCGCCCGCCGTGGCCGGGCCTCCGGCCGGCGGTCTGCCGGCCCGCGACCGCGAGGCGGAGGAGCGGGTCCGGGCCTGGGCGCGGTACCGGACGCGGACACACGAGCACGAGGGGTTGCGGGCGATCAGCCGGACGGTCCACGGCCGCGCGTCGGTGCTCGTCGTGGACCGCGCGGGTGTTCAGGCGGGCGAGTTCCACCTGCCCGACGGCCCGCTGACGCTGCTCGACGAGCGGGCCCGCGCGGAGGCCGTGGCCGCGCTGCGGCGCCACGGCGTCGAACCGCCGCACGCGGAGCTCACGGACGGCTTCCCCGACGCGACGGTCCTCGTCGACGAGGTGTGGTCGCTGCGCCCGGTCGTGGACTCGGTCGCGCTGCGCGACCTGCCGGAGGCGGGCACCTACGACCCGGAGACGGGGACGCTCACCGTGTACGCCCACGCCTACGCCGAGCCGATGGCCGCGCTCGTACGGCGGCACGGCGGCCACCCGCGCACCGTCGTCCGCCGCGCGCCGGACACGGAGACCGCGGAGCACAACCGAAGGGCCGGGCTGCCCGCGGCGCAGGCCGGTCCGCTGCGCGCCACCTCCCGGCTCACCGCGCGCGCGAAGGCGCTGGTTCCGGAGCGGCACCGGCCGTGGCTGGGCGCCCGGACGGTGGTCCCCGGTGCGCGACAGCCCGCGACGGCCGGCGCCGGCAACCCGTACTACACGCGCGAGCTGACGGCGATGTTCGGCGAGGCCGGGGAGCCGCGGCGGGCGGCGGAGTGCCGGCTGTGCGGCGCCCCGGCGTTGGAGGCCGCGGCCGGGATCGCGTACTGCTTCGGCTGCTGCCGGCTGGCCCAGCGCGGAGTGGTCCGGGACAACGGGACGGACGGTCCGTGGACGGACGCCGTCCTCCACGCCGTGCGCCGGCTGGTCGAGATCGAGTTCTCCGGGCCGCCGTCGCTCGCCCAGCTCAAACGGGTGTCGGTGACCGATCCGGAGGTCGCCGACGAGGCGATGCTCTGCCGGTTCCTGGTGCCCCGGCCCTTCGCCCGCGTGACGACCGCCCGCCCGGCGCGGGCGACACGGACCTGGACGGAGTGGCTGCGGCTCGCCGGGGTCCTCGACGACGGGGTGCGCCGGTCGATGGGCACGGTCACGGTGGCGAGCGACGGGCATCCGTGCCGCTCGCTGTTCGAGCGGCACGTCGACGACTTCCTCCACCACTGGGGCGTGGCGCACGAACCGGAGCCGCACTACCCGCGGCACCCCGAGCTGAACACGACGGGCCTGCGGGCCGACTGGGTGCTCGCCGACGGCACGTACGTCGAGGCGCTCGGCCTCATGGAGCAGGAGCGGTACGCGCAGAAGGCGCGCCGCAAGGCCGAGCTGGCGCGCGCGTCGGGCATACGCCTGGTCACGGTGACGGCCGGGGACCTGGACCGGCTCCCGGAGATCTTCGCGCCCTGGCTGCCCGGCCGGGCCGGCGGCCGGCCTGTGGGAGGGTGAGGCCCGTGACCTCGACGCGAGAAACCGACGACACCCACGACACGCCCACGTCCGCGATACCGGGCGGCCGGGTCCTGCTCGGCTGCATGGGCCTGGGCGGGAGCTGGGACGCCGCCCCCCACTCCCCCGCCGATGTCGACGCCGCCGAGGCGGCGATCGTGGCGGCCCTGGACAGCGGCATCACCGCCTTCGACCACGCCGACATCTACCGGCACGGCAAGGCGGAGGCCGTCTTCGGCGAGGTCCTGGCCCGGACGCCGGGGCTGCGCGAGCGGATCACCCTCCAGTCGAAGTGCGGCATCCGGCTCGCCGACGGCGACCGGCCCGGCCACTACGACCTGCGCGGGCCGAGCATCGTGCGCCGCGTCGAGGAGAGCCTCGCCCGGCTGCGCACCGACGTCCTCGACGTGCTGCTGCTGCACCGGCCCGACCCGCTCGCCGACCCGGCGGAGGTCGCCGAGGCCCTGGAGTCGCTCCACCGCCAGGGGCTCGTACGGCGCTTCGGCGTCTCCAACATGAGCGCGCCGCAGATCGCCCGGCTCCAGGCCCACCTCTCGCTGCCGCTGGTCGCGAACCAGCTGGAGCTGAGCCTGCTGCGCCGCGACTGGCTCGAGGACGGCGTGCTGGTCAACACGGCCGCGTCGGCCGGCATCGGCTTCCCCGCCGGCACGGTCGAGCACTGCCTGGCCCACGGCGTCGGGCTGCAGGCGTGGGGCCCGCTGGCCCAGGGCCGCTACACCGGGCGTCAGGAGACCCCGGAAGAGCACGCCACGGCCGAGCTGGTCGCCCGGCTCGCGAAGGAGAAGGGCACCACCCCGGAGACGATCGTGCTGTGGTGGCTCCAGCGCCACCCCGCCCGCATCGCCCCGGTCATCGGCACGAGCCGCCCCGAGCGCATCCGCGCCTGCCGGGACGCGGCCGTCGCCGCCCCGGACCTCGGGCACGAGGAGTGGTACCGCCTCTGGATCACGGCCCGGGGCACGGCCCTGCCGTAACGGGGCGCGGGCCTGACGTAACGGGGCGCGGCCGTGCCGTAACGGGGCGCGGGCCGGACGTAACGGGGAGCAGCCCTCCTGTAACCGACGGCCGGAGACGACAGCAGCGGCCCGGAGGCGACACGGCAGCGGGCCGGGGGCGACAGGGGGGCCGGGCGGGAACCCGGGGCGCGTCCCGGCCGTTACCGAAGCGCAGGACCGAACGAGCCGGGGACAGGAGCCCGCCAGAGATGATCGACGCGCCGCACGCCGAGGCGTCCTCCTTCGCACAGCTCGCCGGGGATCCCGACTCCCCCGTGCTGCTCCACGTGCCGCATTCCTCCCGCGTGCTGCCCCCGGACGTGCGCGCGGACGTCGTCCTCGGCGACGCGGAGCTCGAGCGCGAGCTCGACCACATCACCGACGCGCACACCGAGGAGATCGCGGCCGTCGCGGCGAAGTCGGCGGGCACGGCGCCCTGGCGGTTCGTCAACCGGCTGTCCCGGCTGGTGGTCGACCCCGAGCGGTTCCCGGACGAGCGCGAGGAGATGCTGGCGGTCGGGATGGGCGCGGTGTACACGCGGACCACCCATCGCGCGGAGCTGCGGCCGGCCGGCTTCGATCCCGGACCGCTCGTCGCCCGCTACTTCACGCCGTACGCCGAGGCGGTGACCCGGGCCGTGGACGAGCGGCTCGCGGCGGTGGGGCGCGCCGTGATCGTGGACGTCCACTCGTACCCGACGGCGCCGCTCCCGTACGAGCTGCACGGCGACGGCGAGCGGCCGCCCGTCTGCCTCGGCACGGACCCCTTCCACACCCCGCCCGCGCTGCTCGCGGCGGCGCGGCGGGCGTTCGCCGGCTTCGGCGGGGTGGGGACGGACAGCCCGTTCGCCGGGACGTACGTGCCGCTGGCGCACTACGGGAAGGACCCACGGGTCACGGCGCTGATGGTGGAGATCCGCCGCGACCTCTACATGACCGAGCCGGGCGGCCCCGCCGGGCCGGGCGCGCGGGCCCTGGGCTGCGCCCTGGCCGCCCTCGTCGACGCCGTCTCCTGAGCGCGGCGCCCGGGTCCCCGCGTAAGATGGGGCGGGTGAGCGCACTGCGGTACGAGCTGGTGTTCTCCGACGGGACGGGCGAGGCCCGGGACGTCGTGGTCGTCGAGCGGACCCCGGCCAGGGGACCCGGCGGGCACCCGGTCTACACCGACGGGACCGGCATCATCCGCGCCGAGATCAGCGACCGCGCCGAGGTGCGGATCCTCGCCTCGGGCGGCCACCAGGAAGCGCCGCAGGCAGTGGTGGCCAGGCGGCTTCCGGAGGCCCCGGACGCAGGTGGCGCGGACGTCGCCTAAGCTTCCCGGATGACCACGATCGACCCCTCATCCGCAGACACCGACCCGCGTTACGTCCGGGTCACCATCGAGCTCGTCGCCGAGATCACCGACGAGCGGGCCCTCAAGGCCGCCGCCCTGGAGCAGGTGCGGAACGACGAGTACCTGGACGACGCCGAGCGCGCCCAGTCCGTCGAGGCGATCGAGCTGGACCCGTCCGGCTCCCTCGCCCACTTCATCGACCCGATCGAGCTGCTCGGCGACGTCCCCGGCGTCGAGCTGACCTCGGCCACCTGGGAGTCCGCCCACACCGAGTACGACCCGGACGAGGAGACCTGGGAAGAGCACTCCGTAGAGGACTGATCCAGGTCCAGGTTCCTGATCCAGGTCCTGATCCAGGGCCACTCTCCTTCCCCGCCGCTTCTCCGCCGCCTCCTTCCGTCGCGCGGTGCTCGACCGGAGCACCGCGTGGCTGGTAGGAGATCCCTGCACAGTACGTCGCGCGAGGGGGCACGGGATGAAGCCGCTGGAGGCAGGGGATCCGGCATCGGTCGGCGACGGCCGGTACCGGCTGGTCGGACGGCTCGGCCAGGGCGGCATGGGGGTGGTGTACCTGGGCCGCTCCCGCTCCGGGCGGGCCGTTGCGGTCAAGGTCGTACGGCCCGAGCTGGGCACCGACCCCGATTTCCGGCGCCGCTTCGCCCGCGAGGTGGCGGCGGCCCGGCAGGTCGGCGGTTTCCACACCGCGCCCGTGGTCGACGCGGACCCCGACGGGCAGCCGGCCTGGCTGGTCACCGCGTACGTCCCCGGGCCCACGCTCCGCAGCGTCCTCGACCGCGTCGGGGCGCTGCCCGCCGACAGTCTCACCGTCCTCGCCGCCGGGCTCGCGGAGGCCCTGGAGTCCATCCACCGGGCCGGGGTGGTCCACCGCGACCTCAAGCCCGCCAACATCATCGCCGCCGAGGACGGGCCGCGCGTCATCGACTTCGGCATCGCCCGGGCCCTCGACGGCACCTCGGCCCTCACCCGCACCGGTCTCCAGGTCGGCACGCCCGGCTATCTCGCGCCGGAGCAGCTCACCGGCGGCACGATCACCCCGGCCGTCGACATGTTCGCACTGGGCGTCGTGCTCTGCCAGGCCGCGGGCGGCGCGCCCTTCGGCGACGGCTCGTCGGCGAGCGCGCTCTACCGCGTCGTCCACGAGGAACCCGAGCTCACCGCCGTCCCCATCGCACTGCGCGGCCTCGTCGCCGCCTGCCTGGCCAAGGACCCGGAGCACCGGCCCACGCCCACGACGCTGCTCGACGCGCTGACCGTTCCACAGCGGGCGGACGGCGGCTGGCTGCCGGACGACGCGACGGTGCTGCTCGCGGCGGCCGGGGAGCATCCGCCGACCGAGGCCGCACGGGAGGAGCCCGTACGGGAGGAGGCGGTACGGGAGGAGCCCGCCGGGTCCGCCGTCCCTGAGGCCGCCCTGGATGCCGCTCCGCGTCCGGCTCCGGATCCGGTTCGGGATCCGGTTCGGGATCCGGATCCCGCCCCGGCGGCCGTGCCGGAATCCGTCCCCGACAGCGGCGGGCACGCGCCCACGGTCGTGCCCGATCCCGCACCCGTACCCACGCCCGCACCCATGCCCGAGCCCACGCCAGTGTTCGTGCCCGCGCCCGAGCCCGTGACCACACCCGACACCTCCACGGCCCGGCGCTCGCGCCGTCGCCGTACGGCCGTGGGTGCCGCGCTCGTCGTGTGCGCGGTCGCCGCCGGGCTGCTGGTCTGGCGGCCCTGGCAGGCGGAGACGCCGGGCGGCGGGGCGAAGCCCGGTGGCGGGGCGAGGAGCGGGGGCCGGGCGACGGCGGCCGGGCCCGCGCCGTTCCCGGCCACGTCCCTGTTGGTCCGTCAGGACACCGCGCCCGGCTGGCCCCGGAGCTGCCACGGCGTGATCGCGATCCGCCCGGCGCGCGCGGACACGCCGCGCCGGCTGATCGACGACGGCGCGTGCGACATGCTGCCGCAGTGGGCGCCGGACCGGGCGTCGTTCGCGTTCACGCGCCGCACGTCCGGGGAGACGGCGGTGTGGACGGCGCGGGCCGACGGCTCGGGCGCCCGGCGGATCGCCGCGATCGCGGGCGGGCGGGTGTCGTGGTCGCCGGACGGCACCCGGCTCGCCGTACTGCGTGTGGTGGACGGTGTGCAGCAGCTGTTCGAGGTGACCGTGGCCGACGGTTCGGCCCGGCAGCTGACCCGTGGAACCGGTCGGGTGGAGGATCCGGCGTGGTCACCGGACGGTGCGCGCATCGCCGTCTGCCTGGAGGCGTCCGGGCCGGGCGACTGGCAGATCCACACGGTGGATCCGTCGGCGCCGGACCGGGAGCCCGTGCAGCTGACCAGGCTGCCGCACCCGGCGCTCGATCCCGTCTGGTCCCCGGACGGCCGGACCTTCGCGTACACCGCCGGTGGTTACCAGCGGACCACCACCCGGGGCGACATCCATCTGGTCCGCACCGACGGCTCCGGCGACCGGCCGCTCGTGGCGACCGCGGCGCACGAGATGGACCCGGCGTGGTCGGCGGACGGCGGCTGGCTGGCCTTCGTCCGGGGCCCGTACGAGAAGCCGGTGATCTGGGCGGTCCGCGCGGACGGCACGGACGAACGGCGGCTGACGACCGGTGACGTGCCGGAGGGGCACCCCGCCTGGCGGTGAGGACGCCCGGGGCCCGCTCCGGAACGACGCGGACGAGGCGACGAGGCGACGAGGCGACGAGGCGACGACGCAGACAAGACGGCGGCGGTACGGGGCAGGGCCCGCACCGCCGCCGTGGTCGTGCCGCGCCGCGTCAGCCGGTGATGGAGTACGGGTCGCCGTAGACGCTCCAGTACAGCGGCGTGTTGAGGTCGTAGTTGTTCTCGTTGAGGAAGCGGCGCTGGGCGGTGCTCACGCGGGTGGTGTCGCTGTGGGCCTCCTCCTTGCGCATCTCCTCCTCGCGCGCGTCGAGGAAGGCGTTGAGGTACGTCTTCTCGTTGCCGCCGCGCGAGGGCGGGGTCGCCCGGGACATGGCGACGGCGCGGATGGAGCGGAAGCCGTCCTCGCCGTGCATCACGGCGGCGTCGTAGTAAGCGAACTGGCCGAGCGCGCGCAGGCCGTCGGCCTTGGCCTGGGAGACGGCGGGGTTGAAGTAGACCCGGTCGCGCTCCTCCTCCTGCGTCTGGGTGAAGACGGAGTCCCGCGCGGCCTGGCGCCAGGCGGCCGGGAAGCCGGGGTCGAGGCCCTCGTGGGAGTCGGTGCCGTTGACCCTGCGCAGGGCGGGCAGGTAGGAGGCGAGCGGGTTGCCCGGCTGCTTGGCGGTGTAGCGCTCGACGAGGTCCAGCATGTCGCCGGTGCCGGAGCAGAAGCCGATGATGCCGGCGGTGTAGCCACGGCCGTCCTTGATGTCCTCGATGTAGGCGAACTGGGCGCGCCAGTCGAGGGAGGAGTTCTCGAAGGAGGACACCAGTTTCATGGCGATCTCCTTCTTGCGCGGGTCGTCGAGGTTGGTGCCGGTGGTGGGCGGCGGGGTGGTGGAGCCGGTGCCGTACGCCTCGACCTCGTAGAGCGAGTAGCCGTACGGGGTGCCGCGCTGGGTGCCGAAGACGCGCAGGTAGCGGCCGGTGCCGTCGACGGCGAGGTCGTCGGTGCCGCCGTCGCCTGTGGTGGTCGAGTAGAGCCCGCGCCAGGTCGATCCGTCGTCGGAGACCTCGACGCGGTACGCCTTGGCGTACGCCGCCTCCCACTTGAGCACGACCCGCTTGACGGCGGTGCCGGCGCCGAGATCGACGCGTATCCACTGGTTGTCGACGCCCTCGGTGCTGGCCCAGCGGGTGCTGGTGGAGCCGTCGACGGCCTTGGCACCGGTCAGCGTGCTGCTCTCGGTGGACGAGGTGGTGACGGGCCGGCCCTGGGCGAGGTTGCCGGCCGCGGCGGTGGCGGGCGTGAGGCCGGACAGGGCGGGGAGCAGGAGCCCGGTCGCCGCGGCGGCGACGAGGGCGGCGGTGCGGTGGCGCCGGAGTGCGTTGATGGTGGGGGGCATGTCACTCCTCGATCTCGGGTTCGCGTTTCGGGGTGCTCGTTCCTGTGTGCGCACGGAGCCGATTAATAGGAAAGCTTCCTAACTGTCGACGAAGGTGAGCGTAGGGGGAGCCCCGGTGGCGCGCAAGAGGAGGGAACGGAAAGGGAGTTGAGTGGGCGTTGGATCCTGGCACAGGCAGGCCCCAAGAACGTGCTTGACCTGCGAAAACCCCCCATCGCACACTTGCCCGACCCCAGGGGGGTGGCTGAGGAGGGGGACCGGATGAGCACGATCGACGCCGGCCGCGGTCGAGCGATGGGCCGGCGCGGGTACTGGGACGACGTGCGGATGCGGATGGCGAAAACGACGGCCCGGGCGCACGACAACGAGCTCACCACCGAGGCCCAGGCCCGGGCCTTCGCCGACGACCTGGCGCGGGGCGACGGCGAAGGGTCCGTGGCCGCCGTGGATCCGACCGACCGTGACGCCGTCGTGCGCGCCGCGACCGTCGAGGCACTGTCCGGGCCGTGGAACGCTCCGGTGCGGCTGATCGGCCGCTACCGCCCCGCCGCATGGGCGGTCGCCATGACCCTGGCCTTGGCCGGCAACCTGCTGCTGCGCCGGTGGAACGTCGTCTACCCGATCGGTCTGTGGGGCTGGCTGTGGGTCGCGCCCGTGCTGCTCGCAGACCGCCGCTTCGCCGCCGTGCGCACGCAGGCGGAAGCACGCCATGTCGCCGCGCTCGAAGCGTCGTTCGAAGCCGCGCGCGCCGAGCGGAGGCGATAGGGTCCCGGCGGGGCATCGGATCGGCAGTGGGGGTCGGATGAAGAGGGCCGTCGTCATGGGCGGCAGCTACGCGGGGCTGTTCGCCGCGCGGGTGCTGAGCGAATACGCCGAGGAGGTCGTCGTCCTCGAAGCGGACGGCGCCGTCGGCGAAGACGGGATCGGGACGCGCGCCCCGCAGCGGCGGCAGCTGCACGCGCTGCTGGCCATGGGGCACAGTCAGCTGGAGCGCTGGTTCCCCGGGATCACGGCGGAGCTCGTCGCGGGCGGCGCGCTGCTCGGCGAGGGCGACGACGTCGCCTTCTACCTGGACGGGCGGCGGAAGGTCGCCGCCGAGGGCACCCGGATGCTGGGTGCCACGCGGCCGTTCCTGGAGGCGGCGGTACGGCGGCGGGTGGCCGGCCTGACGAACGTCCGCCTCGTGACCGCGCGGGCCACCGGGCTCGTCGTCGAGCGCGGCCGGGTCGGCGGCGTGAGCACGGCGGACGGCGAGGTGTTCGAGGCGGAGTTCGCCGTGGACGCGACGGGCCGCTCCAGCCGGCTCGGCAACTGGCTGGAAGAGGACGGCTGGGAGCGGGCGCCGGTCTCCCGGATGCGGATCGATCTCGGCTACGCGACCGGCACGTTCCGGCGCGGCGACGAGCTCGGCAGCACGGTCGTCGTGCACGGCAGCCCCGGCCCGGCGAGCGGCTACCGGCCGACCGTAACGGAGCCCGGCGGGCTCGTCGCCGTCGAGGACGACCGCTGGTCGGTCGTCCTGGCCGGGTACGCGGGCGACCGGCCCGGGCAGGACCCGGAAGAGTTCCGGGCCCGGATGCGCCGCTGCGTGGAGCCCCTGCGCACGGTCGCCGACGCCTGCGAGATGGCCGGCCCGGTGGAGACGTTCCACGTCGCGGAGAGCTTGCGGCGCGACTACCTGCGCCTCGGCCGCTTCCCGGGCGGCCTCGTGGTGCTCGGTGACGCGCTCGCCTCGGTGAACCCGGTGTACGGGCAGGGGCTCACGCTCGCCGCCCTCCAGGCCAACTCCCTGGCCGCGCACCTGCGTTCGGGCGCGTCGCCGCGGGACCCGGCCCGGGGCTACTTCCGGCGCGCGGCGACCGTCGTCGACGCGGCCTGGCAGTTGTCGACCACCGCCGACCTGGCCCAGCCGCACGTCGACGGCCCCTATCCGCCCGGCTACCCGCTGATCCGGTGGGTCGGCGACCGGATCACGGAGGCGTCGATCGTGGACCGCGCCGTGAACACCACGTACACGAACGTGCTGAACATGGTCGAGCACCCGCGCGCGCTCACGCGCCCGGGGCTGCTGCTGCGCACGGCCAGGGTGCTGCTCACCCGGGCCCGATAGGCGCACGGCCCCGTCCGCGCCGGGCGCGGACGGGGCCGTCGGGAGGGCGTCAGCCCTGGCGGGCCTTGGCGCGGGGGTCCTTGCGGTTGATCACATAGACCCGGCCGCGGCGGCGGACCACCTGGGCGCCGGGGCGCGCCTTCAGGGAGCGGAGGGAGTTGCGTACCTTCATGAGGTTCCTTCCGGTGTGGGTGTGCGTGTACGTGCGTGCGGGTACGTGTGTGCGCTTCGTACGGGGGCGTGGTCCGCCCGGGTCAGCGCTGTTCGCGGAAGTCCACGTGGGCGCCGACGACGGGGTCGTACTTGCGCAGGACGAGGCGGTCGGGGTCGTTCTGGCGGTTCTTGCGGGTCACGTAGGTGACTCCGGTGCCGGCCGTGGACCTCAGGGTGACCACGGGGCGCTGGGTGCTGCGGGACATGAATGCTCCTTCCGGCCGGCGGCCGCGCCGGGATCCGCGACTGGATCTTTGACTCGGCCATGTCAGCCACCCCTTGCAACACAGGCACCTCCGGCCTCATTCCCGCGCGAGCCCATACAGCGGACAGGGTGCTGGGCGAGATCAGGGATCCAGCCATTCCGCTGTCCTGTCGCTTCGTCGCTTCGCACATTCCACACGGGCACAGGGGGGAACAAGCCCCTCAAGAGCTCGCCCAGCACCTACATGACGCTCGACGTCACCGTGTGGCGCACCGCCGCACCGGCCGGTTCGGGTGGCTGACCGGGCCGGCCCGCCGGGGTGCCGGGGTGCCGGGGTCAGGACGCGGCCGGAACCACGCCGGGGTGGTCGGCGACCGCCTTGGTGAGGACGGCGGTGGTGCCGAGGAGCGTGCCCGCGGGACCGGCGGAGCCCGCGCGGGTGAGGACCGTGCGCTCGCCGAGGAACGCGGAGGTCGTGCGGTCGAAGATCCACTGGGTCTGTTCGCCGTGCGCGGTACGGGCCACGGCGACGCCGTCGCGGCCCGCCGCGTCCGTCGCGCGCGGCAGCACGGTGGTCCCCGGGATCCGCGCCGCCGCCTCGTACAGCGCGGCGGTCACGCGAGGCGGCGCCCAGGTCTCGGTGAGCAGCGTGCCGATGGCGGTGAAGGCCCGCTGGTGCGGGTCGCCGCCGTCGGTGGGTCGGGTCTGGGCGTAGACGAGCCGGAGCAGGGTCTCGGGGTCGGTGGGCAGCGCGGCGACGAAGGTGTGGGTCGGCTGGGTCACCGACGGCTCGGCCGGGCCGAGGGTGCCGGGGCGGGGCGTGGCGCCGCGGTGGTCGATCAGGCCGACGGGGCCGCGCACGCCGAGCGCGGAGTCGGGCGAGCCCGCCTCGCGCAGCAGGCCCTCCCGGGTCCCGTCGGCGGACAGCCACACCTGGCGGCGGTGCGCCGCCGGCAGCGCGACGGGTCCTCCGTCGGCGCGGCGGGCGGCGTGGGCGGTCAGGCTCTCGATGTAGACGAACTGGTCGGGCCGGGCGGCGGCCCGCGGCGTCGCGGAGGCCGCGAGCGCGGCCCGGGCGAGCACCTGGCCGGCGGTCGGCGCGGCGGGCACGGCGACACCGCCGTCCCGGCTCGGGCCGGCCGGCCCGTGCGGCTCGCCGCTCACCACGGCGGCCACGAGCGTCGCGGCGAGCGCGGCGCCCGCCGCGGCGGGCAGGGCGAACCGCGGTACCCGGCGACGCCGCGCCGGGGCCTGGGCGGCGTTCAGGATCCGGTGGCGGAGGACCTGGTGGCGCAGCGGCGTCAGCTCGGCGGCCTCGGGCGGCGGGAGGAGCTCCACGAGCTCGGCGCGGAGGCGGGTGTCGTCGGCTGGGGTAGGCATGGTCAGTTCTCCGTGACGGGGCGGCGGGACACGAGGACGGGGGCGGTGGCGATGGCGGGGGCGGTGGCGATGGCGGGGGCGGCTGCGGGATCCGGGAGGGTGCCGGCGCCGGGGAGCAGGTCCGGTGCCGGGGCCTGGGCCGGTGCCGGGGCCTGGTCCTGGGCCGGGACTCGGCGCGGCGCCTGGGCCGAAGCAGGAGCAGGAGCCAGGAGCGGAGCCGGGGCCTCGGCCGATGGCTCGGTCACTTCGGCCCCACCCGTACGGACACCCGGCCCCGCACGCCTCGCCGTGCGCAGTTCGGCCTCGGCCAGGGCGCGCAGGCGGTCGCGGGCGCGCGAGAGGCGGGAGCGGACCGTGCCGACGGGGACGCCGAGGGCCTCGCCGGCGGCGGCGTAGTCCAGGCCGGCCCACACCACGAGGGCGAAGACCTCGCGGTCGCGGCGGCGCAGTCGTTTCAGGGCGGCGCGGGCGGCACGCAGTTGTTCGGCGTCGGCCAGCCGGGCGACCACCTCGTCGGAGAAGTCCGGGAGCACGCCGCGGTCGGCGACGCGGGCGAGGGCCGCGTCGCGGCGGCGGGCCTCGCGGGCGGCGCCGCGCAGCACGTTCGTCGCGATGCCGAGCAGCCAGGGGCGCAGGCCGCCGCCGTCCGGATACAGCCGGCCGCGGCTGCGCCAGGCCTCCAGGAAGGTGGCGGACACGGCGTCCTCGGCCGCGGCCGGGTCGCCGCACACGCGCAGCGCGTACCGGTACAGGACCTGCGCGTGCTCGTCGTACGCCTCGCCGAGCGCCGCGGGATCCCCGGCACGGAAACGATCTCTCATAGCTGATTCCACACTGGGTACTGGACGCCGGTTCGTCGGGGTTCCAGTGACGCCCGCCACACCCGCGCACCGCTCACGACTCCCGGCTCCCGGCTCCCGGCTCCCGGCTCCCGGCTCCCGGCTCCCGGCTCCCGGCTCCCGGCTCCCGGCGACTGTGGCACAGGTCACGGGAACGGGGCGGCGGATATGCCCAGTGCAGGTCATGAACGAATCCTCAGCGCATTCCTCCGCCCCCAAGTCCCGCCGGACCGTGCTGCGCGGGCTCGCCGCCACCGCCACCGTGGCCGTCACCGCCACCGCCCTGACGTCCGGCGCCACCGCCACCGCCGCCACGAAGCCGGCGGCCGGCGCGGTCGAGACGTACACCCTGAAGCTCGTCCACCTCGGCCGTACCGGCGCGCCGACCACCGCGCACCGCACCCAGCTCACCGCGCTGTCCGGCCCCGACGCCGGTAGCGGCCAGGTGCCGTCGGCCGGCCCGTCCGACCCGGCCGGCACCGTCACCGTCCGCGTGCCCAAGGGCCGTTACCTGCTGGACAGCACCATCACCACGGAGACGGCGGGCGGCGCCTCCGGCGTCGACTGGCTGGTCCGGCCGCGCCTGGACGTCGACCGCGACACGACCCTGGTGCTCGACGCCCGTACCGCCCGGCCGGTGGACGTCCTCCCACCGGACGCGGGCGCCGTGTTCCGGCACGCCGGGGCGTTCGTGGAGGTCGCGTACCAGGGGACGAAGGGCTTCGCGAACCTCATCACGCCCTCCTCCGACCTGCGGGTGGCGCACCTCGGCCCGGCCACCGAGCGCGGCGCGGTCCGGGCGTGGATCGACACGTACTGGAACGGGCAGCGCGGCACCTACGTCCTCGGCTACACCTTCACCTCCGACCGCGCCCTGACCGGCCTGGTCCGGCATCCGGCGGCGGCCGACCTCGGCACGATCGTCGTCCGCGCCGCCGCGCCCGCGAGCGGACCCGGGTACGGCTTCGTCGACTTCGGGCCGACCGTGGGCCCCTCCCCGGCGCTCGCGAGCGCCCTGCAGGTGCCGGGCAGCGCGACCTACATGGTGACGCCCGAGCGCGGCACCTGGGACGTCGTCTACACCGCGCCGACCGCGTCGGACGAGGAGACCCCCAACCGCTACTTCGCCCTCGGGACCGCGGTCGCGGCCGGGGGCACCACCGTCCTCGCCTTCGACACGCCGGTCTTCGGCCCGGCGCTCGCCACCTCCCGGGGCGCCAAGCCCGCCGCCGTACGCACCGGCAACACGCTTGCCGTGGCGCTGCCGCTGCTCGCCGACGGCGCCGGCAACGTGCCGTCGGCGCCGCCGCACAGCGCCGCCACGACCACGCTGCACCGCAACGGCTCGCTGGTCGGCACCCGTCGCGGCACCCCGGGGCACGCCTCGTTCACCGTGCCGGCCGGCCGGGCCTCCTACCGGCTGACGGCGACGGCGAAGCGGCCGCACGGCAGCGTGACGGCCGCCTGGACGTTCACGTCCGCCGCGACCGGCAGCGCGACGGAACTCCCGCTCAGCGTCGTACGGTTCGCGCCGTCCCTCGGCCCCGACGGTACGGCGGCGCCGCGCCGCGCCGACCACGTCGGCGTGACGGTACGCGGCGCGGCGGAGCGGTCGGGCGTGCGGTCGCTGACCGTGTCCGTGTCGGCGGACGGCGGAGCCACCTGGACTCCGGTGCCGGTTCGGGGCGGGCGGGTCGCGGTCACGAACCCGGGACCGGGCAGGCCGGTGTCGCTGCGGGCGGAGCTCACCGACTCGCTCGGCAACACGCTCACCCAGACCCACATCGACGCGTACACCACGGGCCAGACCGCGCCCAGGACCGCCTAGGCCGTGTCCGTAAAGTCGATTGGTCGTTGGTCCGTTCGTGGTGCGTCGACATGAACTGACGGATGAGTCGTGGGCGTTGATCGCTCCGGTGCTGGCGCCGGGCCGGATGGGCAGGCCGGTGCGGGACCGGCGCCAGGTCGTCAACGGGATCTTGTGGAAGCTGTCCACCGGTGCCGCCTGGCGTGACCTGCCCGAGCGTTACGGTCCGTGGAAGACGGTCTACGAACGCTTCCGGCACTGGTCCGCCGACGGCACCTGGGACCGGCTGCTGGCCCATGTCCAGCAGCATTCCGACGCCGTCGGAATCGTCGACTGGACGATCGCCTGCGTGGACTCGACGACGGTGCGGGCCCACCAGCACGCGGCCGGGGCCCGAAAAGGGGGCCCTGGGAAGGCGAAGCGCTCGGCCGGTCACGCGGCGGGCTGACCAGCAAGATCCACCTCGCCTGCGACGGCCAGGGCCGGCCCCTCGCGTTCACCCTGACCGGCGGGAACGTGAATGACTGCACCCAGTTCGAAGCGGTCATGGACCGGATCCGCATCGCCCGGCCGGGGCCGGGCAGGCCCCGGACCCGGCCCGACCGCGTCGTCGCGGACAAGGGCTACTCGGCCCGCAAGATCCGCGCCTACCTACGACGACGCGGCATCGCCTGCACAATCCCCGAACGGATCGACCAGATCAACAGACGCATCCGCCGCGGCGAGACCCTCTGCCGCCTTGACCGCACCTTCTACCGGCGGCGCAACGTCGTCGAGCGCTGCTTCAACCGGCTCAAGCAGAACCGGGCCCTGGCCACCCGCTACGACAAACGAGCCGCCCACTACCAAGCCATGGTCACCCTCGCCTGCCTCCAACTCTGGCTCCCATGACTTTCCGGACACGACCTAGTACCAGTGGCCCTCACGGGATGTCGCCGTGAGGGCCACCGCCGCGCCGGGCCGAAGCCCGGAGGGAACGGCTAGCTGCGGCGGCCCGAGTTCCGACCGGTCGAGGTCCCACCCGTCGGGGTGCTCCGCGTCCCCGTCGAGGTGCTACCCGTCGAGGTCCGGCGCTTCGTGGTCCGGTACATCGCGGCCCTGTACGTCGCGGTCCGTCACGTCGAAGCCCCGCGCGCCGAGGCCCGCCACACCGGAGTCCGTCTCCTCGACGCCCTCCTCGTCGACGTCCTCCTCATCGACGTCCAACCCCTCGACGTCCGGCGCACCGAACTCCATCGCGGCGAGCCGCTCCGGCTCCGCCACGACCTCGATCCCGGTGATCAGGCCGTCCTCCGCCACCGCGAAGGTGAGCACCAGGCGGAGGCGGCCCTGCGGCGCCATCGCCAGGCCCAGCGCTCCGTCGAGCAGCGCGAGGCCGGTGAACCGGGCCCGGCCCATGGCCGCCATGGCGCCCTGGGCGACGGCGCGGCCGCCGGCGACGAGGATCGGTTCGGGCGTCGGGACGACCAGGCGGTCGGCGTGCAGGACGACGTCCGGGTGGAGCAGGGCGACCAGGGCCTCGAAGTCGCCGCCCCGGGTGGCGGCCAGGAACGCCTCGACGACGCGCCGCTGCCGTACCGCGTCGGCCTCGGCGACGACGGCGCCGCTCTTCACCCGGCGGCGGGCGCGGCTCGCGAGCTGACGGACGGCGGCCGGGGTGCGCTCCAGCATCGGGGCGATGTCCTCGAAGGGCACGGCGAACATGTCGTGCAGCACGAAGGCGAGCCGCTCGGCGGGGGCGAGGGTGTCGAGGACGACGAGCAGGGCGACGCCGACGGAGTCGGCCATCAGGGCCTCCGCCTCGGGGTCTCCGCCGGGACGGCCGGTGTCCGCGCCGGCTGCGCCGGCGGTCCCGCGGGCGGTGTCGGGCTCGCTGAACCGGTCCTCCAGAGAGTCCTCGCGGCGCCGGTCACGGGACCTCAGCATGTTGAGGCAGACCCGGGACACGACGGTGGTGAGCCAGCCGCCGAGGTTCTCGACACCCGCGACACCGGCGCTGTCGGCGCGCAGCCACGCCTCCTGCAGGGCGTCGTCGGCCTCGGCGAGCGAGCCGAGCATGCGGTAGGCCACCGCCCGCAGATGTGTCCGGTCCTGCTCGAACCGCTCGGTCAGCAGCCCGCTGTCGCCCATGTCCTGCGCCCCCGCTCCCCCGTTGTGAACGCCTCATGAAAACACGGGCGTTCAGCCCCCACTCACCGGGGTTCCCTGGTGGTAGTACATCCGCCAGCCGGCGTCGCCCGCGCCCCGGCGCCAGATCGAACTGCGCCTCGCGCGGCGGCCGGCGATTTCGGTCTCGTACGTCAGATGGACGAGATCCGGGGCGAGGAGGACCCCGCGCATGCCGGAAGCCTCGATGCGGGGGCTGTCCGCGCCCGAGCCGTCCAGGGTGGGCAGGGCCTCGACCATCTCCTCGTAGGTCCAGCGCCGCCCCGAGGCGCCGATCTCGACGAACTCGGGGTCGAGCAGCCGCGGGGCGTCCGCCGAGGCCCGGACCTCGGCGTCCAGCAGGCGCAGTTCGCCTTCGACGGCCGCGGCGATCGCCGCCCGCTCCTCGGCGCTCACGCCGCTCGCAGTGTTCTCGGGGTTCTCGGCGTTCACGCCACTCGCAGCGTTCTCGGCGTTCACGCCGCTCTCGGTGTTCTCGGGGTTGTCGATCATGGCCGCATCCTCTCTTCGAATGCGGGCCCCGGGCAACGAATTCCGCACCGACGGGTAGGCGCGCGGCGCGTCTTGCTATACGGTCCGTCCAACGGCTTACTAGACACAGCGTCTAACAAGCTCGTCGGAAACGAACGCGACCGATCCGCCCCCGAGGCCACCAAGGAGCCGCACCATGGCAAGCAGCACCGTCCAGCCGGCGGACCAGGACCGGCACCCCGAGCGCGACGCGGCCCGCCGGCTGCTCGAGTCGTCCGCCAAGCTCTCCTACGACCCCGCCACCCAGGTGGACTGGGACACCCCGCTCGACGAGGACCGCCACGGGATGAGCCCCGAGTGGAGCACCCTCTACGGCACGCCCTACTGGCAGGAACTGACCGAGGCCCAGCGCAAGGAGCTGACCCGGCAGGAGTGCGCCTCCATCGCCAGCACCGGCATCTGGTTCGAGATGATCCTGCAGCAGATGGTGCTGCGCGACATGTACGCGAAGGACCCGACCGATCCGCGTTTCCAGTGGGCCCTGACGGAGATCGCCGACGAGTGCCGGCACTCCATCATGTTCGGGCGCAGCTCGGCGAAGCTCCGCGCGCCCGCCTACCGCCCGCAGCGCTGGATCCTCGAACTCGGCCGCGCCTTCAAGACCCTGGCCGTCGGCGAGGCCGCGTACGCCTCGATCCTCGTCGCCGAGGAGGTCCTCGACGTCATGCAGCGCGACTGGATGCGCGACGAGCGGGTGGTCCCCTTCGTACGGACCATCAGCAACATCCATGTCGTCGAGGAGTCGCGGCACATGAAGTTCGCCCGCGAGGAGACCCGCGCCCGGCTGCGCAAGGCGGGGCCGGTGCGGCGTCACGTACAGGCGCTCGTCGTCTCCCTCGCCTCGTACTTCATCGTCACCAGCATGGTCAGCCGTGAGGTGTACGCGAACGCCGGACTCGACGTCGAGCGGGCGCTCGCCGAGGCGAAGGCCAACGAGCACTACAAGTCGATGATGCGGTCGAGCTGCGCGGGCCTGATGGAGTTCCTGGCCTCGGCGCGACTGCTCACCCGGCCGGCCACCGCCGTCTACCGGCGCGCGCACCTCATCTGAGCCCCCGCCGTCCGAGCACCGAACGGATCCGCCCGCCCGAGCCGCCCGTCCCGGCCACCACCCCGGATCCGCCCGACCACCGTCCTCCCCCGGAGCCCCGCGAGCTGACGACGACATGACCTACGCCATCACCCAGACCTGCTGCAACGACGCCACCTGCGTCGCCGTCTGCCCCGTCAACTGCATCCATCCGACGCCCGACGAGCCGGACTTCGGCCGCACCGAGATGCTCTACATCGACCCCAGGGCCTGCATCGACTGCGGCGCCTGCGCCGACGCCTGCCCGGTCGACGCGGTCTTCCCCGCCGACGCCCTGGCCGCGGCCAGGCAGGAGGAGTACGCGGCGGTCAACGCGGCCTTCTACGAGGAGCGCGCCCCGCGCGACGTGCCGGAGGGCGGGCCGAACTTCCACGCCTGGGGCGCGCCGTCGTTCGCGCGCGGCCTGCCGTACGACTTCGCGCCGATCCGGGTCGCCGTCGTCGGCACGGGCCCGGCCGGCATGTACGCCGCCGAGGACCTGCTGCTGCACACCAACGCCGAGGTGACCCTCGTCGACCGGCTTCCGGTGGCGGGCGGCCTGGTGCGGTACGGCGTGGCGCCCGACCATCCCGCGACCAAGCGCGTCGGCGACACCTTCGCCCGCTTCCACACCCACCCGCGGGTGCGGATGTACCTGGGCGTCGACGTCGGTACGGACATCTCCGCGCAGGAACTGGCCGCGCACCACGACGCCGTGGTGTACGCGGTCGGCGCGGCCGGCGACCGGCGGCTCGGCGTCCCCGGCGAGGAGCTGGCGTGCAGCGTCTCCGCCACGGACTTCGTGGCCTGGTACAACGCGCATCCCGAGGTCGCGCCCGACGCGTTCGACCTGTCGGGCACCGAGCGGGTGGTCGTCGTCGGCACCGGCAACGTCGCCCTGGACGTCGCCCGCATCCTCGTCGCCGACCCGGACGCCCTCGCCGCGACGGACATCGCGGACCACGCGCTGGCCGCGCTGCGGGCCTCCGCCGTGCGCGAGGTGGTGCTGCTCGCGCGGCGCGGCCCCGAGGACGCCTCCTGCACCGCCCCCGAACTCCTCGCCCTCGGGCGGCTGCCGGGCGTCCGCCTGGTCGTGGACGACCACGATCCGCGGACCTGGGCGGCGATCGACGCGGCGGGGCCGCGGGACAAGGCGGCGCTGTTGCGGGGCGCGGCGCGCGAGCGGGTGGACTGGAGCAGGACGCCGGCCGCGGACACCGGGCGGCGGATCGTGTTCCGCTTCCACTCGGCGCCCGAGGAGATCCGGGCCGGCGCGGTGCGGGTGACGGGCGAGGGCGGTCCGGTCACCGTCCCGGCCGGCATGGTGCTGCGGGCGGTCGGCTACCGCGGGCGCCCGGTGGCCGGGCTGCCCTTCGACGAGTCGGCCGGCACGGTGCGCCACGAGGGCGGCCGGGTCGAGGGCCGGCCCGGCACCTATGTCGTGGGCTGGATCAAGCGGGGACCCTCGGGCGGCATCGGCGCCAACCGCACCTGCGCGGCGGAGACCGTGGGCGCGCTCCTCGCCGACGCCGTCGCCGGCACGCTGCCCGCGCCCGCCGGCGGCGCCCGCGCCTTCGACCGCCTGGTGCGCGGCCGCGCCCGGCACGTGGTCGACGCGCGCGGCCTGGCGGCCATCGAGCGCGCCGAGCGCGCCCGCGGCGAGGAGGCCGGCCGTCCGCGCGTGAAGCTGGGCACCGTACCGGAACTGGTCGCCGCGGCCCGGGCCCGCCGCCGGCTGCCGCGCTGAGCCACTGCCGCCGGATGGGAGAAGCCGAGGGGCGCGGGGGGTCAGCCCCGCGCCCCTCGGCGTGGCACCCGAAATCGGCAGGTTGATGCCGATATGAGTGCGAGGCATGAGTGAAGATTCTGCCGCCGTGGTGGCGGGCGTCGACGGTTCCGAGCACAGCAGGCGCGCCCTGGAATGGGCCCTGCACGCCGCGCGGAGCCTGGGCGCCCCACTGACCGTCGCCCATGTCCGTCCCGACGCGCTCCAGCTCGGCAGCGCCCGGATCGCCTCCCTCGGCCCGGCGCCGGAGATCCCCGACACCGTCGTGGACGCGCTGGCCGCCGAGGTCGGGCCGCGGGCCGAGGGGCTCGACGTGCGGTACGCGTCGCTGGACGGCTCCGTCGTCGACGCCCTGGTCGGCGCGGCGGCCGGGGCGCAGCTCCTGGTGATCGGCTCGCGCGGGCGGGGCGGCTTCAAGAGCCTGCTGCTCGGGTCGACCGGCCGCGCGCTCGCCGCCTCGGCGCCCTGCCCGCTGGTCGTCGTGCCGCACGAGGCCCGGGCCGCGTCCCTGGACACCGGCGCGGAGGCCGGCCGGGTGCTGCTCGGGCTGCACCCCGACGAGACCCCGGACGAGGTCGTCGACTTCGCGTTCCGGACGGCGCGGCGGCGCGGGGTGGCGCTGGAGGTGGTGACCGCCTACCCCGTGCCGCCCTCCCCCGCGCTGCTCATCGGCGCGCCGGCCCCGGCGATGCAGATCCCGCCGCCGCTGCCGGACGAGACGAACGAGCTGGCCGACACCACGGGCCGGCACCAGGAGGAGCGGCTGCGGCCGTTCGCCGAGCGCTACCCGGACGTCGAGGTGAGCCGGGCCGTCACACCGGCCGACGCGGCGGGCCGGCTGGTCGAGGACTCCAAGGAGGCGGGGCTCGTGGTCGTCGGCCGGCACCGCAGGCACCGTGTCGAGACGCTGCTCGTCGGCTCGGTCGCGCACGCCGTGTTGCACCACGCGTCCTGCCCGGTCGCGATCGTGCCGCCGGCACCCCAACCCTGACCGGCGCGAAGATCCTCCCGGCAGGACGGAAATGCCTCGTTTTCACCTCTTCGGGTGATGCCGGGGGTGGAGAAACGTGTCTGCCTGTGGCAGGGCCGCGAACCTCGACCCACGGGGGCCGATCCAGTGGAGCGTGTCCATGCATCTGATCCGACGCGGTGATCCGAACCTGGCCGTCCGGTCGAGCGAGGGCCTGACCACTGTCGAGCTGTACGGCGAGCTCGACCTGGTCCTGGTGCAGCGCGTCCGGCCGGAACTCGACGTCCTGACCCGCGAGGCGCCGGCGCTCGCCGTCGACCTGCGCCACGTGACGTTCTGCGACGCGTCGGGCCTCGGACTGCTCGTCCGCTGCGCCCAGCGCGTGCGCGCGCACGGCGGGGCCTGGCACCTGGTCTGCGAGCAGCCGGCGATCCTGCGCCTGATCCGCCTCACCGCCCTGGACGACGTCCTCGCGCCGAGCCCGCCCCCGCCGCCGTCTCCCGCCTCCTGCGCCCGCCCGCCGGGGCCGCGGAGCGGGGTGCCGCGCAGGCTGCGGGTATGAGGGGCGGGGCCGGGAGCCGGTGCGCGAACCGCCGGGCGGGCGGCCTCCCGCCCCTTCGGGGCCGGGGCCGCCCGCCCGGCGGGCTGGGCGCGGCGCGGTTCAGGCCGGCAGCAGTTCCCCGGCGCCCCCGTGCTCGTGCGTTCCGCCCGGGAAGGGCGTGGGCAGCGGGGCCGGCGGGCGCATGCCGGGGAGGCGGAGCTCGATGATGCCGCGGACGGCGGACCACTCCTCATCGAGGATGGAGTAGAAGGCCGTATCGCGGACGACCCCGTCGAGGCCGCGCGAGTGGGCCCGGCGGACGCCCTCGCAGGTGGCGCCGAGGCGTTCGATGGCGACCCGCGAGCGGGTGTTGCGGGCGTCGGCGCGCATCGAGACGCGGCGGATGCCCCAGGTCTCGAACGCGTGGCGCAGCATGAGGTACTTGGCCTCGGTGTTGACGCCGGTGCCGCGCGCCTCGCTGGAGATCCAGGTGTTGCCGATCTCGGCGGCGTCGGGCACCGCGGTGAGCGGGTCCCCGTGCGGCACGCCGGTGACCGGCGGCCACACCAGGGGACCGCGCCAGTAGTCGAGTTCCAGGAAGCGGGTCGACCCGAGCACCCGCCCGTTGCGCGGATTCACCAGGGCGAAGGGCAGTGACCGACCCGCCGCCTGTTCCTCGAGGGCACGGGCGATGTAGTCGCAGGAAGCATCAAGGCCGTGGGGCACGGCGGTGTAGGCATAGGCCGCACGATCCAGTGCGCCCGCCCAGGCGATGCCCTCGGCGTGGCGCATGGCCAGCGGTTCCAGGCGCACGGTGCGCCCGGCAAGGACTACAGGTACTGGCACGGAACCTCGGGTCTTTCCAAGGGCAGGGGTCATCGCACGCCGGATCGCGGCGAGGATGAAGGGAGGGGTTCCCGCATGGTGCCGCCCCCTTGGCCGGAATGGCAAAAAGGCAAGGGAAACGGTTCGTCACCGGTGCGAGGAGGAACAGTATGCAGCCCCGAGCGCTCCGAGAACAGAACCCCACACGAACCCGGGCACACAGCTGGGTGAATGTCCGGTTTACCCCCATCCCCCGTTCGGCCCAGCAGGGCCGCCCGAAGGCCCGTCCCCAGCCGCTAGGAAACGGCATCCGCGCAGGTCGGATGGCCCCAGCCGTCCGCGTTCCTGGTGATCGTCGCGCCCTTCTCGTACGGCTGTCCGCAGCGGCACCGTCCGAGGTAGCGGGCCTTGAGGCTGGGGGCCGATCCGCCGGAACCGGAACGGCGGGGGCGGGCGGCACCGGAGGTGTCGGCGCGCTGCGGGGCGCGCTTGGCGCGGGCAGGGCGCGCGGAGGCGGGCTCGGGCGGGGGCAGGGGCGAGCCGGCGGCGGATCCGGCGGGCTCCTGGCTGCGCGCGGTGTGGCTGGCGGCGCGGTCGGCGGCGTCGTTGAGCGGGTCGCCGTCGACCTGGTGGGCGGGGGTGTAGACGAACTCGACGCGCCGGTCGGCGAGCAGCTCGTCGATCCGCACCACCAGCTCCTTGTTGGCCACGGGCGTACCGGCGGCGGTCTTCCAGCCCTTGCGGCGCCAGCCGGGCAGCCAGGTGGTGACGGCCTTCATCGCGTACTGCGAGTCCATCCGCACCTCGGCGGGCACGGCGGGGTCGAGGCG
This sequence comes from Streptomyces sp. NPDC004327, assembly GCF_042873935.1. Lineage (NCBI taxonomy): Bacteria > Bacillati > Actinomycetota > Actinomycetes > Kitasatosporales > Streptomycetaceae > Streptomyces > Streptomyces sp. NPDC004327. The sequence goes on along the minus strand of NZ_JBIAME010000001.1, from coordinate 966,022 downwards.
CTCCAGGAGCCGGAGGAGGGCCGTGAGTTCGGCGACGTTGTTGGTCGCCGTGCCGAGCGGACCGGCCTCCCAGTGCGCGACGCCGCCGTTCTGGTCGCCGATGACCCAGGCCCAGGCCGCGGGCCCGGGGTTGCCCTTGGATGCGCCGTCGCACGCCGCGATGATCTTCTCTGTCATCCCTCGATCCTGACACGCCCGGGGGCATGTCCCTGACCGGCGGCGGTTCAGCCGATCCGGGCGGCCGCGGCGAGGAGGGCGTCGCGCCCGATGGCGTCGGCGCGGCTCGCGGGCACGGTGCAGGCGTACGCGCCGGCCACCGTGCCGTACCGGGCGCAGGTCTGGACGGGCGCGCCGGTGAGCCAGCCGTAGAGGAAGCCGGCGGCGAAGGCGTCCCCGGCGCCGTTGCTGTCGACGACCGGCGCGGGCGGGGCGGCGGCCGGGATGTGGACGGGCTCCGCGTCGGGGCCGGTCAGCAGGGTCGCCCCGGCGGCTCCGGCGGTGGCGACGACCACGGAGGCGCGGCCGTGCGCGGCGATGTCGCGCAGGGTGCGCTCGGGGTCGTCGAGGGCGGCGGCGGACAGGAAGACGACGTCGGCCTCGTACGCGAAGGGCCGGTGGTAGTCGTTGCGCCCGTCCCAGTCGTGCAGGTCGGTGGAGAGGGTCACGCCCGCCTCGTGCAGCAGCGGCAGCGCGTGGGCGCAGGGCTGGGTGAGGGAGACATGGGCGTGGCCGCTGCGGGCGGCGAGGGCCTTGACGGTCTCCGGGGGCAGCCGGTCGTCGTCGTGGCCACGGGTGGCGTCGTAGAGGGAGAGCCGGCGCCCGGCGGGGTCGACGAGATTGACGGCCCGCTTGGTGCCGGCGGGCTGGTGCACGCCGGTGAGCGGGATGCCCTGGTCGTGGTGGAAGGCGCGGACGAGCTCGCCCTCGGGGTCGGCGCCGATCATGTCGAGGTGGTGGGTGCGCAGGCCCAGGCGGTGCAGCCCGAGGGCGACGAAGTCGCCGGTCTGCCCGGCCCGGGTGCGGATCCCGGGCCGGATCATGTGGCTGTCCGCGAGCGGCAGCGGCAGCTCGGGGACGTACACGATGGTGTCGACGCCGGCCCCGCCGAGGACGAGGACGTCGATGTCGTCGAAACCCTCGGCGTCGAAGCCCTCAAGGTCGAGGCCTTCCGAGTCGGGGCCTTCGAGGCCGAAGCCCTCGGGGTCGAGGCCGGGGCCGGGGCCGGGTTCGGGGTCACTGCCGGGTTCGCTCATCCGGGCAGTCAAGCAGCGGCCCACGACGGGCCGCAAGATCTTTCATTGGCTTTCCGCAAGATCCCTGTCGGCCCGATCCCGCCCCGATTCCGCCGGATTCCCGGCCGGATCAGCGTGCCAGCCGCTCCTCCAGCCACTGGAGCACCTCGGGCGTCACCGGGTCCGTGATGTCGGCGAACTCCGTGTGCTTCTTGAGGAACTTCGCCACGTACGGACAGACCGGCACGATCCGCATCCCGGCCGCCCGGACGTCGGTCAGCGCCTCCTCGACGAGGATCGAGGCGAGGCCGCGACCTCCGTAGGCGTCGTCGATCTCGGTGTGGAAGAAGACCCTCCGGTCGTCACGGTCGCGGTAGGAGGTGAGGCCGGCGCGCTGGTCGTCGACCAGGATCTCGTAACGGTGCCGGGCGTCGTTGCGGCGGACGACGGGGGCCGTCTCCTGCTGGGTCTGCGTCATCACTAACCTTTCGCTGAATACGTCTACCTGGCCGGAACGATCAATGGCCCCCGACCATTCCCCGCGCCCCTTCAGGTCCCCGACGCCGCGCGGAACGCCTCGGTCAGCCTGTCGACGGCGCCCGCCGGATCGCCGGTGAGCAGCAGATGGTCGGCCTCGGCGAACGGCTTCGCCACCGCCTCCGTGACGTGCTGCCCGACGCGGCCCTGGACGACGAGCCGGGCCCGGTCGACGAGCCGCCGGGCGGCGGCCGAGTCCCCGAGTCCGGCCTTCGCGAGGGCCCGGGCGGCGAGGCCGATCGCCCGCAGCACCGGTTCCCCGCCCCGCGGCGTGCCGTGGAGCGTGGTGAGGCCCCAGCCGTACGGGTACTGCGGGTCGTAGCGCCGGTCGCCCACGTTCAGCGGCAGTTGGCCCTCCGACCTCGGCCAGCTCACCGGCAGCCGGCCGGTGAAGGGCCGCCTGCCGTACAGGACGTCCGCCACGCCGTCGCCCTCGGTGCCGGGCAGCCAGGAGGCCACCAGGGCGTCGATCGCGGGCAGCCGGTCGCCGATCAGCTGGGGGCGGCCGGAGACGACGAGGACCGCGCACGGCAGCGCGGCGCAGACCCGGTCGACGGCGGCCTTGTCGGCCGCGCTCAGCTCCAGGTCGTGGCCGTTGCCGACGTCGCCCATGCCCTCCGCGTACGGCTTCTCGCCGACCACCACGACACCGACGTCGTGTCCGGCGGTGGGCGCCGAGGCGTCCTGGGAGTAGGTGAGCGTGGTGCCGGGTGCGACGGACTTGCGCAGGGCGTCGAGGATCGTGGTGCCGGTCGTGGTCCGGCCGGAGGCGCCCTGCCAGGTGACGGTCCAGCCGCCGGCCTGGTTGCCGAGGTCGTCCGCGTTCGAGCCCGCCACGTACACGTTCCGGCCGGGCCTGAGCGGCAGCACGCCGCCCTCGTTCTTCAGCAGCACCTGCGAGGCGGCGGCCGCCTGCCGGGCCACCGCGCGGTGCTCGGGCGAGCCGACGGACGCCAGGTGGGTGGTGTCCGCGTACGGCTTCTCGAAGAGGCCGAGGCGGAACTTCTGCGTGAGGATGCGGGCGACGGCGTCGTCGATCCGCGTTGCGGGGATGCGGCCGGCCTCCGCCTCGGCGACCAGTGTCCGGGTGAACCCCGGGTAGTCCGTCGGCACCATGATCATGTCCAGGCCCGCGTCGATCGAGGTCCGCACGTCGCTCGCGTAGTCGCCGGGGATCTGGTCGATGGCCTGCCAGTCGCTGACGACGAAGCCCGCGAAGCCCATCCGGTCCTTGAGCACGCCGTTGATCATCTCGCCGTCGGCGTGCATCTTCACCGGCCCCCGGTCGTCGCCGAGGACGTCGAGCGAGGAGTACGAGGGCATGACGGTGCCCACGCCGTGCCGCACGGCGGCGGCGAAGGGCGCGAGGTGGACGGTCTCCAGCTCCTCGCGGGTGACCCGGGTGACGCCCTGGTCGATGGTGTACGAGCCGGTCGTCGACGAGCCGAACGCGGTGCCGCCGTCGCCCACGAAGTGCTTGGCGGTGGTCAGCACCTTGTCGTTGCGGTCGAGGTCCCGGCCGTCGGGCGCGCCCTGCATCCCGTCGATCACGCTCTCCATGGCGGTGACGAGCGCCGGGTCCTCGCCGAAGGACTCGTACGAGCGGCCCCAGCGTTCGTCGCGGGTCACGCACAGGCAGGGCGCGAAGTCCCAGGGCACGCCCGTGGCCCGGACCTCCCTGGCGGTGACGGCGCCGGTGCGGGCGGCGAGACCGGGGTCGCGCGCGGCGCCGATGCCGATGTTGTGCGGCATGACCGTCGCGCCGATCACGTTGTTGTGCCCGTGCACGGCGTCCACGCCGTAGAGCAGCGGGATCTGCAGCCGGGTGGCCCGGGTGCGCAGCTGGTACGCGTCGACCATCCCGGCCCAGGCCTCCGGAGTGTTCGGGGCAGGGGCGGAGCCGCCGCCGGAGAGCAGCGAGCCTAGCCCGTAGGCCGCGATGTCGCCGGGTGCGCGCAGGGCGCCCCGCTCGGCCTGGGTCATCTGGCCGGCCTTCTCGCGGAGCGTCATCCGGGAGAGCAGGTCCGCGACGCGCTCCCGCACCGGCAGGCGGGGGTCGAGATAGGGCAGCCCGTGCGCGTTCACGACGACCGACGGTGTCTCGTCGGGCGCGCGGGCGCCGTCGGCCGTCAGTCTCACCGGGATCGTCTCGGCCTCCTCGCCGGCGTCGTCGGCCAGGGTCCGCACGGTGATGCTCCGGGTGGTGCCGGAGGGGGTCCCGGCCGGGAAGACGAGGGTGCCGGACACCGGGAGGTAGTCCCTCCCGGCCTCGGCCGGGCTGCTGCCGGCCGTGTCACCGTCCTTGCCGGCGCCCCTGTCGTCGGTGGTGTAGGCGACGGTGACGGGCGCGGCGGTCGGACCGGAGCCGGTGGTGGTCACGGAGACGTCGATGCGCGCGGTGCCGCCCTCGTCGACGGGGTGGACCACGGCCCCCGTGACGACGCGGGTGTCAGGGACGGGACCGGCCGTTGCGTGCGGCGCGGCGCCGTGGGCGGGCGGGCCGGCGAGGACCGCGGTGGTGGCGGTGACGGCGAGCGCGACGGCGCTCGCCCTGCTGCGGTGGCGCGGGTGCGGCATGCGGTCTCCTCGGGAGAGCGGGGAGGGCCGGGACCCGCAGGGCAGGACCCGGCCGGGGTGCGGGGATCAGGTCGGCTGGTGGGTCCACTTCTGGTGGGCGCAGGTCCAGGTCTGGGTGCGGGTGCCGTCGGCGGTGGCCGCTCCGACGACGCCGAGGCACTTGCCGGCCAGGCCGGTCAGCGGACCGCTCGGCGCGCTCGCCGTCGTACCGGACCAGGTGAAGGTGGCGGTGGTGCGCCCCGCCGTCCTGGACGGTGACCAGCCCCGTGCACGTGCCGCAGCCGCCGTTGTGCGGGCCCATGCCCTGGTTGACCGCCAGGCTCCACTTCACCACGCTGCCGCTCCAGTTGCGGGCGAAGCCGACGATGTCCTTCGGGTCCTCGTCGTGCAGATGCCGCCGGAGTGCTCGGTGCCGAACTGCCGCACCGACGGGTACTGGCCGTGGACCTGGCTGCCGACGACCGGGTCGCCGACGTAGCCGTGCCAGGCGATCCCGCCGGAGAGCGGGTCGTCGCGCCCGCCCGCGTCGCCGACGACGGCCGCGCCGAAGTTCGTGTGGTCGCCGTGGTTCCAGTCGTGCACCAGGACCTTGGTGGTGATGCCGGCGGCCCGGAAGGCGGGGTGGACGCGGGTCTTGGTGAACTCGACCAGGCCGGAGGGGTTCCTGCTCATGCCCGGATGGTTCATGCGGTGGGGTTGCCTGCCTGACAGCAGTTCGGCTCGTTCTGGACGGAGAGGTGGTCGACCTTGAGGCCGGCCGCCTGGTAGCTCTGGATCCACTTGACCAGATACTGGGCGTAGAGCGGGTGGTACTCCCACTTCAGCCAGCCCATCTGGTCCATCCGGCCGCTGTCCTTCATCCATCCGGGCGCGCTCCACGGCACCGCGCGCCCGCCCGGCGGCCGCCCGACGAGGGGGCGCCGGGCGGGTGCGTCCCCGGCAGGCCCCGGATCGGCGGCGAGCGGCGTACCGGAGTGGCCGAAACCGTTTCACGGGGCCCATGCACAGCAGGCGGTTCGCCCCTTCCTGATACCTCCTGACCCCTTGCGCCGGGTGGCCGAAAGCCTCTATAAGGTTCCGTGCAGGCATCGGTTGGGATGGCCGGAAGGGCATCCATGCCGCCGACCAGGGGGACCCTCCACTTCCCGCCGGAAGCACCGTGCGCGCACGCGTACCGACGGAGAACGTGAGGCCATGACCGACAACGACGCCTTTCGCGATGCCCTGACCCGTCTCGCGGTCGATCCCGCCTTCGCGGAGCAGCTCTCGGGTGACCCCGAAGAGGTGGCCCGAAGACTCGGCCTGACGCCCGAGCAGGTCACGGAGCTGCGCCGGCTCCGCGTGGAGTCCGGTGCCGCCGAGGGGCCGGCCACCCTCGACGCCCGCCTATCCAAGTCGTCGCTGTTCTTCGGCAACGCGGCCCACGCCCTGGCCCACCACGACATCCCCGTCGACACCGGCACGCACGACGCCGCGGAGGCCCCGGACGACGTCCACGACCCGGCCGGCGCACTCGACGGTACGGCGTCGTCCCACGTCACCGGCCTGACCGGCGACCGCCTCACCGGCATTCCCGGCGGCGACAGCGGCTCCCTCCTCGGCGACTTCGGCGGGCTCGGCGGCGCGGACGACCTCGGCGGCCTGGGCGAACAGGGCGGCCTGGCCGACTCCGGCGATTTCGGTGACTTCGGCGGCGCCGGTGACTTCAGCGGCGCCGGGGAGTTCGGTGGCTCCGACGGCCTCGGCGAGTTCGGCTCCTTCGGCGACGGCGACACGGGCTTCGGCGAGCACGGGGTCGGTGGCCACGACGGCGGTTTCGGGGACGGCTTCGGCGCCGAGCTCGGGGGCGGTCACGAAGGCGCCCTGGGTGACGGATTCGGGGGCGGCCACGAAGGCGGCCTGGGTGACGGATTCGGGGGCGGCCACGAAGGCGGGCTCGGCGACGGCCTCGGGGACGGGTTCTCCGGCGGTCACGAAGGCGGCCTCGGGGACGGATTCGGCGGTGGGTTCGGCGAGGCGCCGGGCGGCCACGGCGGCGGCTTCGGCGGAGGCGGCGGCGAGGGCCTCGGGCACGGCGGCATCTACGAGGGCGGCGAGGACGGCGGAGACTCCGGCGGAGGCGGTGAAAGCGGCGGGGGCGGCGGCGAAGGCGGCGGGGGCGACGGCAGCAGCAGCGAGAACGGACGACGGCCCGGCGGCGGCTCCGGCGGGGGTGACGGAGGCGGCGGTGACGGCGGCGGTGGAGGCGACGGCAGCAGCAGCGAGAACGGACGACGGCCCGGTGGCGGCTCCGGCGGGGGTGACGGAGGCGGCGGTGACGGCGGCGGTGGAGGCGACGGCAGCAGCAGCGAGAACGGACGACGCCCCGGCGGTGGCGGCCCCAGCGGCGGCGACGGCGGCGGTGACGGCGGCGGAGGTGGCGACGGCAGCAGCAGCGAGAACGGACGACGCCCCGGCGGTGGCGGCCCCAGCGGCGGCGACGGCGGCGGCGATCCCGGTGGCAGCAGTGGGGAGAACGGACGCCGGCCCAGCGGTGGCGGCGGGCTGCTGCGTCCCGGTCTCGACCGGCTCGCCGGCGGTGAGCTGCGCACCACCGGGCCCGGCCACGACACGCTCGGCGGCCCGGCCGCCGGCGGTTCCTTCGCCACCGGTTCCTGAGGCGCGGGACCGGACACCATGCTCTGCCATGCCTGTCGCGTCCACGTGCGGCGCGACTTCCCGTACTGCCTGCGCTGCGGCACGCTGCGCCGTGGCGCGGCCCCGGCGTCCTTCGCCGCGCCCCGGCTGCGCGGCGTCGACGACCCTGACCTGCTCGTATCGCTGACGGCCGAGGTCACGACGCTGGGCCGCGGCGCGGACAACGACGTCGTCCTGGCGGACGGCAGCGTGTCGCGCCGTCATGCCCGCGTGCTGCGTGACGCGTCGGGCTTCCGGGTCGAGGACCTGGACTCGTTCAACGGCACGGCCGTGGCCGGGGCGACCCTGCACGGCGGTTCGGCGCGCCTGGACGACGGCGCCGAACTGTCGGTCGGCGACGTACGGATGGTGTTCGAGCAGCCGCGTGACGCGCGGATCGGTTCCCGGACCGTCGTGGTCGGCACGCAGCTCACCGGACTGCCGGCGGGCGCCGCCCCGGAGCAGGACGCGCCGGAGGCGCACGGTCCGCTGACCGCGCGGCCGCGCCGCCGCGGCGGGTGGGCGCTCAAGCAGGTGCCCACGAGCGGCCGCGCGGAGCCGCACTGGGTGCTGAGCAACACGCGGACCGGCGGGTACCTCCGGCTCGACGAGCGCGAGGTGTTCCTGTGGAACGCCCTCGACGGCGACACCACCGTGCGGGACCTGCTTTTCGCGTACGCGAACGAGTTCGGGGAGCTGGCGCTGCCGCGGATCGAGGCCGCGCTCGCGGCGTTCGACGGCGCGGGACTGCTGCGCGGGCTGCCGGGCCGGCCGCAGGAGCGGGCGGTCTTTGGAGCGCGCCGGCTGTGGCGGGCGGTGTACCGGGCCCTGCTCAGGCTGGAGCTGTCGGTACCGGGCCTCGACGGGATCGTGACGCGGCTGTACGCCGGCGGCGGCTGGCGGTTCTTCACCCGTACCGGCGTGGCGCTCGTCTGGCTGTCGCTGCTCGGCGGCCTGGTGGTGTTCTTCGCGGTGGCACAGGGCCGTCAGCGTCTCCTCGACTTCGGCGGGTCCGGCGTCTGGGGCCCGGTGGCGCTGGCCGCCGGCTATGTGTCGGCGCTGGTGGTGCACGAACTCGCGCACGCCCTCGCGGTGAAGTCGTACGGCCGCAGGGTCCGGCGGGGCGGCTTCATGCTGATGATGGGGATGCCGTTCGCGTTCGTGGACACGAGCGACATGTGGTTCGGCACGCGCTGGTCGCGGGTCGTGGTGGCGCTGTCCGGGCCGGTGTCGACGGCCGCCCTGGCGGGCTGGTGCGCCGTGGGCGCGGCGTACCTGCCGGTGGGGCCGGTCTCGGCCGTGCTGTTCCACCTGTCGTTCGGGCTGTATCTGAACACCCTCTACAACTTCAATCCGCTGATGCCGCTGGACGGTTATCAGGCGCTCGCGGACGCGCTGCGCGTGCCGCGGCTGCGCGAGGAGGCGAGCGCGTACTTCCGCGCCGGGCTCTGGCGCGACCTGCGTGCGGGCCGCCGGCCGGGGCCGCGGCAGGCGGGCATGGCCGCGTACGGCCTGGCGGTGGTCGTCGGGACGTACGGCTTCCTGGTGCTCGCCCTGCTGGCCTGGCGGTCGCGGCTCGGCACGTGGCTGGAGGGGCGGGTGCCCGCGCCGTGGGACTCGGTGATCGTGGCCGTGGTCGTGGCGCTGGTGGCGTTCCCGGTGTGGGCGGCGCCGCTGCGGTGGCTGGTACGGGTGGTGAAGCGGCGCCGCGCGGCGGCGGCCGGGGGCCGGGCACATCCGGCGGACGGGGCGGCCGTGGACGGCACGGCCGTGGAGGGGACGGCATGAACGGCGCGGGGAACGGCACGCGGGGCGACGGCGGGGTGCCGGACGGAGGCTGGGCGGTGCCCGGCTACGCCGCCGTGCGCACGCTCGGCAAGGGCGCGGGCGGGCGGGTCGTCCTCGCCCGCCACGAGGCGACGGGGGTGCCCGTGGCCGTCAAGTACCTGAGCGAACGGCTCCACGGCGACCGGGACTTCCTGGCCCGCTTCCGCGCCGAGGCGCGGCTGCTGGGCGAGCTGCGGCATCCGAGCGTGGTGCGGCTGTACGAGTACGTGGAGGCACGGCGGGGCGCGGCGATCGTCATGGAGGCGGTCGACGGGGTCACCCTGCGCGCGCTGCTGCGCGAGCACGGGGGCACCGGCCCGGAGGCGGCCCTGGTCCTGCTCAAGGGCTCGCTGCTCGGGCTGGGCGCGGCCCACGCGGCCGGGGTGGTGCACCGTGACTACAAGCCGGAGAACGTGCTGGTGCGGGCCGACGGTTCGAGCGCGCTCGCCGACTTCGGCATCGCCGTGCGCGCGGGCCGCGAGGCGGAGGCCGCGGGCACGCCCGCGTACATGGCGCCCGAGCAGTGGGACGGCGAGCCGGCGGGCCCCGCGGGCGACGTGTACGCGGCGGCGGCCGTGTTCTACGAGTGCCTCACCGGCCGCCAGCCGTTCGTCGCCGACGACCTGATCGCGCTGCGGCTGCAGCACCTGCGGGCGCCGGTCGAGGTGGCGGACGTGCCCGAGCCCGTGCGCGACCTGGTCCGTGCGGGCCTGGCGAAGGACCCGGCGGACCGGCCCGGTATCGCGGCCTTCCTCGCCGGCCTCGAACGCGCCGCCGCGGACGGCTACGGCGCGGGCTGGGAGGAGCGCGGGCGCCGCGCGCTCGGCAGGCTCGCCGCCCTGCTCGCCCTGTTGTTCCCGTTCGCGACGACGGGAGCCGTGTACGAGGCGACGCCGGCGCTGACGCTTCTGGGACGCCTGCGGGGCGTCCTCGGCCGGACGCTGGTCGGGGCGGCCGTGCTGGCCGTGGTCGCGACCGGTGCGGTGGCGGTGGCGACGGCCGGATCGGCCGACGACACGACGACGACCGTGGCGGACTCCGTCCCCTCGGGAACTCCCCCCGCCGGTGTCCCGGTCCCGTCCTCCCTCTCCCCCTCGGCCTCGTCGACGCCGAGCGGATCGCCGTCCGCCGACGCCTCCGCCGAGCCGGCGCCGAGCGGCACGACGACGCCACCGGCCACGGACGGGACGCCGACCACGGACGCGCCCGGCCCGGGTCCCACGGCCACCACCCCCGACCCGACCACCACGACCGCGCAGGCGCCGACGCCCGGCACGGTCACGATCACCATCGGCCCGCTGCGCCGCGGGGCGGGCAGCAGGCTGATCGCCGACGTCACCGTCGACACCACCGGCACCGGGCCGCTGACGCTCACCGCCGACTTCTACGTGGACACGCCCGCCGAACCCTACGGTTCGCAGTCCCGCCGGCTGGAAGGCGGCACGCGCTACTCCGTGACCTTCGAGGGCGACTTCTCGAACCACCCGTGCCGGGACGCCTGGACGATCGCCGTCAGCAGCAGCCCGCAGTCCCCGGGCGGCACGCGGACGGCCTCCGTCGACGCACCGCCGTGCTGAGCCACCACCGAGGAGAACGAGGAGAACCACGCACGATGAGCACACCGCCGACGCCACCGACGCCCGCGGCACCCGCCACGGTCGCCGGGCGCGCCCTGTCGGACTGGTCGCGGGACGGGCGGTTCGGCACCTGGTACGCGCTGGGGCCCGCCGACGCGGACGAACCGCCGCTCGGCGTCCTGCGGATCCACCGCGCCCTGCTCGCGCCGGACGGTGCGCGCGAGCGGCTCACCGCCGCGGTGCGCTCCGTGGCGAAGCTGCGGCTGCCGGGTGTGCCGGCCACCGTCGACCTGCTGCGGGAGGCGGGTGACGTGTGGCTGGTCGTCGCGCGCCCGCCGGCCCGGACCGTCGCCGACCTGCTCGCCACGGGTGCGGCCGGGCTCGACGAGGGCAGTGCGGCGAGCGTGCTCAACGAGACCGCGCAGACGCTGCTCGCCCTGCACGCGGCCGGCCTCGCCCACGGTTCGCTCACCGCCGACCACGTGGTCCTCGCCCCGGACGGCACCGCGCTGCTCACCGAGACGTCGCTGGCCGGCGCACTGGCCGCCGACGGCGACGCCCCGGCCGGCTCCCTCCAGGACGCGGACATCACGGCGTGGGCGGCGCTCGCCCGTACCCTCGGCACCGCCTGGGCGGAGCCCGGCACACCGGCGGCCGGTCTGTTCGCCCGCTGCTCCGCCACGGCCGAGTCCGGCGGCCTGGCCGCCGCCCGTACGACGCTCACCTCGGGACGCGCCGCGCTGCCGCGGGACTTCCTGCGCAGGACGGCGCTGCGGACGGCGGCGGCCGCGGCCCTGGCGGAACTGACCGTGCCGGCCGTGGAGTCCCCGCGGCCCGCCGAGGCGCCGGAAGCGGTGGCGCGAGAGGTGCCGGACGCGGAGACGGACGCCCCGGGCGGCGTCGCGCCGCCCGGCATCGCCCCGGACGAGCGGGACACCGTCCTGGGCAAGCGTCATCGGAGCATGCCCGCCACGCCGTTGACGCCCACGTCCGCGCCGGGCGGCGGCGAGGACGGCGCGGAGGGCGCGGAGGACGACGGCGAGATCGTGCTGCGTTTCGGCCCGGGTGTCCCGCGCTCCGAGGAGGAGGCCCTGCGCGCCCTGTGGGCCGCCCCGGCACCCGCGCCCGTTCCCGCGCGCCGGCGGCGGCGCCGGGCCGGCCTGCTCGGCGCCGCCGCTGCCTTGGCGGCGGTCGCGGTCGTGCTGTGGCTGCTGCTGCGCCCGACGGCGGGCCCAACGGTCACGGCGGTCCGCGTCACCGCCGGGCCGCAGGCGTTGACGTGCGGCGGGACCGCCGACGTGACCGGCGTGGTGACCACGGACGGCCACGCCGGCCCCGTCACGTACCGCTGGCTGCGCAGCGACGGGCAGCGGTCCGGAGTCCTGACCCGGACGGCCCGCGCCGGCGAGGACGAAGTGGCGGTGCACCTGCGGTGGACCGTCCGCGGCCCGGGCCTGTTCCACGGCACCGCCCGCCTCGAGGTCCTGCGCCCCGGTACGACCCCGCTGGAGGCCGAGGCCGCCTTCGGCTACGCGTGCGCCGGCTGACGGGCCCGGCGGTCAGCCGGTGCGGCGCGGGGTGTCGCCGGCCCTGTCCGTGATGCCGCGGGTCAGAACGGCGGTGGTCGCGGTGATCTGGCCGGACCTGGCCCACGCGGTGTCCTCGGCCATGACGCTCCGCTCGCCGAGGAACTCCAGGGTGTTCCGGTCGAAGATCCACTCGGTGCGCTCGCCGGCGTGGACGCGGGCGACGGCGACGCCGTGGCGGCCGGCCGCGTCGACGGCGTCGTCGACGACGGTGACGCCGGGGATCCGCGCGGCGGCCCGGTAGAGGGCCGCAGCGACCTTCGGCGGAGCCACCTGCTCGCGCAGCAGGTCGCCGATGGTCACGAACGCCTCCTGGTCAGGCCCCGGTCCTGAGCCCCTGGTCTCGTCGTAGATCTTCTTCAGGAGCGTGCCGGGGTCGGTGGGCAACGACTCCAGGTAGCGGTAGGTGGGGTTGCCGAGGGTCGGAGCGGGGTTGCCGGCCGGGTGGTCGGAGACGGGCCGGCCGCTCTTGTCCACGTCGCCGGCGAGCGGGATCTCCATGCCCTTCTCGCGGAGCAGGCCGGGGCGGCTTCCGTCGACGGAGAGCCAGATCCTGCGGCTGTGGGGGGTGTCGAGCCGCGGGGCGGAGCCGTCCGCGCCCCGGCTGGACCAGGCCACCGTGCTGGCGACGTAGACGTACTGGTCGTCGCGGACGGCGGGTGCGGGCCTGGCCGCGGCGACGGTGGCGACGCGGTCCAGGAGCACCACGGCCGGCGACCGGTCCGGTGCGGGTGCCACGCCGGCGTGCGGGCGGGCGCCGGGCTCCCGGTCGAGCGCTCCGCTCGCCGCCAGGGTGACGGCCAGGGCGCCCGCGGCGAGCGGAACGGCGACGGCCGTCAGGCGGCGGGCGGCGGAGCGGGGCCCGGCGGCGGGAACGGTGTCCTGCCGGAACTCGCGCAGCAGCTGGTCCCTGAGGGCCTGGCGGTGACGGCCGGACAGCTCCCGCTCGGGCGGGACCGGCAACAGCCGGGCCAGCTCCTCGCGTTCGGCCGGGGTGGGCCGGACCGGTGCGGGCCGGGACGGGGTGGTGCTCATCGGGCGTCCTCCTGGGTGAGCCGGGACGGGGCGGTGTTCATCGGGCGTCCTCCTGAGTGGGCCGGACCGCGGGAGCGCGGTCACCTTCTTTCTGTCCGCGTGCCGGATCCGGGTTCCCGTCCCAGGGCGGTAGGCCGGATCCGGCGTACTTGTGCAGCTTCTTGCGGGCGCGGGACAGCCGGGACCGTACGGTTCCCACCGGTACGCCCAGTGCCTCGGCCGCGGCCGCGTAGTCCAGGCCCGACCAGACGCACAGGGCGACCACCTCGCGCTCCGGGCGCCGCAGCCGCGAGAGCGCAGCCCGCAGTCGCGCCACCCGCTCGGCGTCGTCGATGCGGCCGACCAGCTCGTCGGCGAAGTCGGGCAATGCCTCCTCGCGCGGCAGGCGGTTCACGGCCGCCTCGTGACGCCGGGCCGCGCGGCGGGTGTTCCGCACGACGTTGGTGGCGATCCCGAGCAGCCACGGCCGCAGCGACCCGCCGTCCGGATCCACCGACGCCCGCAGCCGCCACGCCTCCAGGAACGTCAGCGACAGCACGTCCTCGGCGACGGACCAGTCCCCGGTCAGCCGGAAGGCGTGGTGGTGCACCGCCCGCGCGTAGTCGTCGAAGAGACACCCGAACGCGTCGGGGTCCCCGGCTCGTATTCGAGCACGCACACTCATCTCCATATCCCCGGACTGTCCGGCCGCCCCGAAGCGGTTCCCGTTACGTGACGCACGCCACAGCCGTCCCGGCCGCCCGGGGCGCCGGGCGCGTGACCTAGAGTGCGGACGTGCCGTCGTACAGCATTGGGCAGGCAGCGCAGCTGCTCGGAGTGAGTTCGGAGACCGTTCGCCGGTGGGCGGACGGCGGCCGCCTCGCCATGGAGCGGGACGGCTCCGGCAAGCGGGTGATCGAGGGCACGGCCCTGGCCCGCTTCGCGCAGGAGCGCGGCGCCGGGCTGCACGCCGTCCCGGAGGACGACGTGGCCACCTCCGTCCGGAACTCCTTCGTGGGCATCGTGACGGGGGTGCGGGTCGACGACGTGGCCGCGCAGGTGGAGGTGCAGTCGGGCCCGCACCGGCTGGTCTCGCTGGTGACGCGGGAGGCCGTCGAGGAGCTCGGGCTCGACGTCGGCGTCACCGTGACCGCCCGGGTGAAGTCGACGAGCGTGCACATCGACGTGCCCTGACGGCCGCTCCCGCCCCACCGCGTGCCCCGTCCGCTCGCGGGGCGCCGTCCGTCAGCGGCCGAGCAGTCCGCGCGCAGGTCCGCCTTGTGGTCGAGCCGCGACAGGTCGCGGCCGGTGCGCGCCTCGATGCGGTAACGGGCCTGAGTGAGGGCGGCGTTCAGACCGTCTGCGATTTGCGGGCTCGCTCCCGCCGGCGTGCGGGCGGCGTTCAGACCGTCTGCCATTTGCGGGCTCGCTCCCGCCGGCGTGCGGGCGGCGTCCGGGCGGCAGCCCGTGGATCAACGGCCGGACGTCGCCCAGCCGCCCGCGTACGTCGGTCCGCGGCGCCGCGCGGCACCGATCCGTCCGCGGACTGAGACCGGCACGCGCCCCGCTCGTCCCTTCCTCCAGCGCTCTCTCATTCGCGATGGAGAGTCCCACGACTTTGTTGCAGATGAGAGCGATTCCCGCCTACGGTGTCGCACATGCAGTCCTACACCATCGGGCAGGCCGCGCGTCTGCTGGGCGTCAGCCCCGACACGGCGCGCCGCTGGGCGGACGCGGGCAGGGTCGCGACCCACCGCGACGAGAGCGGCCGGCGGGTGATCGACGGCAAGTCGCTGGCCGCGTTCTCCGTGGAGCTCGCGCAGGGCGACGAGGACGAGGACGCGTCGTACACCTCGGCGCGCAACGCCTTCCCGGGCATCGTCACCGCGATCAAGCTCGGCGACATCGCCGCCCAGGTCACGATCCAGGCCGGTCCGCACCGCCTGGTGTCCCTCCTCACCCGGGAGGCCGTGGAGGAACTGGGACTGGAAGTCGGCATGCAGGCCACCGCCCGCGTGAAGTCGACCAGCGTGCACATCGACCGCACCTGACCACCCCTCACGCACGACGCGACGCCCCTGGCCGTGTGCGCGGCCGGCCGCTGTCCCCGTACTTCCCTTTCGTCCCCCAGGAGTTCAGACCCTCATGTCCCTCACCCTCACCCTCACGCCCGCCAGACGCCGCGCCGCCGCTGCCGCCCTCACCGCGGCCCTGCTGGTCCCGCTCGCGGCCTGTTCCAGCGACGACACCAAGAAGGACACCGCCGGGTCCACGGCCTCCGGCTCCGCGAGTGCCGCACCTGAGGCGAACCTGACGGTGCTGGCCGCGGCCTCCCTGACCGACGTCTTCAAGACCGCCGGTGCCGCGTACGAGAAGTCGCACCCGGGCACCCGGCTGACCTTCTCCTTCGCCGGCTCGCAGGAGCTCGTCGCGCAGGTGTCGCAGGGCTCGCCCGCCGACGTCCTGGTGACCGCCGACACCAAGAGCATGGACAAGGTGAAGGCCGACACGAGCGCGCCGACGGTCATCGCGAAGAACCGCCTCGTGATCGCCACGGGCGAGGGCAACCCGCACAAGGTCGCCGCGCTCAAGGACCTCGCGGACACCAAGCTGAAGGTCGTCCTCGCGGCGCCCGAGGTGCCGGCCGGCAAGTACAGCAAGAAGATCCTCGACGCCCAGAAGATCATCGTGAAGCCGGTCTCGCAGGAGCCGAACGTGCGCGCCGTGCTCAGCAAGGTCGAGCTGGGCGAGGCCGACGCCGGGCTCGTCTACAAGACGGACGCCGAGAGCGCCAAGGACAAGGTCGACGCGGTCGAGATCCCCGACGACCAGAACGCCGTCGCCTCCTACCCGGCCGCCACGCTGAAGGACTCCAAGAACGCCGAGGCCGCCACGGCCTTCGTCGCCTGGCTGTCCTCGCCCGAGGGCCAGAAGATCCTTCAGGACGCCGGCTTCCAGAAGCCGTGACCGACGGGATCGCATGACCCGAGGGGCTGTCCGCCCGGGGGGACGGACAGCCCCTCTTCCTCTTCGGCCGCGTGCCCACGGCGGCGGCCCCATGACCCCATGGCGGCCCCGTCACCGCGTGGCCCCATGTCTCCGGGACCAACGATGAAACGAGCAGGCGTACGCACGCCCGGCAGCCGGCCGCCCCTGGCGCTGGCGCTGCCCGCGGTGGTGGCCGTGGCCTTCCTGACGCTCCCCCTGGCCGGCGTCCTCGTACGGACGCAGTGGGGCGAACTCGCCGACCACCTCGGCTCGCCGGGCACCGTCGAGGCGCTGAAGCTGTCGCTGCTCGTCTCCTTCTGGGCGCTCGGCCTGTCCCTGCTGCTCGGCGTCCCGCTGGCCTGGCTGCTCGCCCGGGTGTCCTTTCCCGGCAAGGCGTTCGTCCGCTCGCTCGTCCTGCTGCCCATGGTGCTGCCGCCGACGGTCGGCGGTGTCGCGCTGCTGCTCGCCTTCGGGCGGCGCGGGCTCCTCGGACCGTGGCTGGAGCACACCTTCGGCATCACCCTGCCGTTCCACACCTCGGGAGCGGTGCTGGCGGCGACGTTCGTCGCCATGCCGTTCCTGGTCATCAGCCTGGAGGGCGCCCTCGGCGGGCTGCGGCCGAGCTACGAGGAGACGGCCGCCTCGCTCGGCGCCTCGCCGGTCCGGGTCTTCTTCACCGTCACGCTGCCGATGGTGGCGCCCGGTGTCGTCGCGGGCGCGGCCCTCACCTGGGCCCGCGCGCTGGGCGAGTTCGGCGCCACCATCACCTTCGCGGGCAATCTGCCCGGCACCACCCAGACGCTGCCGCTCCAGGTCTATCTGCTGCTGCAGGACGAGCCGGAGGCCGCGACCTCCGTCTCGCTGCTCCTGCTCGCCATCGCCATGACCGTCCTGGTCGCGCTGCGCGGCCGGTGGACCGGCACGCCCGCCGACCGGGCGCGGCGCTCCACGCCCGGGGCGGGGGTGGACGCGGTCGCCACCGGGCGACCGACGGCCGACGTCCTCCCGCCCGGACCGCCCGGCGCAACCGCCCAGCCCGTCTCGGCCCAGCCCGCCGCGACCGCCCTGCCCGTCTCGCCCGGCGAACGCTGGGCGCTGTACGCCGAGGTCACCGGCTTCACCCGGCTCACGCTGGAGGCGGAGCCCGGCACCACCATCGCCGTCGTCGGCCCCAACGGGGCCGGGAAGACCACGCTGCTGCGGGCGCTCCTCGGGCTGACGCCGCGGGCCCACGCGGACCTCACGCTCGGCGGCACCGATGTCACCGCCCTGCCGCCGCACCGGCGACGGGTCGCGTGGGTGCCCCAGGACGGGGCGCTGTTCCCGCACCTGACGGCCCTCGCCAACACGGCGTACGGGCTGCGCGCCCAGGGCGTCGCGCGCGCGGAGGCCCGGCGCGAGGCCCAGGGCTGGCTGGACCGCCTCGGCGTGGGTCACCTGGCGCACCGCCGGCCGGCGCAGCTGTCGGGCGGGCAGGCCCAGCGGGTCGCGCTCGCCCGGGCGCTGGCCGCCCGCCCCCGGCTCCTGGTCCTCGACGAGCCGCTGGCCGCGCTCGACCAGACCACCCGGGCCCATGTCCGGCACACCCTGCGCACCCACCTCGGCGGGTTCGGCGGTGTCTGCCTCATCGTCACCCACGACCCGGTCGAGGCGGTCTCGCTCGCCGACCGGGTCCTCGTCCTCGACGAGGGGCGGGCCATCCAGGACGCGGCACCCGCCGAGGTGACCCGCAATCCCCGCTCGCCGTGGGTGGCGCGGATGCTCGGCCGCAACGCCTGGCCGGGCAAGACCACTGCGGAGGGCCTCGCGCTCGACGCCGGCGGCACCCTGGTCGCGGCCGAACCGCCGCCGCCCGGCACCCCCGCCCTCGCGATCGTCGCGCCCGAGGCGGTGTCCGTGCACCGCGAGAAGCCCGCCGGCAGCCCCCGTAACGTCTGGCCCGGCACCGTACGCGAGATCACCAGCAGCGGCAGCCGGCTGCGGCTGCTGATCACCTCCGACGAGGCCCCGGATCTCGTCGCCGAGATCACGCCGCAGGCGGCGGCCGAACTCGGCCTCGCCGACGGGGTGTCGGTCTGGACGAGCGTGAAGGCGACCGAGGCGACGGTCGTGGCACTCTGACCCGCCCGGAGAGGACCGCGCCGGAGCGGTGACCGCCCGCGGGCGCGGTCCCCTGTCCGGCCGCGTACGGGAGCGGCGGCGCCGGAGCCGGTCCGGCGCCCCGCGGCTCACGCTCCCGGAAGCAGCAGCACGTTCGGGGGCCGCGCTGCGGCCGTTCACCACGCCGCCCCCGGCGACGGCCCAGCCGACCACGCCGTAGCCCTTCCTCGGCGTCGTCGCCACCCACGCCTCCGACGTGGCCTTCACCAGGCACGGCGGGGTGGCGAGGAGGCGCGGCCCTCGTGTGCGGCTGAGGCGGCGGTCAGGCGGCGGCGAGGGAGATCTCGGTCGACTTGATCAGGGCGACGACGGGCGTGCCCACGCTCAGGCCGAGGTCCTCGACGGCGTCCCTGGTGATCGCGGCGGTCAGTTCGCCGCCGTCGACGGAGACCCTCACCGAACCCATGGCGCCGCCGGTCGAGACGTGGGTGACGGAGCCGGCGAGCTGGTTGCGGATGGAGATGCCCGCCACCGGGCCGGTCGCGAGGGCGACCTCGGTGGCCTTCACGAGGGCCCTGACCGCGGAGCCCTCGGCCAGGCCCAGGTCTTCGACGGCGTCGGCGGTGATGGCGGCGGTGACGTCCTGGCCGCCGGCCAGGCGCACCTTCACGATCGCCATGGCCTCGCCCGTGGTGACGGCGGTGACGGTGCCGGGGATCTGGTTGCGGATGGACAGGGTCATGGGAAGCACGCCTCGCAGAGCCGGAATCGAGCAGTCGTCACGTCTGTGACCTGCGCCACGGCCGACGCTACCGGAAGGGAATTCGCCTTTCTCCGCTCGCGTCGCATCCACCAGCCGAACGGACGCAATGTCCTCGCATTCCCGCACTCCGCACCCTGACAGCGGCAACTCCTGCCACACATCTGCAAGGTAAATCGCTTATGCGGGATGCAGATGTGAATCACTCACACTGCTAGAGTCCGCATCTGCGCCGCATGAGTGACCCTCAGCGCGAGAGCGCCGGGGCTCCCGTCCCCACATCAACGACCGGGCTTGCGGCGAACGAGCCGCCCGGCCCGCCCGTCCGCAGGGGAACGCCCCTCAGAGCCGTACCGGCCGGCCGACAAGAGGCCCTCCTCCCTCCCCCCTCCCCCTTCCACGGCGCTGCGCCCGAACGGGATCTCCGGTCCCCGGTCGCCGTGCCGGCCATCAGAGCCAGAGAGATGGACATCCGATGCCAAGAAACCTGTCGTGGCGCCCTGTTCCGAACAGGGCGCTGATCCTGGGCGCGATGCTGGCCCTGGCGACGCCGGGGACGGCGTACGCCAACACCGTGGCCGTCACCGTCAAGACGCCCGGGGCCACCAGCGGTCCCGCCTCCGCCAACTCCGAGGTGTCGACGCACGCCGACTGTTCCGGCGGGCTCGTCTCCGGCGGCGGGATCAACCAGGCCATAGGCACCGGCGCGAGCGGGAACGGCAACCACGTCGACGGCACCGCGCCGAGCTCCGACGGCACCACCGAGTACACCGGCTCCACGGGAGTCGTCGGCACCGACGTGACGCACTGGCTCGGCGTCGGCGGAAGCGGGGGCCAGGTCAACGCCTCCTTCTCCACCACTCCGTACGCCATGTGCCTCTCCAGCAGCCTGCTCAACCACACCCAGGTCGTCATGAACAAGGCCAACACGCCCACCACCGGGGCGACCGTGGGCCTCGTGACGGCGACCTGCCCGGCCAACACCCGGCTGATCGGCGGCGGCGCCCGGACCACCCCGGGCAACACGGGCGGCTTCAAGACGATCGCGAGCTTCCCCACCTTCTCCAACTCCGCACACGCCTTCGGCGCGAAGGCCGCGGCGGACGGCGAGACGAACCCCGACTCCTGGTCGGCGGTCGGCTGGGACTCCGGCGCCGACAGCGCCGACTACACCTACGCCTACGCGATCTGCAGCGGAAGCGGCATCAATGTCAGCGGCGCCACGGTGAAGGTCCGCTTCGCCGAGGTGAGCGGCCCGACGACGGGCAGCACCGGCCAGACGGCGACCGCGGGATGCGCCCAGGGCGACGGGAAGCTGGTCGGCGGCGGCGCGGCGGTCAGCGGGGGCAGCGTGACGACCACCGCCTTCACCGGTCCGGGTTCGCACGGCGACCACCTCAACGGCAGCTTCCCCAGCACCTCGGGCGGCGTCGCGGTCGGCGACGGGACCACGACGGCGGCGTACTGGACGGCCTCCTCCCACACCGGCGGCCAGTCCTCGCCCGGCACCGCCACCGACGTCTGGGCGCTGTGCGCCGACGACGGTGTCTGATCCGGCCGTTCCCGCCGAGCCGACAGCGGGCCACGCGCCGGCCGGTCACGCACGTGAACACAACAGGGAGAATCCGATGAGTACGCACCCCCGGCGGAGTTCCGCCACGGCCAGGGCACTGGTCCTGGCCGGCCTGCTGACCGTCGCGGTGCCGGGCGCCGCGTACGCCAAGACCGCCGACGTCACCGTCGTCACCCCCGGGGCCACCGCGGGCCCCGCGACCCCCTTCACCGGGGTCTCCTCGCACGCCGACTGCACCGGCGGCCTGGTCTCGGGTGGCGGCGCCGACCAGGCCATCGGCGACGACGAGATGTCCAACGGCAACCATGTGATGGGCATGGTGCCGAGCGCCGACGGCGCCACCGAGTACACCGACACGCCCGGGATCGTGGGCGGCGACGCCACGCACTGGATGGCGTTCGGCGGAAGCGGCAGCCGCAGCAGCGACGCCTTCTCCACCACGCCGTACGCGATCTGCCTGCGCAGCAACCTGATCAGGCACACCCAGGTGGTGATGAACAAGGTGTCCGGGCCGACCAGCGGGCTGTCGTCCAAGCTCGTGACGGCGACCTGTCCGGCCGGCACCGTCCTGATCGGCGGCGGCGCCCGCACCACCCCGGCCGACGTCGGCAGCCTGAAGCCGATCGCGAGCTTCCCCACCTTCGCCGATGCCGCGCACCACTTCGGCTCGATCGCGGCCGGCGACGGCGAGCGCGACCCGGATTCCTGGACGGCCGTCGGCGGGATCGGCGGCGGTCGCGGCGCGGACAACATGACCTACGCCTACGCGATCTGCGGCGCGGCCGGCATCGACCTCGACCACGTCGCCACGACGGTCCGCTTCACCGAGGCCAGCGGCCCGAACACGGCCTCCACGGGCCGGACGGCGACGGCCGGCTGCTCCCGCGAGGACGGACAGCTGGTCAGCGGTGGCGCGGCCATCAGCGGCGGCGACGTGACCACGACCGACTTCAGCAAGGCGACCTCGGGCGGCCCCCACCTCAACGGCAGCTTCCCGAGCGACGCGGCCGGTGCCCCGGCCGGCGACGGGGACGCCGACCCGTCGTACTGGACGGCGGCCACCCACAGCGGTGGTTCACCGTCCCCGGGCAGCTACTCCGACGTCTGGGCGCTCTGCCTGGACGTGCGCCACGGCCGGAAGCGGTAGCTCCGAGCGGCATCTGGCGGCATCTAGTTTTACTTTCAACAATCATGGAGGATGATAGACACCAAGGCGACCGAAGGAGCGACAGGTGAGCGACGACACGGCACTGACCCCGGCGACCGGGCGGATCCATCTCGACAAGCAGAGTCCGGCGGCGTACCAGGCGCTGGTCAGGACCGCCGAGACGGTCCGCACGACGGCCGCCGAGGCCGGACTCGACCGGATCCTGGTGGAACTGGTCAACCTGCGCGTGTCGCAGCTCAACGGCTGCGCCTCCTGCCTCGACGTGCACACCAGGGCCGCGCTGCGGGCCGGCGAGACCACCCGGCGCCTCGGTGTCCTCGCCGCGTGGCGGGACACCGAGCTCTTCACCCCGCGCGAGCGCGCGGCCCTGGCCCTGGCGGAGGCCACCACCCACCCGGCGGACGCCCTCGCCCAGGAGCGGGCCTACACCGCCGCCCGCGCGGTCCTGGACGAGGACGAGCTCTCGGCGGTGCTCTGGGTCGCCATCACCATCAACGCGTTCAACCGGGTCTCCATCCTCAGCAAGCACCCGGTGCGCGAGCAGGCCGCCACCCGCTGAGCCCCTCCGGTTCCTAGGGCGCGGCGGCCCAGCGCACGTCCGGCCCGGACACCCGCCACAGGACCGCCGCGCCCGCGACGAGGAGGGTCAGCGCCACGCCCAGTGCCACGGGCATCCCGGCCTTCAGGAGCAGCGCCCCCACCAGGGCGCCGAGGAACATCGCCAGGACGTTGAGGATCCGCCGGCCGCCCGCGCCGGCGTCCGCGGCGATCCCGGTCAGCGTCATGGTGAGCACGGTCGTGACGAGGTTCGGCACGCCGAGGCGCCGGGCCACCGCGTTCTGCAGTCCCATGGCGAGGGCGAGGAGCACGATCAGCGTGTACTGGGCGCCCGTGCCCACCCGCGCGTGCGCCCCGCCCTGCGCCGCGTCCCGCACCGCGCCCGCGATGCCGAGCGCCACCGCCACCAGCACCGCCTGTACGGCCATGGCCGAGGCGAGCAGCCGGCCGCGGTGCGCCCCGAACCGGAATCCGAACCGCAGCCCGAAGCGCCCGCCGACCGCCGCGCCCGCGAGGAAGGCCGCGAGCGAGGCGGCGGAGGCGGTCGCGGACAGGCCCGAACCGCCGGCGAGGGCGAAGCCCAGGAACACCACGTTGCCGGTCATGTTGGCGACGAAGACCTGCCCGAGCCCGAGGAAACTCACCGCGTCCACGAGCCCCGTCACGACCGTCAGCGCCAGCAGGACCGGCGGCAGCGGCCCGTGCCGGTCCCCTTTCGCCGGGACCAGCGTGCGGACCGCTTCGACCAGCAGCGTACGCATCCTCGTGACGCTCCTTCCGCGACGGGCCACGGCCGCGGTCCTGACGGTCAGTCGACCGCCGGGAGGCTGTCCATGAAGGACGACACCGAGAAGACCGCGCGGCCGGGGCCCGCCGGGCCGTAGCCGGGCGGTGAGCTGAGGCCGTGGGACTCCATGGTCGCGCGGTACGCCTCGAGAAGCCGGATGTGGTACTCCAGCGGCGCGCCCGCCGGGTTGGCCTTGCCGAGCGGGGTGGTGGGCTCGGGGCACCAGGTGGTGAAGCGGGGCGTGATGCCCCGGGACATGAAGTACTCCAGGCCCTCCGTCGTCGAGGCGATGGCCTCGTCGACCGTCGTGAAGCCGAAGGGCTCGGCCATCTCCACGCCCGCCACGAAGTTGGGGATGACGTTGCGCGGGCCGAAGACCTCCGCGGAGTCGAGGATGCGGCGGTGCCACTCGTCGCGGCCCACGTAACGCTCCTTGCCCGGGCAGTACAGCTCGAACAGGCGCTTGTCCCACACCTCGTAGTTGGGGTGGTAGATCTGGATGCCGTAGTCCTTGAAGCGCTGCACGTCCGCCTTGGGCAGCGCCTGGGCGACGACCTTGCCGATCCAGCGGCCGGGGAAGCGCTCCTCGATGGCCTCGGCGTACTGGCCGTAGAAGTCGGCCTCGTCCTTGCCGCCGATGTGCGAGGTGACGGCCCCTCCGGTGAGGGTGTACGCGGTGGAGGAGCCGGTCGTGTCGTACTTGTCGATGATCGCGAGCGCCTCCAGGACCTCCTCGACCGGCTTCACGCCGGTGTAGGGGCGTCCGGCGGCCTTGTGCTGGCGCCAGTTGTGGTTGATGTCGCAGTACTGGCACTCCTCCTTGGCGCCGAAGTACTGGCACACCCGGAAGACCGTCAGATAGATGAGATAGCCCCACTGGATGGTGGGGGCCACCTCCATCACGGACTTCCCGTTGGCGAGCGTGTGCCGGTAGTACTCGGGCATCGGCGGCAGACCGACGTCGGCGATCCGGCGGCCGTCCAGGTACAGCCCGAGCATCCCGTCGTCGCCCGCGGCGACCCGGTACGGCGAGGCGGGGTTCACCCGGACGGAGACCACGGTGCGGCGCAGCTCGTACGGGCCGCCGGTGAGCACGATCTCCTCCGGCGGCCGGCGCAGTGCGGCCTGCCCCAGCTCGGGCAGGGTGCGGTGGTCGAAGGAGAAGATGAAGTACGACTTGGGCTTGACCTCGCCCGACGCCTCGTCACCCGAGTCGGTGAGCGCCGAGTCGTCGAACGCGATGCCGCCGCGCAGCAGATCCTCCTTGATCACCGCCTCCTTGGGGACGTGCGGGAAGCGGTGCATGAGGTCTTCGACCTCGTCGGTGCGGCGGATCATGCGCGGATACATCTCCTCGGTCGTGCGGTCGCGAGCCGTGCGTGGCGGAACCCGCGTGGTGGGACCACCGACCTACCCTAGGACGCCGCCGCGGCGCCCGGCATCCGCCCCCGGTCGCAGAGCGGCCTCCGCCCCGGGACCGAGGCCGCCCGGCGCACGGGACACGTCCCGGTGCTCAGAAGTTGCCGTAGTTGACCTGCCAGGTCGGCAGGCCCATCCGGCGCCACACCGCGACCACCCGGTCCCGGTCGTCGAGCGAGACGCGGACCGCGTAGCGGTGCCGCACATGGGTGTCGAACAGCTCGGCCTTGACCAGGTCGTCGGAGCGGCCGTCGCCGGAGGGGCGCATCCACAGCTCGTCGTACGGGACCTCGTGGCGCGCGAGCCACGTCTCGGTCAGCTCGCGGTGGTCCTCGCTGCGGCCGGAGAGCAGCACGATCCTGTCGCGGTGGGAGCCCTGGAAGGCGCGCAGGGCGTCGCGGACCGGCACGTTGAGCAGGTCGAGGTCGCAGCGGCCGAAGTCGTACGGGCCGCGGTCGCCGCGCAGCGCGAGGGTGCCGTCGATGTCGCAGAGGACGGCGGACGGCAGGGCGGGGTCGGCGACGTACGGGGTGACGGCGGGTCGGTCGTTGAGCCAGTCGTCGGTGAGCCGCCAGCCGCCGCGGGTGGCCTTGGCGTGCTTGTCGGCGAGGATGCGGATGATCTCCTCGCCGACCGGGCGGGCGCGTGCGGCGTCGCGGCGCAGGCACTCCTCGACGGGCACATGGGTGAAGTCGTGTACGACGAAGGTGGCCTCGCGGCCGGCGACGGCGGCCTTGAGGCGCTTCGGGATGTGCGGGGTGAGGTGGGTGTTGTCGACGACGACGTCGAAGCCGTCGTCGACGGCGGCGCGGACCGCCGTGTCCTGGATGCCGAGCACGGTCTGCTCGTGGACGTGCGAGCGGCGGCCGTCGCCGGGCAGGTCGAGCATGGTGCGCAGGTCGTCGAGGTTGACGCGGCGCATCCGGCCCTCGGCCTGCTCCTGCAGGGCGCGGGCGGCGGTGGTCTTCCCGGAGGCGGGCAGTCCGGTCATGACGTGGACCACGGGCACGGTCAGTTCTCCTCGTCGGTGGTGAAGGGATCGGCGGTCTCGGGGCGCAGCGAGCGCCAGACCAGAAGGTCGGTGGGACGCCCGTCGAGGCGCATGAACAGGGCGGAGCGCACGTCCCGGTCGGGCAGCGCGCGGACGGCACGGGCGAAGGCGCCCCGGTCGCCGGCGAGGTGGGTCACCGTCGCGTACGCCTCGTCGATGGCGCGCTCGCGGGCGGCGAACTCCTCCTCCAGGCGGGCGATCACGGAGCGCACCCAGGCGTCGAACTCGTCGGGCACCTGCTCCAGCAGGGCGTCGAGCGGGCGCCCGCCCTCGGAGCGGATGCCGCCGAGCTCGGCCATGGAAAGGCCGAGGCCCTGCGCCAGGATCCTGGCGGAGGTGCCGGCGAAGCGCTGGATGCCGTGGCTCCGCCAGATGTCGCGCTCGGTGACGCCGGTGACGACCTTGTGGAGCCGCACGTACTCGGCGATCTTCGCCTTGGCGCGGACGCCGGAGGCGAAGCGCAGCACGAAGCCCTCGGCGTCGGTGCCCGTGGCCGGGCTGCCGTCGGGCAGCGTGCTGGTGTCGGTGAGCTTGAGCAGCTCGTCGAGCGGCATGGCCGGGTGCACGGTGACGACCGAGCCGATGCCCTGCCAGTCGGCGGCGGCCTCGGCGAGCGGCACCTCCGTGCCGTCGGGGCCGAACGCGGCGAGCAGCACGAGGTCGCGGCGCTCGCCGTAGTCGACGACGATCCGGTTCTGCGGGTAGACGATCTCGGCGAGGTACGTCACACCGGGTGCGAGCCTCGCGGTGTCGGCGGCGTCGAGGCGGCGCTGCGCCCAGGTGGCCTGGGCGCTGATGAACGAGCCCTTGGAGGCGACGTGCCAGCGGCCCTCGTAGTGGAAGACCACGCCGAGGCTGCCGTCGACCTTCTCGTACACCTCGAACGGCTCCTCGGGCAGGGCGGGCGCGTAGGCGCGGCCGGCGCGGTGCTCGGAGACGTTGAAGAACTTGGGCAGCGGCAGGGCGACGATCCGGCCCGTGCGGTCGTCGGCGACGAGGCCGCGGCAGCGGGTGGTGACCTGGTTCCAGACGCCCTCGTACTGGCAGGCCCTGGTGTACGTGTAGATCGACAGCGGCAGCTCGGGATGTGCCTTGCGGGTCACATGCCCGGCGTCGACGGCGGCGGCCAGCTGGTCGCGCGGCAGCAGCGCGTCGAGAGTCAGGTGCGTCGGGTACGCCTGGCTCATGGGTTCCCCTCCCGTGGTTCGTTCGGGCCCATTCTTCTGTGCTGCCGGGGACCTGACCAGCGATTTAGCGGCCTGCCGAGCGGGGCGGGCCGACCGGTGGCACGGGTGGCCGGCCGCGGGCGGGTCCGATGCCGCAGGCGCGGGATCCGGGGCCGCGCCGGTGGGCGGGCGTCCGGCCCCGTAGACTCGCCGCCCGAGAAGACTTTGCGGAAGCCGAGGAAGCGAGCCCATGAACTACGCGGACACCACCGCCCCCATCTACGCCGAGCTCATACGCGAGCAGGGGGACGTTCCCGGCGAGGTCCGTCGGACCGCCGAGGAGGTGCTGCGTGACCTCAGCCGTGTGATCCAGATGCCGCCGGCCGGGCTCGCGCCCACCGGTGCTCCGGCGGGCGCCCAGGTGGCGCCGACCGGTGCGCAGCTGGCGCCGATGGCGCCCTCGATGCAGCCGATGCCGTCCATGCAGCCGATGGCGCCGATGCAGCCGATGCACCCGCTGCAGTGACCGGACCGGCGCGGCCGGCACCGCGCCACCACGGCGACGACACGACCGGGGGGCCGTGGGCATGACGGGTACGGACGGCCAGGCGGGCGGGACCGGGGCGGGACCGGCGCCGGATCCCGCGGGCGACGGGCACGCGCGCGTACGGCGCAGCTACGACACCGTCGCGGAGGAGTACCGCGCCCGCATCGGCGACGAGCTCGCCGGCAAGCCCCTCGACCGGGCGCTGCTCGGCGCGCTCGTCGAGGAGACCGCCGACGGGGCGGTGATCGCCGATCTGGGCTGCGGGCCCGGGCACATCGCCGCCTGGCTGGCCGGGCGGCAGCGGCGCGTGGTCGGGGTGGACCTCTCCCCCGCCATGGTCGCGATCGGCCGTGACCGGCATCCGCAGGCCGAGTTCCGCGAGGGCGACCTGCTGCGACTGCCGGCCGGCGACGCGGAATTCGACGCGGCCGTCGCGCTCTACTCCCTGATCCATCTCGACCCCGGCGAACTCTCCCCCGCGCTCGCCGAGTTCCGCCGGGTGCTGCGCCCCGGCGCCCCGCTCCTGGTCGCCTTCCACATCGGCACCGAGGTGAGGAACCTGACCGAGTGGTGGGGGCACGCGGTGGACGTCGACTTCCATCACCTGCGGCCGGACGCCGTCGCCGGCGCGCTGCGGGAGGCCGGTTTCCGGATCGAGGCGGAGCTGGAGCGGGCGCCCTACCCCCATGAGGCCGCGACGCGGCGCGCGTATCTGCTGGCCCGCCGGGAGGACTGAGCGGGCGGGACGGACCGAGGGACAGGGGACGTTCGCCCGCTTGCGTGGTATACCAAGCAGGCGTCGCCGTTTTGTATACCAAGCCGTGCGGGGGCCGCACGGCCCGCTCCGCACCGGGCCGAGTGCACGCCGGCGTCCGCTGCTTCCCGTCCCGCGACCCACAGGAGACCCCGTGGCATCCCAGCCCTCCCCCGGCCCTTCCGTCACCGTGTTCCGCGACGTCCGCCCGTTCGGCGGGCCGGCCGTGGACCTCGTCGCCGTCGACGGGGTCCTGGTGGACTCGATGCCGGACGGCGCCGTGGCCGAGGTCGTCGACGGCGGCGGACGGATGGCGCTGCCGACGCTGGTCGACGCGCACATCCACCCGGACAAGACGGCGTGGGGCGAGTCCTGGCGGAGCCGGAAGGCCGCGCGGGGCATCGCCGACTACGTGGCGGGGGACGTGGAGCTGGCCCGGGCGCTGCCCACGCCGGTGGGCGAGCGCGCGTACCGGCTGATGGCGCACGCGGCCGCGCAGGGCACCCGGGCGATGCGGGCGCACGCGGACGTGGCGCCCGCGTTCGGGCTCGCCGGACTGGAAGGGATCGCCGGGGCGCGGGAGCGGCTGCGCGGGATCGTGGACGTGGAGCTGGTCGCGTTCCCGCAGCACGGCGTCCTGCGGATCCCGGGCGTGGTGGAACTCCTGGAGGAGGCCGCGGCGAGCGGGCTGATCACGCACGTGGGCGGGATCGACCCGGCCGGGTTCGACGCGACGGGCGGGCCGGGGGCCGTGGACGGCGACCAGCTGGACATCGTGTTCGCGCTGGCCGAGCGGCACGGCCTCGGGATCGACCTCCATCTGCACGACCGGGGCGAGAGGGGCCTCGTGCCGCTGCGGGACATCGCCGCCCGCGCCAGGGCGCTGGGCCTCGGCGGCAAGGTGAGCGTCGCCCACGCCTTCGCCGTCGCGCAGCTCTCCGGCAAGGAGCTGGACGAGACGGCGGACCTGCTGGCGGACGCCGGGGTGGCGCTGACGACGGTCGCGCTGTCCGAGGTGACGGTCCTGCCGTTCCGGCGGCTCGCCGAGCGCGGTGTGCGGGTCGGGCTCGGCTCGGACGGGGTGCGGGACAACTGGAGCCCGTTCGGCAACGCCGACATGCTGCACCGGGCCTGGCTGGCCGGCTGGGCCCTGGACGCGCGGCTCGACGAGGAGCTGACGGCCTGCTTCGACCTCGCCGCGCACGGCGGCGCGGAGCTGCTCGGCCTCGAGCGGGCGGACCTGCGGCCGGGTGCTCCCGCGGACTTCATGCTCGTCGACGGCGAGTGCGTGCCGCAGGCCGTGGTCGACGTGCCGCGCCGCGAGCTGGTGGTGCGGGCGGGCCGGGTGGTCGCCCGGGACGGCGCCCTGGTCTGAGGCCGCCGTCCCTCCGCCCCCACGGTCAGGCCGTGAGGGTCCGCCACAGGAAGGTGTGTTCCAGGGCGCTGTTGTAGGCGGTCTGTTCGTGGTCGCTGGCCCCGGCATGACCGCCCGACAGCGTCTCGTGCAGCAGCACCCGGTGGCCCAGCTCGCGCAGCCGGGCGGCGGCCTTGCGGGCGTGGCCGGGGTGGACGCGGTCGTCGCGGGTCGAGGTGGTCAGCAGCACGGGCGGGTAGGGGCGGCCGGCCTCCAGGTGGTGGTAGGGGGAGAGCGCGGCCAGGTGCGGCCGGTCGGCCGGGTCGTCGGGGTCCCCGTACTCGGCGGTCCAGCTGGCGCCGGCGAGCAGCGTGTGGAAGCGGAGCATGTCGAGCAGCGGGACGTGGCCGACGATCGCGCCGAACAGCTCGGGGCTGCGGACCAGCATCGCGCCCATCAGCAGGCCGCCGTTGCTGCCGCCGGTGATGCCGAGCCGGTCGGGAGTGGTGATGCCGCGCGCGACCAGGTCGCGGGCGACGGCCTCGAAGTCCTCGTAGGCGCGCGGCCGGTCGGCCTTGAGGGCGCTGCGGTGCCACCGGGGGCCGTACTCGCCGCCGCCGCGGATGCCGGCCACCACGTACGTACCGCCGCGGGCGAGCCAGGCCCGGCCGCGCACGCTGTCGTACGAGGGGGTGAGGGAGACCTCGAAGCCGCCGTAGCCGGTGAGCAGGGTGGGGCCGGGGAGCGCGCCGTGGCGGCCGACGACGGTGTACGGGACGCGGGTGCCGTCGGCGGAGGTGGCGAAGTACTGCCGGGCGTCGAGGCCGGTGGCGTCGAAGCGCTCGGGGGCCTGCTTGATCCGCTCGCCGGGGCCGCCGATCTCGCCGCGGTGCAGGGAGGGCGGGATGAGGTGGCCGGTGACGGAGAGGAAGTACTCGTCGCCGGTGTCGGGGTCGGTGTCGGTGAGGGCGGCGGAGGCCAGCGGCAGGATGTCGGCCAGCTCCTGGCGCTTCCAGTCGCCCGGTCCCGCGGGCGGGGTGAGGACGTGCATCCGGCTGGCGACGTCCTGGAGGGTCTCGACGACGAGGTGGTTGCGGGTCCACGAGTGGCCCGCCAGGGCGGTGCGCTCGTCGGGCGTGAAGAGGACCTCGGGCTCGCGCCGGCCGGCGAGGAAGGCCTCGAAGCGGAAGGCGAGCAGCGAGCCGGCGGGCCGGCCGAGCCAGGGCGCCTTGGGGGTGACGAGGAGCCAGTCGCGGTACACGGAGCTGTCGGCGTCGTCGGGGACGTCGATGCGGCGCAGCTCGCCGTCCTCGGTGATCAGGTGGGTCTCGTGGTGCCAGAAGTCCCGGTAGCGGGCGACGAAGTCGCGCTCGTAGCCCTCGGTCGGGTCGTGCCAGGCGGAGACGGCGAGGTCGGACTCGGCGCCCTCGTGGACGAGCTCGGCCCGCTCCAGCGGGGTGCCGCGGCGCCAGCGGCGGACGGTGCGGGGGTAGCCGGAGGCGGTCAGGGAGCCGGGCCCCTGGTCGGTGCCGACGAAGACGTGGTCCTCGTCGATCCAGCCGATGTCGGTCTTGGCCTCGGGCAGCCGGAATCCGTCCTCGACGAAGGCCCGCTCCACCAGGTCGTACTCGCGCACCACGACGGCGTCGCCGCCACCGCGCGCGAGGCTGACCAGCCCCCGCCGGAACGCCGGGCGCAGCACCTGCGCCCCCGCCCACGTCCAGTCCTCGCCCTCGGCGTCGGCCAGCGCGTCGAGATCGAGCAGCACGTCCCAGGCGGGCTCGTCGGTGCGGTACTCCTCCAGCGTCGTGCGGCGCCACACGCCCCGGGTGTGCCCGGCGCCCTGCCAGAAGTTGTAGAGGTGCTCGCCGCGGCGCCGGGTGTACGGAATCCGGTCCGGCGCGTCGAGCACTTCCCGCAGCCCGGCGACGAGCCCCGCGAACTCCTCCCCGCCGGCGAGCTCCGCCTCCGTCTCGGCGTTGCGCTCCCGCACCCAGTCGAGGGCGCGCTCGCCCTCGACCTCCTCCAGCCACAGATACGGGTCGTCGCTCACGCCCGGACCTGCTTCGGTTCGGTCGTCCGCCCGATGCCCCTCGTGTCCCGTCATGTCGACCATGGTGGACCATGCCACCGACAACGTCCGAGGCCGCCCATGCCGGAGCACTATTGGTTCGCCGCTGAACCAATTCGCCTCCGCCCCCACCCCCACACCTCACCGTCCTCCGCATGTTCACCAATCGATTACTGCACGACTGTATACCTTTGCGCCTCGTTCCCTCATCCTGTCCTCGGCGTGCCACCCGGGCACACCGGGACTGGAGAGGCGGGGCATGATTCCCATCAGCCGCAGAGGCTTCGTAGGGATCGGGGCGGGGCTCGTCGCAGGCGCGGCGCTGCCCGCCGGGGCGGCGCAGGCGGCCGGGGAGGCGGGCGTGGCGACGTCGGCGGCCGCGGCGGCGGCCACCGGGGCGATCACGGACGTCAAGCACGTGGTGATCCTGATGCAGGAGAACCGGAGCTTCGACCACTACTTCGGCCGGCTGCGCGGTGTGCGGGGCTTCGGCGACCGGGCCGCGGGCAACATCCCGGGCGGCTGGGGCACCTTCAACCAGCCCAACTGGGGCGGCCGCCAATACCCGTGGAAGCTGAGCTCCACCCCGCCGGCGGGCGGCGTGGACGGCGAGACGCTCGCGCAGTGCAACGGCGACCTGCCGCACAGCTGGACCTCGCAGCACGCCGCCTGGAACAAGGGGCGGATGGACAACTGGGTCACCGGCGTCGGCAACGTCCGCACGCTCGGGAACCTGGACCGCGGCGACATACCCTTCCACTACGCCCTCGCGGACAACTACACGATCTGCGACGCCTACTTCTGCTCGACGCTCAGCGCGACCGGCCCCAACCGCACCTTCCTGTGGAGCGGCAAGGTCGACTCCACCAGCAAGGACGGCGGCGAGGAGTCCGGGCTGACCTGGGAGACGTACGCGGAGGCGCTGCAGCGGGCCGGGGTGAGCTGGAAGGTGTACCAGAACGCCCAGGACAACTACGGCGACAACGGCCTCGCGTACTTCAAGAAGTTCACCGACGCCAAGCCGGGCGACCCGCTGTACGACCGGGGCATGGGCTCGGTGCCCAAGGTGACCGGCTCGACCCCGGACGACATCGCGGCCGCGATCCGCGCCGACGTCGTGGCGGGCACGCTGCCGCAGGTGTCGTGGGTGGTGGCGAGCGAGGCGTTCTCGGAGCACCCGTACGCCCCGCCGGGCGACGGCGCCCACTTCGTCGACCTGGTGTACCGGGCGCTCGCGGCGAACCCCGAGGTCTTCGACTCGACGGTCCTCTTCCTCAACTACGACGAGAACGACGGTTTCTTCGACCACGTGCCGCCGCCGGTCGCCCCGCCGGGGACGCCGGGCGAGTACATCGACGGCGTGCCGATCGGCCTGGGTTTCCGGGTCCCGATGATTGTCATGTCCCCGTGGACCCGGGGCGGCTGGGTCAGCTCCGAGGTCTTCGACCACACCTCCGTGCTGCGCTTCATGGAGGCCTGGACGGCCGCCCTCGGCACCCCCGCCACCTGCCCCAACATCAGCGACTGGCGCCGCCGGGTGAGCGGCGACCTGACCGGGGTCTTCGACTTCACCCGTCCGGTCTACGGCGTCCCGGCGAACCTGCCGTCCACCGCCAAGGTCATCGGCCAGGCCACCTGCGGCCCGCTGCCCAACCCGGCCCCGCAGGACAACGCCCTGCCGGCACAGGAGGCGGGCACCCGGCCGGCACGCGCCGTGCCGTACCAGGTCAACGGAAATCTGGACCGCTTCGAGTTCGGCGCCGCCGGCAAGATCCTCGCCTGGTTCTCCATGACCAACCAGGGCACCGAGGCGCGCCGCACCGCGCACTTCTCGATCCACCCGCACCAGTACCGGGACACCGCCGCCTGGCAGTACACGGTCGACCCGGGCACCACCGCCACCGACTACTTCAACATCGGCTTCGGCTCGGGCTCCGGCAAGTACGACATCTCGATGATGGGCCCCAACCGCTTCCTGCGCCGCTTCATCGGCGACGCCTCCAAGGCGGGCAAGGACATCGAGGTCGCGGCGCGGTACGCGACGGAGGCGGGCACCGGGAAGACGGCGATCAGGTTCAAGATGACCAACAACGCCTCCACCGCGGTCACCTTCACCATCCGCTCCGACGGCTACCGCTCGGACGGCCCCTGGACGTACACCGTGCCGGCGAAGTCGTCCCGCGAGGACTACTTCAACGCGGTCGCCTACACCGACGGCTGGTACGACTTCACGATCCTGGCCGACATCGACGGCACCTGGTCGCGCCGCTACACCGGTCACATCGAGACGGGCGCGCCCAGCGTCTCCGGCTGAGCCCGGCGGGTCCTGGCGGGCGGATCCTGGCGGGTACTGGCGGACGGACCTGGCGGGACCTGCCGGACGGGTCCTGACGGACGGGTCCTGGCGGGTCCCGCGGCCGGCTCAGCGCTGCGGCAGGACCGTCAGGACCCGCTCGATGAAGGTCTTGAAGTCCGCCATGAAATCGGCGAGGAACTGCTGGGTGGTGGGGTCGGTGACCTCGCCGTCCTCGCCGAAGAGCCCCGGGGTGAACTGGATGTACGCCTCCGGGGCGTTCATCTGCGGGGAGTTGCAGAAGCTCAGAACGGAGCGGAGGCTCTGCTGGGCCACCGCGGTGCCGATCTTGCCGGGCGAGGCGCCGATCACCGCCGAAGGCTTGTGGGTGAAGGAGTTGGTGCCCCACGGCCGGCTCGCCCAGTCGATGGCGTTCTTGAGCCCGCCCGGGATGGAGCGGTTGTACTCCGGGGTGACGAACAGGACCGCGTCGGCGGCGGCGATCGCCTCCTTGAGCGCCCTGCCCTCGGGCGGGTAGTCGGCGTCGAAGTCGTGGTTGTAGAGCGGCAGGTCCTTGATGGAGATCTCCCGGAACTCCAGGCCTTCCGGCGCGACCCTGATCAGGGCCCTGGACAGGATCCGGTTGATGGACTTGGCCGACAGGCTGCCGACGAAATAGCCGACCTTGTACGTGGTCATGCGCGTTGCCGTCCTTCGTCGCTCGTCGTACGTCTCACGTCGCTCGCCGCACCTCGTACGCCGCACCTCGTACGTCGTACCTCGCACGTCGCTCGTCACTCGTCGCCCGCGACCTCGTCGTGCGCGAGCGGGGTCCCGGCGAACGTAACCCGGCCCCGGGGTGTCGGCGACCGGTGTGCGTGAGACGTGCACACCCTTCCCCCAGCCTCTTGTCCTTTTGCCGGATATCAATGCTTTTCGGATGATGGGTTCGATCAGTGAGGGTGGACAAGGCGTGGAAAGGCGGTCTTACCCGTGGCTCGACCGAGAATCCTCGTGGTGGGCGCCGGCTTCGCCGGGGTCGGGTGCGTACGGCGCCTCGAACGCCGGCTGACCCGGCAGGAGGCGGCGATCTCCCTGCTGTCGCCCTTCTCGTACCAGCTCTATCTCCCCCTGCTGCCGCAGGTCGCCTCCGGCGTGCTCACCCCGCAGTCCGTGGCCCTGTCGCTGCGGCGCAGCGAGCGGCACCGGACCCGGATCATTCCCGGCGGCGCGGTGGGCGTCGACACCGACGCCAAGGTGTGCGTGGTGCGCACGATCACCGGGCAGCTGACGACGGAGCCGTACGACCATCTGGTCCTGGCCCCCGGCAGCGTCACCCGTACCTTCGACATCCCCGGCCTCGCCGAGCACGCGCGCGGCATGAAGACGCTCGCCGAGGCGGCGTACATCCGCGACCACGTGATCGCCCAGCTCGACCTGGCCGACGCCAGCGAGGACGAGGCCGAGCGGGCGGCGCGGCTGCAGTTCGTGGTGGTGGGCGGCGGTTACGCGGGGACCGAGACGGCGGCCTGTCTGCAGCTGCTCACCCGCAACGCGGTCAAGCGCTATCCGCGGCTCGACCCGGCGCTCATCAGATGGCACCTCGTCGACATCGCGCCCACCCTGATGCCCGAGCTCGGGCCCAAGCTGGGCGGGGCCGCCCTCGACATCCTGCGGCGGCGCGGCATCGAGGTCTCGCTCGGGGTATCGGTGGCGTCCGTCGACGACGAGAACGTGACGCTCACCGACGGCCGGGTGCTCCCCTGCCGCACGCTCATCTGGACGGCGGGCGTCGCGGCGAGCCCGCTGATCGGGACGCTCGGCGCGGAAACCGTCCGCGGCCGGCTCATGGTCGACCCGGACATGAAGGTGCCGGGACTCGACGGCGTGTACGCGATGGGCGACGCGGCCGCCGTGCCGGACCTGGCGAAGCGCCAGGAGGGCGCGATCTGCCCGCCGACCGCCCAGCACGCGATGCGCCAGGGCAAGGCGCTCGCGGACAACCTGGTCGCGTTGCTGCGGGGCGAGCGGACCTATCCGTACCACCACAAGGACCTGGGCCTGGTGGTGGACCTCGGCGGGCTCGACGGCGTCTCCAAGCCGCTGGGTGTCGAACTGCACGGCATGCCGGCGCAGGCGGTGGCCCGCGGCTACCACTGGTCGGCGCTGCGCACGAACGTGGCGAAGACCCGGGTGATGACGAACTGGCTGCTCAACGCGGTGGCCGGCGACGACTTCGTCCGCACGGGCTTCCTCGCCTCGAAGTCCGGCACGCTGAAGGACTTCGAGTACACGGACGCCTATCTCACCCCGGACCAGGTCCGCGCCCACACGGCGTCGCTGCGCGCCGGGAAGGCCTGAGCGGGCGGGGACCGTCCCGAGGGCCCGGGGACGTCCCCAGGGCCTCGGGGTCCCGAGGGCCTGGGGACGTCCCCTAGGGTGGGCTCCATGGAACCCGCCCGCCCCGCGTCCGTCCTGGTCAGTGCCTGTCTGCGCGGGATTCCGTGCCGTTACGACGGGCGGGCCAAGCCCTCGCCGGCACTGGACGCGCTGCTCGCCGGGCGGACGGCGGTGCCGTTCTGCCCGGAGCAGGCGGGCGGGCTGGACACTCCGCGGCGGCCCGCCGAGCTGGTCGGCGGTGACGGGCACGAGGTCCTGGACGGCACGGCCCGGGTGGTGGACGACGAGGGCACGGACGTGACGGCCGCGTTCGTCGACGGCGCC
Source organism: Streptomyces sp. NPDC004327 (assembly GCF_042873935.1). NCBI lineage: Bacteria > Bacillati > Actinomycetota > Actinomycetes > Kitasatosporales > Streptomycetaceae > Streptomyces > Streptomyces sp. NPDC004327. Next base: position 929,683 of record NZ_JBIAME010000001.1, on the reverse strand, counting down.
CGGCGTGCGCTCGCCGCGGCCCGCGAGGCGGGCTGCGGCGAGGCGGTACTGATGCCCCGGAGCCCTTCGTGCGGCCGGGGCCAGGTGTACGACGGCACGTTCGGCGGCGGTCTGGTCACGGGCGACGGGGTCACGGCGGCGCTCCTGGGGCGCCACGGAATCGCCGTGACGCCCGCCCCCGGGGTCTGATCCGGCCGTACCCCCGAACGAGCCGGATCCACCCGGCTCCGGGCCGGCAGCTGGAAGTTGCCGCCGCCAGCGGAGATGGCGCCGACCCGCCCGTGATTCGTCTCCAGCAAAGCCGGGCGCGCGGGCAGGGGCGGGTCTGGGCCTGAGCACCGGGAGGGCTTCGCCACTCGCCGGTTGGGGAGATGGTATTGACGCGGACATGAAGTCAGCGTTTCCTTTTACCTCACCGCGTGCGATTGCGATGCTTTTTGATTACTTGTGTGCTTCTCGTCAAGCGACCCCTCACCCCAGGAGCGCCGACCATGCACCTCGCCGTCCGTCACCGCGCGGCCCGGACCGCCGCGCTGGGCCTCGTCACCCTCCTCGGCCTGACCGCGTGTTCCTCCGGACAGACGTCCTCTGGCGGCGACGCCCCGGTGGCGAAGACGTCCGGCAGGATCTCGATCACGTACCTGCAGAAGCAGGGGGATCAGCAGTACTTCGTGGACGAGGCCGCGGGAGCGCAGGCCAAGGCGGCCGAGCTGGGCGTCGACCTGAAGGTCGTCAACCTCGGCAACGACGCCAACAAGACGGTCGGCGAGGTGCAGTCCGCCATCGCGCAGAAGAGCAACGGACTGATCATCGTGGTGCCGGACCCGGCCGTGGGCCCGCAGGTGGTCCAGACGGCCCGGGACGCCAAGACCGCGCTGCTCACCTCGGACGACCAGGTCTGCGCGAGCGGCCCCTCCCCGGCGCAGTGCGCCGCGGACGACCTGGTGCCGCGGATCGGCTTCTCCGGCAAGCAGATGGGCCAGGAGGTCGGCCGGCGTGCCGCGGAGGAGTTCAAGAAGGCCGGCTGGAAGGCGGCGGACACCCGGATCATCTCCGCGTGGAAGCAGGACGTCACCGTCTGCGGTGACCGCGTGAAGGCCGCGAAGGACGCCTTCGACCAGGCCGTACCGGGCGTCCGGGTCATCGACGTCGCCACCGACAACACCCCGACCGGCGCCCAGGACAAGACCGCCGCCACCCTCACCGCCAACCCGGGCGTCAAGCACTGGGTGGCCTGGGGCTGCAACGACGAGAACGTCCAGGGTGCCGTCACCGCCCTGCAGAACGCCGGGGTCGGCCCGGCCGACATCGACGGCGTCGGCCTCGGCGCCTACCTGGCGTGCAAGGACTGGACGTCCGGCAAGCCCTCCGGCATGAAGGCCGCGCTGTTCATCAACGGCAAGGACGTCGGCGCGCTCGCGGTGCGGACCATGTTCGACAAGCTCAGGAACGGCAAGGACTTCCCGAAGGAGGCGTTCGCCCCCACCAGGATGGTCGACGCCGCCACCTGGCGTGCCGCCGGCGTGTCCTGCAGCTGACACCGCGTCGGGCCACCGGTGCGGCGGACCCGCTCCGCTCCGCCGCACCGGGCCGTGCCCGCCCTCGGCCGCGCCTCCCACCGGGCCGCGCCTTCCCGAAGACCGAACCTCCGTGCCGTCGACGAGGCCCCGATGAGCGTTTGTGAACCCCACTCCACACCACCGCCGAGCACTCTGCCGGGCACTGTGCCCGGCGCCTCGCCCGGCCTCAGCGCCGAAGGCGTCTCCAAGAGCTTCGGCACCGTCCGGGCGCTGAGCGACGTCACCCTCACCTTCCCGCCCGGCGAGGTCACCGCCCTGATGGGCGAGAACGGCGCCGGCAAGTCCACCCTGCTGCGGATCCTCACCGGCGACCACCGCCCCACCGCGGGCCGCGTCCTGCTGGACGGCGAGGCCCTCGACCTGCACGCGCCACAGGACGCCCGGCGCGCCGGGATCCGGATCGTCCCGCAGGAACCCGAGATCATCCCGCACGTCTCGGTCGCCGAGAACGTCTACGCCGGCTCGCTGCCCCGCACCGGGCCGCGCCGCCTGGACCGCGCCGAACTCCGCCGCCGGATCACCGCCGACCTGCACCGGCTGGGCTTCGACAAGGTCCTCGACCCCGATCTGCTCGGCTCCGAACTCACCGCCGCCCAGCGGCAGCTGGTCGAGATCCTGCGGGCCCTGAACGGTGCCGTCCCGCCGCGCGCGATCGCCTTCGACGAGCCGACCTCGTCCCTCTCCGAGCACGAGGTCAAGGCCCTGTTCGCGCTGATCGGGAGGCTGCGCGACGAGGGCATCGCCGTCATCTACGTCTCGCACCGGCTGAAGGAGATCTTCCGGCTCGCCGACGGCATCGCGGTGCTGCGCGACGGCATGGTCGCCGGAGTGGTCCGGGCCGCGGCCACGGACGAGAGCGCGCTCGTGCGGCTCATGGTCGGCCGTGACCTCTCCTCCCTCTTCGCACGCCGGCAGGTCGCCACCGACCGGGTCGTCCTGGACGTGCGGAACCTCACCACCGACGACGTCAGCGACATCAGCCTCACCGTCCACGCCGGAGAGGTCGTCGTCCTCGCCGGCCTGATCGGCGCCGGGCGCTCCGAACTCGCGCTCGCCCTGGCCGGCGACGCACCCGTCCGCTCCGGCACCGTCGCGCTGGGCGGCCGGGTGCTCCGGCTGCGCGGCCCCCGGGACGCCATCACGGCCGGCATCGGCCTGGCCCCCGAGGAACGCAAGGCGCAGGCCCTGTTCCTGCAGCGCTCCATCCGCGACAACACCTCGCTGGTCAGCCTGGGCCGGCTGCGCCGCTGGCGGTTCGTCAGACAGCGCAGGGAGAAGGAGCTCGCCCAGCGGTACGCGGACCGGCTGCGGGTCCGCGCGCCCTCCGTGGAGGCGCAGGTCCGCACGCTGTCCGGTGGCAACCAGCAGAAGGTGGTCCTCGCCCGCTGGCTCGCCCGCAGGCCCGACCTGCTGGTCCTGGACGAGCCGACCCGCGGCGTGGACATCGGCGCCAAGGCCGAGATCTACCAGATCATCGCCGACCTCGCCCGCGAGGGCACGGCCGTCCTGGTCGTCTCCTCCGAACTGCCCGAGGTCCTCGGTCTCGCCGACCGCATCGTGGTGATGCAGAACGGCCGCACGACCGGCGAACTCACCCGCGACCAGGCCACCGAGGAGGCCGTCCTGGCCCTCGCCATGGCCGACGACCTCGCAGCCGGCATCACCGCCCCCGCCCCCGCACCGACCGGGCCGAGCATCTCCAAGGACGAGCGATGACCGCCACCACCTCCCCCAGCGCCCAGCTGCCGGACGACCGTCCCGGGGACGACCGGCCCGGCGGTCAGCACGGCCCGCGCGGCGCGCGCGGACTGCTCACCGCGATCGGCGGGCAGCAGCTCAGCCTGATCGGCGCCCTCGTCGCCGTCGTCGCCCTCTTCGGCACGCTCGACGCGAACTTCGTGAGCTGGGACAACATCCAGGTCATCGCCGAAGCCGCCACCATCTCGGGCCTGCTCGCCGTCGTCCAGACCGTGGTCATCATCTGCGGCGGGCTCGACATCTCCGTCGGTTCCCAGGCCGGGCTCGCCTCCGTCACCAGCGCCATGGTCTTCACCTCGACCGGCAGCAGCCCCTTCCTCGGCATCGGGGCCGCGCTCGCCATCGGGGCCGCCATCGGGCTGATCAACGGCATCGTGATCATCTACGGCCGGGTCAACCCGACCATCGCCACGCTCGCTGGGCTGGCCGCCTACAAGGGCGTCGCCCAGCTCGTCTCCGACGGCCGAGCCCAGGGCTACGTGCTGGGCGACCCGGTCTTCGTCTTCCTCAGCCGCGGGAAGATCGCGGGCCTGCCGACCATGGTCTGGCTGCTCGTCCTCACCGCCGCCGCCGTGCACGTCCTGCTCACCTACACGGACATCGGCCGCAACATCTACGCGATCGGCGGCAACGACACCGCCGCCCGGCTCGCCGGCATCAACCTGAACAAGTACCTCATCGCCGCCTACGCCCTCTCCGGCACGATCGCCGCCCTCGCGGGCGTCCTGCTCACCGCCCGCACCGGCTCCGGCCAGCCCGTCTCCGGCAGCGAGGGCCTGGAACTCCAGGCCATCACCGCCGCGGCCCTCGGCGGCTGCGCCCTCAAGGGCGGCAAGGGCACCATCGGCGGCACCCTGCTCGCCGTGGCGCTGCTCGGCGCGCTGCAGAACGGCCTCACCGTCCAGGGCATCAACACCTTCTGGCAGAACGTCGCACAGGGCGCGCTCCTGGTCGCCGCCGTCGTGATCCAGCAACGCCGCAACCGGGAGCGCGCGGTCGGGCTCCCCGCCTGACCGTCCGTCCCGAAGGGCCCGCGCGGCGTCCGGTGGCGGATCGGCGCCGGCGCGGGCGCGGGCGCGGGCCCAGGTCACGTTGACTGGGGGGCGGCCCACCGTCCCGCCCTGGTGCTCGCGTCCCGTTCGCCGGGGCGGCCCGCCGGCCCGCCCCGGTGACGGACGGGCCGGCGGGACTCAGCCGGCGATGACCGGCGCCGGGCCCATGACCACGACCGGCTCGCGCGCCGGGTCGAGGGCGCGCAGCAGCGCCTCCATGTTCTCGCGGGGCAGCGAGACGCACGCCTGGGTGGGGCCGCCGTGGTCGACGTGGATCCAGACGCCACCGCCCTTCTCCGGGCCGAGCGGACGCTCCTTGTCGAGCGGCGTGGTGCCGGAGACGCGGTTGTAGTCGATGGCGACGACGTAGTCGAAGGACCCTTCCAGGTCCTCGCCGAGGAAGCCGGTGCCCGACACGGCGAACTCGTCGTCCTGGTCGTACGGGAGGCGGGAGCCTGGGTCGGGGAGCCGGCCGCCGGCGTCGCCGAGCCGGAAGACTCCGGTCGGCGAGCGCAGATCGCCCGCGACGTGGTCGTCGGTCCAGCCGTCCAGGGCGTTGTGGCCGGTCCAGGGCCCGGCCGCCCGGTGCCATCGGCCGGCCGGGTCCCGGTCGTAGAGGACGGCGGTGGCGACGTTGCCGTCGGCCTTTTCGCCGCGCACCACGAGGACCTGGCGGGTGGCGGAGGGGATCCGGGCCTGGGTGCGCGGGCCGATGCCGGGAATGCGCGCGGGGGCGCCGGCGGGCGCCCGGGCGGGTGCGCGGCCGGCGGCTTCGGGTCCCGCGAGGGCGACGGCGGGCGCCCGGCCGGCGACTTCGGGTCGCGCGACCGGGGGCGGCTTCGCCGGGGCCGCGGCGGGCGGGGCGGCCGGCGGCCGCTGCGCGGCGGTGCAGCCGGTCAGCGCCAGGGCCGCGGTCAGGGCGCAGGTGAGCACCGTGGCGCCTGCAGTGCGGACGGGCATGCGGACGGGCATGGGTCGGCGACCTCCGTGGCGGGGACAATGCGGTCATGCGTACCCGGTCCGTACGCGGGCCTGTCGCCCCGCCCCTACGCCCTCACCCGTCCGGGCGACCTGCTCAAAGAAGTTGACGGAGTGCCACGCGCCCGGGTTACCTCGCCCCATGACCGACCTGCGCATCACCTCCGTCGACCCGGCCGGCCCCGCGGCCACGCCCGCGCCGCTCGCCGACTGGCGGCTGATCCACAACGCCATCATCCCGACCGCGCCGCTCTCCGAGGCCGACGTGCGCGAGCGCGCGGGCCGCAACCGTCTGGACGTCGCCTACGTGGACGGCGTCCCGGTCGGCTGCTCCACCGTCCGCCCGCCGGACGAGGAGACGTCGGCCGCCACGGTCATCTCCCGGATCCTGCCGGAGTACCGGCGCCGGGGGTACGGGACGGCGCTGTACGAGCGGGGCCTGGCGCACGCCCGGACGCTGAGCGACGCGGGCGTGGAGACGGTGGTGCTCGCGAGCAACACGGAGGGGCTGCGGTTCGCGCTGGCCCGCGGCTTCGTGGAGACCGAGCGGTATCTCCTGCCGGGCGACACGGTGCCGTTCGTGACGCTGCGCCTCGACGAGGCCGCGGCGGCGGCCCCGGACGCGTAGAGGAAAATCCGCTGGACCGATCGCCCGGGGTGCGGCACCATCGGGGCATGATCAACGGAATCGAGTACACCTCCGCCTGGTGAGCGCCCAGGAAGAGCGCACGGCGCTCACCTCCCGGCCCTCCCTGTACGCCTACGCCCTCCGCGGCACGAGCGACGCCCTGCCCGACGAGCCGCCCGGACCCGAGGGGCCGGGACTGCGCGGCCCGGAGGCCGCCGCTGCCGTACGGGCCTCCCTCGGCCCGCTCCTCGCCGGGCCCGACACCCCCGAAGCACTCGACGAGCTGCACCGCCGGCTCGCCGAACTCCCCGTCCTCACCGGCCATGTGGTGTCCGTCGCCTTGTCGATGCCGCTCGACGACGAGGCCGCGGCCCGTGCGATCGGCCGCCGCCTGGTCCGCACGGGCACGACACGCCGGCCGGTGAGTCTCGGCCTGGCGCTCCTGCGGCGGCTCGGCGAGCCCGAGGACGTGCCGAGTATCGTGGCGCTCTCCCGGCTGCGCCGGCTCTCCCGCCTGGCGGTGACTGCCCTGGAACGGCTGGATCCGCGGACCGCCGCGCTGCGCTGGCTGGACAGCCGGATCCGGGAGGCCGAACTGCGCCCGCTGGTGGACGCGCTGCTGTCCGACCCGGTGCCCGACATCCGCGAGCTGCTGATCCGGCAGCCCCTGGCCGCCCGGAGCATCGGGCCCGCGCCGGCCCGTCGCGTCGCCGAGGCCACCGGCCTCGCCGGGCTCCTCGCCCGCGACCCCGTGGACCCCCGTCTCCTCGCCCAGGCCGCCCGGCTGCTCGTCCGGATGGCGAGCCAGCAGGACTACGAGGCCGAGATCCTCCACTACGACGGGGCCGCGGCGGCGTGCGAGGCCCTGGTCCGGCGTGCCTCGGTGCTCCCGCCGACCGTCGAGCATGCCGCCGTGCTCCTCTCGCTCGCCGTGGACCTGCACAGCGGTCCGACACATCTGCTGCCGTGGCGGGACGGGCAGCGCGAACAGCTCCTCGACGCACTCGGCGCGCTGCTCGGCTCCCCCGCCTGGGCCGGCCTCTTCGCGGCGCCCGCCGCGGACGCGCCGCCCGCCGTGCGGCGCCGCGCGGCCTGGCTGACCTACACCTCCGACCGCGTCTTCCGGGCGCCCGGGCCTCCCGGCCGGCTCCGGATCGAGGTGCTCTCGCGCGATCCCGCCGATCTCACGGAGCGGGTTGAGACCCGGTTCCTGATCGACGGCCGCCCGCTGGTGCCCGAGGTCTTCGGGCGGGGCGCGGGCCATCCCCCGGAGGACTTCCTCGACACCGGCGCGCTGCGCGCCACCGAGGAGCCGCGTGAGGTGCAGCTCGCGGAGGCCTGGTGCACGGAGGGCTGCTGCGGCGCGCTGTACGTGACGGTCGTCCGCGAGGGCGGGACGGTGGTGTGGCGCGACTGGCGGCGCCCCGCCCGGCTCCCGTCCGGCGCGCCGGCGCCGGTGCTGCCCGCGTACCGCTTCGACGCCGCCGCCTACGACGCCGAACTCGCCCGCGCAGCCGGCGACGAGCGCTGGTCGTGGCCCGCCCGGACGACCGGGCGGCTGCTCGACGCGGCGCTGCGCAAGCGCCCGGAGCTGCTCGCGCGCTGGGACGCGCGGTTCCACTGGGCGGGCGCGGACTACCGGGACCCGGACACGACGGCGGTGTGGTTCAGGGAGACGGGCGCGCCCGGAGCGGATGGTCCCGTATCGCAGTTCGTCTGGCGGCTGCCCGACGACGGGGCGCCACCGGACGAGCGGGCCGCGGCCGCCCTCGACCGCCTCGGGCGGGAGGACCCACGGGGATACGCAGGGCCACCGTGACGCGACGGCGGACCCGGACCCGGACGCGAGCCCGTACTGACACTCCGTCAGATCAGTGCGGTCACGCCTCTGGGAACCTCACCTCCCCGGCGCTACCCTCCGCGCATGATTCCGACCGTGGTGTGGGGAACCGGGAACGTCGGGCGCGCGGCCATCCGGGCCGTCGACGCCCATCCGGCGCTCGAACTGTCGGCCGTCCTCGTCGCGAACCCCGCCAAGGTCGGCCGGGACGCGGGCGAGCTGGCCGGGCTCGGGCGCCGGCTCGGGGTCGCCGCCGAGGACGACGTGGCCGCCGTCCTGGCGCGCGGCCCGCGGGCCGTGGTGTACGCGGCGTCCGGCGACCTGCGCCCCGACGACGCGCTGGCCGACGTCGTACGGGCGGTGCGGGCCGGGGCCGTCGTGGTGACGCCCGCGCTGTATCCGCTGTACGACCACCGCGGCGCGCCGCCCGAGTTCCGCGAGCCGGTCCTGGCGGCGGTCGGGGAAGGCGGCGGTTCGCTGTTCGCCTCGGGCGTGGACCCGGGCTGGGGCAACGACGTGCTGCCGCTCCTCGTCAGCGGCCTCGGCAGCACCGTGGAGGCCATCCGCTGCCAGGAGATCTTCGACTACTCGACGTACGAGCAGGAGGAGTCGGTCCGCTATTTGGTCGGCATGGGGCAGCCGATGGAGTACGAGCCGCCGATGCTGCTGCCCTCGGTGCCGACCATGGTGTGGGGCGGTCAGCTGCGGCTGATGGCCCGGGCGCTCGGCGTCGAGCTCGACGAGATCCGCGAGACGCTCCAGCGCCGGCCGCTCGCGGCGACCGTGCGGACGCGGACGATGGGCGAGTTCGCGGCGGGCACCCAGGGCGCGGTGCGCTTCGAGGTGCAGGGCATTGTCGACGGCGAGCCCCGCCTGGTGATCGAGCACGTGACCCGGATCCATCCGGAGTGCGCGCCCGACTGGCCGGCGCCGCCGGACGGTTCGGGCGCGCACCGGGTGATCGTGGAGGGCCGGCCGCGGATCGAGGTCACGGTCGAGGCGTCGGACGAGGGCGAGAACCGGTCCGCGGGCGGGAACGCGACCGCGGTGGGCCGGCTCGTCGGGGCCGTCGACTGGCTGGTGGACGCGGAGCCGGGACTGTACGACGCGCTGGACGTGCCCTTGCGCCCGGCGGTGGGGAAGCTCGGAAGGAGACCGCGGTGATCATCGACATTCCCGAGGGGCAGGAGCCGATCGGGTACGTGTGGGGCGACATGGTGCCCGGGATCGGGATGGCGGCGGCGAACTTCTCGCTGTCCGTGTACGCCCATACGACCCTCGGGCTGCGCGAGTTCGAGGCGGCGCGGCTGCGGATCGCGCAGATCAACGGCTGCCGCTTCTGTCTGGACTGGCGCACGGACCGGGACGGCGAGAAGGTCGAGGAGGCGTTCGCGGACGCGGTCCTGCAGTGGCGGACGACGGACGCCTTCGACGAACGGACCCGTCTCGCCGCGGAGTACGCGGAACGCTACGCGCTCGACCACCACCACCTGGACGAGGAGTTCTGGGCGCGGATGACGGCCGCGTACAGCCAGGTGGAGATCGTGGAGCTGACGATGAGCCTGGGCTCGTGGCTGGCGTTCGGCCGGCTCAACCGGGTGCTCGGGCTCGACACGGTGTGCGTGCTGCCGACGCACTGATTCGCGCCGCGGGGCCGTGGGCGGTCCTGCGGGAAGGGGCCGGCCGGGATCTCCCGGCCGGCCCCCTCGTCGTCCCCCCGGGCGCGCCCGGCCCTCACAGGTCGGTGGCGATGATCTTCTCGATGTTGCGTTCGGCGAGCGCCGTGATGGTGACGAACGGGTTGACGCTGGTACTGCCCGGAATGAGGGCACCGTCGATGACGTACAGCCCGTCGTACCCGTACAGCCGGCCGTAGTTGTCGGTGGCCTCGCCGAGGACGGCGCCGCCGAGCGGGTGGTACGTGAGATGGTCGCCCCAGATCTTGTAGGCGCCGAAGAGGTCGGTCCGGTAGATCGTTCCCTCCTTGGCGTTGATGGTGTCGAAGATGGTCTTCGCCGCGTCGATGGACGTCTGCTTCCAGGCCCGGTCCCAGCCGAGGTCGACGCGCCCGGTGGCCGGGTTCCAGCTGAACTCGGCGCGGTGCGGGGTGCGGGTGATGGAGAGGTAGAAGGAGGCGTAGGTCTCGATGCCGGTGGGCAGCGGGGCGACCTCGGCGAAGGCGCCGCCGCGGTCCCAGTTGTCGATGCCGGCGGTGGGCATGGAGGACTGGAGCGTGCCGGTGGGGTCCCACATGTGGTTGGCCCGGCCGCACATGACGTTGCCGTTGTCGCCCCAGTTCTTGCCGACCCGGTCGTTGAGCGCGGGCAGCGCGCCGGTGGCCTTCAGCCGCGTGAGCAGCTTGCTGGTGCCGACGCTGCCGGCGGCGAAGAACACCCGGCCTGCGGTGACCCTCTTGGTCTCGACGACGGTCCCGGTGGTGTCGAGGCGGTCGATGGTGACGGTGTAGCCGCCGCCGGCCGCCGGGGTGACGCCGGTGACCCTGTGCAGGGGCGAGACGGCGACCCGGCCGGTGTCGGCGCACCGCGCCAGATAGGTCTTCTGCAGACTCTTCTTGCCGTGGTTGTTGCCGTAGATGACCTCGGCGTCCAGCGCGGACTTCGGTACGGCCCCGGTCGCCTCCTGCTTCATGTAGTCCCAGTCGTAGACGTTGGGCACGAAGACGAACGGGAACCCGGAGCGCTCGGCGTGCTTGCGGCCCACCCGCGCGTACTGGTAGCAGTCGGCGTTCTCCCACCAGGTGCGGTCGACGGAGCTGACGCCGAGACCCGCGTTGGCGCGCGGGTAGTAGACCCCGTACATCTCGGCGGGGTCCACGGTCGGCAGCAGGCTCGGGAACACCTCCTGGCGCGGGGTGACGGCCATGCCGCCGTTGACGAGCGATCCGCCGCCGACGCCCCGCCCCTGGTAGACGGTGATGCCGGCGAAGTCCTCGGCGTCGAGGATGCCGGTGTAGAGGGGCACGTCCTTGTCGAGCGGATAGCCGAGGAACTGGCTGATCGGCTGCTTGGTGCGGGTGCGCAGCCAGAACGAGCGGTAGTCGGGCCGGGTGGTGTTGGCGAAGATCTTCCCGTCGGACCCGGCGGTGTCCCAGGCCATCCCCATCTCGACCATGTGCACGTCCACCCCGGCCTGCGCGAGCCTGAGCGCGGCGACGGAGCCGCCGTACCCGGTCCCGACGACGAGCGCGGGCACCCGCGCGCCGTCCGGAATGGGCGCGCAGAGCCCGGCGGGCGTGGGGGCGACGGGGGTGTCCGCGCTCGCCGGGCCGGCGTGGCCGGCGAGCGCGAGACCGCCCAGAAGAGAACCTGTTCCCGTGACGAACCGACGACGTGTCAGGCCTCTGGATGCCGAGGCCGAATAGGATCTGTCACTCACGTGATGTTCCTCACTCTGGAGTGAATGGGAACATGTTCTACTGGCGGGTTCTTGGGAAGTCACGAGAAACCGACAGGTAACTTCGGCCGGATTTCACCTTTTGCGATCACCGGTCCGAGCGCGCGCGTGACACGCGCATCAGCCGGCCAGGAAGCCCTCGATCGCGTCCGCCAGTGCCTTCGGGGTCTCCTCCGGGGCGTAGTGGCCCGCGTCCGGGAGGACCGTGAGGCGGGCGTTGGGGTACCAGCGCAGCCAGGTGGCCTCCATGGCGGCCGCGCCGAGGGCCGGGTCGTGGGCGCCGACGACGAGGAGGACGGGGGCCGGGTTGTCGCGGACGCGCTCGTGGAAGTCGGTGCGGGACCAGGAGTCCAGGTAGGCGCGGAAGGCGATGGCGGAGGAGCGGGTCACCGAGCGGTCCACCAGGGCGGCGAGCCAGGCGTCGTCGTAGCGGCCGCCGGTGGTGTTGTCGATGATGGCCCGGCGGTTGCCGTGGTTCTCGGCGGCGCCGGCGAACAGCTCCCAGGTGTCCGGGTCGAGCGGGAAGCCCGCCGCCGAGACCGGGGAGATCCCGATGACCGAGCGCACCCGCTCGGGCGCGTCGAGCAGCATCAGCTGGGCCGCCTTGCCGCCCATCGAGTGGCCGACGACGGAGAAGGTGTCCCAGCCGAGGTCGTCGGCGACGGCGAGCGCGTCGGCCGCGACCTCCTCCATGGTGTACGCGCCGTCGGCGTCGATCGCCTCCCCGTAACCGCGGCAGTCCAGGAAGGCGTAGCTCGCGGCGGAGCCGTCGAGGTGCTCGCGCAGCGGCGCGAAGCTCGTGCGGTCGCCGAACCAGTTGTGCAGGACGAGGACGCGGTGCGGACCGCTGCCCTCCACGTCGTAAGGAAGAACCCGGCCCGTCATCGTGCCCCCTGGTCGTGAGATCCGTTGGAGCCCTCGAGTCTTCCGACCGCCCGTGGCCGCGGTCAATGCCCCCTGAGGGTGGTTCGGGGGGCGCCGGTTCCGGATGCGTGGGGCTTCCGGGCGGGCGCATCCTGGCTGTGTGACCTCGTACGGCGCGGCAGGCCCCGCCCCGTCGGCCGGGCCCGGGCCGCCGCCCCGGGACGGTGGTGCCGACGGGTCCGCGGCGGACGCCTTGACGGTGGTGCTCGCGGAGTCGGTGCTGCGGGCGGTCGAGGCGGCCGGCGGCTATGCGGGCGGGGTCTATCTGCAGTCGGGGACGCCGGGGCTGCTGCGTCTCGCGGTGCTCGCGGGGCTGCCGGGTCCGCTGTTCCGTCCGTGGTGGCGGATGCACGTCAACCGCCCGTTCCCGGTGGCGGAGGCCCACCGCTCGGGGCAGCCCGTCCACCTGGGGGACGTCGAGGAGGCCATGCGGCTGTTCCCGCAGCTCGTGGCGAGCCTGCCGTTCCCCTTCGCCTCCCTCTACACGCCCGTCATCGGCGGCCGCGAGCGCTTCGGCGTCCTCGTCATCCTGCGCGCCCCGACGCCCGGAGTGCCGGTCGACGCCCGGGACCGGACCCGGATGCTGCAGGAGGCGCGGCGGCTCGGAACCACCCTGAGCGGCCTGGCCCGGCACGGGACGCGGGTGGAGTGGCCGGGCGAACCCGTCTCCGTACAGCTGCCGGCCCCCATCGGGCCGCCGGTGCGGATCGGCTACTTCGACTGGAACCTGGCCACCGGCGCCGTCACCGCGGACTCCGGACTGCGGGAGATCCTCGGGGAACCCACCCCGCTCCCGTGGACCGTCGAGGCGCTGACCGGCCGGCTCGTACCGGAGGACGCGTACGCCCTGTGGGCGCTGGCCCGGCAGGCGGCCGAGTCGGGCGGTCCGGCCGCGCGCCGGATCCGCCTGAAGGGCCCGGACGGCGGACTGCACCTCCTGGAGATCACCGCGCGCACGGACGGGAACGTGCTGACCGGCTCGCTCGTCGACCTCGGCAGCGGGCTCGTCGGCTCGGACGCCACCGACCGGCTGCCACGGGCGATCCTCGCCATCGACCGGCTCGGCCGGATCACCTACGTCAACGAGCGCACCGAGGCGCTGCTCGGGCGGCCGCGCGGGGCGCTGGCGGGCCTCCCGCTGTGGGAGGCCCTGCCGTGGTTCGCGCATCCGTACCACGAGGAGCAGCTGCGCGGCGCGCTGCTGTCGGACCAGCCGATCCACTTCCTGGCCCACCCGGGGCGCGGCGAGTGGCTGTCCCTCTCGCTCTATCCGGGCCAGGACGGGGTCACGCTCGTCATGGAGCCGGAGAGCGACCCCGCCAAGCCGCTGCGGATCACGCCGATCGGCGAGGGCGACGGGGTGTCCTCGCCGGAGAGCCGGGCGGCGGCGCTGTACCGCCCGGTGGCGCTGGCCATCGCGCTCTCCGAGGCGGTGACCGCCCGCCAGGTGTCCGCGGTGGTCACCGACGAGCTGCTGCCGGCCTTCGGCGGCCGGCAGCTGGCCATCTACCTGCTCAGCGAACGGCACCTCTACCTGGCCTGGGAGACCGGCTTCCCGCCGGGCTTCCTGGAGCCCTTCGACGGCGTCGGCCTGGACGCCCACGTGCCCGGCGTGGAGACGCTGACGACCGGCCGGCCGCTGTTCTTCGAGTCGATGGAGCAGCTCGGCGCGGCCTATCCGGACATGCCGCTCGACGCGAACACGGGCGCCCGGGCGTTCCTGCCGCTGATCGCCTCGGGCCGGCCGGTGGGCACCTGCATCCTCGGCTTCGACCAGCCGCGCGGCTTCACCGCAGAGGAGCGCACCGTCCTCACCGCCCTCGCGGGCCTGATCGCCCAGGCCCTGGAGCGGGCGCAGCGCTACGACTCCGAGTCCGCGCTCGCCCGCGGCCTGCAGGACGCGCTGCTCCCGCACCGGCTGCCGGTGTACGAGGGCGTGGACACCGTCGGCCGCTATCTGCCGGGCACCCAGGGCATGGACGTGGGCGGCGACTGGTACGACGTGATCGAGACGGACGACGGCCGGCTGGCCCTGGTGATCGGCGACGTCCAGGGCCACGGGGTGGCCGCGGCGGCCACGATGGGTCAGCTGCGCAGCGCGGTACGGGCGTTCGCGCTCGGCGGGCACCCGCCCGAGGACGTGGTGCGCGGAACCAACCGGCTCCTCATCGACCTGGACCCGGGCCAGTTCGCGAGCTGCTGCTACGTCGCCCTCGACCCGGCGACCGGCGCGGCGGAGGCGGCCCGCGCCGGACATCCGCAGCCGCTGCTGCGCCGGTCGGACGGCACCTCGGAGGTGGTGGACCTCGCGGGCGGCGTGGTCCTCGGCGTCGACGGCACCGCCACGTATCCGGTGACCCGGCTGCGGCTCGCGCCGGGCGAGGTCCTCGCGCTGTTCACGGACGGCCTGGTCGAGCGACCGGGCAGCGACATCGACGAGGGCATCGAACGGCTGCGCCGCAGCTTCGCCGCCACCGGCACGGCCGCCCTCACCGAGACCGCCGACCGCCTGATGCGCGAGGCCCGCCAGGCCCCGGACCGGCCGGACGACATCGCGCTGCTGCTGGCGGCACGCTGGGGCCCCCGAAGGCAGCGCGCGTGACGGCGGGCCGGACGCGGCCGGACGGCGAACCGGTCAGGACAGGTGGTGGTTGTCGGTCGTCGGCACGCCGGACCGCACGTTGACGGACGAGGAGTTCATCCGGTCCCGATGCGCCTGTTCCCGGCGGGCCCGCTCCAGGACGAGCCCCTCGGCGTTCTCGGTGGAGCCGCCGCGCCTGCGCAGCAGGACGGCGATGAGCAGCCCGGCACTGGCCGCGAGGACGCCGAACAGTGTGAGGAGTGCGGTCATGGGATTCCCCCTTCGTTCCCCTGCCCGACCCTAACGCGCCGTCGTCGACACGGGAATGGCCGCGCCGCCCGGCTCGTCGTGCCGTGGCACAGCGGCCTCGCGGGCGCGGTGGCGGCCGGGTGCGGGGCAGCCGCCGTCACCCGGTCGGGTGGGCGGCGTGGTCGTGCGGGCGGTGCGCGGGGAGGCTGGGCAGCACCGGGGGATCGCTGGCAGGGCGTCCGAGGAGGAGATGTGCAGCAGGACAAGCAGCCGGAGTACCGGGCCGTGGTGTTCCGCGACAAGTCGGCCGGGTTCGCTTTTCTGACCCGGTCCACGGCGACGAGCGACCAGACCATCGACTGGGACGACGGCAACACGTACCCGGTGGTGGACGTGGAGATCTCGTCGGAGAGCCATCCGTTCTACACGGGCAAGGCGCGGACCGTGGACGCCCAGGGACGGATCGCGAAGTTCGAGGGCCGCTACGGCAAGAGCGACGACTGAGCCCGCCGCTTCCGAACAGCCGCGGAAAGTGGCCAGGAGATGGCCAGTTCACCTTCCAGGATGAGTGTCGTGACCACGGCGGGGCGGTTCCGCCCCGCCGGGTCGCTTCCTGATGACTTCTTGGAAGGAACACATCATGATCGTGGTCACCGGAGCGACCGGGAACGTCGGACGTCTGCTCGTGGCGGCTCTCGCCGGGGCCGGAGAGGACGTGACGGCGGTGAGCCGCCGGGCGGGCGCGGAGCCGCTGCCCGCGGGCGTGCGGCACCGGGCCGCCGACCTCGCCCGGCCGGAGGGACCGGCCGTCGCCTTCGCGGGCGCCGACGCGGTGTATCTGCTGGTCGCCGGGGTCGGTGCGGAGCTGGACCCGCGGGCGATCGTCGGCGCCGCCGTGGCGGCCGGGGTGCGCCGGATCGTCCTGCAGTCCTCTCAGCTCGCCGGCACCCGCCCCGACTCGCCGTCGCACGCCCCGCTGCGGGCGTTCGAGGCGGCGGTACGGGACTCCGGTGTGGAGTGGACGGTGCTGCGGCCGTCCGGTTTCGCCTCCAACGCCTTCCTCTGGTCCGAGTCGGGGCGCGCCGCCCGGACCGTCGCCGCGCCCTTCGCCGAGACCGCGCTGCCGGTCGTCGACCCGGCGGACATCGCTGACGTGGCCGCCGCCGCGCTCCGCGAGGACGGGCACCACGGACGGACGTACGTGCTGACCGGCCCGGCGGCGGTGAGCCCGCGCGAGCAGGCGGCGGCGCTGGCCCTGGCCGTGGACGCGCCGGTGCGGTTCGTGGCGCAGACCCGCACGGAGGCGCGCGCCCATCTGGTGCGGTTCCTACCGGAGCCGGCCGTCGACGGGATGCTGTCGGTGCTGGGCGAGCCGAGCGCCGAGGAGCGGCGGGTGAGCCCGGACGTGGCCCGGGTGCTCGGGCGCGCCGGGCGGCCGTTCGCGGCGTGGGCGGAGCGGAACGCGGCCGC
This sequence comes from Streptomyces sp. NPDC004327, assembly GCF_042873935.1. NCBI lineage: Bacteria > Bacillati > Actinomycetota > Actinomycetes > Kitasatosporales > Streptomycetaceae > Streptomyces > Streptomyces sp. NPDC004327. Next base: position 913,209 of record NZ_JBIAME010000001.1, on the reverse strand, counting down.
GTTCGCCTGAGGTCCGAGCCGGTTCCCCGGGCGTTGTCAGTGGTGCCTCGTAGGGTGGTCGGTGCCGGTGGGGAGCCGGTCCTACGGGGAGAGTGCGGGAGGCAGGGCCATGCGGGAGCTGTATCTGACGGAGACGCGGGCGCACGTGCGGTGGCTCGATCTGCCGGGCGGCGGCGAGGGGCCGGCACGGGTGTTCGTGCACGGCCTCGGCTGCACGGCCGCCTCCGACTTCGCGCACGTCGCGGTGCATCCGGAGCTGGCCGGGCGGCGTTCGCTCCTGGTCGATCTGCTGGGCTTCGGGCTGAGCGACCGGCCGGCCGGTTTCGACTACCGGATGGAGTCGCAGGCGGCGGTCGTGGCCCGGATCCTCGACCACGAGGGCCTGACCGGCGTGGAGCTGGTGGGGCACTCGATGGGCGGGGCCGTCGCGATCCATCTCGCCGCGGCGCGGCCGGATCTGGTGGACCGGCTGGTGGTGGCCGAGCCGAATCTGTACGCGGGCGGGGGGATGTTCTCCTCCCCCGTCGCCGCGCAGGGGGAGGACGCCTTCGTGCGCGAGGGCTTCGCGGCGATGCTGGCGGCGCAGCGGCGGGCGGACTACGCGGCGCGGCTGCGGCTGGCGGATCCGCTGGCCGTGCACCGCAGCGCCGTGGCGCTGGTGGAGGGTTCGGTGCCGGCGGCGGGCGAGCTGTTCGCGGCACTGCCGCGGCCCCGGGCGTTCCTGGTGGGCGAGGCGAGTCTGCCGGACGCCGATGCCGAGAAGGTGGCGGCCGAGGGCATACCCGTGCTCGTGGTCCCGGCAGCCGGCCACAACATGATGATCGACAACCCGGACGGCTTCGCCAGGGCGCTGGCCCGGGCCCTTCGCTGACGGACAGGCGACCGCCCCCGGACCGGATGCGGCACGGGGGCGGGTGGTCGACGCCCGGCGCGGGGCCGGGCTGTCGGGAACCTCAGTCTCAGACGGTGCCGGAGGCGGCGACGCGGATGTCGGCCTTGGTGCGGCCGGACGGGGTGCCGTAGGACTCGATCTTCGTGACGATGTCCATGCCCTCGACGACCTCGCCGAAGACGACGTGCTTGCCGTCGAGCCAGGGGGTCACGACGGTCGTGATGAAGAACTGGGAGCCGTTGGTGCCGGGGCCCGCGTTGGCCATCGACAGCAGACCCGGGCGGCTGTGCTTGATCTGGAAGTTCTCGTCGGCGAACTTCTCGCCGTAGATGCTCTTGCCGCCGGTGCCGTTCTCGTTGGTGAAGTCACCACCCTGGAGCATGAACTCGGGGATGACACGGTGGAACGGGGAGCCGGCGTAGCCGAAGCCGTTCTGGCCGGTGCACAGCTCACGGAAGTTACGGGCCGTCTTCGGGACGACGTCGTCGTACAGCTTGAAGACGATGCGGCCGGCCGGCTGCTTGTCGATGGTGATGTCGAAGTAAACGTTCTCGCTCATGGGGACATCCTGTCATTTCCCAGGTACTGCGCGCGCACGGGCCACCGCCTGACGGGTGGTGGGTGGCATGGACGTGCCCCGCACGGCCCTGCCGGGAGGGCGGTGCGGGGCACGGACACCACGGGGGACGCGGTCAGAGCACGCCGCCGGTGTGCAGGGTCTGGACGGTGTCGCCGGCCTTCTCGACGGCGCCGTGCAGGAGGGCGCCGGCGCCCTGGTCCTCCTGGAGCAGGCCGGTGATCCCGTCGACCGGGCCGCTGCTCTCCGCGGCGGAGGCGTGCGGGGGCGGGGAGACGAGGGCGGTGACGACGCCTGCCGCGAGGGAGGCGATGGCGAGCATGCTGCGCTTCTTCATGGCCTGGTCAACTGACGAGGAGCGGCGAGGTTACGGGCGGCGGCGCGCCGGTTCCCGTACGCCCGCCCCGTTTCCCTGCGAATCGGAAGAAGTTCTCATATAAGGAGGAACCGTACGACCGTGGCGTATGTCTCTCCCAGTGACACCACTGTCCCCGCCACCGAAGAGATCCGGGGGACGTCATGCTCCACCGTCAGAGCCTCGCGGCCGCGGCCGCGGGCATCCTCCTCGCCGCCGGGATCGGGGCCACCGTCCCCGCCGGCGCCACCACCGCACCGCCCCGGACGACGGCCCCGCCGGCCACGGCCCAGGTCGTCGACGTCCGCTGGGGCGGTCACCCCGCCTTCGACCGGCTCGTCATCGACGTCCGGGGCAAGCTGCCCCCGGTGACCGTCAAGCCGGTGAAGGTGCTGCGCTACGACGGCTCGGGCAACAGGGTTCCGCTCCCCGGGACGTTCTTCCTGGAGATCAGGCTCTCTCCGGCGACCGCGCACAACGCCGCCGGCCAGTCCGTCTACCGCGGACCCCGGCTGGTCAGGATCCAGCTGCCCGCGCTCAAGGGGATCGCCCTGACCGGTGACTTCGAGGGCGTCGTCACCGTCGGAGCGGCCTTCCACGCCAAGCCCGTCTACACGTCCTTCGTACTGCACTCCCCCGAGCGCTTCGTGCTCGACATCGCCCACCCGATGGGCCACTGCGGGCGGTGAGCCCGCTGGCGCCCCGCCCCGGGGCGGCGACCGTCCTGCGACGGCCACCGCCCCTCGTCGCGCCCGGGCTTCCCAAGGCTCCGGCTCAGCAGTCGTAGCCGGACTCCAGGTACAGGGTGGCGCCGGTCCTGCGGGCCCGGTCGACCTCGGCGAGACGGCGGAAGGAGCGCGGGTCCATCTCCGTCTCCCACTCCGCGAGGGTCCGCAGCCGGTACTCGGTGTGCTCGGTCGGGTCGAGCACCACGGCCGCGATCTGCTCGTCGGTCAGCTCGCCGCCGTCGAAGATGAAGCCGATGTGGTTCGCCGGCCACTGCTCGCCGCGGTCGGTGGTGAAGTGGGCCGCGAGCAGTCGCTGTTCGCCCTCGTGCACCAGCCCCGTCTCCTCCCGGCACTCCCGGACGGCCGTTTCCCAGGGCGTCTCCCCCGGGTCCATGTTCCCGCCGGGCCACTGCCAGACTCCGGGCTCCCAGGTCGCGCGCAGCTGGAGCGGGCGGCCGCGGGTGTCGGTGAAGTAGAGACAGGCGTACGCGGTCGCTCTCGGCAGCGTCGCGATGAACTCGGCGGGCGGCAGCCAGGTGTTCGCCATGGGCGGCTCTCTCTCGGCGGGCGAATGGATCACCACCCATCCAAGCGGTCCGGGCGCCCCGGCCGGCCCCGGAGCCCGGTCATCACCCCGATCGGGTGATCGCCCGGCATCGCCCCTGACCAGTGCGTCTCAGGGCTGGTCGGAGCGGGGCGGCTCGCGGTTGAGCCGGCGCAGCAGGAGGAGCTCGTGGACCAGGCGGCCGACGAGCGCGCCGCCGTAGACGACGAAGCCGACGCCGACGAGCCAGGACTGCAGGACCAGGACGGTGCCGAACTGGCCGTACGTCACCGCGTTGGAGGCGATCAGCGGGGAGAAGACGTACTGAGAGAAGACCCGCAGGCCGAGCAGGCCGAACGCGGTGAGGACGGCGCCGGGGAACAGGGCCCGCCAGCGGATGCGGCCGCACAGCAGGAAGCGCTGCGACCACCAGAAGAACAGGAAGGTGCCGGCGACGTCGCCCGCGGCGACGAGCGCGGTGACTCCGGCGGAGGCGTGGTCCGGGGCGGGGGTGGCGACGTACAGCAGGAGCGCGGCGACGAGGACGGCGAGCCAGACGACGTGACGCCACATGGTGTGCCAGCGGGCGGTGGGCAGGTCCCAGACGCGTTCGTAGCCGGTCTGCACGGCCGAACCGAAGGTCACGCCGAAGGCGGCGAGCGCGGCGAGGCCGAAGGCGGTGGTGCGCTCCAGGGCAGCCCCCGGCTGCCCGAAGAGCCGTTCGACCTCCTCCCGGGAGACCGCGGAGACGCCGAGGCCCTCGATGAGCCAGCGGGCGAAGCCGTGGCCGCTGGCGAGGTCGGCGGCGGCGACCACGATGAGGAGCGGGACGAGGGTGAGCAGGCTGAGCGCGGCGAACCCCATGGCGCGGTGCATGAGCTCCATCTCGCGCCCGCGGTTCCACACGAGCCCGACGGGTGACGTGAGGACCCGGGCGTGCAGCCGGGGGAGCCAGTGGCCGTTCTCGCTGAGGGGACCGCCGTGCGGCGCACCGGAATTCGGGGGCATGCCTCGTGGGGTACCCCGCGAGGCGGCCGAACCCGTCCGGTGTGCCGCCGAACGGGTGGGTCCGGGTTCAGAAGCGGGCGAACGGGCGCCCGGTGCGGGTGCAGTGGTCGGGGGCGGTGTCGTCACCGGGGTACGGGTCCCCGGTGGCCTGGAGGGCGGCGCTGACGAGGGTCGCCAGGAGGTCGATGTCCGATCCCATGTCCAGACGGACCGTCACCCAGCCGGAGCCGGCGCGCAGTCGGAGCGCGCTGGAGCCGAGGAGGGCCGGCCGGAGCCGGGCGATCATGGCACGGGTGAGGTGGACCTCGGCCTCGTGCTCGCCGTGGAAGTGCACGATCTCCTGCGTCGCGGTGCGCAGTCCGAGCTCGGCGCCGCACGGCGTGCGGTCGGCGATCAGCGAGGGCCAGCTCATCAGGCGTTCACTGGCGTGCCTGGCTGTGTTCATACCGAGGAGACTGCCGCGCCGCGCGGACCGGCACAAGCGTCCGGCCGAAAGAATCCCGCCTTGACCGAAAACCGTTGACTCGCCTCAGTGGACGGGGCGTTCGCGGACCCGGGCGGCGAGCACGGCGACGTCGTCCTCGGCGGTGTGCGCGTCGAGCCGGCGCAGCACCTCGCGGACGACCGCCTCCGGGCCCGAACCCGCCGGCAGTCGCAGTGCGGCGAGCCGGGCGAGGGAGACGTCGATGTCCTCGCCGCGCCGTTCCACCAGGCCGTCGGTGAAGAGCAGCAGGGTGTCGGCGGGGGTGAGGGTGCGGACGGCCGGCTCGTAGCCGCCGAGGCCGGTGCCGAGCGGCGGGCCGACGGGGAGGTCGACGAGTTCGGCGGAGCCGTCGGCAGCGAAGACGACGGGCGGCAGATGGCCGGCACTGGCGAAGGTGGCGGTGGAGCGGGCCGGGTCGACCTGGATCAGCAGACAGGTGGCGGGGCGGCGGCCCTCGTCCTCGGCGACGACGGCGTCCAGCTGGCGCAGCACCCGGTGCGGCGGCAGGTCGGTGGCGGCGACCTCGCGCAGGGCGCCGCGGTAGGCGTTCATGTCGACGGCGGCGTCCAGGCCGTGGCCCATGACGTCGCCGACGACGAGGAGGCTGCGGCCGAAGTGGAGCCGCACGGTCTCGAACCAGTCGCCGCCGACGAGGGTGCGCGGCCCGGCCGGCAGATAGCGGCCGGCGATCTCCAGGTTGGGGTGCGGGCGGCCGGGTTCGGCGACCAGGGCGCGCTGCAGGTGCAGGGCGGTGGCCTCGGTGGCCGCCAGCCTGCGGGCGTGTCCGAGGTGGACGCCGGCGAGCCGGGCGGCATGGGCGAGAACGGCCGTGTCGTGTCCCGAGAAGCCCCCGCCGGCCCGGGCCACCCGCACCCGGCCCAGCTCCTCTCCCGTGGCCGCCAGCAGCGGCACGGCGAGGACGGTGCGGCCCGCGCTCTCGGCGTCGGGGACTTCGGCGTCGAGGTCTTCGGCACCGGGGGTTTCGGCGCCGGGAGCTTCGGCGTCCTTCAGCAAGGCGGCGTTTCCGGCCACCGCGGCGGGTCCGGGAAGAGCCGGGGCGCCGTCCTGGCGGCGGAGGTCGACCGCTGCCGCATCGGCGACCCGGCGCAGGAGGAATCCGGCCAGTTCGGCGCAGATGACGTCCTCGTCGAGCCGCGTCCCTATCTCCGCGGCGGCGTGCTCCAGGGCGTCGACCCGGGCGAGGACGGCCTCGTACTCCCCCACCGGCAAGGACCGCTCCCCTGCTCGTTCGGACACCGTGCCTCCACCGCCGTTCCGCCTCCCCCCATTCCATCAGCGGCCCGCCCGCGCCGCGCGCGGCACCCTCCGGACCAGCGAAGGTTCACCCTCCGTGAGGCTCAGGGGCAGACTTCGGCAGGCGGCGGCATCGTACCCGTGGGGCAAGCCTGTCGCATGGAGACGCGCCGGACGCTACGCTGCGACTACTGGCCGGTAACCATTGCTCGCACTCCGGGGGAACAGCCATGACGACCGGGTACTTCAGCTCCGTCGACGACGTCGCCGCACGCCTCGCCGCCACCGGCTATCTGGCCTCGCCCGCCGTCGCCACCGCCGTCTTCCTCGCCGACCGGCTGGGCAAGCCGCTGCTCGTCGAGGGGCCCGCCGGGGTCGGCAAGACCGAGCTGGCGAAGGCGGTCGCGCAGGTCGCCGGGGCACGGCTCGTCCGGCTGCAGTGCTACGAGGGCGTCGACGAGTCCCGGGCACTGTACGAGTGGAATCACGCCAAGCAGCTGCTGAGGATCACCGCGGGCCGCGGCGAGAGCTGGGACGAGACCCGCACGGACATCTTCGGCGAGGAGTTCCTGCTCCCCCGGCCGCTGCTCACCGCCATCCGCTCCGCGGAGCCGACCGTGCTGCTCGTCGACGAGACGGACAAGGCCGACGTGGAGGTCGAGGGGCTGCTCCTGGAGGTCCTGAGCGACTTCCAGGTGACCGTGCCCGAGCTCGGCACCATCACCGCCACCCGCCGCCCCTTCGTCGTGCTCACCTCCAACGCCAGCCGCGAGCTCTCCGAGGCCCTGCGCCGCCGCTGCCTCTTCCTGCACATCGGCTTCCCTGAGGAGGAGCTGGAACGCCGGATCGTGCGGAGCAAGGTGCCCGGCATCGACGAGGCGCTCGCCGCCTCCCTGGTCCGAGTGGTCGGCGCGCTGCGGGCCATGGACCTGCGCAAGGCGCCCTCGGTCGCGGAGACCGTCGACTGGGCCCGCACACTGCTGGCGCTCGGCGCGGACACGCTCTCGGAGGAGGTCGTGCGCGAGACCCTGGGCGTGATCCTCAAGCACCAGGAGGACATCCGGAAGGCGGCGGCCAAGCTCGACCTGGACGCGGCGTGACGCCCGGCCGGGAGCCGGCCGGGGCGGGCGACCGGGTCACCGGCCTCGTCCGGGCCCTGCGGGCGCACGGCTTCTCCATCGGCACCGGCGAGACCGTCGACGCCGGGCTCGCGCTCACGGCGGTGGGCTTCGAGGACCGGGGACGGATGCGGGAGGCGCTCGCGGCGACGCTGCTGCACGGCGAGGGACAGCGCACGGTGTTCGACCGGGTCTTCGACCTGTACTTCCCGCTCGTCGAGGGACGCGAGACGGACCCCGGCCCGGCGGCGGCCGACGACCCGGCGGCCGACCCCGCGGCGGCCCTCCGGGAGCTGCGGGAGCGGCTCGCCGCCGCGCTCGCCGCGGGCGACGGCACCGGGCTCGACGCGCTCGCGGCCGAGGCCGTCGGGACGCTCGGCGGCTACGGCGCCACGCCCGGCTCGGACGGCTGGTCCTCGTACCAGACCCTGTCCCGGCTGCGCCCCGAGACCCTGCTCGCCCGGATCCGGACGGCGCTGCGCCAGGAGGAGAGGGGGCCGGAGTTCACCGACCGGCTCACCGACGACGAGATCCGCCGGCGCATCGAGGACTTCCGGGAGCGGGTGCGCACCGAGGCGCGCCGCCGGGTCGCGCAGCGGCAGGGCCGCGACCGGGTGGCCCGGCGCGCCGTCGAGGCGAGCGCGGACCGGATCGACTTCCTGCTCGCCGGCCGGGCCCAGCTGGACGAGCTGCGACGTACGGTACGGCCGCTGGCGCGGCGCCTGGCGACCCGGCTCGCCGCGCGCCGCCGGCGGGCCGCGCGGGGCGAGATCGATCTGCGGCGCACCCTGCGCCGCTCGCTGTCGACCGGCGGCGTGCCGATGCGGCCGGTGCTGCGGCAGCGGCGCCCGGGGCGGCCCGAGCTGGTGCTGCTGTGCGACGTGTCGGGCTCGGTGGCGGGCTTCGCGCACTTCACGATGCTGCTCGTGCAGGCGCTGCACGACCAGTTCAGCCGGGTGCGGGTGTTCGCCTTCGTCAACCGGGTCGACGAGGTGACGGACCTGGTGGCCCGGGGCCGCGCGGACCCGGCGGGGCTCGGTGAGCGGATCCTGGCGGAGGCGGAGCTGACCGGCTGGCACGGGCAGAGCGACTACGGGACGGCGCTCGGCGAGTTCGCCGAGCGGTACGCGGACGCGGTGGGCCCGCGTACGGTCGTCTTCGTCCTCGGCGACGCCCGCACCAACCGGAGCGACCCGAACCTGCCGGCCCTCAAGCGCATCGCGGACCGGGCCCGCCGGGTGTACTGGCTGAATCCGGAGCAGCCCGCGCTCTGGTCCACCGGCGACTCCGTCGCGCACGCCTACGCGGACCTGGTCGACATGCGCCCCTGCCGCAACGCCCGCCAGCTCGCCGACCTGGTCGGACGGCTGCTCCCGGTGTGAGCGGCCGGCGGGCGGCCCGGTGCGCGGCACCGGGTAGCGTGGCACGCATGGAACTCATCGGTGAGATCACGACCGGCCGCCCGCTCCTCGTCCTCGCGGTCAAGGAGGAGGCCCAGCACCTCGACACCGACCTGCCCGTGCTGCTCACCGGCATGGGCAAGGTCAACGCGGCCACCGCGCTGGCGACCGCCCTGGCCCGCGGCCCGCGGCCCTCCGAGGTGGTCAACCTCGGCACGGCGGGCGCGCTGCGCCCGGGCTGGACCGGCACGCATCTGATCGGCACCGTGCTCCAGCACGACTTCGACGGACAGCTCCTCGCCACCCTCACCGGCGAGACCTACGGCGCCCCGCTGACCCTGGCCGGCGGCGGCGAGGCCGTCCTCGCCACGGGCGACGCCTTCATCGCCGACGAGGCGTCCCGCGAGCGCCTCGCCGCCCGCGCCGCGCTGGTCGACATGGAGGGCTACGCCCTCGCCTCGGCGGCGGCCCTCGCCGGGGTGCCGCTGCGCATGGTCAAGCACGTCAGCGACGACGCCGGGGAGGGCGCCGGCCGCAGCTGGCGCGAGTCGGTCGCCCAGTGCGCGCGCGAGCTCGCGGACTGGGCGGAGGCGAACACGCCGTACCGGGGCTGAGCGGGCCTCAACTCAGCCCCGGGCGGCCGTCCTTCCCAGCTCCTCACCACCGGTCGCCCTTGACATTCCGGAACCGCCCCTGCCTAAGCTGGGGCGGTTCCCCCTTTTGGACGTCCGGCCCCGTGGAGGCCCCCGTGCACGCACCGATCGCCGCGCAGCGCCGTGGCCGTCGTGCCGTGCGGGCCGGGGCCCTGCTGAGCTGCCGGCGGCATGTGGACTTCTGCCGCACCGCCTCCGCCATCTGTCCTTCCGCGCACCGCTGATCACCGCCCCGCCGCCGCGCGAGCTGCCTGGTTCCGCTCGCCGCGCCGCGCTCCCGGGCCGTCCTGTGCCGCGCACCCGCTGACACCCCTCCGTACCGCCGCCTCGCCCTGCCCGCATGGCGGCGTGGCGTGACGGAGTCGTGCCTCCGTGCCGGTGCGGCGACGGTCCGTCCTGTCGCCTCAGCCCTTCGGAAGGACCCCCATGCCTCACCCTCCCCTGCACCTGGCCGTCGAGATCGACGGCGACGGTGACCATCCGGCCGCCTGGCGCCGTTCCGCCCACGCGCCAGGAGCGCTGCTCGGACCGCGCCGGGTCGCGCGGACCGCGGCCGTCGCGGAGAACGCCGGATTCACCCTGGTCACGCTCGACGACGACATCCTGCCGCCCGGCTCCGCCGCCTCCGGCGGCCCGGCGGGGCGGCTCGGGGCCGTCGAGCGGGCCGCGTTCATCGCCGCGTCCACCAGCGTGATCGGCGTCGCTCCGGTCGTCGCCACCACCTACGCCGAACCGTTCCACGTCTCCAGCCGGCTCGCCTCGCTCGACCACGTCTCCGTCGGCCGGGCCGGCTGGGTCGTGGGCGTCGAGGAGACGGCCGAGGCGGCCCGGGCCTGGGGGCGGCCCCGGGTGACGGGCGAGGCGGCGCTGCGCCGGGAGGCGGTCGACGGACTGCGGGTGGTGCGCGACCTGTGGGACTCGTGGGAGGACGACGCCGTCGTCCGGTCGGTGGCGAGCAGCCGCTATCTGAACGGCGAGCGGCTGCACTACGTGGACTTCGAGGGCGAGACCTACAGCGTGAAGGGCCCGGCGATCGTGCCCCGCCCGCCGCAGGGCCGGCTCGTGGTGCTCGCGCCGGCCGGTCTCGTGCCCCAGGCCCTCGTCGACATCGCCCTGGTGGACGGCTCCTCGCCCGCCCTGCTCGGCGAGGCGGCGGCCGCCTCGGGCGCGCCGCTCGCGTTCGCCGAGATCGAGGTGGCCCTGGACACGCCCGGCGAGCCGGCGGCGGAGCGGATCGCGGACCTGGAGCGGTACGCGCCCTGGGACACCGCGCCCGGCAGGCCACCGGGCAGGCTGCGCTACACCGGCCCGGCGCGCGGACTCGTCGCGCTCCTGGAGGAGCTGAGCGGTCTGGTCGACGGGGTGCGGCTGCACCCGCTGGTCCTGGACGAGGACCTGTCGGTCCTCTCCCGGCTCGTGCTGCCCGAGCTGTTCGTGCGGCGGGTGGCGGCGCGCCCGCTGCCCGGCGCCACGCTCCGCACCAACCTGGGGCTCCCCCGTCCCGAGAGCCGCTTCGCCACCACCGCCGCCCTCACCACCGCCGCCACGAACTCCCGGGAGGGGAACCGATGACGCGCACCGACCCCCAGGACGTCCCCCGCCCCGACGCCCAGCTGCACTTCGGCGTGTTCTTCCAGGGCGTCAACCACTGGACCGTCTGGTCGCACCCGGACAGCGGCTCGCAGATCGACCCGGCCTCCTTCCGCCGGATCGCGCAGACCGCCGAGCGCGGGCTGTTCGACGCCTTCTTCCTCGGCGACGGGCTGCGGCTGCGCGAGACCGACGGCCGGGTGCACGAACTGGACGTGGCCGGGCGGCCGGACGCGCTCGTGCAGCTGTCCGCGCTCGCCGCCGTCACCCACCGGATCGGCCTGGTGTCGACGTCCAACACGACCTTCAACGAGCCGGGCGACCTGGCCCGCCGCTTCGCCAGCCTCGATCTGCTCTCCGGCGGCCGGGCCGGCTGGAACGTCGTCACCACCGACAACGCCTGGACCGGCGCCAACTTCCGCCGCGGCGGCTTCCTCGACCACGACGACCGCTACATACGCGCCGAGGAGTTCCTCCGCGTCGCCCGGTCGATCTGGGACGGCTGGGCGGACGGCGCGGTCGCCGACTCGGCCGACGCCCGCACCTGGTCCGTGCCGGGCGCGATCGGCCAGGTACGGCTCAAGGGCGCGCAGTTCGACGTGGAGCTGACGCCGACGCAGCCGCGCAGCCCGCAGGGGCATCCGGTGATCTTCCAGGCGGGCGACTCGCCGGCCGGCCGGGACTTCGGGGCGCGCAACGCGGACGTCATCTTCTCGGCGCACGGTCAGGACTTCGACGACGCGCTGGCGTTCGCCGAGGACATCCGGCGGCGGCTGCGCGCGGCCGGGCGGCCGGAGGACGCACTGCGCATCCTTCCGGGCACGGAGATCATCATCGGCGCGACGGAGAAGGAGGCCGAGGAGAAGGCCCGCTGGGTCCGTCTGGAACAGGTCACCCCCGCGACCGCGCTCGCCATCGCGAGCCGGCTGTGGAACCTGGACCTGTCGGAGCGGGACGCCGACGGGCCGCTGCCCACCGAGGACCCCGTGGTGCTGGAGCACACCGGCGAGTTCGGCACGCGGCAGTTCCGCGACCCGCGGGCCGAGGTCGCCGAGTGGCGGGCCAGGGCGGAGGCGAACGGCTGGTCGCTGCGGGAGACGGTGATCGAGCTGGGCCCGCAGCGCGGGCACATCGGCACCCCGTCCGGACTCGCCGACAAGTTCACGCGCTTCGCCCGGCACGGCGCGGTCGACGGCTTCAACATCACGCCGTACCTGATCCCGGACGGCCTCGACGACATCGTGGAGCTGCTCGTGCCGGAGCTCCAGGAGCGCGGGGCGTACCGGACGGCGTACACGGGGACGACGCTGCGCGAGCACCTGGACCTGAGGCCGGTGGCCGAAGCCGCGCCGGCCTGAACCATTCCTTGCGAGTGATACCCCCCAGGGGTATAAATGAATCAACGGAATACCCCTACCGGGTATCACCACGGCGGGGTATCACGCGCACTGGCTCAGGAGGTTCCCATGTCCACGTTCTCCACCACCTACAAGGTCTCCGGCGTCAACAGCGGTCACTGCAAGGCGATCGTGACCGAGGCCCTGCGCGGTCTTGAGAGCGTCGACACGGTGCACGTGGAGATCTCCACCGGTCTCGTCACGGTCCACACCAGCGCCGAGCCCGACGACGCGCTGATCTCCGGGACGATCGACGACGCCGGCTATGACTTCCACGGCCGCGCCTGACCCGAGCTCAGCCACGGAAGACACCGGCGTGGGGCCGGGCGACACGTCGCCCGGCCCCGCGCCGCGTTCACCGCGCCCGGATCGTCCGGCCCGGACGGCCCGACGGCCCGGACGGCCCGACGGCCCGGACGGCCCGGTCAACCGAGCGGCAGTTCGAGCACCGCGGGCGCGCCCGCGCGCGCCGAGACGACGGTCTGCGTCCAGACGACCGACAGGTCCCCGTACAGCGGGTCCTTGCTGTCGATCACCAGCATCAGCCGGTGCCCTTCGGGGATGTCGTACGCGGCGGCCTGCAGCTCCCAGGAGACCGCGCGGTCCTCACCCGGCGTCAGGCCGTCGACGTTCAGCGGCTCGTGGGTGATGATCCGGGCCGTGTCGTCCTCGGCGACGTCGAAGAGATGGGCGACGAGGGTCGCCGAGCCGGCCGCGGAGCGGACGCTGAGGGCGAGTCTCGGGATGCCGCGCACCCGGCGGGCGGCGGTGCTCCCGGCCGGACCGGTGAGCGGCCCGGTCGTCCAGACCAGGGCGTGGGTGCGGTCGATCTTCTGCGTGTCGTAGATCCTGGGATTCCCGGCCCACTCCTCCCGGCCGGTCTCCAGCATTCCCGCCATGGCGGTGGCCTCGGTGTCGACGCCCGCGACGAAGGGCCGTTCCCAGTGCTCCGCGGCGGCGTCCGGGGCCGCGGGGACGAGGCCGCCGTCGGCCCCGCCCGCGCCGCCGCCGGTCAGGACGAGCCGTTCGAATCCGGTGGTGACCTCGGCCCAGTCCCGGCGGTTCTCGCGCAGGGCCGGCTCGACGATCTCGTACTCGCCGGTCGGCCGCCCGGTCTCGGGGTCGCGCAACGGCACCGTGCGGTACGTGAACATGACCTGGCTGCTGACCGCGGCCCAGTCCTCGACCCCGTTCCGGTCGCCCTTGAGGTGGTGGTCGAGCCAGGCGTAGGCCTCCTGCACCGGGATGTTGACGTCACCGGGCCTCACGGGCGGGGCGATCAGTCCGCGGCCCTCGGGGACGGCGTGGTCGCCGATCCACATGTTGAGCCGCTTGGGCACGGTCAGCGCGTTGAAGGTGTCCAGCGTCTGGTTGGCCGCGAAGAGGCTCTCGTGCCAGGTGTTCGAGAAGAAGGTCGGCGTGCCCTTCTCGTTGGTCAGCTCGACGTACGACCGGGGCGCGCGCAGGGTGCCCCAGTCGACCACGGCCGCCATGTTCGCGCCGGCCCGGAAGTGGGCGAGGATCTCCCGGGTCTCCTCGTCGAACCTCTCCTCGGCCGAGGTGCCGCCGGTGAGTCTCAGGAGCGCCGTGACGGCTTCGACGTGGCGGACCCCGTTCGCGTACAGACTGGTGGCGAGGTCGCCCCAGGTGGAGAGGGCCGCGACGGCCTGGACCCGGTCGTCGTGGGCGGCGACGAGCTGGCTGATGCCGGAGCCGTACGACGTGCCCAGGAAGCCGATGACGCCGGGTCCGAACGCGTCGACGGCGTAGTCGATGACGGCGGAGCCGTCCGCCCAGTCCTTCGGCCCGGCGACGTCGATGTGGCCGGGCGAGGTGGAGGGCAGGCCTCTGAGGCCGAGGCCGCGGGGTGTGTAGGCGACGACGTGGTAACCCCTGGCGGCCAGGGTGAGGTAGGCGTACATGAAGAGCGCCCAGCCCAGTGGCTGCCAGCCGGCCGGCACGACGACCAGCGGGTGCGGTCCGGGGCCGAGCTGGCGGAGGGTGAAGGCGGAGAGCCGGACGTCCTCGTCGTCGGTCTCGATGCGCGGGAAGCCGGGCACCGCGATCGCGCGCACCTGGGCGACGAGCTCGGCGAGTTCGACGGGCAGCAGCGCCGCCCGTGACTCGTCCTCCAGAGCGGCGGCCAGCGTCTGGCCGAGCCGGACGGCGTCGGGGTCGAGCGTGCCGCCGGGCGCCCACATCCCGTGCGCGGCGACCCGGGCGACATCGCTTTCGGTGACGGCTTCGCTGACGAGCGAGCCGAAGGAGGTGAAGGAGCTGAAGGTGGTGGCGTCCTCGGGCACGTGCACCCGTTCCTCTCGTCCGGACCGGCGGATCCCGTGCGCCGCCCGGCCGGTAACGGGAAGGTGACGCACGGTCAGCAAGGTTGTCCCATGGGGGACAGAGCCACCAGAGAGCGCAGGAAGGGCGCAGGGAACACCGGATCGGGGCAACAGCGACACCGATTGCCCGGTTTCATACGTTTGGAACGGGCCGGGCCCGTTACGGCAGGGCCGCGGGTGCGGCCGCCCCGGTCACGGCGGCCGGTTCCGGCGGGCGCACGACCAGGAGCGCGGCGACGTCGTCGTCGATCCCGCCGGCACCGTACGCGGTGAGGTCGCGGTGGAGCAGCGGGAGCACCCGGTCGCCCGGCTCGTCGGTCCAGCGGCCCAGCCGCTCCTCCAGGGGGTAGAAGTCCCCGGCCCGGTCGCGGGTCTCGCTCACTCCGTCGGTGTAGAGCAGCAGCCGGTCGCCTGGGCCGAACGGCACCTCCTCGACGTGGTGCCGGGAGGCGCACAGCCCGGCGAGGTTGAGCGGCAGCGACGGGTCGGTGAGCGGGACGGGCCGGACGTGGCCGTCGTGCTGGAGCAGCGGGGCGGGGTGGCCGCAGCTGAGGAGTCGGGCGACGTCCCCGTCGTCGGGGAGTTCGAGGAGCAGGACGGTGGCGAAGCGTTCGGCGGCGTCGGAGTCGGGATCCCAGGCGCCGTAGCGGGCCAGGCCCTCCTCCAGGCGGTCGGCGAGGGAGGGGAGGTCGGGCGCGTCGGTGACGGCCGCGCGGTAGGCGCCGAGGAGCACGGAGGCCGTCTCGACGGCGCCCAGGCCCTTGCCCTGGACGTCGCCGAGCATGACGCGGACGCCGCCGGGCACCCGGACCGCCTCGTAGAAGTCGCCGCCGATGCTCGCCTTGGCCGCGGCGGCGACGTACAGCAGGTGCAGTTCCACTCCGCCGAGCCGGGGCGCGAGCGGGCGCAGCACCACCCGCTGGACGACCTCGGCGACGGCCATCACGTCGCGCAGGTCGCGCTCGTAGTGGGTGCGGGCCTGGCTGACCCAGACGGCGGCGACGGTGACGGCGGCCAGGACGAGTTCGGCGCTGATGGTGTCGGCGGCCGTGTCGTCCTGCGCGATGGCGAGGAAGAGGCGCAGCACCATCGAGAGGAGGCCGATGGCGAGGGTGCCGCGCACGCTCCAGGTGATGGCGGCGAGGGCCGGGCCGACGACGAGGAGCCGGTCGAAGTGCTGCCCCTGCGAGGAGATGAGGTCGGCCACCACCACGAGGGCGAGGGCCAGGAAGGGCAGCGCGAGACCGAGGGTGAACTGGGTGCGCGTCCCCGTCGGGGAGGGGACACGGTGACCACCTGAGGGCATTTCATGATCGTACGTTCGGAGGCGGGGCAGAAGCGGACGTTACGCCCCCGCTGGCGTGTCCGGCCCCGGCGCCGCGCCCCGGCAGTCCGAGGCAGGCGGGGACGGCGAGCGCGGCGACGGCGGCGAGCACGGGAAGCGCCGGGGACGCGGCGCCGGAACCGAGCAGGAGGCTCGCGAGGGCGACGCCGACGACGGGCCCGGTGTTCATGGCGGTCTGCTGGAGTCCGCCCGCGACCCCGGCGTGCCGCTCTTCCGCGCGGTGCACGACGACGGACGTCGCCGTCACCATCACCGCCCCGAAGCCCGCCCCGATCATCCCGGCGCACAGGCCGGTCGCGAGCGCGGAGCCGGTGCCGGCGGCCCGTCCGAGCAGGCCGATCCCGGCCGCGCAGAGCACGGCTCCCGCGCTCGCGACGCGGCGCGGGCCGTACCGCGCCTTCAGTACCGCGCTCACCGGCGCGCCCGCCACGATGAGCAGCGCCAGCGGCACCATCCGCACGGCGGTCGGCATCGGCCCCAGCCCCAGCGCGTCCTGGAAGAGGTACGTCGCCGTGAACAGCGTCCCGGACAGCGCCGCCGACACCGCGAGCAGCGCTCCGAGCCCCGCCGCGACGGGCCCGGGCCGCAGCATGGAAGGCGGCACCAGCGGGTGCGGGGCGCGCGCCTCGTGCCGTACGAAGGCGAACGCGGCCACGGCCGAGACGGCGAGCGCGAGCGCGGTGCCGGCGAGGGCCGCCGGGCCGAAGCCGTGCGCGAGCCCCTGGACGAGGCAGGCGAGGGCGAGGCCGAGCAGGCCCGCGCCGGGCAGGTCGAGGGCGGCGGCTTGCCCGCCGGCCCGGCGCGGCTCGGGCACGGCCAGGCTGAGCAGGGCGATCGCCAGCGTGGGCGGTACGCCGAGGAGGAAGACCGCGCGCCAGCCGTACGCGTCGACGAGCGCGCCCCCGATCAGCGGGCCGGTCGCGGCGGCGAGACCGATGGCGCTGGTGCGCAGGGCGACGGGCATGCCGAGGCGGTCGGGCGAAAAGGCGGCGCGGAGCATGCCGAGGGTGGCGGGCTGGAGCAGGGCGCCGAAGACGCCCTGGAGCGCGCGCAGGGCGATGACGGCGCCGATGCCGGGCGCGAGGGCGAGGCCGGCGGAGGTGGCGGCGAAGCCGAGGCAGCCGGCGGCGAAGAGGCGGCGGTGGCCGTACCGGTCGCCGAGGCGGCCGGCGAAGACGAGCAGCGCGGCGACGGCGACGAGGTAGGCGGTGCTGGTCCACTGCACCTGGGCGGTGTCCGCGCCGAGGTCGTGCTGGAGGACGGGCTGGGCGATGGTGAGGACGGTGCCGTCCAGGGCGACGACGGCGGCGCCGACGACGCTGCAGGCGAGGGCGGCCCGGCGGTGGCCGCGGCCGCTCATCGGCCGTCCCGGGCGGGTCCGAGGTGGGCGTCGAGCACGGCGGCGAGCAGCGGTGCGACGTCGTCGGCGCCGGTCGCGAGGCGGAGGCTGCCCCAGCGGGACAGCTGGGCGATGCCGTGGAGGTTGGCCCACAGTGCGCCGGCGGCGGTGGCGGGGTCGGCGGTGCCGTCCGGGCGGGCCCGGACGAGGAGCTCGGCGAAGTGGGCGAAGAGCGGCAGGCTCGTGTCGCGCAGGCCGAGCCGGCCGCTTTCCAGGAGGTCGTGGCGGAACATCAGCTCGTACATCCCGCCGCGCGTGGCCGCGAAGTCGAGGTAGACCCGGGCGAGGGCCTCGACGCGGGCCCGGGGCTCCGTCTCCGGCACCCCGGCGACCCGTGCGCCGAGCTCCCGGAAGCCCTCGCGGGCGATGGCGGAGAGCAGGTCGAGGTGGGTCGGGAAGTGTCGGCGGGGCGCGCCGTGGGAGACGCCGGCGCGGCGGGCGATCTCGCGGAGGGAGAGGGCCTGGGCGCCTTCGGTGTCGACGAGCTCGACGCCGGCGCGCACCAGCCGGTCACGAAGCCCGGCGGCTTCGCCCTCGGTTTCAGGGGCGGTGTCTTCGGTCATGGGATCTGTCTACCCGATCTTGGTAGACACTGTCTACGATTTTCGTAGACAGTGTCTATGGAGTCCGGTGGCGCCCTCCGGTACACTGGTCGGCAGCGAAGGGGAGTAGCCCTGCGAACCGGTCGTCGACACACTGGAGCCCCCGGGTTCCCGGTGACCGGGTCCGAGCGTCATGTGAGAGCGCGGGCGGGCGAGACCTTCGGCCAGGCAGTGCGCCGCGTCCGCGACCGTGTGGGCGTGGTCCGTCATGCCGGGCCGAGTGGTCCTCCCGTCGCCCATCGAGGCGCGTGCCGGACCCGGGCCCGGTCCGAGCAGAGAGCCCCGGTATGCACCTCGACCCCTTGGCGATCATCACCGCCTTCGGGCTGATCTTCCTCGCCGAGCTTCCCGACAAGACGATGTTCGCGTCCCTCGCCATGGGCACGCGTATGCATCCGCTGTACGTGTGGTTCGGCACCTCGACCGCGTTCATCGCGCACGTGGCCATCGCCGTCGGCGCCGGCAGCCTGCTCGGTCTCCTCCCCGGCTGGAGCGTCAAGCTCGCCTCGGCCGCGATGTTCGCGTTCGGCGCGTTCATGCTGCTGCGCGGCGGGGGCGACGACGAGAACGGCGAGGACGAGGGCGGCAGGACCGTGACCGGCTTCTGGCCCGTCTACTCCACCGCCTTCATGGCCGTCTTCATCAGCGAGTGGGGCGACCTCACCCAGATCACCACCGCCAACCTGGCCGCCACCAACGGCACCTGGTCGACGGCGATCGGCTCCGCCGCCGCCCTGATGACCGTCTCGGCGCTGGCGCTCGTCGCCGGCCGCTTCATCGCCAAGCGCGTCCCGCTGAAGACGGTGCAGCGCATCGGCGGTGTGTTCATGGCCGGACTGGCCATCTGGTCGGTCGTGGAGATCTTCCGCGGCTGACCCCTGCTCCTCCCGCCTCCACCGATGCCCGCGTGCCCCGCACGCGGGCATCGGCGCGTTCCTGCCCCCTCGCCCGGCCGTGCGATCCCTTGCTGAAGCAGTGAATCACTGCTTCACTCCTTGCATGGTCTACCGACGCACGCCCGCCGTCCAGGCCCGGCTCGACGACCGGCGCACCGCGATCGTCGAGGCCGGTCTCGGACTGCTCGCCGAGCACGGCTACGCGGGCTGCACGATGGCCGCCGTCGCCGCGCGGGCGGGCATCGCCACGGGAAGCGTGTACCGCCACTTCCCCAGCAAGGCCGAGCTGTCCGTCGAACTGTTCCGCACCGTCGTCGGACGCGAGGTCGCCGCCGTCTCCGAGGCCGCCGCGCTGCCGTCGCACCGGACCGCCGCCGACCGGGTCGTCGCGGTCATCGAGACCTTCGCGACCCGGGCCCTGAAGGCGCCGCGGCTCGCGTACGCGCTGCTCGCCGAGCCGGTCGACCCGGCCGTCGACGCCGAGCGGCTCGTCTTCCGGCGCGCGTTCCGCGACGTCTTCGCCGAACGGATCGCCGCGGGCGTACGGGACGGCGAACTGCCGCCCCAGGACGCCTCCCTCACCGCCGCCGCACTGGTCGGCGCGGGCGCGGAGGCGCTGACCGGCCCGCTGTCCGGCACCTGGACGGCCGGGGCCCCGAGCCCCGGCACCGTTCCCGCCCTGGTCACCTTCACCCTGCGAGCCCTGGGAGTCACCGATGCCGACCACGCATGAGGTCACCAACCAAGTTCCGCCGCTCACCGGTTACGACGTCTCGGCCGACCCGGCCCTCCTGGAGTCGCTGCACCGCGAGGGCGCGGGCTGGGCGGAGGACGAGGTGCGCGAGCTCGGCGTGCGGGCCGGCGGGGCGCAGGCCCAGGAGTGGGGCCGGCTCGCCGAGCGCCACTCCCCCGTCCTGCACACCCACGACCGCTACGGCCACCGGATCGACGAGGTCGAGTTCCACCCGTACTGGCACGAGCTGATGACCGTCGCCGTGGAGCACGGGCTGCACGGCGCGCCCTGGGCCGACGCCCGGCCCGGCGCCCATGTGGCGCGCGCGGCGAAGGTGTTCGTGTGGGGGCAGGCCGACGCAGGGCACCTGTGCCCGGTCTCGATGACCTACGCGGCGGTGCCCGCGCTGCGCGCCGACCCGGAGCTGGCCTCGGTGTACGAGCCGCTCCTGACCTCCCCGTACTACGACTTCGGGCTCAGGGTCCCCACCGGCAAGCGCGGCATCATCGCCGGGATGTCGATGACCGAGAAGCAGGGCGGCTCGGACGTCCGCGCCAACACCACCCGCGCGGTGCCGGCCGGCGAGCCGGGCATGTACGCGCTGACCGGGCACAAGTGGTTCACGTCCGCGCCGATGTCGGACGTCTTCCTGACGCTCGCCCAGGCACCGGGAGGGCTCTCCTGCTTCCTGGTGCCGCGGGTGCTGCCGGACGGCTCGCGCAACCCGGTCCGCTTCCAGCGCCTCAAGGACAAGCTGGGCAACCGCTCCAACGCCTCCAGCGAGATCGAGTACGAGGGCGCGCTCGGCCGGCTCGTCGGCGAGGAGGGCCGCGGGGTGGCCACCATCATCCGGATGGTGAACATGACCCGGCTCGACTGCGCCATCAGCTCCGCCTCCGGCATGCGCCTCGGCCTGGTCCAGGCCGTGCACCACGCCACCCACCGCAGCGCGTTCGGCGCCCGGCTCGTCGAGCAGCCGCTGATGACCAACGTGCTCGCGGACCTCGCCGTCGAGGCGGAGGCGGCGACGATCGCCGCACTGCGCCTCGCGGGCGCCGTGGACCGGGCGACCGCCGGCGACGCCGAGGAGGACCAGCTGCGCCGCCTGGGCCTCGCCGTCACCAAGTACTGGGTGTGCAAGCGGGCCCCCGCGCACGCGGCCGAGGCCCTGGAGTGCCTCGGCGGCAACGGCTACGTCGAGGACTCGGGCCTGCCCCGGCTCTACCGCGAGTCCCCGCTCCCCTCCATCTGGGAGGGCTCGGGCAACGTGGCCGCCCTCGACGTGCTGCGCGCCATGGCGAAGCAGCCCGCCGCCGTGGAGGCCTTCTTCGCCGAGGTCGACCGCGCCGCCGGCGCCGACCGCCGCCTCGACGCGGCCGTCGCCCGCCTCCGCAAGGACCTCGCCGGTCTCGCCGACCCGGCCGCCCTCCAGTACCGCGCCCGCCGCCTGGTCGAACGCCTCGCCCTCGTCCTCCAGGGCTCCCTCCTCGTCCGCCACGGCCACCCCGCCGTCGCCGACGCCTTCTGCGCCTCCCGCCTCGACGGCGACTGGGGCATCGCCTTCGGCACCCTGCCGCCCGGCGTGGACACGGCCGCGATCATCGAGCGGGGGGCGCCGGGCTTCCCGGCGGCGTAGGGGGCGTCCGGCGGATCGGGCTCACGGGTTGGTCCCGGACGGGCGCCGGCGGGCGAGAGCGAGGCTGGTCAGCGTCGTGATCGCCATGGCGCCGATGCCGACCAGCGCCGCGGTGGTGTAGGCGCTGTCGTCGGGGAAGAGGCGTCCTGGGCCGGTGCCCGCGGCGAGGATCAGGCCGCCGGCGGCGCTGCCCAGGGAGTACCCGACACTGCGGACGACGTAGTTGAAGCTCATGGCGCTCGACGTCTCGCTCGTGGGGGTGACGGCCAGGATGACGCCGGGCATCGCGGCCGAGAAGCCGCCGACGCCGAAGCCGAGCACGCCCATCGCCGCGAACAGTTCGGCCAGGTCCGACCGGGCCGCCGCGAACAGGGCGAAGCCGCCGCCGACCACGACGGCGCTGCCGGCCAGGAGCAGGGGGTCGGCGATCCGCGTCCGGACCCGCGGCGTGAGCTTGCCGGCGACGAACCCCAGCACCGAGAACGGGATGAGGACCAGCCCGGCGACGAAGGTCGTCAGCCCGAAGCCGTAGCCGGCGCCGTGCGGCGTCTGCGCGTACCGGGTGATGAGCGTGAGCAGGAGGTACATGCCGATCCCGCCGGCGAACATGGCGAGGTTCGCCCCGGCGACCGCCGGGTGCCGCACCGCCCGCACATCGACCAGGGGCGTCGTGCCGCGCAGCTCGATGACGGCCCAGACGCAGAGCAGCACCACCGCGACGACGGCGAGGCCCGCCGCCACGGCGAGGTGACGGCTCCACAGAGTCCGTTCGCCGGCGAGGAACAGCACCAGGAGCAGCGCGGCGGCCAGGACGACCGCGCCTGCCACGTCCACGTGGGCGGAGCGGCCTTCGGGGGCTTCGGGCATGGAGCGCCACGCGGTCAGGAGGGCGGCGGCGGTGACGACCAGGCCGAGGCCGTAGGCGGCCCGTACCCCGCCGAGCTCGGCGAGCAGTGCGGCCAGCGGGTAGCCGGCGCCGGCCCCGATGATCGAGACCACCGAGATCAGGGCGATCACGGCCGCACTGCGCTCCTCGGGGAGGTGGTCCCGGGCCACGCCCATCATCAGCGCCGTGAGCCCGAGCCCCACGCCTTGTGCGGCCCTGCCGGCCAGCAGCCACGCGAACGGCAGCGGCAGCACGGTGAGCGCGCTGCCGGCGACGACGACCGCCAGCGTGGCGAGGATCGTGGCCCGCCGGTGCGGGCCGGCTCCGAGCCGGCCGAGGACGGGCGTGGCGACGGCGCCGCTGAGCAGCGCGACGGTCAGTGTCCACTGCGCGCTGTCGAGCGAGACGTGGAACGTGGTCGCCACGCTGGTGATGAGCGGCGCCCCGAGGCTGCCGACCGCCGCCACCACCAGAGCGACGAATATCAGGGCGGGGACCAGTAGCCGCGCCTCGGAACGCACCGCCGGGAGCGTCTTCGCCGCGGCCCCGCCGCCGACCGGCCGCCCGGTCACTGCTCGGGCCCTTCGCGGCCTGGGCTTTCGAGCTCTGCCAGGTGCTTGAGCGCCGGGAGGGCCGCCACCAGCGCCTCGACCTCGTCGCCGGTGAGCTCGC
Organism: Streptomyces sp. NPDC004327; assembly: GCF_042873935.1. NCBI lineage: Bacteria > Bacillati > Actinomycetota > Actinomycetes > Kitasatosporales > Streptomycetaceae > Streptomyces > Streptomyces sp. NPDC004327. The sequence goes on along the minus strand of NZ_JBIAME010000001.1, from coordinate 890,698 downwards.
CGATCAACCGCTCGAACGCGTGGACGCCCGCCTGGCGCCGCGTCCGGACGTAGGAGGCGCCGGCCTCGGTCAGGCACACCAGCGTGACCCGCTTGTCGGACGCGTCGCCCCGCCGCTCGACCAGGCCGGACTCCTCCATCACCCGGACCAGGGTGGTCATCGCGGGCTGGGTGACGCCCTCGACCGCCGCCAGATCGGTGATGCGCCGAGGGCCGGTCCGGTCCAGGGTGGCCAGGGTGGCGGCGGACGTCAGGCTCATGTCCCGGGGCAGGCGTCTCGCGGCCCTGGTGGCCAGGCCGTAGAGGGCTGCCCCGATGGCGGCGGACGCGCCGGCAGTGGTGTCGTGACGACTCATGCGCCGAAGCATAGCGCTTTTATATTCATCATTTATGGAAATGGTCACGCACGGGCACGCAGTCCGTGGCCATCTCACCGGAACGCTCACCTCGGAGTGAATCTCCACCGATGATCACCTCTTCGTGTGACGTCCGCTCCCCGACACCCGGCCGCCCCTGCCAAGCTGCCCCGGACCACGGAGAAACGGAACGCCCGGAAGGGGAACGGCGTGACACGGGAGGGCAGGGACGACCAGGCGGTACTGCTGGTCGCGGGGCTCGCGGACCTGGCGGTGAGCACGCTGGGCACGGCGCTCGGGACGGTGCGGGGGCTGTTACGGCGCTCGGACACCGCACAGCTGGTGGACGACGCCGAGCGGGAGCTGACGGCGCGCGGGCGGCTCGCCCTCGACCGGTACGCGACGGTGCCGCCGGCCCATCTGGAGGTGCTGGCCCAGCACGTCCTGGCCGGGCGGGCCGCGGAATCCGGGCACACGGAACCGGACCCGCGGGCCGGGCAGGACATCCCTGTCGCACACCCTCGCGACGATGGCTGAGGCGGCCTGGAACCCGGCCGCCTTCCGGGCCCGGGTGGACGAGGTGCTGCGCCGGTTCGTCGCCGAGGAGGCCGACAGCCTGACGGCCGTCGACGCGTCGCTCGGACCGGTGGCCGAGGAGCTGGAGGCGGCCGTCGCCTCCGGCAAGCGGCTGCGGGCGGCGTTCTGTTACTGGGGCTGGCGGGGCGGTGGGCAGCCGGACAGCGACGCGCTGGTGCGGGCCGCGGCCTCGATGGAGCTGGTGCACGCGGCGGCCGTCGTGCACGACGACCTGATCGACGGCAGTCCGCTGCGGCACGGCCGGCCGACCGCGCACCGGGCGCTGCGGGCCGCCGTACCGCACCATCCGCGGCCCGCCGCGGCCGCCCGGTCGCTCGCGATGCTGGTCGGGGACCTGCTGATGTCGCTGGCCGGGCAGTTGTTCGTGACGAGCGGGCTGCCGGCCGCCTATCTCAACCGGGCGCGTCCGCTGTGGGCGGCCCTGGCCCGCGAGCTGATCGCCGGTGAGTGCCTGGAGATCCTGCACACCGGCGCGGCCCCGGACACGGCGGCCTCGCTGAAGGTGATCCGCTACAAGACCGCCAAGTACACCGTCGAACAGCCGCTGCTGATCGGCGGCGCCCTGGCGGGGGCCGCGCCCCGGCTCGGCGAGGGCTACTCGGCGTACGGGCTGCCGCTGGGCGAGGCGTTCCAGCTGCGGGACGACCTGCTCGGGCTGTTCGGCGACCCGGTCCGCACCGGCAAGGCCGACTCCGACGACCTGCGCGGACGCCGGCCCACGGCCCTGCTCGCGGAGACCTGGCGGCTCGCGAACGCCGCCCAGCGCACCCGCCTGGACGCCCTTCTGGAACGGGACGACGCCGACCCGGAGGACGTACGCGCCCTGATGCGCGGCCTGAAGGCGCCCGAGCGGGTCGAGCACATGATCGCGGCCCGGGTCGATGAGGCCCTGCGCGCGCTCGACGAGCTCGACGCGCCGCCGGCCACGATCGACGCCCTCGCTTCGCTGGCGCACTCGGCGTCGGCCCGGCAGTCCTGACACCCCCGGTGCCGGCCCCCCCGGGTCCTGACACCTCCGGTCCCGGCACCCCTTCCCGACACCGTGTCCCGGCATCCCGCCACGGAGCCCCCGAGGAGCCCCGCATGATCCCCACCCAGGCGTCCCTCGACGCCCTGCGCCAGGCCGGCGACGAACTCGCCGACGCCACCGTCGCCACGCTCTTCGAGCGCGGCGAGGTCGGCACCTTCAACACCCTGATGCGGTACGTGTCCACGGCCGGCGCCCCGCTGCCCGACGGACTGCCCGACGTGGCCCGCGAGTACCTGCACGTCACGAGCGCGGCGCCGGCGTGGGTGGACTGGTCCGAGATGGAGAAGGCACGGCTCTTCTTCACCGACAACGACGTGCACATCACCACGGCGCTGTCCTTCGCCTCCATGCCCGCCTGCTATCTCGTGCCGCACGTGGCGAAGCTGCTCGCCACCACGCACGGCCTGAAGTACCCGTCCAAGCGCATGGCGGAGACCGGCCAGTTCACGCTCTACCTGATGCGGCCGGACGCCTTCGAGGCCGGCAGCCGCTTCGTGCCGGCCGCGCAGAAGGTGCGGCTGCTGCACGCCTCCATCCGCCACCACCTGAAGCGCGAGGACCGCTGGGACACGGCGGCGCTCGGCGTGCCGATCTGTCAGGAGGACATGATCGGCGGGCAGATGTTCTTCTCCATGCTGGTCCTCGACAGCCTGCACCGGCTCGGCATCCACATGTCCACGGAGGGCGCGGAGGCCTACTACTACGCGTGGCGGGTGGTCGGCGCGATGCTCGGCGTCGACCAGGAGGCCGCACCGCGGACCCTCGACGAGGCCCGCGCCTTCCTCGACCTCTACATGCTGCGGCACATGGGCCCCTCGGACGACGGCGCCCTGCTCACCCGCCAGCTCATCGAGCTGTACGAGGAGGTCGTGCCCGGCACCTTCTTCGACCCGATCGTCTCCGCGCTGATCCGCCACCTCGTCGGCGACACCTGCGCGGACTGGCTGGAGGTGCCCCGCACCCCCTGGGACACGGTCGTCAAGGCGGTGCCGCACCTCCTCGGCGTCCTGGAGACCGTGGAGGACCGCTCCCCGCTCGGCTCCTGGTTCCTGGACCGGCTCGGCCATCTCACCACGGTCTTCGAGCTGTCCTCGCTCACCCGCGGCCGGGTGATGCACTACGCGATCCCGGAGCACCTGAAGAAGGACTACGGGGTGTCGACGTCCGTCAACCCGAAGCGCCGCTGGAGCCCGCCGCCGGCCGTCCTGGACCTCTAGTCCCCGGCCTCGGCCCCCGGGTCTCCGGTCCCGGGTCTCCTGTCCCGGGGGCTCCCGTCCCGGACCTCTCGTCGCGGACCCGTGCCGCCGTCTCCACGAAGGCCCTGATCAGGGCGGTTTCGGCGGCGGTCGCCCAGACCAGGCCGTACGTCAGTGGCGCGGCGTCGTGGAACGGCACGTACGCGATGCCGGGGCGCGGGTGGTAGCGGGCGCCGCTCGCCGCGCCCGGCGAGACGCCGTGGCCCGCGCCGACCAGGGAGAGCAGCTCCTCCCAGGTGGCGGCGGCCGGGCCGTGGGCGACGGGCGCGCCGGAGGGCGTGCGGGTCGGGTAGTGGGCCTCGCGCCAGGCCCGGGGCCGGCCGCCGCCGGTGGTGACGAGGGTCTGTCCGGCGAGGTCCTCCAGGCCGACGGAGGCGCGGGCGGCGAACGGGTGGGCGGCCGGGACGAGGAGCACGCGGGCCTCGCGGACCAGGACCGGGCCGGTGGTGAGGCCCGGAACGGCGGCGGGCAGGGCGGCGTACTGGACGTCGAGTTCGCCGTCCTCGACGGGGCGGGTGCCGGCGTCGACGGGGACCTCGCGGAGGGTGAGCTCGCAGCCGGGGTGGCGGGCCAGGAAGGCGTCGGCGGCGGCGGTGAGCAGCTCTCCGCCCCAGGGGGAGCCGAAGCCGATCCGCAGGGTGCCGAGCATGCCACGGCCGGCCGCGGTGGCGCGTTCGAGGGCGGCGAGGATCAGGGTGTGGGCGGGGCGGAGTTCGTCGTGCAGGCGGCGGCCGACCGGGGTGAGGGCGACGCTGCGGCTGGTACGGGCGAACAGCGGCGTGCCGACGCGCCGTTCGAGCTTCCTGACGGTCTGGCTGACGCGTCCGGTGGAGACGCCGAGGCGTTCGGCGGTGCGGCCGAAGTGGAGTTCGTCGCCGAGGGTGAGGAACGTCTCGAGTTCGTGCCGTTCGAGCACCGGACCGCCCCTCATCGTTTAGCTGCGCTCAACGCCGGTTGCATTCTTTCACCTTGATGGGCGTGTCCGGCCGGCGGGAGGCTGATGCCCATGCCCGACCTCCCCTCCCGTTCCCGCCCCTCCTCCGTCCTGGTCCTTGCCGTCGCCGGCGCCGTGACGGTGGCGAACATCTACTTCCCGCAGCCGCTGCTCGCGGCGATCGCCCGTGGCCTCGCCGTCTCCGACCGGACCGCCGGCCTGGTGGCGACGGCCGCCCAGCTCGGCTACGCGCTGGGCATCCTGCTCCTGGTGCCGCTCGCCGACACCGCCCGGCTGCGCCGGCTCACCCGGGTCCTGCTGGCCGTGACCAGCGCGGCCCTGCTGGTCGCGGCCACGGCCCCGAACGTCCTCGTCCTCGCCGTCGCGACCCTCGCCCTGTCCACGACCACGGTGCTCCCGCAGATCCTGACCCCGGTCGCCGCGGCCCTCGCGGGCCCGGAGCGGCGCGGCCGGGTCGTCGGCGTCATCGGCCTGGGCCTCACCCTCGGCTCCACGCTGTCCCGTACGGTCTCGGGCGCGGTCTCCGACGCGACCGGCAGCTGGCGGACCGCCTACGCCGTGGCCGCGGTCGCGACGGCGGGTCTGCTGTGGGTGCTGCCGCGCGCCCTGCCCGAGCGGCTCGGCGGCCCGGATACGCGCCCGGTCCCGTACGGCCGGATGCTCGCGGGACTGCCCGGGCTGCTCGTCGCGCATCGCGCGCTGCGGGTCTCGGCGCTGCGCGGGGCGGGGGTGTTCGCCGCGTACAGCGTCTTCTGGGCGGCGCTCGTCTTCCATCTGGCCGCCCCTCCGCTGGGGTACGGGCCGGGGGCGGCGGGCCTGTTCGGGCTGCTCACCGTGCCGGCGGCGCTGGCGTCGGCGTACGCGGGGCCGCTCACCGACCGGTACGGGGCGGACCGGGTCCAACCGGTGGCCCTGGCCTGCGTGGGGCTCGCCCTGGCGGTGGCGGGCCTGGCGCCGGTCTCACCGGTGGCGCTGGTGGCGGCCGCCGGTCTCGTGGTGCTCGGCACGAGCGCCTGTCAGGTCGCGAACCAGGCGCGGGTCCTGGGCCTCGGCCGGGCGGTGGCGGCCCGGGTGAACACGGTCTTCATGCTGGCCACCTTCGCCGGGGGCGCGCTCGGCTCGCTGACGGCGGCCTGGTTGTACGGGGCGTACGGCTGGAGGGCGGCGCTCCTCGCGGCGGCGGGGTTCCTCGTGGTCGCGGTCGCGCCGACCGGACGGGAGCGGCGGCCCCGACTTGCGGGACGCGCGGCAGGCGCAAGGCTGGGGGTACCGGTCCGCGCACCCCGCAGGGAGACACGATGCAGGAGCCCGCACCCTTCGACCTCACCGCCCTCGCCGACGAGCACCTGACGAAGGCGCGGGCCGCGGCGCACGGCCGCAGCGCCCATCTGGTGGTGCACGACGGGGTGCTGCGGCAGAGCGTGATCGCGATGACCTCGGGCACGGCCCTGGACGAGCACAACGCGCCGCCCGCCGCCAGCATCCAGGTCCTGCGCGGCCGGGTGCGGCTGACGGCGGCGGGCCGGTCCGAGGACCTCGCGGCCGGTCAGCTCCAGATGATCCCGAAGGAACGGCACGGGCTCGCCGCGCTCGACGACGCGGTGGTGCTGCTCACGGCCGTCAACGACTGACGCGCGCCGTCACGTCGCCCGGCGCCATACCCGGGCCCCTCGTTTATGGCTGCCGGGCCCATAGGGCCGGGTGCGCACCGCCCCTACGCTCCGGCGGAATCCCCACCGTCCGAGCCGCACGGGAGTCCGCATGCGACCGAAACGAACACGCGTACGCGCACCACGGCTGCTGTCCGCCGTCGCAGCCGCCACCGCCCTGCTCCTCTCGGCGCCCGCGGCCGCCCCCGCCGAGGCCGCCGCGCCCGCGCCGGTGCCGGGGAGCCTCACGCCGTACGCCATCGGCGCGGTGTACACCGCCGGCGTCTCGTCGGGCGGCTACATGGCGACCCAGCTGCACGTGGCCTATTCCGGGACGGTCTCCGGCTCGGCGGCGTTCGCCTCCGGGCCGTACGACTGCGCGCGGGGCAGCCTGCCCACGGCGCTCAACGCCTGCATGGACACCACCCAGGACCTCCAGCTCGCGCAGCTGGAGCAGACGACCCGGGACTGGTCGGCGCAAGGGCTCGTGGATCCGATATCCAATCTCGCGGGGGATCCGGTCTACGTTTTCAGCGGGACCCAGGACTCCACCGTGAAGCAGCCCGTCGCCACCGCGCTCGCCGGCTTCGCCGCCGACTTCGGGGCCCGGGTCCGCTACAACCGCACCACGGCCGCCGGGCACGCCTGGATCAGCCCGCTGGGCCCCAACTCCTGCGCGGTGACGCAGAGTCCCTGGCTCAACGACTGCGGGTTCGACGCCGAGCGCGAGATGCTCGGCCAGCTGCTCGGCTCCGTGGCGGCGCCCGCCGCCGCGCCCTCGGGGTCGCTGATCCGCTTCGACCAGAACGCGTACGCGCCGGGCGGTTCGGCGGCGGCCCTGTCGATGGGCGACGACGGCTTCGCGTACGTGCCGAAGTCGTGTGCGGGCGGGGCCAGCTGCACGTTGCTCGTGGCGCTGCACGGCTGCAAGCAGGGGTACGCGTACCAGGGCTTCGGGACCCGGTTCGTCGAGGGCGCGTATCTGAACGAGTACGCGGACACCAACGACATGATCGTGCTCTATCCGCAGGCGGCGCCGACCGCGACCCTGGACAATCCGAACGGCTGCTGGAACTGGTGGGGTTATCTCGGCGACAGCGCCTACGCCCGGCACGGCGGGAAGCAGATCGAGGCCGTGATGGGCATGGTCCGGGCGCTGCGCGGCACCACTCCCCCGCCCACGGGCGGCGGTTCGGTGACGCTGCCGAGCGTGGACGCGCAGGACGGCTACGTGAAGGCGGCGGCGGACGGTTCGGGCGCGGCGGTCGGCACGCTGGAGGACCTCTACGGCTTCGCGCTCGGCCGGGGCACGGACGGCAGGGTCAACCGGACGCTGCTGTCCTTCGACACCTCGCGGATCCCGGCGGGCAAGCAGATCACCCGCGCCTATCTGTCGGTGACCAGGTCGAGCGGTGCGGGCGACCCGTGGTCCTCGCCCGCCGGCAACCGGCTGCTCGTGGACGTGCGCACGGGCTGCTTCGGCGGCTGCGCGGTCGAGCCGTCGGACTGGGCGGCGCCGGCGACGGTGCCGGGCGCGGCGGAGATCGGCGCGTTCTCCTCGGGCGGCGCGGTGTCCACGGACCTGTCCGCGGCGGCGCTCGCGGCCCTGGACCGGTCCGGGACGACCCAGTTCCGGCTGGGCTTCGCGAGCGCGCCGGCCTCGACCGGGTACCTCTTCGTCAACCAGGCGGCGCCGGTGACGCTGACCGTCGAGTACCGCTGAGGCGCCCCGGCGGGCCGTTCACCGCTCCGGCGTCACCAGCACCAGCGGCGTGCCCGCACAGGGCGTCAGCCGCAGGTCGCCGTGGCGGTGGACGGCCGCCGGCCCGGCGTCCGCGGCGGCGGCGAGCACGGCGGCGAAGTCGGGCCCCTTGGTGAGGGAGCCGGCGAGATGCGCCGGGTCCGTGGAGGCGGCGACCCGGCCCCGGGCGTTGACCAGGCGTGCCGGGACGGGGAGTTCCTGGAGCACGGGCAGCACGGCCGCCTCGAAATGCCGCAGATAGACGTCGGCGGCGGCGACGCCCACGAACCGTCCCGCGACATGGACCGGCTCGGACAGCGTCAGCCCGTACTCGTCGGAGCAGAGGTAGTCGACGTACGGCCCGGCGACGGCCCGGCGGCCGGTCTCACGGGGCAGGGCGTACCAGTCCCAGTGCGTGTAGTCGGAGTACGCCGAGTGCTCGGGGTCCAGGTCGAGCAGCAGCGGCCGCACCGCGCCGTCCGGGCCGCGCTGCCACCACTCCAGCCAGGCCGGCACGTCGGCGAGGAGTCCGGGCGCGGCGACGAAACCGATGCCGGAGACGAGCGCGTGACGGCCGAGCCGCTCGTGCAGCCCCGGCCGGAGGGCGGCGAGTGCGGCCACCACCGGCGCCGGCGCCCCGCCGCCGGCCGGGCCTGCGAGCAGCGCGGCCGTGTCCTCGCGGGTGGCGGCGACGGCGGCGAACACCCCGTCGAGCGTCTCGCGCACCCGGACCGACACGGCGTCGGCTCGGGCGCGGCGGGAGTCGGAAGCGGCGGCGGGCGCGGTGGACTCCGGCAGGGCGCCGGCCGGACCGGAGGCGCCGCGCGGGCCGCCGGGCGGGCCCGCGGCCGCGCTCGCCGGGGCCGCCGCACGCATCGCCCCCGTGTCCCCCACCCCCGCCGCCTCGGTCGCGGCTGCCGTGCCGTGGGCGAGCGCGGGGGGTGTGGACATCGGGGTCCTCCTACGGACGCGGCCCGGGGGCGCGGGTGGGGGGTGCGAGGCGCAGGGCGATCAGGCGGCCGACGGAGTCGCGCACGCACTGTTCGGCCAGCATTCTGGCCCGCTCGTCGGCCTCATCCTGCACGGCGGAGATCACGGAGCGGTGACGATCCGCCACGCATTCGAGATACGCGGTGTCGTCGAGGACGAGGACGAGCAGGGCGCCCAGTTCGGTCTGGAGGGCGATCTCCTCGCGGGTGAGGCGCGCGGACTGGGCGGCGGCGGCGAGTTCGACGTGGAATCGGCCGTAGAGCCGGCTGCGGGCGGCGGGGCCCTCGGCGCGGGCGAGTTCGTCGACGGTGCGGGTGAGCGGGCGCAGGTCGCCGGGCTGGGTGCGCCGCGCGGCGAGCAGCGCGGCGGCGCCGGAGACGGCGGCCCAGTGGTCGCCGAGGTCGCGCAGCTCCTCGGTGGACCAGTCGGCGAGGCGGTCGCGCAGCCGGTCCCCGGTCGGGCCCTCGGGGAGGGTGACGAAGCTGCCGCCGCCGCGGCCGCGGCGGGTGGTGACGAGGCCCTGCTGGCGCAGGGCCATGAGGGCCTCGCGCAGGGTCACGGTGGAGACGCCGAGCTGGCCTGCGAGCTCGGCCTCGCCGGGCAGTTGCTCGCCGTCGGCGAGGAGTCCGAGCTCGATGGCGTCGCCGATCCGGCGGACCACGGTGTCGACCCGGGCCCGGGTGTCGACGGGGGTGAACACGGCTCGGCGCGCGCTCCCGTGCGCGCCCTCGCCCTGTCTGCCGCCTGGTTCCACGTTTACCACCTCGCGTGCTGACTCAGGCTTTACCTTAAAGGGGTCTTGAGATTTGAACTATGACTTCATATGTTTACGCCCACTCGTCAGAACGCGCCCCCGCATCAGAAAGGTTCCCGCCCATGGAGGGAATGGCGATCCGGCTCTCGGGTCTCCGCAAGAGCTACGGCCGGACCGAGGCGGTGGCCGGGGTGGACCTGGAGATCGCCGACGGCGAGTTCTTCTCGATGCTCGGCCCCTCCGGCTCCGGCAAGACGACCGTGCTGCGGATGATCGCCGGCTTCGAGACGCCGAGCGCCGGCAGCGTCGAGCTGGCCGGCGAGGACGTCACCCGGCGCGCCCCCTTCGAGCGGGACGTCCACACCGTCTTCCAGGACTACGCCCTCTTCCCGCACATGACGGTCGAACAGAACGTCGCGTACGGCCTGAAGGTGCGCGGTGTCCCCAAGGCCGAGCGGCTGGTCCGGGCCCGCGCCGCGCTCACCCAGGTGCGGCTCGAAGGACTCGGCGGGCGCCGCCCCGGCGAGCTGTCCGGCGGTCAGCGCCAGCGCGTGGCGCTCGCCCGCGCCCTGGTCGGCCGCCCCCGCGTGCTGCTGCTCGACGAACCGCTCAGCGCGCTGGACCTCAAGCTGCGCGAGCAGATGCAGGTCGAGCTGAAGGCCATCCAGCGGCAGGTCGGGATCACCTTCGTGTTCGTCACCCACGACCAGGAGGAGGCCCTGACGATGAGCGACCGGATCGCCGTCTTCCACCAGGGCCGGATCGAGCAGGTCGGCACCCCCGCCGAGATCTACGAGCGCCCCGCCACCCCGTTCGTCGCCGGCTTCGTCGGCACGTCCAACCTGGTCAGCGGGGAGGCCGCGCGGAGCGTGGTCGGCGCCTCCGGCACGTACAGCATCCGGCCGGAGAAGATCCGGGTCGTCACGGACCCAGCCGCGCCCGCCGAGGACGGTCACGCCCGGGCCACCGGCACCGTCGCCGAGGTGGTGTACCTGGGCGACGCCACCCGCTTCCTCGTCGACCTGGACGCGGGCGGGCGGCTCACCGCCGTCCAGCAGAACCTGGAGACCTCCTCCGCCGACCTCGCCGCCTTCCGCGGCGCCCGCGTCGCCCTGCAGTGGCACCCGCGCCACGCGGTTCCCGTCCCGGTCCCTGTCCCGGCCCCGGCCCCCGAGGCGCCGTAGGACACCACGCCGGGCCGAACGGCCGGCGCCGAACCCGTCACGCGCCGCCGACCCGTACCGCGCCCCCGGGCCCCGTCACGCCCGTACGCCCCGTCACGCCCGAACACTTCACGGCACCACCCCTCGCACCGCACCCTCACGTCCCTCACGTCCCTCACGCAACGGAGAAACACGTGCGCCTGCACCGCTCGCTCCTGACGGCCGCCGCCGTCTCCGGACTGCTGCTCGTCACCGCCTGCGGCTCCGCCGACCAGGCCGGTGCCGGGAAGTCCGGCGGCCTCAACCCGCCCGACCTCAAGGCGCCCACCTCCCTCGGCAAGCCCGAGGGCCAGGTCAACCTGATCGCCTGGGCCGGGTATGCCGAGGACGGCTCCAACGACCCCAAGGTCGACTGGGTGACGCCCTTCGAGAAGCAGACCGGCTGCCAGGTCAACGCCAAGACCGCCGCCACCTCCGACGAGATGGTCGCGCTGATGAAGACCGGCGAGTACGACGCCGTGTCAGCCTCCGGCGACGCCTCGCTGCGGCTGATCGCGTCCGGCGACGCCGCGCCCGTGAACACCGCGCTCGTCCCGAACTACAAGGACGTCTTCGCCGGTCTGAAGAACCAGGGCTGGAACTCGGTCAAGGGCGTCGCCTACGGCATCCCGCACGGCCGGGGCGCCAACCTCCTCATGTACGACACCACCAAGGTGAAGCCCGCCCCGACGTCGTGGTCCGCCGTCTTCGACCAGGCGTCCGCGCACAGCGGCAAGGTCACCGCGTACGACTCCCCGATCTACATCGCCGACGCGGCCCTCTACCTCATGGCCACCAAGCCGGAGCTCGGCATCAAGGACCCCTACGCCCTCGACCAGAAGCAGTTCGAGGCGTCCGTCGATCTGCTCAAGCAGCAGAACAAGCACGTCGGCGAGTACTGGAGCGACTATCTGAAGGAGGTCTCCGCCTTCAAGAGCGGTGACTCCGTCGTCGGCACCAGCTGGCAGGTCATCGCCAACCTCACCAAGGCAGAGGGCGCCAAGGTCGAGGCGGTGCTGCCGAAGGAGGGCGCCACCGGCTGGTCCGACACCTGGATGGTGTCCGCCAAGGCCAAGCACCCCACCTGCGCCTACAAGTGGCTCGACTGGATCGTCTCGCCCAAGGCCAACGCCCAGGTCGCCGAGTACTTCGGCGAGGCCCCGGCCAACTCCAGGTCCTGCGCCGAGACGGCCGACAAGAACCACTGCGCGGTGTTCCACGCGAGCGACGAGGCGTACTGGAAGAACGTCCACTTCTGGACCACGCCCATCGAGCAGTGCCTCGACGGCCGCACCGACGTCCACTGCGTGCCGTACGCCAAGTGGGTGCAGGCCTGGAACGAGATCAAGGGCTGACGACGGCGCATGACCACCCTCACTCCCGCACCGCCGGCCCCCCGCGCCGGCGAGGCCGACCGAGCCGCCGGCCCCGTCCGGCGGCTCGCCGCGGCCCTGCACCGAAGGCCCCGGGTCCGGCTGGCGGCCCTGCTCACCGCGCCGCTCCTCTGGCTGGTGCTCGCCTATCTGGGCTCGCTCGCCGCGCTGTTCCTGTCCGCGTTCTGGACCACCGACTCCTTCACCTCCGAGGTGGTCCGGGTCTGGTCGGCGCAGAACTTCCAGGAGCTCGTGACCTCGCCCGTCTACCGCACGGTCGCCCTGCGCACGGTGGGCGTGGCCCTGACCGTGACCGTGCTGTGCGCGCTGATCGCCTTCCCGCTGGCCTTCTACACCGCCCGGGTGGCGAGCCCGCGCCGCCGGCCGCTGCTCGTGGTCGCGATCCTCACCCCGCTGTGGGCGAGCTATCTCGTCAAGGTGTACGCGTGGCGGCTGATCCTGTCCGAGGGCGGGCCGCTGGACTGGGTGCTGAAGCCGCTGGGCCTGACCGGCCCGGGATACGGGCTGACCGCCACCGTCCTCGTGCTCACCTACCTCTGGCTGCCGTACATGATCCTGCCGCTGCACACGGCGCTCGAACAGCTCCCGGACAGCCTGCTGCACGCCTCCGCCGACCTCGGCGCGCGCGCCGGGCGGACCTTCGTGTCGGTGGTGCTGCCCCTGGTGTGGCCGGCGATCGCGGCCGGTTCCGTCTTCACGTTCTCGCTCAGCCTCGGCGACTACATCACCGTGCAGATCGTCGGCGGCAAGACCCAGCTGATCGGCAACCTCGTCTACTCCAACGTCACCCTCAACCTGCCGCTGGCCGCCGCGCTCGGCACCGTGCCGGTGGCCGTCATCGTCCTCTACCTGCTCGCGGTGCGGCGCACCGGCGCGCTGCGCAGCCTGTGACCGGGGGCCACTCCCCGGGCCGGAAGGACCTCCCCCGATGAACCTCTCCCGTCCCGCGCGGATCGCGCTGCGCACCGCGGCCGCGTTCGGCTTCGCCGTCATCTACCTGCCGCTGCTGCTCGTGCTCCTCGGCTCGCTCAACCCGGACCGCTCCGCGAGCTGGCCGCCGCCCGGGCTCACGCTGAAGTGGTGGTCGGCCGCCTGGGCCAACGAGGGCGCGCGCGAGGCGCTGTGGACCTCGGTGCGGACGGGTCTCGCGGCGACGGCAGTGGCGCTGGTGCTCGGCACGCTGATCGCCTTCGCCGTGCAGCGGCACCGCTTCTTCGGACGCGAGGCCGTGTCGTTCGCCGTGGTGCTGCCGATCGCGCTGCCCGGCATCGTCACCGGCATCGCGCTCAACTCGGCCTTCGGCACCGTCCTGAAGCCACTGGGTGTGGGCCTCGGGCTCTTCACGGTGATCATCGGGCATGCCACCTTCTGCATCGTGGTGGTCTTCAACAACGTGGTCGCGCGGCTGCGCCGGCTGCCCGGTTCGTACGAGGAGGCGGCCATGGACCTCGGCGCGCACACCTTCCGTACCTTCTGGGACGTCACCTTCCCGCTGCTGCGCTCGGCGCTGCTCGCGGGCGGGCTGCTCGCCTTCGCGCTCTCCTTCGACGAGGTCGTGGTGACCACGTTCACCGCCGGTCCCGGGGTGCAGACCCTGCCGCTGTGGATCTTCGACAACATGACCCGGCCTCAGCAGGCGCCCGTGGTGAACGTGGTGGCCGCGCTGCTCGTGCTGCTGTCCGTGCTCCCGATCTACGCGGCGCAGCGGCTCTCCTCGGACACGGCGGGCGGCGGGCGGGTCTGACGCCGCCGGCCGGGCCTCGCTGTCGCGTTGCCGCGATGCGGCCAAAGCGGCGAATGCCCTCGTTCGACGTGCGCGGCCTCACCCGCCGGGCGGTGGGGGCTGACCGCTCGCACAGACGCGCCCGGCTTGCGACGGGGCGGTGCGGGGCGAGGATCGACAGAGACGATCACCGCCTCCCTACCGTCGTAACGCCTCCCTGCCGTCGTAACGAAGAGGAGCCGCATGGACCGGCAGCCGCAGCAGTCGACACCGCGGGCCTACCGCCTGCCGGCCATCCGTTCGGCGCGCTTCCTCCGGTGCCTCGGCCTGGTCATGCTGATGCTGGGACTGACGACACCGGCGGCCGCGGCACCGACGGATCCCCCGCTGGGACACGCGGGCCGCTGGCTCACGGACGGCCAGGGCCGCGTGGTCACCGTGCACGGCGTGAACATGGTCTACAAGTACCCGCCGTACTTCCCCGCGGCGGGAGGTTTCGGTGAGAAGGACGCCCGGTTCCTGGCGGAGAACGGGTTCAACGCGGTGCGGCTGGGCTTCGCGTGGAACGCGGTCGAGCCGAAGCCCGGAGTCTACGACGACGCCTACATCGAGCAGATCAGGCAGACCCAGCGGCTGCTGGCCCGGTACAAGATCTACAGCCTCGTCGACTCCCACCAGGACGCGTTCAACGAGTCCGTGGGCGCGAGCTGGAGCGGCTTCCCAGCCTGGGCGGTGTTCGCCGACGGGTTCCCGGTGAAGCCGAATCCGGGCTTTCCGGAGGTGTACTTCACGAGCCCCGCGCAGAACCAGACGTGGGCGAACTTCTGGCACGACCGGACCGCTTCCGACGGCGTCGGGCTCCAGGAGCACTACGCGGCCATGTGGGCGCACGTCGCGCAGCGCTTCGCGGACCAGCCGTACGTGCTGGGCTACGACCTGATCAACGAGCCGTGGCCCGGCTGGGAATACCCGACCTGCTTCCCGAACGGCTGCCCCCGGTTCGAGGGCGAGGTGCTCGCTCCGTTCGAGGCGAAGGTCATGAAGGCCATCCGCCACGTCGACGCGGATCACCTGCTGTTCTACGAGCCGTCCCTGACCAACGACTTCGGCACGCCGGACTGGATGCCGAACCCGACCGGTGACCCGAAGGCGGCGCTGAGCTTCCACGACTACTGCGTCGGCCAGACCGACACCTGTGTGACCAACGGGCTGGCCCGCGCCGCCGCCGACGGCGTCGCCGGGGTGGTGACCGAGTTCGGCGCCACCAAGGACGCGACGAGGCTGACGAACCTCACCGATCGGTTCGACGACAACATGGCCTCCTGGATGTTCTGGTCCCAGCCGCAGAATCAGACACCCGGTCATCACCAGGAGCCGCCGACCGGCCCCAACCTGATGGACCCGACGGTCGTCCGGCCGTATCCGCGTGCGGTCGCGGGTACCCCTCAGCAGTGGGGCTACGACACCACGACCGGGACGTTCACCCTGCGGTACAGCGCCCACCGCGCCGATTCCGGGCAACCGTTCGCCCCCGGAGTCCCCACCGAGGTGTATCTGCCGCTGAGCGGCTACCCCGACGGTTACCAGGTCGAGAGCCAGGGCGCCGAGGTCGTGTCGTCACCCGATGCCCGGATCCTCCGGCTCACCACCAGTCCGGGGCAGGACACCGTGCAGGTGACCGTGACGCGCAAGTGAGCGCGGATCCCCGGCCTGCTCACGGGGTGTGCTTGTCCCATTCCAGGGTGACGCGGAGGGTCGCGTTGGCGCTGCCCTGGACGACGAGGGCGGTGAGCTTGCCGCTCTGCAGGCCGAGTTGGCAGCCGAACTCGACGACGGCCCGGTCGGGCGCGGCCCGGTGCACCGAGTCGCCGAGCTGCTGGGCGAAGGAGGAGAGCGCGGCGGTGACGCCGGAGAGGTCGGGGAGGTCCGGGAGGCGGTCCGTGAACCCCTCCAGTTGTTCCTCCTCGTCCGGGGGTCCGAGCGGCACGGCCTCCACGTGGAGCACGCCGCCGCCGGCGAGTTCGACCCTGGTGATCTCCGTCATCGTCGCTCCCTTCGTCCGTGAACGTCGGCCCGGTGACCGTCCGCCGGGTGACCGTCGGCTCGGTGACCGTCCGTCGGGCGGTCGTCCGGCTGGTGGTCGTCCGGCTGGTGGTCGTCCGGCCGCACCCGTTCACCCGTACCCGTTCGTCCGTGCTGTCAGAGGGCGGGGCGCAGGCCGCCGTCGGGTCCGCCCGTGCCGTCGGCGGCGGGGCCGAAGGCGCTGCCCCGGCGCCAGGCGGGCCAGCTCATGTTCCAGTCGCCGAAGCCGTTGTCGAACGGCGTCATCTCCTCGCCGTAGCCGTTGACCACCCGGACGAGGTCGCCCTCGCGGAGCGTGTCGAAGAGCCAGGCCGCGTCCTCGGTGCTCATGCCGGTGCAGCCGTGGCTGACGTCGTCGTTGCCCTGCGCGTCGAGCGACCAGGGTGCGGCGTGCAGGTACTCGCCGCTCCAGGTCACCCGGGTGGCCCAGCGGACCTTGAGGTCGTAGAAGTCGCCGCTGCCGCGCTCGATGCCGATGGTGTCGCCGCGCATCCGGACGGTGGCCTCCTTGCCGAGGACGACCTTGACGCCGCCTCGGGTGCGGTAGCCCTCCTTGCCGGTGGTGACCGGGATGCTGCGGATCTCCTGACCGTCGCGCAGCACCGTGAGGGTGTGCGCGGCGACGTCGGTGACGGCCTCGATCCGGTCGCCGATGGTGAGGGTGAGCGGCTCCGAGGGGCCGCCGTAGAGCCGGCCGATGACGGGGACGCCGTCGAGGGCGCTGGTGACGCGGACGGTGGCGTGGGCGGGCCAGTAGGCGCGCGGACGGTAGTGGAGGGTGGTGGGCGAGACCCAGTACCAGGAGCCCTCGACGTACGGCTCGGAGCTGACGTGCAGCGCGCGCTCGACGGTGCGGCGGGCCGTGGGGTCGGTGGCGGCGACCGGGTGGCTCAGCTCGGCGGTGAGCGGCTGGCCGACGCCGTACGTGCCGTCGCCCGGGCCGAGTTCGGCGGTCAGCCGCTCGCCGCGCGGCGCGGCCGGGACGCGCAGGTCGAGCCGCGCGCGGTGGCGCGGCGAGCGCCCGCCCTCGCCCTCCACGGTGAGGCGCAGGGCGTAGCGGGCGTCGGCGGCGAGCGGGGCGGTGCTGGTCCAGTGGCTGCCGTCGGCACTGACCGTGCCGGCGATCCGGTGTCCCTGCCGGTCGCTGACGGTGACGTCGGTGAGCCGGCCGGTGGTGCGCAGGGCTAGGTCGAGGGGGCCGCCACCGGTGCGGGTGCCGGGGCCGTCCAGGGTGAGCGTCCGGCCGTCGAGGACGGCGAGGCGGCGGGGTGTGGCGCACATCCGGCCGTCGGGCGGGCAGCTGCCGAGGGAGACGACCACGGTGCCGGCGGGCGCGGAGTGCGTGCCGGCGGGCGGGGGCCCGGCGGCGCCGAGGGTGAGGACGGTTCCCGCGGCGAGGGACAGCGCGCCCCAGCCCGTGAGGTTCCTGGCGCGCGTGCGTGACGCCATGTCGGACACCGCCTCTTCTCGCCGGCCGGACCTGGTCTGACCGGTGCATCAAAGCGGATCCGGGACGGAAAAGATGATCAGCCGACCGGGCGTGGCGCGTGAGAGCCCCGCGAGACGACTCGAAAGCACCAACGCGGGCCGCGTCGCGCACGTGTTTCGGCAGGCGCGGTCAGCGCGGGACGTCGGGCAGTTCCTCGCCGGTCTCCAGGAGGCTCTTGAGGCTGGAGACGATCGCCGGCCAGCCCTCGCTGACGAGCGCGCGGATGGTGCCGTCGGGTTTCAGGTCGCCGTGGACGACGGTGAGCTTGACCATGTCGCCGGCCGGCTCGATGTCGTAGGTGACCTTGGAGCGGCCCTCCTCGACGAGGCGCGCGTAGATGTCCTCGCCGATGCGGACCGCCTGGGCCCACTCGGGGGTGAAGGTGTGCCAGGCGTACGACAGGCGCCGGCCGGGCTCGGCGACGAGGACGACCTGCAGCGGGTCGGCGGTCGTCCGCCCGCCCTCCTCCCAGACCATGGGCGAACCGGGGATCCAGTCCGTCTCGAAGGCCACGCCCCAGTAGCGCCGGGTGAGGGCCGGTTCGGTGAGGGCCTTCCAGAGCTCGTCGGGCGTGGTGCGGATGTACGACGTGTAGACGAAGGCGCTGTTGTCCATGGTGTCTGTCTCGGTCTCGGTGGTTTCGCTGGTGTCGGTGCCCGTCGGAGCCCGCTCCATCGCTGACGTCGGTCGGCGCGGGCGTCCCGTCGGGCGCACCCGCTCACGGTCGCAGGGCCGCGGCCACGAGCCCTTCGATCTCCTCTCTCGTGTCCCTCGCCCCCGTGCTGTCCCCGGTGCCGGCCCGGTCGCCCGTGGCGTCCTCGCCGGCGACCACCCGGTCCAGGACCAGGCCGTCCACGCACGCGAGCAGGGTCAGGGTGCGGGCCTCGGGGTCCGTGACGCCCCGGCCGGCCAGGAAGTCGCGCACGGCCCGGCGGCCCGGGTTCTCCCTCGGCACCAGGATGTCGCGCAGTTCGGGGTCTCGCACGCTCTCCAGGACGCAGGCGTAGCGGGCGAGTGAGCGGCGGCGCCCCTCGCCGCCGGTCCGGGCGGCGACCAGCGCGACCAGGCCCCGCACCAGATCGGCCTCCGTCAGGGGTACGGGGGTGTGCTCGGCGGCGGTGCGCAGCTCGGTCTGGTCGAGTTCGACGAGCCGGCGGACGAGCGCGGTGAGCAGGGCCGAACGGGTGCGGAAGTACGCGGACGTCGTCCCCGTGGGCAGTCCCGCGGCGGCGTCGACGGCCCGGTGGGTGAGGCCGCGCATGCCGGCGTCGGCGAGGACCGCGAGCGCGGCGTCGGCCAGCAGGGTGCGGCGGGATCCGGGCGCGGGCGTGGTCGGGGAGGACGGAGTCACCCTCCCTTTCTACACCTGTAGAGGGCGGGGGAGCGCGAGGGTCTACTCTTCTACAGATGTAGAAATCATGGAGCGGATGGATGAGGGGCACGGACATGGGACAGACCGCCGTCGTCGTCGGCGCCGGGATCGGCGGGCTCGCCGCCGCCGTCGGACTCCGGAAGATCGGCTGGGAGGTGACCGTCGTCGACCGCGCGCCGGTCCTCGCGGACGCCGGGGCCGGCATCTCGCTCGCCGCCAACGGCATCCGCGCCCTGGACGCGCTGGGCGTCGGCGCGGCCGTGCGGGCCGCCGGGCGCGGCCAGTACACCGGTGGCACCCGCACCCCCCGCGGCTCCTGGCTGGCGAGGATGGACGGCGCCGCCCTCGAACGCGCCCTCGGCTCCCCCATCGTCGGCATCCCGCGCGCCGAGCTGCACCGGCTGCTGCGCGAGGCGCTGCCGCCCGGCACGCTGCGCACGGGAATCACGGCCACGGTCGCCGTACCGCGGCAGGAGGGGCAGAGGGCGCGGGTGGCGCTCGCACCGGCGGGCGGCGGTGCGAGCGAGCCGGCGGAGGCGGACGTGATATCAGCGGACGCGAGGGCGGCGGATGCGAGGGCGGCGGAGTCGGTCCAGGCCGACGCGAGGGCAGCAGACGCGAGGGCGGCGGATGCGAGGGCGGCGGCGTCGGTCCAGGCGGATGCGACGGGGACGCACCTGGTGGAGGCGGATCTGGTCGTCGCCGCCGACGGGATCGGCAGCCGGACGCGTACCGCCCTGTTCCCCGGCCATCCGGGACCGGTGCACAGCGGCTCGACCGTGCTGCGCGCCGTCACGGACCGCCCGCTGGACCTCCGCACCGACTTCGAGATCACCTGGGGGCGCGGGGCCGAGTTCGGCCACATCGCCTTCGCCGACGGGCACGCGGAGTGGCACGCGGTCCTCAACGCGCCCGCCGGCGTGCGCCATCCCGACCCGCTCGCCCTTCTGCGCCGGCGCTTCGCGGACTGGCACGAGCCCATTCCCGAGCTGCTCGCGGCCACCCGCCCCGAGGACGTCCTCCACCACGACATCGGCGAACTGGCCACGCCCCTGCCGTCGTACGTCTCCGGCCGCACGGTCCTGCTCGGCGACGCCGCCCACGCCATGACGCCCAACCTCGGCCAGGGCGCCTGCCAGGCCCTGGAGGACGCCGTGGTCCTCGCCGCCGAACTCGACCGGACGGGTGACGTGGACGCCGCCCTCGTCCGCTACGACGCGGTGCGGCGCCCGCGTGCCACGGCCGTCGCGGCGGCGGCCCGGCAGGCCGGCCGGATGGGGCAGCAGCTCGCCCATCCGCTCGCCGTACCGCTGCGGAACACGCTGATGCGGCTCGCCCCGTCGGGCACGGCCGTACGGATGATCCTTCGTCACGCGTCCTGGACCCCGCCCCTCACCAGGTCTTTCGCCGGTGAATAGGTGTGGACCGAAGTATTCAACAGGCTGCTAGTTTGTCCGGATGTCTCTCAAGCACGCGGTCCTGGCGGCTCTCCTGGAAGGAGAGGCGTCGGGGTACGACCTGGCCAAGCTCTTCGACGTGGCCGTGGCCAACTTCTGGGCGGCCACGCCGCAGCAGCTCTACCGGGAGCTGGACCGGCTCTCCGAGGCCGGACTCATCACAGCCCGGGTGGTCCAGCAGGAACGCCGCCCCAACAAGCGCATGTTCACCCTCACCGACGCCGGCCGCCGGGACCTGATCGCGTACACCGCGCACCCGCCGAAGCCGACGGCGGTCCGCGACGAACTCATGGTGCAGGTCCAGGCGTGCGACGAGGGCGACACGGCGGAGGTCCGCGAGCACGTACGGGAGCGCATGGAGACGGCCCGCGCGAAACTCGCGCGCTACGAGCGGCTGCGGGAGCGGCTGCTCGACGGCCTCGACGAGGTCACCTATCTGGCACGCACGGAGCGGGTCGGGCCGTATCTGACGCTGCTGCGCGGCATGGCCTTCGAGGAGGAGAACGTGCGCTGGGGCGAGCGGGTCCTCGCCGTGCTCGCGGAGCGACAGGAACGGCAGCGGCGGCCGGAGCGGCATCAGGTGACACAGGGCTGAACCCGCTCCTCCGGTTCATCCGCCGGACGGGTGACGCACGGGGCTACCGTGAGGTAACGTCCGGACGCATGAAGGTCGGTGACATCGTCGAGGACTTCACCCTTCCGGACGAGACCGGGCAGCCCCGTTCGCTGTCCGGGCTCCTGGCCGAAGGCCCGGTCGTCCTCTTTTTCTACCCCGCGGCACTCACTCCCGGCTGCACCGCCGAGGCGTGCCACTTCCGTGACCTCGCGGGCGAGTTCCGCGCCGCCGGCGCCCGGCCCGTCGGCATCAGCAGCGACGAGGTCGCCCGGCAGCAGGAGTTCGCCGAGCGGCACTCGCTCGGCTATCCGCTGCTCTCCGACCCGTCGGGCGAGATCCGCGACCGGTTCGGGGTGACGCGGGGCTTCTCGCTCGCCCCGACCAAGCGGGTCACCTTCGTCATCGACGAGGAGCGGCGGGTGCTCGAAGTGGTCCGCAGCGAGCTGCGGATGAGCGCGCACGCGGACCGGGCGCTGGCGGCGCTGCGGGGCCGCGAGGGCTGACGGGGGCGCCGGAGCCCGCCACGACATGCGGGGGCGCTCCGGTTCGACAACACTCCTTGGTACGCGGGGCCGTACCGGCCCTCCGCGGGAACGGAGTGCAGGCCCATGAACGACTACCCCCTCCTCGACCTCTTCCTGACCATGCTCTGGTTCTTCCTCTGGATCATGTGGCTGTTCCTGCTCTTCAAGGTCTTCGCGGACATCTTCCGCGACGACGAGATGAGCGGCTGGGGGAAGGCGGGCTGGGTGATCTTCTGCATCGTGCTCCCCTTCCTCGGCGTGCTCGTGTACCTCATCGCCCGCGGCAAGAGCATGACCCAGCGCGACGTGAAGCAGGCGAAGGAGACCGAGGCCGCGTTCCAGGACTACATCCGCAAGACCGCCGGCACGACGGGCGGCGGCGAGGGCGGCAGCGCGGCCGAGCTGGCACGGCTCGCCGAGCTGAGGGACCGCGGCGCCATCACGCCCGAGGAGTTCGAGAAGGCGAAGGCCAAGGTCCTGGCCTGAGGGCCGCGGCACCGAGGACGAGGGGCTGCCGGGAGCGATCAGGCAGCCCCTTAATACGACTCCGAGATACGAGTTTGATAGCGTCGAGCCGTGCGGCTGACGAAGTTCACCGACCTGGCGCTGCGTGCCGTGATGCGCCTGGCGGTCTCCGAGCAGGACAGCTCCCCCACCACACGCGAGGTGGCGGAGTCCATGGCGGTGCCCTACGCCCACATGGCGAAGGTCGTCACCCGGCTCCAGCACCTCGGAGTGGTGGAGGCGCGGCGCGGCCGGGGCGGCGGGCTCACGCTCACCGAGCTCGGCCGGCGCTCCTCGGTGGGCTGGCTGGCCCGGACGCTGGAGGGCGAGGAGGAGGTCGTCGCCTGCGAGGGTGATCCGCCGTGCCCGCTGCGGACGGCCTGCCGGCTGCGCGGCGCGCTGCGCGAGGCGCAGGACGCGTTCTACCGCACGCTCGATCCGCTGACCGTCGCGGATCTGGTCGGACCGCCCACCGGACCGGTGCTCGTCGCGCTGTCCGCCGGCCCTCACGACGGCTGACCACCCCGTCCCCACCTTCGCTCCATCCCCGCGCCCCGGCGCGGGCTTCCCGCGACTTTAAATACGTAGATCATCTACCAGATTTGGAGGCGTCATGCTCTCCGAGCAGGCCACCCCCGTCGTCCGTGCCACTCTTCCCGCCGTCGGCGGGGCGCTCGACGAGATCACCGAGCGGTTCTACGCGGGCATGTTCGCCGCCCACCCCGAGCTGCTGCGGGACCTGTTCAACCGCGGGAACCAGGCCACCGGCGAGCAGCGCAAGGCCCTGGCCGGCTCCATAGCCGCCTTCGCCGGCGCGCTCCTGGAGAACCCCTGCACCCGGCCCGACGTGATGCTGTCGCGGATCGCCCACAAGCACGCCTCCCTCGGCGTCACCTCCGAGCAGTACAAGGTGGTCCACGAGCACCTCTTCGCCGCGATCGTCTCCGTGCTCGGCGAGGCCGTCACGCCGGAGGTCGCGCAGGCGTGGGACGAGGTCTACTGGCTGATGGCGAACGCGCTGATCGCCCTGGAGGCGCGGCTCTACGAGGAGCGGGGCGTCGCCGAGGGGCAGGTGTGGCAGGAGCTGGAGATCGCCGGCCGGCACGAGGAGACGCCCGACACGGTCTCCTTCTCGCTGCGGCACCCGGACGGGCTGCCGCTGACCGCGTTCCGGCCCGGGCAGTACGTCAGCGTCCAGGTCGAACTGCCCGACGGGGCCCGGCAGATCCGCCAGTACAGCCTCTCCGCCGCGCCCGGCCGTCCCGAGTGGCGGATCACCGTCAAGCGCGCCGACGGCGACCCGGCCGGCGAGGTGTCGTCCTGGCTGCACGCGCACGGCCGCGTCGGCGACCGGGTCGGCGTGTCGGTGCCGTTCGGCGACCTCGTCCTGCCCGAGGGCGACGGGCCACTGCTGCTCGCCTCCGCGGGCATCGGCGCCACGCCCATGCTCGCGATGCTCGACCACCTCGGCCGGACCGGCTCCACCCGCCCGGTGACCGTCGTCCACGCCGACCGCTCCCCCGCCGCCCACGCCCACCGCGAGGAGCTGCGCCGGCTCGTCGACGCGCTGCCGCAGGGCACGCTGCACCTCTGGTACGAGGAGCCGGGCACGGCCGACGCGCACTCGGGCCGCGCGGACGTGACGGCACTGGAGCTGCCGGCGGGCCTGACCGCGTACCTCTGCGGCCCGCTGCCCTTCATGCGCGCCGTCCGCGGCGATCTGCTGGCCGCCGGGGTCGCCCCGGCGGACGTGCACTACGAGGTGTTCGGCCCCGACCTGTGGCTGGGCACGGCGGCCTGACGGAGCGGGAACGGGCGCGGACCGACTCCCGGATCCCGTACGGACCGCCCGCCCGTCGCCCCCGGTGAGGGGCGGCGGGCGGGCGGTCGTGCGTCCGGCGCGGGCCGTGGGTCAGCAGCCGGTGGCCCAGATGTGGGAGTCGCCGCGGTCGTTGGCCGCGCCGTCGTAGCCGACCTCCTGGCCGGGCGCGAGACAGATCGTCATGGAGCCGCCCTGCCAGGCGGACTCGTAGACCTGAACGTAGTCCTTGATGCCCGGGCCGGAGATGCCGTGGTTGGCCCAGGAGGAGTCGGTGTCGGCGATCCAGCTCTCCCACCAGCCGTCGTCGCCGCTCCAGTTGGCGCGCTGGCCGCCGAAGTTGGCCTCCTGCCACACGCAGAACTCTCCGGAGGGGCAGTCGGCGGCAAAGGCGGTGGCGGACGTGGTCAGGGCCGGCCCGCCGGCGAGGGCG
Organism: Streptomyces sp. NPDC004327; assembly: GCF_042873935.1. NCBI lineage: Bacteria > Bacillati > Actinomycetota > Actinomycetes > Kitasatosporales > Streptomycetaceae > Streptomyces > Streptomyces sp. NPDC004327. Next base: position 866,756 of record NZ_JBIAME010000001.1, on the reverse strand, counting down.
AGCAGGGCGGCGGCGAAGCCGAGGAGTCGCTTCATGAAGCGTCGTTGCCTTTCTTCCCGGTGGAGGTGGCGGACAGTTCGGCTGCCCGCCGCAGCGCGCGGGTGCGCAGCTGCTCGTAGGCGGCGACCTGGTCGCGGTGGAGGGTGCGCACGGTGGCCAGCTCGGCGGGTTCGAGCCGGGCGCGGACGTCGGCGAGTCCGCTCTCGCGGGTGCAGCGCGCGGCGACGGCCGGGTCGGGGCGGCCGGTGCGCGGCCCGCCGGCGGGCGCGGCGCAGCGGGACCAGCGGTCCAGGGCGGCCCGGTGCGCGGGGTCGTCCTTCATCCGGGCCTGGGCCTCGGCGCGCAGGTTGTCGACGGTGACCTGGGCGCGGAACCAGCGGTCCTGGTCGCCGTAGAGCGTGGCGCGGGCGGTGGCGACGCAGCCGTCGCTGTTGGCGGTGACGGTGAGGCCGGTGGCGAGGGTGAGGGAGAGTTCCCTGGGGTCCTTGCCGAAGAGGGCGGCCTGGAGGCGGGCGTCCTGGGCGGCGGGGGCGCGCGCCTGGGTGACCGGGGGCAGGGAGAGGCCCTGGCCGTCGAGGCAGGTGGCGACGAGCCGTTGCTCGGTGGCCGCGAGGAGCCGGTCCTGTTCCTGCCGGGTGGCGGGCGCGGTGGTTCCGGCCGTGCCGGAGGGGTCGACGCGGCCGGGGCGTACGGTGGCGCAGCCGGCGAGGACGAGGGCGGCGGCAGCGGTGACGAGGGCGCGGTGGGTCGTGTGTCGCATGGTTCCCCCTGGTGGCGGGCCCGGGCGGCGGTGACCGGCGGGCGGAGTGCCACCGGTTTCGTGGCGATCAATGCCCGGTGCCGGTCGGGCCATGCGGTGGGTGCGGGCGACTCACTCGAAGGGGGCGAACGCGCCGGAGCACGCGCCGCTCATGGGCGTACGGGCGCCCCTGCCGCGGGAACGACACAGCCCCGGTTGGACGGGGGATTCCAACCGGGGCCGTTTGCCGTGACGCGGCGAAGAGCGGTCACCTCACGGGGGGGAACCTGGGGACCGGGCCCCTTCGGCGTCACATACAGATGAACGATAAACCTTCACCGCTTGTTCCGGTGTGTCCCCTGTGTCCAATGTGAGTCACCTCACCCCGTTTGACGCCTTCGGGCGGCGCGGTCCTAGTCGTCCTGCTCCGGCTTCTCCGGGCGGTAGACGGTGCCGGGCTCGACCTTCCCGGGGGCGAGCAGCTGCGGGACGGTGACGAAGGTGTAGCCCCGCCGCTTGAGCTCGTCGATGATGCCGGGCACGGCCGGGACCGTCCCGCCGTAGATGTCGTGGAGCAGGATGATGCCGTCGCCGTGGGCCTGGTCGAGCACCCGCTGCCGGATCAGCGCGGAGTCCTCGGTGGAGTAGTCCTTGGCCGTGATGCTCCACAGCACCTGCGCGAGGCCGAGTTCGCGCGCCACGTCGGAGACGGTGCCGTCGGTGCGGCCCTGCGGCGGGCGCATCAGGGTGGGTTTGCGGCCGGTGATCTTCGCGATGGCGTCCTGGGTGCGGGAGAGCTCGTCGCGGACCTCGGAGGCGTCGAGGTCGGTGAGGATGCGGTGGCTCCAGGTGTGGTTGGCGACCTCGTGACCCTCGCCGGCGATCCGCTTCACGACCTCGGGATAGCGCTTGACGTGCTTCTCGCCGAGGAGGAAGAAGGTCGCCTTGACGTTCTTCTCCTTCAGTATGTCGAGCAGGCGCGGGGTGTCCTTGCCGGGCCCCGCGTCGAAGGTGAGGGCGATGCACTTCACCTTGGCGCAGTCGACGGAGCCGCGGGCGGCGTCGGCCGCCTTGGCCTCGCCGCGCGCGTCGGCGGGCGTGACCGTGTCGGCGGCGCAGCCGCCGAGGGTGAGGACCAGCGACGCGGCGGCGAGGAGGGCGAGCACCGGCCCCCGGCGACGGCCCGGCTCGGTTCGGAACATGTGCAACCCGCTTTCCCCGACGATGGTTCGACTGCCGGGGCCCACGCCTGGTCATGGCGGGGCCCTGCGGCTCGTTCGAGAACTCTACACACGGTGTATAGCCGGGGACGGCAGGGGGTCGGCGCGGGTCGGAAGGCAGGAGTCCGGAAGGCGGGAGCACAGGAAGGCGGGCGTGACGAGCGGGCGAGGCCGGGGGCGGGCGGGCACGGCGAGGGACGTCACCGGGGCATGCCGCCTCCGGGCGGCGACTCCCGTCCGCTCCGCCCGGGGAGAACCGGGCGCCCGTCAGCGCGACGCGAGGAGGAGGCGGGCCTCGGTCTCCTGGTCGCCAGAGACGGACTGGAGCGACTCGATGTCGAAGCTGCGGGACAGCACCTTCTCGACCTCGTCGACGGCGTGGTAGCCGCCGGTGAGCACGGCGCCGACCTTCCCCGTCAGCCGCGGGGGCGAGGTCTCCTCGTGCCGGCCGCCGGCCGTGTCGAAGGTGGCCATCCAGACGGTGGCGGCGGGGGCGGTGGCCGCGTGCGGGCCCGGCTCGGTCATGTCCTCGAGCTGGTAGGTGTGGTCCAGGACCTCGAAGACGGCCTGGGCGTCCTCCCGGCCGCATTCGCTCAGCTGCACGGTGACGTCGGTGTCGATATGCAAGTCGTACACGTCGCTCATCTCCTCGGGTGCCGCTTCCAGCATCCCTCTCGACGGGGCGTCCCGCGAGGTTCGTGCCACGGTGGAGGGAGATCCGTACGAGCGCGACACGAGCGCGATACGGGCGGCGGACGGGAGGCCGGCGTGGACGGTGAGGCGCAGGGGGCCGACGGGCCCGACCGGCCCGCGGAACCCGACACCGACGGGCTGTTCCTGGGTCGCCACGAGACGCCGAACGAACGCGCGGACCGGCGCTGGACCGAGCTGATGCAGGAGATCAGGGTCGCCCAGACGGGCGTACAGATCCTCTTCGGTTTCCTGCTGACCGTCGTCTTCACACCGCGCTTCCCGGAGCTGTCGCACAGTGACCGGACCATCTACATCGCCACGATCACACTGGCCGCCGCCGCGACGGGGACACTCATCGGCCCCGTCTCCTTCCACCGGATCGTCGCGGGCCGCCGGATCAAGCCCAGGGCCGTGACCTGGGCCTCCCGGATGACCTTCCTCGGACTCCTGCTGCTGCTCGCCACGCTCGGCTCCGCGCTGCTCCTGGTCCTGCGCGTCGCGACGCGCGCCGCCTACGTGCCGTGGCTGGTGGGCGGTCTGCTCGTCTGGTACCTGCTGTGCTGGTTCGCCCTGCCGCTGTGGGTCCGGCGCCGCCACACGGCCGAGCCGCAGGACTGAGAGCCGCCGGAAAGAAACGGGGCGGACCGGGCTGCGCCGGATTCAGTCCGCCGCGGCCAGCTCGGCCAGGTGCGCGCGCAGGACGTCGAGGCACGCCTCCGGACCGAGGAGCCGGGGGTGCAGGACGCCACTGAGGCCGAGGCCGTCGATCAGGGCCGTCAGCCGCTCGGTCTCCAGGTCCAGGTCGAGTCCGGCCCGGAGGGTGCCCGAGGCGTCCAGCCGGGCGAGCACCCTGCGTACGAGATCCCGCGCGCCCTCCGCGGTCCGGCGGGACAGGTCGCCGAAGGCCGGGTCGGTACGGGCCGCGGTGTTGAAGTCGAGGAAGACGGTGACCTCGGCGCGGCGGCGTTCGTCGAGGGGGAGCAGCTCGGCGAGCAGGCCGGCCGCGAGCGGGATCCGCTCGGCGCGCGGGCGCTGCCCGAGGTCGCCGATCCGCTCGACGTGCGCCAGCAGCCGGGCGCCGACCCGGTCGAGCATCGACTCCATGGCGAAGCGCATCAGGTCCTGCTGGCTCGCGAAGTAGTGCCGCAGCGAACCGATGTTGAGCTGCGCCTCGTCGGCGACGGCGCGCAGCGAGGTGCGCTGGAGGCCGTCGCGGACGACGACACGGAACAGGGCGTCGACGACGTGGCGGCGACGGGCGTCCGGATCCACCTGCTTGGGCATGGAGCCTTTTTATCACGACTGTGATACAACTGGATTTATCACAGGCGTGATAAATCTCTGGAGGGTTCTCATGGAGACGGTCCTGAACCTCATGCTCATCCGCTTCGGCCTGATAGCGGCCGGCCTCGTCGTCCTCGCGCTGCTCGCCTTCGCCATCGCCCTGCGCCTCAAGCGCCGGGGCCGTCTCGACGACTTCCGCCGCTACGCGGACCCCGCCCTGAAGACCGCCCTGCGCGCCGCGGCCCGCCGCCTCGACGGCACCCGCGGCGAGACCTCCGGGCCGCGCCGACCGGGTGGCCACCGATGACCGCCCTCGCCCTGGAGTCGTCGGAGCTCCTGCACCACCTGCTGCTCGACCGGGCGCTCAAGGTCGTCATCGTGGTGGCGGCCCTGACGGTGCTGGCGCTCGGCCTCCGCGCCCTCTGGCGCCGGGCCGGCCGTACAAACAGGCCCCCCGACTGAACGGCTCACACCGCATGACCGGCCTGCGCAGCCCGGACGCTCCTGCCGGCGCCCCCCGTTTCAGCCGATCGCCAGGACCCGCTCGATCGTGTCCGCCTCGGCCGCCCGCTTGTCCGGGCGGTGGCGGAGGACCCGGGCGAAGCGGAGGGTGACGCCGGCCGGATAGCGGGGCGAGCGCTGGAGGCCGTCGTAGGCGATTTCGACGACGACTTCGGGGCGGACGTGGACGGTGAAACCGTCGTCGGAGACGGCGAGTTCGCGCAGGTGCTCGGTCTGCCAGCGGAGCATCTCGTCGGTGAGGCCCTTGAAGGTCTTGCCGAGCATCACGAACGTGCCGTCGGCGGCGAGGGCACCCAGGTGCAGGTTGGAGAGCAGTCCGGTGCGGCGGCCGTGGCCCCATTCCGCGGCCAGGATCACCAGGTCGAGGGTGTGCACGGGCTTCACCTTCAGCCAGGTGCGGCCGCGCCGTCCGGCGACGTAGGGCGCGTCGAGGGCCTTGACCAGGACGCCCTCGTGGCCGCGCGCCAGGGTGTCCCGGAAGAATGCCTCGGCCCCGTCGACCGCCCCCGGGTCCGCCGGGTCGGCGACGACGGTGCGGCGCACCCGCAGCGGCTCGGACAGCAGCCGCACGAGCACGGCGTGCCGTTCGCCGCCCGCCCGGTCCACCAGGGGCTCGCCGTCCGCCGCGAGCACGTCGAAGAAGACCGGCGACAGGGGCAGGGCGGCCCGCGCCGTTTCCACGTCGACGCGTGAGCCGACCCGGGAGGCGATGTCCTGGAAGGGCATCGGGCGGCCCGTCGCCGGGTCGAGGGCGATGACCTCCCCGTCCAGGACGAACGGAGCGCCCTCGGTGTCCCGCGCGACGCCGACGACCTCCGGGAGCCGGTCGGTGATGTCGTCGAGTGAGCGGGTGTAGACGCGGACCTCGTCGCCGTACCGGTGCACCTGGATGCGGATCCCGTCGAGCTTCTCCTCCACCACGCAGGGCCCGAGGGCCGCGACGGCCTCGGTGACGCTGCCCGCCGTGTGGGCGAGCATCGGCTGCACGGGGCTGCCGACCCGCAGGGTGAACCGGTCGAGCGCACCCGCCCCTTCGGCGAGGACGGCCCTGGCGACCCGCGGCAGCGAGCCCTCCAGCATCACGGCTCGCCGCAGCTCCGCGGGGGCGACCGAAGCGGCCCGGGCGACGCCTTCGAGGGCGACGGCGTCGAGCGCGCCCTGGCGGACGTCGCCGGAGAGCAGCCGGATCAGGAACTCCTGTTCCGGCGGCGTCGCCGCGGCGAGCAGCTCGCGCACGAGCCCGAGCCGCCGCGCCTGCGCCCCGGCGCCGGACACGCCGGCCAGTTCGCTCATCGCCGTGTCGGTGTCCGTCAGGGTGAGCCGCGGCTCAGCGGCGGGCGGCACGGCCGGCGGCAGGACGTTCTTGAGCACGCTCCAGCCGACCCCGATGCGCCCCTGCGGGAGCCGCCCGGAGAGATAGGCGATGACGAGCGGGCTTTCCTCGGGCTCGGCCTCCGTGAACAGTCCGGCGAGCAGGGCGGTCTTGCGCGACCGCGCCGACGTGGCGGCGACCTGCCCCGACACCTCCGCGACCCTGGCAAGGAGCATGCGCCCATCGTGCCCGGGCCCACCGGCCCCCGCACCCCGGCCGCACCGTCACTCCCCCCTGGATCTCGCCGCCTTCCGCCCGCGCAGCCGATCGAGCAGGCCGCGCCGGACCCGCCTGCCCGGCGGGCGCACCCCCGTCGGCGGGCGCCCGGGAGCACTGACGGCCCGGGGCTCCGGCCGAACCGTCGGCGCGGGCACAGGCCCGGGCGCGAAGGCGGGCGCGGGCCCGGGCGCGAAGGCGGGCGCGGACAGAGACACACGGGCTGAGGCAGGGGCAGGGGCAGGGGCAGACGTAGTCGTAGTCGTAGTCGTAGGCGTAGGCGTAGGCGTGGACATCGGCGCAGGCGCGTGCGCAGGTGCGGCCAGGCCCGCGGATACCGGGCGCACCGCTCCCGGGCGCGGCACGTCGCGGTCGGCGCGGGCCTCGTCGAGGGCGAGGGCGAGACTCATGCGGTGCCAGAGGATCTCGTCCGGATCGTCGGCGAGCAACATCCGGTCGAAGGTCTCCCGCGCGACCGGAGAGACGGGCCGCCAGGTGGGCGGGGCAGGCCGGAGCCGGGTCAGATAGGCCCGTTCGAAAGGGTCGTCGACGACCTCGGCCAGATGGGCGGAATCGAGGAGCGAGGCGATCGCGGCCGTGCGCACCCAGGGATCCTCATGGGCACGCAGCAGCATGCCGAGCCGTCTGGCCCGCCAGTTGCGCGGCCGCCAATCCGGACACTCCTCCTCCCGCTCCCGGACGTCGAGCGGGAAGCGGCCGGCGAGCAGCCCGGGGTGATCGATGGCGAACTCCCCCAGCTCGGCGGCCGGATAGAGCCAGACGACCGCGCGGTAACGGTTGACGTAGAACCGCGCGGGACTGAAGTGCCCCGTACGCGCGAGGCGCGCGAAGCGGCTCGTGGTGATGGCGAGCAGTGCGGCGCCCTCGTTCGTCCCGACGGTCCGGACGCGCTCGTGCAGTCCTGCCGGGAAGTCCTCGGCCGTCCTCAGCCGGTCGATCTCGGCGCGCCGCACCCGGCGCCGCGCCAGGTCCACCGGGCCGTCCGCCGGGCCGGGTGCGGGGCACCGTACGGACGATTCCCGTGTACACGGCGAACTCGAACTCGTCGCGCCTCAGCCTCAGTTCGCGTGCGGCGCGCCCCGGAGCCACCGTCGCCGAGGGGTCCGGGTCAGCCGCGATCTCCGCCGTCCGCGTCACCGGCTTCGCCCAGGCGACCCCCGTCGTCCGTGCGATCCGCGTCGCCACTGCCATCTGAGGCGCCTCGGCCGCCTCAGGCATCCCCAGGAGCTCAGGCACGCCCAGCACCTCAGGCACCTCCGACGCCGGAGGCGCCTTTGTCGCCTCTGACGTCTCCGCCGCCTCTGCCGTCGCTGCCGTCGCTGTCGTCTCGTGCATGGTCATGCGGTCGGTCCTCCCCCGTCACGCGTTCCTTGCGAACACTTTCGGTGACGACCGTAACGCACGGTGACGACAGCCCGCTTGCCCTGTGGATAACTCTCGGCGGACGACGCTCAGTCGTCGATCGCGCCGCCCGGGTGCCGCGCCGCCACGCCCAGGTGCTCGCCCACCCGGTTGACCAGCAGCGTCATCTCGTAGGCGACCTGACCGACATCGGCCTCGGCCGCGCTGAGGACGCAGAGGCAGCTGCCCTCTCCGGCGGCCGTCACGAAGAGCAGGGCCTCGTCGAACTCGACCATCGTCTGCCGCGCCCGGCCCGCCTTGAAGTGACGGCCCGAGCCGCGGGCCAGGCTGTGCAGGCCGGAGGAGACGGCGGCGAGGTGCTCGGCGTCCTCCCGTGCGAGTCCGCTGCTCGCGCCCGTCACCAGTCCGTCGTTCGACAGCACGAGCGCGTGCTGTATGGCATCGACCCGGCGGGTCAGGTCGTCGAGCAGCCAGTCCAGCCCTCGGTCCAGCGCCATGTGTCCTCCCCCTGTGGCCCCGTGCGGGCCCCTGTGCGTGTGTCTCCGGCCAGCCTTACGCACTGTCGTGGACAGGGCAAGCACCCCTCCCCGCCCGCGCGCCGCCGTCAGCCCACGGAGTCGAGGATCCGCGCGGTGTGCATCCGGCCCGCGTACTCCACGAGCCGGATGAGCACCTCCTTCCCCGAGTCGCGGTCCCGCGCGTCGCACAGCACCACCGGAGTGCCGCGGTCCAGGTCGAGGGCGCGCGAGACGTCGTGGGCGCCGTAGGTCCGTGCCCCCGAGAAGCAGTTGACGGCAACGACGAACGGGATGCGCCGGTGCTCGAAGTAGTCGACGGCCGGGAAGCAGTCCTCGAGGCGCCGGGTGTCGGCCAGGACGACAGCGCCGAGCGCGCCCTGCGACAGCTCGTCCCACAGGAACCAGAAGCGGTCCTGGCCCGGTGTTCCGAAGAGGTAGAGGGAGAGTCCGGAGCGGATGGTGATGCGGCCGAAGTCCATGGCGACGGTCGTGGTGGTCTTCTGGTCGACGCCGCCGGTGTCGTCGACGGACTCGCCGGCCCGGCTGAGCTGTTCCTCGGTGCGCAGCGGGCGTATCTCGCTGACCGCGCCGACCAGGGTCGTCTTGCCGACGCCGAAGCCGCCGGCGACCAGGATCTTCAGGGCGAGGGCGGTGGTGTCCGCATCGCTCGCCGACCCGCTCCGGGTGTTCTGGGTGGGCTCAGAGCGCTCGTAGGCCATCGATGACTTCCCTCAGGATCCGTTCGTCAGGGAGCTGTGCGGGCGGTACGGGTCTGCTGACCTTCACGAAGCCCGATTCGAGGAGGTCGCCCAGAAGCACCCGCACGACTCCGACGGGAAGGTCGGCGTCGGCGGCGAGTTCGGCGACGGACTGGGTCTCCGCCCTGCACAGCTGGAGCAGGGCGCGGTGTTCGGGGCCGAGCAGGGACTCGGCGGCCCGGTCCGGCGGGTGGTCGTCGACGACGACGAGCGCGATGAGGTCGAACCGTACGTTGCTGGGGCCCGGCTTGGTGCGGCCACCGGTCATCGCGTACGGCCGGACGAGCGGCCCCGCCTCGGCGTCGTACCACTGACTGCCCGGCACGGCCTCGCCCGTCGCGCCACCACCACCGCCGCCGGTTCCGGTGCTCGTGCCGGCGCTGTCCTCGTTCATGGGGGTCTCCGGTCAGCCGGCGGCCGGCGGGGTCACCGTGAGCCGCGGCGGGGTGTGCAGGTGCTCGCCGACCCGCTTCACCAGGCGGGCCATCTCGTAGGCGATGAGGCCGATGTCGGCGTGGGCGCCGCTGAGCACGGCCAGGCAGGAACCGTCGCCGGCGGCGGCGACGAAGAGGAATCCGTCGTCCATCTCGACCATCGTCTGGCGCACTCCGCCGGCGTGGAACTGGCGTCCGGCGCCCTTGGCGAGACTGTTGAAGCCGGAGGCGATGGCGGCCAGGTGCTCGGCGTCCTCGCGGCTCAGGCCGCTGGAGGAGCCGACGGCGAGTCCGTCGTTGGAGAGCACTACGGTGTGGCGGACCTCGCGGACGCGCAGGGCGAGGTCGTCCAGGAGCCAGTCGAGTTCGCCGGAGCGGTGGTGGGAGATCCTCTCGTGGTCGATCATTCGTCGTCTCCTTCACGGGCGGGGTCGCTGGGTACGGGGCCACGGCCGGAGTCCGGGGCGTGGCCGTTGCCGAGAGTCCGCCGCGGGGCGGCGGGGACGTCGGGAGTGCCGGAAAAGCTGGAGGTACTGGAAGTACTGGAGGTGCCGGGGGCGGCTCCGCCGCCGCGCCGCCAGCCGTCGCGATAGGCGGACATCCGGTCCCTGACCTGCTCCGGGGTCCGCGTCTCCGGGGCGTCGACGTCGCCGAAGAGGGAAGCCGGATCGGGCGCCGGCGGCGCCTGGCGCAGTTGCGGTACGAGGCTGGCCTGGCGCACGCGGCGGGGCAGGTCCCCGATGTCGCCGCCGTCGCCGTTCTCGCGTTCGCCCTGTTCCTGGCGCCGGCCCTGCTGCGAGCCGTCCTCCCGGGCGTCCTCCTGGCCGTGCTCCTGGCCTGGTTCCTGGGCCTGCCCCTCGCCCCGGCCGTCGTCCGGCGCCGAGTTGCGGGTCCGCAGGCTGGTGACTCCGGCCGGCGGCGGACCCGGTTCCGCGAGCGCGCGGGGCGAAGGGGACTCGGGGGCCGCGGGTGCGGAGGTACGGGGCGGGCCGGCGGCGGTACGGGGCCGGGGCACGGCGGGCTGGGCCGCGGCCGCCCACTCGCCCGCGGCACCGGGTCCGGCGGCGTGCGAGACCGTCTCCGGGGCGAGGGTGCGCCCGGGTGGGAGGGCGCCCTGCAGCACGTCGGTCGGGAGGAGGACGACGGCCGTGGTGCCCCCGTACGGCGAGGTCCGCAGGTGCACCTTGATGTCGTGCCGCGCGGAGAGGCGGCTGACCACGAACAGGCCGAGCCGGTCGCTGTCGAAGAGGTCCAGGGCCTCGGACCGGTCGATCCGGGCGTTGGCCTCCGCCAGGGTCTCCCTGCCCATGCCGAGGCCGCGGTCCTCGATCTCCAGGGCGTAGCCGTTGCCGACGGGCTCGCCGCTGATCCGCACCTTGGTGTGCGGCGGCGAGAACTGTGCCGCGTTCTCGATGAGTTCCGCGAGGAGGTGGGTGAGGTCGGCGACGGCGCCGCCGGTCACGGAGGTCTCGGGGAGCTGACGCAGCTCCACGCGCGCGTAGTCCTCGATCTCGGAGACGGCGGCACGGACGACGTTGGTGAGGGGGACCGGCACCCGCCAGGCGCGGCCCGGGGCGGCGCCGGAGAGGATGATGAGGCTCTCGGCGTGGCGGCGCATCCGGGTGGTGAGGTGGTCGAGCCGGAACAGGTCTCCGAGCTCGTTCGGGTCGTCAACCCGGCGCTCCATGCTGTCGAGCAGGTTGAGCTGACGGTGGACCAGGACCTGGCTGCGTCGGGCGAGGTTGACGAAGACGCCGGAGATTCCGCTGGCGAGTTCGGCGCGTTCCACGGCGGCGGACAGGGCCGCGCGGTGGACGGTGGTGAGGGCCTCGCCGACCTGGCCGATCTCGTCGAGCGGGGCGGGCCCCGGCGGCGCCTCGGCGTGCACGTCGAGTTCCTCGCCGGCGCGCAGCCGGCGCATCGCGGCGGGGAGCTTGCGGCGGGCGATCTCCAGGGCGGTGTTGCGGAGGCTGACGAGTTCGACGACCAGACCGCGGCCGATGCGTACGGAGATCGCGAGCGATGCGGCGACGGCGGCCAGGCCGAGCAGGACCGCGGCGGCGCCGGCCAGCGGCACACCGCCGCCGAAGGGGTCGTGGCGGTCGGCCGCCGCCGCGCGGGCGGCCTGTTCGACGGTGGTGGTGCCGTCGCGTACGAAGGCGTGGGCGGTGTCCCAGTCGCCCGGGGTGACGGCCTGGGCGGCGTGCCGGCCGGGCGTGGCGGCGAGGAGCCGGTCCTCGGCGGCGGTGAGCCCTCGGTAGCCGGGTGTGGCGGCGAGTTCGCGCCACGCGGTGCGCTGCGCGGTGGGCAGGTCGGCGGTCGCGGAGTCGGTGAGCGTGCGCCGGGCCGCCACGGCGCCGCCGAACTCGCGCAGCGGCCGGGCCTCGAAGTGGCCGGTGAGCTGGGCGGCACCGAGGAGTGTGTCCTCGCGGGCGAGCATCTCGCCGGAACGGGCGAGTTCGAGGAGCACGCGCGCCTCGGGGCCGCTGCGCGGGTCCTCGATGGAGGCGAGGGCGCCGCCGACGGCGAAGCCGGCCGCGATGGTCTCGGTGTACGTGGTGTAGAGCCGGTCCGCGTCGGCGCTTCCGGCGACGGCCGCGCCGCGGAGCCGGTCCAGGGACGCGGCCCGGGTCACGAAGGCGGCGAGCCGGGTGGAGACGTCGGCGGGCAGGCCGCCGCTGTCGGCGACGGTGTGCCGGTCGTCGAGGCGGAGCCGGGCGACGGCGGCGTCGGTGGCCCGGGCGCGGTCCTTCAGCTCGGCGGCGCGTCCGGCACCGGGGGCGGCCGCCTGGCGTACGGCGGCGCGGCGCTCGTCCTGGAGGGCGGCGAGGGCATGGACGACCGGCTGACGGACGTCGATGTCCACGGACTGGAGGAGCCGCAGGCGCGCGATGTCCTGGGCGGTGGTGACGGTGGCGAAGCCCCAGAGGGCGAGGAGCGAGACGACCGGGACCATGAGCAGCGAGACGATCTTCGCGCGGACGGTGCGCGGGCGCAGGCCGTGGGGGCCGCGGGCGGGTGGTCCGGCCGGCGCGGGCTCCGGCGGCGCGTCCGTCACGGGCGCGGTGGCGGGCGTGGTGGCCGCGGGCCCGGAACCGGCCCGGGTCGGCGGCTCCTGGGTGCGCGTGGAGTAGGGCTCGGAGGTCCGTGCGGCGGGGTGTTCCGCGGTCGGCTCGGCCGTCCAGGCGCGCGGTGCGGCCGGCTCGTCGGCGGGTGGTCCGGCGTGCGCGCGGCGGCCGCGGGCCGCGGTGGGCGGCTGTGCGGGAGCCCCGTCGTCCGGGGTCCTGCGGGGAGTTCGCATGGCCTCCTCGTTCCTTCGTGCACGGACCCGGTGGGAGCGGCGGGTCCGTTGGTGCTGGCGTGTGCGGGCGGGGGTTGACGAGGTCGGACGGGGGCCGACGGGTGTTGGGGGATGGCGCCTCGGGTGGGCGGGGCGGACTGGGTTGCGGGGATGGAGGGGTCGCGGGGTTGGGGGTTGCGGGGCGGCCGCGGTGGCCGGAGGTGCGGGGGTACGAGGCGGGGCGCGGTCGGGCGCGTGGACGAGGCCGGGCCAGGCGGGGGCGGGCGGAGGAACGGGACGGGACGGATGCGGCGGACGGAAGGGGGACCGGGACGGGATGAAACTGGGTGCGGCGGACGGGAATCCGGGGCCCGAGCGGGACGGACGGGCGTACGGGGCCGGCCGGGCGGACGACTTGCGCGGCCGGGCCGGCGGGTCAGGCGGGTGCGTCGCGGGGGTCGACCGGGCCGTGCACGGGGCCGGACCGGTGGGCGTAGGCGGGCGTGCGGCCGGGACCGGGGGCAGGGTCCTGCTCGTGGCGGAGGGCGGCGGGTGCGACGTCGACGGCGCGGTCGTCGGGTTCGGTGAGGCGCTCGGCGGAGGCGTAGGCGGCGCGTTCGCTCGCGGTCGGCGAGAGGGCGACGAAGGCGGCGGTGATGAAGAGATAGGAGCCGAGGCCGACGGCGAGCGGGAAGATGAACTGCATGGCGCTGACTCCGGACAGCGGCGCGGCGGAGGGGGCGACCTCGATCCCCACGGCGAACATGCCGGTGTAGTGCATGCTGCTGACGGCGGCGCCCATGACGAGGGAGGCGATCGCCACGGCCGCCGGGCGGTGGATGTGGAGCGCCGCCCAGAGGGCCGCCGTGGCGGCCACGACCGCGATGACGACGGAGAGGCCGACGAGCACCGGGTCGTAGGTCACCCGGCCGTGCAGCCGCAGGGCGGCCATGCCCGTGTAGTGCATGCTCGCCACGCCGACGCCGGTGGTGAGGCCGCCGACCAGGAGCGAGCGGATCCGGTCGCGGCCGTATCCGACGGCGAAGACCCCGGTGCCGACGACCAGCATGGCGATGACCAGGCTCAGGAGGGTGAGGGGCACGTCGTAGCGGATGTCGGTGCCGGTGACCCCGAAGCCGAGCATGGCGACGAAGTGCATCGTCCAGATGCCGGTGCCGATGGCGGAGGCGGCGGTGAGCAGCCAGTTGCGGCGTGAGCGGCCGGTCGCCTCGAGGGCGCGGACGGTGCAGCGCAGGCCGAGAGCGGCGCCGATGCAGGCCATCGCGTACGACAGCGCGGGTGTCAGCCAGCCGTAGGTGGCGTGGTCCAGGTGTCCCATGACTCGGGGACGCTAGTGGGCCTCCGGGGGCGCATCGGGGGCGCATTTCGAAAGCTGCTGGAATATGACAGAGAGACGTTCCCGCACGATCAGGGCTGGCTCGAACGTGCACACAGAAAGTTCACTCTTCCGGGCGATAAAGCGGTACATGGCGCCTTTGGAATCACGCCTGCGAGGGACAGCGGAGGCGCTTGGGCGTGACGGATCATGGGACACATGAGCGATGACCCCACACAGGTACGGGAGTTCTTCGGCGCCCGCGCCGCCTCCTGGGACTCCCGGTTCCCCGACGACGGCCCCGCCTACGCCGCCGCCGTCGCCGACCTCGGCCTGCTCCCCGGCGACGCCGTCCTGGACGCGGGCTGCGGCACCGGCCGCGCGCTGCCTCCGCTGCGCGCGGCGGTCGGGCCGACGGGCACGGTGATCGGCGCCGACCTGACGCCCGAGATGCTCATAGCCGCGGCGGACGCGGGCCGCGCCGGGGCCGGCGCGCTGCTGCTCGCGGACGTGGCCCGGCTGCCGCTGCGGGACGGGGCGCTCGACGCCGTGTTCGGCGCGGGACTGATCTCCCATCTCGCCGACCCCGGCCGGGATCTGCGCGAGCTGGCCCGGGTGGTGCGCCCGGGTGGACGGCTCGCGCTGTTCCATCCGATCGGCCGCGCCGCGCTCGCCGCCCGGCACGGCCGCCGGATCACCGACGACGACCTGCGTGCAGAGCCCCGTCTCCGTCCGCTGCTGACCGGCTCGGGATGGGAATTGCGCAGCTACACGGACGAGGACGACCGCTATCTGGCTCTGGCCGTGCGGAGTGACCGGTAAGGAGCGGCGCCACCACCTGACGGTCCCCGGGCACGGACGGACGGAGGCTGCCGGCCCGAAGCGGCCTGCGCGGAGCGGTCGACCGGCACGGGATCGCCGCTCAACGAATCCGGCTGTCGAGAAGTTCCGGAACTTCCGGGGAGATCAGGGAACAGCTCTCGACGGGCGGGTTACTCACTGGTTAGGGTGCGCCGACGACCAGACGGGGACGCAGAAGGGGAGGCTGACGTGGGTGCACCGGAACCCGCCGCGAGCGGCACCGCCACCGGCACGGCCGGCGACACCGGCGCCGACGCCGCGGACGACGACGCGCTGTTCGTGCTGACGGCGGCACTGCTCACGCCCGCTCAGTTCCCCAGCGTGCTCGGCGACGACTATCCGGCGGCCTGCGCGGCCCTGCGCCTGGAGGCGTGGCCCGGCGGCTACGGGCTCGTGCTCGGCCAGGACGGCACCGGCGCCCGGTGGACGGTGATCGTCGACGACGTGTCACTGGTCGCGGTCGCCATCGCCTCCTGGGACTGCGGCATGGAGTACGACCTCTCCCCCGACGAGCGGTCCGTGGTGTGCGCGCTGCCCGGCTGGCCGCTCGCCGTCGCCACCGCCGCGCCCGGCCTCCCGGCGCCCCACGACCCCGCGCCCGAGGAGGGCGACCCGGCGCCGCTCGCCCCGCCGGACGGCGCCGCCTGGGGTCCGGCCCAGCGGCGCATGGGCGCCGACATGGTCGCCCTGCAGTGGGCGCAGTGGCGGGCCCGCACGGGTGACGCCGGGGACGGCGGGACCGAGGCGGTCGCCAGCGGGAGCGGCCCGGGTGCGGACGGACCGGACGGGGCGGGTGGCGAGGCCGGGGGCGATGCCTCCGGGCCGTCCGGCGCGGTGCGCCGGGTCCTTCGGGAGCTGGGCGCGTACGTCGAGGAGGCACCGCCCGTGGGCCGGGTCCGGTCGGCGTTCGCGGCCGGAGAGGCGCGGATGCTGCGCGCCGACGGCCCCGGCTGGTCGCTCGTGGCCCGCACCGACGACATGGCGTTCGTCCTGCTCGACGACGCGCCGAACGAGGTGCTGCCGGTGACGCGCGGCCCCCGGCTGCCCGCGCTGCTCGACGCGCTGGACGCGATGGCCGTACGGCCGAGCTGAGCACGCGCCACATGGTGCGTGCCGAGGTGGTGTGGTCCGGCCCCATGGCCCGGCGGTCGGGGTGCTCGCAGGATGTGGCGGCGCCCATCCGGCGCGCCTGAACCGCGTCCGTACCGCGCGCTCCTGACCGCGCGCCCGTACGGCTGCCCTGCCGTCCCATCGGAGGCCCCATGCGCCCGTCCCGAGGCGTTCCCCTGCTCGCCGCGCTCCTCACGAGTCTCGCCGTCCTCGGTCCCGCCGCGCCGGCGGGGGCGCGGGAAGCACCGCCCGGAGCGGTCGGCCACTGTGCCCGGCTCGACCGGATCGACGTGCCGGGTGCGGAGCGCCAGGAGCCGGCCTGTCTGGCGGATCTGACGACGGCCGGCCTTGCCGGCACGCCGTACACCGACCTGGCCGACCAGGCGGGACTGTCGGCGAGGGGCACGATCAGCCCCTCGGGCGTGCCCGGCGTCCAGATCGACGGCTACTTCCCCGACGACTCCCGGCTGAACGCCACCCACGGCTGGGCGCACGACGCCCAGTTCGTGATCCGGCTGCCCGACCGCTGGAACGGCGGCCTCGTCGTCACCGGCGCGCCCGGCACCCGCCGCCAGTACGCCACGGACACGATCATCTCCGACCAGGTCCTGGCGCAGGGCTTCGCCTACGCCGCCACCGACAAGGGCAACACCGGCCCCGACTTCTTCACGGACGGACGGGCGCCCGGCGACGCCGTCGCCGAGTGGAACCGGCGGGTGACCGAGCTGACGAGGGCCGCGAAGAAGGCCGTACGGCAGCGGTACGGGACCGCCCCGCGCCGCACGTACATGACGGGCATCTCCAACGGCGGGTATCTGACCCGCTGGCAGCTGGAGAACCGGCCCGAGCTGTACGACGGCGGCGTCGACTGGGAGGGCGTGCTGTGGACCGCACACGGCCCCAACATGCTCACCAGCCTGCCGGTGACCGTGGCCCGGCAGTTCGGCACGGCGACCGACGAGGACCTGCTGCGGGCGGGCTTC
This sequence comes from Streptomyces sp. NPDC004327, assembly GCF_042873935.1. Taxonomy (NCBI): domain Bacteria; kingdom Bacillati; phylum Actinomycetota; class Actinomycetes; order Kitasatosporales; family Streptomycetaceae; genus Streptomyces; species Streptomyces sp. NPDC004327. The sequence continues at coordinate 850,047 of NZ_JBIAME010000001.1, read as the reverse complement.
GCTCCCGGCTCGCGCTTCCTGTGGCCGTACCACGAGCGGGCGTACTGGGGGCTGACGCAGAAGGTGTTCCGGGCCGAGTTCGACCCTTCGTACGACCCGAAGTGCCCGGGCGCGACGGCCGGTTCGACGGTGGAGCAGATCCTCGCCCCGTGCGCGTCGGACGCCTCGTACGACTATGCCGCGCGGCCCGCTCCGGTGCGGCGGGCGGTGGCGCGGGTGGCGCTCACCGGGCGGATCGGGAAGCCCCTGATCACGCTGCACGGCGACCTGGACACGCTGCTGCCGATCGCCACCGACTCGGACGTGTACGCGCGGATGGTGGACGGGCGGGGGCGGGGCGCCCTGCACCGCTTCTACACGGTCCAGGACGGCACCCACACCGACGGCCTGTACGACAGCTTCCCGGACCGGCTGCGGCCGGTCCTGCCGTGCTACCGCTCGGCCTTCACGGCCCTGACCCACTGGGTGGAGGAGGGCGACGTGCCGCCCGCGGACCGGGTGATCGCCCGGCCGGCGAGCGGTGACGTGGTCAACTCCTGCGCCCTGAAGGGGTAGCGGGCAAGGAGAGGGTCAGACCATCTCCAGGGGGCGGTGCGGCTGCGCCGGCAGTTCGACCCGGATCGCGTCGCCGGGCCGCACCTCCCCGCCGGTCAGCACGACGGACATGATTCCCGCCTTGCGGACGATCCGCCCGTCCTCGTCGCGGCCGAGGACCTGCTTGAGCAGTCCGTGCCGGTAGTTGTCGATCTGGGCGCACGGGTTGCGCAGTCCGGTGACCTCGACGACGGCCTCGTCGCCGAGGTGCAGCCGGGTGCCGGTGGGCAGGCCGAGCAGGTCGATGCCGCGGGTGGTGACGTTCTCGCCGAGGGCGCCGGGGGCGACCTCGAAACCGGCGCCCGCCACCTCGTCGAAGAGCTCGCCGTGGATGAGGTGGACCTGGCGCAGGTTGGGCACGGTCGGGTCCTTGGCGACGCGGGAGCGGTGCTTGACGGTCACTCCGGCGTGCACGTCGCCCTCGACGCCGAGGCCGGCGAGGAGCGTGATGCTCGTGCGGTTGGGCTTGGTGAACGAGTAGACGCCGTTGCTGCTGACCGTCGTGACGGTGCCGGCGCCGAAGGCCTCGGTCATCCCCGCGGCCGTACCTTCGGGCGTTGCTGCGCTCATGATGCGGTGCTCCCCTTCCCCTGTCGCGCCGGATTGGCGCGTTCTCGACCCTATGCGACGCCCTGGACGCGCAGCGGGGCGCCCACGTCGTGCAGATGGCCGAGGGCCTGGCGGTAGGACTCGACGAAGCCGGTCTCGGTGTACGGGAGGCCGAGCGCCTCGCAGTGCGCGCGGACGGCGGGCTGGGCCAGGCGCAGATGGGGGCGGGGCATGCTGGGGAAGAGGTGGTGCTCGACCTGGTAGTTGAGGCCGCCGAGGAACCAGTCGGTGACGGCGCCGCCGCGGATGTTGCGGGAGGTGAGCACCTGGCGGCGCAGATGGCCCCAGGAGTCGCCGTCCGGGTGGGCGTCGGGCATCTCCATGCCCTTGTGGTTGGGGGCGAAGGCCATGCCGAGGTGCACGCCGAGCAGCATCTGGTGGAGCAGTGCGAAGACCAGGGCCTGGAGCGGGGTCAGCAGGGTGAGCAGGAGGGCCGTGTAGCCGGCGAGGTGGGCGAGCAGCAGGGCGCCCTCGACGAGGCGTTCGCGCCGGGTGCGGCAGGGGCCGGTGCGCGAGAGCAGGGCCTGGACGCCGTACACCTTGAGGGCGATGCCCTCCAGGGTGGTGAGCGGGAAGAAGAGCCAGGCCTGGTGGCGGGTGAGCCAGCGGCGTAGGCCGGTGCGGTCTGTGGTCTGGTGGGCGGCGAAGACGAGGACGTCGGCGGCGACGTCCGGGTCCTTGTCGAGGTGGTTGGGGTTGGCGTGGTGGCGGTTGTGCTTGTCGTTCCACCATTCGCGGCTCATGCCGAGGAGCAGGTTGGCGTGGACGAGCTGGATCAGGCGGCTGATCCCGCGGTCACGGGTGATCTGCGCGTGGCCTGCGTCGTGGCCGACGAAGGCGATCCGGGCGGAGAGGAGGGCGAGCGGCAGGGCGAGGACCAGGGCCCACCAGGACGGGCCGATGAGCACGAGTCCGGCGACGACGGCGGCGACGCCGAGGAGGTTGGCGGCGATGCCGCGGGCGTACCAGGCGGGTCGGTGGTCGAGGAGTCCTTGCGCCTTGACGGCCCGGAGGAGCGGGGTGAACTCGCTGGCGGCGGGGCGGCGTTCGGGGGCGGTGAGGGTCGCGGTGGCGGCCTGGGGCATGGCGGTCTCCGGGGTCCGTGGGACGGGGCGAAGGGAATACCGCAAACCTATGGATCGTTGATCGTCGCGGGCCATGGCGTCACCACCCGGACGGGGTCGGGGGGCGTCCCGGGGGCGGGGGTGGGGCCTTCCCCACCCCACGAGCGGGGTGTGGCGTGGATCACGCCGCCCGTGCGTGCGCGGGAGTGGGGAGTTGAGTATCCTCGGCCGCTCGACCCAGTAGTCAAATTTGAGGAATGCGTTGTCGCAGTCGCTCCCGTCCTCGGTCCCGACCTCCCACCTGACCTCGCTCCCGGCCTCGCTCCCCACCTCCGAACTCGCCCGCTGCTCCGTCCTCTTCCTGCCCGCCGATCCGTACCGCGCGGGCCGGATCGCCTTCTGGTCCCCCGACCCGCTCCAGTCCGGCACCGAGCTGACCGTCGTCGACGACGACATCCGGCCGCGGACCGTCCGGGCGCACCTCCTGTCCGTACGCGAGGCCCTTCCCGTCCTCGCCCGCGCGCGCTGCGACGAGAACGCCTCCCCGTCGGCGGCGTTCTGGGGCGCGGCCGCGCTCTTCTCGCTGGACCTCGTCGCGCGCGGCCTGCTGCTCCCCGGCCTCACCGCGCGCGACCACGACGCCTGGCGCGTCGGCCCGCTCGCGCCCGAGGACCTGGCGGCACTGCGCGACCTGGCCGCCTCGATGCCGCCGTCGGCACATGCCGTACCCCTGCCGGAACGGGACGAGGACGGCGGGCCGCTGCTCCCCGAACCCGAGGGACTGCTGCGGGCGTTCGCGGACGCCGTCGCCGACACCCTCCCCCGAACCCCCGCCGCTCCGCTCGCCGCCGGCGGACCCGCCTTCGCGGCCGACGAGCACCACGAGCCCGAGACGCTGCCGCACCAGCGGGCCTGGGCGGCGGACGTGTCGGCCGTCCATGACGCGGGCGTACGGCTGTCGCTGCGGGTGGAACTGGTGGACGCGGACCTCTCCGGCACCACCGGCACGCCGTCGTTCCGCGCCGTGCTGCAGATGCACGCCGTGGCCGATCCCGGGCTCGTCGCCGACGCGGCGGACGTGTGGGCCGGCACGGCTCCGGCGGCCGCGGCCTTCGGACCGCGGGCGCGGCTGGACGCGCTGCTCGCGCTGCGGCGGGCGGCGCGGGCCTGGGCCCCGTTGTCGCCGCTGCTCTCGGCGGCGGTGCCCGACGCGATGGAACTGGCCGACGAGGAGGTCGCGGAGCTGCTCGGGCCGGCCGCTCGCGCGCTCGCCGCCACCGGCGTACGGGTGCACTGGCCGCGCGACCTGGCGCTCCGGCTCACGGCGCGGGCCGTGATCGGCCCGCCGGACGAGCAGGACGGGCCGAGCACGTCGGTCACGCCGGGCGGCTCCGGTATCGGTGCCGACGGCCGGGGCGACGCGCTGCCCTCGTTCCTCTCCGCCGACGCCCTGCTCGCCTTCCACTGGCGTTTCGCGATCGGCGACGAGGAGCTGACCCGCGAGGAACTCGACCGGCTCGCCGAGGCCGGCCGGCCGCTGGTGCGGCTGCGCGACCAGTGGGTGGTGGTCGATCCAGACGAGGTGCGGCGCGCCCGGGCGCAGCAGGACCGCAAGCTGACCCCGGTCGACGCGCTCGGCGCCGTGCTCACCGGCACCACCGAGGTCGACGGCCGGCAGGTCGAGGTCCAGGCCACCGGCTGGGTGGAGCGGCTGCGGGCGCGGCTCGCCGACCCGGAGGGCGGCGAACGGGACATCGCCCAGCCCGCCGCGCTCGCCGCGACGCTGCGCGACTACCAGCTGCGCGGCCTCGGCTGGCTGCACCGGATGACCTCGCTCGGCCTCGGCGGCTGCCTCGCCGACGACATGGGCCTCGGCAAGACCATCACCCTGATCGCACTGCACCTGCACCGGCAGACCGACCCGGCGGCGGCCGGTCCGACGCTCGTGGTCTGCCCGACCTCGCTCATGGGCAACTGGCAGCGCGAGATCGAGAAGTTCGCGCCCGGCACGCCCGTGCGCCGCTTCCACGGCGCGTCGCGCTCCCTGGAGGGGCTCGCCGACGGCGAGTTCGTGCTCACCACGTACGGCACGATGCGGCTCGACGCGCCCCGGCTCGGCGCCAAGGCGTGGGGTCTGGTCGTCGCCGACGAGGCGCAGCACGTCAAGAACCCGTACTCGGCGACGGCCCGCGCGCTGCGCACCATCGGCGCGAAGGCGCGGGTGGCGCTGTCGGGCACACCGGTCGAGAACAACCTCTCCGAGCTGTGGGCGATCCTCGACTGGACGACCCCGGGGCTGCTCGGCGGCCTCGGCGCGTTCCGTACGCGGTACGCCACCGCCGTCGAGGGCGGCACCGACCCGGGCGCGGCGGCGCGACTCGCCGCGCTCGTGCGGCCGTTCCTGCTGCGGCGCCGCAAGTCGGACCCGGGCATCGCGCCCGAGCTGCCGCCGAAGACGGAGACCGACCGGACCGTGCCGCTCACGAAGGAACAGGCGGGCCTGTACGAGGCGGTGGTGCGCGAGACCCTGGCGGCGATCGCCGAGGCGGACGGGATGGAGCGGCGCGGTCTGGTGGTCAAGCTGCTCACGGGCCTCAAGCAGATCTGCAACCACCCGGCGCAGTATCTGAAGGAGGACCCGCGAGAGGGCCCGAAGGAGGGTCGGCCGGGCGGCTCCGGGGACCGGATCGCGGGGCGCTCGGGGAAGCTGGAGCTGCTCGACGAACTCCTCGACACGATCCTCGCCGAGGACGCGAGCGTGCTGGTCTTCACGCAGTACGTGCGGATGGCGCGGCTGTTGGAGGCGCATCTGGCGGCGCGCGGCGTGCCGACGCAGTTCCTGCACGGCGGCACGCCGGTCGCCGAGCGGGAGGCGATGGTCGCCCGCTTCCAGAACGGCGAGGTGCCGGTCTTCCTGCTGTCCCTGAAGGCGGCGGGCACCGGCCTCAACCTCACCCGGGCCGGCCACGTCGTGCACTACGACCGCTGGTGGAACCCGGCCGTGGAGGCGCAGGCCACCGACCGGGCGTACCGGATCGGGCAGACCCAGCCGGTGCAGGTCCACCGGCTGATCGCCGAGGGCACGATCGAGGACCGGATCGCGCGGATGCTGGAGCGCAAGCGTGCGCTGGCCGACTCGGTGCTCGCCTCGGGTGAGGCGGCCCTGACGGAGCTGACGGACGCGGAGCTGTCGGAACTGGTGCGGCTGCGCGGGGAGGACGGACGATGAGCGGGTACGGAGACGGGGCCGGGGACGGGTCCGGGGACGGCGGGGAGTACGGCGCGGACGGGGACGAGACGCGGACCTTCGCGGCGCTGCCGCGCGTTCAGGGCGGCGCCTTCGCCCGCACCTGGTGGGGACGGGCGTGGCTCAAGGCGCTGGAGGACACGGCGCTCGACGGCCGGCAGCTGAAGGCGGGGCGGCGACACGCCCGGGCCGGGGCGGTGGGCGCGGTCTCGGTGCGGCCGGGCCGGATCACGGCCGTGGTGCGGGACCCGGACGGCGCGGCGTACCGCGGTGACGTGCTGCTCCAGGAGCTCTCCGAGGCGCAGTGGGACCGGCTCGTCGACCTGGCGGTGGCCAGCGCGGGGCACATCGCGGCCCTGCTGGACCACGAGATGCCGCCGCACCTGGTGGAGGACGCGGCGGCGGCCGGGCTCGAACTGCTGCCGGGCATCGGCGACCTGGAGCCCGAGTGCGGCTGCGACGCCTGGGACCACTGCCCGCACACGGCGGCGCTCTGCTACGAGGTGGCGCGGCTGCTCGACGAGGACCCGTTCGTGTTGCTGCTGATGCGGGGGCGCGGCGAGCGGGCGCTGATCGAGGCGTTGCAGGAGCGCAGCGCGGCGCTGGCCACGGCGGAATCCGACGAGGCCCGGGGCGGACGCTCCGGCGTGGCGAGTGGGTCGGGCGTGGCGGGCGGTCCGGGCGTGTCGGCGGCGGAGGCGTTCGCGGCGGGCGGCATCCTGCCGCCGCTGCCGGCGCCGCCGGTCCCGGCCGGCGCGCCGGGCGAACCGCCCTCGCTCGACACGGAGACCGGTCCGGAGCCGGGCCTGGACCCGGCGGCGCTGGAGTTCCTGGCTGCGGACGCGGCGGCCCGGGCGCACCGGCTGCTCTCCGGTGCCGTCTCGCTCGCCGACCCGCCGCTGACGCCGGACCAGGACGCGGTGCGGCTGGCGGCGGGCTCCCCCGCGCCGTGGATCGCGGCCCGGCTGGCCACCGGATCGGGCCGCACCCGGACGGGTCTCGACCTCGCGGTGCGCGCCTGGCGCCTCGGCGGCCCGGCCGGTCTCGCGGTCCTGGAGGAGGAGTGGGCCCCGGACCCCGAGGCCCTGCGCCGGGCCGGGAGCCGGCTCCTGGAAGCCTGGGATCCCGCCGACCGCCCCGAGCTCCACCCGTCCGGGCCGGCCCGCTGGACCCTTCTCGGCGCGGGACTCCAGCTGCGACTCGGTGAGGACGGCCGCTGGTGGCCGTACCGCGAGGAGTCCGGCCACTGGGCCCCGGCGGGTCCTGCGGAGCACGACCCGGCGGCGGCGCTGGCGGGCGTGACCGAGGGGGCGGAAAGCTAGCGGCGGGCGGCGCGCCGGCGCAGCCCGTACGGCCACAGGCGCCCCCGCGTGGGCCGTACGGCCACAGTTGCGCCCCCGCGCAGCCCGTACGCCCCGAGACGTGCCCATGCGCCCGCGCGCACCCGCCCTCACTGCAGGTGTGTCGTCAGCTTCCTGCCCGTGCCCGACGGCGTGGCCAGGCTGCAGGCGATCCTGTCCTCGCCGAGCAGGTAGCTGGTGCGGTACGGGTACTGGACGAAGGTGGTCCAGCGGGTGCCGAGCGGCTGATCGGCGGCCTTGGCGCGCAGGAGCGGCCGGCAGAGGGCGGCGGCCGTGTCCCGTACCGCGCGGTCGTCGGCGTAGTCGCCGGTGAGGAGGGGACGGGCGACGACCTCGGCGTCGTGGGGCGTGTCGCAGCCGCGGGGGACGACGGTGCCGGGCGCGTCGCGGGCGATGTCGAAGCAGTCGCCGACGCGCAGCGTGTCGTACGGCGTGCGCGCGTGCGGGCGCGGCGTGGCGCGCTGGCGGGGCGAGGGCTCGGCCGTGGTCCCGGACGGGCTCGGCACGGCGGTGCTGCCGGTGGTGGCACCGGCGGTGGCCGCCTGGGTGCCCTTGGCCTCGGTCCGGCCCCCGGCCGTGCGGCCGGTGGTTCGGATGGGCAGCGGCGTGGGGCTCTCGGCCTGCGCCGAGGGATGTCCGCCGGTCGATCCGGCGGACGGGGCGACCGGGTCGGCCGGGGAGCCCGTCCCGGCGGTGTCGTGGGCCGGGAGCGACGCGCCGTGCGGGCCGTTCCCGGCGGCGCCGCCGTGAGCGGTCAGGGCCACCGAGAGCGCCACTATGGTGGCGAGCGCGGCGACCGGCAGGACGACGGCGCCCGGCCGTCTGGGCGGCCGGGCGTCGCGGGACGGGGTTTCCGTCGGCGGGCGGAGCATGGGGATCAGCCTCACCCGAGCGCGCCCATGTGGCGAGCGATACCGGCGAGTTGGGCCCCGCCCGTACAGAACCGTGACAATCCCGCCGCTCGGACGAGACCCGGGGCCCATGGCATCGAGACCTACAGCCCGAGCTGGCGCTCGGCCGCGTCGACGGTCTGGGCGAGCAGCACGGCGATGGTCATCGGGCCGACGCCGCCGGGGACCGGGGTGATGAGGGAGGCGCGCTCGGCGGCGCTGTCGAAGTCGACGTCGCCGACGTTGCCCTCGTTGTAGCCGGCGTCGATGACGACGGCGCCGGGCTTGATGTCCTCGCCCCTGATGAACTGCGGCTTGCCGACGGCGGCGACCAGGATGTCGGCCTCGCGGACGGCGGCCGAGAGGTCGGCGGTGCGGGAGTGGCAGTAGGTGACGGTGGCGTCGCGGCCGAGGAGCAGCAGACCGGCCGGCTTGCCGAGGATGGCGCTGCGGCCGACGACGACGGCCCGCTTGCCGCTGAGCTCGACCTCGTACTCGTCGAGCAGCCGCATGATGCCGCCGGGGGTGCAGGAGACGAAGCCGGGGAGGCCGAAGCCCATGGCGGCGAAGGAGGCCATGGTGACGCCGTCGACGTCCTTCTCCGGGGCGATGGCCTCGAAGGCGGCGCGCTCGTCGATGTGCGGGCCGACCGGGTGCTGGAGCAGGATGCCGTGGACCTCGGGGTCCTCGGAGAGCGCGGTGATCGCCGCGACGAGTTCCTCGGTGGTGGTCTCGGCGGGCAGCTCGACGTGCTTGGAGCGGATTCCGGCCTTCGCGCAGCGGTTCTGCTTCATCTTGACGTACGTGACGGAGGCCGGGTCGGCGCCGACGAGGACGGTCGCGAGGCAGGGCGTGACGCCGGTGCGGCGGGTGATCTCGGCGGCGCGGGCCGCGGTCTCCTCGACCGTGCGGCGGGCGAGCGCGGTGCCGTCCATGAGGCGTGCGGTGCTGGTGGACATGGGCCACTCCTGGGCGTCGTCGAGGAACGTGGTTCGCCCAGGCGCACGGCTGCGACACGGACACGTGCACCGGCCAGCCGAGTACGCGCGTCCGCCGGGCCGCTCCCCGGTGGTGATCCACCTCAAGCGCCAGTCACGGCCCGGTCCCACTGTACGTGACGTCCGGGTGATGGGTACCGGTCAGGCCGCATATGCGGGCCGGTCCGGGCGCTTGTCGGCGGGCCGCGCGGGCACGACGATGACGTCCACGGTGCGGACGACCTCGACGGGGAGGCCGAGTTGAGCGTGGGCGACACACGGGGCGACACCTGGGCGGACACGGACGAAGCGGCGGTGCGGCGGGCGCACGAGGCGTTCACGGCGGGCGGCACGCCGGCCGCCCCGCCGCACTCTCCGCCGGTCCGGCGGCTGGTCGCCGAGTCCTGGCGGCGTTCGGCACGGGCGCGGGTGAGCCCGGACGGCACGGCGCGGGTGGAGCTGGACGAGGAGGAGCTGGCCGGGCACCGGGAGGAGCATCCGCTGGCGGCGGCGATGCCGGTGATCCGGGAGCTGATGGGCGCGTACGCGCGGGACGGCGAGCATCTGCTGGCGGTGTGCGACGCGGCGGGCCGGATGCTGTGGGTGGAGGGGCATCCGGGGAAGTTGCGCCTGGCACGCGGGATGAACTTCGTCGCCGGAGCGCGCTGGTCGGAGTCGGCGGCGGGGACGAACGCGCCGGGGACGGCCATGGCGCTGGACCGGCCGGTGCAGGTGTGCGCGGCGGAGCACTTCCGGCGGCCCGTGCAGGCATGGACCTGCGCGGCGGCGCCGGTGCACGATCCGCGCAGCGGGCGGCTGCTGGGGGCGGTGGACATCACCGGCGGGGCCGGGCTCGCGCATCCGCACAGCCTGGCGTTCGTGCAGGCTGTGGCGCGGGCCGCCGAGTCCCAGCTGGCGCTCGTCTCCCCCGCCCCGGCGGCCGGCCGGCCGCTGCTCACGGCGCTCGGCAGGGACGAGGCGCTGCTGTCCGTGGCGGGGCGGCGGCTGCGGCTGAGCCGCCGGCACAGCGAGATCCTGGTGCTCCTGGCGCAGCGCCCGGAGGGCGTGACGGGGGACGAGCTGCTCACGCTGCTGTACGAGGACGAGTCGGTCACCCCGGTGACGCTGCGGGCGGAGCTGTCCCGGCTGCGCGGTCTGCTCGGCCCGGAGCTGCTCGCCTCCCGTCCGTACCGGCTGACGCGGGAGGTGGACGCGGACTTCGCGGTGGTGGACCGGCGGCTGGCATCGGGGGCGGTGTCGACGGCGCTCGGCGGTTACGCGGGTCCGCTGCTGCCGTCGTCGTGCGCGCCGGGGGTGGTGCGGCTGCGGGAGCGGCTGGCCGGGCGGCTGCGGGCGGCGCTGGTGGACCGGGGCGATCCGGGGCTGCTCGCGGACTGGGCGTACAGCGCGTGGGGCGAGGACGACGTGACGGTGTGGCGGGCGCTCGCCTCGGCCGTACCGGCGGCGCAGGCCCCCGCGGTACGGGCACGGCTCGCCGCCCTGGACGCCGAACTGGCCTCGGACGCAACGGGGTTGCAACGTACGGCGGCGCACACTCGCCGCTGACGGCCGGTCGGGGCCGGCACGGCCGCGGCGTCGCGGATCGCGTCGCACGTGACAGCGCACGCGGTACCGCATCGCGCCACGGTTCGCGTCGCACGTCACACCGCGGACCGCCCCGCCCGTCCCACGGAACATCGCATCGCACGTCGCATCGCACGGCGCACTGCACGTCGCACTGCGCGTCGCCCCGAGGAGGCCATGCCCATGACCCGTTTCGCCGCACCCGGTACCGAGGGTTCGCTCATGTCGTACGCGGCGCGCTACGACCACTGGATCGGCGGTGAGTACGTCGCCCCGGCGGGCGGCCGGTACTTCGAGAATCCGAGCCCCGTCGACGGCCGCCCGTTCACGGAGGTGGCCCGCGGCACCGCCGAGGACGTGGAGCGCGCGCTGGACGCGGCGCACGCGGCCGCGCCGGCCTGGGGCCGTACGGCGCCGGCCGAGCGGGCGCAGGTGCTGCTGCGGATCGCGGACCGGATGGAGCGGAACCTGGAGGCGCTGGCGGTCGCGGAGAGCTGGGAGAACGGCAAGCCGGTCCGCGAGACGCTGGCCGCGGACATCCCGCTCGCCATCGACCACTTCCGCTACTTCGCGGGCGCGCTGCGCGCCCAGGAGGGCGCGCTCAGCCAGATCGACGACGACACCGTCGCGTACCACTTCCACGAGCCGCTGGGCGTGGTCGCCCAGATCATCCCGTGGAACTTCCCGATCCTGATGGCGGTCTGGAAGCTGGCGCCCGCGCTCGCCGCCGGCAACGCGATCGTCCTGAAGCCGGCCGAGCAGACCCCGGTCTCCGTCCACTACTGGATGAGCCTGGTCGCCGACCTGCTGCCGCCCGGTGTGATCAACATCGTCAACGGCTTCGGCGAGGAGGCCGGCAAGCCGCTCGCGTCCTCCCCGCGGGTCGCGAAGATCGCCTTCACCGGCGAGACGACGACGGGCCGGCTGATCATGAAATACGCGGCGGAGAACATCAAGCCGGTCACCCTCGAGCTGGGCGGCAAGTCGCCCAACCTCTTCTTCGACGACGTCTCGGCGGCCGACGACGACTTCCTCGACAAGGCCCTCGAAGGCTTCACCATGTTCGCCCTCAACCAGGGCGAGGTGTGCACCTGTCCCTCCCGGGCCCTGATCCAGCGCGGCCACTACCACGACTTCCTCCAGGCGGCGATCACCCGCACGGAGGCCATCGTCCCCGGCCACCCACTGGACACCGACACCATGATCGGCGCCCAGGCCTCCTCCGACCAGCTCGCCAAGATCCTCTCCTACCTGGAGATCGGCCAGCAGGAGGGTGCCAAGATCCTGACGGGCGGTCAGCGCGTCGAGCACGGCGGCGAGTTGGCGGGCGGCTTCTACGTCCAGCCCACCATCTTCGAGGGCGACAACCGCATGCGGATCTTCCAGGAGGAGATCTTCGGCCCCGTCGTCGCCGTCACCTCCTTCACCGACTTCGACGACGCCATCCGCACCGCCAACGACACCCTCTACGGCCTCGGCGCCGGCGTGTGGACCCGCGACGCCACCACCGCCTACCGCGCGGGCCGCGAGATCCAGGCGGGCCGCGTCTGGACGAACTGCTACCACGCGTATCCGGCGCACGCGGCGTTCGGCGGGTACAAGCAGTCGGGGGTCGGCCGGGAGACCCACAAGATGATGCTGGAGCACTACCAGCAGACGAAGAACATCCTCCAGAGCTACTCCCCGAAGAAGCTCGGCTTCTTCTAGCGGTCGGTGGGAGACCCGTGAGTCCTCAGGCATCGACGGGCCCCACGCGAAACGGCGCACGTGGCAGGAAGACCAGGGTGAGAGCGACGGCGAGGGTGATCTGCGCGGCTGTCATGCCGACCGGCCCCGGCGTTCGGCGCCCAGGTGGGCGAAGTGGTCGATGAGGTCGGGGGCGTCCACGGCTGCCGGGTTGACGACCTGCTCGACCGGGGCGCCCTGGAGGATGCGTTTGACGGGGACTTCGAGTTTCTTGCCGGTGCGGGTGTGCGGGATGCCGGGGACTTCCAGGATCTCGTCGGGGACGTGGCGGGGTGAGGCGCCGGTCCGGATCGCCTCCTTGATCTTCTCGCGGAGCGGGTCGTCCAGGGTCGCGTCGGCGGCGAGGACCACGAACAGCGGCATCCAGTAGCCGCCGTCGGGTTCCTCCGCGCCGATGACGAGGGCCTCGGTGATCTCGGGGAGGCGTTCGACGACGTCGTGGATGTCGGCGCTGCCCAGGCGTACGCCGTTGCGGTTGAGCGTGCTGTCGGAGCGGCCGTGGACAATTACGGAGCCGTGGGAGGTGAGGGTGATCCAGTCGCCGTGGCGCCACACGCCGGGGTGGGAGGAGAAATAGGCGTCGCGGTAGCGGGCGCCGTCGGGGTCGTTCCAGAAGTACAGCGGCATGGACGGCATCGGGCGGGTGACGACCAGCTCCCCGACCTGGTCCACGATCGGGAGGCCCTCGGCGTCGTACGCGGCCAGGGCCACGCCCAGGTGGGGCGCTGACAACTCGCCAGCCCAGACCGGCGTGTTGGGGGCGCTGCCGGCGAAGCCGGAGACGACGTCCGTGCCGCCGCTGGTGGAAGCGAGCAGGACGTGGTCGCCGACGTGGTGGCGGACCCAGGGGTAGGCGGAGGCCGGCAGGGCGGAGCCGGTGCAGCCGACGACGCGGATCGACGACAGGTCGTGCGCCGAGGGGTCGACGCCGTACTTGGCCATGCCCAGCAGGTACTGGGGGCTGGTGCCGAAGACGGTCACCCGGTGGCTCGCGGCCAGCTCCCACAGGACGTCGAGCTTGGCGAAGGGCGCCGGGCTGCCGTCGTAGGTGCACGTCGTGGCGCCGGTGAGCAGTGTGGAGGCGACCAGGTTCCACATCATCCAGTGGGTGGTGGTGTACCACAGGAGGCGGTCGCCGGGGCAGAGGTCGGAGTGGAGGCCGAGGGTCTTGAGGTGTTCGAGCAGGACGCCGCCGTGGCCGTGGACGATGCCCTTGGGCAGGCCGGTGGTGCCCGAGGAGAACACGACCCACAGGGGGTGGTCGAAGGGCACCGGTGTGCAGGTGAGTTCCTCGGTGCGGGTGGAGGCGTCCTCCCACGGCATCACCGGTGACGGGTACGCCTGTGGCGCCCACGGCAGGCCCACGTGGTCCACGAGCACGGTGGCCTTCAAGGTCGGCAGCGCACAGGTGAGTTCGAGGGTGGCGTCTCGGCGGTCGTGGGTGGTGCCGTTGAAGAGGTAGCCGTCGGCGGAGATCAGGACGGTGGGTTCGAGCTGGGCGAATCGGTCGGCGGCGGCCTTGGGGGCGTAGTCCTGCCCGCAGACCGACCACACGGCGCCCAGGCTCGCGGCGGCGAGGAAGGCGACGATCGCGTGCGGGGTGTTGGGCAGGTAGCCGACGACCCGGTCCCCCTTGCCGACGCCCAGGTCGCGCAGGGTGGCGGCGACGGACGCGACCTGGGCGCGCAGCCGTTTGCCGGTCACCTCGTATCCGGAGCCGGTCTCGTCGAGGGCGATGATCGCCACGGTGTCGTCGGTGAGGTTGCGCAGGGCGTGGTGGGTGTAGTTGAGGGTGGCGCCGGGGAACCAGCGGGCGCCCGGCATCCGCTCCTCCGCGAGCACCTGCTCGTACGGGGTGTCCGCGTCGATGTCGAAGTAGTCCCACACCGCGCCCCAGAAGCCTTCCAGGTCGGTGACCGACCAGTGGTGCAGAGCGGCGTAGTCGGTGCCGTCCACGCCGGCGTGGCGGGCGAAGTGCATGATGCGGCTGTCGGCGACGGCCCGCGGATCTGGCGTCGTGAAGGGTGCCGGGTACGGCCTGGTCATCGTGTGGCGCTCCTCGGCAGGCTGTTCTCTACGGTCCGTGGGGAAGGGTCGGGGGTGCGCGTGGTGTGCAGGAGGGACGCCCAGGCGGCGGTGTCCGTGAAGTCGTGACCCCCGGCCGGGACGACGTCCATGACGACGCGGTCGGGACGCAGCAGGACGGCGTCCGCCCGGCCGGCGCGCAGCCAGGGCGTAAGGGTTCCGTCGTCACGGAGGTCCGCCACGGGGATCGCCGGGACGCCGAGCCCGTGGGCCAGGGCGCGCAGCGAGGGCCAGGGCTCGGCGGCGGTCAGGACGGTGAAGGTGTCGCCGAGTACTCCGTCGAGGCGGCTGCGCCGGCCGTCGCGTCCCACCACCCATGGTTGCGGGCAATGGGTGCCCACGAGGCTCCTGCGCATACGGCGCCGGACGAGGGGCCCGGCGGTCAGGGGTGGGCTGAGGTCGCGGCCCGCCGCCGCGGTCAGGCCGGGTATGCGGCAGGCGGCGGCCAGGATCCTGCGGCGCAGTGCGGCGGCGCCGTCCTGGCCGCCGGTCATGGCCCAGCCCATGGCGACCGCGAGCCGGATCACATGCCGTGCGTGCGGCTTGCGCTCGCTCTCGTACGTGTCGAGGAGACGCTCGTCCCCGCCCTGGCCCAGGACGCGGGCCAGCTTCCAGGTGAGGTTGTGGGCATCACGCAGGCCCGCGCACAGCCCCTGCCCGACGAACGGCGGGGTGAGGTGGGCGGCGTCGCCGAGGAGAAAGAACCGTCCGCTGCGCCACCGGTCGGCCACCCGCGCCCGGAAGGTGTACTGCGTCTCCCGTACGACGTCGAAGTCCCCGTCGTACGAGGGCGACAGCCACGGGGTCGCCGCCGGCCCGGTGGCCGCCGGCTGGCTGCTGGAGGAGCACGCCTGGGGTTCCACCTTCCTCATGAACGTCCCGCTCGCGGTGCTCGGCGTCATCGGCGCACTGCTCCTGGTGCCGCCGTCCAAGGCGGAGGGCATGGGCCGGATCGACTACGTCGGCGGTCTGCTCTCGATCGTCTTCATCGGCAGCCTGGTCTACGCGACCATCGAGGGCCCGCACTTCGGTTGGGGCGCCGGCCCGATCACCGCGGCCGTCGTCGCCGCTGTCGGCCTGGCGGCCTTCGTGGCCTGGGAGTTGAAGCATCCGAACCCGATGCTGAACGTGCGCAAGTTCAAGGAGCGCCCCTTCAGCGGCTCGATGCTCGCGGTGCTGTTCTTCTTCGGCACCTTCGGTTCGATCTACTACTCCACCCAGTTCCTGCAGTTCGTTCTCGGCTACAACGCCCTGGAGACCGGCATACGCCTTCTGCCGCTGGCCGGAGCCGTGTTCGTCGGCGCCGCGGTCACCGGCAAGCTGGCCCCGAAGCTGGGCGTGAAGCCGGTCGTGGGCGCCGGCATGGTGATCGGCACGGCGGGCGTCTTCCTGCTCACGCAGATCGAGTCGGGCTCAACGTACTCGGACTTCCTGACGCCCCTGCTGATGCTCGGCTTCGCGATCGGCCTGAGCCTGTCCCCGGCCACCGACACCATCATGGGCTCCTTCCCCGAGTCCGAGCTGGGCGTCGGCGGTGGCGCCAACGACACGGCGCTGGAACTCGGCTGCGCCCTGGGCATCGCCGTGCTCGGCTCGCTCCTCGCGACGTCCTACAAGGACAAGCTGACCGGCATGGTCGGCGGTCGCCTCCCGGCCGAGGCGATGGACACGGCCAAGGACTCGGTGGGCGGCGGCCTCGCGGTCGCCGAGCACATCGCCAAGTCTCCGGGCGGTGGCCCCCAGCAGGCTCAGACCCTGATCGAGGCGGTGCACGAGTCCTTCGCCCACGCCATCGCGCACACCAGCCTCATCGGCGCGATCATCATGGGCGCCGGCACCCTGATCGTCATCGCCGTGCTGCCCGGCCGCAAGGCCACCGGGAAGCACCGCCAGGAGGAGTCGGCGGCGGCGGAAGCAGCGGCCGAGTGCGAACCCGTGGGCGCGGTCTGAGCCCCACAGGTTCGGCCCGTCCCCTTTTTGTTGAAGACCCCGATGCCTTCGCACCGGGGTCTGATCCATCTCCGCACCAACAGCCGTGCTGCGACTCAGCTATCGGCGACGGCTTCCGCCGCGATCGCGGCGGCCACGTCATCGACCACGAGGCGCGCCTGCTTCTCCGGCACACCGGCCGCGATGAGCGTGGCGACGGCCGTACGCGTCCCGTCGTCCTCCAGCGCGCCGGTGTTGACCTGTTCCAGCAGGGCGACCGTCATCGCCTCCAGGCCGGCACCCATGACCGCGGGCGGCAGGTGGGAGTGGAAGACGCCGTCCCGCTGCCCCCGTTCCAGAATGGCGGTGACCGTGACGCGGGCGGGTTCGAGGATCTCGGCGACCCGTTCCATGCCCAGGTCCCGTTGGGCCAGCGCCAGGAGCATCCGGTAGCGGTCGCCCACCGGCCACATCGACAACGAGAAGCGCGCGAGTGCCGGCTCGGCCGGTTCCGTCGCCTTCACCCCGGCCGCCGCGGCGGCCTGGAGAGCCTCGGCGGCTTCCTCGGCCAGCGCCTCCAGGAGCGCCGCCCGTCCGGGGAAGTGCCCGAAAAGAGTGCGCCTGACGACACCGGATGCGCGCGCCAGCTCCTCCAGAGTGGTGTCGGGGTTCCGTCCGAGCTCCTGGCGCGCTGTGGCCAGGATGCGCGCCCGGTTGGACCGTGCGTTGCGTCGCTGCGGCACACGGCCAACGGGCTGGGACACGGAAGACCTCGATGATGAAAACCGGACGAAGAACGGGCACATCCATTCTGACATGTGAGTCCCGCCCCGATCCGTGGCCACATCCCCGGATCGGCCTTCCTGCTCAGGCGGGAAGCTCCTTGATGCTCGCCGGCTCCTGCGGGTCGACCCCGTTGAGCCGGTGGCGGAAGTCGCTGGAGCTGGGACAGGCGGCGCGGCGCGAGCGCATGATGGAGCCCAGCAGACGGTGGGCCTCACGGGCGTGCCAGGGGCTGAAGGAGAGGACGTCGTCCGCGTAGCGGCGGCGGGCGTCGCTGTAGGCGTCCTGGGCGGGCAGGTGGAGTACGGCCACGACTTCGTGGGGTGACAGCTCCTCGGGCCACAGGACCGACGCGTCCTCCACGGGCATGCGGTCGATGTCCGTGCACAGCTGGGCGCGGATGTCGTACTCGGCGCTGTGGTGCGCGAAGAAGTCGACGACGAGGTCGCGCAGCGCCGACTCGCCGGCCTTCTTCTCGACAGGCCGGCCGGTCAGGGCCCGCACGTTCGCGGAGCGCGGCGCGGCCGAGATCTTGGCGACGCTCGGCGTTCCCGCCGACAGACGCCCAGCGTGTGACGTCGATACCGGGGTGAGTGACGAGACGTGAACTCTTCCTGCCCCGCCGCGGTCGAGGCCATCGCCACGGAAGCGGAGCGGTGGCGCCGTGGCGCAGGTAGAGGTCGCCCGCCCGGGCGCAGCCCTTCCGTTCTCCCTTCAGGGCCTCACGGGGCGCGGGCAGTCGGCAGGAGTGTCTTCGTCAGGTGGCCGCAGGGGCACGCCCCGGGTGGATGAGGTCTTCCCGGACCGGGATCCGGCCGGTCCAGCTTCCGGGGGCGCGGTGGGCCGGACCGGTGCGGCCCGGGGCCGCGGGTCCGGCGGTCAGGCGCGGGCCCGCGTTCCGCGCCGGTTGAGCGGCAGTCGCCCGAGCAGCACGGCCATTGCGCAGGTGTCGGTGACCGCCGAGAAGACCAGGCCCGCCGCGATCGCCCCGGACAGCAGCTCGAAGGCCGGGTGGACGAGCAGCCCGAGGAGCAGGCCGAGCAGCACGATGCCGCCGGCGGTGAAGCGGACCTGCCGCTCCATCGCCCAGACGGCCCGTACGGGACCGGCGGGCCGCTGGAGCGGATGCCCGGCGGCCGCCCAGGCCCGGGTGCCGCCGCTCAGGCCGGAGGCGGCGATGCCGTGGACGGCGAGCTCCGTGACGGCCTGGTCCGAGCGGGCTCCGGAGGCGCACACCACGAGCAGGGGTGTCAGCTCGGCGGCCGCCCGCAGTTCCGGGACGCTCCCCGCGAGCCTGTCGAGGGGCACGTTGAGGGCGTCCGGGAGATGGCCGGTGGCGAACTCGCCCGGCGTGCGGACGTCTACGACGGTCAGCTCACCCAGGCGCGGCTGCGCCTCGGCGACTCCGATGGCACGGGGAACGGTCATGGCGGCACGCGTCCTTGCGGAGGGAGGAGGAAGGGGAAGGGGGACGGGGCGCGCGATGCGCCGGGTGGGGGCCCTGCCGCGGATACTAGGCACTGCGAACGCCCCCCGTCCGGGACCTCGCGCGACCGCCACGCGTTCGCCATGCTGCGGCAACAGCCCCGCGGTCCCAGCCGCCGTGGCGGGCGTGGCCGCCGTAGCGCTGGATCTCGGGATGCCGAACGGGATGGTCCAGCACTCGGACTCCGCTTGCACGCTCCGGAGCCGCCCCGACAGGATGCGGCCATGGCCCCCGTACTCGTATCGCGTCGTCACGTAGATCTGCTGCGTGTTTCGACCATGCTGTGTCGGGCCGATTCCCCTCGTGCGCACGGCTGTTGATCCGCGGGTCCGCTGAGGACCAGGCGATCCGCCGCTCCTGATCCCGCACGGAACAACCGCGCGCCCCTCCGCGCGTCCTTCCGTCTTCCCCTCTGCTCGCGTACACGTGCCACCTCCCCTCGGTGGTGGCGCGTGCCGTGCTGCTGCTTCGACGAGGTCCCCTCATGCCGGAAAACCCCCTCCTGCTCCACTGGTTCCTGCCCACCGGCGGGGACGGCCGCGATCCCGGCGGCGTCACCGCCGTCCAGGGCCGTACCGGATCCGCCACCCGGCGGCCCGCGGACATCCCGTACCTGGCCCAGGTGGCCCGCGCCGCCGAGCAGGCCGGGTTCCACTCGCTGCTCACGCCCGTGGGGCTCGGCTGCGTGGATCCCTGGATCCTCACCGCCGCGCTCGCGCAGCACACCACCCGGATCGGGTTCCTGGTGGCGTTCCGCGCCGGATTCGCCAGTCCGACACTGCTCGCCCAGCAGGCCGACGCCTTCCGCCGGTTCGCGGGAGGCAGACTCGCGCTCAACGTGGTGACCGGCGGCGATCCCGTCGAACAGCGGGCGTACGGTGACTGGTTGGAGCACGACGCGCGGTACGCCCGGACCGAGGAGGTGATGACGGTCCTGCGTACCCTGCTGGACGGCAAGACGGCCGACCACCACGGCGCCCACCTGCGGATCGCGGGCGCCCGGCTCACCGATCCGGAACTGCGCCACCCCGTGCCCCTGTACTTCGGCGGGGCCTCCCCCGCCGCCGAGGAGGTCGCCGCGCGGCAGGCCGACGTACAACTGCTGTGGGGCGAGCCGCCCGCCGCCGTCGCCGCGCGCATCACCCGGCTGCGGGAGCGGGCCCGGGCGGCGGGCCGCACCGTACGGTTCGGTCTGCGGCTGCACGTCATCAGCCGGGACACCGCCGCCGAGGCCTGGTCCGAGGCGGACCGGATCCTCGCCGGGTTCGACCCGGAGGCCGTACGGGCGAGCCAGGAGCGGTTCGCCGGCATGGACTCCACCGGGCAGGCCCGGATGACCGCGCTGCACGGCGGGGTCGCGGACGCCGCCCGCCTCACGGTGGCGCCGAACCTGTGGGCGGGCATCGGCCTGGTCCGCGAGGGCGCCGGGACCGCGCTGGTCGGCTCGCACGACGAGGTGGCCGCACGGCTCGCCGAGTACCGCGCCCTGGGCATCGACGAGTTCGTCCTCTCCGGCTACCCGCACCTCGAAGAGGCGTACCGGGTCGGCGAGGAAGTGGCCGCGCGGCTGCGCGCCCTGACCGGGGCGGAAGCCCCGTGACCGCTCCCACGACGACGGTTGCGGCATCCGGTCCGGACCGGATGCCGCAACCCGCCCCCGAACCGGCCGGTACCGGGGCCGGGTCGGAATCCCCCCGACGGGACCGCCTGCGCGAGGCCTTCCGGTGGGGCGGGCTGCGGCTCGTCGCCCTCGCCGTGCTCCTCGCCGCCTGGCAGGCGGTGGTCTCCGCCGAGGTGTGGCCTCGGGTCCTGGTTCCCTCGCCCGGCGATGTGTGGCGGCAGTTCGTCCTCGCCTCCACGGTGCACGACGGGGTGCGCGGCTACGGCGGCCATCTGCTGATCGAGCATCTGGGCGTCAGCCTGGGCAGGATCGGCACCGGCTCCGCGTACGCCGTGCTGGCCGGGGTGCCGCTGGGGCTGCTGATCGGTACGGTCCGGCCGCTGGCCGTCGTACTGGAGCCCGCGGTGACGTTCCTGCGGACGCTGCCGCCGCTGGCGTACCTCTCGCTGCTCGTCATCTGGTTCGGCATCGACGAGGCGCCGAAGATCTGGCTGTTGGTCATCGCGGCCCTGCCGCCGATCGCCGCGGCGACCGCGGCGGCCGTACGCACGGTGCCCGGCCAGCTCGTCGAGGCCGCACGGGCGCTGGGGTCGGGGCCGACGGCGCTGCTGCTGTCCGTACGGCTGCCCTCCGCGCTGCCCGAGATCCTCACCGGTGTCCGCATCGCCGTCGGCGTGGCCTACACCTCGGTCGTCGCGGCGGAGACCATCAACGGTGTGCCCGGCATCGGCGGCATGATCCGCGATGCGCAGCGCTACAACCAGACCGCGCTGGTGATCGCGGGCATCCTCGCCATCGGCCTGTCCGGGATCGTGCTGGACGCGCTCCTGCGGCTCGTCGAGCGGATCGCCGTGCCGTGGCGCGGCCGCGCCTGATTCCCGCCCCCCTTTCCTTCCCGTTCCCCTTCTTGCCTCGTTCCTTGGCCGTCCGACCCCAGACCGGAGATCGTCCATGCCCGCACGTCTGTCCCGCCGCACCCTGCTGCTCACCGCGGCCGTCGCCCTGACGGCCTCCGTCACCACCGCCTGCGGAGGTGACGGCGACGGGGCCGGCGGATCCTCGGGGCGCATCACCGTACGGATCGCCTATCAGGCGATACCCAACGCCGACCTGGTGGTGAAGAACCAGCGGCTGCTGGAGCGGGCCCTTCCCGAAGTCGACGTGAAGTGGGTGAAGTTCGAGTCCGGTGGCGACGTCAACACGGCCGTCATCGCCGGGTCGGTCGACCTGGGTCTGGCCGGGTCGAGCCCCGTCACCAAGGGGCTCTCCGCGCCGCTGAACATTCCGTACAAGGTGGTGTGGATCCACGACCTGATCGGGGACAACGAGGCGCTCGTCGCCAAGCCCGGGATCGGTTCGGTGAAGGATCTGGTGGGCAAGAAGGTGGCCACTCCCTTCGGGTCGACGGCCCACTACTCGCTGCTCGCCGCGCTGACGGCGGCGGGTGTGGAGCCGTCGTCCGTGCAGACCATCGACCTCCAGCCGCAGGACGCGCTCGCCGCGTGGAAGCGCGGGGACATCGACGCCGCCTACGTGTGGACGCCGACGCTGGGCGAACTGGCCAAGGACGGCAAGGTGCTCGTCACCAGTCGTGAACTGGCCAAGGAGGGCAAGCCGACGGCCGACCTCGGCGTGGTGACGGACGCGTTCGCGGCCAGGCACCCGGAAGTGGTCACCGCCTGGATCAAGGCCCAGGACACGGCCGTCGCACAGGCGCGCACGGCACCGGACCAGGCCGCGAAGTCCATCGGGGCGGAGCTCGGACTGCCTGTGGCGGAGGCGAAGCGGCAGCTGTCGGAACTGGTGCTGCTCAGCGCGAAGGAGCAGACCGGACCCGACTACCTGGGCAGGCCGGGCGCCCCCGGCAAGCTCGCGGCGAACCTGCACGACGCCGCCGTGTTCCTGAAGGGGCAGAAGGCGGTCGACTCCGTGCCGGACGAGGCGGTCTTCGGGCGGGCGCTCGCGGTGGAGGAGCTCGGCCGTGCCGCGAACTGACGAGCCGGACACGCGGGCCGCGGTCGTCGAGCTGGCGGGCGTGTCGGTCCGGTACGGGTCGGCGAAGGCGCCGGTGACGGCGCTCGACGGCGTGGACGTACGGATCCATGCCGGCGAGTTCGTCGTCCTGGTCGGGCCGTCCGGCTGCGGCAAGACGAGCCTGCTGCGCGTGGTGGCGGGCTTCGAGCGGCCCGCCACGGGCCAGGCCCGGGTCCGGGGCGCGCTCCCCCGGCCGGGCGCGGGGGCGGGAGTGGTGTTCCAGCAGCCCCGGCTGTTCCCTTGGCGCACGGTGGGAGGGAACCTGGCCTTCGCGCTGGCCCGGCTGGGCGTGCCGAGATCCGACCGGCCCGGCCGGATCGCCGGGCTTCTGGAACGGGTGGGACTGCCCGGGATGGCGGGCCGGCGGACGTGGGAGCTGTCGGGCGGTCAGCAGCAGCGGGTGGCGCTGGCCAGGGCACTGGCCGCGGAGCCCGAACTCCTGCTCATGGACGAGCCGTTCGCCGCGCTCGACGCCCTGACCCGGGAGCGGCTCCAGGAGGAGGTGCGGACCTTGGCCGGGCGGCTCGGCACGACGGTGCTGTTCGTGACGCACTCCGCGGAGGAGGCGGTGCTGCTGGGCTCTCGGGTGCTGGTCATGGCCGCGGGGCCCGGCCGGGTGGTGGCGGAGCTGCCGGTGGACCTGGCCAGGGGACCCGGCACGGACGTATCCGCGCTGCGGGCCTCACCCGAGTTCGCCCGGCTGCGCGGCCGTCTCACCGAGATCATGCGCGGCGGATCCGTTCCCGGCCCGTGACCGCCGACAGCGACACCGGCCGCGACACCGGCGGAGGTCCGTACGCCCCCGCCGCGTGTTGCCCGCATGCTGCGGGAACGTGAACTGCGTGAACAAGCTGTGGCCGGCCGCCACGGAAAGATCCGAATCACGGGGGCGGCGGATAGCGTGGCGGTCAGAGCCGTTCCGGGGAGCAACCGCCACACGGAAGCAAGGGCCGGGCCGCACCATCGGCAGCCGCCCGTCGGCCGTTCCCACCACGCCGGCCGACCCCTGGGTGCCGCGGCACCCGATGCGGCCGCCGGCCCCTCGCTGCGCAGCCGTCGCCTCCCCTTCCAGTCACGAGGACCCCCCTGATGCCGTTCTCCCTGCCCGCTGGCGGGCGCCTTGCCGTGCTCGCCCTTTCCCTCGCCGTGGCGCTCGGCAGCGCCCCCGCCGCCCCCGCCGCCGCCGACACGGCTTCCCCGTTCGGCCCGCAGGCGCCGCAGAACCCGGCCACCGCGGCCAACGGCGCCGCGACCATGCACGGCGACAGTGCCTCGAGCGGTACCACGCCCTACCCGGGGCCCGGGACGTCCGCCATCGACTACTCCCGCACGGCGCTGGCTTCGGCCTGCCCCACCGTGGTCGTGGGCAGCGACGGCTACGTGATCGCGCTCTGCACCAGCATCTTCGGCCAGACGCCGACCGTGCACCTTCTCGACCCCGTCACCGGGGCCGACCTCGCCTCCCTGGCGCTGCCCAAGGGCAGTCTCTTCGGCGGCGTGTACGCCTACCTCGACAACGGCGACCGGCTGGTCGTCGTCGACGGGAACAACGACCTCGTGCGCGTCGGCCACCGCCGCGCCGGCTCCGGTTGGACCCTCCAAGTCGAGCAGTCCACCCCGCTCGGCAACGCCGTCCCCGCCGGGGACAACATCGTCGGCCTGACTCCCGACTGGGAGGGCAGGGTCTGGTTCGCCACCAGCGGCGGTGTGATCGGGACCGTGGACACCGGCACCGGGGCGGTGCGCAGCGTCAGCACCGGTGAGGGCGTCCAGAACAGCATCTCCACCGTCCCCGGACACACCGCCGTCGCCACCGACCACGCGCTCTACCTCCTGTCGGCCGGCCCGGACGGTACCCCCGTGGTGGACTGGCGGGCGCCGTACGACCGGGGTCCGGCCCGCAAGCCCGGCCAGCTCAGCTGGGGAACCGGCACGACCCCGAGCTTCTTCGGGCCGGGCAACGGCACCGAGTACGTCACGATCGTCGACAACGCCGCCCCGCACGGGAACCTGCTCGTCTACCGGGCGGCCGGCGGACCGGACCCGATCTGCCGGATCCCCGTGCTCACCCAGTACGCCCGCAGCGGCACCGAGGACGCCGTCATCGCCTCCGGGCGCAGCGTTTTCGTCACCAACACCTACGGCTACCCCTACCCGGCCCTGCCCGAGGGTGCTCCGGCGAGCCAGCCGTCCTCCGCGAACTTCGAGGGCGGTCTCAGCCGGATCGACGTCAACGCCGAGGGGACGGGCTGCTCGGTGGTGTGGAACAGCCCGGTGAAGTCCGCCGCACTGCCCCGGCTCTCCCTGGCCGACGGGAAGATCTACACGGTCTCGGTGACCGGGCCGACGGGCAGCGCCGGCCTGAACACCTTCGCCCAGTACCACCACTCCGTCATCGACCCGGCGACCGGCGCCCAGCTCACCAGCGCCTTCCTGGGCATCGGGCTGGTCTACAACCCGCTGCAGATGCGGGGGACGGCCGCCCCGGACGGCACCCTCTACCAGGGCACCGAGACCGGAGTGGTCCGCATCTCCAAGCGCTGACCCACCACCCCGGCCCCTGCTGATCGCCGTACTCGTCCGCAGGGGCAGGGGCCGTGGCGACCGGCTCGTCGCGGGCGCAGCGGCGGCGGGGGCGCTCCTCTCCCTGCTCCTGATGTGCGTGCTCGTCGACCCCGTCGACCCGACCCGGGTGTACGAGGGAACCGACTCCCGTGCCCGGACGGTCAGGCGAATGCCTGCGCGTGGTCCGCCGCCCAGGTTTCGAAGGTCCGTGAGGGTCGTCCCAGTATCGCGGGCACCACTGAGTCCACCCCTGCCTTCGCGCCGGCCTGCTGGCGCCCGGCGCTGCGCAGCAGCGCTTCGGCGATCGCCTCGGGATAGCGGTCCAGCAGTGCGGAGCGGGCCCGCTCCGGCCCGAGTTCCTCGAAGCGCAGTGGTCGCCCCAGCACCTTCGAGAGCACGGCGACCTGTTCGCGCGCGGTGACCGCCTCCGGACCGGAAAGCGCGTGCACGCGGCCTTCCTGCCCGTCCTGTGTCAGAGCGTGCACCGCCACCTCGGCGACGTCGCGCGGGTCCACGCAGGCGTTGGCCGACTCCCCGTAGAGCGCGCGCACGACGCCCTCGGAACGGACGGCCGGTGCCCACGACAGCGTGTTGGACATGAAGGACCGGGGACGCAGCAAGGTCCATGCCAGTCCCGATTCCCGCACCGCCCGCTCGTTCTCGCGCTGCCAGCGGGTGATGAGAGCGTCCGCCTCCGGATCCTCCACGGCGGCCGCGGAGAGCTTGACCAGGTGCCGTACGCCGCAGGCCCGGGCCGCGTCGATGAACCGCGCGTCGTCCTCCTCCGCCACCCGGTTGGTGACCAGGAAGGCGGCGCGGATTCCCGTCAGAGCCCGGTGGAGGCCTTCGGGGTCGGTGAAGCCGCCGCGGACCACGGTGACGGCGGGCCCTCGGGCGGTGACGAGTTCGGGCCGCCTCGTGAGGATGCGCAGCGGGCGGCCGGGGGCCAGCAGGCGGGCGACCTCCCGCCCCACCGTGCCGGTTCCTCCGGTGACAAGGATCATGTCTGCGTTGCCGTCCCGTCAGCAGGCGGGAAGGGCCGAGGAGAGCTCGGCGAGGAACACCGCGCCGTCGTCCTGGCTGCCCGTGATGGTGATGCCGGTCGTTCCGGCGCGCGAGGTGGTCAGGGCGTGGGCCCGTATCCAGCAGGGGGTACCGAACTCCGCGTAGCGCTGGAAGCCTATGCGTCCCGAGGAGGGGACGAACGGCTGGGACTGCGTCGCCAGTTCGGCCGCCTGCCTGGCTGCTTCCAGGAGCAGCATCCCCGGCACGTGGTCCTTCTCGCCCTGGAACAGGACCGGGTGCTCGGTGTCGACCCGCAGCTGCCACAGCCGGTCCTGCGGGGTGGGCGAGAGCAGGACGTCCTCCGGGCGTGAGCGGCCGACGAGCGAGGCGGTCACCGGAGGCGTCCGAGGGACCTCGAATCCCGGGATGCCATGGTCGCCCCGCATCCGGCGGTAGGCCTCCGGACCGACGGTCCGCCCCAGGATGACGCCCGTGGACACGGCCGACCCCGCGCGGCGGACGACCATGTCGACCCTGAACTGGGAGACGAGCCCACGGGCCCGCTGCACATCGGAGCAGACCACCTGTACCTCCACCTCCCCGGGCCCGTCGCCGATGGCGAGCCGGTCCATGCGGCAGGTGAACTGCAGCTCCGTCAGGAGGAAGTGGTGCCCCAGGGGAACGCCGTACCCTGCATGCAGCACGAGCAGGGTGGCCTGGCGCATGGTCTCGGTGACGAGCAGCGGATCGTAGCGGTGCCCGTGTACCGGTATGAAGTAAGGGTGTTCACCAGGCCAGTGGGCGATGACCGAGTAGTGGTCGTCCCGCGTCCGCGTCCAGCTGACCGGGAAGGCGTCGGCCTCCCTGGCGCGATGCAGCTGAGCCAGTGCCGCGGGAAACGGCTCGCTGGGCGGCCGGAGGCCTCCCTCATCGTTCGTCGTCGTGTTCATGAATCCCCCGTGGTTTTCGGCGGCGGCGACAGGCGAGCCGCACCCGAGGCAAGATCCAATCAGACGGGTGATCCCACGTCGATCACGTTATTGATCACCGAAGAGATCCGGGTCACGGGCGCAAAGGCGGTGGCGTGGCGAGGCAGGACCGGGCGACCCGGACACGGCGGAAGACCGTGGATGCCGCCCCGGTCGAGCACCGATTCCGCCGCGCCCCGACCGGGGCTCGATCAGCGGGCGGGCCGCTGCCCGCCGCCGCCTACCGGGGCTCGCCGAACCACAGGCGCAGGGCGTCGGTGAGGTCACCCGCGTCCGGTGCCCAGGCGATGTGGCCGTCAGGACGCATCAGCATCGCCTCGCACGGAAGGGCGGCATCCGGTGAGGCGGTGACGGTGTTCAGCACATGGGCCCAGCCCCGGGCCGACTCGCCGTACGCCGCAGCCCGCTCGCCGGACAGGAGAAGCAGAGGCCGGCCGTCGGCCAGCAGCCCCGTGACGTCCTGCGGCTCCGCGCCGTCCTTCACCACGACGTTCTCCAGGAACCGCCCCTCCCACCGGGAGGCGAAGCCCGAGCGAGCCGGGTACACCGTCTCCTGCGCGCTGATCAAGTCGCCCACGTGCCGACGGGTCTGCTCCAGCGTCAGCAGCTCGGCGACCATCGCGCGCAGCGGGTCGAGGTCGGGGGCGGGACGCATCAGCGTCAGCTGGGCGCGCGTGGTGTCGATGACCCGCTGCGCGGCCGGCCTGCGCTCGTCGTCGTACGTGTCGAGCAGCCCCTTGCCCGCCGTTCCGCGCGCGGCGTGGGCCAGCTTCCAGCCCAGGTTGAGCCCGTCGACCAGTCCGGTGCTCAACCCCTGCCCCCCGATCGGGAAGTGCACGTGCGCGGCGTCCCCCGCCAGGAACACGCGGTCCTTGCGGTAGTGGCGCACCAGCCGGGTGAAGTCGCTGAACCGCGTCACGGAGAGCGCATCCTCCATCGGGATGTCGTAACCGGCGATCCGGGATGCCTCGTCCTGCAGTTCCTGCGCGGTCGCCCGTGTGTGCCGGTGGGGATGGGGCCCGTCGCAGTCGAGTGTGCGTACGAGAGCGTGCCCGTCGGGAAGGGGCTTCACGATGACCCAGCCCCGCTCGGTACGGCACCAGCCCCGCGGCGCTCCACCGGGCTCGATCAGCTTGACCAGGCCCATCATCGCCGAGACCGTCGCGGGGTGGGTGTCCTCGGTGAAGCCGGCCTCCCGGCGCACGGTGCTGCGCGCGCCGTCGGCCCCGACCAGGAAGCCGGCGCTGTACGTGTGCTCGCCCCCGGGCCCTTCGGCCACCACTTCGACCCCGTCGGGCTCCTGGCGCAGCGCGGTCACCCGGTGGTCGCGCAGCACGGTCACTCCGCGCTCCCGGGCCCGATCCTCGAACTCCCGCTCCAGATCGGCCTGTGCGCGCTTGAGGACGGGCTCCGGCTCGGCCGCGGGAACCGTGATCGTCAGTCCGGGCATTCCGGCGAAGTGGAACTGCTCGGTCACCGGAGCATCCGAGACCCGTGGCAGCCCGAGGTAGCCCCGCCGGGCCAGCGCCTGCACGGCCCTGGCATGGACGGTCCCGGCCTTTGGCTGACCAGATGTCGCACTCTTCTCCTCCAGCACCACGACATCGATCCCGTACGCCCCCAGCTCGGCGGCGATCAGCATGCCGACCGGCCCGCCTCCGACGACGACTATCTCGGTGTGCGTAGTGGTGCGCATGGCAGGTTCGCTCCTCCGCCGGTCGATGTGTGCAGCGGTCGCGGGCCGTTTCCTCGTGGTTCAGGCCGATCCACCGGACCTTCTCCGGGAGTCCCGTTCAGCCGTCATGATCGAATCTAGTACAGCAGTACGGCTGCGTGTGGTGGTCGCGGCCGTCGGCGCACCACGGAACCTGGACCGCGACCGCATCCTTCAGCACGTCGCCAAGCTGCGCGCCACCGCGGGTACAAGCAGTCGGGGGTCGGCCGGGAAACCCACAAGATGATGCCGGAGCACTACCAGCAGACGAAGAACATCCTCCAGAGCTACTCCCCGAAGAACCTCGGCTTCTTCTGAGCATCCCTGGCAGGGCGCACCAGGCGCCCACTGTCCGTCGACCGGTGCGTCCGACTATGGAGAGCCCACTTTCTCTCTGGCCGGATCCGTCCCGGCCGCTCCTTCCGATAGTGCCTGGCGTTCCCGAACGCCGCAGTCACAACCGTGTCCCGGTGGGTACCACCACCCTCTTCGCCCGAGTAATCGTCAAGAGCTGAGGTTCGGTGGGCGGAGCGAGGGCGAGGTGCCCTCGTGCTGTCGTGATTCCATCGATGGTTCGGTGAGTGCCGAACCGTCCGGCCGCTAGCGTGCCGAGTCCTGTGCGGGAGATGCCCGCGCTGGCAGACCCGGAGGCGACCCGATGCCGGAGACAGACCTGAAGCAGCGGCTCGCCGAGCGATTCCGCGAAGTCAACGGCGACCATCCGATGACCGATGCCGATGACGCATACGTCAGCGCGCAGTTCGTTGCCCTGGAGGAACTGTGCGCACTCCATGGCCGCGATGCCGATGCGGTCCGCCGGTTGATGCTGGGGCAGCATCTGCCGCTTCCGGGATATCTGCGCTCCGACGGTGCCGAGATGGTGCCGGCCGACCTGTTCGCCCTCGCCGACGAAGCCGGCGGCGTGGAACTGCTCGAAGCGTGGTTCACCGCTCACTGGGCCGACGCGATCACCGGGAAGGCGGAGTGGAATGCCTATCTCAGCGGACAGTACGTGTGCCTGCGCTCGGTGACCCCGGCCGCCATTCAGCGCAAGGATTACCTGACGACCGCGATCAGCGCCGCAGCCAACGAGCCCGATGCCGGTTCAGCACCCTGGTCTGAGCGGCTGCACGCACTGGTCGGCGAACTCGACACGCTGGAACCGGCGTTCACGGCCTACGACCGTCTTCGGTTCGGCGGACCCACGTCCCGGGACACCTGCATCGACGCCACGCGCGTCCGCTTCCCGCGCCCGTGACCCCCAGATCCATGGGTGGCGTTCTGCGGATCGGTTGCGATCGCTCATGCCGCGCGGGCTTCGGGACGTTCGACGAGGTGGGCGCGTTCGACGCGGCCTCCGGCGCGGACGAGGGCGACGAGGTGGGGCGCGTTCACGGTCCGACCCGGGCCCGCGTGTAACAGGTCTGTCAGGGACACGTCCCAGCAGCGTGGGATCGGAACGGGGCAGGCGCAGGCTGTGTCTTAATGATCAGCAGCGCACCACCGCCCCGCACCGCCTCCCACACCACAGCAAGGAAGTCCCGATGCACGTCCAGCCGAGGCTGACGAAGAAGCTGACCCTCGCCACCGTGGCCGTCCTCGCTGGCCTGACTCTGACGGCCTGCCAGGACGGCAACACCGACGCCGCCCCGTCGCACGACACCGCGTCCTCCCCCGCCGCCGGGAACTCCGCGGCCCCCTCGGACAGCACCGGCAGCAACGGCGGCACCGCCACGGGCGACGGCAGCACGGGTGGCGACTCCGGCAACGGCAGCGCCAAGGGCAGTGACAAGGGCAGCGGCGGCGGCCAGATCAACACCGGCCCGTGCAAGACGGCCAATCTCGCCATCACCGCCGACCACGGCATGGGCGAGGGCGACGTCCTGGTCAGCCTGAAGAACAACAGCGACGCCTGCTCGCTCAAGGGCTTTCCCGGCGTCGACCTGAAGACGTCGGACGGCGACACCTTCAGCGCGCGCCGCAGCGCGAACACCCCGCGGGAGGTCGTCCTCGGCGGCGGCGAGACCACCCGCTTCACGCTCCACACCCCGCCCAACGACACCGGCGGCACCGGCCTCCGGATCGTCTCCATCGTGGTGACCCCGCCGAACGAGACGCACTCCAAGTCGCTCCGGATCGGCCTCAGCCTCCCGGTGACGGACGGCTCGGAGTCCGGTCAGGGCGTCACCGTCGACCCCGTCGGCTACGGCAAGCAGTGACGTGCGTCCTCTCCCTGGAAAGGGAGAGGATTCTGGCCTTCCGGTCCGGAGTCCGCGCCGAGACGCGGCGCGGGCTCCGGCCTGGATTCCCTGGCTTCCTGCTTCTTCACGCCCCGCCACGGCACTGGGCCGTGGTCTCGCGGGTACTCCACACGCACCGAATCAGACCGCCCCCGCCGCCGTGGTGCCGGCCCTGGCCGATGCCGCCGATGAGCAAGCGCGAGCAGCGCGCCCAACGACGTGGTCGATCCGTGCGTCGAGGCGTGAAGGGGCCGCGGCGGGTTCGTGGGACCACCGCGGCCGCGTTCAACCGGATCAGATCGCCGTCATCACGTGCTTGATGCGGGTGTAGTCCTCGAAGCCGTACGCGGAGAGGTCCTTGCCGTAACCGGACTTCTTGTAGCCGCCGTGAGGCATCTCCGGGACCAGCGTCATGTGGGTGTTGATCCACACGCAGCCGAAGTCCAGCTCCTTGGACATGCGCATGGCCCGGGCGTGGTCCCTGGTCCACACGGATGAGGCGAGCGCGTACTCGACGCCGTTGGCGTACGCGACGGCCTGCTCCTCATCGCGGAAGGGCTGGACGGTGATGACCGGCCCGAAGACCTCGTTCTGGATGATCTCGTCGTCCTGCTCGAGGCCGGAGACGACGGTCGGGGCGTAGAAGTAGCCCATGTCGCCGACCCGCCGGCCGCCCGCCTCCACCGTGGCGTGCGCCGGGAGCCTCTCGATGAAGCCGGAGACCTGCGCGAGCTGGCCGGCAGCGTGGCGTGTGGTGCTATGCGGAGTGCGTGGCACTGTGGCGTCGGATCCACGGTCTGGCCGGCTCACCGGCCCGACGCCCACATCGCCGAACCCGTCCGGGACTGCCGATGCGACCCCGGCTTCGGGAGGCCGGCGGCGGCTCTGCACCGATGCCGGCGCCTCCCGGGACGAGGCGCCGGGAACAATCAACGGAACGCCCCGGTAGGGTAATTCCGGCGGATTCCCGTCTCTTGTGCCGCTGTCGGGCGGACTGAAAAGCTCTGCGCCATGATCGGCGACAGCGCGCTCGTAGCAGGGGAAGAGACCACCTCGTCCCGATGGTCGCCGACCCTCGCGGCGGCGCAGTCCCCGGGCCCGCAGCACCTCGACCCGGCCGAGTTCGTCAAGGCTGCTCTCGCCGCCGCACCCGGCGACCCGGTCCTGCCGTCCGGGCCGCTGCCCGGGACGGCCGGCTTCGCCGTCGTGTTCTCGCCGTTCGCCGACCTGGCCGGGCGGCGGCTGCTCGCCGCGCTCGACCCCTTGGTCGGCCGGTCGGCCGAACTTCCTCGGGTCGTAGCGGAGTTCACCGCCCGCACGGCCGCCGCACTCGGCGTTCTGGCGGCCCGCGCACTGGTGCTGGAGCTCCGGGTGGCCAGGGTGGAGGGGCTGCTGACGGGCGCGACCCCGCAGACCAGGTTCCGCGACTTCGTCGCCACCACCGGCACCCGAGCCGGACTGGCCCGGTTGTTCGCCAAGTACCCGGTGCTGTCCCTGCTGGTCGGCCGATCCTGCGTGAACGCCGTCGCGGCCATGGCCGAACTGCTCACCCGGTACGCCGCCGACCGCACCGAACTGGTCGCCCGGCTGTTGGCCGGACGCGACCCGGGGCCCTTGGCCGCCGTGGACCGGACCAGCGGTGACGCGCACCGGGGCGGCCGACGGGTCGCCGTACTGAGCTTCGCCGACGGCAGCCGCCTGGTCTACAAGCCCCGCCCGCTCGCGGCCGACCGCCACTTCGGCGAACTGATCGACTGGTACAACGCCCGCCCCGGGACGCCCGGGTTGCGCACGCCCACCCTGCTGACCCGTCCGGAATACGGGTGGTCGGAGTTCATCGAGGCCGGACCCTGCGCCTCCCCGGCCGAACTGGGCCGATTCTACCGGCGCCAGGGCGCGCTACTCGCGATCGCCCACGTCCTCGACCTCACCGACCTGCACCACGAGAACCTGATCGCCTGCGGCGACCACCCGGTGCCGGTGGACGTCGAGACGCTCTTCCACCCGCCCTCGCCCGAGGACCCCGCCGCTGACCCGGCGGGTCGTGCGCTGGACGAGTCCGTCCAGCGGACCGGTCTGCTTCCTCAACTGATACTCGGGGAAGAGGCCGCGCTCGACCTCTCCGGCCTCGGAGGCGGCACCGACCGCCGCTCGCCGCTGGAGGCGATCGGCTGGGAGGCTGCCGGCACCGACGAGATGCGGCTGGTGCGCCGGCCCGGCTCGGTCCCCGGCGGCGACAACCGCCCCCGGCTGGACGGCGCCGAAGCCGAGCCCGCCGCCCACGCCGAGACGCTGGTGGCCGGCTTCCGCGCAGGCTACCGCGCGATCCTGACGGGCCGACAGGAGCTGACCGGCCTGCTGCGCCGCTTCGCCGACGACGAGGTCCGCGTGGTCACCCGGGCCACGCAGGTCTACGCGACGGTCCTCGTCGAAGCCACCCACCCCGACGTGATGCGGGAGCCGGCCGACCGGGAGGCGCTGATGCGACTGCTCGGTACGGACGCGGTGGACGACCAGGGCTGGCCGGGACTGCTCGACCACGAGGTCGCCGAACTGGGGGACGGCGACGTGCCGGTGTTCACTGCCCGGCCGGGCCGCGTCGACCTGTGGAGCGGCACCGGCGCCCGCATCCCCGGCGCCCTCGACCGGCCCGGACTGGCCCGGGTGACGGACCGCCTAGCGGTGATGGACGAGGCCGACCTGGCCGGGCAGGAGCGGATCATCCGGGCGTCGTTGGCCTGCCGTGCCGCGGAAGCGGCCCATCCCGTCGCCGTGCCCGGCCCTCGCGCCGCCGAGCCAGGCGAACCGCCCGCTCCGAGGCGGCTGCTCGGCGCCGCCCGGGAGCTCGGCGACCTGCTGGTCGAGCGGGCCCACCGGGGACGGGGGCGGGCGAACTGGCTGGGTGTGGAACCGCTCGGCGAGCGGTACCGCAGGCTGGGGCCCTGCGGCGCGGACCTGGGGCACGGGTACACGGGCGTCGCGCTGTTCCTCGCCCAACTGGCCGCGGTCACCGGCGCGGACTGCTACGCCAAAACGGCGCTGGCCGCGCTGCAGCCGGTGCCGGAGCTGCTCGAAAGGCTCGCCACGCTCCCGGACGAGGACCTCGGCGCGGTCGGCTCGGGCGGCTTCACGGGGCTCGGCGGCATCCTGCACGCGCTCACCGGCGTGGCAGCCGCCCTGGACGACGCCCGGGTGCGCGCCCTGATCGATCCGGCGGCGGCCCTGACCGTCCGGGCCGCCGGGGTCGAGCAGCCGACCGGTGTGCTCGACGGCACGGCGGGCGGCCTGGTCGCACTGCTGGCCGCGCACCGCGTGAATCCGTCGGCCGAGCTCCGGCGCGGCGCGGGTGCCTGCGCCGACCGGCTCGTCGCCGCGCCCGTCCCGGCGGCGCCGGGCTTCGCCACCGGTGCCGCCGGGGTGGGCTGGGCGCTGCTCGGCTTCGCCGCAGCCGGGGGCGGCGAGCGGTACCGCCGGGCGGGACTGGCCGCGCTGCGTTCGGCCGTGGGCGCGCTGCCGTCCGCCGGGGCGGACCTCTCCTGGTGCACGGGCTCGGCCGGGGTGGCGCTGGCGGTCGCCGACCGGGCCGAGGCGATGGCGGACCCCGGGCTCGCCGAGACCGTCGCCGAGGTGGTCGGGCGCCTCGGCCGCACCGGACCGTTGCCTGATCACAGCCTGTGTCACGGCGAGTGGGGCGCACTGGAGTTGCTGCACCGGACGCCTGACCGTTCGGCACTGCGGGAGCGGGCCGCCGGCGCGGCCCGGCGCGGCCCCCACCGAGCCGCCCGGGCCGGGACCGCGTCGCCCGGACTGCTCACCGGCCTGGCCGGCCGCGGCCACGGCCTGCTGCGGCTCGGCTTCGCCGACCGCGTACCGTCGGCGCTGCTGTTGCGGGGGCCGACCCCTGAACCGCCGTCGGCCCGACGCGCGTCCCAGGCCGAGGTCCTCTCCGAGAACGTCTGACGCCGACCTCCGAGATCGTCTGCAGTGGAAAGGAACGTTCATGAACACCACCGACCTCCTGCCGGGCCGGAAGCAGCCCACCAGCGGATTCGGCGCCACCGGCGACCACCCGGCGGGTGAGATCCTGCTGCGGAGCGGCGGCGGACTCGGCCGTCGGTCCCGGCTGCTGCGCGATGCCTCGGCGTTCCGCAGCACGTGGACCACCGTCACCGCACCGGTCACCGACGAGCCCCGCTGACCGTTTCGAGGTGGTTCCGTCCGGTCGTCCGGTGGGCAGGTGCGAGGAAGCGTGATTCCCTTCCTCCAGAGATCACTATTGTTCACAACTTCTGCACAGTAGCCTGCGAACGTGCGCACCACTTCCCCGACGACCATCGGCCGCGAGAGCGAACTCAGTCTGCTCCGTCGCGCCCTGATGGACCTTCAGCACAACGCGGGCCACGCGGTCTTCCTCTCGGGGGAGGCGGGGATCGGCAAGTCCCGGCTGGCGGGGGACTGTGCCGGGCGGGCCGATTCGCTGGGCCTGCCCGTGCTGCGCGGACGCGGCAGCCCGACCAGTGCCGGGATCCCCTACCGCCCGCTCATCGAGGCATTGAACTCTCGCTTCCGGGTCGTCGGTGTGCCCGACGACCCGGAGCTGGAGCCCTACCGTCCGGCCCTGGGCCGGGTGATCCCGGAGTGGCGGCACACCGCCGTGCCCGGCTACCCCGAGAGCGTGGTCGAGCTGGCCGAGGCAATGCTGCGCCTCCTGGTCGTCATCGGCCGGAACGGCGGCTGCCTACTCGTCCTGGAGGACCTGCACGAGGCCGACTCGGACACCATCGCCGTGGTGGACTACCTGGTCGACAACCTGGCGGGACTGCCGGTCCTCCTGGTGGCCACGCTGCGGCCCGAACCGGGGGCCGCCCTGGAGCTGGCCCGGGGCGGCGAACGGCGCCGGGTCGCCTCGCTGGCCTTCCTGGAGCCGCTCGGCACGTCCCAGATAGGCGCGCTCGCCGCCGGCTGCCTGGAGCTGCGGGCCGAGCAGGTGCCCGCTGCCGTGGTCGACCGGCTGAGCACCTTCAGCAACGGGATCCCCTACCTCGTCGAGGAGTTGCTCGCCGAGATGGTCGCCTCCGGGGCGCTGCGCCGGGACGGCGACGGCTGGCGGGTCGCCGGCGACCTGGCGGCCGCCGTTCCGGCCAGCGTGGTCAGCGGCCTGCGGCACCGGCTGGAGCAGCTCGATCCCCAGGTGCGCGACCTGCTGCTGCTGGCCGCCACCCTCGGCACCGGATTCTCGCTCGGCATGCTCAAGCTGATCACCGGCCACGGCACGCGGCTGCTGCTCGATCACCTGGCCGCGGCGGCCGCGGCGGGCTTCGTCGTCCCCGATCCCACCGCAGCCGACCAGTACGTCTTCCGGCACGCGCTCACGGCGGAGGCCCTGCTCACGGGGCTGCCTCCGGCCGAACGGGCCGTGATCGCCCGCCGCGCGGCCGAGGCGGTCCTGGCGGCCGATCCGGCCCTCTCGGACGGACGCTGCCAGCTGGTGGCGCACCTGCGGGAGTTGGGCGGCGACGGAGCGGGGGCGGCGCTGCTCTACGCCGAGGCGGGCCGCCGGACACTCGCCGCGGGCGCCTCGACCACCGCCGTGCAACTGCTGGAGCGCGCCCACGAGCTGGCAGCGGCGACCGACCGCACCGACGTCATCGAGTCTCTGGTCTACGCGCTGGCCGAGGCCGGGCAACTGGACCGGGTGTTCGCGCTGGCCGAGTCGTTGCCGGACGCGGGGGCCGGCGCGCTGGACATCGAGCGCCGCGTCGCCCTGCACACCAGGCTCGCCTGGGTGGCGGTGATCGCCGAGCGCGCCGCCGACACCCTGGCGCAGATCGCCGCCGCCCGTGCGCAGCTCGGCGGCTCGGGCGATCCCCGCCAGACCGCCGCCCTCGCCGTTGTCGAGGGCCACCTGGCGCTGTTGCCCGGCCACGGCGGTGCGACGGCGGAGACCGAGCGGCTGGCCCGCGAGGCGGCCGAGATCGCCGAGCGTGAGAAACTCCCGGTGGTGGCCTGCCAGGCGTGGCAGCTGCTCGCCCTGCTGGCCCGCGAGCGCGGCTTCGACGACGCGGACGCCTGCCTGGAGCGGATGCTCTCCGTCGCGGAGGCGCACAGCCTGCCGGTCTGGCGGGTGGAGGCGCTGCTGCGGCTCGGCGGGAACGCCTTCATGCGCACCGGTGACGCGCGACGGATGCGCGAGGCCAGGGACGCCGCCCGCGACCTGGGCGCCCTCGTGCTCGCCCAGCACGCGGAAGGCATGCTGGCCATGGACGCCCTGCTGCGCGCCGACTTCACGGCCGCCCGGGAGATCATCGACCGCTGTCTGGAGCCGAGCGCCCGGATGCGCAACCTCGGCAGCCACCGCTACCTGCTGCTGGTGGCAGCCACCCTCGCCGCCCACCAGGGCCGGCGCAGGCAGATGGAGCGGGAACTGCTCCGCTTCGAGCGCGCCGACGACTCCGCCTCCTTCCTCACGCCGGTCGTGTACGGCCTGTGCCGGGCCTTCTGCGCCCTCCTCGAGGAGAACCGTGCTCAGGCGCTGGCCGAACTGGCGACCGCGGCCGCCTGGGAGGACCGGCACCCCAACGTGTTCTACCTCAGCGGACGGCACGGCCTCGGTCCGCTGCTCGCCGTCCTCGCGGGCAGCGCCGATCGGTCGGCGTACGCGACGGTCCTGGCGGCGCCGGCCTCCGCGCTGGCCTGGAACCGGCAGTTCCTGGTGCTCGCCGACGCCGTCCTGCTCGGGCGCGAGGGCCGCGGCGCGGAGGCCGTGGCCCGGGTGGAGCTGGCGGCGCAGGTGTCCCAGGGGTTCCCGACCGCCCACCACCTCGGGCTGCGCCTGGTCGCCGAGGCGGCCCTCGCCGACGGCTGGGGCGACCCGGTCGGCTGGCTGCGGACCGCCGAGGAGTACTTCCACGAGGCGGGCGTCCGCTCCGTCGCCGGTGCCTGCCGGTCGCTGATCCGGCAGGCGGGCGTGTCGGTGGCACAGCGGCGCACCGGGCGGGAGCTGATCCCCGAGGCGTTGCGGGCGCGTGGGGTGACACTGCGTCAGTACGACGTCTTCGCCCTGCTCGTGGAGCGCCTCGGGAACCAGGACATCGCCCAGCGGCTGTCCATCTCGCCCCGCACAGTGGAGAAGCACATCGCCGGCCTGCTCCACAAGACCGGCAGCGCGGACCGCGCGGAGCTGTGCCGCCTCGCCCGGGAACTGTGCGGGGACTGACCGGCCCGCGCTGCCCGGTGTCCGGACGTTCCGCGGAAGCGGGGTCTCCCGCGGCCCCGTGGAACCGCCGCCGCTACACCCCGGGGGCGA
The DNA here is from genome assembly GCF_042873935.1 of Streptomyces sp. NPDC004327. Lineage (NCBI taxonomy): Bacteria > Bacillati > Actinomycetota > Actinomycetes > Kitasatosporales > Streptomycetaceae > Streptomyces > Streptomyces sp. NPDC004327. Next base: position 812,218 of record NZ_JBIAME010000001.1, on the reverse strand, counting down.
GGAAGTCCGGGACACGGGTGCCGAGGCCCTGCTCCTGCGCCCTGTGGTGGACCAGGTCGGCGACGGCGAGGTCGAGGACGCCCAGGCCGAACGGCGAGAAGACCGTGAGCGCCTCGGGGTCGCGGTGGCGGCGGCCCGCGGTGAGGATGGCACCGATCGAGTCGGCGATGAAGTCGCGGTGACCGACCCGCTGTTCGGCCAGGTGCAGCGAGGTGGCCTCGCGGCACACGTGGTCGCCGTCGTCGACGATGTTGACGCTGGACAGGATGGTCTCCGCGGTGAGGTCGCGCAGGGACAGGTGCAGCAGCAGCGTCCCGGGCCGGCAGGGGGAGGGGTCCAGGTGCGGGGTGGACGCGGTGGTGGCGAGGGAGACCAGCCGGTGGGCCGCCAGGGCGTCCTCGATCCGTTCGGCGACCGCGGTCTTGAGCTCGGGCAGCCGGGCCGCACACCGTTCGGCGAACGCCCGCACGCGGGCCCGGTCGAGATCGAACAGGGTGACCTCGGCCAGGTCGGGCAGCAGGGCGCGCAGGAAGGTGAGCACCTCGAAGTTGATCACGCCGCAGCCGATCAGCGTGACGCCGGTCTGCGGCTCCCGCGGGGCGAGCGTCGCGGCAGCGAGCGCGGCGCCGGCCGCGGTGCGCCGGGCGGAGATCACCGAACCCTCCAGCAGCACCTCGGGGTGGCCGGTGCGCATCGAGTTGAGGATGACCGCCGCCGAGGCGCGCTCGAGTCCGGAGGCCAGATTGCCCGGGAAGGACGAGATCCACTTGATACCGGCGACCGGCTCCCGCTCCCCGGGGTCCCCGGTGTTCCCGAGGTAGGCGGGCAGGGCGATGATCCGGTTGCGGGCCTCCTCGGGGAACCGCAGGAAGAGCGAGTGCGGAACCGCGGTCCGGCCGGCCGCGTGCAGCCGGTAGGCCCGGCTCACCGCCTCGACCACCTGGTGCTCCGCACCGTCCAGGACCTGCCGTACGTCACGGGCTGTCAGAATCAGCATGCGGGCACCTCGGCCACCGGCCTGTTCTCCTTCCACAGGTGGGTGACGTCGCCGAAGTGCGACGTCACCCAGTCGTCGTTGTAGATCGTGTCGAGGTAGCGTTCGCCCCGGTCGGGAAGGATCACGGCACAGGTCGCGCCGGGCCGGATCCGCCCGCTCATCCGCCCGACCGCGGCGAGCACCGCACCCGACGAGCCACCGGCGAGGATCGCCTCGCGGTTCGCCAGCCGCCGGCAGTTGACCACGCAGTCCAGATCGCTGACGTGCACCACTTCGTCCGCGAGGCCGTCCTGGTGGAGCGCCGGCCGGACGGCGGCGCCGTGGCCGGGGATGAGCCGCGGTGCGGGCCTTCGCCCGAAGATGACGCTGCCCTCGGCGTCGACGGCCACGAGCGTCACCGGGAGCTGCTGCTCCAGCGCGTACTCGGCGCAGCCGCGCAGTGTTCCGCACGAACTGGTCGCGCAGAACAGGTAGTCCAGGCCGCCGGGAACGGCCTCGCAGATCTCCCGCATCGTCGCGTGGTGCGAGCGCGGGTTGAGCGGGTTCGAGTACTGGTCCGGCCAGTAGGCGTGCTCGGTCCCGGCGAGGATCTCGCGCACCCGCCGGATCCGCACCGGCAGGTACTCGCCTGTGACCGGGTCGGTCCGCCCGACCACCTCGACCTCTGCGCCCAGCGCCCGCATGACGGCGATGTTCTGGCGGTTGGCGCGGGGGTCCACCACGCAGATGAAGCGGATCCCGAAGTATCCGCAGACCTGGGCGAGCCCGATGCCCAGGTTGCCCGAGCTGGACTCGACGACGACCGACCGTCCGGGAACCAGCCGGCCGGACCGGATGCCCTCGCGCAACAGCTCCAGCGCGGAGCGGTCCTTGATGGAGCCGCCGGGATTGTGCGCCTCCAGCTTGGCGAAGAGGCGGAAGCGGCCGGTCGGGTCGATCCTGGTCAGCTCGACCAGCGGCGTCCGGCCCACGGTCTGGAGCACGCCGGCCGGAACGGTGTCAGACATGCGCATGGGCCCCGCCGGTGAGACCGGCACCACGGGTGCCATCGGTCCGCCGGTCGAGCGGCGGTTCGCGGTCGGGGAGCCGGATCGCATGCTGCTCCTCGTCGTCGACGACGACCTGGTACGTGCAGGTGTCGGTGGCTTCCTCGGCCACAACGGCCCTCCTAGCTCCGGGGTTGACATGGCGACGGGGCGAGCCTGCCGGGCGCCGGGGAACGGCGACAAGAGACAAACGGGCACCAGGAACAGCACGCGCACGCTGCCGCTGTGTCCCTGGCGACGAACTCGTGGGCGGGCACGATGGGCCCCCGGCAGCCCTTCCGAGGCCACTTGGCACACTGGACCGAGCCGTCCGCGGACACGCCGAACGGACCGCGTTCCCAGGGGCTCCGAAAGGCGGCCCGTTCGGCCGGGCTCACTCCTGGCCGGCTCCGGCCGGGTCGGCGCCGACGCACCACTCCAGCACCGCGCGGGCGCTGTGGTACTTGTTCTCGGCCTGCGCGAAGGCGATCGAGGCGGGCCCGTCGAGCACCTCGGCGGTCACCTCGTCGCCGCGATGCGCGGGCAGGTCGTGCATGAACAGCGCACCGGGAGTGGCGTCCATGACGGCCTTGTCCACCCGGAACGGCTCGAAGGCGAGCCGCCAGTCGGGGTCGGGCTTCGTCGTGCCGGTGGTCTGCCATCGCGTGGTGTAGACCACGTCGACCTCGGGCAGGTCGGCCATGTCGTGCCGCTGCTCCACCAGCGCGCCGCTGCCCGCCGCGTACTCGGCGGCCCGGTCGAGGTAGCGCTGTTCGACCCCGTAGCCGCCGGGAGTTCGCAGGTGCAGCTCCGTTCCGGGGTAACGGGACAGGGCCAGCGTCAGCGCCGAGGCGGTGTTGTTGCCCTCGCCGACATAGAGCACCCGAAGGCCTTCGATCCGCCCGAACCGGCCGAGCAGCGTGGTGAGGTCGGTGAGCGCCTGGGTGGGGTGCTCGCCGGCGCTCATCGCGTTGACGACGGCCATCCGCCGCTGGGCGGCGAAGGCCCGCAACTCGGCCTCGCCGGCGGCGGTCCTGGCCACCAGGACGTCGAGCATCCGGGACAGCACCGCGGCGGTGTCCTCGACGGTCTCCCCCGTGTTCTCCTGCAGGTCGTCGGGGCCGTAAGTGATCAACCGGCCGCCCAGACGCAGCGTTCCGGCCGAGAAGGCGGTGCGGGTGCGGGTGGAGGTCTTGCGGAACAGGACGCCCACGACCGCGTCGTGCAGCGGGCGGGCGTCCTCGCAGCGGCCGGCCGCGAAGTCGGCGCCCCGCTGCACGATGCGGTGCATCTCCTCGAAGCCGAGGTCGTCGATCGAGATCAGGTGGCGGCGTTGCGGACGGGACATCCCGTCCTCCTTTCTTGGCGGTACGTCAGGTGCGTCAGATCGTTCGCAGGCCCTGCAGCAGCACGTCGAGGCCGCGGTCGAGGAGCGCGAGGTCGACGGTCAGCGGTGGCAGCAGCTTGACCACCTCGTCGTCGCGGCCGCAGAGTTCGACGATCAGCCCCTGCTCGAAGGCGTGGCGCTGCAGCCGGTCGGCGCGCAGCGGGCCGCCGGAGGCGCCGAGGTCGATGCCGAGCGCCATCCCGCGTCCACGCGTCACCACGTCCTGTCCCAGCTCGTCCAGTTCGCCGCGGAACCGGTCCAGGCGTTCGATCGCGGCGGCGAGGTGGGTGTGGAAGGAGTCCTGCCGCCACAGCTCACAGGCCGCGGTGGCGGCGACGAAGGCCGGCTGGTTGCCACGGAAGGTCCCGGTGTGCTCACCGGGCTCCCAGGCGTCCAACTCGCGCTTGAAGAGCACCATCGACAGCGGTAGCCCATAGCCGCTGAGCGACTTGGACAGCGTCACCACGTCCGGGACGATCCCTGCGTGCTCGAAGCAGAAGAACCGGCCGGAGCGGCCGCAGCCCGCCTGGATCTCGTCGAGGATCAGCAGGATCCCGTGCCGCTCGGTGAGTTCGCGCAGAGCCCGCAGCCACGCGCTGCTCGCCGGGTAGACACCGCCCTCCATCTGCATCGGCTCAAGGATCACCGCGGCCGGCAGGTCGACGCCCGAGGACGGGTCGGCGAGCAGCCGCTCCAGGTATCCGATCGAGTCGAACGGGCCCTGCGGACCGTCCTCGTAGGGGATGAACGTGACGTCCTGCCCGCTGACCCCGCCCGCCCGGCGGGCCCGGCGACTGCCGGTCACCGCGAGCGAGCCGCGCGACATGCCGTGGTACGCGCCGGTGAACGCGACCACGCCGGTGCGGCCGGTGTGCTTGCGGGCGAGCTTGAGCGCGGCCTCCACGGCGTCGGTCCCGGTCGGGCCGGTGAACTGCGCCTTGTAGTCCAGCCCGCGGGGCCGCAGCACGGTGTCGGCGAAGGAGGTCAGGAACTCCCGCTTGGCCACGGTGTACATGTCCAGGCCGTGCGCGATGCCGTCGGCGGCGAGGTACCCGGAGACCCGGGCTTTGATGAAGTCGTTGTTGTGCCCGTAGTTGAGTGTCCCCGCGCCGCAGAAGAAGTCGATGAACGTCCGGCCGTCCTCGGCGTGCAGCTCGACGCCCTTGGCCCGCTCGAAGACGGCCGGGAACTTGCGGCAGTACAGCCTGACCTCCGACTCCAGCTCCTCGAAGATCTTGAACTCGTGTTCCGGCAACGGCTTCTGGCCGGTGTTCGGGGTGTCCTCGGCGATGTCCATCGGGTCCTCTCGGCAGGAATCGAACGCGCGGAGGACTGCTCGGGGCGGCGTCCGCGGGCGGAAGGAGGGTGGCCATGCCCGCCGGACGGACATGGGCAGGAGCAGCGTGCCGCGGGACCGCGGCACGGTGCCAGGGAACGAGTGGCAGGCTCGCCGCCGCGGCGCTGCGCGTTTGTCCCGGTCCGGTTTCCGGCGGCGGCGGCCGGCCCGGTCAGATCAGCCCGGTCCGCACGGCGTGCGCCACCGCGTGGGACCTGTTGTGCACCTGGAGCTGGCCCATCAGCTCGTAGATCACGTTCTTGACGGTGTGCTTGGAGCAGGACAGCATCCGGGCGATGGCCTCGTTGCCGTGCCCGTCCGCCATCAGCCGCAGCACCTCGATCTGGCGGTCAGTCAGCGGCGTGGCGCCCGCCCGCCGGCCGGGACCGGCCGGCTCGGGCGACCCGTTGAGCAGGCAGGCCAGCACCGGGTGGGAGAGCCGGCCCTCGCCGCGATGGGCCGAGTGGACGGCCGCGGCCAGTCGCGCCGGCGTCGCCTCGGCGGAGAGCAGCATGGCCCGCGCACCCGCCTTCAGCGCCCGCAGCACACCATGCCGGGACAGCGCGTCGGCCACCACCACCAACAGCCGCTCGCCGCTGCCCGGAAAGGCAGGCCGGCAGGCTTCGATCGCGCCCTCCACGGTGTCGCCGACGGCCACCAGCACGTCCCGCGACGACGGCTCCGGCGCACGGACCGGACGGAGCCCCGCGACCGTCAGCTTGGCCTCCACCATCGCTCGCGCCCCCGCGTCGCTCGATCGCACCCGCACTCTGGGTCCCTCGGTGGGGAGGACCGCCGCCGTCGCGTTCACAGCAGGCCCGCCCGCAGGGCGAAAGCCACCGCGTGTGCGCGGTTGCGCAGTCGGAACCGCCGGGTCACGTCGTACACCACGGTGGTCACGGTGCGGGACGAGTAGCACAGTTCACGCGCGATCTCCTCGGTCTCCCGGCCGTCGGCGACCAGCCGCAGGACCGCCTGCTCCCGCTCCGACAGCTCCCACCCGGCCGGCGCCGCCACCCCGCCCGAAGGGCGGGTGCCGCCCCAGTGCTCGAGGAGCCCGTCCAGCAGGTCTGGCGGGAGCGTGCAGTCGCCCGCGGCGGCCGCCACGACGGTCCACGCCAGCCGCTCCACCGTGGCCTCGGATCGGCGCAGCAGTCCTCGGGTACCGGCCGCGAACGCCTGGACCGCGTCGTCGGCCGCGAGCTCCGTCGCGACCAGCACGACCTCCCGGCGCTGGTCCGCCTCCAGGGACGCCCGCACCGTGTCCATCACCTGCGGCGTCACCCGGTCCACCATGATGACCGCGACCTGCGCCGGCTCCCCTGGCGGCGCCACCGCGATGTCGCCGTGGCGCTGCAGACTGGTTCGCGCACCGGCCTCCAGCACCGGGTCCTGCGCGACGATGCTGACTCTCACCGGTTCGCCCATCGGCTCCTCCTGGGATCTGGCCCGTACCCGACAGGAAGAGATCATCGACCGGTGAGCGCCCGGTGACATCGGGTGAGGGCCCCCAGATTTTCCGACCCGGCCGCGGGCCGGACCGGCACGGACCTGCGCGGCCGCTCGCACCCGGCCCTCGCCGCCCGCCCGGCGCCGCCCACCGTGCGTACCGTCGTGCGCCGCACAGCCGCGCGGCGAACTGTCGTGCGCCTGTCAGAGCGCGCCGGGAGACATGCGGGAAACATGGGGGCGATGCCCCCATGACGGGCCGGGGTCGTTCGTCGTTCCGGACTCCAGGTCGGCGTCGACGTGGATACAGGTCGCGGTGGACCGCCCGTTGGGGCGCCCCGAGGGCGGGGCCGAAAGGCGAGGTCCGCCCGGCGAGCCGGGCGGACCTCCGTGTGCGCCGGGGTCCGCGACGCTCCGCAGTACCCGCGCGGCGGCGACGGGCACGCCCGTCGCCGCCGGTTGCCCTGAGCGAGGTCTGCGCCCCCGCACACGATCGCCTTCAGGTCGTCGACCCCTACCCGAGCAGCACGTGGCCGTCGCCCGGCCGGTGGGAGAGCGAGCGGCGCAGGTCGCGTGCCGCGAACGAGCGCTGCAGCCAGCGGTCCCGCCCGTCGTAGCGCGGGGTGAACTCGGTCCGGCCGTGCGCGGTCACCGAGTTGTCGACGATGGCCAGGTCGCCGGGGACGAGGTGGTGGGTGAGCGCGTGGCGGCCGAACAGGGACTGCAACGCGCGCAAGGCGGCTGCGGCCCGTTCGGTCAGTGGTTCGGTCGCCGCGAAGTCGACCACCATGTCCGGGTCGTCCGGCGCGCCGCTGAGCACGGCGTGCGGCTGCGGCTGTGTCGTCCGCGCCCCGAAGGACGGCGGCGGGCTGGTGACGAACTCGGGTCTGAACAGCACCTCGCGGTGGTCCTCACCGAGCAGCCGGTGGACCTGGCGGATGCACACGGTCCGCAGCCCGGCCACCCGTTCGTGGTCGGCCCGCAGGCACAGCAGCAGCACGTAGTCCGGCCGGTACGGGTGGAAGGCGTTCTCGGTGTGGAAGTCCAGCAGCACCGAGCCCTCGTTGCCCTGGAAGTCCTCGCTCCCCGGCACCGGCACGACATCCTGCACCATCGCGCCGGACTTCTCCGGGCGGAACGCGATGGGGTCGCCCAGCGCGCTGGTGACGAGCATCAGCGCGCCGGCCGGGATGGTCGCCTCCCGCTGGACGGAGCCGCTGATCATCGGCGTGTCGGGCAGCAGCTCCTGGTCCACCGGCAGGCCGCGGAGGAGCAGCGCCCCGGTGGGTCCCGAGTCGCGCCGGAAGGCCGAGAGGGACGTGCGCAGCGCCAGCGGCAGTTCGTGCCACCGTCGACCGGCCTCGCGCAGCCACCGGACGTCGTCGACGTGCCCGTCGGCCACCGGCAGCAGAGCCGCGGCGACCGCCGCCAGGGCCGGTGCGACGCCCGGGTCCAGCGCCACGCCCTGCGGCGAGTCGGCCGCGAGTACGGTCGGCATCACTTCACATCCCTCTTGCTCGTCGTGGTGTCGTTCTCGATCAGGCTGGTCAGTAGCTCGGCCACTTCGGCGACGTGGGGCGCGCGCAGGACACCGAGGTGGTTGCCGCTCACCCGGTGGACCTCCAGCCCCTCGGTGGCCAGTTCGGCCCACCGGGCGGTGAAGTCCGTGAAGCTCACCCCGACCGCGACCTCGTGTTCGCCGGCGGCCAGTTCGTCGCCGGCCAGCAGGTGCAGCCGGGCGGGGACGGGCGTGTGGCGGTAGTCGAGCCGGGTCTGCAGCAGTTCCCGCCAGACCCGGACCCGGGAGGGCCAGAACTGGTCCCCGGGCACCGGCGGGTCCACCTCACCCTCATCGATGATCTTGGTGAGGACGGCCACCGCCTCCTGCTGGAGTTCGCCGATCCGCTCCCCGCTCGCCTCGGCGAGCTCGGCCAGCACCGCCTCGGCGTACTGGAACCTGCGCACGAAGTCGTGCATGTTCTCCCGCTCGTAGGTGTCCAGAGCGGGATCCAGCAGCATGAAGGTGACGTCCTCGCCGGCTGCCTGCAGCCGCCTGACCATCTCACTGGTGATCTGGCTTCCCCCGCACCAGCCGAGCAGCCGGTACGGCCCGGTCGGGGCGATTCGCCGCAGTTCGGCCAGGTTGAGCTCGGCGATCTGCTCGACGCTCTCAGGGGCGGGGCACGGCCGGGTCAGCCCGGGCCACTCGAACGCGGCCACCGGCTGGTCGGCCGGAAGGTGCTCGGCGAGTTCGGCGAACCAGTGCGCACTGCCCGGGTGGATGCAGAACAGCGGAGGCTTGGTGCCCGCCCGGCGCAGCCACACGATCGAGTCCGCGGCCTGCGAGCCGGACGGGGTGTCGGCCCTCGCGTCCGTCACCGCGACGGCCAGTTCGGCCACCGTCCGGTGCCGGTAGAAGTCCTGGAAGGACAGCTGGTAGCCGTGCTCGGAACGGAGTTTGACGATCACCCGCATCACGGTCATGGAGTGCCCGCCGAGTTCGGCGAAGCTGTCGTCGATCCCGACCTCGGCCACTCCCAGGGCCTCTGCCCAGGCCCTGGCCAGGATGTTCTCCACGGCCGTGCGCGGCGCCCGGTAGGGCCGAGTGGTCATGGCCTCGTCGATCCGCGGCAGCGCGGCCAGGTCCACCTTGCCGCTCGGGGTCATCGGCAGGTTGTCGAGCACCAGGTACCTGGACGGCACCAGGTGGGCCGGCAGGTTCCGGGCCAGCCGGTCGCGCAGCGCAACCGGGTCGAGCTCGGTCCCGTCGGCCGGCACCAGGTAGGCGGCCAGCTCCCGCTCGTGGCTCGGTGTCGTGTGCACGCGCACGGCCACCTCGCGCAGTTCGGCCTCCCGGCGCAGCGCGGCCTCGACCTCGCCCGGCTCGATGCGGAAGCCGCGGATCTTCACCTGGTGGTCGACGCGGCCGGCAAACTCCAGCACCCCGTCCGCGCGATAGCGGGCCAGGTCCCCGGTGCGGTAGAGCCGCCCGCCGGGCACCGCGGCGTAGGGATCGGGCACGAAACGCTCAGCGGTCAGGCCCGGCCGCGCCACGTAGCCGCGGGCCAGTTGCGCGCCACCGATGTACAACTCGCCCACCACGCCTACCGGTACCAGCTCCATCGTCCGGTCGAGCACCCGCATGGTGGTGTTGGAGAACGGCCGGCCGATCGGCAGCACGCCCGCTTCGAGGTCGGCCGCGGTGCCTTCGAGGTGGGAGCAGCCGACCGTGGTCTCGGTCGGACCGTACTCGTTGTCCACCACGGTGTCCGGCGCGAACTCGGCCCAGCGGGAGACCTTCTCCCGGGTCAGCTCCTCGCCGCCGGCGATCAGCCGGCCCGCTGCGGTGCGCAGACCCTGGGGAGACAGCGACTGGTTGAGCAGGGCGAGGTGGGAGGGGGTCAGCTTGAGGATGCCGAACCCGCCCTGCTCCAGCGCCGCGACCAGGGCGTCGATCCCGGGCGTCCCGTCGTCCTCGACGAGCGTGACCGGCTGGCCGGACAGCAGGGTGGGGAACATCGAGGTGACCGGCAGGTCGAAGGCCATCGAGGAGTACAGCGGTGCGCCCGTGCCGCCCAGCGGGGTGTAGCCGCCCAGGCACCAGCAGACGTAGTTGACCACGTTGCGGTGCTCGATCATCACGCCCTTCGGCGTGCCGGTCGAGCCCGAGGTGTAGATGACGTAGGCGAGCGTGTCCGGTGTGGCGATCCGCCCGAGGTTCTCGGGCGACTGGTCGGCGACCGCCGTGTCGGCGTCGACCAGGTACCGCTCGGCCGGGCAGTCGGCGAGCAGACCGGTCAGCTCGCTCTGGGTGACGACCACCCGGGCGTCGGTGTCGGCGACCAGGGCGGCCTGCCGCTTCGCCGGGTGGGCCGGATCGAGCGGGAGGTAGGCGGCGCCGGCCTTGAGCACGGCGAGCAGAGCGATCACCAGCTCCGGTCCCCGGCGCAGCAGCACGCCGACCCGGGACTCCTGGCCGATGCCGAGCGAACGCAGGTGCCTGGCCAGGCGGTTGGCCCTGGCGTTGAGTTCGGCATAGGAGACGGTCGTGCCGTCGGCGCACCGCAGCGCGGTCGCCTGCGGAGTGCGGGAGACCTGGTGCTCGAACAGCTCGTGCAGGCACAGCTCGGGGTAGGCGGTGTCGGGGCCGGCGGCGAAGGAGAGCAGCAGGGACCTCTCGCGCTCGTCCACGGCGCTGTGACGGGAGTCGCCGGCCGGGTCGGCGGCCATGCTCTCCAGGACCGTGCGGTACAGCCCGGCCAGCCGTTGCCCGTTGGCACGGCTGATCCGCTCGGGCCGGCCGGAGACGTACAGCACGCCGGGAAAGGTCCACACGTCCAGCCCGAACTCGTTCGGGCTGACGTCCACGACCTTCGCGGACTCGATCGGCCGGGTGTCCAGGACGTGGAAGTCCAGGTAGGTGAAGGCGATGTCGACCAGCGGCGTGCCGCCGCCCCACTCGCGCTGCATCTCCGGCAGCGGGAACCGGCGGTGCGGCCAGGCCGCCACCTCGGCGGCGAAGACCTGGCCGACCAGCTCGGTCCAGGTCGCCCCGGTCAGCTCGACCCCCAGCGGCAGGGTGTTCAGGTGCATGCCGCGGACCAGGTCGCCGCCGTCGGTCTCCAGCCGCCCGTTGCAGACCAGGCCGGTGTGGAAGCGGTCGCTGCCGCTGAGCACGCTGAGCACCTTCAGGTGCGCGGCGAACAGCACGCTCTTGAGCGGGGCCCCGGCGGCGGCCGCCAGCCGGCGCAGCCCGGGCTCCAGATCCTCGAACAGCACCGTTGTCCGATATGGCGACTCCCCGGCTTCCGGCGCGGCGGCCCAGGCCACCGGCAGCTCGACCCGGTCGAATCGGGAGACCTGCTCGCGCCAGAACGCGCGGTCGTCGGCGGACGCCAGGGAGCGCTTCTCCAGGGCGATGTGGTCGGCGAAGCGCACGGTGTGCGCGCCGGGAGCGGCCGCCTCGCGACCGTCCCGCAGCGACCGGTAGTCCGTCATCAGCTCGTCGAGCAGCGAGTGGTGGCTCCAGCCGTCGAGGATGGCGTGGCACTCGATGAAGGAGAAGGTCCAGCGGTCCTCGGCCGTCTGGTGCACGTGGAAGCTGAGCATCGGCGCCCGGCCGAGGTCGAAGGGGCTGCGCCGGGTGTCCGCGGTGAACCTCCGCAGCGCCTGCTCGGTCTCCTCGGCGCCGAGCGTGCGGAGGTCGTCGTAGCCGACCTCGATGGTGCCCTCGGCGTGCACCAGCTGGAGCGGCTCGGAAAAGCCGGTGAGATCGAAGCTGGTGCGCAGGATCTCGTGCCGGCCGGCCAGCAGCCTCGCCGCCTCGCGCATCGCGGGCAGCGAGAACGGCGCGTCGTCGAGGAACGGGAACAGCGTGATGTTGTGGTACGGGCTGTCGTCCTGGTCCGAGACCATCTGGTAGGCCATGGCCGCCTGCACCATGGACATCGGGTAGGCGTCCACCAGGCCGGCCGGCAGCTTCGTCCGGTCCTGCGGCGTCAGCAGGGCGAACGGCTCGACCCGCTGCTCCTCCACGCCGGCGGCGTCCGCTGCCGCCGCCTGTGCACTCGCCGACTGCGCGAACCGGGCGAGGGCGGCCACGCTCTGGTGCACCAACAGGTTCTGCACGGTCAGTTCGACCCCGCGCCGGCGCAGCGCTCCGACCACGCGGATGGCGCGGATCGAGTCGCCGCCCAGGGCGAAGAAGTTGTCCTGCGCGCCGACCCGTTCGAGCCCGAGCACGTCGGCCCAGATCTCGGCGACGGTCCGCTCGACCGGGGTCCTGGGCTCGATGTACTCCTCGTCGGCCCGGGCCCGGTGCGCGTCCGGATCGGGCAGCGCCCGGCGGTCGATCTTCCCGTTGGCCGTCACCGGCAGCGTGTCCAGCGGGACGAAGAGCGCCGGGACCATGTAGGCCGGCAGGACCCGGCCGAGGTCCTCGCGCAGCCGGGCCACGTCGATCCGGCGGCCGGCCGCGGCCGTGAGGTAGGCGACCAGCCGCGCCTCGGGTTCGCCGCTGCGCCGGTGGGCGAGCACCACGCTCTTGTCGACGTCCGGGAGCCGGCCGAGGGCCGCCTCGATCTCGCCCGGCTCGATCCGGTGCCCGCGGATCTTGACCTGGTCGTCGGCCCGGCCGAGGAACTCGAGGTCGCCGCCCGGCCCGAAGCGCGCCACGTCGCCGGTGCGGTACATGCGTGCCCCCGGATGCGTCGCGTACGGGTCCGGGCCGAATCGCTCCGCGGTCAGCGCCGGGCGGCCGAGGTAGCCGCGGGCCAGCCCGGGGCCGGAGACGAAGACCTGGCCGGGCACGCCGGCCGGCACCAGGTTGAGGTCGTCGTCCAGCAGGTAGACGCGCAGATCGCGCAGCGGCCGGCCGATCGGGCTCGGGCGCGTCCCGGCCGCCTCGGCCGCGTGCAGCGGGCGGTAGGTCACGTGCACGGTCGTCTCGGTGATCCCGTACATGTTCACCAGGAGCGGGCCGCTGTCGCCGAACCGGGCGAACCATGGCTCCAGCTCGGCCACGTCGAGGGCCTCGCCGCCGAAGACCACGGTCCGCAGCGCAAGGGCGTCCGGCCGCAGCCCGGCCTCGCCCACCGCCTCGGCCAGCACCCGGAAGGCCGAGGGCGTCTGGTTGAGGACGGTGACCCTTTCGGCGACCAGCAGTTCGAGGAAGTCCTGCGGGGAGCGGGAGACGGCGAACGGCACCACGACGGCGCGGCCGCCGTGCAGCAACGCCCCCCACAGCTCCCAGACCGAGAAGTCGAACGCGTAGGAGTGGAAGAGCGTCCACACGTCGGTGGCGCCGAAGCCGAAGTCGGCCTCGCAGGAGCGCAGCAGCCGCAGCACGTTGGCGTGGGTCACCGGCACGCCCTTCGGCCTGCCGGTGGAACCCGAGGTGTAGATGACGTAGGCGACGTTGTCCGCGCCCGCGCCCGCGGCGGGGGCTGTGTCCGGCCAGTCGTCCGCCGGGGCGTCGGGCGACACCGTGGCGACCGCGTCACCGGCCGGCTCCCGGCCGACCACGACGGACACCCCGGAGTCGGCCAGGATGTAGGCCAGTCGCTCGGCCGGCTGCCCCGGGTCGAGCGGCAGGTAGCCGGCCCCGGACTTGAGTACGCCGAGCAGGGCCACCACCAGGTCGAGGCCGCGCTCCAGTCGGACGCCGACCAGCTGGTCCGTCCGCACGCCCAGCGAGCGCAGCCGGTGGGCCAGCCGGTTGCTCCTCGCGTCGAGCTCGGCGTAGGTCAGGTGGGCGCCGGCGCAGCTCACCGCGACCGCGTCGGGGGTGCGCTCGGCCCAGCTCCGGAACACCTCGGGGATGCTCTGCCGGACCGGCTCGGTGGACCCGGTCCCGGCCCAGTGGGTGAGCAGCTGCTCGCGCTCGGGAGCGGTCAGCAGCTCCAAGCGGCTCACCGAGTGCTCCGGCGCGGCGACGACGCCCTCCAGCAGCCGCAGGTAGTGGCCGGCCATCCGCTGGATCGTCGCCGGGTCGAACAGCGCGGTGGCGTACTCCAGATGGCCCACCATCGAGCCGTCCGGCCGCTGGACCAGACCGAGACTGAGGTCGAACTTCGCTGTTTCCCAGTCGACCGGCCGCTGCTCGCCGCCCAGACGGGCGGGCGACCCGGCCGGCTCGGCGTCCACCAGTTGGAAGGTCACCTGCACCAGCGGGGTGCGGGAGGCGTCCCGTTCCGGCGCGAACTCCTGGACCAGCAGCTCGAACGGGGTGTCCTGGTGCTCGAAGCCGCTCAGCACGTCCTCGCGCACCCGGGCGAGCAGCTCCACGAAGGACGGGTCGCCGGACAGATCGATGCGCTGAACAACCGTATTGACGAACAGGCCGATCAACTCGTGCGTGTCGGGGTGGTTGCGCCCGGCCACCGGGGTGCCGACCGCCACGTCGCTCTGCCGGCAGTACCTGCCGAGCAGCAGCTGGAAGGCGGCCAGTGTGACCATGAACGGCGTCGCGCCGTGCTCCCGGCCGAGCCGGACCAGGGCCTCGGCGAGCGTCACCGGCAGCTCGAAGGAGATCTCGGCGCCGGCGGCGTCGCGCACCGGCCCGCGCGGCCGGTCGGTCGGCAGGCGGAGGGGCTCCAGTCCGGACAACTTCGATCGCCAGTAGGCGAGTTGTTCGGCGAGCCGGGGGCCGGAGAGCCGTTCGCGCTGCCAGGCGGCGAAGTCGGCGTACTGCACCCGCAGCGGGGGCAGCGGGGAGGGCAGACCGGCCGCGAAAGCCGAGTACAGCCGGTCCAGTTCAAAGAGCAGGACCGACTCCGACCAGCCGTCGGAGGCGATGTGGTGCAGGGTCAGCAGCAGGGCGCACTCGTCGTCGGCCAGGCGGACCAGCAGCGCCCGGACCGGGCGCTCGCCCGCCAGGTCGAACGGCCGCTCGCCGGCCTCGGCCACCAGCTCGGCGAACCGCTGCTCGGCGGCCTCCCGGTCGCTGCCGGACAGGTCGACCCGGGTGAAGGCGACGGCGCCGGGCGCGTCGATCACCTGCAGCGGCTCGTCGTCCACCGTCACGTACCGGGTGCGCAGCACCTCGTGCCTTGCGACGATCTCGTCCAGCGCACGCCGCAGCGCCTCCACGTCCAGCGGGCCGGGCAGCCTGAGCTGCAGCGCCATCAAATATTCGGTGCCGCCCGGCTTGATCTGGTCGAGCACCCACAGGCGGCGCTGCGCGAACGACGGCGGCAGCTCGCCGTCTCGGCTCACCGTGGCGATCTCGTCGCTGTGCTTCGCCTTCGTCAGGCCGCGCAGGCGCCGCTGCAGCAACTCAGCGCGGGCAGTGGAGCTCGTGCTCATCTGGGCCTTCCTGTGTTTGCGGTGGTCAACCTGGAATTCGGGGGTGGGCTGGGCCTCAGCCTGCCGGGTCGGCGGTCGGCGTGGGCAGAGTCACTACGGCACACTTCGCGCGGCTGTGACTGCGCGCGTGACTGCCGGTCCTTCTCTGCTCCCGGTCGTTCGCGCCCGCGCAGCATCGGCGCATGACAAATAAGGTGCAACCGCTGCGGCGCAACCGGGACTTCCTGCTGCTCTGGCAGGGCGCGGTGGTGTCCGAACTCGGTTCGAACGCCACGACGGTGGCCTATCCGCTGCTGGTCCTCTACCTCACCGGCTCGCCCGCCAGCGCCGGGTTCACCGGGTTCGTCGCGCTCCTGCCGCAGTTGCTGTTCCAGCTCCCGGCAGGCGCGCTGGTCGACCGGTGGAACCGTCGACGGGTGATGATCTGGTGCGACGTCCTGCGCGGCCTGGCCATCGGCAGCCTGGCCCTCGCCATGGCTGCCGACCGGCTGGTGCTGGCGCACGTGCTGGTCGTCGGGTTCATCGAGGGCACGCTCACGGTGTGCTTCAGGATCGCCGAGGCGGCGGCCGTGACCACCCTGGTGGACCCCTCGCAGTACGCGCTCGCGCTCTCCCGCAACGAGGCGCGCACCCGGGGCGCCGTTGTGTTCGGCCAGCCGCTCGGCGGTCTGCTGTTCGGGCTCGGCAGGGCGATCCCGTTCCTCTTCGACGCGGTCAGCTACGCGGTGTCGCTGACCACGCTGCTGATGATCAGGAAGGACTTCCGGGCCGAGCCGGCGGACCGGCCGGGTCGGCTGAGCACCGAGCTCGCCGCCGGGATCTCCTGGCTGTGGAACCAGCCCTTCCTGCGCGTGACCACCCTGCTGGTCGCGGGCAGCAACCTGCTGTTCCAGGCGCTGTTCCTGGCCGTCATCGTGATCGCCCGCGCCGACGGCGGCTCGTCGGGCGCGGTCGGGGTGATGTTCGGCGTGGCCGCGGTGGGCGGGGTGCTCGGTTCACTGGCCGCGCCCGCGCTGGAGCGACGGCTGTCGATGAAGACCGTGGTGATCGGGGCGAACTGGGCGTGGGCGCTGGTGGTCCCGGTGCTGCTGGTGGTGCACGACCCCTATCTGATCGGTGCGGTGTACGCACTGATGTGCTTCGTCGGCCCGGTGTGGAACGTGGTGGTAGTGGCCTACCAGCTCGGAGTGACACCGGATCGCATTCTGGGCCGGGTGCAGGGCGCGGCAGGCATGATCGCCTTCGGAGCCATCCCGCTCGGCTCGCTGATCGGCGGTCTGCTGCTGCGCTGGATCGGTGCCGGTGCCACGGTGGCGGTGCTGTCCTGCTGGATGCTCTTTCTCGCGGTGGCCGCGAGCGTCAGCCCCGCGATCCGCAAGGCGCCGAGCCTGGCCGACCTGCACGCGGCGGAACCCGTGGTGGCGGCCGGCTGAACCACCGTGCGATGCCCCGCTCGTCGTCGGTGACGAGCGGGGCTCATCGCCGTCCGGCGCGGGGTCAGGCGGTCCCGGTCATCGCGCACCCCCCTCGGAGAGCAGCCCGGCGACCTCGTCGTCCGTCAGCTCGGCGATGTCGTCCTCGACGGCCTTGGACACCACCTGCGCGAGGGCGGCCACCGTGGTCGCTTCGAACAGGCGGCGCAGCGGGAGCTCGACCGCGAACGCCGTCCGGATCCCCGCCAGGACCCGGGTGGCCAGCAGCGAGTTGCCGCCGAGGGCGAAGAAGTCGTCCAGCACCCCGATCCGCTCCACACCGAGCAGCTCGCTCCAGATGCCCGCCAGCGCCTCCTCGACGGGGTCGCCGGGCGCCTGGTACTCCCGCCCGCCGTCCACGCCGGCCGACACCGGATCCGGCAGCGCCTTGCGGTCGACCTTGCCGCTCGGCGTCAGCGGCAGGTCCGCCAGCGCCACCCACAGTGACGGGATCATGTACTCCGGCAGCAACTCCAGTAGGTGCGACCGGAGTTCGCTGATGTCCGGCACGGTGTCGCCGGGGCGGGCCACCAGGTAGGCGGCCAGCCGGCGGTCCCCGGGCAGTGGCTCGGCGGCGATGACGACCGCCTCCTGCACCGCGGGGTGTGCGGCCAGTGCTGCCTCGATCTCACCGAGCTCGATCCGCAGCCCGCGCACCTTGACCTGACGGTCGATCCGCCCGAGGAACTCGATGGCGCCGTCCGGCCGTCGGCGGACCAGGTCACCGGTGCGGTAGAGCCGCTGCCCCGGTTCGGCGGCCAGCGGGTCCGGCACGAAGCGATCGGCGGTCAGGGCGGCCCGGCGGTGATAGCCACGGGCCAGCCGCACCCCGCCCAGGCAGAGTTCACCGGAGACCCCGACCGGTACCGGCCGCAGGTCGGCGTCCAGGACGTGGGCCCGGGTGCCGGCGACCGGCCGTCCGATCGGCAGGGCGGCGGACTGCTGCCCGGGCGGCGGGGTGCCGCCCACCGGGTGCAGCAGGCAGGTGACGGTCGCCTCGGTCGGCCCGTAGTTGCACAGGAACCTTCCGGGCAGGCCGCTGTCCGCCCAGCGCTCGGCATCGGCCACGGTGACCACGTCGCTGCCGACGTTCATCAGCTTCAGCGAGGTCAGCCGGCCGAGCTCGGGTGACTCCAGCATCGCCCGGTAGTAGGCGGGGGTGATCTCGACGATCGTCACCTCGTGCTCGGCGAGTCGGGCCGGCAGTTCGGCGGGGGTCCAGAAGACCGGGTCGCCGACCACGACGGTCGCGCCGGCCACCAGGGTGGCCGCGATCTGGTCCATGGCGACGTCGAAGGTGAGGGCGGACAGCAGGACAACCCGCTCGCCCGGCGCGATGCCGTAGGCGTCCGCGATCACCCGGCAGTGCTGGGCGTAGGACCGGTGCTCGATCATCACCCCCTTGGGACGGCCGGTGGAGCCCGAGGTGTAGATGACATAGGCGAGGTTGCCGGGACCGGCCTGCGCGGGCAGGTCGGCGGAGGAGCCCTGCCCCGCGGCCTCCTCCTTGGCCAGCACCAGCAGCCGCCCACCGCCGCCGCCGAGCCGGTCGGCGAACTCGGTGGAGGTGACCACGACCTCGGCGCCGGCGTCGGCGAGCATGAACTCCAGGCGCTGCGCCGGATGCCTCGGGTCGAAGGGGACGTAGACCCCGCCCGCCTTGAGCACCGCCAGCAGCACCACGACGGCCTCCGGGCTGCGCTCCAGGCACGAGCCGACGACCGTCTCCGGTCCGACCCCCAGCGCGCGCAGCCGGCGGGCGAACCGGTTGGCCCGCGCGTTCAGCTCCGCGTAGCTGATCCGCTGGTCTCCGAAGACCACCGCGATCGCGTCCGGCGTCTGCCGGACCTGGTGCTCGATCAGCTGGGGCACGCACAGCCCGTGCTGCTCGGCGGGGTCGAGCGCGGCCAGCCGGTCCCCGTCCGGGTCGGGCCAGACGGTGAGCAGGTCGTGCTGCTCGGGGGCGGTGAGCATCGCGAGGGCGCTCAGCCGTGCGTCCGGGGCATCCACGATGCTGCGCAGCAGGGTCAGGTAGTGTCCGGCCAGCCGCTCGACGGTGGCCCGGTCGAACAGCGCGGTGGCGTACTCGAACCAGCAGCGCAGCCGCCCGTCGCCGTGCTGGGTGACGCTCACCGTCAGGTCGAACTTGGCCACGGCCGGGCCGATCTCGACGCTCTCCACGGCCGCCCCGCCGAGCGCGGTCAGGTCCCCCTCCTGGTGCTGGAGCTCGAACATGATCTGGAACAGCGGGTTGCGCGAGAGGTCGCGGTCCGGCTTCAGCGCGTCGACCAGGTGCTCGAACGGCACGTCCTGGTGGCTGAACGCCTCCGCGGACACCCGGTGCACCTGTTCGAGGAACTCTCCGAACACCGGGTCGCCCGCCAGATCGGAGCGGATCACCAGGCTGTTGGTGAAGAAGCCGACCAGCTCCTCGGTCTCCGGCCTGGTCCGCCCGGCCACCGGGGTGCCGACCGCGACGTCGTCGAGACCGGTGTAGCGGCCGAGCAGCACCTGGAACGCGGCCAGCATCAGCACGAACGGTGTCACACCACGCCGTCGCGCCAGCTCCGCGACCTCCTGGGCCAGCGCCTGCGGCAGTTCGATGTCGAAGAGGTCGCCGCGTGCGTCGCGGACGGCGGAGCGCAGCCGGTCGGTCGGCAGCTCCAGCGGCTCCAGTCCGGCCAGCCGCTCACGCCAGTAGTCGAGCTGCCCCGCCGTCTCGCCGGCGGACTGCTGACCCCGTTGCCAGGCGGCGAAGTCCGCGTACTGGACGGCTTGCGGGCGCAGCGGTGACGGCTCGCCGGCGGCGAGCGCGCGGTAGGCCTGGTCCAGGTCGCGCAGACACAGGCCCATCGACCAGGCGTCGAAGGCGATGTGGTGCAGGGTCAGCACCGCCAGGTGCTCCTCGGGCGCGGTCCGGACCACCGTGACCCGCAGCGGCCACTCGGCCGCCAGGTCGAAGGCCAGGCCGGCGGCCTGGGCCAGCAGTCGCAGCGCCCGCTCCTCGGCCTGCGGCGTACCGCTGAGGTCGACCAGCTCGAAGGGGACCGGTCCCGCAGGGTCGATCACCTGCCGCGGGTTGCCGTCGTCGGCGAGGTAGCGGGTCCGCAGCACCTCGTGCCGGGCGACGACGGCGTCCACCCCCAGCCGCAGCGCCTCTGCGTCCAGCGGGCCGCGCAGGCGCAGCGCCACCGGGACGAGGTACTCGTCGCTCCCCGGCTCCAGCTGGTCGAGGAACCACATGCGCTGCTGGCCGAAGGAGAGCGGCAGCTCCCCGCTGCGCGGCACCGGCCGCACGCCCGGCCCGTCACCCTCGGAGCGGGCGGCGTCGATCCGGGCGGCCAGCGCGGCGACGGTGCGGGCGCTGAACAGCTCGCCGACCGTCAGCTTGACGCCGAAGTCCCGGCGCAGCCGCAGGACCAGCCGGATGGCCACCAGGGAGTGGCCGCCGAGCGCGAAGAAGTCGTCCTCGGCACCGACTTGCCGCACGTCGAGGACCTCGGCCATCAGTGTGGCGACTGCGGCCTCCGCCGGGGTGCGCGGGGCGATCCACTGCCCGCCCGCCGGTCGGTCCCGCTCCTCGGGTGAGGGCAGCCGCTGCCGGTCCACCTTGCCGCTGGGTGTCAGCGGCATCGTGTCCAGGAACAGCACGACCGAGGGCACCATCGCCTCCGGCAGACGGGCCGCGAGGTGGGCACGGATCTCGTCCGTTCCGGCCGGCTCGCCGTCCCCGTCGCCGTCCGCGAGTACGACGTGGGCGAGCAGTTCGAGGTCGCCCGCCGTCGAGCGGCGGGTGGTCACCGCGGCGGCGGTGACCGAGGGGTGCGCGGTCAGCACGGCCTCGATCTCACCCGGTTCGATCCGCACCCCGCGCACCTTGACCTGCTCGTCGACGCGGGCGACGAACTCCAGAGCGCCGTCCTCGCGGCGGCGCACCAGGTCGCCGGTGCGGTACCAACGTTCGCCGGGTCCGGCCGCGAACGGGTTGGGGGCGAACCGCTCCGCGGTCAGCGCGCCCTGGCCCAGGTATCCGCGCGCCAGGCCGATCCCGCCCACGCACAGCTCGCCCGGGACGCCGACCGGCACCAGGGCGTCGTCGCGGTCCACCACATAGGTCCGCACACCGGTCAGCGGGTGGCCGATCGGCACGATGCCCTCGCCCCCGCCGCCCTCGTAGCGCCAGGCGGTGGAGTCGATGGCGCACTCGGTGGGGCCGTAGGTGTTGAACACCTCGGCGTCGAGCACCGCGCGCAGCCGCTCGCAGAGTTCGGCCGGCAGCGGCTCGCCGGCCGAGCACACCAGCCGCAGCGAGGCGCAGTCGGCCAGTTCGGGCTCGGCCAGCAGCAGCCGCAGCACCGAGGGCACCAACTGCAGGACGGTGACGTCGTGTTCAGCGACCGCCCGGATCATCACGGCCGGGTCCCGGTGTGCCTCCTGGGGGGCCATCACCACGGTGGCGCCGCAGACCAGCGGCGAGAGGAACTCCCACATCGCCGCGTCGAAGCCGATCGTGGTCTTCTGCAGGAGCCGGTCGCCGGCGCCGAGCCCGTACCGTTCGACCGACCAGAGCACCCGGTTGCGGATCGCGGCATGCGGGATCAGCACCCCCTTGGGCCGGCCTGTCGAGCCGGAGGTGTACATCACGTAGGCCCCGTCGGTGTCCTGGACGGAGGGCGGTTCGGCGTCGGGGGCCGGGGCGTCGCCCGTCGGTCGGGCCTCGTCCGGTGTCACCACCCGCAGGTCGGCCGGCAGCCGCTCCCGCAGCGACTCCTCGGTCAGCACGACCTCGACGCCGGCGTCGGCGACCATGTACGCCAGCCGGTCGACGGGGTACTCGGGCGCCAGTGGGACGTACACGCCGCCCGCCGTCAGCACCGCGAGCAGGGCCGTGACCAGGTCCGTGCCGCGGTGCAGCGCCACCCCGACCGGCGACTCACGGGTGACCCCCCGGGTGCGCAGGTGGAGCGCCAGGCGCTGTACCCGGTCGGCGAGTTCGGCGTAGCCGATCTCCTGGTCCCCGGCCACCACCGCCACCGCGTCCGGGGTCGCACGGGCCTGGGCGCGGAACAGCTCGGGGAGCGAGAGTTCCGACGAGGCGGCGTCGGTGCGGTTCCACTCCTCGAACTGCCCCAGCTCGGCCTCGGTGAGGATTTCCAGCCGGTGTACGGGGGCGTCCGGCCGGTCTGCGATGTCGCCGAGCAGCCGTAGCAGGTGCTCGGCCATCCGCGCGATCCGGGGGAGCTCGAACAGGGAAGTCGGGTAGATCAGCCGGCCGTCCACCGAGCCGTCGGGGCGCTCGGTGAGGTGCAGGGAGAGGTCGAAGGCGGAACTGGGCGTCGCCGTTTCGTCCGCGGTGACCTCCAGCCCCGTCAGCTGGAACGGTTGCGGCGCGACGGTGTGCAGGGCGAAGCCCACCTGGAACACCGGGTTGCGGGAAAGGTCCCGCTCCGGCGCGAGGTCGGCGACCACCCGCTCGAACGGCACGTCCAGGTGTTCGTGGGCGTCCAGGACCGTCTCGCGGACCTGCGCCAGCAGAGCGGTGAAGGACGGGCCGCCGGACAGGTCGGCGCGCAGCACCACGGTGTTGAGGAACATGCCGATCAGCTGTTCGAGAGCGGCCGGCTCGCGACGGGACACCGACACCCCGACCGCCACGTCCTGCTGCCCCGAGTGGCGGGCCAGCAGCACCTGGAAGGCGGCGAGGTAGACCATGAAGGGCGTCGCGCCGCGGCGCCGGCCGAGTTCGGCCAAGCGCAGGGCCAGCTCGCCCGGCACGGTGAAGGTCAGGTCGGCCCCGGTCGACACCCACTGGTCCGGTCGCCGGTGGTCGGTGGCGAGCTCCAGTGGTTCCAGTCCGGCCAGCCGCGCGCGCCAGTAGGAGCGCTGGCTCTCGATCTCCTCGCCGGCCGCCTCCCAGCGGTCGCGCTCCCACTGGGCGAAGTCCGCGTACTGCAGCGTCGGCGGCTCCAGCCGGGACGGCCGGTCCGAGCGGAACGCCTCGTACAGGTCCTGCAGTTCGCGGGCGAGCACGGACCAGGACACGCCGTCGAAGGCGATGTGGTGGACGGTGATCAGCAGGGCCGCGTCGTCCGGCCCGAGCTGCACCAGCGTCAGCCGCCAGGGTGCCTGTGTGCGCAGGTCGATCGGGGTCGTCAGTTCGGCGTGGCCCAGCTCGCGCAGACGCGCGTCCCGGTCGGCGGCCGGCAGCTCGCGCAGGTCGACCGGGCGCGGCTCCACCGGCGCGGGTTCGTCGACGATCTGGACCCCGGTGCCGTCCACGGTGCCGTAGCGGGTGCGAAGAATCTCGTGCCGCGCGGAGATCCGCGAGAGTGCGGCCGACAGTGCGCGGGGGTCCAGCGGGCCGCGTAGCCGCAGCATCTGGTTCGACAGGTACTCGGTCGAGGCGCCGGACCGGAGCTGGTCGACGAACCAGAGCTGCTCCTGGGCGAAGGACAGGGAGTATCCCGCCTCATCGGTTGCCATCGGAGGCCTCCCCGAGCGCGTCGAAGGATTGGCCGCCCGCGGCCGCGGCCGACCAGGGCTCGGCCATGGCCACCGCGATCTTGCGTGGACCGGTGAACGGCTCACGGCCATGGGCCGTCAACATGTTGTCCACCACCAGCACGTCGCCGAGCTGCCAGTCGAAGCGGCGCTGCTCGGCGCGGTAGCACGCGCGCAGGTGCGCCACGACCTCGTCGGGGATGGGCGCCCCGTCGCCGTAGTACGTGTTGGTCGGCAGATCCTCCTCGTCGTACATCTCCCGCAGCCCGGCGCACACGTCGGCGGCCAGCGTGCTCACGTGGAAGAAGGCGAGGTGGTTGAACCAGACGGTCTCGCCGGTGACCGGGTGCCGGTGCACCGCCCGGCGCCGGGCGAGGGTGCGCAGGCCGTTCTCGCCGGTCCACTGCGGCTCGATGCCGTTGCGGGCGCAGTACCGCTCCACCTCGGCACGGTCGTCGGTGTTGAACGCCTGCTGCCAGGGCACCCCGAAGCCGTCGGTGAAGTTACGCACGACCATCCAGCCGCGGGCGGCGAACTCCTCGCGCACCGCGGGGTCGATCGACCGGTGGACGCGGCGGGTGTCAGCGAGCGGCGTCGCGCCGAGGGTGTCCGGTGGGCGCACGCAGGAGAAGAACAGTGTGAGCGGCCAGTCGGCCTGGTAGGAGTTCTCGTTGTGCAGGAAGATCTCCTCGGCGGGCGGGTAGTCCGTGGAGGTGTACACCTGCCCCTTGATCGTGCTGCGGGGCGAGGAGCGTTCGGCATAGGCCAGCGGTTCCCCGGACACCGCCCGGACCACGTCGGCGAACGCTTCCACCCCGCCCACCTCGAATCCGCGCAGCAGGACTGCGCCGTGCTCCAGGAGCCGTTGGCGGATCAGCGGACGGGCGGCGGGCAGGACGTCGGCCACCGGTGTGCCCGGCGCGTCCGCCGCCAGGACGAACGGGAGCGCCGACTGCGCGGTGGGCTCCCGTTTGTGATCCGCAGGGGCGGACGGGGCGGATGGATGCGCGGTCATCGGATACCTCCATGGAGAACCCTGGCCTCGGCCGAGGGAGGAGACGGATTCCCTGCGGAACGGGGCAGGGAGAGGTGGTCCACGGGCAGCTCGGGCCGCGTGGTGGCGACATCGACGAAGGCGTGAACGCCGCGGTCGGCTCGCGTGGACGACGACCGCGCAGACCGGACCGGCCGGCGGTCGCGCGGGGATGTCCAGCGCGCTGACCACCGCCCATCGGGTGTCCTACCGGCGCAGCCGGCGGGTACCCGGCAGGGGGAGCGCGACCGCGGCGGACAGCTCGGGGTAGCCGGGAAGCGCGGCCGCCAGTTCGGCCACCGTCGAGTGGTCGAAGAGCGCCCGTACCGGCACCTCCCGGCCGGTCGTCCCGCGCAGTCGCAGGGTGATCCGGCCGGCCAGCAGGGAGTGGCCGCCGAGGTCGAAGAAGTTGTCGTGCGCGCCGACCCGCTCCACTCCGAGGACCTCACGCCAAGCGCTCGCCACCGCCCGTTCGCCTTCGCTGCGCGGCTCGACGAACTCGTGTGCGCCGCCGTCCGGTTCGATCAGCGGCAGCAGCCGCCGGTCGAGCTTGCCGTTCGGGGTCAGCGGGAGCCGGACAAGGGTGGCCCAGGCGCTGGGGACCATGTGCTCGGGCAGCAGACGGCGCGTCCAGGCGCGCAGGTCGGCGGGATCCGGGACGGCGTCGGGGTCGGCGGGCACGAGGTGGGCGGTGAGCCGCTCCTGGCCCGGATCGCCCTGAACGGCGGCCGCGGCGTCGGCGACCAGTGGGTGCTCCCGCAACGCGGTCTCGACCTCGCCGAGTTCGATCCGGTGCCCGCGCAGCTTGACCTGGTGGTCGCTGCGGCCCAGGTAGGTGACGGTGCCGTCGGGGTTGCGCCGGGCCAGGTCCCCGGTGAGGTAGAGCCGACGGCCGGGGTGGCGGGGGTCGGGGTCGGGAACGAAGCGCTCGGCGGTCAGCGCGGGGCGGCCCAGGTAGCCGCGGGCCAGCTGGACGCCGGCCAGGGCGAGCTGACCCGGGACGTTCAGCGGCTGCGGCGCGAAGTTCCGGTCCAGCACGTGCACCCGGGTGTTGGCGACCGGGGTACCGATGGTGACGTGCTCGCCGGGCGGGCACGCGGTGGCCGTGACGTCGATGGAGGCCTCGGTCGGGCCGTAGAGATTGTGCAGCTGGACGCGTCCGGTGGCGGGGTGCCGGTGGAAGGCGGCGGCGAGGTCGTCGGGCAGCGCCTCGCCGCTGCACAGCACCAGGCGCAAGGACTCCAGCGGGGTGCCGGGGGGCAGCGCGGTCAGGAACGCCCGGAGCATGGCGGGGACGAAGTGCAGAGCGGTGATCCCATGACGGCTGATGGTCCGGGCGAGGTACTCGGGGTCGCGATGGCCGTCGGGCCGGGCGACGACCAGGGTCGCGCCGGTCGTCAGCGGCCAGAACAGTTCCCAGACGGAGACGTCGAAGCTGTACGGCGTCTTGTGCAGGACGTGGTCGGTCCCGGTGAGCCCGTAGGTGTCCTGCATCCAGCGCAGCCGGTTCACGACGCCCTCGTGGGGGGTGACCACGGCCTTGGGCCGGCCGGTCGAGCCCGAGGTGTAGATGACGTAGGCCGGGTGCAGCGGGTCCACCCGGGTCGTGGCCCCGGCCCCCGCCGGGGTCTCCGCTCCGGTCTCCGCGAGGGCGGCCTCCTCGTCGACCAGCAGGACCTGAGCCCGGTGCGGCGGCAGGGTCGCGGCGAGCTCGGTGGTACTCAGCACCACCGGGGCCGCGGAGTCGTCCAGCATGTAGCCCAGGCGCTGGGCGGGGTATCCGGGATCCAGCGGCAGGTAGGCGCCACCCGCCTTGAGGACGGCGAGCAGCGCCACCGGCAGCTCCAGGCCGCGGTGCAGACAGACGGCCACCACGCTCTCCGGACCCACTCCGGCGGCCCGCAGCCGTCGCGCCAGCTGCTCGGCGCGGGCGTCCAACTCGCGGTATTCGAGCTTCTGTTCCTCGAACCGCACGGCCACGGCCGCCGGGGTGCGGGCGGCCTGCCGCTCGACCAGGGCGTGCAGCGCCTCGCCCTTCGGGTACGCAACCGAGGTTTCGTTCCACCCCTCAAGCAGGCCGCGCTCGCGCTGCGAGAGCAGCGAAGTCCCCGTCACGACGGCCTTCGGATCGCGGGCGACCACGCCCAGGAGCGTGGTGAAGTGCTCGGCCAGCACCGCCATGCTCTCCCGCTCGAAGAGCGCCGTGGCGTACTCGACCACGCCCGACAGCGAACCGTCGGACTGCTGGGTGAGTTGCAGCATCAGGTCGAACTTGGCGCTGTGCCAGGGCGTCGTCAGCGCGGTTGCCCGCACCCCGGCCCCGCTGAACTCCGCGGCGGTGTCCGAGTCGTGCAGCGAGAACATGGTCTGGAACAGCGGGTTGCGGGACAGGTCGCGCGCGGGGGCCAGCTCGTCCACCAGCCGCTCGAACGGCACGTCCTGGTGGGCGTACGCTCCCAGTGCCGTCTCCCGGACCCGGTCGACGGCCTCCTCGAAGGTCGGCTCACCGGACAGGTCGGTGCGCAGCACCAGGGTGTTGACGAAGAAGCCCAGCAGGTCCCGCACCTCGGCCCGGGCGCGGCCGGCGACCGGGGTGCCCACGGTGACGTCGGCGCGGCCGGCGTGCTGGGACAGCAGCAGCTGGAACGCGGCCAGCAGCACCATGAACGGTGTCGCGCCCCGTGACCGCCCCCAGGCGATCAGCGGCTCGGCGATCTCGGCCGGCACGGTGAACGGCAGGGTGGCGCCGGCCGGGTCGAAGGCCGCCGGTCGGGGCCGGTCGGTGGC
Organism: Streptomyces sp. NPDC004327; assembly: GCF_042873935.1. Taxonomy (NCBI): domain Bacteria; kingdom Bacillati; phylum Actinomycetota; class Actinomycetes; order Kitasatosporales; family Streptomycetaceae; genus Streptomyces; species Streptomyces sp. NPDC004327. Next base: position 785,426 of record NZ_JBIAME010000001.1, on the reverse strand, counting down.
CAGCTCCAGCGCGGTGGATCCAGCCAGCTTCTCCCGCCAGTACCCCAGTTGGCCCGAGAGCACGGTGCCGGAGTGCGCCTCGCGCTGCCATGCGGCGAAGTCCGCGTACTGAACCGGGAGTTCCGGCAGCGGATCGGGCCTTCCGTCAGCGAACGCCTGGTAGAGCGCGCCGAGTTCGGCGGCCAGCACGCCGATGGACCAGCCGTCGAAGGCGATGTGGTGCACCATCAGGACCAGCGCGTAGTGCTCCGCGGTGAACCGGACCAGCCGGACCCGCAGCGGGCCCCGGTCGCCGAGGTCGAACGGCGTGCGGGCCTGGCGCTCCACGAGTTCGTCCAGGCGGCTTGCCCGGGCGTCTGCTGGAAGCTCGCCGAGGTCCACTGTCTCGAAGTCCAACTCGTCCGAGGAGAACACGACCTGACCCACCTCGTCGCCGACCGCCAGATAGCGGGTGCGCAGCACCTCGTGCCGCGCCACGACCCGCGCCAGCGCGGCGCGGAGCGCCGCGACGTCCAGCGGTCCGCGCAGCTCCCACCCGACCGGCACCACGTACTCGGTCGTGCCCGGGCGCAGGCTCTCCACCAGCCAGATCCGCTGCTGGGCGGACGACAGCGGCAGCGGCCGGTTCCGCGGCACCCGTGGGATCGTGTCGGAGGTCCGGGCGCTGCGGCCACCCGCGCGCAGCAGGCTCTCGAGCAGCGCCTGCCGCTGATCGGTGGGGCTTTGCGAAGCGGGACCGGTCAGGGGTGTGCTCATCCCTCACGCACCTGAGACAACATGGACTCCACCTCTGTGTCGGATAGTTGCGCGACATGCTCGGCGATCGCGCGATGGACCTCCTCGCTGAGCAACGCGACGGTGGGCGCTTTGAACACCACGTTCACGGGGAGGTCGACGGGGAAGCGCTCCTGGAGCAGCACGGTGACCTGGGTGGCCAGCAGGGAGTTTCCGCCCAGCCCGAAGAAGTCGTCGTGCACGCCGATCGCGGCCACCTTGAGCAGTTCGGTCCAGACCTCGGCGACGGCCTGCTCGACGGGTGTGCGCGGGGCAAGCCCCGGGCCGTCACCGCCGGCCACCGGCGCCGGGAGCGCCGAGCGGTCCAGCTTGCCGTTGGGCGTCAGCGGGAACTCCGTCAGCCGCACCCAGGCGGTGGGGACCAGGAAGTCCGGCAACCGTTCGCGCAGATAGTCCTGCAGCTGCCCGCCGGCCGCCGGGCCGAGGGTGTCCGATAGCACGTAGCCGACCAGTTGCTTGTCCCCGTTCGGGGTCGTCCGGACGGCGGCCGCGGCCCCTCGCACTTCGGGATGATTGCCCAACACGATCTCGATCTCGCCGAGTTCGACGCGGTGGCCGAGGATCTTGACCTGCTGGTCGCGCCGGCCGAGGTAGTGCAGCACGCCTTCGGCGTCCCGACTGGCCAGGTCCCCGGTCCGGTACAGCCGGGCACCGGGTTCGGTGCCGAACGGGTCGGGGACGAAGCGCTCGGCGGTGAGGGCCGGCCGGCCGAGGTAGCCGCGGGCGACCCCCGGGCCGCCGATCAGCAGCTCCCCGGGCACCCCGGGCGGCGTCTCTTGGTACGCCTCGTCCACGACGTACGTATCGGTGCGGACGATGCCGCCGCCGATCGGGATGTGCCCCCTGGTCTCGGCGACGGTGACACCGCGCCGGGCGCAGCTGAACGTCGTGCACTCGGTCGGCCCGTAGGCGTTGACGACCTCCACGCCGAACTCAAGCACCGTCCGCACCTCGGCTGGCGGTGGCGTGTCGCCGCCCACCAGCACCTGGCGCACCGCCGCCAGCGCACCGGGGCGGGTGCGCACCACGTGCTGGAACAGCCCGGCGGCCATGAACAGCACAGTGACACCGTGGCGCCGCACCGCCTGCTCGATCGAGGCCGCGGTCGGCACGCCCCGCGGGAGCACGGCCACCCTGGCACCGTTGCACAGCGCGCCCCACAGCTCGAAGGTCGAGGCGTCGAAGGACAGCGGGGCGAGCATCAGCATCACCTGCCCCGGATCGAGGTCCGCGTAGTCGGCCTCGTGGACCAGCCGCATGATGTTGCGATGGGTGACCTCGACCCCCTTGGGGCGGCCCGTGGACCCGGAGGTGTACATCACGTACGCCAGGTCGTCGGGCCGGGCCCCGGCCGCCGGCGTACTGGTGGGCTGCTCGGACGCGGCCGACCAGTCCCGGTCCATCAGGACGGTGTCCAGGCCTGGGGCGCCGGCGAACCGGTCGGCGAACTCCGGCTGGACCAGCAGCAACCGGGCGCCGGAGTCGGCGAGCATGAACTCCAGCCGCTCGGCCGGGTAGTCCGGGTCCAGCGGCAGGTAGTGGCCGCCCGCCTTGAGCACGCCCAGCAGCGCGACCAGCACCTCCAGGTCCCGTTGCGCGCACACTGCCACCGGGACGCCGGGCCGCACGCCGCGCCCGCGCAACAGGTGGGCCACTTGGCCGGCCCTGGCGTCCAGCTCGGCGTAGGTCAGCCGACGGCCGCCGCACTCCAGGGCTACGGCCTCCGGCGCGTCCTTCGCCCGCTCGGCGAAGCGATCGTGCACGCACTGTTCGGGCAGCGGCGGCCTGGCGCGGCCAGCCTGGGTGCTCATGCGGGCCGGCTCTCCTGCTCCATGCGCCGGCGCAGGCTGAGCGGACGCATGTCGGTCCAGATCGAGTCGATGTGGTCCAGGCACGCCTGCCGGTTGCCCTCGGTGCCCTCCCGGTGCCAACCCAGCGGGACCTCCCGGTCCGCGAGCCAGATCGAGTACTGCTCTTCGTCGTTCCGGACCACGAGATAGGTGCGCCCGTCGGTGTCCTCGTCAGCCATTCCGCTCTCCTCCCGCTCGGCCGGCGCCTGTCTTCCGGCGTCCTGGTGGAAGCCTGTCTCGCAGCGGTCCGGCCGCCATAGGGAAGAACCGGCCGAGGATCACGCAGTCGGCCTGCGGCAAGGACTGCCCGTCCTTCTCTACTACGCACCGTCACCGGCGCAGCATGCTGCCCGCATGCCGACTCGGCGACGGATGCCGTGTGGCCGACCATCGGGTGCGAATGCGTGGGCGCCTGACCCGGGCTGTGGCCCGGCAGGCGCCTCTCGCGTGCCCCGCCAGGGGAGGGCGGTGCTCCAGGCTGATCTCGCGCACCGCGGAGGTGGCCGGCAGGACGTCCTCCCGCCGGCCATGCGCACGAGCGAGCCCGGGCCCGGGACTTCCGGGCCCGGTCCCGCCGGTCGGACGGACGCTCCGATCGGACGGACGCGGCGGTCATGCGGTCGCACGCGTCATGCGGGGCGGGTCAGCGGCGCAGCTTCAGGCGGTGCACCCCGCCGTCGACCGTGCCGACGTAGAGCGTGCCGCCGTCCGGGGCGGCGGCCAGTTTGGTGGTGTCGGTGTTCTGCAGGCCGCTGGAGATGTTCTCCCAGGTGAGACCGTTGTCGGTGCTGCGCAGGACGCCCCGGCCGCCCTGGACGAGTCCGGATGCCCTCGAGCCGGTCGTGGCCGCGTAGAGCGCCCCGCCGACGCGCAGCAGGTCCGAGACGTGGACCGCGAGCGGGCCGGTGTCGGCGGTGCGGAACGTCCTGCCGTCGTCGGTGCTGACGCGGACGGACGAGCCGCCGACGACCAGGCGTCGGCCGTCCGTCACGATCGCCGAGACGGGGCCCTCGGCGACCTTGGTCTTGGTGACGCCGCCGTCGTCCGAGCGGTAGAGGCCCGATGCGTTGCCGAGCCAGAGGCGCCGCGGGTCGCGCGGGTCGCCGGCCATGGCGTCGAAGGACCTCTCGTGGAAGAGGTTCTTCCACGTCCTGCCGCCGTCGGACGTCGCGAACAGGCCGTCACCGAAGATGCTTCTGAAGCTGATCGCCACCCGGTCCGGGTCCGCCGGGTGGATCAGGATCGCGGTCGGTATCTCCGAGGAGGTTCCCTTCACCTTCCAGGTCCGGCCGGCGTCACCGCTGCGGGAGACCTCGAAGAGGCCGGTCGCGGTGCGCCGGACCTGCCACACCACGTGGGTGTCCTTGGGCGAGACGGCGATGTGCGAGGTGAGACGACCGGTCATGCCCTCCGCCCCGGACTGGCCCCACTCGGAGCCGGCGACCGGCATCGCGGTGCGGTAGGTGCCGCTCACCGTTCCGGCGAGCAGCTGGTCGCCGGCGGCCGCGAGGGCGAAGGTGGTCAGGCCCTGGACGCCGATCCTCCGGTATCCGGTGCCGTCGGCCGAGCCGCGGTACAGGCCGTCCTGTTCACTGGACACGGTCACCGAGCCGTCGGCCCAGCGGTCGTAGTCCATCGCGATGGCGGCCTTCGAAGGGGCGGCCAGGGGCTTCCAAGACCTGCCGTGGTCGCGGCTCACCTGCCCGGCGCCGAACAGCGCGCGCAGGTACAGGTCGCCGCCGGCGGCGGACAGGCCGTTGCCGCCCTCCGCCATGGGCAGCAGGGTGGACCAGGTGCGGCCCTTGTCGTAGGAGCCGCGGACGCCCGTACCGGGGACGTAGGCCGCCACCACGGTGGAGTCGGCCGCCATGCCTCGGACGGTGTCCAGCGGCTCGTCGAGGACGAGGTGCGCCGTACCCGGATCGCCCTTGCCGACGCCGTCGAGGCGCCAGACGCTGTCGAAGGTCGCCAGGTACAGGGTGTCGCCGACGAGGCTCGCGTCCCGGACATCACTGGTCACGCCGGTGGGGTACGTCGCCCAGTTGTCGCCCGCATCGGTGCTGACCAGCAGCGTGTCGTCGACGATCGCGACGAGGGTCCGGGTCTGCTCGTCCGCGACGAACCGGTCGATGCGGGCGTCGGGCACGTCGAGCTTGCGCCAGGTGCGGCCGTTGTCGTCCGTACGCAGGATGGTGCCCCGGCGGGTGGGGTCGGCGACCGTGTTCACGGCGTACCACCAGCGGTCGGGGCGGCGGGCATCGACCACGACGGCGCCGGTGCCGTTGCCGTCGGCGATCGGCAGCCTGCCCACCTGTCGCCAGGTGGCGCCGCCGTCGGTGGTCAGCCAGGGGGCGGCCTTCCGGTACTGGGTCACGACGGCCTGCTTCGGCCGGGCGGGCGAGAGCGCGAGGTGGCCCGCCTCGCTGTTCGGGCCGATGGGCTCCCAGCGGTCGTGGCGGCTTTCGGCCGGGGTGACCTCGAAGGCGCCGGTTCCGGTGATCCGGCGGCCGTCGGTGGTCGTGGCCCGCACGGCGAGCCGGTAGGCGCCGGCCGCCTTCCCGGTCACGTCGGCCTGGTAGTAGCCGACGCCGTTCATGGTGGTGGGCAGCGTGTAGGCCCTGCCGTGCGGGGGCGTGACCCGGATCTGCGGCGGCTCGTTCAGGGCGGCCGGAGCGGCGACGTGCACGGTGGAGCGGCCGTCGCTCGGGTCGGGGGACGCCTGGACGGCCAGGTGCCGGACGACGAGCAGGTACGGCACCCGGAGGGCCGGGCCGGCCGCGGGGGTGACCGTGATCCGGCCGGCTATCTCCGTGTCGGTGTCCGGGCGGTCGGCGCGCAGGGTGACGTCGACGGTCGCGGACCCTCCGGCGGGGACGGTGACCCGCGGCGGGGACACGGTGGCGGGGCCGGTACTGCCGAGGGTGACGGTCAGCGGCGCCCTGCCGGGGTTGGCCAGGCGTATCGGCGCGGTGCCGCCGACGGTCTTGTCCGCCAGGTCGGCGAGGCCGAACGACAGGGTCGTCGGGGAGGCGCTGAGGGCGGCCGACGCCGCGGCGGCCACGTCGAGCCGCCCGTTGCCCTGGGCGGTGGGGCCGGTGCCGGCGAGCTGCTTCGCGGTGCCGACCAGTGCGGACCTGATCTCGTCGGGGGCCTGGTCCGGGCGCAGTTGGCGCAGCAGGGCGGCGGCTCCGGCGACGTGCGGGCTCGCCATCGAGGTGCCCGACATGCGGTAGACGCCGGGTGCGTACATCGAGGTGGGGATCGTGGAGCGGATCTCCACGCCGGGTGCGACGAGGTCGGGCTTGAGGCCGAAGCCGGTGCCGGGTCCGCGCGCCGAGAACGAGGCGATCCGGTCGGTGGAGTCGGTGCCGCGCAGGGTGACGGACACCTTCCCGGCGGCCAGTTCGCGGCTCAGCTGGGCGTACTGGGTCGTGTCGATGCCCATGACGACCAGGCGGTCCATGCGCAGCGAGTCGCCGGAGGCGGCGGTCCGGGTGAGGCCCGGGCGGGCGGGGGTGGCCGTGGCGGCGACCGTACCCGGGGTGGCGGCGAGCACGGGCCCGCCCCCGGCCGGGAGGCCGCCGAGCACCGCGAGCGCGCCGCGCTCTTCGGCCTCGCGTGCCCAGTCGATGTCGCTCTGGCTCAGCACGTCCGTACTGGGTGCGACGAGGATGTCGGCCCGCAGGACCTTGCCCCGTACGTCACCGACCCGCTTCCAGTCCTCGGCCGTGCCCGCGCCGACGTCCACGAGCGGCGCGGTGACCGGTTCCCGGGGCGGGTTCGCGGACAGGACGCCCCGGTACGTCTGGATCAGCTCGGGCTCCTTGCCCGCCAGGTACGCGCTGGGCATCCGCAGCCCGCTGGTGGAGGCGCCGACCGCGATGACGCCGTCGGCCGAGGCCGGGGTGTTGACGGTGCCGCTGCCGGGACCGTCGTTGCCGGCCGCGGCGACGACGACCACTCCGGCCCGCACGGCGGCGGTCGCCGCGCGGCCCAGCGGGTCGGTGCCGTCACCGGGGCCGCCGAGGCTCATGTTGATGACGTCGGCCCGCTGGGGGTTGGCCGGGTCGGCCGCGGCCTCGATGCCGGCGATGATGTCGGAGGTGTAGCCGCTGCCGTCGGCGCCGACGACCTTGTAGGCCAGCAGGCGCGCGTCGGGCGCCATGCCGGTGACGCCTCCCTTCCTGGCCGCCTTGCCCGCGATGATGCCCGCGACGTGGGTGCCGTGACCGTTGTCGTCCATCGGGTCGTCGTCGCCGTTGGCGAAGTCGTAGCCGCCGACGACCTTGTGCCCCTTGCCGAAGCCGCCGCCCAGGTCGGGGTGGCCGTAGTCCACGCCACTGTCCAGGACCGCCACGACGGTGCCCTTGCCGGTGGCCTTCACACCGGCCGCGTCCTCGCGCTTCCAGACCTCGGGCGCGCCGGTCAGCGGGACGCTGACGTCCGTGCGCACCTGTATCCGGGTGTCGGGCCGGACGGCGACGACGCCCGGCAGCGCGGCCAGCCGCGTGGTTTCGGACGCGGGCACCGTCATCGCCACGGCGTTGACGAGCAGGCCGAGTCTGCGGGGTGAGGCGGGGTGCAGTCCCGCCTTCCCCACCGTCCGGACGAAGGCGTCCTGCCGTGCCGCCAGGGCCCGTCGGGCGCCGTCGACGGCGGAGGCGGTGCCGGCGGCCCGGGAGGTGAGGGAGCCGCCCGGGGCGGCTGCCACGGCCGCGTCTCCGGAGAGCTCGACGATGACCCGCCGGTTCGGGTCGGCTGACGTCGCGGTCGCGATGCCGGGTGCCGCGGTGAGCGTCCCGGCCAGCGCGACGGTGGTGACCGTGGCTGCCGCCAGGCGTCGCATTCTTCGTGGGTTCTTGGCCATGGGCAGAAGTCCTAGCGCCGAAGTCACGCTCCGAACAACGGATCTTGACGGCCCATTGCTGCACTTGGCACAAGTGGGCCAGGATCCGCACATGACGAGCGAGCTCACCGCGGCAGGCATCGATCCGTTCGACGAGAGCGTCTACCGGGCCGTGTTGACCCGGCGTACGGCGGCCCCGGCCGAGCTCGCCGCCGACCTCGGCTGCTCCGCTCTGCGCGTCGCCAGGGCGCTGGACCGACTGCACGACCACGGCCTGGTCGGGCGGCTCGCGGGCGTACGACGCCGGTACGCGGCGATCGAACCGGGAGCGGCGGTCGAGTCGCTGGTGCGAACCAGGACCGCGGAGTTGGACCGGGTCCGTTCGGCGGCGGGTGAGCTGTCCCGGCTCTTCGCGGCGGCCCAGGCCGGCACCGCGGGGGAGGACGAGGTGGAGATCGCCACCGGCCGCGAGGCGCTCGGCCGCTGGTTCGTCCGCCTCCAACAGGAGGCGCGCGAGGACGTCATGACACTGGACCGGCCGCCGTACGCGCTGACCACGTCCAACCCGGTGGAGAGCAGTGCGCTGAGCAGAGGCGTGCGCTACCGCGCGGTCTACGCCCCCGAGGCGCTGGAGTGGCCGGGGGTGCTCGATGACATCCGAGGACTCGTGAGCCGTGGCGAGCAGGCCAGGGTGATGCCCGGCCTGCGGATCAAACTGGCCATCGCGGACCGCCGGTTGGCGCTGATGCCGCTCTCCCTGGACCTCGACGGCGTGCGCGCCGCGGTCATCCGCCCCTCCACGCTGCTGGACGCCCTCACCGACTACTGGGAGCTGTGCTGGAGGCAGGCACTGCCGCTCGACGCCCCCGCCGAGGACCCGCTCGGCGAGGAGGACCGCCTGGTGCTCACCCTGCTGGTCAGCGGCCTCAAGGACGAGGCGATAGCCCGTCAGCTCGGCTGGTCGGTCCGGACCATGCGCCGGCGCATGAGCCGCCTCCACGACCTTCTGGGCGCGGTGAACCGCTTCCAGGCCGGCGTCGTCGCGGCACGCCGCGGCTGGATCTGACCGACTTTTCCGTTGCGGTGATCGACGAATCCGGCCAGAAGTCTTCCAGAACAATGCGACATGTGAAATTTTACACGTCACATGTCAGCTACCCGTGCTTCCCAGCACGTGGCCACAACGGCCCCGGAGGCCCCCACAGATGCATCCCTTCCGGATATCGACGACCCGCGCACGAAGACTTCCCGTGCTCGGCGCAGCCGTCTTCCTCGCAGTCGGTCTGTTCGCGCCGCAGAGCCAGGCCGCCCCCGTGGACGCCACGGCTCCGGCCGGTGCGAACGCGGGTGGAACCGCGGCCTCGGCGCCGCGGGCGATCCCCGTCCCCAAGTCGCCCCATGCGATGAGCGAGCACCCCCGCTTCCGGCTCTCCTCGCAGGACGGCGCCGAGGAGTCCGCCCCGGCGCCCGCGCCCGCCGCCAGGACGAGCAAGTGGTCGTCGGCCGCCGCCGCGGACGCGTGCAGCGACCTGTCCGGCGTCATCAACGCCACCGGCGACGCGCTCATCCAGCAGCTCAAGGCCCTCCCCCAGATCACCTGTACCTACCCACTGTTCAACCTCAGCGGCGAGGACGCCCGGAAGACCTTCCGCGAAGACAAGATGGTGACCGTCGCCAACGCGCTGCGCGACGCCTCCGCCAGGTACGCGGGCGACAACAGCGCCTCCACCGGGCAGTTGGTGCTGTTCCTGCGTGCCGGCTACTACGTGCAGGACAACCACGCGGACGTCGTCGGCGACTACGGCACGGCCCTGGAAGGTGCGGCGCGCGGCGCACTGGACGCCTTCTTCGCCTCCCCGCGCAGCAAGGACGTCACCGACGCGAACGGCGAGATCCTCAACGAGGTCGTCACGCTGATCGACAGCACCCACGAGGCAGGCCGGTACGCCGGTGTCGTGAAGTGGATGCTCGGCAGCTACGACGGAACGTGGCCCGGTCAGATGAACCTTGCCATGCAGCACGTCGAATGGGTCGTCGAGAACGGCTTCAAGGCCAAGAACGACGGCCGCGGCTGGCGGGCCGCCCTCAAGGCCGACCCCGCCGTCCTCGACACCTGGGCCGGATTCATCACGCGCAACGGCGCGCAGCTCAACCGCCTGGACGTCGTCAGCAACGTCGGCCGCTACCTCGGCTACGCCCTCGACGTCCCCGAGCTCAAGGACCGGGTCCGGCCGCTGCTGAAGGACCTGATCAACCGGTACCCGAACGTCGGCCCCACCGCGCCGATCACCATGAACCTCGGCTGGTACACGCGCCAGTACGACAGGAACAACTGCGCGGCCTACGCCATCTGCGACCTGGGCGAGCGCGTGCTTCCCGCGGTCCTGCCGATCCAGCACACGTGCACCCCGGACTTGAGGATCCGCGCCCAGGACATGTCTCCCGGCCAGCTGGCGAGCACCTGCACGAGCCTGGTCAACCAGGACGCCTACTTCCACCGGATCATCGGCGACAAGGGTGCGCTCCCTGGTGACGTGAACAGCAACCTGGAGGTCGTCGTCTTCGACGACTACACCCAGTACGCGCTGTACGCCTGGGCCATCTACGACATCGACGTCGACAACGGCGGTATGTACGAGGAGGGCAACCCGTCCGCTCCCGGCAACCAGGCCCGCTTCATCGCCCACGAGGCCGGCTGGCTGCGCCCGGACTTCCAGATCTGGAACCTCAACCACGAGTACACCCACTACCTCGACGGCCGCTACGACATGTACGGCGACTTCGAGGCCGGCATCGTCACGCCGACCATCTGGTGGGTCGAGGGCATCGCAGAGAACATCTCGTTCGGCTACCGGGGCGAGCGCAACGCCGGCGCGATCACCGAGGCCGGCAAGAACACGTACAAGCTCAGCGACCTGTTCGACACCGTCTACGGCCAGGACGAGGACCCCGACGTCAACTCGAACCGGGTCTACCGCTGGGGCTTCCTCGCGGTCCGCTACATGCTCCAGAAGCACCCCGCCGACGTCCAGACCGTGCTCGGCGAGTACCGCACCGGTGACTGGACCGGAGCCCGCACCTTCCTGAAGCAGACCATCGGCACCCGTTACGACGCGGACTTCGCGACCTGGCTGGCGACCGACTGCGCGACCGGCGATTGCGGTCCGCTGCCGGAGGCCTCGGCCGCCCCGGCCCCGCTGTGCACCATCAGCGACCCCCGCCAGTTCGACCAGAACTGCCGCCGGGACAACCTCGCCGCCTCCACCGGCAACTACAGCTACCACTTCGTGTACCTGCCGGCCGGCGTCAAGCAGCTGACGATCACCAGCAGCGGTGGCACCGGCAACGCCGACCTGTACTACGGCGGCAGCAGCTGGGCCACCACCAGCAGCTACCAGGCGAAGTCCACCAACGCCGGGAACAGCGAGACCCTGACGATCGACAACCCGCCGTCCGGCTGGGTCTACTTCAGCCTCGCCGCCGCACAGAACTTCAGCGGAGTGAGCCTCTCCACGCAGTCCAAGTGAACCGGTTCGCCGGTGCCTGCCAGGCACCGGCGAACGTCACAGCACCACTTGGGGCACGTTCATGCGCCCCTCCACGGTCCGGCACCTGTCACACCTTCCCGGGAAGCCATCGGGCTGCGGAAGGCAGTGCACCAGGCGGCGGCCCAGGGACGCCGCCGCGCGGTTCACCGATCGGCGACCACGATCGCCCGCTTGAGGATCTTGCCCGTGGGGCCCTTGGGGAGCTCGGTCGTGACGGTGACCAGCCGCGGGTACTTGTACGCGGCCACTCGTGCCCTGACATGGTCGCGGATCTCCTCGACGGTCGCCTCGGCGCCGGGACGAAGCGTGATCACCGCGGCGATCTCCTCGCCGAGCGCTGGGTGCGGCACGCCGACCACGGCGGCCTCGGCGACGGCCGGGTGCTCGTACAGCACCTCCTCGACCTCGCGCGGGTAGACGTTGTAGCCGCCGCGGATGATCAGGTCCTTCTTGCGGTCGACGATGAAGTAGAAGCCGTCCTCGTCGACGCGGGCCAGGTCACCGCTGTGGAACCATCCGTCGCGGATCGCCTCTTCCGTGGCCTCGGGGCGGTTCCAGTAGCCGGCCATCACGTTGTCACCGCGGATCGCGATCTCGCCGACCTCGCCCGGGGGGACCTGGCCGCCGGCCTCGGAGACGAGCTTCATCTCGACCCCGCGGACGGGCTGTCCGATCGAGCCCGGCTTGCGCGGCCGGTCAGGGTGGTTGAAGGCGGCGACCGGTGAGGTTTCGGAGAGCCCGTACCCCTCCAACACGGTGGCGCCGAAGCGGCGTTCGAAGCCGTGCAGCACCTCGACCGGGAGCGAGGCTCCGCCGGAGACGGCCAGGCGCAGCCGACTGGCGTCGAAGCCATCGGGAAGCTCGGCATGGAGCAGCGCCGCGTACATCGTGGGCACGCCGAGGAAGACGGTCACCCCGTCGCGGGCCATGATCTCCAGGGCGCGCCCCGGCTCGAACTTCGGCAACAGGGTCAGCGTGGCGCCGACGGAGACGGCCGTATGGAGTGTGCACGTCTGGCCGAAGGCGTGGAAGAGGGGCAGTCCGCCGAAGAGCACGTCGTCGGGTCCCGCCTGGACCAGGGTCTCGGCCGTGGTGGCGGTGTTCGTGGCCAGGTTCCGGTGCGAGAGCACGGCGCCCTTCGGCGTCCCGGTCGTGCCCGAGGTGTAGAGGATCAGTGCCGGATCGTCATCGGTCCGGTCGACGATGCCGGGCATCGGTTCGTGAGCGCGCAGCATGTCGTCGAAGGCCACGGGCTCGGTGACCAGGCATGCGGTACCGGATTGGGCGGCTGCCTTCGTCACCTCGCCGGCGAAGAGAGGGGACGCCAGAACGATCCGCGCCCCGCAGTCGTGAAGGGTGAAGGCCACCTCACGGGCCTTGAGCAGCGGATTCATCGGCACGACCACGCCGCCGACCCGCAGGATGCCGTAAGAGACGACCGGGAACAGCGGGACGTTGGGCATGGTCAGCGCGACGCGGTCGCCGGGCCGGACGCCGCGGTCACGCAGGAGGGCAGCGACTCTGGCGCTCGCCTCGTCCAGCTCGGCGTAGGTGAGCGTGCTGTCGTCGTGGCGCACGGCGATGCGGTCGCCCCGGGCCGCCGCGGAGTGCAAAAGGAACGTGGCGAGGTTGGGCATGTCGGCAATCTCCTTGAGGTCGGCAATCTCCTTGAGGTCGTCCCGGCGGCCGGTGAACAGCGCCATGCTAGGTTCCCCCCTCCCACCATGCTTAACTTGGAGTGACAAAGGGCTTGTCCTTTCGGGACAGGCTTGGAGGGTTCACATGAAGCCCCTGGTCCGCACCGCAGCCCTCAGCGGCTATGTCGAGCTGTGCCGCTCACTCGGTCTCGACCCACAAGCACTGTTGAAACGCGTGGGCCTGGACACCGCCTCCCTCGTGGTTCAGGACAGGTGGATCTCCGGGGCGGCCGCGGTCCAGGTGCTGGAGCTGTCGGCGGCCGACTCGGGCCACGAGGACTTCGGAGTGCTCCAGGCGGAGTTCCGGCGCTTCTCCAACCTCGGGCCCATCAGCCTGGTGGTCCGCGAGGAGCCTTCCGTGCGGAGCGCGCTGGGGCTGTTGATCCGTCATCAGCACCTGTTCAACGAGGTCCTGCACACCCAGCTGCAGGAGGCTGACGGGCTGGCCACGTTGAAAGTCGACCTCCTGCTCGGCGAGGCGATGCGGACCCGGCAGGCCACGGAGCTGGCCGTCACCGCTTTCCACCGGATCCTGCGCGCGTTCCTGGACCCCGGTTGGCATCCGCTCTCCGTCTGGTTCAGGCACCCTGCCCCGGCGGACGCCTCGACGCATCGGCGCGTGTTCGGCTCCGCCGTGGAGTTCGGTCAGAAGTTCGATGGAATCGTCTTCTACGCCCACGAACTCGACGAGCCCAACGCGATGGCGGACCCCTTGCTCCACGAGTACGCCCGCCAGTACTTGAAGCCCATCGCGACTCCCCAGGACACCACCGCCGCGGATCGGGTGCGCGAGTTGGTCGAGGTCCTGCTGCCGAGCGGGCGCTGCTCGATCGAGCAGGTCGCCCGCAGCCTCGGTGTCGACCGGCGCACGGTTCACCGGCATCTGGCCGCCTCGGGCGAGACGTTCTCCTCGCTCCTCAACGCCACCCGCATGCGCCTCGCCGAGCAGTTCGTCGCGAACCCGCGGCGCTCGCTGACGGAGATCTCCGATCTCCTGGGCTTCTCGTCGCTGAGCTCGTTTTCGCGTTGGTTCCGCGAGCAGTTCGGGTGCAGCCCGAGGGCGTGGCGCAGCAGCGGGAGCCGGCAGCAGCCGAGCCGGGACTGACACCTGGCAGGGCCGTCCCCCGGACCGCGCCGTGCCGGCACGGGGCGCACCCCAGGGGACGGTGTCCCCAAACGGCAAGTTATCCGTCCCCGAGGGTAAAGCGAAGACAGGTGCCCGGTCCTACCGTGGGACCACCGCGGAGACGCGGTCGGCCGCCGGAGGAGACGGGTTCCCGCTGTGCGCGTTTCCTCCGGAGCGTCGATCGTCGACGGGACCCTGCGCCCGCTGTCACCCGGTGTCCCGCGTCGATCCTCGCCGGACTTCTCAGTCCCTCACATCGCGCTCAGCGGTGCTCGGAGCGAGTGATCAAACACTCGATGAAGGAGACGGACCGTGCACTTCCACGACGACTCACTCTTCCCGGAGAACCAGCAGAAGCTGGTGATCCAGGCCGCTCCCTACGGGCCGGAGTGGCTTCCCGGGGATGCCGACGACCTGCCGCTGACGATGGACGAGCACGTGCAGGCGGCCGTGGACTGCTACAACGCCGGCGCCACCGTGCTGCACATCCACGTACGTGAGCTCGACGGCAAGGGCTCCAAGCGGATGTCCATGTTCAACGAACTCCTTGGCCGGCTGCGCCAGGCCGTCCCCGACATGGTCCTGCAGATCGGCGGGTCGATCTCCTTCGCCCCCGAGGACGAGGGCGGCGACGCCAAGTGGCTCGCCTACGACACCCGCCACATGCTGGCCGACCTCACCCCGGCGCCGGACCAGGTGACGATCGCGATCAACACCAGCCAGATGAACATCGTCGAGATCATGACCGACGACGACCTGGAAGGCACCTCGATCGCCAAGGCGCAGTACTACCGTGCCTACCGCGACATGGTCGTCGAGGCCGGCCCGGAGTTCTACCTCGAACACCTCAAGCGCCTGCGTGCGAGTGGTGTCCAGCCGCACTTCCAGCTCGCCACCCTCGCCCAGCTCGAGACCGTCGAGCGGCTCATCCGCGCCGGCACCTACACGGGCCCCCTGATCCTCAACTACGTGGCGATCGGCGGCGGTTTCGCCGGACGGCATCCCGCAGACCTGATCGAGTTCATTCGCCGCGTCCCGGACGGCGCGGTGCTCACCATCGAGAGCTCCATGCGCGCGGTGGCGCCGATGAACGCCGTCGCCATCGCCCTCGGGGTGCACGTCCGGGTCGGCAACGAGGACAACCTGTGGCGGCGCAAGGGCGAGCGGATGTCCTCCGTCGAACAGATCGAGCAGACGGTTCACATGGCCGACGCACTCGGCCGCGACATCGCGACCGGCGCGGAGGCCAAGGAGATCTACAAGATCGGCGAGTACTACACGAGCGCCGACGAGACCCTGGCCCGCCTGGGCATGGTGCCGAACCGCCGTCCCGGTCAGCGCGGCTTCATGCTGCGCGACGTCTGATCGCGAAGCACCACCACCGCGCCGCCCCTCATCGGCGCGGGCCGAGGGCCGCCGGAGTCATCCCCTCCCCCGGCACCGGCGGCCACTCCACTCCTGCGCACCTCCCCTGATCAACGGAGCACACACCATGACCCATGCCGTCCGCTTCAAGGAAACCGGCGGTCCCGATGTCCTGCGCTGGGAAGAGGTCGTCGTCGGCGACCCCGGCCCGGGTGAGGTACGGATCCGGCACGAGGCCGTCGGACTCAACTTCGCCGACACCTACTTCCGCAGCGGCCTGTATCCCGCGCCGCTTCCGGCCGGACTGGGCGTCGAGGCCGCCGGAGTGGTCGAGGCGGTGGGCGAGGGCGTCATCCACGTCGCCGAGGGTGACCGGGTCACGTACACCGGAAGCCCCCTCGGGGCCTACAGCACGGAACGGGTCATGCCCGCCGACTCCCTGATCCGGCTGCCGGACGGCATCGGCTTCGAGACCGCCGCCGCGATGACCATGCGCGGCCTCACCTCCGCGTACCTCCTCCGCAGGATCCACCCGCTGAAGGCCGGCGACACCATCCTGCTGACCGCGGCGGCGGGTGGTGTCGGCCTCATCGTCTGCCAGTGGGCCAAGCTGCTCGGACTCACCGTCATCGGCACCGTCTCCACCGAGGAGAAGGCAGAACTCGCCCGCGCCCACGGCTGCGACCACGTCGTTCACTACCAGCGAGAGAACGTGGCCGAGCGGGTGCGTGAACTGACCGACGGCGCCGGGGTCCCTGTCGCCTTCGACAGCGTCGGCAAGACCACCTACGCCGCCTCGCTCGCCTCGCTCCGGCGCCGCGGTCTGCTGGTCTGCTTCGGCACGGCCTCCGGTGCGATCCCACCCGTCGACGCCATGCAACTGGCCGTCAACGGCTCCCTGTTCGTCACCCGGCCGGCGCTCGCCGACTACATCGCGGATCCCGCGGAGCGGGCCGAACTCGCGGGCGAGCTCTTCGGCCACGTCGCCTCCGGACGGATCTCCATCGAGGTCAACCAGCGATACGCGCTCGAAGACGCCGTGCACGCGCACCGCGAGCTGGAGTCGGGACGTACCACGGGATCGTCCGTCTTCGTCCTCTGAGCATCAGACGCCCCACGCGCACCACGACCCCTCCAGGAGGGAAATCCCCATGGAAAAGACCGTCGCTGCGCCGGAGGGAACGCCCGCGCTGGTGCGCGCGCGTTCCCGCGGCTCGATCGAGGTCGAACCGCTGACCTGCACCATCGGCGCCGAGCTCTCCGGCGTGAACCTCGGCGACGCCTCGCGCGACGACGACCTGTTCGCCGAGATCAAGGCCCTGCTCCTGCAGTACAAAGTGCTGTTCCTGCGGGACCAGGACATCACCCGGGCCGAACACGTCGCCTTCGCCGAGCGCTTCGGCCCGCTGGAGGACCACCCGGTGGCCGGCAGCGACCCGGACCACCCCGGTCTGGTACGGATCTACAAGGATCTCGACAGCGCTCCGGAGCACTACGAGAACGCGCTGCACACCGACGGTACGTGGCGCGAGAACCCGTCCATGGGCGCCGTGCTGCGCTGCGTCGAGTCGCCCCCTGTGGGCGGTGACACGATCTGGGTCAACATGGCCGAGGCCCACCACCGGCTTCCCGAGCACATCAGAACCCGGATCCAGGGGCTGCGGGCCCGGCACAGCATCGAGGCCACGTTCGGCGCCGTCATGCCACGGGAGAAGCGGCACGCGCTCAAGGCGCGGTTCCCCGACGCGGAACACCCGGTCGTGCGCACCCACCCCGAGACCGGAGAGCAGATCCTCTTCGTCAACGCCTTCACCACGCACTTCGTCAACTACCACACCCCCGAGAACGTGCGCTTCGGTCTCGACTACGCCCCCGGCGCCGGCCTCCTGCTCAACCACCTGATCAGCCAGGCCTCGGTCCCCGAGTACCAGGTGCGCTGGCGCTGGACGCCGAACAGCTTCGCGATCTGGGACAACCGCTCCACCCAGCACTACGCCGTCCAGGACTACTGGCCCGCCGTCCGCAAGATGGAGCGCGCCGGAATCGTCGGCGACAGACCGTTCTGATCCCGTCTCCAGCAGGTTTCACAAGCCCGTGAGGTGATGACAATGGAGTTGCGCACCACTGCCGGGTCCGTCCCCGAGGCCGGGACGAGCATCTCGTCCGGATGGCCGGTGTCCCCCCGCTACGCCTGGGTGGTCTTCGCCCTGAGTTTCGGCCTGCTGCTGTCCGACTACATGTCGCGGCAGGTGCTCAACGCCGTCTTCCCGATGCTGAAGGCCGAATGGCTGCTCTCCGACGCCGAGTTGGGCTCGCTCAGCGGCATCGTAGCCCTCATGGTCGGCCTGCTCACGTTCCCCCTCTCGCTCTTGGCGGACCGCTGGGGCCGGGTGAGGAGTCTGCTGCTCGCCGCGATGATGTGGAGCCTGGCGACCCTGGCCTGCGCCGTCTCGGCGACCTACGGCCAGATGTTCGTCGGCCGCCTCTTCGTCGGCATCGGTGAGGCGGCGTACGGGAGTGTGGGAATCGCCGTCGTCCTGAGCATCTTCCCGATCGGGCTGCGCGCCACTCTCTCCGGCGCCTTCATCGCCGGCGGGGCCTTCGGCTCGGTCCTGGGCGTGTCGCTCGGCGGTTCCGTGGCCCAGCAGTTCGGCTGGCGCTGGGCGTTCGGCGGCATGGGCGTCTTCGGGCTCGTACTGGCCGCGGTCTACGGGATCGTCGTCACCGAGAGGAGACTCGCTCCGCGAGCCGGTTCCACGGACGCCCGGAACGAGGAGGCCCCGCGCGGCCGGTTGCGCGAGCTCCTGCCGCGGCTGTTCTCCTCCGTCTCGGTGATCTGCGCCTATGCCGGCAGCGGACTGCAGTTGCTCATCGCCGCCGCGCTCATGGCCTGGCTGCCGAGCTACTTCAACCGCTACTACGGCATGCCCACGGCGAAGGCCGGCGCGACCGCCGGGGTCTTCGTCCTGATCATCGGCATCGGGATGGTGGTCGGTGGCATCGCCTCGGACCGCGTCAGCCGGGCTCTCCCCGTTCGGAAATGGACGGTGGCCATCATCTGCAGCGTCGGCTCGCTCGTCCTGCTCATGGCCGCGTTCCGGCTGCCCGCCGGCTCGGCGCAGCTGCTCGCGCTGGCGGCCGGAGCGCTGCTGTCGGCGGGGACAGCGGGTCCCGCCGCCGCCATGGTGGCCAATCTGACCCCCGCGTCCATCTCCGCGACGGCCTTCGCCACGCTCACCTTGGCCAACAGCCTGCTCGGACTGGCCCCCGGGCCCGCGGTCACCGGAAGGCTCGCGGACAGCATGGGCCTGCTCGGCGCGATGCGGATCGTCCCGCTCGCGGCGCTCGCCGCCACCGCGGCGTTCGTGACAGGCCGCCGCCACTACGCACGTGATCTGTGCCGTCTGACCGGGCCGGCCCCGGTGACGGACCGGAAGGAAACGGAGATCGCCCGATGAACCGCACGATCGCGCCCGTGGTGGTGATCGTCCCCGGCCTGCGCGACCACGTCGAAGACCACTGGCAGACCTTGCTGGCCGACCGCCTCACCATGGCCGGGCGCACGGTCCGCACCGTCCCCCCTCTGACGCAGGACCAGCTGAGCCGCGAGGCCCGTGTCGCCGCACTGGACAAGGTGGTGGCCGAGATCGCGGGACCGGTCGTGCTGGTCGCCCACAGTGCCGGCGTGATCACCACCGTCCACTGGTCCCAACGGCACGAGGCGCAGGTGAAGGGGGCGCTGCTGGTGACGCCGCCGGACTTCGAGAACCCGTTGCCTCAGGGCTGCCCCACCCCCGGGGTACTCGACGGGAACGGCTGGACTCCGGTGCCCCGTACGCCGCTGCCCTTCCCCAGCATCGTCGCGGCCAGCTCGAACGATTCCCTGGGATCCCTGGATCGCGTCGCCGGACTCGCCCGGGACTGGGAGGGACACCTCGTGGAACTCGGCGAGGTCGGCCACCTCAACCCCGCCTCCGGCTACGGCCCGTGGCCGCGCGCGGAGGAACTCCTCCGCGAGCTCGAGCACCCGCTCGGCTGAACCCCCGTCGCAAAAGCGGGGCCGCCCAGACCTTGTGGAGGTGCCGGCCGATCGCGCGTTGATACGCCGGCACCTCCCTCGGGAATCGCGGTCGGTCTAGGACGCTGCGGCGGGGACGCGGCGGCCGTTGCGCGCTCGCGAGACGAGTACGGCGATCACGATCAGCAGGGACAGGCCGACCGAGATCCAGTAGCTCGTTCCGTAGAGGCTCCTGTCGGCGACCACGACGTCCGTTCCGGGAACGGGGACGACCGAGGCGCTCAGCACGCCGGTGATCAGTGCCGATCCGAAGGCGATGCCGATCGCCATCGCGGTGCCGGCCACACCCGCGGCCATCCCGGCCTTCTCCTCGGGCACCGCCATCTGGGCGATGCTGAAACCGGCCGCGTATCCCATGCTGCACCCGAGGCCGATCACACCGGCGCCCACGACGTAGTGCCACGGGTGATCGTGGGCCAGCGCGAGCCAGGAGAGTCCCACGGCGCTGAGGAGCGCACCCATCACGAGCACGGAAGCACCGCGCCCCTTGGCGACCAGGCGATCGACCACCTTGCCGCCCACCACGAACATCACCGCGAAGGGCACCATGAGCCAGCCCGTCTGCAGCGCGGTGCGCCCGAGACCGTACGCGTCCCCGGGCGGGAGGGAGGAGGGAACGACCTGGCTGTACGTGCTGAGCAGCAGCAGGAACGCCGCGTTCACGGCACCGAACACCGCCATCGACAGGCACGCCACGGTGACGAGGGGCAACTTCAGCAGCACCACGTCGAACACCGCCGCCGAGGACTTCCGCTCGACACGCGTCCACAGGACGCCACCGACGACACCGGCGATCAGCGGGATGACGGCCGCGCCGCCCCACACCAGGCCCTGCGTCAGAGTCAGCAGCACCGCCCCGACCCAGGTGATCAACCACACCGTGCCGAGCAGGCCGATGCGACCGCCGGACTCCGCCGGCGGGACATGGGGGACGACCGCGAACGAGGCGATCGTCGTCGCCACGCACGCCGCGGCGAGGATGCAGAAGAACGTGCGCAGGGACAGGGTCTCGACGATGAGCCCACCGCCGATCATGCCCACGACAATACCGATTCCCGAGGCGACGACCAGGACGCGGACCGCGGTGATGATCCCCTCCTCTCCCAGGTTCCGCCGCAGGAAGCCCAGGGGCAGCAGTTGGGCGGCGCTGCCGAAGCCCATGACCGTGGACCCTATGAGCAGGGCCGGGTACGAATCGCCCACGGCGGGGACGAGGGCTCCGACGGCAAGACAGCCGGAGGCGAACACGGACGCGTTGCGATCGCCGGACACGTCGGCGAGCCGCGGAAGCAGGATGTAGCCCGCGCCTCCCCCCAACGTGAGCAGAGTGAAGATCCACATCGTGGCGGACACGGTGGCGAGTCCGTACTGCGCCTGGATGACCGGCAGGAGCGGGGGCAGGATGAACAAGATCGCGTTGGTCAGGATGACGAGCAGGGTACCGACCGCGATGAGCGCCCCCTTCCGCGGCGCGCTGCGTGGTCTCGACTCCCCTGCCGGGCCGATCGGTTCGTTGATCTCGCTCATGTCAGTCTCCGAAGTGTTGTGTGCGGGACCACGCATGCGTCGGTACGGCCTGCCGCCGGAATCGGCGGGCCGTACGCATGGACAGCCGCCCGGCCGGGACGGGGTCCCGTCGGTTCCCGGATGGCCTCCACCGGTGCGGCGGTGGACCTTCGGGCCCACCGCCGTGAACTGCTTCGCGCCGCCGTGACCGGCTACGTCATGTGGTGCGCCTCCGACCGCCGGCGCCGGCCGGCGTCGCCCCGGCGGTCACGGTGCCGCCGTCGCGGCGTCGGCCGGCACGACGGCCGTACCTCGCGCCCGAGTGGCCACGATGGGCTCCGCCAGCACCTCGGCCCGGCCGCTGTCGTCGACGGACCTGCAGATGATCCGCAGCTCGAAGTCGACGGTCCGGCTGCGCCTCCCCTTCGACGCCAGGCGCGCCTCGGCCTCGACCACATCGCCGCCGCGGACCGGCGCGAGGAACTCGACCGACGCGTACCCGGCGAACAGGCTCTCGTGGCCGTCGATGGTGATCGCCAGGTGCGTTCCGGCGTCCCCGAAGAGCTTCAGCCCGAAGGCCCCGTCGACGAGGTTCCCCGCGTAGTGCGCCTCGGAATGGGCGACGTAGCGCTGGTGCACGACCTTCATGCGATCTCCCTGTCGATGGGGCCGAGGCGGCGGGCGACGGTCTCGCCGTCGAGCTCGATGCCCGGGTAGCCGCGCTTGGCGAGCTCGGTACACATCCGGCGGTACTTGCCGACACCGCCCACGTATCCGAGGAAGGTCGTCGGCTTGCCGGCCACGTTCGACCCCCGGTACCAGGAGTCGGCGGTCGCGTACAGCGTCTGGTTCACCGTGTTCTCGGTGATCTGCACCCAGTCCTCCTGGGCTTCGGCCGTCGGCTCGATGACGTCGGCCCCCACGACCTTGGCGTGCCCGATCAGATCGGTGATCCAGTCGACGGCCTGCTCGATCGTGACCACGACGTTGCTCGCGAGCGCGGGGCTCTGCGGTCCGGCGATCATGAAGAAGTTGGGGAACCCTGCGGCCATGACGCCCAGGTACGTCCGGACTCCGTCGCTCCACGCGTCCTGCAGCCTGCCGGCCTGCGGGGTGGAGACGTTCAGCGCGAACAGCGGGCCGGTGAAGGCGTCGAACCCGATCGCCAGCACGATGGCGTCGACCTCGTAGGAGCCGCCCGTCGTGACGATGCTGTCGCTCGTCATCGTGTCGATCGGCTCGTCGCGCAGGGAGACCACCGAGACGTCGGGGCGGTTGAAGGTCTCGTAGTAGTCGGTGCCGAAACAGCTGCGCTTGGCGCCGAGCGGGTGGAAGCGGGGTTCGAGGACGGCGGCGGTCTTCGGGTCGTGGACGATCTGGCGGATCTTCTCGCGCACGAACTCCGCGGCGGTCTCGTTGGCCCTCGCATCGGTCAGCAGATCGGAGAACTCGCTGCCGACGCCGTTGAATCCGCTGCGCACATAGGCCCGCTCGTAGCGCTCACGCCGTTCCTCGTCGGAGACGTCGAACGCGGCTGCGTCCGGGATGTAGTCCGGGATGCCGCCGAGCGAGTGGCGGCACTCCTCGCGGATCGCCGTGTAGTTGCTCTTGATCGCGTCGACGTAGTCCGTCGACAGGGGGGCGTTGCGGGCGGGGAACACGTAGTTGGGGGTGCGCTGGAACACGGTGAGGTGCTCGGCGACCTCGGCGATGAGCGGAATGCACTGCACCGCGGACGATCCGGTGCCGATCACGGCGACGCGCTTGCCCGCCAGGTCGCTCAGCGGAATGTTCCACCGGCTCGTCGAGACCGTGGCCCCGGTGAAGTTCTCCAGGCCCGGCACGTCGAAGTCCTTGGGCGTCGAGAGACCGCCCGAGGCGGCGAGCAGGTGACGGCCCCGCCGGGTCTCACCGGAGTCGAGGGTCACCTCCCAGAGCCGCTCGTCCGGGAGCCAGTTCGCGGAGGTCACCTTGGTGTTGAAGCTGAAGTGCCTGCGCAGGTCGAAGCGGTCCGCGACGTGGTTGATGTAGCTCAGGATCTCGGCCTGCGGGGCGAAGCGCTGGCTCCACGTCCACTCCTGCAGAAGCTCCTGGCTGAACGAGTAGGAGTAGTAGATGCTCTCGACGTCGCACCGGGCGCCGGGGTACGTGTTCCAGAACCAGGTACCGCCGACATCGGGCGCGACCTCGAATCCCGCGAACGTCCAGCCCTTCTCGACGGCCTTGTAGGCCGCGTAGAGGCCTGAGAATCCCGCACCGACACAGAGGAGGTCGACGACGGGTGCGGTGGGTGGAGCGGTCTCAGTCATGCGTGTGCCTTCGGGTAGTCGAAATGCGGATGACATCTGGCCGTCAGGGCTTCGCCTCGGCGGGGGCCGTTCGCCCCTCGGCACATCAGAACGCAGTTCTTAGTCAAACGACTTAGTCGTATGACCAACGGAATCTAGCCATGGGTACGAGCGGCGTCAACAGTCGAGGGTGAGTCAGTTCGCCGCGGCCGCGCGCCGTCAGGCACCGGCAACGCCCCGCAGATGGCGCGCCACCTGCGAGATCGCCTCGTCCGTCCTGGAGAACACGCCCACCTCGGTGAAGAAACCGTGGAACACACCGGCACAGCGGGTCACGGTGACCTCGACGCCGTCCTGCCGCAGCCTCTCGGCGTACGCCTCGGCGTCGTCGCGGAGCGGGTCGACCTCGGCGGTGAGAACCAGCGCCGGCGGGAGGTCGCGCAACGACTCGGCGCGCATCGGTGCGGCGTAGTGATCGACCGCTCCCCCGTGCTCGGGGCCGAGATACTGCTCCCAGAACCATTGGGCATCCGCACTGGTCAACAGGGGTGCGTCGGCGAACTCCGTCCAGGACGGGGTGGCGAACGCATCGTCGACGGCGGGGTAGACGAGCACCTGGGCCACGGGGCGGGCGAGCCCGAGATCCCGGAGCTTGAGGCACAGCGCGGCAGCGAGGTTGCCGCCGGCGGAATCTCCCCCGACGGCGATCATGTGCGGATCGACACCGAACCCGGACGCCGATCGGCGCAACCAGGCGAACGCGTCGAAACAGTCGTCGAGCGCGGCCGGATAGGGGTTCTCCGGCGCGAGTCGGTACTCCAGGGAGAACACCGCCCACCCGGATCGGGCGGCGATCGCCCGGCAGACCTCGTCCACTCCGTCGAGGGTGCCGAGGACGAAGCCGCCACCGTGCAGATAGACCAGCGCCGGGCGCGGCCCGGCCGACGGCGGCGTGCCGTCCGGATGGTAGAGGCGTGCCCGGAGTTCGCCGGAGCGGGCCGGCAGGGTCAGGGGTTCGATCCGGTCGAGAGGCGTGATCGGGTGCTCCGAGGGCGGCGTGGCCAGGAGCTTGCGCGCCGTCTCGGCACCCAGTTCCCGTACGGGCTTCTCAAGGGTTCCGGCGATGACCTGTGCCGCGTACTGCGCATCGGCGTCCAGCCGGTTCCAGTACGAGGGATTCACTTCATTCACTGCAGGGCCTCCCCGAAGTCATTGACAGGTGGCGAGCTGTACCCCACCATCCTAGTCACCTGATCTAGTCAATTGACCATGACGATCACGGTCCATCCGAGATCCGAAGCGGCCGATTCACGGCGCGCGTGATCTCCCGAAGTCGAAAGGACTGGAGGATGACCGAAACCACGACGGCCCCTGCGGTGTCCGGTGCAGCGACGGCCACAGAGGTCGACGTAAGGATCGAGGACGACGCGACTCCCCTCGTCCGGCTGATCGGCCGCGCCTTGAGGGATTCCGCCCGCGCGGGCCATGCGCTCCAGGTGCTGCGCAAGCCGGCGGCCACGGTGGCGATCCGGTCCCACGAGACGCCGCAGGCGGCGACGATCGCCTTCGCCGGAGGCGTCATCGAGGTCTCGAGCGGAGTCCTCGTCGAACCCGATGCCACGATCACCGTCGACCTGAACGCCCGGTTCGCGCCCGCCGACGTCCCGGCGGGCGACGCCGAGCTCGCCGCGGACGCGTTGCTCGCGCTGTCCCCGCCGGTGCCGGACTGGCAGACGGCCGCCGAGCACTTCTGGACCGCCGCCCGCTCCGTACCGGGAATTCCGGACGTGCTCATCGCCGTCACCGAAGGCCCCGAGGGCCTGGAGCAGGTCGTGCTCGGCGAGGGCACGACCCATTACCTCATCGCCGGAGCCCCCGAGACGCTCGCCGGCGTGTTCTCCGGAGCCGACGACCTCCTCGCCGTTCTCTCCACGGGTGCGCTCGGGATCCAGGGCACCCTCTCCCAGCTGTCGGTCATGGTCGGCGCTTCCTGGAAGGTTCGTTACGATGTCTGAACTCACCAAGCCCGTCAGGGGAGTTGACGCCCCCGTTGCCACGACTCGGGCCGTCCGGATCGAGGCGACGAACCACGACGGCTCGTTCCTCGGCAAGACCCTGGCGCCGAAGAAGTTCGCCTCGGGCGCGGATTCCGGATTCGCCTTCGCCGACCTCCTGTTCGGCCTCGACCTCGGCAACGCGCCGGCCTTCGGCTTCGCCTTTCCCGACTGGCGCGGGCATCTGGACGACGTCTACCTCCGCCCCGACATGTCGACGCTGGTCGAGTGGGAGCCGGGCCTCGACGCCGTGATCGGCGACTACTGGCTGAAGGACGGCACACCGGTCCCCATCTGTCCGCGCAACCTGACGAAGAAGATGGTCGACCGGCTCGCCTCGCTCGGCTTCACCGCGACCGTCGCCGTCGAGATCGAGGCGACCGTCTTCGAGGAGTCCATCCACGAGGCGCGTGCCCGCGGATACCGCGACCTGACTCCGCTCGGCGGGAGCGCGGGAACGGCCTATCACCTGGCGAAGTCCAAGGACTGGACCGGTTACATGAACGCCGTCGCCGACCGGCTGGACGCGGTCGGCATCGAGTGGGAGGCGTGGAACGACGAGGACGCCGCCGGCCAGATCGAGATCAACCTGGCGCCCGGCGACCCGATCACGGTCTGCGACGCCTGGGCGCGGACCCGCCAGATCATGCGCGAGGTCGCGTTCGACCTCGGCCACACGGTCACCTTCATGGCCAAGCCCACCGCGGGTTACGGGCAGGCCTCGCACATCAACCTGTCCCTCCAGCGTGACGGCGTCAACGCGTTCTACGCGGCGGAGGGGCCGTCGGAGGCGATGCGCCATGCCGTCGGCGGTCTGCTCGCGACGATCGAGGGCAACACCTCGATCGTGCTCCCGCAGATCACCTCGTACCGGCGCCTGGTGGACCTCAGCGGCCCGCCGGTCACCGCCACCTGGGGCATCAGCAACAAGACCACCGCGATCCGGGCGGTGTGCGGGCACCCCTCGTACTCCCGCCTGGAGTACCGCGTCCCCGGCGCCGACTCGAACCTGTACCTCGCGCTCGCCGGCGTGCTGGCCGGTGTGGTCGCGGGTCTGGAGCGCAAGATCGAACCGCCGGAGCCGGTCGCCCAGATGGCGTGGTGCATGCCGCCCGGCGAGATCACCCGGCTGCCGGACACCATCACGAAGGCCGCTGCCGCGCTCGAGGCGGACCTGGTCCTTCGCGACCTCCTCGGTGCCGAGTTCGTGGACTACTGGGTCGGATCGCGCCGGTGGGAGTGGATGCAGTTCCACACCGCCGGCGGGGACCCGTTCGCCGAGCTCTCCGAGTGGGAGTCCGCCCGATACTTCGAACTGCCGTGAGCGCCGCGGACGAATCGCCGACCGCGGTGCGGCCGCTGATCGGCATCACCGGACGACGGATCCGGCTGGACCGCACCAAGGGTGCGGACCGGCGGTACGGCGATCGCTGCGCCGACAGCTACATGTCCGACTACGCGATCCGGATCGCGCGGGCCGGGGGCCTTCCCGTGCACCTCGCGTACGAGACGGATCCGGAGGCGGTCTGCCACTGGCTGGCCGGTGTCGTCGTCGCCGGCGGGCAGGACCTGCATCCGGCGTGCTGGGGAGGGGATCCCTCCGTGGTCCGCGACGTCGACCCGCGCGCGGACCCCATGGTCCACGACATCGAACGGGACAGGTACGAGCTCGCACTCGTACGTGCCGCGCTCGACCGGGGGATACCGGTGCTCGCCGTGTGCCGGGGCATGCAGGTCCTCAACGTCGCGCTCGGCGGCACGCTCATCGCCGACCTTCCGCCCGGCGAGGTACGGCATCTCTCGCAGGTGGTCGCGCCCACCGACGGTACGGACGATCACGTCGTGACCTTCGAGGCCGGGTCGATCGTGGCGGGACTGTTCGGTGAGCGGGCCGTCACCAACTCGTGGCACCACCAGGCCGTCGATCGCTGCGGCACGGGGCTTCTCGTCACGGGTCGGACGGCCGACGGAGTGGTCGAGGCGGTGGAGCTTGCGGACGCACCGGTTCTGGGAGTCCAGTGGCACCCGGAATGGATGGAGAGCGACGATCCGACGATGACCTGGATCGTCGAGGAATCCGTCAAACGCCTGCGGTGACGAGGCCAACCGAGCGCGTCAGCGCGTCGCCCGCGCGCGGACGCCGCTCGGGTCCGGTCAGGGGCCGTCGGGGGCCGTTATCGGGCGAGCTTCGTGGCCAGCCACGCGTCGAACACATCGACGACGATCTCTGCCTGCTCGACGGCTCGCGACCGGTCGGCATACGTCAGCCAGTTCACGACGAAGCCGTCCGTCAGAGTGCTGAGGACGAAGCCGATCTGGTCGATCGTCTCGGGCGTGACGTCCTGTCCGGCGGCGGCTCGCGCGAGGATCGACCGCACGACGTTGAACGCCTCGTTGTACACGGTCACCGCCGGATGATCTTCCTGACGCTGCGCCCAGCTGATCAGCTCGAAGCTCGCGGACGCGAATTCCGGATCGGACTCGAGATACCAGTTCAGGAGTCCGCGGAGGATCGCACGCGCGGTCGCGACGAGGTCGCCGTGCACATCGTTCTCGATCAGAACGTCGCGGTACCTCTCCGTCAGCCTCTCGAAAACGGCTGCGAACAGCAGCTCCTTCGTCTGGAAGCAGTAGTGCAGCGTGGCCAGCGGGGCGTTCGCCTGCTCGGCGATGCGGCGAGTCGTCGCACCGTCGACGCCGTGGCTGGCGATCACTTGGATGGCCGCGTTCACCAGATCGTTGCGTCGCTCGGCCACCGGTACCCGTGCCACATCTTCCCCCTGCCTGAGTTGGACGTTTGATCAAGTCGACACCCAGGCTACCAGGCGGTTTGTCCGCCTCGACCGACATCGCAACCTCAGGCCGAAACAGTTGGTCATATGACTTGTTCGTATGACCAAGATGAAGCAGCATGACTCTCACCCCTCGAGCAGACCCGATGCCGCCGCCGGCATCGACTGGAGGATTGGCTATGCCGAACCCGGCACTCACTCGCATCACCGCCGGCACGCCCCCCGAACGGGCGGTCGAGATCATCCTGCGAGACGGCGGGGTGATCGTCGAAGCCCTCTTCGACGACACGGTGATCGCAGGCCTCAAGAACGACCTGGATCCCGTGCTCGACGCGGTGGACCCGGGGCACGACGAGGTGTTCGCCGGCAACCGCACCCGTCGGGCGGGGGGCCTGTTCGCGAAGACCGAGCACATGGTCACCGTGGCGCTGAACCCGATGTACCACCGAGTCGCCGAGCTCATCCTCGACGAGCCACTCAACGTCTTCTTCGGAGAAGAGGCGGCGCCGGCTCCCTCGGGGATGCACATCGGCGCCACCATGGCCATCAAGATCGGCCCCGGCCAGGGCGCGCAGCCGCTCCACCGCGACGATTCGGTCTGGCTGTGGCGGCACCCGGACTACCGGCGCGAAGCCCGGGTGCAGATCATGGTCGCGGTCAGCGACTTCACCGCCGAGAACGGCGGAACGCTGGTGATTCCCGGGTCGCACCTCTGGGACGACCACCGGGCGCCCCGGCGCGAGGAGGCGGTCCCCACCGAGATGAAGGCGGGTTCCGCGCTCATCTGGATCGGATCGACCTATCACGGCGGCGGCGAGAACACGACCGCGGACACCCATCGTTTCGGGCTTTCGATGGGCTGGGATCTCGCCTTCCTGCGCACCGAGGAGAACCACTTCCTCGCATACAGCCTGGAGCAGATCCGGAAGCTTCCGGAAGAGATTCAGCGAGCTCTCGACTGGTCGTCGGAGCACTACCTCGGCTGGGCCGAAGTCGCCGGCCAGATGTCCGACCCCATGGACCTGCTCAGGCGGGACGACTACACCTCCCTCGACGCCGGCCTGCCCACCACGCTCTGACGAAGATCAAGGAACCGAGTAAACATGGCATTCAGAGACCTGCTCTTCCTGCTCGCCGACGCCTGGATGATCGTCGTCGGATTCACCTTCGGGTGGAAATTCATCCGGAATTTCAAGAACTATCTTCTCGGCCTCGAATGGATCATCGTCGCCACCTCCGGGTCGAACTTCTTCGTCTACGCGCTCCTGGGCGCCGACGAGAAGAGCCCCATGTACACCGTCGCGTTCTTCTTCGACCAGTTCTCCCGGTCGGTCGGCATCACGCTGATCCTCGTCATGGGCCTGATGCAGGTGACGCACCGGTACAAGCCGTCCGTGAGGACGGATGTCGGGGTGTTCGTGTTCGCCGCCCTGGTCGGACTCATCCTGCTGTTCTTCAGCGCGCGGCTGGGCGTGGGGGTCGCCGTCTTCCTCATCGTGGTCAATGTTCTGACCACCTTGTTCCTGATCTACTTCGCGAGGCGGCTCTGGTCGATCGGCGCGAAGGGAATGGCCGTTGGCGTGAGTCTGGCGACCGCCGCCGGATGTGCCATCGCCTGGACGTACGACTTCGTCCACATTCCGGGTGACGACGCGGCGCACACCCTCTTCTACATCGGCGCGCTGAGCACCTGGGGATTCCAGATGTTCGCCTACTACTTCGCCTACCGCGCCCTGCACAGGCACAACGAGTCGGTCGACGCGGAGCCGACCCGACGTGAGCAGAGCCGTGCCGGGGCCGAGGAGCAGTCGTGGTCGTGAAGGAAACGCCCCAGCCAGAGGGAGACGCGGCCGCTCGCCGTCCGCAGCCGGCCGTCAGGCCCGAGCAGATGGGAGACGACCCCTCCATCGCGACGCTGACCGGGTTGCTGGCCGAGCGCGCGCGGCGATCCCCCGATCAGGAGTTCCTGCGCTTCGGTGAGGAATCCTGGACCTTTGCCGAGATCGACGCCTGGACCTCCCGGCTGGCGCACCGGCTGATCGAGGCGGACGGCCTCCAGCCCGGCGACCGCGTCGCGATCATGCTCCCGAACATCGTGCACTGGCCCGTCGTATGGCTGGCAGCGCTGAAGGCCGGCGCCGTGGCGGTACCGGTCAACTCCTCGTACAAGCGGGCCGACCTCTCCTTCCTCCTGCGGGATTCGGGAGCCCGGGTCGTGTTCACCGATCACGAGCGGGCGGGTCTCCTGAGGGAAGTCGCCGACACCGAGACCGATCTGGCGGACCTGCGCATCGTCGACGTCGCCGAGGACGGGTCCGCGCCCTTCCCGGCGACCGCTCCGGCGGTGCGCCCCACCGCCGAAACCCTGGCGAACCTGCAGTACACCTCGGGCACCACCGGCTTCCCGAAGGCGTGCATGCTCACCCACGACTACTGGGTGCGGCTGGGCTGGACCTGCGCCGCGGTGACCGGCCTCGGGCCCGACGACGTCCTGCTCACCGCTCAGCCGTTCTCCTACATGGATCCGCAGTGGAACACCGCGCTCGCCCTGACGATCGGGGCCCCGCTGGTCGTGCTGCCCCGGTTCTCCGCCTCGGGCTTCTTCGCGGACATCCGCCGCCACCGCGCCACCTTCTTCTATGTGCTCGGGTCCATGCCGACGCTGCTCTTCAAGCAACCGCCGAACCCCGACGACCTGGACAACCAGCTGCGCCTGGTGCTCTGTTCGGGCATCCCGATCGGGATCCACGCGCAGCTGGAGGAACGCTGGGGCGCGCCGTGGCGGGAGATCTACGGCATGACCGAGACCGGCGTCGACCTGTTCGGTTCCGTCGACGACGCGAACTCCGTGGGAAGCGGGAGCCTGGGGCTTCCGGTGCCGACGAAGCGGGCCCGGGTGGTCGATCCGCAGGGAGCCGATCTGCCCGACGGCGAGCCCGGTGAGCTGATCGTCTCGGGCAGGCCGATGATGCTCGGCTACTGGAACCGTCCTGAGGACACCGCCCGCGTGCTGCGGGACGGCTGGCTGCACACCGGCGATGTCGTCGTCCGCCGGCCGGACGGGGGCATCCGGCTGGTCGGTCGCATCAAGGACATGGTGCGCCGTGGCGGCGAGAACATCGCGAGCGCCGAGGTCGAGGCCGCTCTCGAACGTGACGAGGAGGTCGTGGCCGCCGCCGTCGTCGCCGAACCCGACGAGACCTTCGGCGAAGAGGTCAAGGCCTTCGTCCAGCTCTCCGCCGGGGTGCCGGCCGACCGTACGACCGCCGCGCGGCTCGTCGACCGGGCCGGCCGGCAGCTCGCCCGTTTCAAGGTGCCGCGCTATGTCGAGTTCGTCACCGACTTCCCGCGGACGCCGTCCGAGCGCGTGTCCAAGCCGGCGCTCAAGGCCCGTGCCGCGGCCGAGCCCGGCGTCACCTTCGATCTGGGCGCGCGGCGCGGCTCCGCGGGCGCGTCCGGTGTCCCGTCCGCCGTGGCTACCGTCCCGTCCGCCGTCCCGTCCACGGACATCCTCGATGTCGACGTCGTACGGGACGTGGCGGTGCTGACCCTGTCCCGTCCGGAGAAGCTGAACGCCATGAGCGTCGCCACGCGACGCCGACTCGCCCACGACATACGGAAGTTCGGGACCGGCGAGAGCGTGCGCGGGATCGTGCTCACGGGTGCGGGCCGGGCGTTCTCCGCCGGCGAGGACCTCCAGGCGCCGCCCACCTCGTACGAGGAGATGCGGGAGGCGTTCGAGACCTTCCACGACATCACCCGCGCCATCGTGGAGACACGGGTCCCCGTCATCGCGGCCGTGAACGGTCTCGCGGTGGGCGGCGCCTCGGAGATCACCCTCTGCTGCGACGCACGGATCGGAAGCCCGGCGGCGGAGTACTACCAGCCGGAGAACGGCCGGGGCATCACGATCTCGAACGCGTCGAGCCTGCTGCTGACCCGGCTCGTCCGGAACCACGCGATGCGCATGGTCCTCGGCTCGCCGCGGATCGGTGCCGAGGAGGCCCTGCGGATCGGCCTCCTGGACGAGATCGTCGCGCCCGGCGAACTGGTCGACCGTGCCGTCGACCTGGTCGTCGAGTGGACACCGGAGAACAACACGACGGCGCTCCACCTCGCGCTCCTGCGGCCGCGGCTCGACGAGATCGAGGAGGCCTTCGCCCGTGAGGACGCCGCCGCGCGGGACACCTGGGAGAGCGGGGTGTTCCAGGCGGGCGTCGAAGGCTTCTGGTCCGCGAAGGGCACCCGCAAGTAGAGCCGGACAGGGGCCGGTACGGCCCCTTCCACAACGAACGACAGAGGAGAAGACGTGATCGACACAGAGGCCGCGGTGCTCACCGCGGTGAACGAGCCGCTCGAGATGACCACGATCCAGGTGGACGATCCCGAGCCCGACGAGGTGCGCGTCGCGGTCACGCACGTGGGCCTGTGCCACAGCGACCTGCACTACATGACCGGCACGGTGCCGATCGACCTGCCGGTGGTGGTGGGTCACGAGGTGGCCGGTGTGGTCGAGGCGATCGGCACCGCGGTGACCGGCCTGCGGGTCGGCGACCGCGTGGTCGGGGCGCTGACGCCGTCGTGCGGCCGGTGCGTCAACTGTGAGGCCGGCCGGTCGACGCAGTGCCGCCGCGTGGCGGAGGTCCGTCGGCGTCCGCGTCCCGCGTTCCAGCTGACGGACGGCAAGCCGGTCGAGCGGCTCGGCGACGTCGGCGCGTTCTCCCGGCACACCCTCATGCGGGAGAACGCACTGGTGAAGCTGGACGACGCGGTGCCGCTGCACGTGGGGTGTCTCCTGGCGTGCTGTGTCATCACCGGCGTCGGCGCCGTCTTCCGCGGTGCCCGGGTGCGTCCGGGAAGCACGGTGGCGGTGATCGGCTGCGGCGGCGTCGGGTCGGCCATCATCCAGGGAGCCAGGCTGGCGGGGGCTTCGGCCGTCGTCGCCATCGACCTGGACGAGGCACGACTGGAGGCCGCGCGCGGTTACGGCGCGACGCATGTCGTGAACGGCGGCGCCGAGGACGTCGCCGCGGAGGTTCGCAAGCTGTTGGGCGACGGGGTCGACTACTCGTTCGAGGCCGTCGGCTCGGCGCGCACCGCGGCCACGGCGCTCTCGGTGGTGCGCGAGACCGGCACCGCGTGCCTGGTGGGCATCGCCCCGGAGGGCACCGAGCTCAAGGTACCCGCGTCGGACTTCTTCTTCGGCGAGAAGCGCCTCATCGGCTCGTACATGGGATCGGGGCAGGTGCGCCAGGACATCGCCCAGCTCGCGCGCCTCTACCAGCAGGGGCGGCTGCTGCTCGACGAGATGGTCACGCAGGTCATCCCGTTCGGCGAGATCAACGAGGGCTTCAAGGCGATGCGCAGCGGTGACGTGACGCGCATCGTCGTCGACCTCAAGGCCTGACCAACAACGGATGCAGAGGTGACTCACATGTCCAGCGGCGAGACGACGATTCCCCAGCCGGTGAACTACATCGCGGACGCCTGGAGCGCCTGCGAGACGATCCGGGGCGAATGGAACGTCGACCCCAACACCCGGGAACCGGTGCACCGCGCGGTCACGACCGGATCCGAAGACGTCGAACGGGCGCTGCGGCACGCCGAGGGCGTGTACGGCGTCGGCCGGTGGGACGACGAGGCCCGCCGGGAGCGTGCCGACGTGCTCGAGCGCGTCGCCGCGCTCATCGAGACCCGGGTCGAGGACATCGCCCGCACGGATTCCCTGACCAGCGGCGTGCCGATCGGCGTCACCCGGAAGGTGGCGGCGTTCCTGCCCGCCAGGATCCGGGCGACGGCGGCGGATCTGCTGAACATCCCCCGGGTCCGCGCTCTGGCGGCGGGCGGGCGCGATGTCCGCCTCTACAAGGTCCCGTGGGGGCCGGCCGCCATCCTCACGCCGTGGAACGGCCCGAGCTTCATCCCCGCGGCCAAGGTCGTGAGCGCGGTCGCGGCGGGCTGCCCGGTGATCCTGAAGCCGTCGGAGCACGCCCCGGGCAGCGCGCAGATCATCGTCGAGTGCTTCGTCCAGGCCGGGCTGCCCAGCGGCGCGCTGCAGCTCGTGCACGGACGCGGCGACGTGGGTGCCGCACTGAGCGGTGACCCGCGCGTCAAGGTCCTGTCGTTCACCGGCGGTCCGGCCGCCGGCCGGGCGATCGCCCGGGCCGCCGCGGAGGACTTCAAGGTCCTTCAGCTGGAGCTCGGCGGCAACAACCCCGCGCTCGTCCTGGACGACGCCGACGTCGAGGTCGCCGCCGACGGGATCTTCGAGGGCATGACCAAGCTGAACGGCCAGTGGTGCGAGGGGCCGGGCAAGGTGCTCGCCCACAGGAGCCTGGTGGGGCCGCTGCTCGAAGCGCTGACCGAGCGCATCTCCAAGGTCGTGATCGGTCATTCGCTCGACGAGGGCGCCGAGTTCGGTCCGATCTCGAACGCACCGCACTTCGCGACGCTGGAGAGCCGGATCGAAGGACTGCGCGCCCTGGGGGCGAGCGTCCACCGCCCGGCCCGGCTGCCCGAGCTCGACGGGTTCTTCCTCTCGCCGACCGTCGCCGCCGGGGCCGACCCGGCGAAGGCCACCGCGGAGCTGTTCGGTCCCGTGGTGTCCCTGCACGCCGTCGATTCCGACGAGGAGGCGCTGCGCATCGCGAACGCCCACCCCTCGGGGCTCGACGCCTATGTGTTCGGCGGCGACACGGAGCGCGCGATCGAGGTCGGCTCGCGCGTGCTGTCCGGCGAGGTGCGGGTCAACGGCGCCAAGCTCGCCGACCTCGGCGACGATTCCGCGCAGAGCTTCTGGGGGCCGTCCGGCATCGGCGGTCACGGCCCGGCCGAGTCGGTGCGCGTGTTCTGCGGGGACCGGGTGGTCGGAGTCGACTCGCCGGACCTTCCGTTGTGAAACGCGCCGCTGTCGTGTCCGGGACGCGGGCGAAGGACGCGGCGGCCGCGGGCTGACGTCTTCGGACCCAGCCGTCGAGACCGCCCGATGACCGAATCCAGAGCCGCTGGAGAACCACCTTGCTGAACCTCTCGATCCTCCTCGAAGACTCCGCCCGCACGTTCCCGGACCGGGACGCACTCGTGCTCGGCCCGACCCGGCTGACCTACCGCCAGGTCGACGAGGCGGCGAACCAGGTCGCCAACCTGCTGGTGTCCCGGGGCATCCGGCCCGGCGACAAGATCGCCCTCAGCTGCCCCAATCTGCCCTCCTTCCCCATCGTCTACTACGGCGTGCTCAAGGCGGGTGCGGTCGTGGTCCCGCTCAACGTCCTGCTCAAGGGCCGCGAGATCGCCTACCACC
This sequence comes from Streptomyces sp. NPDC004327, assembly GCF_042873935.1. Classification (NCBI taxonomy): domain Bacteria; kingdom Bacillati; phylum Actinomycetota; class Actinomycetes; order Kitasatosporales; family Streptomycetaceae; genus Streptomyces; species Streptomyces sp. NPDC004327. Next base: position 750,181 of record NZ_JBIAME010000001.1, on the reverse strand, counting down.
TGAAGGACGCGGACGTCTCGGCGTACTTCTGCTTCGAGGGAACTCCCGAGCTGGCCATGGCCGCGGAGGGTCATGCCGGATACGAAGAGGCCGGGACGGTCGAGCACTTCTTCGTCATCACCGCCGACCAGGAGGAGCCCAGCCCGATCGCCGGCACCGAGACGCTCGGTCAGGCACTCGCCGGCATGAGCACCGTGTTCGAGTCGGTGGTCAGGGAGCCGACCGACACGGCGGTCATCCTCTACACGTCGGGCACGACGGGACAGGCCAAGGGCGCCGAACTCTCCCACGCGAACACGATGATGAACGTGCTGGCCAACAACCGGTTGTTCCGCAACGAACCGGCCACCGACAGCCACGTGGTGTGCCTTCCGCTGTTCCACACCTTCGGCGCGACGGTACAGATGCACGCGGGGTTCTCGGTCGCGGCGACCCTGCACCTCGTGCCGCGCTTCGCCGCCCGTGAGGTGGTCGACCTCATGAGCCGCGAGGTCATCACGTTCTTCGCGGGTGTTCCGACCATGTGGTGGGGGCTGCTCAACGCGCTCTCCGACGATGTCGACGTACGCCGGATCGCCGGCAACCTGCGGATCGGCATCTCCGGTGGAGCGGCCCTGCCGGTCGAGATCATCAACCGGGTCGAGCAGCGCCTCGGCGTCACCGTGCTCGAAGGGTACGGGCTGTCCGAGACGTCGCCGGTCGCCACGTTCAGCGACCCCCGGCTCCCGTCCCGGCCGGGCTCGATCGGCGTCCCGATCTGGGGCGTGGAGCTCAAGCTGATCCGCCCGGACTGGACGGAGGTCACCGGGGCCGGGGAGGTCGGCGAGATCGCGATCAGGGGCCACAACGTCATGAAGGGCTACTACAACCGCCCGGAGGCGACGGCCGAAGCGATCCGGGACGGATGGTTCCGAACCGGGGATCTCGCCCGACGCGACGAGGACGGCTTCTACTACATCGTCGACCGGGCCAAGGACCTCATCATCCGTGGCGGTTTCAACGTCTACCCCCGCGAGGTCGAGGAGGTGCTCCACACCCATCCGGCAGTCAGCCTCGCGGCGGTCATCGGCGTCCCGCACGACAGCCACGGCGAAGAGATCAAGGCCTTCGTGATCCTCGAGAAGGACGCCGCCCTCACCGCCGACGAACTCGTGGCCTGGGGCAAGGAGCACATGGCCGCCTACAAGTACCCCCGCATCGTCGAACTCGTGTCGAGCCTGCCGATGACCGGCAGCGGAAAGATCCTCAAGCGCCGGCTGGGCTGAAGCCGAACCGTTGCCGCGTACCACACGGAGCAAGGAACCATGAGATGAAGACGGACAACGTCGAGTACACCACCTTCACCGGATGGGTCGACCCGCCCGGCAACGTCCAGTCCGCCCTGGAAGAGGACATCACCTGTGAGGTCGCCGTCGTGGGTGGCGGCCTGGCCGGGATGTCGACGGCACTGCGACTGGCCGAGCGCGGCCGGGACGTGGTGCTGCTGGAGGCCGAGTTCTGCGGCCACGGCTCCGCCTCGCGCAATGCCGGACAGCTGGCAGGTGCTCCGGGCGGCGACATCCAGTTCCTGAACATCCTCCATCCCAGGAAGTTTCCCGGGATCGTCCGGTTCGCCGAGAACTCCGCGCACTTCGTGGAGCGCCTGATCGAGCGGCTGGACATCGATTGCGACTACGAGGCCACCGGCAACGTCTGCGCCGCGGTGTCCCGTGGGCAGATGGGCCGCGTACGTCGCGTGACCAGGATCCTGCGGAAGGCCGGCGGGAAGGTCGAACTCGGCACCAGTGCCGAGCTGGGCATTCCCCGTGGATTCCTCGGCGGGTTTCGCGAGTCCGTCGGCGGGATGATGAACCCCGGCGAGTTCAGTCTGGGCATCCGCCGCGCCGTCCTCTCGTCGGGCGCCCGTGTCTTCGAACGGACCAGGGTCACCGACATCACGCGGGACGGCGGTCACATCGCCGTCAGGACACCCGGCGGCGAGGTGCGTGCGAACAAGCTCGTGCTCGCCACGAACGCCTTCGGCGGCGAGCTGGCGATCACTCCGAAGCGGCTGTCCGTGCCCATCTGGGTCACCGAGGTGGAGACCGAGCCCATCGATCCCGCGCGCCTGGCCGCGCTCGGCTGGACCAGCCGGTCGGGGGTGGTCACCCAGCACAACTTCATGGAGAACTACCGGCTCACCTCGCGCAACACGATCGTGTTCGGCGTCCGCCGGATCCAGCGGGGGAAGGGCTACCCGCTTCCCCTGAGGAAGCCGGACAAGGCGGTCGTCGCCGACCTCGCACGCGGCTTCGAAACCCGCTTCCCCGCGCTGGCCGACGTCGCAGCCGCCCGGGCCTGGGGCGGATGGATCGGCATCACGACGTCGTGGCTTCCGCTCGCCGGCAGCATCGGCGACGACATCTTCTACTCGGTCGCCTGCAACGGCCACGGCCTGGCCCAGGCGCCGTACCTCGGCTCGCTCATCGCCGACCACATCGTGGACGGCGAACAGCACGAGGACCTGAAGGCTCTCTGGGTGAAGAAGCCCAAGTTCGGGCGCCCCATGATGATGGGCGCTCCGGGGCTGCGGACCATCTGGGCCGTCGACCGTTTCAACGACCTGGTCAACGGCAGCCGGCGCAACGCCCGCCGCGGCGCGGCCCCGGTGAACTGACCGGCCCGGTGACGAAGGGCGGCCCTCGAGCAGGCTCTCCGCCGCGCCCCATGGCCTCGGGGCGCGGCGGAGAGCCGTGCCGGTCGCTGAGAAACGCGACCGTAAGAGGACGGGGTTTTCGTCCCTGGTCAGCACCCCCGGTCTCCTGGCGACGCCTTCGGGCCGGGGTGCGGGGTCGATGAGATGCGGGCGTCGTACGTTGCGGGCAGAGTGGGGAAGGACCTGTTCGTACCGAGGTGGTCCCCTGTGGTCCCGCGTGCTGGAGACGGGACAGAGTGATGCGAGGATTGTCGTGACGTCGGAGTGAGCGATGTTCCGCAGACGGCCGGCCGACAACAGCGAGGACCTCCTGGTCCGGCTCGGGTCGCTGACCGCCATGGCTCGGGAGTTGGCCGAGACGCAGCGTTCCCGTGTCGAGCTTGCCGTGGCCCTGCAGCGCGGCATGCTGCCCTCGGACCTGCCCAGTGTCCCGGGCGCCCGGCTGGCCGTCCGATACGAGCCCGCCAACCACGGGCTCAACGTCGGCGGTGACTGGTACGACGCCTTCTCCCTGCCCGGCGGGCAGATCGGCATGTCCATCGGTGACGTGCAGGGGCACAACATCGAAGCCGCCGCCTTCATGGGACAGGTCCGCGTGGCACTGCGCGCGCTGGCCTCCGTCACCGGAGACCCGGGAGAGCTGCTCGGCCGTACCAACGACCTGCTGATCTCTCTGGGCGCCGACCTCTTCGCCACCTGCACCTTCCTGCGGCTCGACCCCGCTGCCGGCACCCTGGACTGCGCCCGGGCCGGTCACATCCCCCATATCTGGGCCACCGCCGACGGCCGCTCCGGCATCGACGACAGCGAGGGCGGGCCGCCGCTCGGTGTGCTCCGCGACTTCGACTACCCGGCCACGCGCCACCGGCTCACGGCCGACGGTGTCTTCGTCCTCCTGACCGACGGGGTGGTGGAGGGGCCCTCGCTCCACGTCGACGAGGGTCTGGACCGGGTGACGCGGCTCGCCGGGATCACCGCCGTCGCCGGGCTGGACGTCGACGCACTCGCCACCGCCGTCATGAAGCTGGCGTCCACGGTGGGGCACGAGGACGACGCAGCCGTCCTGGTCGTCGGCCATGACGGCGGTCCGGCCCGGCCGACGGTCGAGGAGTGAAGGGGGCTCGCCAGGGGTCGGCCCGCCCCGGTCGGGGCCAGACCGCGGGCCGGTCCGGACTCGTGCCGTACGGCGGCGCCCGACACGCAGGGTCCTTGCCCGGTCGTGGCGGCCCGGCTGGTGTCTGATGGCTGGCGTGTTGGATATTCGGCAGTTCCGGCCCCTTACCGGGGCGGCGCTGATTTCGCTGGCCGTGGCGGTCTGCTACTACGCGGCCGGACGGCTCGGCCTGCTGGGCCGCCTCGTCGTCGAAGACGTGGTGGCCACCCCCATCTGGCCGCCCACGGGCGTCGCCGTCGCCGCCCTGCTGCTGTTCGGTGCGCGGGTCTGGCCCGGGATCGCCCTCGGCTCCTTCCTCGTCATCGCCTCCCTCACCACCCCAGGGCCCACCACAGTGGTCACCGTGATGAGCAACACCGTCGCGCCGCTCTGCGCCTTCCTGCTGCTCAGACGGGTCGGCTTCCGGCTTGACATGGCGCGGCTGCGCGACGGACTCTCGCTGGTCTTCCTCGGCGGGTTCGGCGCCATGCTGATCAGCGCGACCGCGGGGGTCGGACTGCAGGTGGTGACGGGCTCCCTGGACAGGAGCGAGTTCTGGGCCGTGTGGCTGGCCTGGTGGGCGGGCGACACGATGGGGGTTCTGCTCGTCGCTCCGCTCCTGCTCGTACTCGCGGGGGCGACCGGACGGTTCCGGGTGCGGCGCTGGAAGGAGGCGGCCCTTCTAGGGGTGACAACCCTGGTTGTCGTCCCCCTGGCCGTGCTCAGCCCGGTGGGCCTGCTCTTCCTCGTCTTCCCCCTGCTGGTCTGGGCGGCGCTCCGCTTCCAGCTCGCCGGCAGCGTGCTGTGCGCGCTCTTCGCGTCCGTATTCGCCACCTACGAGGCGATCTCCGACCGGGGCGCGTTCTCCCACCTGTCGGACGTCGAGATCATGGTCAAGCTCCAGACGTTCAACGGTTCCGCCGCCCTGACCGCCCTCCTCCTCGCCTCCGTCATCGCCGAGCAGCGTGCGACCCGCCGTTCGGTGCGCCGCGCCTGCGAGGAACTGGCGGAGGTCCTGGAGCACCTCGCGGCGGGCGAGCCCTCCCCGGGCCCCTCCGCCGGGTCCTCGCCCGAGCCCACCGAGAGCAGCGCAGCCCCACCCGGCGGACACCGCGATCCGTGACCCTCCGCGTCCGCGACGGATCCGCTGAGCGGTGGCGAGTGCCCTTCGGGGATGGGATCTGGTTGCCGAAGCGGGGCGGACGTGGCCGTCCATCAGGCTCCGGGTTCGCGACGACGCGGTGGGCCGGTGGGCCGTGTGTGCTTCACGGGCCGGGGGGTGTGGTGGTCTGTTCGTCGGTCATGCGGGCCCTCCAGTCACTGACGTACGCTTCGGGCAGGGAGGCCAGGCGGGCGATCTCCGCGGCCTCTCGTCCGTCGGACCAGGCCAGAATCCGCGTCATGGTGCGGTTACGTGCGGCGCGGAAGTCCTTGAGCATGTTCTCGAGGCGTTCGACTTCCTTGCCCTCGTAGACGAGTTGCTGATCGACGGCGGAGCGTTCCGCGCCGCGCAGTCTGCGGAGATAGGCGGTCAGGCCCGTCAGGGCCAGCCCGTGTGCCTGCGCGGCGTCCTGGAACCTTTCGGCCAGGGAGGCCAGCACGCAGTCGGGCACGTCGGCGAGGGTGGCTCCGAGGGGCTTGGCCGCCTCCCAGGTGGCCCGCCCGGCCTCCGTCGTCTCCAGCCAGGCACAGGCGTCTGTCGGAGTACGGTCGCCACAGGCCCGTGCCCGGTAGGCGTACAGGGCGGCGCGGTGGCCGTAGAAGGTGAAGCCTTCCTCTATCCGCTGGTCGGCGTCGCGGCAGATCCGCCCCGGTACGCCGCCGTAGCCGTCCTGTGGGCTGTAGTCGGCGTAGGCGTCGAGTTCCGCGTCCGTGGCCAGCTCCCAGGAGGGGTCGCACAGCTGGGGGTTGGCGTCCAGGAAGTCACCGACCTCGACGCGCCAGGCCGGGACCGGTGTCGTGCGCGGTCGGGGCCAGCGGAGTTCCCCGGAGCGGTCGAAGGCGGGGGTCGCGGCCTGCTCGATGTCGTCCCAGGCGGTGGCCGCCTCGGCCGACCATTCCAGCTCGCCTTCGGGCCCGGTCCGGTGCATCGAGTCCACGAGTCGCTGCACGGCGGGCAGGACGCGCACCGCGAGCGCGTGCAGTTCCTCGGCGCTGAAGAAGCGCCACGTGCAGCCGCGCTGTTCGTCGTGGCTCAGGTGGCCGAGCAGCTGCACCATGATTCCGGGGTCGAGGACGGCCCCGTCGCCCAGTGCCCTGCGGGGGCTGCCGGGGAGCCGGCTGCCAGAGGACTCGTGCGGGGCCCGCCAGTCGGTGTCGCCGAACCAGACGGCACCGTCGCGGGCGTCCACCGCCAGCCACTGCTGGTAGCCGACTCCCGGGCCGTAACGCTGGTCCTGCTGCTCGGCGTTCTCGTCGTGCCACACGTACTCGGCCGGGGGCGGGTCCAGCTCCACGGCCATGAAGCCGTCCTCGGGGCGGTAGCCGGTGAGGACGTGCGCCGTTCCGGGCGGGCAGTCGGCTGCGGTCATGAGGGGTTTCCTCTCGGTGGAACGTCAACCGCGGCAAACATAGTGCGCCCGTCACACAATAGTTTAACTTTCAGCCACCGCGTCCGATAGTCGGACACGGTGGGAAGTCCGGGGCGTCGGCGGGGTCTACGCGCGTACGACGGCCGCCAAGTTGGCCGCTTTTCACGTAGCCTCCACGATCCGTTCACCCGCACGGCCTCGGGACCCCGTGCCCGTTACGAGAGCGCGGCCAGCGCCTGCGCGGCGAGCATCTCTTCCAGGTCCAGGACGGCGCGCGGGGTGTGCCGGGTGTCGATGCGGACGGCGTAGATGAAGCGGGTCAGCCGCGGCTCGGCCAGGGGGCGGGCCACGACCTGGGTCTGGGTGCGGGGCAGGGCGAGTCGCGGCATGACGGCCACGCACAGGCCCGCGGCCACGAACCCGAGCACGGTGTTGAAGTCGTCCCCCTCGTACTGCAGGCGGGCCTGGAAGCCGGGCGTGTTGGCCATCTGCGAGAGCAGTTCCAGGCGCAGCGCGGCCTCCGGAGCGGCGATCCACGTCTCGGAGGCGAGGCTGGCCAGGTCGATGACCTCCCGGTCGGCCAGGCGGTGGTGTGCCGGGACGACGGCCACCACCGGATCCCGTGCGACCAGCGTCCGGCGCAGCATCCGGGGCGGCGGGACGGGGATGAAGTCGTAGTCGTAGCTCAAGGCCAGGTCCATGTCCCCCCGCTTGAGCCGGTTGTAACCGGCCTCGGGCTCCAGCTGGCTGAGACTGACCTGCACGTGGGGGTAGGCGGCCTGGAGTCGGGCCAGGGCCTGCGGAACGATGCCGGTGGCGGCCGAGGCGAAGGCGCCGAGCCGGATCCGTCCGGCCGTACCGGCGCGCATGGCGCCGAGTTCGGCCGAGGCCGCTGCCAGCGCACTGCGGACGCCCTGCTCCGCGCCGAGGAGGACTTCGCCGGCCGGTGTGGCGCGCACGGGGCGGCGCTCGAGCACCCTGAGGCCGGCGCGGCGTTCGAGTTCGGCGATCTGCTGGGAGACGGCGGGCGGGCTGTAGCCGAGTTCGCGTGCGGCGGCGCTGAACGAGCCGTGCCGTACGACGGCTTCGAGGGTGGCGAGCAGGCGGGGGTCGAGTCCGTGCACGGAGTTAAGGCTCACTTATCTGTCGCGAAGATGTGTTTTCTTGTGATTGGAGATGAACGCCAGCAGGATTCTTACTCGCGGCAGGAAAACGCAAGCCCGCGCCCTCGGCCCGCGAACACCCCTCCCCCGCCGCCCCGGTCACCTCCGCCAGCACCACCGCGTCATCCGCGGCAGCCTCCCGTGGCGGGGGCGTTCGGTTCGGCTCCGGCTGTCGCCGGTCACCCCTCATGCCCCGAAAGGAAGTGGTATGCCCCAGCCACCACTCATCGGAATCACCACCTACCTCGCCCACGCGCAGTGGGGCGAGTGGGACCTTCCCGCCGCGGTGCTGCCCGCGGCCTACGCGGACTGCGTCCGGGCGTCCGGCGGCCGCGCCGTACTGCTGCCGCCGGACGCGCCGGAGGCCGCGGCCGACGTGGTCGACCGGCTGGACGCGATCGTCCTGGCGGGAGGCGAGGACCTCGATCCCGCACTGTACGGGGCCGCGCCCCATCCGTGTACCGGGCCGCCGGTGCGCGAGCGCGACCGGTGGGAACGGGCCGTACTGGCCGCCGGCCTGGCCCGCGACATACCCGTGCTCGGGGTGTGCCGTGGCATGCAGTTGATGAACGTACACGAGGGCGGCACCCTGATTCAGCACCTGCCCGACAGCGTGGGCCACGACGGCCACAACCCCTATCGGGGCCACTTCTGCGCCCACGCCGTGACCACGGTGCCCGGGACACGGGTCGGCGGCCTGCTGCCGGGGACGCACCAGGTCGCCACGCACCATCACCAGGCGGTGGACCGCCTCGGCGCGGGGCTGGTCGTCGCCGCCCGTGCGGCGGACGGCACCGTCGAGGCGATCGAGAGCACCCGGTACCGCTTCGCCGTGGGCGTGCAATGGCACCCGGAGATGGGTGTCGAGGCGCCGGTCGTGCAGGCCCTGGTGGCTGCCGCCGGCTCCGCCGGAGGCACCGGTCCCGCCCCGACGGCCGGACGGGATTCGCGCACGGCGCGAAGCGCGCCGGGCCGGATTTTCCCGACCCAGGTGTCTTGACACCCCGGGGCCCACCCCCACAGGATCACAACGTGAACCTGTCAGACAGCCAGACAGGTGGCTCCCTTCCGCGGCGCGTCAGCGCCATGGAAGCGGTCTTCGGCCACCTGCGCAGCGCCATCGAGCGCGGGGAGTACGTCGTAGGCGACAAGCTGCCCTCCGAAGCCGAGTTGTGCCGCACCCTCGAAGTCAGCCGGCCCGTACTGCGGGAGGCCCTGCGGGCCCTTCAGGCCATGGGGCTGACCGTCTCCAAGAGCGGCAAGGGCACCTTCGTCGTGGCCAACACGGTCGAGGACCCTACGTTCGGCGACTACGCCGCCAGCGACCTGCTGGAGGTGCGGCGGCACGTCGAGATCCCGGTCGCCGGGTACGCCGCACTGCGCCGCACCCCCGAGGACCTGGACCATCTGAGCCATCTGCTGGACAGGATGGAGCAGGAGACCGACACCACCGCGTGGGTGGCGATGGACACCGTCTTCCACCTGGCGGTGGCCGAGGCCTCCCGCAACCCCGTCTTCCGCCGCGTCATCGAGGAGATCCGCGACGCACTGGCGCGTCAGTCGACCTTCCTCAACGAACTGGGCGGCCGGCGCGAGCAGTCCAACTGCGAGCACCGGGCGATCCTGGAGGCCCTGGCCGACGGCAGCGAGCACGACGCGGTGGAAGCCATGTCCCACCACCTGCTACGGGTCGAGACGACCCTCACCGACATCGTGCGCCCCCAGCGCACAACCGCCCTCACGGAAGGCAGACCCGAGGCGTGAGCGAGCAGTTCCTCAAAGACGAGAAGCGCCCCACGACCCGTCACGTCGACGCCGGCGACACCGGCTACAGCAAGTCCCTGAAACCCCGGCACGTCAACATGATCGCCATCGGCGGTGCGATCGGCACCGGCCTCTTCCTCGGTGCGGGCGGACGCCTCGCCGACGCCGGTCCCTCCCTGTTCGTCGCCTACGCCGTCTGCGGGGTCTTCGCGTTCCTCGTCGTGCGCGCGCTCGGCGAACTGGTCCTGTACCGGCCGTCCTCCGGCGCCTTCGTCTCCTACGCCCGGGAGTTCCTCGGGGAGAAGGGCGCCTACACCGCGGGCTGGATGTACTTCCTGAACTGGGCGACCACCGGCATCGCCGACATCACCGCCGTCGCCACGTACACCCACTACTGGCGCCTGTTCTCCGACGTCCCCCAGTGGGTGATCGCCCTCATAGCCCTGGCCGTGGTCCTCACCGTGAACCTCATCTCGGTGCGGATCTTCGGCGAGATGGAGTTCTGGTTCGCCATCGTCAAGGTCAGTGCCCTGGTCGTCTTCATGGGGATCGGGATCTTCCTCCTGGCGACCCGGTACCCCGTCGACGGCGCCGTCCCGGGTCCGGCCCTGATCACCGACAACGGCGGGATCTTCCCCAACGGCCTGCTCCCCATGCTGCTGATCATCCAGGGCGTCGTCTTCGCCTACGCCTCCGTCGAACTGGTCGGCGTCACGGCCGGTGAGACCGAGAAGCCCGAGGAGATCATGCCCAAGGCGATCAACTCGATCATGTGGCGGGTGGGCCTCTTCTACGTCGGCTCCGTCGTCCTGCTGTCGATGCTGATGCCCTGGAACGGCTACAGCGCCGGCCAGAGCCCGTTCGTGACCGTGCTCTCCCACATCGGCGTCCCCGCGGCCGGCGACGTGATGAACCTGGTCGTCCTCACCGCGGCCATGTCGTCGCTCAACTCCGGCCTCTACTCCACCGGCCGCATCCTGCGCTCGATGGCCGTCAACGGCTCCGCCCCGCGCTTCACCGCCCGGCTCAGCCGCACCCAGGTCCCCTACGGTGGCATCCTCCTCACCAGCGGCATGTGCGTCCTGGGCGTCGGGCTCAACTTCGTGGTCCCCGCGGACGCGTTCGAGATCGTCCTCAACCTCGCCGCGATCGGCATCCTCGCCACCTGGGGCATGATCATGATCTGCCACCTCCTCTTCTGGCGGAAGACCCGCAGCGGCGAACTCACCCGCCCCTCCTACCGCCTGCCCGGCTCCCCGTGGACCGAACTCGTGACGCTGGCCTTCCTCGCCTCCGTCCTGGTCCTCATGTACGCCGACGGAGGGGCCGCGCGCACCACCGTGCTGTGCGTGCCACTGATCGCCGCGGCACTGGTCGCCGGCTGGTACGCGGTCCGCGGCCGCGTGGCGCGCGCCGCCGCCGGGAGCGACGACTGAGCCGGACGCCGCCCGTCCTGCTGACCGGGGGTGGCGGTCGCCGCCCCCGGTCAGCAGCGACCCACCACAGAACGGGGCAGTCCGGGCCACCCGGGCTGATTGTCGGCGAACTCACTCCTTCGGGTAGCCGCGACCGCCGCACCGTCACGGCTCTCCCCCGGCTCGGTTACCTGGAACGTACTCACTGAGCCAGGCCCGGCACCGACGGGCCGCACGAGACAGGTGACGGGCATGCGCACTGAGGCCGCCAAGCGGGTCGAGCTGGTCTTCTCCCTCTTCGACGCCAACGGCAACGGAGTCATCGACTCCGGCGACTTCGACCTCATGACGGAACGCGTTCTGGAGGCGGCGGTCGCCTCGGACACCGATGCCAGGCACGCCATCCAGGCCGCGTTCCGCCGCTACTGGACGACGCTGGCCACCGAGCTGGACACCAACGGCGACGGCGTGATCACCATCGAGGAGTTCCGCCCCTTCGTGCTCGACCCCGAGCGCTTCGGCCCCACGGTCACCGAGTTCGCCAGGGCGCTGTCCGCACTCGGCGACCCGGACGGGGACGGCCTGATCGAGCGCCCGCTCTTCATGTCGCTGATGACGGCGATCGGCTTCGAGGAGGCGAACATCCACGCGCTCTTCGACGCCTTCGGCCCGGACGCCGCGGACCGCATCACCGTGGCCACGTGGGCCGCCGGCATCGAGGACTACTACGCACCGGACCTGGCCGGGATTCCCGGTGACCGGCTGGTGGGCGCCCCGGCCGTGTGACACGGCCCGGCAGGGAGAGTCCCGGACGGCTTCGGTCGTCCCGGGACTCTCCGGCGGCCCGGCGGACGTCAGGGCCCGGGCTTGTGGGCGAAGACCCACCGGTTGCCCTCCAGGGCGTCGTTCGGCTCGGGAAGGGGACCGCGTCCGTGCCGGCGGGTGAAGTCGAAGGGCGTGTGCATCGAGGTGGACCAGCCCTTGGCCGTCAGGTGACCCGCCGAGTCGGGGCGCGGTCCCAGGTCGAAGAGGTCGAGCAGGTCGATGCCGATCTGTTCCCGCGTCGCCGTGTAGATCGCGCTGTCCCGGTACGCCAGCAGGTCCTTCTCCAGCTTGGCCTCGAAGGCCAGGGCGCTGCCGCCGGTGGTCAGCCGGTCCACCGTGTCGATGAGGTACGTCTCGGCGGGGCTCGGCAGGTAGAAGAGCAGCCCCTCGGCCAGCCAGACGCTCGGTGCGGCCGGGTCGAAGCCGGTGGAGGTCAGCGCGGTCACCCAGTCCGCGCGCAGGTCGACCGGTACCGGGACGCGCTTCACCCTCGGGGCGGCCGACAGGTCGGTGAGCACCTGGTGTTTGAAGCCCAGCACACCGGCCCTGTCGATCTCGAAGACAACGCAGTCGGACGGCAGGTCCAGCCGGAAGGCACGCGTGTCAAGTCCAGCGCCCAGCAGGACCACTTGACGGGCACCGTCGTGGACCGACCCGAGGACGAAGTCGTCGAGGACCCGGGTCCGCAGCCCGAAGTAGCGGGCGAACCTGCCCCACAGGGGGTTGTCGTCCCCCTCCCGGACCTGCTCGACGCGTACCGGCCAGTCCGCGCACGCCGGGGCCGCGCGTACGAAGTGTTCGGCGTGGACGTCCTGGGCCAGACTGTCGTGGCGGTGGGTCTCGATCGCCCGGGCCGCTGCGACCAGGAGGGCGGTCAGCCCCACACCTCCGTCCACGCCTTCCGCATCAGCCGGCGGAGTCGACGCGGCGGCCGTTTCTCCTCCGGTGGCCGGATCGGGGGACTCCTTGGTATGCGGGGACTCCTTGGTGAGGGAGGTTTCGCTCATCGGTCTCTTCTTTCCGGCAGCAGGACGGGTTTGACCACGCGGCCGGCGTCGCAGTCGCGTTCGGCCTCGTTGATGTCGGCCAGCGGGTAGGTGCGGATCAGCTGGTCGAAGGGGAAGCGGCCGGCCTGCCACAGGCCGGTGAGCCGGGGTATCAGCAGCCCGGGTACCGCGTCGCCCTCGCAGATGTGGCGGATGCCCCGGCCCCGGTCGAGCGTGCCCGGTTCGAGCGGCAGCGGGGTGTGGAGGCGTGCCACGAGGCCGAGGGTGCCGGTGGGGCGCAGTGCGTGGAGGGCGTCGTTGATGAGCGGGGCCGAGGCCGTGGTGTCCAGGGCGTACTGGGCTCCGCCGTCGGTCAGTCGGCGGATCCGCTCGGGCAGTCCGTGCGCTCCGGCGGACAGCGGGGTCGCACCGAACCGTTCGGCCAGGTCGAGGCGTTCGGGGTGCCGGTCGACGGCCACGGTCCGCACGCCGGCGGCGGCGGCCGCCATCACGGCGGCCAGGCCCACGGCTCCCGCGCCGAGGACCACGAGGGTGTCGCCGGGTCCCGCGGCGAAGGTGTTCAGCACGGCTCCGGCACCGGTGAGGAAGCCGCAGCCGAGCGGCCCGAGCAGTTCGAGCGGCAGGGCGGGGTCGACCCGGACGGCGTTGCGGGCCGGGACGAGCGCGTACGCCGCGAAGGAGGACTGGCCGAACCACCGGGGAGCCAGCCCCTTTCCGGTCGCGTCGGTGAGTCGCGGTGGATCCTCCTCGCGCCCGCCGAAGAGGTTGAGGGAGGCGAAGGAGTCGCAATAGGCGGGGGCGGCGGCGCTGCAGTTCCGGCAGTGCCCGCAGGAGTCGAAGCTCAGCACGACGTGGTCGCCGACGCCGAGCGCGACACCGGGGCCACCGCCCGTCGCCACCACGACCCCGGAGCCCTCATGGCCGAGGACCGCCGGGAGCGGGCTGCGGCCGGCCGATCGCCGTACCGCGAGGTCGGTGCGGCACATCCCGGCTCCCGCGACCTCCACCAGGATCTCGCCGGGGCCGGGCTCCGCACTCAGGGCCACCTCCTCGATCGTGAAGGGGTCCTCGTACGAGCGCAGCACGGCCGCCCGGAACCTCGTCGTCACGCTTCCTCCTCCCGCGGCCGGTGGACGACGAACGGCCGGAGGTTGCCGTAGAGGCCCCACGGGCCGCCCGCGACGCCGACGCCGCTGTCCTTGACGCCCGCGAAGGGCTGGGCGAGGGAGAGTTCGGCGTGGTGGTTGATCCAGGCCGTGCCGCATTCCAGCCGGTCGGCCACCGCCCCGGCCCGGTCGAGATCGGTGCCCCAGACGGATCCGCCGAGACCGAAGCCGGTGCCGTTGGCCGCGTCGACGGCCTCGTCGAGGTTCCGGTACGGCAGTACCGGCAGGACCGGTCCGAACTGTTCCTCGGTCACCACCGGGCTGTCGGGCGGGACGTCGGTGAGGATCGTGGGGGCGAAGAAGTAGCCCGCTCCGTCGAGTCGTTGGCCGCCTGCCGCGGCCCGGGCGCCGTCCGCCAGGGCCCGCCGCGTGACCTGCTCGATCCGGGCCAGCTGGTGAGCGTTGTTGACCGGGCCGATCCGGGTGTCCGGGTCGAGTCCGGATCCGACCGGGACGCTCTTCGCGCGCTGGGCGAGGGCTTCGACGACCTCGGCGTGGAGCCGGGCGGGGGCGTAGACGCGTTTGACCGCCATGCAGACCTGTCCGCAGTTGCGGAACGCGGCCCAGAACAGCCGGTCCGCGATCCGTTCCACGTCGACGTCGTCCAGGAGGACGGCGGCGTCGTTGCCGCCCAGTTCCAGGGTGACCCGGGCGAGCGAGGCCGCAGCACCCTGGGCGACGGCCCGGCCGGTGGGCACCGAGCCGGTGAAGGTGACATGACGGATGCCCGGGTGGGCGGCGAGCCGGGCACCGAGGGGCTCGCGGCCGGTGACGACGGTCAGGACGTCCTCGGGCAGGACGGCGGCGAGGACGTGGCCGAGCAGCCGGGTGGCGAGCGGGGTGTGGGGGGAGGGTTTGAGGACCACCGTGTTGCCGGCCGCGAGGGCGGGCGCGAACTTCGCCGCCGCGAGCTGGATCGGGAAGTTCCACGGCACGATCGCGGCGACGGGCCCGACGGGCCGCCAGCGGACCTCGCTGTGCACGGGCCGGCCGTCGTCGATCCGGCGGGTCCTGGGGGCCAGGTCGGCGAAGTAGCGCAGCCGGGCCGCCGTACGGGCGATTTCGGCGTACGACTCGGCCAGGGGCTTGCCCTGTTCCCGCGTGAGCAGCCGGGCGAGGTCGTCGTCGGCCGTTTCCACGGCGTCGGCGGCGGCGCGCAGGGCGGTGGTGCGGGCTGCGGGGTCGGCGCGCCAGCCGTGCCAGGCCCGGTGGGCCCGGGCGATCGCCTCGTCCAGCTCGTCCGGCTGCTGGTCGGGGGCCTCGTCGAAGGCCTCCTCGGTGGCCGGGTCGACGACGGCGAGGGGTGCGGCACGATGCCCGGGGACACGATCGGCTTGTGGCGTCGGCATCCGGGTGGTCAGCTCACGGCCGTGGTGCCGACGGCGTGTTCCCGGGCCTGCCGGTCCATCTCGGCCCGGAAGGCGGCGACCAGATGCGGCTGGATCCTCCCGGCATTGCGGTCGCCGCCGGCGCAGACGGCTCCTCGCACGCCCACGATGTCCGTGCCGATGCGGGTCAGCGGACCGAGATCGGCCTGTGTGACGCTGCCCGCGAGGGCGGCGAGCAGACCGGACGCGTGGGCGCGCCGGACGAACTCGGCGCAGGCGTCGGGCGGAACGTGGTCGAAGAGCCGCGTGCCATCCTTGATCGCGGTGTCCAGCATGGCCGCGTCGGCACCGGCGCGGGCGGCGATGTCGGGCAGGGCGAACGGGTTGACGCAGCCGATGCGGTGGGCGTCGGCGTAGCCCGAGGCGACCACGAGCGCCTCCGGGCGGTGGTCCTTCACCGCCCGGACGACCGCCCGCATGACCTCGACGCCCTGCTCGGGAGTCGTGCAGCCGTACAGGCCGACCTTGATGTACGTGGCGCCGGAGACGACCGCCCCGAGCGCGGCCTGCGCGACCGTGCCGGGCTTGTACGGCACGTCGCCGACGGTGGCGGACACCGGCTTGTCCGCCGGCACCGCGTCGCGGATCTCCCGGATGACCCAGGGGAAGTTGGCGCCCAGCGAGCCCTCGTCGGGCTTCTTGACGTCGACGATGTCGAGGTGTTCCGCGGCCTTCGCACAGTCGAGGGCTTCCTCGACACCGTCCGGGGAGATGAGAAGCAACACCATGAGCTCCTTCCGCCGCATGCCCGCCTGGCCGAGGACAGGGGTGCGGATCACCTGGTTCACCTGCGGTGCGCTCATCCTTTCCGTCGCCCCGCGGGCACGGGTAGGGCGCGCGGAGCTCCCCGGAGGTGCGTGGAGGGCGCGCGCACGACGCGCTGTGCACCGGCGTGGGCCCGCGGGGGGCGGGGGGCGCCCCCCCCCCCCCCCCCACAGCCCCTCGGGTATAGGCAGGCCCCGCGCACCCCGCCCCGCCCGCCCCGCCCCACGCCGGGCCATGGCGGCGACGCGGCTGCCC
>NZ_JBIAME010000001.1:0-734048 GCF_042873935.1 Streptomyces sp. NPDC004327 | reverse complement strand
ACGTGGGGGGGGGGGGGGGGGGGGGGGGGGGGGGCGGGGGGGGGGGGGGGGGGGGGGGGCCCCCCCCCGGGGGGGGGGGCGGGGGGGGCCCCGGGGGGCGCCCCCCCCCCCGCCGCCCTGCCTCCGGATGCGCACTTGTGTACTCCGGTACGTCCGTCCGCCAGGGGCCCGCCGGCCGCGCCGGACGGCGTGAGAGGGGTCATGCGGCACGACTCCTCGTTCCCTCCCCGGCGCGGCACGGTCTCACCAGGGAATCGGCCCGTCCTCGGCCAGGAAGGTGCCGGTCGGGCCGTCCTCGCCCGCCGTCGCCAGGTCGACCGCCACGGACGCGCCCTCCTGCGCCGTGCGTATCCCGGTGTGGCGGTTGAGGTCGGTCGCGCAGTAGCCGGGGCTCACCGCGTTGACCAGGATGCCTTCGGCGCGCAGTTCATCGGCGTAGAGCACGGTGATCGCGTTCAGCGCGCTCTTCGAGGTGCAGTAAGGGAGGAGGACCGAGGAGTAGGCGGACCACGGGCTGCCCGGGTCGGCCAGGTGGGTGAGGGAGCCGAGTTCGCTGGACATGTTGACGATGCGTGCGGCGGCGGAGCGGCGGAGCAGGGGGAGCATGGCGTGGGTCACCGCGATGACGCCGAACACGTTGGTCTCGTAGACCTGCCGGACGGTGGCGGCGGGGGTTTCGCTCGGCTTCTGCGGTCCGGCGGCGATCGCGGCGTTGTTGACGAGGATGTCGAGGCGGCCGAACGTGGTGTCGATGTGCTGGGCGGCCGCCTGGAGCGAGGTCTCGTCGGTGACGTCCAGCGGCACGAACCGTACGTCGGCGCCGCCCGCGCGAAGCTCCTCGGCCGCCGCCTCGCCACGCTCGGCGTCGCGGGCGCCGATCAGCACGGTGATGCCGAGGGCTGCGAGCCCGCGCGCCGTTTCCTTGCCGATGCCCTTGTTCGCGCCGGTGATCAGAGCGGTCTTCTGTGAAGTCGTCATGGCACCCAGCCTCCCCTCACCCACGGGCCGCGGGGAAAGACCAGAAGAGTCTGGATCTATAGTCCACGGATATGAGTGAGCTGGAAGTGCGGGAGCTGAGGTACTTCATCGCGGTCGCCGAGGAACTGAACTTCAGCCGGGCAGCGCTACGCCTGGGGATGGCGCAGCCCCCGCTGTCGAAGGCGATCGCACAGATGGAGTCCCGGCTCGGGGTGCGCCTCCTTGAGCGCACCACCCGTCAGGTGCGGCTGACCCACGCCGGTCAGGTGCTGCTCGACCAGGCGCGGATCGCGGTCGACGCGGTGCACGCGGCGGCCCGGCGGGCACGCCGGGCCGGTCAGCCGGCGCCCCGGCTCGTCGTGGCGGTCAAACCCGGAGGCGATGCCGGGCTGCTGCGGGAGGTCCTCGTCGCCTACCGGGAAGCGGCTTCGCACCTGCCGCCTCCTGAAGTCGTCGTCGGCGGCAGCGGAGAGCCGATCGCCATGCTGCGGGACGGCCGTGCCGACGTGGCGCTGCTGCGCAGCCCGTTCGACGGTCAAGGGCTGGATTCCCAGACGCTCGTGGTCGAGCCGCGACTCGCCGTCCTCCCCGCCGGGCACCGGCTGGCCGGACGCCGGCGACTGCGGCTGACCGACCTCGAGGGCGAACCGATCCCGCGCTGGAAGGGGGCCGCCCCCTCCACCACCGCGTACTACACCGGATGCGACGGAGCGGAAGCGGACCACGGCCACACCGGCCCTGCGCCGGCCGACGCTCCTGAGGGGCCGCTCGTGGCCAGCGTCGAGCAACTCCTGGAGGTGGTCGCGCTGGGCCAGGCGGTGGGGTTCCTGTCGCTCTCCACCACCGAGCGGCACCAGCGCCCGGACATCGTGTACCGGCCGGTCACCGGCCTCAGCCCCAGCGCGGTCGTGGTCGCCTGGCCGGAGACCTCGCGATCCGCGGCCGTCGCCGCCTTCGTCCGGGCCGCCCACGACGTCGCCGCCCACCACCCCGACCACGTGACCGCACTGGCCTGAGGGACCGGGACGCCTTGCCCGTCTCCGGCCCTCCTTCCCTTGGAGCCCAGCACCCGTCCCGTTGTTCGGGATGCAACACGCGTCGGGACCGGCGTCGCCGTGAGGACACGCAATCTTCTTACCCCTGTGGCGAGTTCTGCGCCGCTGTTAGCCTGCGGTCCATGATCAAGGACGGTTTGGCAAGTCGAATAGGCCGGATGGCGGGGGACAGCGGGCCGGAACGCGTGCTGGTCGCCGCCAGTTTCGTCAACCGGGTCGGCAACGGTCTGTTCAACGCGGCGTCGGCGCTCTACTTCACCTTGGCCGTGGGCCTGCCCGCGGTGCAGGTCGGCGCCGCGCTCACCATCGCCGGAGTGATCGGCTTATGCGCGGGGATCCCCGGGGGTCATCTCGCCGACCGGCGCGGCGCACGCGTGATCATGGTGCTGGCCCTCGCGGTCCAGGCGGTGTCGATGGCGGCCCTCGTCCTCGTCGAGAGCTGGGCCGCGCTCACGATCATCGCGACGGTCGACCAGATCGCCGCGGCGGTCGGAGGGGCGGCGTGGGGGGCTCTGGTGGCCCGGGTCGGGGGTGAACGGCCGGCCAGGTTCCGGGCGAAGCTGCGCACCTTCGTCAACCTGGGCGTCATCCTGGGAACGGTGGGTGCCGGGCTGGCGCTGGCCGCGGACACCCGCGGCGCCTATGTCACGCTGATTCTCGGCAACGCGGCGAGCTTCGCCCTGTGCGCGGTGCTGCTGCTTCTGCTGCCCCGCTATCCGGTGCTGCCGGCGCCGCCGCAGCAGCGGCGCTGGCTCGTCTTCGCGGACCGTCCGTTCCTGGCGTTCACCGCCTACTACGGGGCCATGGGACTGCAGTACCCGGTGGTCTCCCTGCTCCTGCCGATCTGGATCTCCCAGCACACCGAGGCGCCGCGTTGGACGGTGGCCGCACTGTTCGCCGTCAATTCCGCCTTCTGCGTCCTGATGCAGACCAGGATCGGCTCCCGCGTCGAGACCCCGTACGACGGCGGCAGGGCGTTTCGCGCCGCCGGGCTGCTCTTCCTCGTCAGCTGTCCGCTGATGGCGCTGGCGGCGTACGCCCCTGTCTGGGCGGCAGCGGGACTGGTCCTGGCGGCGATCTTCGTCCACAGCCTGGGCGAGGTCTGGGAGTCCTCGGCGTGCTTCGCCGTGGGCTTCGCTCTTGCCCCCCAACATGCCATGGGCCAGTACCAGGGTGTCCTCGGCCTCGGCTTCAACGCGGGCCAGGCTCTTGCCCCTGCGATCCTCACCACGGTGGTGCTGGGCCTCGGCACGGCGGGCTGGCTTCTGCTGGCGTTGTTCTTCGCGGCGCTGGGTGCTGCCGGCCCGGCTCTTGCCCGCTGGGGTATGCGGACCCGGCCGCAGCCGGAGGTTGCCGCGGTAGTGACGGGGTGACCAGGGAGTAGGTGCCAGGTCGAGGGCCCGCCTCGGACCTTCGCGTCCCTGACGGGGGCGCGTCGCACGGGCGTCGACGGGCGCCGTTGGCGGGGCGCGGCGGCGTGGGCGAGACTGCGCCGCATGAGTGAACGATCTTGTGAGTACGAGACGGTGTTCCGGACGGCCGGCGGCCTGGTGCGCGGCAAGGAAGCCGATGCCGGCGATGTCGTCGCCGTTCTCGGAATTCCTTACGCCGCGCCGCCGTTCGGCGACCGGCGCTTCGAAGAGCCGCACCCCGCGGCGGCCTGGGACGGGGTCCGTGACGGTACGGCGTTCGGGCCCGTGGCCCCGCAGTCGGCGGAGCTCCCCGGCGCGCCCGGGTGGCGTCCCGGGGACGAGGACATACTCACCGTCAACGTATGGACCCCCGGGCGCAGCGAAGGTGACGCACTGCCGGTCCTGTTCTGGATCCACGGCGGGGCCAACACCTTCGGGTCCTCCGCGCAGCCCGACTTCGACGGCGCCGCGCTCGCCCGCGCCGGACTCGTCGTCGTCAGCTGCAACTTCCGTGTGGGGTTCGAGGGTTACGGGCACGTGCCCGGCCGTCCCCACAACCGCGGGCTGCTCGACCAGGTCGCCGCGCTGCGCTGGGTCCGGGAGAACATCGCGGCGTTCGGCGGCGACCCCGCGAACGTCACCCTCGCCGGGCACTCCTCCGGCGGCGCCGCGGTCGTCTGCCTGATGGCCATGGAGCGGACGCGGGGGCTGTTCCGCCGGGCCGTCGCGCACAGCGTGCCGCACGTCCTCTACTCGCCCCGGCTCGCGGCCGCCGTGACCGGGCGGATCGCCAAGGAGGCCGGGGTCTCCCCCACGGCGGAAGGGCTGCTGTCCGTGGCGCCCGAGGAGCTGGTGGCCGCCTCCGACGGGGCCGCAGCCCGCTGCGCCGCCGATCCGGTGACCCCGCTCCACTCCTACGCTCCGGTGATCTTCCAGCCCGTCGTGGACGGCGAGGTGCTGCCGGCCGATCCGCTGACCGCGCTCGCCTCGGGAGCGGCGCGGGACGTCGACCTGCTGGTGTGCCACGCGGTGGAGGAGCAGTGGTTCCTCCACATGGTCGGTGCCGTACGGGAGGTCGCCACGGAGGCGGCGCTCGCGGAGTTCGCCGAGGCGCTGGGACTCCCCGCTCGCCTGGTCGGGGGCTACACCGGGCTGATGCCGCACGCCCCGGTCCTCGACCGGTATCTGGCGCTCTTCGGCGACGCGCAGTTCGGCGAGTACACCACCCGGCTCGCCGAACACCACGCGCGCGGCGGCGGCCGGGCCCACCTGGCCCGCTTCGCCCGCCGGCGCGGGGCCGCCCGGCCGTGGCACACCGCCGACGTCCCCTTCGCCTTCGGCAACCTGGACGCGCCGGGCGCGGACTTCCTCATCGGAGGCGCCCCCGACGGCGAGGACCGCGCGCTGTCCCGTCGTATGCTCCGCGCCTGGGCCGACTTCGCGACGGACGGCGACCCGGGCTGGCCCGCGGTCACCGCCACCGCCACACCGGTCCGCACCTGGGCCGTTCCCACCGATCTGACGACCCCCGACGACCTCTCCCCCACCCGTGCCCTGTGGCGGGGCGTGCCCTACCGGCCCCTGCCGTGATGGCGTGAGCGCGGATCGCCGAGGCACGTCAATGGGCAGGGGTACCCATCAAAGACCGAGGGGTATCTCCGCGTACACGTGCGTACCGTCGCGCCTCGTGTGGACGACGCAGCGCTGCGCACACGCTTCGACGATGTCCAGGCCCCGGCCGCCGCACACGAGCTCGTCCTCGTGGCGTGGCCGGCCGGGGCGGAGCAGCCATCGGCCGTTGTCCTTGACGTCGACGGCCAGCGTCGAGCGGTCGGCGCAGAGCAGCAGGCCCACGTCGCGGCCGCCGCTGTGCCGCACGGCGTTGCCCACGAGCTCGCTCACCACGAGTCCGAGGGCGTCGTCGACCCCGTCCGGCAGGCCCCAGCGGGCCGCCACACCGCGGGCGAACCGCCGCAGGACCGGCACCGAGGCGGCGATCGCGGGCGCCGTGCACCCTGCGGTCCGCCGCTCGGCGGACGGCAGGTCCGGCCGGTGCTGCGCGTGGACGCGGATCCGGTCCTCGGCGAGGACGGCCGGTCGCAGGTGCGGGATGGCTGACATCGGGTCTCCCGGGACGGCGGATGGATACCCCCGCTCTCCACGGTCGGGGCAGGCGCCGGGGGAAACAATCCGGGTCGGCGGCTTAAGGGGTACGCAAGCGGTACGCGAGCCGGGTCCGGGCCCGCGAGGAACGGACCCTGCCGGGCCCGGGACCGACACTACCCGAACCGGCCGGCCCGGGCCCGGCATCAGTCACCGGGCCCGCCCGCTCATCCGGCACTCCGCCCCGGTGCTCCGGTCGGGCTCGTGCCTGCTGTTGCTCGGGGTACCTTCCGGCCCCCGGACAGCGCCTGCTGCCGGGCGCGCTCAGAAAATGAGCCTCCAGCTGTCGATGTAGCCCGTGTCGCCGCGGTACACGTCCTGGACCCGGAGCCTCCAGGTGCCGTCGGCGACCTGGCCGGAGGCGTCCACCGTGTAGGTGGCGAGCACGTTGTCGGCCGCGTCGGACCCGTTGCTCTTCTTCAGCGGGTACAGCGTGCCGTCGGGGGCGACCAGGTCGATGACCAGGTCACCGCGCCAGGTGTGCTTGATGTCCACGTCCACCTTGAGGTCGCTCGGCGCCTGGCCCGAGATCCCGGTGACGTCGACGTCCGAGAAGACCGCCGCGCCCGCGTCCGGGATCGGCACGTCGGAGGTGTTCCCGACGATGCCCCTGGCGATGTGCCAGCTGAAGGTCGCCGTGGTGATGCCGTGCATGGAACCCCTGACGGTCACGGTGACGTCGCTGGTGCCCACCGTGGTGGGGGTGCCGGTGATGAGGCCGGTGACGTGGTTGATGCTCAGGCCGTCGGGGAGGCCAGTGGCGAAGTAGGTGAGGACACCGGGGTTGAAGCCGGTGGCGCGGATCTGGAGGCCGGCGGCGGTGTCGACCGCGCTGTTCTGGGCGCCGGGGTTGTTCAGCAGGATGCCGTTGACGATGCGCGGGCCGACGTTGATGGCGGCCCAGGCGTTGGCGGTGTTGATGTAGGTGTCGCTGCCCAGCCCGTACAGGTCGGCGGCGGCCTGGAGGGTGGCGGTGCGGGCACCGGCGTAGTCGGTGGAGGAGGTCATGTAGGTGCTGAGGGCCCTGTACCAGATCTTGGCGGCGGCGTCCCGGCCGATCGCGGTGACCGGCAGGCCGTCGGAGGTCGGGGAGTCGTAGTCCACGCCGTTGACGGTCTTGGCGCCGCTGCCCTCGGAGGCCAGGTAGAACCAGTGGTTGGCCGGGCCGGAGGAGTAGTGGACGTCGAGGGATCCGAGGCCGGCGGACCAGGCGTCGGCGGACCTTCCGTCCTTGGAGGGCTTGTCCATGTAGCGCAGCGGCGTGCCGTTGCCGCGGATGTCGATCTTCTCGCCGACGAGGTAGTCGCCCGGGTCGGAAGGGTTGTCGGCCCAGAACTCCACGGCGGCGGCCATGATGTCGGAGGTGGCCTCGTTGAGGCCGCCGGACTCGCCGCCGTAGATCAGGCCCGCGGTGTGGGAGGTGACGCCGTGGGTCATCTCGTGGGCGCCGACGTCGATGGAAGTGAGCGGCCTGGCGTTGCCGGAGCCGTCGCCGTAGGTCATGCAGAAGCAGGCGTCCGACCAGAACGCGTTGACGTAGGCGTTGCCGTAGTGGACGCGTGAGTAGGCGCCGACGCTGTCGTTCCTGATGCCGTTGCGGCCGTGGACGTCCTTGTAGTAGTCCCAGGTGAGCTGGGCGCCGTAGGCGGCGTCCACCGCGGCGGTCTGCCGGTCGCCGGTGGTGCCGTCGCCCCAGGTGTCGTCCGGGTCGGTGAACAGCGCGCCCGTGCCGGAGCTGCCGCCGCCCAGGTCGTAGGTCTTGTGGCCGCCGCGGGGGCCGTCGGTCATCGAGTAGCCGCCGTCGGCCGGTGTGGTGCCGAGGGTGACCTGGCCGGAGTACTTGCTGTTGCCGACGCCGGTCTCGATGCCCTGGAACTCGAACAGCTTCTTGCCGGTCGTGGCGTCGGTGACGACGTGCAGTTCGGAGGGGGTGCCGTCGGCCTGGGTGCCGCCGACGACCGTCTCCCAGGCCAGGGTCGGGGTGCCGGAGGCGGCCCAGACGACCTTGCGGGCGTTGCCGGCCTTCGCCTTCGCGACACCCTTGGCCTTGGCGCGGCCCAGCGCGAAGGTCTTCGCGGAGCCGGCGCTCGTGGCGGCGGTGGTGGAGGCGACGGTGAGGGTCGCCTCGCCGGCCTTGGTGACGCCCTTGGCGGAGCCGTCCGCGGCGGTGTGGACGACCAGGTCGCCGCCCAGGACCGGCAGTCCGGCGAAGGTCCGCTCGTAGCGGGTGTGCAGGCTGCCGTCCGCGTCCTGCAGGACGGACTTGACGATCAGCGCCTCCTGCGACCCCAGGTGCAGCGACCTGGCGGTCACCGCCCGGGACGCGTTCGCCGCGGCCAGCAACTCGCCGCGCTGCGACGGCGACAACCGCACCGGCAGTGCGCCGGCGCGCGCGTGGGCCTTGGCGGGGGCCTGTGCCGTGGCGGGGGCCTGGCTCATGGTGTCGGCGGTGGCGGCGCCGGACGGCAGCACGGCCGCGACCAACGCGGCGCCGGCTATCAGCGCGCTCGTGGCGGCGGCTCTGCGGGCGGATCGGGTCACACGGAACTCCTTCTGCAGCGACCAGCGTTGTGGCTGGTGACAGCCCGGACAGCGGGTACTGACCGAGTAGAGCCGATGGTGCGGTGAGGAGAACACGACCGCAGCGGTGCGGAACCCCTGTGGGGGGCCTTGTCCCGTGCGGCCGGTCGACAGCGTGCCATTGTTGATCCGTACCTGTCATGCGTTTGGTCGTGTCAAGCCCCTGACGCGCCAGACTCCGACAGCCCGGGTGAGTGACCAGCGCACCAGCCATGGCCGGCGTGGCCATGGCTGGTGCGTGGAAGACGACTGCGAGCAGGTGGCGGCGAAGTCGGCGCCGGACTGAAGGCGGACTGGAGCCGGACCGGAAGTACTAGACGGTCGCTGCGGTGACGGTGGTCGGGGGCTGGTCGGTGGCGCAGTGGAGGCACTTGCTCGCGGCGGCGGGCAGGTCCTCGGACAGGCAGGCCGGGCAGGTCTTGACGGGGCCGGGTTCGCCGAACGCCTTGACACCACGGCGGGCCTGGTAGTGCTTGTAGGGCACGACGATCAGGAAGTAGACGACCGCCATGAAGATGACGAAGTAGATCAGGGCGGAGATGAACTGTCCCAGGTCGAGGTAGGTCGCCTTGTTCCCCGCGTCGCCGAGCTGCCATCCGAGCCCCTGGGACGTGCCGCCCTGGAAGCGGCTGACGATCGGGTTGATCACGAAGTCGGTGAACGCCTTGATCAGGGTCGAGAAGGCCAGCGCGATGACCAGCCCGACGGCGATGGTGACGAGGTCGCCCCGCATGAGGAAGTTCTTGAAGCCTTTGATCACGTCCGCTTCCTTTCCTGGATGCCCTCGTGCCGGGCACGTGCGCACGGCGCGAGGGGTGCTCAGCAGCTAATCGCAGGCACCCGGGCCGGTGGCGAAGCCACGGCGCGATGACCCACGGACGGCCGCAGCCCGGGTGCGCCGATGATGTCAGCGGACGTCCGGCGCCTGCCGGGACCAGGGGCGGGCGCGTTCGAGCTGTCCGGCCAGCCGGAACAGGGTGGACTCGTCGCCGTAGCGGCCGAGGAAGTGGACGCCTATGGGCAGTCCTGCCGGTGACCGGTGGAGGGGGACGGACATGGCCGGGGCGCCGGTGACGTTGGCGACGACGGCGGGGAAGGCGATGAAGGGGGCGCTGTTGCGGGCGGTGCGCCAGGGATCTTCCTCGGTGGCGGTCATCTCGCCCAGGGGAAGCGGTGGCCGGGCGAGGGTCGGCGTGAGGAACGCGTCGTACCGGGTGAGGAATCGCGCGACGGTGCGGGCGAAGGCCTGCAGGGTGGTGACGGCCAGCAGGTAGTCGCCTCCGGTGACGCGCCGGCCGTACTCCAGGTAGGCGCGGGTGTACGGCTCCAGTTCCCCGGGCCGTGGCTCGCGGCCCAGTTCGCGCGTCCAGTAGCCGACGATCCATGCGATCGCGGCGCCGAACACGGTGCCGATGGCCTCGCCCACCTCGTCGGTGAGCCCCGGCAGGTCCTGTTCGACGAGCTCGTGGCCCAGATCCGCGCACAGCTGGACGGCGTCCTGCAGCGCGGCCTCGCAGTCGGGGTGGAGGGGGTGGCCGCCGCTGGTGCGCAGGCTGTAGGCGATCCGCAGACGTCCCGGGTCCCGTTCCGCTTCGAGCCGGAAGGGACCGGGCACGGGCGGCGCGGGGTACGGGTCGCCGGGTTCCGGACCCGCGACGGCGTCCAGGAGGGCGGCCGAGTCGCGGACCGTACGGGTGAGGGCGTGTTCGGCGGCCCACCCGCCGAAGGCGTCGCCGTAGGCGGGCCCGAGCGGGACGCGGGCGCGGGTGGGCTTGAGGCCGAACAGGCCACAGCAGGAGGCGGGGAAGCGGATCGAGCCGCCGGCGTCGTTGGCGTGCGCGGCCGGGACCATGCGGGCGGCGACGGCCGCGGCCGAGCCGCCCGAGGAGCCCCCGGTGGTGCGGGTCGGGTCCCAGGGGTTGCGGGTGGGCCCGTGCAGTAGCGGTTCGCAGGTGGGAGCCATGCCGAACTCGGGGGTGTTCGTCTTGCCGAGCAGGACGAGACCGGCCGCCCGCAGCCGCCGGACGAGTTCCTGGTCGAGGTGCGAGACGTGGTCCCGGAGGAAGGCCGAGCCTTCGGTGAAGCGCACGCCGGCCTGCTCGGTGGCGAGGTCCTTGAGCAGGTACGGGACGCCGGTGAAGGGTCCGCCGGGGAGCCCTGCGCGGACCTGGTCGAGGGCGCGGTCGAAGGCGGGCGTGATCACGGCGTTGAGGCGGGGGTCGAGACGCTCGATGCGCGTGATCGCGGCGGTGACGAGTTCCTCGGCGCTCAGCCGGCCGCTGCGGATCAGCTCGGCCTGGCCGAGGGCGTCGAGTGCGGTGACGCTCTCGATGTCGGAGCCGGCGAGAGTGGTCATGGCCGTGCCTCCAGGATGATGTCGACCGGAACGCTGTCCTCGGCGCTGCGACGGATGCGGGTGGGGCCGGCGGCGGTGAGGACGTCTCGCGGTCGCGTTCCGCCCGCCGTCGCGCCGAGGACCGTGCCCACGGCCTCGTCGACCGCGGCTGTGTCCAGGGGTGCCATCGTGATCACCTCTTTCGGGTTGCCGGTGACCAGGAGGCGTGAGAACGCTCCTCACGAGGTGTGGGACCCGCCGCTCACGGCCGACCTTTCACAGCCGCCATCGGACCGGTTGCCCGGGGCGGTAGGCACAGGCACGCCCGGTGGTGATCGTCACGGACAGATGACGGCCGAGCTCAGGGTGCTCCTGCTCGATCCGGCGCATGGCATCGCGGATCCGGGCCGTCACGGTCGTGCGCGCGCGTTCGCCCGGGTCGCCGAGGCGGCGCCGGCGTCCGGCGAGACCGTACACGCGGCGCAGCTCGGCGATCAGCTCGTCGCGCTCCTCCTCCGCGCGGGTGAGCCGGGGCAGGTCCTCGCCGGCGCGGGCGTCGGCGATCTCCTCGTCGAGGCGGTCGAGGCGCGCCCGGTAGGCGGCGCGCGCCCGGTCGTCCGCGAGCTCGTCGCTGCCGGGGGACGGCAGGTCCTCGCCGGTCAGCAGACGGGTCGCGGGGATCTCCCGGCCGGGGCAGGACAGCAGCAGTGCCAGGTCGTGCAGTCCCTTGGCGTCCTTGAGGACCACCGTGCGGCCCGCGTAGCCGAGTGTCCACAGCTGCCCGTCGTGGTGGAAGACGTGGCCGGTGTCCGCCTGCGCGAGGGCGGCCCGGGCCCGGTCGCGCAGCCAGTCCATTCCCAGTTCCTCGGCGACGGTCAGCGCCTGGGAGAGCAGCTGCCTGCCGCGTTCGCCGGCGGGGTGGCGCGCCAGGAGCAGCCGGCCGAGTTCGAGCCGGGCGCGGGCCGCGACGGGCCGGGCGCCGAGGCGGTCGGCAGCCGCCAGAGCCGTCTCCAGGTGCGCCGCGGCCTCCGGTCCGGTCGCCGCCAGACCGAGGTAGAGCGCCACCGGGGCGAGGACGGCGACGCCGCCGCCGATGACGACGGTCTCCTCCTCGTAGGGCAGCAGTCGCTCGTAGCGGTCCGCGCACACCTCGGGAACGCCGGCCGCCACCGCGAGCTCCACGTCGAAGGCCATGCCGGCCAGGGCCCGCCACCGGAACCGCGACAGTTCCTCGGCCGGGGGCAGCGCCCGCAGGACGGCCGCCGCCGCCTCGGGCTCGCCCGCCCTCAGATACGCGAAGCAGCGCCCGTGCGGCAGGAACTCCGGTGGCAGACCGGCATCGCCGAACTCCTCGAACACCGGCGCGACGCCGTCGGGTCCCTCCCGGGCCAGCGCGGCGGCGACGCGCTGGGTCGCCGTCACCCCTCGGCCGTCCGGCTCGCCGATCGCCTCCGCCAGCACGGCCGCCTCCTCGGCCAGACGCCGGCCCGCCTCGAACCGGCCCTCCATCAGGGCCCACGCGGCCTCGCGCGAGCGCACCAGGTAGCGGGCGCGCGGCAGCCGGGACCGCTCGGCCGCGTCCGCCGCCCGGCGCAGGGCCGCCGCCGCGGCGGGGTCGGCGAGTTCCAGCAGCGCCACGAACCGGCACAGCGTTCCCTCGAACTCCAAGGCGATGTCGTCGGCGTCCATCGCGGCCGCCACCATCCCGTCGGCGAGCGCCAGCCGCCGCCGTGCCGTGCCCGGCGCCCACTCGACGTCGTGCTGGGCGAACAGCGCGGTGGCGAGCGCATGGGGATCACCGGCGGTACGGGCGGTCTCGGCCGCCTGGCGGGCGTGATCCCGGGCGCGGGCCAGGTCCCGCTCCGGGCCGTCGGCCAGCTCCCGTGCCAGTGCGGCGAGCACCTCGGCGTGCGCCCTCGCGTGGGGGCCGCCGCGCAGGGCGGCCTCCGCCTGCGCCAGCCGGCCGACCACGTCGCGCCGTGAATCGCCGCTGCGGACTCCGGCCCGGTGCAGCCCCAGAGCCGCGGCCGCCAGCAGCTCCGGCTGCGCCCGCGCCTGGGCGGCGACCTCGGCGAACTCGCGCGAGGCCGCGTCCCTGGCACCGGCGGACAGCTCGGCCTCCGCCCGTGCGGCACGCAGCCGGAGGAGCCCGGGATCGTGCGGGGCGGTGAGCCGTACGGCCTGCCGCCACCAGCCGGCGGCCTCCTCGTACGCCAGCTGCGACAGCGCTTCCCGGGCCGCTCGTACGGCGTGACGGATGGCCGGTTCTGTGGGGCCGTACGGCAGCGCCTGCGCGTAGTGCCAGGCCAGCTCGGCGGGATGCCCGGTGCCTTCGAGCGTCCGTGCGACGGCGAGATGGGTGCGGGCGCGCCGGGCCGGACCGAGCCCGGCCATCAGCTCCTCGCGGAACAGGTCGTGCGCGAAGCGGTAGCCGTCCCGGCCGTCGCGCGTGACGATCCGCGCGTCCACGGCCGGCTCCAGCAGGCCCGGTACCTCGGTGGCCGGAACGCCCGCGACGGCGGCCAGCCGGAGGATCCCACCCCGGCGGCCGAGCACCGCCGCGGCGGCCAGCAGACGCGCCGTACGGTCCGGCAGCCGTGCCAGGCGCCGGGCCACCGTCTGCCCGACCGCGACCGGCACCGTCCCGCCGTCCCCGCCCGCGGCACGCAGCCGGGCGATCTGCTGCACGAAGAACGGATTGCCCCCGGTGCGCCGCTGCACCGCGGCCGCCGTCTCCGCGACGGCCCCTCCCGGTCCGGCGGCCCCACCCCGTCCAGCGGTCTCCGCAGCGGCTTCTTCCGCTCCGGCGGCCCCCGCTCCTGCCTGCCCGCCGAACCGGTCCAGGAGTACGGCCACCTCGGCCGGCGCCAGACCGCCCAGTACGACCGTGTCCGCGTCCGCCAAGGAGAGCAGCGGGTGATCGGGCGCGAGCTCGACGTCACGGTAGGTCCCGACCAGGAGCAGGGGCTCGTGCCTGGCCCGGCGGCCGAGATGGCCGAGCAGCAGAACCGAGGCGGTGTCCGCCCACTGCAGATCGTCCAGCACCGCGACCAGCGGCCGGCCGCCTGCCAGCAGACGCTCCGCGACCTCCTCGAACAGCGCCCGCCTGGCGTCCTCCGCGCCACTGCGAGCCGGTGTGCCCGCGGCGTCGCCGAGCGGCTCCGGTCGTCCGGTGACCGAGCGGAGGATCTGCCGCCAGGGCCACAGACCGGGTGCGCCGCCCCCGTCCTCGCAGCTGCCCCAGGCCACCGTCACCCCGGCGCTTCGCGCGTAGGCCAGGACTTCGGCCGCGAGGGCCGTCTTCCCGATGCCCGGTTCCCCGGCCAGCAGCACCGACCCACCCCGGCCGACGGCAGCTGCGTCCACCTGACGGCACAGAGAGGTCAGCAGCGCGCCCCGGCCTACGAGAAGCGACTCAACGCGCGCGCTCACACCGGCATTCTCCCACCGGGCGGCGTTCGCCACCCGTCACCCGCGGGCTCCGCGCCCGTGCGCCGGGCGGCCGCGGGGCGCGGCCAGGGAGGCGAGGCCGGGTCCTCTCCCGGGGCCCCGGTGGGCGGACGGCTCGGCGGGACCAAGATCGTCCTGTGGTAATTTGCCCGGGCCAGTCGCACCCCTGTACGCATCCGCACGACGGGTACGGGGGTCAGGGAATCCGGTGGGAATCCGGAGCTGACGCGCAGCGGTGAGGGTGACGGGCGGAGCAGCGGCCACTGGGTCCCGAGGGGCCCGGGAAGGCGCTCCGTCCGGACGACCCCGAGTCCGAAGACCTGCTGGCGACCCGGACGGCACGTGTCGCCGCCCGGGAAGCACCGTACGACAGGCTCCGCGCATGAGCCGTGACGCAGAGGACTCCTCACCGTGCCCCTCACGCATCCCGTCCGTTCCGCCGCGCTGCTCGTGGCCGGTTCCGTTCTCCTGGCCGGCTGCGGCACGGGCGGGACGGTGGCCCCGCCCGGGGCGAAGGGCTCCGGCCCGGGTTTCCCGGTGGTGCTCGACAACTGCGGGCAGCGCGTCGAGGTCGATCGCGCGCCACGCCGGGCGGTCGCCCTGGACCAGGGCTCGGCCGAGATCCTGCTCTCCCTCGGGCTGGCCGACCGGATGGTGGGCACCGCCACCTGGACGGACCCCGTCCTCAAGGGCCTGGAGAAGGCCAACGCGAACGTCCCCCGGCTCGCGGACCGCTATCCGTCCTTCGAGAAGGTGCTCGGCACCGAGCCGGACTTCGTCAGCGCCTCCTTCCTGTACACCCTCGGCAAGGGCGGCGTGGCACCCCGGGAGCGGTTCACCAAGCTCGGCGTACCCGCCTACCTCTCCCCCACGGACTGCGTCGGCAAGGACAACGGCGGAGACGGCGACGGGGTGCGGACCCGGCCCCTGACCATGGACACCGTGTACGGGGAGATCCGCGACCTGGCCCGGGTGTTCGGCGTGCCGGAGCGCGGCGAGAAGCTCGTCGGGGAGCTCCGCGCCCGGGTCACCGCGGCCAGGGCAGGCGTCGACTTCGGCGGCGCTTCCGTCCTCTACTGGTTCTCCGACTCCCAGGGCCCTTACATGGCGGGCTGCTGCGGCGCACCGGGAATCGTCAGCGGGGCGCTCGGCGTGAAGAACGTCTTCGACGACACGAAGGAGGAGTGGCCGCAGATCAACTGGGAGACCGTCGCCGACCGCGATCCCGACGTGCTGGTGATCGCCGATCTGACCCGCAAGGCGCAGTCGGCGGAGAGCGCCGCGAAGAAGATCGAGTTCTTGGAGTCCCACCCGGTCACGCGGAACATGACGGCGGTGAGGAACAAGCGGTACGTGATCCTCAGCGGACAGGCCATGAACCCCACCGTCCGCACCGTCGAGGGCATCGAGAAGGTCGCCGCCGCGCTCAAGACGTACGGCTTCGCGAAGTGACCCGCCCGGAAGCGGGAACGGCGGCCGCGCCGCGCCGCGGCGGCGCCGAACACCCCGCCGCGGCCGCACACCCCGCCGCGGCCGAACAGCCCGCGGCGGCCGGCCGCTCCGTGGGAGCCGCCGTCCGCTCGTCCCGGGCGCTCGTGCCGCTCGCCGCGGTGGGCGGGGCCGTCCTCCTGTGCGTCTCCATCGCCCTGGCCCTGACCATCGGTCCGGCCGACATCCGCGTCTCGGACTCCTGGTCCGTGGTCGCCTCCCACCTCGGCGGGAATCCGTCCGGTCTGAGCGCGATCCGCGACGGCATCGTCTGGGACCTGCGACTGCCCCGGACCCTCCTCGCGGCCGTGTGCGGTGCCGGCCTCGCGGTGTGCGGCGTGGTGATGCAGTCGCTGCTGCGCAATCCGCTCGCCGATCCCTTCGTCCTCGGGGTCTCCTCCGGCGCCTCGACCGGGGCCGTCGCCGTGGTCGTCCTCGGTGCGGGCGGAGGCCTGCTGTCCGTCACCGGCGGCGCCTTCCTCGGCGCGCTCTGCTCCTTCGCCCTGGTCCTGCTCCTCAGCCACGTCCTGGGCGGGTCGGCCGACCGTGTCGTGCTGGCGGGGGTGGCGGCCATGCAGCTGTTCTCCGCCCTCACCTCGTTCGTGGTGATGACCGCGGCCGACGCCGAGACCACCCGGGGCGTTCTCTTCTGGCTCCTCGGCTCCCTCGGCGGCGCGGACTGGACGGACGCCGGGCTGTGCGCCGCCGTCCTCGCCGTCGGGCTGACGGTCTGCGGCGGGCACGCCCGCACGCTGGACGCCTTCGCGTTCGGCGAGGACGCGGCGGCCACGCTCGGCATCCCCGTGGCGCGGACCCGGCTCGTCCTGCTCTCGGTCACCGCCCTGCTGACCGCGGTCCTGGTCTCCACGGCCGGCGCGATCGGCTTCGTCGGCCTCGTCCTGCCCCACGCGATCCGGGCGCTCACGGGCCCGGGGCACGCCCGGCTGCTGCCCCTGGCCGCGCTGGCCGGGGCGGTCTTCCTCGTCTGGGCGGACACCCTCGCCCGTACCGTGCTCGACCCGCAGGAGGTGCCGGTGGGCGTGGTGACGTCGCTCGTCGGCGTCCCCGCGTTCGTCCTCGTCCTGTACCGCACCCGGAGGGTTCGATGACCGGCCCGGTGACACGCCCCGGCAGCCGTACCGGCCTCCGGGCCGAGCGCGTCTCCCGCACCGCGGGTGGCGCTCTCGTCCTGGACGGCGTGACCATCGCTCCGCGCCCCGGCCAACTCACGGGGCTGCTGGGCCCGAACGGTTCGGGCAAGTCCACCCTCCTGCGGCTGCTGGCCGGTGTCCTCGCTCCGGACACCGGGGTGGTGTCCCTGGACGGCGACCCGCTGAACGGCATCCCGCGCCGCGCCCTGGCACAGCGGCTCGCGGTGGTGGAGCAGCACGCCGACACCCAGGTCGACCTCACCGTGGCCGACGCCGTACGGCTCGGCCGCATCCCGCACCGCCGCGCCTGGTCACCGGCGACGGCCGCCGACGAGGAGGCCGTCCGGTCCGCGCTCGCCCGCACCGGACTGACCGGCCACGCCCACCGCACCTGGCGCACGCTGTCCGGCGGCGAACGCCAGCGGGTCCACATCGCCCGCGCCCTCGCCCAGGAACCGCGCGAGCTCCTCCTCGACGAACCGACGAACCACCTCGACATCCAGCACCAGCTGGACCTCCTGACCCTGGTGTCGGGCCTGCGCCTCACCTGTGTCATGGCCCTGCACGACCTCAACCTGGCGGCGATGTACTGCGACCACGTGGTGGTCCTGCACGAGGGACGGGTGGTGGCCGGCGGGCCGGTCGCGGACGTCCTCACGGAGCGGCTCGTCATGGACGTCTACGGCGTCCGCGCCGCCGTGTCCCGTCCCGGGCCCGGCGACCGCCCCCACATCCGCTTCCTGGGCACGGCGCGCCCCCGCGACTGAGCGGGGCGGGCCCGGCACGGCGCCAGGTGGTGGACACCCCGTACGGAGTACGCCTGCACACGCCCATAGCCACAGCCACGCCCACCGCGGCCGTCACACCGCGGGCAGGGCCTGTTCCGCCCAGATCGTCTTGCCGGTCGGCAGGTAACGCGTGCCCCAGTGCTCGGTGAGCTGGGCGACCATGAACAGTCCGCGTCCGCCCTCCTCGTCGTTGCCGGCGTACCGGGCGTGCGGTGAGGTGTGCTGCGAGTCGGAGACCTCGCAGATGAGGGAACGGTCCCGGATCAGGCGCAGTCCGATCGGGCCGGAGGCGTGCCGGATCGCGTTGGTGACCAGCTCGCTGACGACCAGTTCCGTGGTGAAGGCCAGGTCGTCCAGTCCCCACCGCCCGAGCTGTTGCGCGGCCATCGCCCGTGCGCGTGCGACGAGCGCGGGGTCCGAGGGCAGCTCCCAGGCCGCCACCTGGCGTGCGTCCAGCGCACGGGTGCGCGCGACGAGGAGCGTCGCGTCGTCCTGCGCGTGGTCCGCCGCCAGCTCCTCGACGATCCGGGCGCACAACCGGTCGGGCGACGATCCCCGATGTTCTCCGAGTACGGCCGCCAGGCGGTCCAGTCCCACCCCGACGCCCTGCCCCCCGGCCTCCACGAGGCCGTCGGTGAACAGCACGAGGAGGCTTCCCGCGGCGAGCGTCACTTCCGCGGCCTCGTAGGGAAGCCGTCCCACGCCCAGCGGCGGCCCCGGTGGCAGACGGAGGAAGCCGACGTCGCCGTGCGGCTGCACCACGGCGGGCGGCGGGTGTCCCGCCGCCGCCCAGGTGCTCGTCAGGGAAGCCGGATCGTAGATCCCGTAGACGCACGTCGCCCCGACGGCGCCGCTGCCGCCCGTGCCCGTCCCGTCCTGGTCCGACGCGTCCTTGCCGACCTGGTCGTTCAGCCGGGCCAGGAGTTCGTCGGGGGCGAGGTCCAGCTCGGCCAGGGTGTGCACCATCGCGCGCAGGCGCCCCATGGTGGCGGCGGCTCCCAGCCCGTGGCCGACGACGTCGCCCACGACGAGTCCGACCCGTGCGCCGGACAGCGGAATGACGTCGAACCAGTCGCCGCCGGCGCCGAGGTGGCTGTCGGCGGGCAGGTAGCGGCTCGCCGCCTCGACCGCGCTCAGCTCGGGCAGCGACCGCGGCAGCAGACTGCGCTGGAGCAGGAGCGCGGCGGTGCGCTCCCGGCGGTACCTGCGGGCGTTGTCGATGCAGACGGCGGTCCGCGACGCCAGCTCCTCCGCCACCGCCCGGTCGCCGTCGTCGAAGGGTTCCGCGTCGTCGCCCCGCGCGAAGGTGACCAGGCCCAGGGGCGTCCCCCGCACGACCAGCGGGGCGTACAGCCGGGTCGGCGCGGCCACGGCGTCCGCGGTCGCACGGCCCCCGGCCAGGCTCCGGGCCTGTGGCGATCCGGCGGCGTAGGCGACCCGCTCGCCCACCCGGGAGGGTTCCCCGTCGGAATCGGCCACGCGCACCAGGCCCCCTGCCGTGACGGGCTTCGGTTCCTCTCCGTCGAGCACCTCGGCCGCCACGTCGACCAGCACGGCGTCGGCGTACTGCGGCACGGCGGTCCTGGCCAGCTCCGATGCCGTCACGGACGGATCGAGCGTGGCCCCGATCCGTGCACCGGCCTCCGCGAGGAGCGCGAACCGCTGCTGCGCACGGTAGTGGCCGGTGACGTCGATGGACTGTTCGCACACGCCCACCGGCTCTCCCCGGCCGTCCAGCAGGCGGAAATAGGACGAGGACCAGACGCGCTCACGCCGCGGGTCGGCCGGGGCGCGCCCTCGGAAGTGCACGTCGATGACCGGCTCACCGGTCTCGAGGATCTGCCGCACGAAGTCCTCGGGCGACACCGAATGCTGGGTGGTGAGGACGTCGCCGGGAAACAGTTCGGTCATGGAACGGCCCAGCGAGGCCTCGAGGTCGCCGCCGAGCTCCCGGACACTGGACGCGTTGGCCCACAGGAGGCGCGCGCCGGGGCCGTAGATGGTCAGTGTCACCGGAGACTGGGTCACGAGCCCCTGCAGCATCGCCTGCCGGGTCTCCCACCAGCGCAGCTCCTCCAGCTCGGCCCCCATGAGGACGGCGGAGGGCGCCCGGCCGGCAAAGGCCGCGCCGGAGGCGGGGGTCAGGGGGTGCAGTGTCACCGCCACCCGCACGGTGTGTCCCCGGCGGTGGCGCACGTCCACGACGGCACTGCGGTTCTCACCGAACCGCGGCCGCCGGTCCCGCTCTTCCGGTCCGTCGCCATCGGCGGGCGGGGGCGCGAGCAGGTCGACCGCCGGGCGTCCCACCACCTGCGCGGCGGGATATCCCAGCAGGGCCTCGGCCTCACGGCTCCACCCGAGGAGCACTCCGTCCGCGGCGAGCAGGGCGAACGCGGCCGGGGGCGGACCGAGGTGCCCGCCGTCGTCCGCCCCGGTGAGAGGAGTGAAGGGCAGCCCTTCCATGGTCCCATCATCCTTCCGGGAGGTCGCGACCGCAGTGCGCTCGGTCCGGTCCGGTGGCACCGGGCGGACGCGCCGGCCCTGCGGGCGAAGGGCGCCCGGGCGGCCGGGTCGGGGACGGTGCACACGTAGGCCTGGTGGGCGGCCGGCCGGCGTCGGCGCGAGGGGCGCGCGGTCCTGCGCCACCGCCCTCGGGAAGCCGCGCTTCCCCCGCGGCCGGCCTCGCGCGCGCCATGACATGCGCCACAGCGGCGCGGTGCGTCGTGATCCCCTCGCGAGCCGTCCGCCCCGTCTCGTGGCGGTCCCGGCCCGGTCCGCGCCGGTCACGGGCGCCCTGGTGCGCGGCTCGTGGGAGTGATGTCCGCCCTTCCGCGCCCGGTGCCGGTTCTGCTACATGTGGCACGTCTTGTTCGAATCCCGTCGAAAGCACTCCCATGGACCAGGCCACCGACCCCGACCACGTCACCTTCACCCTCGACCTCACCCTCGAAGAGGCCCGCCGCAGGGCCGAGGTCGTGGCGGCGCTGGGCTCCGACTGGGACCCGGTGGCCGTGCTGCGGGAGGAGCAGGCGGCGCACGACCTGCTCTATTCGGGCCTCGACGAGGAGCAGCTGCGGATCCACGCCATGCTCGTGGCGGCGGGTGTGCTGCCGGGAGGGGAGCCGGGCCGTGCGGCTTCCCATTGATCCCCACGCCGACCGGGCCCGGCGCGCCTGGGTCGCCTGCCCGGGCTGTGACGACGCCCGCGGCTGCGGGCCCTGCGCGGAGCGCCGCAACTGTGCCGAGCACTGGCGCTATCTGATCGCGAACAAGGGGCCCGAGGTCCATCTGCAGTGCCCGAACTGCACCCACACATGGACCCTGGACACCTCCCGTGACCGCCGCGGCGGCGGCACCCGGGGCTGAGGCTCAGCAGATGCGGGGCAGCTGCTCCCCGAGCGGCATGTCCACCACGCGCGTACCGCCCAGACCCGTGCGGGCGACCACCATGCCCGGGTGCGCCTCGACGGCCTCGCCGATCACGGCCGCCTCCGCGCCGAGCGGATGCGACCGCATCGCGGCGAGCACGGCGTCGGCGTGGGCGCGCGGGACGAAGGCCACCAGCTTCCCCTCGTTCGCCACGTACATCGGATCGAGCCCGAGTACGGCGCACGCGTTGGCCACGGGGGCGGGGACGGGCACGGCCCGCTCCTGGACGACGACGCCGGTGCCCGAGGCGGCCGCGATCTCGTTGAGCGAGGCCGCGAGGCCCCCTCGGGTCGGGTCGCGCAGCACGTGCAGGTCCGGGGTGACCGCGAGCATCGCCTCGACCAGGCCGCCGAGCGGCGCGCAGTCGCTCTCGATCTCGACCCCGAACTCCAGCCCCTCGCGCACGCTCATGATCGCCACGCCGTGGACCCCGACGGGGCCGCTGACGATCACCACGTCACCGGGTACGACCCGCTGGGGCCGCAGGTCGACGCCGGGCGGGACGAGACCGATGCCGGAGGTGTTGATGTAGACGCCGTCGCCGTGGCCGGCCTCCACCACCTTGGTGTCACCGGTGACCACCCGCACGCCCGCCGCACGGGCCGCCGCGCCGAGCGCGTTCGCCACGCGGGTCAGCACGTCGGTCTCCACCCCCTCTTCCAGGATGAAGCCGCAGGAGAGGTAGGCGGCCCGGGCCCCGCTCATGGCGAGGTCGTTGACGGTGCCGTTGACGGCCAGGTCGCCGATGCTTCCGCCGGGGAAGAACAGGGGGCGGACGACGAAGGAGTCGGTGGAGAAGGCCAGCCGGGCGCCGCCGAGTTCGACGGTCGCGGCGTCGGTGGTGAGCGAGAGCGCGGGGCCGCCGAAGGCGGGCGCGAAGATCCCTTCGACCAGTTCGGCGGAGAGCGCTCCGCCTCCGCCGTGCCCCATCACCACCCGCGGCCGGTCGCGCAGCGGGGCGGGACACGTCCAGGCGAGCATGTCGGGTGCCTCCGCGCCGGAGGCGTCACGCATGAGCTCAGACAACGGAACTGCCCTCCAGAGCAGAGGAGTCGACGGCCCGGGGCTTCGGCGAGGGGGTCTCCAGGTCGAGCCGCCGGTAGAGGTAGTACGCGGCGCACGCGCCCTCGCTGGAGACCATCGTGGCGCCCAGCGGGGAGCGGGGGGTGCAGGTGGTGCCGAAGGCCTCGCACTGGTGCGGTTTCAGCAGGCCCTGGAGCACCTCGCCGCTGCGGCACTCGGCCGGTTCGCGGGTGTCGATGCCGTCGACGGAGAACCGGTGCTCGGCGTCGTGGTCGCGGTACCGCTCCGAGAGCCGCCAGCCGCTGTCGGGAATGACGCCGATGCCGCGCCAGGCGCGGTCGGTGACCTCGAAGACGTCGTCCAGCATCGCCCGGGCGGCGGGGTTGCCCTCCGGGGGCACGGCGCGCGGATAGGCGTTGTCGACGGTGTGTTCCCCGTGCTCCAGCTGGAGCACGGTGCGGCGTACGCCTTCGAGGATGTCCAGCGGTTCGAACCCGGTGACGACGATCGGCACCCGGTGGCGTTCGGCGAGTCCGGGGTACTCCGACGTGCCCATCACGCTGCACACGTGGCCCGCCGCCAGGAAGCCCTGGACGCGGCAGTCCGGCGAGCGCATGATCGCCTCGATCGCCGGGGGGACCCGGACGTGGGAGACGAGCAGGCTGAAGTTGCGGATGCCGAGCCTGCGCGCCTGGTGGACCGTCATCGCGTTGGGCGGCGCGGTGGTCTCGAAGCCGATGCCGAAGAAGACCACTTCCCGGTCGGGGTTCTGCTCGGCGATGCGCAGCGCGTCCAGCGGGGAGTAGACCACCCTGACGTCGCCGCCCTGCCCGCGGACCTGGAACAGGTCGCGGCCGGTGCCGGGGACGCGGAGCATGTCGCCGAAGGAGCAGAAGATCACTCCTGGCCGGGAGGCGATCTCCAGGGCCTTGTCGATCATCTCCAGCGGAGTGACGCAGACCGGGCAGCCCGGACCGTGGATCAGCTCGATCTCGGACGGCAGGAGCTGGTCGATGCCGTGCCGGATGATGCTGTGGGTCTGGCCGCCGCACACTTCCATCAGGGCCCAGGGCCGGGTCACCGTCGCCCGGATCTCGTCGAGCAGCCGGCGTGCCAGGTCCGGGTTCTGGAACTCGTCGATGTACTTCACGGCCGCACCTCTCCACGGACCTCGTCCCGCGCCTGCCACTCGCTTCCCGCGGCCTCGGCGGCCTCCCACGGGTCCGCGAACTCCTCCTGGAGCAGGCCGAGGGTCTCGAACAGCCCGAGCGTCCGCCGGGCCGACTCCTCGTCGAGCTTCTGGAGGGCGAAGCCCACGTGCACGATGGCGTACTCACCGGGCTTCAGGTCCGGCAGGTACTCCAGGCACACCTCCTTGACCACGCCGCCGAAGTCGACCGTGGCCATCCGGGTGCCGTCCCGGTCCTCGACTTCCAGCACTCTTCCGGGTACCGCCAGGCACATGGGTGTCTCCTCACTGTCGCTCTGGTCGTGGCGTGCCGGGGGCCGCGCCGTCCGTGATCCGGGCGGCCACGACGAGCTGGCCGAGGGCCAGACCGCCGTCGTTCGGCGGGATGCGGCGGTGGCGCAGGACGGTGAAGCCGTCCTCGCGCAGTCCTGCGGCGCAGGCCGAGGAGAGCACCGTGTTGGCGAACACTCCCCCGGTCAGGGCGACGGTCTCCACTCCGGTCTCGGCGCGGGCGGCGGCGCAGACCGCGCGCACCAGCCGGGCCACGGCCCGGTGGAAGCGCGCCGCGACGACGGCCGGGGGCGTCCCGTCCAGGACGTCGGCGACCACTGCCCTCACGAGGGGTGCGGCGTCGGCGGTGAGATGGGCGCCGGTGCGCGGCGAGCCGAGCCGGAAGGCGTAGCGGCCGTCCTCGGTCACGTCCGGTGCGCGCAGGGCCGCGGCCTCCAGCTCGATCGCGGC
The DNA here is from genome assembly GCF_042873935.1 of Streptomyces sp. NPDC004327. NCBI lineage: Bacteria > Bacillati > Actinomycetota > Actinomycetes > Kitasatosporales > Streptomycetaceae > Streptomyces > Streptomyces sp. NPDC004327. The sequence goes on along the minus strand of NZ_JBIAME010000001.1, from coordinate 710,266 downwards.
CTGCGCCTCGTATCCCGCGTGCTGGCAGATCCCGGCGAGGGAGGAGACGGCGTCGAAGAGGCGCCCCATGCTGGAGGTGGGCACGCAGTTCAGCTCGCGCTCCAGCTGCCTTTGCAGGACGGGCAGTTCTCCGGGGGCGCAGGCCCGGGTGCAGGGCAGGGCACGGTCGGCGGCGAGGCCCGCGGCCCGCAGGTGGGACAGCGCCATGCGGTAGGGCCGCCGTACGGCCGCGTCGCCGCCCGGCAGGGGTACGCAGGCCAGGTGCGCGAAGCGGCGGAACCCGGCGTAGTCCGCGAGGAGGAACTCACCGCCCCACACGGCGCCGTCGAGACCGTGGCCGGTGCCGTCGAAGGCCACGCCGATCACGGGGCGCGTGCCGTCGAGGCCGTTCTCGGCCATCGCCGCCGCGACGTGCGCGTGGTGGTGCTGCACGGGGACGACGGGCCGTTCCGCCGCGTGGTCGCGGGCCCAGCGGGTGGACCGGTAGCCCGGGTGGCGGTCGGCGGCGAGCAGCCCGGGCCGGACGCCGGTGACGGACTCCAGCTGCCGCTCGGCGGAGGCGAGGGCGAGCTGGGTGGCGAGGTCGTCCATGTCGCCGATGTGGGCGGAGAGCCAGGCCTGGCGTCCGTCGCCGAGGCAGAAGGTGTTCTTCAGGTCCCCTCCGACGGCGAGGGCGGGGGCGACCTCGACGGGCAGCTCGACCGGCAGCGGCGCGTAGCCCCGGGAGCGGCGCAGGGTCAGCTGTTCGCCGTCGCAGACGCGGACGACGGAGTCGTCGCAGGCCACATGGATGGGCCGGTCGTGCAGCAGCCAGGCGTCCGCCAGGCCCGCGAGCCTGGTCAGTGCCTCCGCGTCGTCCGTGACGATGGGTTCGCCCGCGAGGTTGCCGCTGGTCATCACCAGCAGCCGGGGCCCTTCCCGGTCCGTCGTGCCGAGGCCGAGAAGGAGATGGTGCACCGGGGTGTACGGGAGCATGAAGCCGAGGTCCGGGCTGCCCGGCGCCACGGCCGGCGCCGGCGCGGCCCCGTGGTGCGGCCGGGCGCCGGCTCGGCGGCGCAGCAGGACGACGGGCCGGACGCGGCCGGTGAGGAGTTCGCGTTCGAGCGTGCCGAGCTCCACGAGGGGCTCGATGTCGGCGAGGTCCGCGGCCATCATCGCGAACGGTTTGTCACCGCGCGCCTTGCGGCGGCGCAGTTCGGCCACCGCGTCGGGGTTCGTCGCGTCGCACGCCAGGTGGTAGCCGCCCAGGCCCTTGACGGCGAGGATCGCGCCGGCGGCCAGCAGCCCGCGCGCGGCGGCGATCGGGCCGGCGCCGGAACCGGCCCGGTTGCCGTCGGGTGCCGGGCCTGCGCCGGAGGGGCCGCCGGGCGCGGTGCCGTAAGGGCTGCCGGGCGCGGTGACCAGCCGCAGCCGGGGTCCGCAGCGGGGGCAGGCGACGGGCTGCGCGTGGAAGCGCCGGTCCGCCGGGTCCGCGTACTCCCGGGCGCAGTCCGGGCACATCGGGAAGCCGGCCATGGTGGTGTGGCCCCGGTCGTAGGGCAGCCCCGTGACGATCGTGAACCGCGGTCCGCAGTGGGTGCACGTGATGAAGGGGTGCAGATGGCGGCGGTCGGCCGGGTCGGCGAGCTCCGCGAGGCAGTCGTCGCAGGTGGCCGTGTCCGGCGGGACGAGGGTGCGGACGGCGCCGCCCTGGCGGGAGGGCACGATCGTGAATCCGCTGCCGCCGCTCGCGGTCACCTCGGCCGTCTCGACCGACTCGACCCGGGCCAGGGGCGGGGCGCCGGGCGCGAGGCGGGCGCAGAAGGACGCGACGTCCGCGGGATCCCCCTCGACCTCGGCGACGACGCCGTCCGCCGTGTTGGTGACGTGGCCGGACAGGCGCAGCCCGGTGGCGAGGGCGTAGACGTACGGCCGGAAGCCCACGCCCTGCACGACGCCGCGGACGACCACGCGGCTGCGCCGCGGGGCCAGGGCGGGCGCGGGTCCGGAGTGCGCCGTGCTCACGCGCCGGCCCGGGCCATCACCGGGGTGTGGACGCGGTTGCCCTCGGCGGCGGCGAGGGCCCGGTCGAGGAGCGCTCCGGCGCCCCGGCCGTCGCGCACCGAGCTGAGGACGATCTCGACGCCGGGGTTGACCTGCTGCACGTGGGCGCGGAAGGCCGTCTCGTCGAAGTCCGCCGCCCCGGCCATGTCGGTCTTGGTGACGATCACCAGCTGGGCGAGGCCGAACGCGGTGGGGTACTTGAGCGGCTTGTCCTCGCCCTCGGTGACCGAGGCGAGGACGACGCGGAGCGACTCGCCCAGGTCGTAGCCGGCGGGGCAGACGAGGTTGCCGACGTTCTCGACGAACAGCAGCCGGGTGGCCTCGGGCAGCCAGTCGTGCAGGTGCCGGGCGACCATGTCGGCCTCCAGATGGCACAGGCCCTCGGTGAGCACCTGCTTGACGGGGGCGCCGGAGCGGGCCAGGCGGCGGGCGTCGTTCTCGGTCGCCAGGTCGGCGGTGAGCGCGGCGGCTGCGATGCCCCGTTCGCCGGCGAGCCTCAGTTCGCGCTCCAGCAGGGCGGTCTTGCCGCTTCCGGGGCTGGAGAGCAGGTTGACCACCGTGGTGCCGCGGGCGGTCAGTTCGGTGCGCAGGATCCGGGCCGCGGCCTCGTTCTTGGCGAGGACGGCGCGCTGGAGATCGACGGCTCGGCACATGCTCAGCTCTCCTCGGTGATCGGTTGGCGGTACTCCCCGCGCGGCGCCCCGGGGTCGGCCCAGCGGACCTGACGGATCCGCAGCTCGCGGCCGGAGACGAGTTCGCCGGCGGCGGCGCCGCAGGCCGGGCAGAGCAGCCGGGGCGGCATGCCGACCGCCCAGTCCTCGGCGCAGGGTTCGCAGCGCGCGGTGCCCGGGACGGTACGGGTGATCAGCTCGGCGCCCTCGACGACGGTTCCGGCGCAGGCGAGTCCGAAGCAGAAGGCGAGGGCGTCCGCGACGACGCCGGCCAGCTCGCCCACCTCCAGTTCGATGAGGTCGACGCCGACGGCCCCGCGGGACCTCGCCGCGCTCTCGACCTGGTCGACGACGGCGACCGCGAGGGACATCTCGTGCATCGGTCTCCGTCCTGGACGCGGGGGTGGGTTCCGGGCGTCATTAGAGGACGGGCGGCGGGTGGATCCGGCCCGCCGCGCCGGGAGGGGAGGGCGGTGTCGTCCGTTCGGTGCAGCCGGCTCCGGTGGATCCGCGGGTGCGTCACATCCTGCTGATGCGCAGATAGCGCCGGAGGTCCGGGAGGACGGCGACGGTGACGGCCACGGCGGCCGCGGCGGCCAGGGCGACGGTGGCGGCGAGGAGGTTTCTCTGCATGGTGCTCTCCGTTTCGGTGTTCACACGACGGCTTCCTGGCGGACCAGTTCGGTCACCATGCGCACCGCCTCGGGCACGGCTGCGGCGACCTGCGGGCTGAGGCCGATGCCCTCGTCGAGGCAGGCCGGTTCGCAGCCGACGACGAGGATCCGCCGTGGCGGCGCGGCCCCGGTTCCCGCGCACAGGGTGTCGAGCAGGGCGAGGACGGCGTCGGGCGTCATCCGGTGGCCGTCGAGCGGCGCGGGCTCCGGGCCGCGGTCGCCGGCCGATGCGTCGATCAGATAGAGCGTCCCCGGTGCACCGCCGCGGGCGGTGACGTCGACGAGGACGAGGGTGTCCCAGCCGTCGAGGAGTTCGTAGGCGAGGTGCACGCCCCGGACGCCGACGTCGGCCAGCTCGACGGAGGCGGGGAGTTCCTCGCGGCGGAGCCGGCGCAGGGTCTCCACGCCGAAGCCGTCGTCGCCGAGGAAGATGTTGCCCACCCCGGCCACGAGGGTGCGGGCCGTGCCGGGCGTCCGGGCCTCGGGGGCGGGGCCGTTCACGCGTCCTCCGTCGCTTCGATCTCGTCGGTCTTGAAGTAGAGGAACCGGCCCTGTTCGCGGCGGATGTCGGCGCCCGGGTCGTCCTCCACGGTCACCGCGACGTGGACCTCGCCGTCGACGTCGTGGAGGACCGCTTCGACGAGCGCGGTGCGCCCGTCGAGGAACAGGTCCTGGGCGTCCGTGCGGCGCAGCCGTGGGCGCAGGACGACCCTGTTGCCCGCGCGGACCTCTCGTCCGCCGACGAGGACGTGGTCGCTGCCCGGGTCGACGCCGGTGTCGCCGCCCGGATCCCACCAGGGGGTGTCCGGTTCGAGGATGTTCCCGGCGGGCTCCGGGGTCCCGGTGACGCTCCGGAGGCTGCGTACCGCTCCGTGCAGGCGTTCCAGGACTTCCGGTGGCATGGTGTCCGCCAGCTCGATCACCGCCGCCGCGCGGGCGTCGGTCCCTCTGGCCTCGCGCTTCTCCTCGTCGGTGAGGGCCGCCGTGCGCAGGGCGAGGATCTCGTCGATCTCGGTGGCGTCGTAGAGGGCGCCGGGGCTCTCGGGCGCGATGGCCGGGTGGTCCTCCAGGATGATCGGCGAGGAGAGCATCAGGTCGTCGCGGCCCGGTTCGCCGGCCAGGACGGGCCAGGTGTGCAGGTTGCGGCAGGCGGCGACGGCGCCCCTGGCCCATTCCGGCGGGTCGGTCATCGACAGGAACGAGCCGCCGTCGAGGCGGAGCAGCGTGTGGGTGGCGACGAGGGAGTACGGCAGCACGGCGTGGCGGTCGGTGTCCGGACCGGTGGTCCAGCCGCTGGTGTTCTCCACCGTGACCGAGAGGCGTTCGACGCGGTACGGGCCGTCGAGTTCCGCCGCCGTGATCCGCAGGGTGCCGCTGATCTCCTCACGGCGGCGGACGAGCCGGCCGAGAACGTCTCCGCCGGTGTCGGTGACCTGCTCCGTCTCCTCGGCTGCGGGGCGGGTGAAGGGCAGGGCGATGCCGTCGCCCCGCAGTTCGGCGACGGGGACGACGAGGGTGACGCGCTCCTCGACGCCCTCGTCCCAGGCCGTCAGGACCCGGTCGGCCAGCCGGAGTTCACCGGTCGGAGCGAAGGTGCCGTCCTCGCGCCGTTCCTCGGCGGTACGCCGCTGGGCGCGCAGGAAGCGGACCTCCACGGCGAGTTCGGCGCCGGACCTCGGCTCCATGAGGCACTCGGTGCGCTGGAGGTCGTGCTCCTGGGCGGTGGCGCTCCAGGACGGCGGCACCAGGACCCCGAACTGCCAGCGGAGCCGGTTCTTCGCGGCGGACGCACGGTACGGGTAGAGGACGTACCCCTCGAAGAGGACGGCGTCGGCGACGTGCCGGGCGACGGCGAACCGCGCCTCGGTGCCGGGGGTGAAGGCGACGGTGGTCATCGTGTCCTCTCCCCCGCCGCTTGGAGCAGGGAGTCGACGGTGGCCTGCCACGACGGGAGGGCACGGCGCGAGCGGTAGGCGAGCAGGGCGTCCATCGCGTCGCCCGGGAGCCGGATCCATCCGCAGCCGGGGAAGTGCTGGTCGATCATCTCGCGCCACACCTTCACGGGCATGCGGTGGAGGACCTCCTTGTCCCAGGGGACGGGCTCGACGTGGAAGCCGCCGGCGCCGGTGAAGGCGGTGCCGGAGAAGAGCAGGAGCAGCGGGACGTCTCCTTCGCGGAGCGCCCGGAAGTAGCGGGACGCGGCGATGTCGGTGTCGTAGGTGCACGGCACGACGAGGTCGGTCTCGATCGCGCCGGTGAAGCCGGGCACCATCACGGAGGCCTGGGCGAACTGGACGGGGTTGAGGCTGCTGCCCCACCGGGAGCGTTCGCCGAAGAGGTCGCCGAGGGCCGCGGCCTCGTCGTCGTCGTAGCCGCGCCGGGCGGGTTCGAGGCGGATCTGGCAGCGCAGGGCCATGGCGTGGACCCGGGTGCCGCCGGTGGCGGTGATCCGCAGCCGGAAGACGAGCGTGGGCCCGGCCGCGTGGGCGTCGGCGCGGACGCCGGTGCAGTCGAAGGAGAACTCGGTCACGGCCGGCTCCCCTGCGGCTCGCGGGCCAGGCCGCGGACGTGGGTGAACAGCTCGTCGAGGTCCGCCCGTGCCTCGGCGCCTCCGTCGAAGCCCTGCCAGTGCAGTCGCATGCGGCCCACCAGTTCGTAGCAGAGGTCGACCGGCACGAGGAAGCACTCGGTGCGGCCCTCGTGGCGGCGCAGCAGCAGGGCCTCGACGTCGGGTTCGAGGTGGGCGGCGAGCCGGGTGGCGTCGAGGACGGACCGCCAGGCCTCCTCGTCCGGTTCGCCCTCGGTGGCGCCGGCGGGGCTCGGGTAGAGCGCCACGGGCCGGTCGAGGGCGGAGTTGCGGAAGAGGAAGGCGACCGAGACCGGGATGCGCAGCGACTCCCAGACGCGGTCGTCGATCCGGTGGCCGGGGTCGGCGAGGACGCGGCCGGGGACCGCCCGGAACCGCCCTGGGGAGGCAGCGGAGCGGTCCATGAGCTGCGCACACGGGCCGCAGGCGCAGACCAGGGCCCGCTGGTCCGTGTCGACGAGATGCGGGTGGCGCTCCCCGGCCGGCAGCGGCGCGGCGCACAGTTCGCAGCGCTCCTCGCGGGGCGGGCGGGGCGTGGTGAAGCGGCGCAGGCCGGTGGGCGCGGGAGGCCGCACGGCGCTGTTCGGCGGCCCGTTCACAGGGCGGCCGGTGAGCGGCCGTCCGCGCCCGCGGGCGACGGACGGGTGCCGATCTGGAGCAGCGCCGGTTCACGCGGGGCGCGGCCCTCCAGCTCCACGCCGGTCACCTCGGGGGCGAAGCAGGCGAGGGCGTCCACGGCCGACTGCCGGACGGACTCCTGGGTGCCGGAGCAGCCGCAGCCGGTGGAGGCGGTGGCCCTCAGCCGCAGCACTCCGGTCACCGGGTCGAATCCGGCGTTCTCCAGGGGCTGCGGCAGGGTGGACAGGGCGCGGTCGATGCGGGTCTGCGCGTCCTCGGGGTGCAGGTCGTGCAGGTTGAGCAGGCTCGCGACGAGTTCGTCCGCGAGCAGCGGGTCCAGCGGGTCGGCGGGCGGGCGGGCGGCGGGGCGCCCGAGGAGCTCGACGACCCGGGCGATGCCGCTGCCGTAGAACTCCATGAGGACGCGTACGACTTCCTCCGCGGCCGCGCAGGCCTCGGCGTCGCCTTTCCCGGCCAGCCGGTCCAGGACCTCCTCGATCCGCCGGCCCGCCTGCTCGGCGGTGGCCGCGCTCATCCGGCCAGCCCGCTCAGGCCGGTGGGCACGTGCATCTGCTTCACGGTCCTGCCGTTGCCCGTGTACATGTGGACGCCGCACGGCAGGCAGGGGTCGAAGCTGCGCACGGCGCGCATGATGTCGATGCCCTTGAAGTTCTCGGGGGTGTTCTCCTCGAAGATCGGGGTGTTCTGCACCGCGTCCTCGTACGGGCCGGGGGTTCCGAACGTGTCGCGCGTGGAGGCGTTCCACGGCGTCGGCGGATAGGGGTGGTAGTTGGCGATCTTGCCGTCCCTGATGACCATGTGGTGCGAGAGGACACCGCGTACGGCCTCGGTGAAGCCGACACCGATGGACTCGTCCGGCACCTCGAACTTCTCCCAGGTCTGCGTGCGTCCGGCGCGGACCTCCTCCAGGCCCTTCTCGGCGCAGTGCAGCGCGACGGCGGCCGCGTACGCCTGGAAGTAGGTCCGGGCGCGGTTGCGCTCCAGGGCGTTGCTCCACTTCGGGATCTTCCACTCGAAGGTGGTCTCCGGCTTGGTCATCGTCCGGGGGAGGTTGATGACGACGCTGTGCCCGGTGGCCTTGAGGTAGCCGATGTCGACGAGGCCGGAGAGCGCGGTGGACCACAGGCGCGCGAGGGGGCCGCCGCCGGTGTCCAGCGCCAGGTGGTCCTTGCCGTCGAACCAGCGCGGGGACATGACCCAGCTGTACTTGTCGTCGAAGTTCCGCTTCTGCGGGGCGGGGATGGTGTGCTGGTTCCACGGGTGGCGCGGGTCGACCGGGTTGCCCAGCGGATCGTGGGTGACGAACTGCTCCTGGCCCTGCCAGTCCTCGTAGTACGAGCTGCCGAGCAGGATGCGGATGCCCAGGTTGATCTCGGTGAGGTCGTTGGTCACCAGCTTGCCGTCGACGACGACACCGGGGGTGACGAACATCCGCCGGCCCCAGTCGGTCATGTTGGCGTAGGTGAAGTCGCAGTGCTCGGGATCGTTGAGCGCACCCCAGCAGCCGAGCAGCACACGGCGGCGGCCGACCTCCTCGTAACCGGGCAGCGCCTCGTAGAAGAAGTCGAAGAGGTCATCGTGGAGCGGGACGACCCGCTTCATGAACTCCACGTAGCGCATGAGCCGGCTCATGTAGTCGGTGAACAGCTGCACGGAGGCGACCGTGCCGACACCGCCGGGATAGAGGGTGGAGGGGTGGACGTGCCGCCCCTCCATGAGACAGAACATCTCCCGGGTGTAGCGGCTGACCTGGAGCGCCTCGCGGTAGAACTCGCCTTCGAGGGGGTTGAGGGAGCGCATGATGTCCGCGATCGTGCGGTAGCCGTGCTCGGCGGCGTGCGGCGCCTCGGTGCGCTCGGCCAGCTCCAGGACGCCGGGGTTGGTCTCGCGGACCATCTTCTCGCAGTAGTCGACCCCGACCAGGTTCTCCTGGAAGATGTTGTGGTCGAACATGTACTCCGCGGACTCGCCGAGGTTGATGATCCACTCGCCGAGGTGCGGGGGCTTCACCCCGTACGCCATGTTCTGCGCGTACACGGAGCAGGTCGCGTGGTTGTCGCCGCAGATGCCGCAGATGCGGCTGGTGATGAAGTGCGCGTCGCGGGGGTCCTTGCCCCGCATGAAGACGCTGTAGCCGCGGAAGACGGAGGACGTGCTGTAGCACTCCGCGACGCGCTTCTGCTTGAAATCGATCTTCGTGTGGATGCCGAGACTGCCCACGATCCGGGTGATGGGGTCCCACGCCATCTCCACAAGGCCGGAGCCGTCACCCGTCGTCTTCGCCGGAGATGCCATGGTCGTTTCGGTGCCCTTCGTCAGCTCTTCGACTTCGCGAACAGTGGGATGGATGGGGGTCCTGCGGGGGTGGCGCGACGGCGTCACGGTCACCAGGGCGGCCGGTAGCCGGTGGTGATGCGCTCGCCGGTGTGCCGCCACTTCGGCTCCTGGTCCACGGTCCTGGCCGTGATGTTCCGCAGCCGGCGGATGACGGAGCCGTACACGCCGCTGGCGGTGCTGGAGACCTTGCCGCCGGGAGGTTCGTCCATGAACGGCATGAACTTGTCCGGGAATCCGGGCATCGTGCACGCGATGCAGATGCCGCCGACGTTCGGACAGCCGCCGACACCGTTGATCCAGCCGCGCTTGGGGACGTTGCACTTGACGACGGGGCCCCAGCAACCGAGCTTGACCAGGCACTTGGGCGAGTCGTACGTCGAGGCGAACTGACCCTGCTCGTAGTAGCCGGCCCGGTCGCAGCCCTCGTGCACGGTCGCCCCGAACAGCCAGGTCGGACGGAGCTTGTCGTCCAGCGGGATCATGGGCGCGGAGCCGACCGCCTGATAGAGCAGGTAGGTCAGCGTCTCCGCGAAGTTGTCCGGCTGGATGGGGCAGCCGGGCACGCACACGATGGGGATGCCGGCCTGCGAGGTCCAGTCCCAGCCGAGATAGTCCGGGAGGCCCATCGCGCCGGTCGGGTTCCCCGCCATGGCGTGGATTCCGCCGTACGTGGCGCAGGTGCCGATCGCGACCACCGCGAGGGCCTTGGGCGCCAGCCGGTCGACCCACTCGCTGGTGGTGATGGGCTGGCCGGTCTCCGGGTCGTCGCCGAAGCCGCTCCAGTAGCCCTCCTGCTTGATGGCCTCGTTCGGGATCGAGCCCTCGACGACCAGCACGAACGGGTCGATCTCGCCCCGTTCCCCCTTGAAGAACCACTCGATGAACGTGTCGGCGCCGCCCACCGGGCCGCACTCGAAGTCGATCAGTGGCCAGTGGACCGCGATCCTGGGCAGCCCCGGCAGCCCGGCGAGGGCGATTTCCTCGATGCTGGGCTGCATGGCGGCGGTCAGGGCCACCGAGTCACCGTCACAGCTCAGACCCGCGTTGATCCAGAGGATGTGGATCGGCTTCTCTTCGCTGCCGGGTGCGGCACCCTGGTCCTCGACCGGGGCCGGTTTCACTGCACTCATGGGTCGCCTCCTGAGGAGGGATGGGGCGAAGGCCTCGTGTCGGGCCTAGGTCTTGCCTAACAGTCGCCGGATCCGTCCGCGCCCGCACCTGGGCCGTTCGGGAGCGGCACCGGCCGAACCTCCTTCCGGACGAAGGCCCGGCGCAGTGCGTGATAGCTCGCGGCCGGATCGTCGAAGATCGACCGCATCCGGGAGAGCTCCCGCTCGCGGTGGGCCGCAAGGGGAGCGACGGACTCCCTGCGCTCGTGCTCCGCCTTCTTCGCCGCGACGCGCGGCTGGAGGCCGTCACGGGAGGCGAGGCGCACGGCCGTCCGGGTGACCTCGGCGGCGAACTCCCCCGGTCCGCAGTCGACGATCCGGTCGACCAGACCCATGCCGAGGGCTGCCGCCGCGGAGAGCGGCCCGGCCTCTTCGGTGAGGCGCGCGGCCAGGGCCTCGCCCACCTTGCCGGGCAGGGTGCGGGTCCAGTACTCCGATCCGTACAGGCCCATGCGCCGGTAGTGCGGATTGAGCACCGCTCCCGAACGGCACCAGACCTCGTCGGCGGCGAGGGCGAGCATCACCCCGCCGGCGGCGGCGTTGCCGCCGATCGCGCTCACGACGAGCCGGTCGGTCGTGGTGAGGACGGCCTCGACCAGGTCGTTCATGGCGTTGATGTTGGCCCAGGACTCGGCCGCGGGGTCGGCGGCGGCCTCGATGACGTTCAGATGGATGCCGTTGGAGAAGAAGTCGCGCTGCCCGCCGAGCACCAGGACGGAGGTGGGGCGCCCCCGGGCGGTCTCGTACGCGGCCAGCAGGCGGCGGCACTGGTCGGTGCTCATCGCCCCGCCGGGGAACGCGAAGGACAGCACGCCGACCGGTCCCTGCTCGCGGTAGCGGATGTCCGACCAGGTGCGCCGGCCCGGCGCCGGGTCGGCGGGTGCCGGCAGTTCGGGGAGGTCCGGCAGCCGGCCCGCGAGGGCCAGGGTGGCGGGGAGCTTGCAGGCACGCGGCCGGCCGGGGCCGGTGCGGGCGCGGAGTTCGGGGATCCACACCGCGCCGTCCACGGTGGCGCGGCAGACCGCGCCCGCCCGGGTGGCGAGCAGTGCGCCGGGCCGCCCGCGCAGACCGTCCTCCGGGTGGCCGCCGTGCAGGAACCACTCGGCGCCGAGCAGCCGGTCCGGTACGCCGGGCTGCGAGTCGGCGGCGCGCAGGGCGCGCAGAACGGTCTCGGTGGTGTCCTCGCCCCACGAGATCCGCCGCTCCTCCTGGCGCAGAGCGGGCCGGGCGCGGAACGCGCCGGTCTGCGGACGCGGTCGCGCTCCGGCGGCGACCCTCTCCACGGCCAGGAGCACGGCGGACAGGGCGGCGTCGGACAGCTCGCCCCGGTACAGATCGCTCTTGCCGACCTCCGGGACGCGGAAGGTCGCCGACGCCCAGACGTCGCCCGCGTCCATCTCGGCATCGGCCTGCAGGACGGTGACGCCCCATTCCTCGGCTCCGTCGAGGATCGCGTGGTCCAGCGAGGACGGGCCCCTGTCGCCCACGGGCCCCGGGTGCACGATCAGACAGCGGTGCGCGGTCCACACGTCGCGGGGCACGACGGCCTTCAGCATCGGAGCCACGACGAGATCGGGCGCGTGGCGCGCCACGGCCTCGCGCACGGCGGCCCCGTCGGGGGTGACCTCCACGGGAACGGTGTGCCCGCGGTCACGCAGCTCGACCAGGACACGCTGGGTGAGGCTGTTGAAGGCGCTGGCGACGAGCAGGATGCGCATGGACGGCCCTTCCGGGTGCCGGTGATCGGTGCGGCCCTCGGAACGGCGGTCCCGTCGACCGCATGTGATCATCGGACAGCGCGTGCGACGCGGCGGCGTGACGGAGCCCGCGCCTCACTCGTACGGGGCGGCCGTCCGGCCGGTTGGCGGCCTGGCGACCGGCCGGCCGGCGGTCCGGGAGGCGCGCCGAGGCATCCGCCTGCGTGCCCGCGCCCTCCGGCCGGCCGCCGAACGTCAGCGGCCGAGCGCGTTCTTGAGCTGCTGTTTGTTCATGGTGGACCGGCCCTCGATGTTCTTCTTCCTCGCCTCTTCGTAGAGCTGGTCCTTGGTGGGTCCCTGGGCTCCGCTGTGGGACCGCTGTCCCCCTCGCTCCGACGCGGACTTCGGGTCACGCAGGGAGGCCCGGCTGGCGGTCTTGGACTCACCGGCGCGGGCCCGCTCCTTGTTCACGGTGCGGGCCGCGATCTCCTCGGCCCGCTCCGTGGACTCCCCGCGCTTCTTCGCGGACTCCTTGATGTGCTCGTACTGGCGCTCCCTCTTGGGACTGGAGCCTCGGGGCATGGCGCACTCCTCACTCTGTGGGTGGTGACTGGTCATCTCCCATAGGGAAGCCTCCCGTTACGGAACGCAACCGCAGGGAGCCCGCAGGCGGCCCCGGGGCCCGCCGATCCCGGCCCTGGCGGGGCGGGGCGGCCGGTACGCAGGAGACCTGGTTTGTCCGGGCCTCAACCGGGAAGCCGCATATCTGGTCGAATCCGATCGAGTGATCTATCAGTCGAGGAGGGATCATGATCATTCTTGGTGTGATCCTGCTCATCGTTGGCCTGCTCACCGGCGTGGGCGTCCTGTGGACGATCGGAATCGTCCTCGTGGTGCTCGGGATCGTGCTGTGGGTTCTCGGCGCGGCCGGCCACGCCGTCGGCGGTCGTACCCACTACTGGTAGGAGGCGGACCTCCGGGCCGATCGCCAGGGCGGCCTCACGGCTGCCCGGTCACGGCAGCCGTGAGGCGCGGTCGGCCGGGTCGCGGGAAGCCACCCGAGCAGCCGTGATTCCCCCGGTCAGGACCACGCGGAGGTCCTGACCGGGGCGCGTGCCGCGCTCCGGGAAGAAGCCGGGAGCGCCGGCACCGATTCCGCTGCATTCGTACAACCATCCGCGCACTCGGTAGTCATGTAGGGCGAGTACGCCGCAGGCGTGTTCGTTTCGTTTCCAGGGGGGACCCACATGACTCACCGCATATCCCTGCGCGCCCGCGTGCTTCCTGCCGTGGCCGCCGCAGGGATGCTCGTGCCCGTCGTCGCGGGCGCGGCGCCCGCCTCCGCCGCCACCGCGCCGCAGGTCAGCTGCACGTCCGGCAAGGCCGGGCTGGCCGCCAAGCTGCAGAGGGACATCACCGCCGCCCTCGCCACGCGCGGCGGAACCGTCGCCGTCGGCCTGCGCGACCGCACCACGAACACCACGTGCACCCTGCGCGCCACGACCTCGTACGACTCGGCCAGCGTCGTGAAGGTGACCGTCCTCGCCACGCTGCTCTGGGACGCCAAGAAGACCAATCGGTACCTGACCTCGCGCGAGTCCACCCTCGCCACCGCCATGATCACCAAGTCCGACAACGCGGCCACCACGTCCCTGTGGAACCAGCTCGGCGTGACCAAGGTGAAGGGCTTCCTGGCGGCCGCCGGCATGACGCAGACGGTGCCGGGGTCGGGCGGCTACTGGGGGCTCACCCGGATCAACGTGACCGACGAGCAGCGGCTGCTCTCGCTGATCACCGCCAGGAACAACGTCCTGAGCGACAACTCCCGCGCCTACATCTCCAAGCTCATGGGGCAGGTCATCACCTCGCAGCGGTGGGGAACCCCGGCCGGCGCGCCCTCCTCCGTGTCCGTGCACGTGAAGAACGGCTGGCTGCAGCGCGCCACGCGCGGCTGGCGCGTGCACAGCATCGGCACGTTCCAGGGCGGCGGCCACGACTACACCGTCTCCGTGCTCACCGACGGCAACAGCACCATGAACTACGGCGTGACCACCATCCAGGCCGTGGCCAAGGTCATCCACCGGGACCTGTTCCCGACCGCACCGGCCGCGACCCTCTACGCGCCGACCACCACGCCCAAGGAGGCGTTCGTCGCGGTGCCCCAGGGCTGATGTCCTGACCACGGCAAAGGGCGCCTGACCCGGGATCCCCCGGCAGACGCCTCGTCAGGGCGGAGGCAGCGGGCCGTCGCGGAGCGACAGCCCCCCTCCGCCCTCGGCACCCGGGTCGGTTACGCCAGGTTCTTCTCCATGGCTGCGACGTAGTTCCTGATGGGGTGGTCACGCAGGGCTCGGCGCCGCGGATCCCTCGTCACCCGGACGGACCGGGGCCGCCGACGGGCGGGGCTTCGGCGCGGCCCCGGATGCGCCGATGAGTTCTCCGGGCCCGGGCGGTCTGCCCAGGGACACGACCGTTCTCGTCAGGAGTGCCATGTCCACCATCCAGCCCGTGATCCTCACCGCCGATCTGGACGTCCTGCTCGGCTTCTACAAGGAACTGTTCGGCGCCGAGGAGGTCTTCCGGGTGCCGGAGGAGGGGCCGGCCTTCTACCTCGGCCTGCGGATCGGCGACAGCGACCTCGGGCTGGTGGCCAAGGCCGACCCGGGGACCGGGGCGGCGCCCCGGATCCTGCTGAGCATCGGGGTCGGCGACGTCGACGAGACGCTCGGCCGGGTGACGGCGCTGGGCGGATCGGTCGGCGGCGGTCCCACAGACATGCCGTGGGGACAGCGCGTCGCCCACGTCCAGGACCCCGACGGCAACCCGATCAACCTCACCCAGCCGGTCCGGGCGCCGTGACGCGGCGTCGCGTCCCCCGCGCGCGAGCGCCGGATCAGCGCGGCAGCGGCGCGAGTACGCCGGTGGGGTCGAGGCGGTGCCGGAGCGCTTGCAGGCGGGGCAGGTTGCCGCCGTAGGCCGCCCGTGCCTCGGCCTCGTACTCCGGGAGGTCCGGGCGCAGTTCGACGCTGTAGACCCCGACCGTGTGCGCGGCCAGTGCCCGGAGCGTGTCGCGGACCCACGCCCTCGATGCCTCGTCGTCGGCGGCGTCGTCCCAGATGGCGTTGAGCGGGATGCTCCACTGCGCGGTCCTGCCCCAGAACGCGGTGGCGGTGTCGGCGACATCGGCCAGTGCCCCGCCGGTGTGCTGGAAGTCGATCCGGCAGGCCCGCGTGGGTGCGGCGCGGATCCGCTCCGCGAGGGCGTCGGCGGCGGTGGCGTCGAGGGTGGGGCCGGTGAAGACCGCCTTGCCGAAGAACGAACCACGCGGACCGTCCCCGGGCCGGGGCATCCGGAGCGGTGCGGGCTCGCGTCCGCCGGCGGCGGGAGGGGCGAATTCGGGCAGTCCGGCCGGATAGCGGCCGGAGGTCTCCGAGCGGTGCAGCGGCGAGGAGCCCGAGGCCGCGACGACGGCGGAGGCCGCCGCCCTGGCCCGCCCGACGGCGCTGTCGTCGCCGCTCGCGCACACGGTGCAGAGGAAGAGGACCGGCTCGTCCGGCGAGAGCGAGGTGTAGCCGAGTACCGCGCTCATGCTGGTGTCGCGCGGGAGCTCGGGAGCCACCCGGAAATAGGTCGCGAGCGCGTCCGTTCCCACCACCGCCCGGTCCACCCGGACCGGGCCCGTCCCATGGGTGCGGAACGTCGCGGAGGTGACCACGCCGACATGGGGCGCGGCGCCCCGGACGGCCCACCACAGCTCGGCTTCCTCACCGGTGCTCCGCTCCGTGAGGCGGACGATGTCTCCGGAGGGGAGCACGAGTTCGGCCCCCACGAGGTGGTCGAGGGTGAGCCCCCGGGACCTGGTCAGATGGCCGATGCCCCCGCGGGTGGCCATCCCCAGGCCGGTGTGGCCGACGACGCCGACCGGCACGGCACGGCCCGCCGGGGCGACGGCCCGGTGCAGGGTGGCCATGGTCGCTCCACCGCCGACGGTCACCCGGTCCGCTGCCGGGCGGGCCTCGTCCAGGTGCTGGGAGAGGTCCACCATGACGGCGCCGTCGGCGACGCAGTCCGAGCCGAGGCCGCCGCCGCGCACGGTCACCCTGGTTCCCGTCGCCGTCGCGGCCCTCAGGACGGTCGCGACGTCCTTCGCCGAACGGGGCACCACGACGCAGGCCGGCCGGCGGCGGGCGGCCTCGGGAAAGAAGATCCTCGCCAGAGCGTCCTCGTACGCGTCGGTTCCGGGCGCGTGCACCGGTGATCCGAGTGCGGATCGCAGGCGCCCGGCGATGTCGGCCGATGGACGGCCGATCGGTGAGCTGGCCGCGCGGGGAGTGTCGTCGCTGGTCACGGTGGCTCCGGTTCCCGGTGACGGGTTTCGGGCGGAGCGCCTTCGGTTGTCCCTGACGGATGAGGAAACGACGTGGGGAGGCTAGACGAGTCGGCGGCCGCGCGCAAGGAAGTCGGGCCCGTATTCTCGCACTTGACTGTACGTCAGGCATGGTCGACGCGCTCGCGGACGCGGCTTGGTCGGCGATCGGGCGCACGCGTCCGCATCCGGTCCCGGCCCACGGCGCCTGCCTGGAACGCATGGCGGTGCGGTCCCGCTGAGGTCCCCGCCGGAAAGGTCGGGAGCGGGGAGCCGTGCGACGGTGGATCCAGGACCGGGCCGAGCACCGGGGACGGAGGCGAGCGACGATGACGACGAGCGGGCCGGGCGGAGAGGTGCCGCCGATCCCCCATGGGCGCGGCGGTGGCCGGCGCGCCGGCGCCGCGTCGACGTTCGTCGACCGCGTACGTCCGGACGGCGCCGTGGTCCGGTGGGAGGCGCGCCACTACCGCAAGCACCGGCGGCCGGCCGCCGGGTCGACCTGGTGGGCGCCCGGGGCCCGCGGCTGGTGGATCGCCGTCCTGTTCGCCGTCGGGTCGCTGCTGTTCGCCGCCGGATCGCTGCCCGGCTACACCGAGGCGGTCGGCGCGCGCGGGGACACGGTCACGTATTTCGTGGGATCGCTGTTCTTCACCACGGCGTCCTTCCTGTGCTACCGCGAGGCCGTCGACGCCGGCCCCCGGGCGCTCGACCCGAGGTGCCGGCGGGTCCTCGTCTTCCAGCCGCGGCGGATCGACTGGTGGGCCACCGCGATCCAGCTGGCCGGCACCCTGTACTTCAACGTGAGCACCGGCGTCGCCATGGGGAGCAACGTCTCCGCGACCACCGCCCACCAGCACGTCTGGCGCCCCGACGCGATCGGCTCGGTGTGCTTCCTCGTCGCGAGCCTCCTCGCCTGGTACGAGACCTGTCACGGCTGGGCCGCGTGGCGGCCGGCGTCATGGGACTGGTGGATCACGCTGGCCAACCTCGTCGGCTCGGTCGCCTTCGGCTTCTCCGCCGTGGCCGG
Organism: Streptomyces sp. NPDC004327; assembly: GCF_042873935.1. Classification (NCBI taxonomy): domain Bacteria; kingdom Bacillati; phylum Actinomycetota; class Actinomycetes; order Kitasatosporales; family Streptomycetaceae; genus Streptomyces; species Streptomyces sp. NPDC004327. The sequence continues at coordinate 693,053 of NZ_JBIAME010000001.1, read as the reverse complement.
GTACATCGATCCGGTCACCGGCCAGGTGCTCGACGCCACGGGAGCCGACTCGGCGACCCTGATCGGCGCGCTCTGCTTCCTCGCCGGCGCCGTGCTCCTCCTCCCCGAGCGCACGGCGAAGGCCCTGGACGAGGCGGCCTCGAAGGCCGCCGGCTCCCTCACCCCGGAGTGACGCGCCCGACCGATGCGCCCGGGTGACGCGCTGGAGCAAGACACCAGACCAGTGAAATCGCGCGCATACGATCTTTCACGCGATCTCATTTCCCATCCGCTTCGTCGTAATGTTGCAGGTTCTGTCAGATTCCCTCTCTGATGGAATCTTTGTCCGGTTGGCTGATAGACATTTCCACGTCGGCGTCACACTTCGGGCGTCCGTGCGAAATTCGCTGTGCGGAAACCGTTTCAGGCGTGGAAAGGGCGGGCTTTGCTGGATACGCGCCATTGCCTTCACCGTGCCGGACACCGACTGCTCTACCTCGCCCTGGCCCAGTGCCGGGCGGCGCGTTCCACCCTCGTGCTGAGGGTGCACGGCCGGCCCGGCGGAGTGTTCCACCTCCGGCAGGGCCAGGTGATCGCGGTCGAGACGCCCGGAGCACCGGGCGTGGAGGCGCTCCTGCTGCGCTCCGGGCGGGTCAGCGCGGCGGACTGGGCGACGTCGTCGCCGGCCGGGACGAGCGCGCCGGGCCACCAGCTCGTGGCGTCGGGGCACATCGGCGCGGCCGAACTGCAGGTGCTCACGGTGATGGCCCTGCAGGACGCGGTCTTCGCCGTCGTCGCGGGAGACACCGCCGAGTGCGTCGCCGTCTCGCGGAGCGTGCCGCCGCGCTCCGCCGCGCGGGGGGAGGATCCGCTGGGGCTCCTGGACAGCGCGGCCCGGAAGCTCGCCGGGCTCGCCGCGCTGCCGCAGGCCGTTCTCCCCGATCGCGAACGGGTCGTCGCCGGCCGCGGTGTCGTGGGGCCGTCCGAGCACCTGGCCCCGCGGCGCGGGGAGATCCTCTTCCACGCCAACGGCCGGCGTACCGCGCGCGACATCGCCTTCGTGCTGGGCCGAGGCGTCTACCACGTCACCGTGGAGATCTCCCGGATGCTCGGCGAAGGACTCCTGGAGCGGGCGGGCCGGGGCGAGGTGCTCGGCCACGCGGAGAGCCCGTGGTCGGTCCGGTCGCTCGAACCCCGGCGCGCGGCCCCCGGCCCGGACGGCGCGGGCGCCCTCGCGGACCTGCCGCGCCGCGTCCCCGGGGGCAGCGGTTTCACGACGAGGACTCTCCTCGCGGACGCGTCCGCGAGGGATCGAAGGGGCCCCGGACACGGGGCCGTACCCGGGCGGTGCGTCACGGAGCCACCGGCTCACGGCGCTCGGGGAATCCAGGAACCTGCGCGAAGGGACACGTGAATGGACCATGAGGCATTGACCGCGGAGATGAGAGGGCTCCGCGATCAGATACCGGGAATCACCGACACGGCCCTCGCGGCCGTCGACGGGATCCTCATCGCCGCCGACACGGAGGACGGCATCGAACCGAACGGCCTCGCCGCCCTCGCCGCCGCGGGCCTCGGCATCGCGCGCCGCACCGCCGGCGCGACCGGCCGCGGGACGCTGCGCCGGACCGTCGCGTACGGCAGCACCGGCTGCGCGGCGGTCTACGCCGTGGCCGACACCGCGCTGATGGTCGTCCTCGGTGACGAAGGGCTGGACCTCGACCGGCTCCACCTGGAATCGCAGCCGGTCCTCAAACGCGTGGAAGCCCTCCTGTCCGGCGGAAAGTGACGACTGACGACTATGGTGACGAAAACGATGACGCAGGGATTCTCGGACGCGATCCTCGGACTGGTGAAGGAACTGCGCTCCGAGGCCCCTGACTGCCTCGCGGCCGGCGTGGTCGACATGGGCACCGGCATGCTCCTCTCCTACGAGACCGTCGACAGCCACCCGCCGGAGGTCCTTGACCTGCTCGCGGGAGCCACGCTCGACCTGTTCCAGGGCCGCACCGTGGTGTTGATCGAGGACGTGTTCAAGGAACGCCGCGGTGTCGAGAACGACCAGCACTACTTCCAGGAGATCCTCGTCAACAGTGCCAACCTGACGCATCTGTTCATCCGGATGACCCAGAGCCAGGACGTCGTCGCGGTCGTCGTCTGCCGCAAGTCGGTGAACGTCGGCATGCTCTTCGCCCAGGCCCGGCGCGTGGTCAAGGCGTCCGGGCTCTGACGGCGTGCCGGTTCCGGCGGGCGCGACTCGCCGGAACCGGCACGGGCCGGGCGTCAGGGCCCGGCGTCGGCGGCCGGTGTCAGTGGCGGGCGTCCGCGCGGGGGCGTTCCAGGATGAAGGTGTCCACCGGCGTCAGCTCTCCGTAGGGGCCGTCGAAGGTGTAGTACGTGACGTGCATCCGGGTGCGCCCGGAGCCGCGGGTGCCCGGGTCGACGTCGAAGGCGCAGAAGCCGTGCCGGTGGACGCGGTCCTGGACGGCGCGCCAGGGGGCGTCCTCGGTGACGTAGACGGGCTTGCGGTGGCGGCCCTCGGGCACCTTGCCGACGTCGACGACGACACGGCCCTTGGGTTCCTCGAACAGGTCGTCCTGGGTGGTGGCGAAGTTCCCGCCGCCGCCGATGATCATGTGCACGGTGCCCTGGGCGGTGTCGGCGACATCGGTCCTGGTGGAGACCGGGACCGGGGTGCGGACGTCGTTCGGCAGGGTGCCGCGGACCGGCAGCGAGCGCTCGTAGTAGTGCTCGTGGCCGCACAGCACCAGGTCGACGCCGTACGCGTCGAAGAGCGGTCCCCATGCCTCGCGCACGCCGAGGTCGCTGCCGCCGCTGCGGTGGCTGGAGATCATCGGGTGATGCATGAAGACGACGATCCAGTCGATGCCGGCACTCGCCCGCGCGGCCTTCAACTCCCGTTCCAGCCAGCGCCGTTGCGCGCCGTCGGAGAATCCGCGCACATACAGCTCGCCGCTGTCCACGAGCGCCACGTCGTCGTTGGCCAGGCTGATGAAGCGGACGGCGCCGACGGTGAAGGCGTACCAGAGGCCGTCGGTGTCGGGGTCGGTGGCGGTCGCGGCGCCCGGCAGGGTGAAGTAGGTCTGGTAGCCGGTGACGCCCAGGGGGCCGTTGCCCTTCTCGGTCTCGCCGTTGCCGACGCAGGGCATCCAGGGCCGCAGCCGCGCCGAGCGGCTGTTGTTGATGAACCAGTCGGCCCAGGTCGCGACCCGGTCCTCGCCGATGGCGCCGGCCACGCCCGCGTAGCAGAGGTCGCCGTTGATCAGGTTGAAGAGCGGCCCGACCCGTTCCACCGCGGCCACGATGTCGGCGGACGCCTCGGTGCCGCCCTGGGTGCTGGTGTAGAGCGGGAAGTGGCCGAGCGGCGGCGGGGTGTTCTCCGTGGGCCAGGTGAGGGTCCGGCGCAGGTTGGGCGTGCCCTGGTCGCCGAAGCTGGTGAAGGTGAACGCGGCACGGCCGCGCGGCGCGGTGGTGAACGAGCCGGTCTCCGGCGCGGTGCCGTCGTGCCCGGCCGAGTACAGGTAGGTGGTGTCCGGCCGCAGCCCGGTGACGCGGGCGTGGTGGACGTACACCTCCTGCTGGGAGAACCCGTCGCGGTAGGTCCGGGTCTCGGCGTCGACCACCCGCCCGGTGCCGCCGTCGGGCGACGCGAGGCGCACCCGCGGGCGCCGGACGGACTGGGGGCTGATCCAGGAGACGGTCATCTCGGTGGCGGGGTCGGTGCCGAACTGGAGGTGCAGCCCGGCGACGCCCGGCGCTCCGATGCTGCCGGGTGTGCGCTGCAGCAGCGGCGAGGCCGCGGCGGCCGGCCGCTCGGCGGCCTCGGCGCTTCCCGCGCTCCCGACGGCGGCGGCCGCCGCGCCGGCCGTCGAGCCGGCGAGTAAGAGTCTGCGTGGAATCGACATGGAAAGTCCTTCTCTCTACGGAAATTGATCGTGTGAACCCTAGGATTCGATCGATTGTCCGGGCGTCGACGCGGAACACTCTTGAACGAAAGTTTCCGCTCCTCCGCTCCCCCAGGGCCCCCGACCCGATCCGCCGGCGGCCCGAGTGGCACCTTTTCCCGGGCCTTGGGAGCATGGCCCGGGAGGACAGCCATGACTCCTGACCCACACGACGACTCCCCGTCCGACCCGTCGGACAGCCCTCCCGGGCCCGCGGACACGGGGACCGGCGACGCCGAGCCGGCCCCGGAGGCCGGGAGGCGCCGTCGGTCGCTCCGTCTCACGGTGCCCGGCTGCTGGGGCGCGCTCCTGCTCGCCTGCCTGTCCTTCACGCCCTCGCTGCTTCCGCGCGGCGGTGTCCTGCAGGGGCTGATCGCCGGCATCAGCGCGGCCATCGGATACGGGCTCGGCGTGATCGCGGCCTATGTGTGGCGCGCGTTCGCCGACCGCGAGGCGCGGAGCCCGTCCCGCAGGACGTGGCAGGTGCTCATCATCGGCGCGATCGTCCTGTTCGGGGTGTCGTTCGGGCTCGGCCAGTACTGGCAGCACGAGATCCGCCAGCTCATGGGAGTCACCGAGTACAGCGTCCCCGCGACGGTGGCCTGCCCGTTCGTGGCCGCGCTCGTCTTCCTGCTGCTGTTGCTGGCGGGCCGGGGACTGCGGCGTCTGTACCGGTGGGTGGCCCGGCGGCTGCGCCGCTGGGTGGGCCCGCGCGCCGCCCGGGCCGTCGGCTGGATCGTGGTGGCGGGCCTGGCGTGGGCCGTCGTCAGCGGCGTGCTGCTGTCCGGACTCGTGAACGGGGCCAACCAGGCGTTCTCGGTACGGGACAAGGAGACGCCCGAAGGCGTGCACCAGCCCACGTCCCCGCTGCGCTCCGGCGGGCCGGGCTCGCTGGTGCCGTGGGACTCGCTGGGCCGGGAGGGCCGGGCGTTCACCGGCAAGGGCCCGACGGCCGCCGACATCGGCGCGCTCACCCACCGCCCGGCGCGCGAGCCGGTACGGGCGTACGCCGGACTCGCCACGACCGACGACACGGAGGCCCGTGCCCAGCGCGCCGTCGCGGACCTCGAGCGGGCCGGCGGTTTCGAGCGCGCCAACCTGCTCGTGGTGACGACCACGGGCAGCGGCTGGGTCGACCCGGCCGCGGTGGACTCGTTCGAGTACCTCGGCAACGGCGACTCGGCCACCGTGGCGATGCAGTACTCGTACCTGCCGTCGTGGCTGTCCTATCTCGTGGACCAGTCCAAGGCGCGCGCGGCCGGCCGCGACCTCTTCGACGCCGTCTACGACGTCTGGTCCCAGCTGCCCCAGGACCGCCGGCCCCGGCTGTTCGTGGCGGGCGAGAGCCTCGGGTCGTTCGGCGGCGAGACGGCGTTCAGCGGCGAGGCCGACCTGCGCATCCGCACCGCCGGCACGCTGTTCGCCGGTCCGCCGAACTTCAACGCCCTGTTCCGCGATTTCAGCGACCACCGCGACCCGGGCAGTCCGGAGATCGAGCCCGTCTACAAGGACGGCCGGACCGTACGGTTCACCGACGACCCGGCCGCCGGGATCCCGCCGAAGGACGCGCCGTGGAACGGCACCAGGGTGCTGTACCTGATGCACCCGTCCGACCCGATCGTGTGGTGGAGCCCGGACCTGGCGTTCACCGAGCCCGACTGGATCGGCGAGGCGCCCGGCCGCGACGTGCTCGACACCATGGTCTGGATCCCCTTCGTGACCTTCTGGCAGGTCACCGCCGACCTGCCGTTCTCCACCGGGGTGCCGGACGGCCACGGCCACCGGTACAAGGCGGCCTACGTCGACGGCTGGAACACCGTCATGCGGCCGTCGGGCTTCACCCCGCAGGACCTGGACCGGCTGCGCGCCGTCGTCGAGGCGAACGGCTGAGCCGGTGGGCGCGGGACGGGCGGCGCGCGGTCAGCGCAGGACGAAGCCGGCGACGTAACCGAAGGCGTTGACCGCCCAGTGCAGGCCCATGGGCGCCAGCAGGCTGCCGCTGCGGCGCCGCAGTTCGCAGAACAGGACGCCGGCCGCCCCGGTGAACAGCACGGCGCCCGCGACGGCGAGGACGGAGCCGGCCGCGGAGTCACCGACGACGGTGGTCAGCGCGGGTTTCGCGGTGGCCAGGTGGAGCGACGGCAGCACGTGCCAGAGGCCGAACAGCAGACTCGACACCGTCGTCGCCCAGGCGTTCCCGCGGGCCCGGGCCAGCAGCCCGTAGAGCACTCCGCGGAAGGCGACCTCCTCCACCAGGACGGTGCCGACGGGGACCACCACGAGCACGCGCGCCACCAGCTCCGCGCCGGTCATCGACTCGTACCGCCGGTCCTCGAACAGCGCGCGCGTGGCCGGCAGCAGCGCTCCGGCGAGGTAGACCGCCCCGACGAGGCCCATCAGGGCCAGCGCCCACCCGGCGCCGCGGGCCCGGGTCCCGCGGGCCAGTCCGGCGTCCGCCAGGGTGCCGCCCGCCCAGCGGAGCACCCCGAGCAGCAGGGCGCTGACCGCCACGGCCGCCGGCAGGCGCGGCGGGCCGGTCCACCGGTGCAGGAGCAGATTGGCCGCGACGAGCACGGCGACCACGAGCGCCACGGCCGGCCAGGTGCCGATCGGCCCGCGCCACCGGCGGCGCGGCGGGGCACCGCCGCCGGGGCCCCGTAACGGGGGCGCCCCGGCGTCGTCGGGGCCGCCGGGAACGTGCGAAGGCACCAGAGTGGGTCCGTCCTTCAGTCCTTGGGCTGCGCCGGCGAGTCCTCTCACCCCTCCCTCCGACCACGCTACGGCACCCGCCTCCATGCGGGTGAAGGGAAGTCCGCCGAACGGAGGGTCGGCCGCGGACGGCCGGTCCGCGGCCCTAGGGTGCCGGCGTCAGTGCCGGCGTCAGTGCCGGTGTGATCATGTACCCGTTCCGGAGCGCTCATGGTGGATCCCCGTCGTGGACTCCCGCATCCTCCTCCCCGCCGACCCGGGGCGGCCGGGTGACCGCGGACGCCGCAAGCGCGGCGGCGGAGCCCGCCCGCGCGGCGGGCGGGGTGCTGGCGGCCACCTGCGTCTCCGCCTTCGTCGTGAACGCGAACACCTCCGCGGTCAGCATCCTGCTGCCGGCCATCAGCGAGGACACCGGCGCCTCCCTGGCCACCCTGCAGTGGGCGGTGACGGGCTATTCGCTGGTCGGTGCGGCCGTCATCGTCACCTCGGGCGCGCTCGGCGACATCTTCGGACGCCGGCGCATCTTCCTCTGCGGCCTGCTGCTGTTCGTGGCCTCGTGCGTGCTGATCGCGCTGGGCGGCAGCGGCGCGACCGTGATCGCCGGCCGGGCGATCCAGGGCGCGGCGGGCTCGACGATCCTGGCCTGCGGGCTCAGCCTGCTGTCGGCGGGCACCTCGGGGGACGCGCAGATGCGTTCGGTGTCCCTGTGGGGAGCGGCCTCGGCCGCCGGTGCCGCCGCCGGGCCGCTGCTCGGCGGTGTGCTCGTCGACGTCACCGGCTGGCAGGGGCTGTTCTGGATCGACGCGGGGATCGCGGCCGCCTGCGTGCCGCTGACGCTCCGTACGGTGCCGGAGTCCCGCGACCCGTCGCGGCCGCGCTCCGTCGACCTCGCGGGTACGGCGCTGATCGCCGCCGTGCTCGTGCCGTTCGTCTTCGCGGTGACCGAGGGCTCTCAGTGGGGCTGGCTCAGTGCCCCGACGCTGGTGTGCTTCGTGATCTCGGCCGCGTCGCTGATCGGCTTCGTCCTGGTGGAGAAGCGCGTGCGGACGCCGCTGATCGACCTGGCGCTGCTGCGCAACAAGATGCTGGTCGGGTCGAGCGTCGCCATCCTCGTGGTGGCCGGCTGCATCAACGCGATCATGTACATCTGCAGTCTGTACTTCCAGAACCCCGACGGCCTGGGCATGAGCCCGCTGGAGGCCGGTGTGGCCACGCTGCCCGCGGCGGCCGGCATCGTCGTGACCGCTCCGCTGATCACCCGGTTCGTCGACCGGCTGGGCGCCCGTAAGGTGATCGCCGGCGGCTTCGGGATCGCGACCGTCTCCTTCGCCGTCTTCGGCTTCGTCGCGTCGTCCTGGGAGTACGCGAACTTCGTCGTGCCGCTCGTCGTGCTCGCCGTCGGCCTCGGTCTGGCGAACGGTCCCGCGTCCTCGGTCGCCACGGCCTGCGTCACCAAGGACCAGGTCGGTGCCGCCTCCGGGATCTCCAACATGGGCCGCTACGTGGGATCGGCGGTGCTCACCGCCGTCACCGCGGCCCTGTTCAGCTCGGTCTACACCCGCCACCACGCGGCCGGCACGGCGACGGCGGACGCGCTCGCGGCCGGGTTCTCGCGCGCGTCCGTCGGCCTCGCCCTGTTCTGCGCGTTCGGCGTCGCCCTGGCCCTCCTGGTCGGCCGCTTCCGGCCTTCGGGCCCGCCGACGGCCGCCCACTACGCCGCGGCGGCCGCCGCGAGCGCGCACACCGTACCCACCAGGCCGGTGGACGGGGCCTGAGAGGGGGTCACCGGCGGTGTCCCGCCGGTGTTCACCTCCGTACCGTGTCGTCGGTCTTCAGGTCCTGGATCGCCCTGTCGAAGTCGTCGACCTGGTCGGGGCAGTAGACCTGGAGCACGATCCGTTCGGCTTCGACGGCCTTGGTGTCGGCGATGACGGGGCGGTTGCCGGGTCCTGGGGCGCCGGTGGAGAGCTGCTGGATCCGGTAGAGGGCGTTGCGCAGGGCGCTGTCGGGGTCCGCGCAGACGGCGCCGCCGTCGGTGCCGAGGAGCTGTTGGACGGTGTCCGTGTCGGGGGCCGGGTAGCCGGCCTTCACCAGCTCCGAGCTCAGCTCGTCGGCCTTCTGCTGGGAGAGGGTGGTCTTCGTGATGCTCGCGTAGCGGATGAGACCGGTGATCACCAGACCGAGCAGGAGGGCGACGGCACCGGCGTAGATCCACCGGTGCTGCATCGCGAAGCGGGTGGGGCTCACGACGCGCCTCCGGTGGAGCCGGTGGACCCGGTGGCCGCCGCGGTGCGCCAGCTGGGCTTGCGCAGCTTCAGGAAGGTCCACGGGATGAGCAGGCCGAGGATCACCAGACCGCCGCCGACGATGACGACGTACGACCAGACGCTGCTGCCGCCGAACTGCGAGGGCGGCACGAAGCCGATGGCGAGGGCGGCGAGCGAGGAGAGCAGGCCGGTCACGCACACCAGGCCGAGGGCGGGGACCCGGTAGCCGCGGGGGTGGTCGGGCTGGTTCTTGCGCAGGCGCATGGCCGCGGCGAACATCAGCAGGTAGACGATGAGGTACACCTGCGTGGTGATCGTGGAGAAGATCCAGTAGACGCTGGAGACGTTCGGGATGAGCGCGTAGCCGAGGGCGATGACCGAGGTGACGATGCCCTGGGTGACGAGGATGTTCTGCTGGATGCCGTGCTTGTTGAGCTTCTGCAGGAACGGCGGCAGGTAGCCCTCGCTGCGCGAGATCTCCAGGAGGCCCTTGGACGGGCCCGCCAGCCAGGTGAGCATGCCGCCGAGCGAGGCGGAGATGAGCATCACGGCGGCGATCGGCGTCATCCAGCCGATGTCGAAGTACGAGAAGAAGGCGTCGAACGCCTGCATGACGCCGGCCGTGAGGCTGAGCTGGTCGGCCGGGACGACCCAGCTGATCGCGAGCGCCGGCAGGATGAAGATGAGCAGGACGAGTCCCATCGCCAGGAACATCGACTTCGGGTACTCCTTCGCCGGGTTCTTCAGCGAGGAGACGTGCACGGCGTTCATCTCCATGCCGGAGTACGACAGGAAGTTGTTGACGATCAGCACCAGGCTCGCCAGGCCGGTCCACTCCGGCAGCAGGTGCGAGGCGGTCATGGGCGCGGCCGACGGGTTGCCCTGGGCGAGGAAGACCATGCCGAGGACGACGAGCAGCGTGCCCGGTACGAGCGTTCCGATGATCAGGCCCCAGCTGGACAGCCCCGCCAGGGCCTTCGTACCGCGCGAGGAGACCCAGACGCCGGTCCAGTAGAGCACCATGATGACGATCGCCGTGTAGACGCCGTTGGCGGCCAGCGCGGGGTCGATGACGAAGGCGATCGTCGAGGCCACGAAGGCCAGCAGGCTCGGGTAGTAGAAGATCGTCATCGCGAACTGGCACCACACGGCGAGGAAGCCGAGGGGCTTCGACAGCCCCTCGGCCACCCACCGGTACACGCCGCCCGACCAGCCGGACGCCAGCTCCGCGGAGACGAGCGCCGTGGGCAGCAGGAAGACGACGGCCGGGACCAGGTAGAGGAAGACGCAGGCCAGGCCGTAGATGGCCATGGTCGGGGCGGCCCGCAGACTCGCCACCGAGGCCGTGGTCATGAACGCGAGCGTCAGCCACGAAAGGACGGGCGGTGCGCCGGCTCGTGTCGTCGTACGGGCCCCCTGCTCCGGCAGGTCGGCGGGAACGTCCATCGATGCCATGTGCCCTCCTCAGGCGCGGCCGTGATGGACATCAGACTCGGCCGTGGCGGGCGGGCGCGCAGGATCAGGGGGGCCGGACGGGTGACGGCCCCGCCGTCACTCCCCCGCTCTCATTCCCCCGGTGCCACTCCCCCGGTGTCGCTCCCTCGGTGTCGCTCCCTCGGTGTCACTCTCCCGGTGAGCCGGCGAGGCGCGCCGCGCTCAGCCGGTTGTACGGACTGTCCGGGCGCAGCGCGGTCCGCTCGCTGATCAGGACCCGGGCCAGGTCGTGCCGCCCGGACCTCAGGGCGGCCTCGACGAGGGTCTGCTGGAGCGCGTCGCGCTGGGCGTGGCTGCCGCCGAACTCGTGGAGCCGCCGGCGCAGCGGCCACAGCAGGTCCATGACGGTGTCGTGGTCCCCTCCGGCGTACGCGACCAGCGCCTCGCACACGGGCAGGCCCACGTCCGCGGTCATCGCGTGGTTGGTGACCATGTGCGCGCCGGGCTCGGCCAGCCAGTTCCGGCGGCCGTCGATGAGCCGGCGGGCCTCGGCGACCCGGCCCGCCCCGACGTAGGACATCACGGCGTGGACGTCGTTGAAGGCGTAGAACGGCGGATCGGCCCGCGCGGACCACGCGTCCGCGAGCGCCTCCCACCGGCCGGTCTGGTCGGATCCCGCGAGATGGAAGCGCCACAGCATGGCCGCCGCGTCGAGGAGTTCCATCGCCACTCCCCTGGACCCCCCGTGGTGCAGCGTCGTGTCGTAGACGCCGAGCGCCGTGTCGGGCCGGCCCGCCTCCAGGGCGTAGAGCGCGTAGTGCCACCAGTTGTGGACCGTCAGGAAGTTGCCGCCCGACCAGTCGGCGGCGCGCGCGTCGAGGAAGGCCGTGCCGTCGGCGAAGCGGCCCTGCATCTCGTAGGTGTGCGCGATCGCGTGGATGGCCCACACGTCGTGGCGGTTGCGCTCGACGGCCGCCGATCCCGTCTCGCGGGCGTGGGTGTAGTGCCCCGACTCCTCCAGGCCGAAGGCGTACATGCCGAGCAGCGGGCCCCGGTGCGGGTCGTCGTCCTCCCAGGCCGAAAGGGCGCCGCCGATCCGGTCCCGCAGCCGCGGGGCGTCGCCGGTGAGGAAGTCGAGCTGGTGCCCGACGAAGAGCGCGAGCGCGTCGCGCGGGCAGGCCGTGGTCAGCTCCTCCAGGAGCGCGCTGCCCCGCCGCAGATCGCCCGCGAGCAGGCTCGCGGCGGCGGCCGTGTGCAGTCGCTCCCGGGCGGAGCACTTGCTCGTGTCGAAGCCGGCGGCGAAGGCGTCGAACCGCTTGCGGGCCGCCGCCGCGGCGGTCGGTTCCGTGCCCAGCACGCCCAGATAGGCCGCGAACGCGTGCGCGACCGGTGCGGCGGGGGCGGCGCGGAGCAGGTCGTCGACCGCCTCCGTCACCTCGGGGCGGAAGAAGAGCAGGTGCTCCACGGCCCGGTCCAGGTGCGCGGCCGCCTCTGCTGTGCCGTTGTACAAGTCGTGACCGTACCGGTCGGTCGCCAACGCTGATCACCTCGTCCTGAGAGCCGTTACGTCCTTTCCTATGGAGCCAGTTGGGGGCGCCGGAGCACAGTCCCTGATCAGGTGATCGTCGTCCGCCGTCGTCCGGGGGGCGGTCGGCTCGCGGCGCTCAGGCCGGCCTTCGAGGGTGGGCCAGGAGGAGGGGCGAGGTCAGGCGGGCGTCGGGATGCATCGCGAGCAGGTGGTGCACCACACCGGACAGTCCGGGGAGCAGCCCGGGCGCGAACGCCTCCTTGGCGAGGCCGCCCACCGGGCCGCGCTGTTCGATGCCGGTGATCACCTCCGCGTCGGCCTCGGCGGCGGTCGGGCCCTCGTATCCCTTGAGCCCGCGCAGACGGTGGAGGAGTTCACGGAGTCCGAGGTCGCCGTGGCAGAGGGTGTGGCTCCAGCCGAAGCCCTCGCGCAGGCCCGCCGGGCCGGAGCGGAGCGCGGTGTCCAGGTGGCGGGAATCGCCCGTGCGCTCGTACAGGTCGGCGGCGGCCAGGCCGATGCCCGTGCTGCCGTGGCACCAGGCGGTGGGATGGTCCACGTCCCCGCCGATCCGCGCGTCGACCCAGGCGCGCTCCGCCGGCGCGTACAGCGACTCCTCGAAGTCATGTGCCAGGGCGCCGAGTTCGTACCAGCGGCGGCGGTCGGCCGGGCTGCCGGCGGTGGAGAGGGCGAGCCGGGTGAGGGCCCAGCCGGCGCCGGTGGCACCGTGGGCGAATCCGCCGATGCCCTCCGGGAACATCACCGTGGACCAGCGGGCGCCGCGGTCGTCGACGACCGCCGTGCGTTCCAGGTGCCGGCCGGCCTCCGCGGCCACCGCCGACCACCGGTCCTCGCCGGTGCGTGCGGCCAGGTCGAGCAGCGGGACGACCACACCGGCCACCCCGCCGAGCACGTCGAGCGCCCGGTCCTCGGCGATGGCCTGCGGGGTCAGCAGCGCGGCCCTGGCCCGGGCGCGGTCCAACAGGCCCGGGGTGCCGAGGAGTTCGTGCAGCGCGACCCAGGTCCACACCTGCGAGGCGATGCCGGTGAACCCGCCGAGCTGGCGGGTCGGCGTGGTGTCCTCGGTGGCGGCCAGCACCTCCAGGGCGCCGGTCAGGACGGGCTCGACGTCGGCCACGGGCTCGGCCCGCCCGGCCCGCTGCTCCCGCAGGTACTCGGCGAGGGCGACGGCGACGCCGCCCTGCCCGGTGTAGAGGTCGGCGCCGAGCGGGCGGATCGCCCAGCCGTAGTCGGTGAGTACGGGGCTGATCCAGGTCGCGGTGGCGTCGTCGCCGCGCACGGCCGCCGCGCAGAGCGTCCGTACGGCCTCGGCCGCGAGCGCGCGGCGGCGCCGGTCCAGGTCGTCGGAGTACGGCGCGCGGGCGGGTGTCCGCACCCGGTCGGGCAGCTTGCGTTCGTTCAGGTAGGCGCCGACGAGGGCGCTGCGGATGGTGTCCCGCTCGCGGGTGAGGTCCGCCCGCCGCCACCCCGTCAGGAAGGCGTCGAGGCGTCGCGCGTCGACCTGTTCGCCGAAGGCGGGGACGTCGCCGACCAGGAGGTCCGCGATCTCCTCGTCGATCACCGCCGGATCGCGGGGCGCGCCGGGCGCGGCGAGGGCGTTGCGGTGGAGGATGTCGCGGGCCCGGGCCAGGGCGGCGTCGGGGTCGTGCAGCGAGGCCGGGTGCCAGAGCATCCGGCCGATGTCCGTGTAGGTCTGGGTGGGCCGCCGGATCCGGCGGACCCGGCAGCCGTCGAACTGCCGCAGCGCCGCTTCGAGTTCGCCGCGGGCGTCGCGTTCCGCGAGGGCTGCGGTGAGCCGGTCGAAGCCGGTGAGCACCTGGTCCCAGTGGCGGATCAGCACCGGTTCGGGGCTGGGGTGATTGCGGGCCGGCGGCAGGTCCACCTCGCCGATCTCCATCCGCGCGGTGTCGCGTCCGCCGTCCGCGATGACGGGGACGCGGATCCGCGGCTGCTGGCCGGGCAGACCGCCCGCGGCCGAGAGGTCCACGCCGGCGAGGGCGTAGCCGTCGGTGCGGAGCGGGAGGATGCCGGTGCGCAGCACCGTGTTGCGGATCGTGCGGGCGGCCCGGTCCACGGCGTCGCCGCGGCCGCTCGGCGGGACCTCGACGTCGGGGGTGAACAGCGCCTCGGCGTCGACCACGGCGGGCACCGGGCCGCGGGCGACCAGGTTCTCGGCGTGCAGGTCGGTCCCGCCGAGCAGCCGCATCACGGCCAGCCAGCCGCCGAGTGCGCGGTAGAAGCGGGCGAGTTCCGCCTCGCCTCGGCAGTAGTGGTGGCCGAGGTGTTCGGCCCAGCCGTAGCCGCCCCGGACCACCACCCTCGGCACGCCCAGGTCCTCGGTGCCGGGGACGGCGGCGAGGAAGGAGCGCAGTGCCGCGTCCACCTCCACCGGTCGCGGCTTGTACATGACGGTGGTGGTCTCGAAGACCAGCCGGGCCACCGCCCGGCCGCCGTGGTGGGTGTCCCCGCGGGCGAGCTCCAGGGCGCGCAGCGGTCCGGGGTCGCCGCCGAGCAGTCCGGCGACGGCCCGCCGGTCGGCGGCGAGGCGGGTGCCGAGCTCCAGGGCGCCGTCGATCAGCAGGCGCCCGGAGGCGAGGGCGCGGGGGCGCAGTGCCGGGTAGCGCCGGTGCAGGGCGTCGAGGAAGCCGGGGGTGGCGGCGTGCCGGAGGAAGGCGTCCCAGCGCGCGGCCGGGTCGGCGCCGGGCAGGTCGCCGGCGAGGGAGGCGGCGCGCAGTTCGAGCAGGAGCACCCGGTTGAGGCGGAGCTGGAGGGTACGGCGCAGGGCTTCGCGCGTCGCCTCGCGCAGCACCTCCCGCTCGTCGCGGGCCAGCCCGGCCGGATCCTGGATCCGGTCGTCGAGCTCCGCGAACAGCGGGGCCGCGAAGACGTCCACCGGGCCCGCGAACCATCCGTCGGGCGGGGGTCCGCCGGCCGCGCGGTCCGCTGCCACCGGTTCCACCATGCTGCAGTCCTCTCCACGGCTGGGGCGGGCCCCGAGGGGGTTTGCGGGGCCGGGGAACCCTCGGCGAGGGCTCCCCGGGTGGTGCGTCCGTGCCGTACGGCGGCTCGTCAGCAGCAGTAGCTGTGCAGCGAGCCCGTACAGCTGCTGCAGCCGGTGAGGAGCGCCTCGGTGCCGTCGGTCAGCGCGGCCTCGCCGGCGGCGCCGCCCACGTAGAGCGGACCGGCCGGGTTGTCGGTGCCGAAGGCCGACTCGGCGCCCTGGAGCCAGGCGGTGACGATGTCGTCCGCGCGGGTGGTGGACATGACGGGCATGCGGAACCTCCTACGATGCGTCGGAAGTGCACGGGGCTACAGAATCCACCGGAGGCGACCCGTCCGTGACCGTCGAGAACCGGCCATTCGCCGGGCGGGCGTCCCGGCGCGCCCGGCCCGGTCCTGCCGCCGGCGCTCCCGCCAACCTGCGGATTTGCAAGGGGAAATGAGCGGCGTGGGCCCCCGCTTCGGTGGCACGATGGCAGGATGGCAACGATCAAGCAGTTCCAGGTCACCTTCGACTGCGCGGATCCCGTGCGTCTCGCCCGATTCTGGTGCGAGGTGCTGGGATACGTCATACCGGCGCCGCCGGAGGGGTCCGCGAGCTGGGAGGAGTACTTCGGCTCGCTGCCCGCCGAGGAGCAGGTGAGGTACTTCCCCTGCTCCGACCCCTCGGGTGTGGGGCCGCGGCTGCTCTTCCAGCGCGTTCCCGAAGGCAAGGTCGTCAAGAACCGGGTGCACCTCGACGTGCGGGCCGGCACCGGGCTCGTCGGTGACGAGCGCCTGGCCACGCTGGAGGCCGAGTGCGCACGCCTGGTCAAGCTCGGCGCGGTGCACCTGAACACGCTCTACGCCGATGGCGAGAACGAGTCGTGCATCAACATGCAGGACATCGAGGGCAACGAGTTCTGTCTCGACTGAGCACGCGCCGAGACGGCGGCCCGGGCCCCGGAGCACGGCTCCGGCGGCCCGGGCCGCCCCATGCCCGACCACCGCACCCCGGGATTCACGGAGGACACCATGCTGAACCTGTCGGTCCTGCTCGAGGACTCCGCCCGCACGTACCCCGACCGCGACGCGGTCGTTCTCGGCGCGACCCGGCTGACCTACGCGCAGGTCGACGCCGCCGCGAACCAGGTCGCGAACCTGCTCGTCGAGCGGGGTGTCGGCCCCGGCGACCGGGTGGCGCTGAGCTGCCCGAACCTGCCGTACTTCCCGGTCGTCTACTACGGCATCCTCAAGGCCGGCGCGGTCGTCGTGCCGCTCAACGTGCTGCTGAAGAGCCGTGAGATCGCCTACCACCTCAAGGACGCCGGCGCGACGGCGTACTTCTGCTTCGAGGGCTCCGCGGAGCTCCCGATGGGCGCGGCGGGCTTCGCGGCGTTCCAGGAGGTCGAGTCGGCCCGGCACTTCTTCCTGGTGACCGCCGATCCGGCGGCGCCGGGCCCGGTCGAGGGCGCCGAGACCCTGGGGGCGGCGCTCGCCGGCCAGAGCCCGGTGTTCGACACGGTCGTCACCGAGGCCACCGACACCGCGGTCGTCCTCTACACCTCGGGCACCACCGGCCAGGCCAAGGGCGCCGAGCTGTCGCACGCGAACACGATGATGAACGTGATGGCCTGCAACAGGATGTTCGAGAGCCGTCCGGCCACCGACAGCCATGTGCTCTGCCTGCCGCTGTTCCACACCTTCGGCGCGACCGTGCAGATGCACGCCGGGTTCTCGATGGCCGCCACGCTCCACCTGGTGCCGCGGTTCGACCCGCACCAGGTCGTGCGGCTGATGGACACCGAGGAGATCACCTTCTTCGCCGGCGTCCCGACCATGTGGTGGGCCCTGCTGTCCGCGCTCACCGACGACGTCGACGTGGACCGGATCGCCGCCAACCTGCGGATCGGCGTCTCCGGCGGCGCGGCGCTGCCCGTCGAGATCATCCACCAGGTCAAGGACCGGCTGCGCGTGCAGATCCTGGAGGGGTACGGCCTCTCCGAGACGAGCCCGGTGGTCACCTTCAGCGACCCCCACCGGGAGCCGCGGCCCGGCTCCATCGGCGTCCCGATCTGGGGCGTCCGGGTGAAGCTGATCCAAGACGACTGGTCCGAGGTGACCGGCAGCGGCGAGATCGGCGAGATCGCGGTCAAGGGCCACAACGTGATGAAGGGCTACTGCAACCGCCCCGAGGCCACGGCCGAGGTGATCAGGGACGGCTGGTTCCGCACCGGTGACCTGGCCCGCCGGGACGAGGACGGCTTCTACTACATCGTCGACCGCGCCAAGGACATGATCATCCGCGGTGGCTTCAACGTGTACCCGCGCGAGATCGAGGAAGTGCTCATGACGCACCCGGCGATCGGCCTGGCCGCGGTCGTCGGGGTCCCGCACGAGAGCCACGGCGAGGAGGTCAAGGCCTTCGTCGTCCTGAAGCCGGGCGCCGAGGCCACCCCCGCCGAGCTGGTCGCCTGGGGCCGGGAGCAGATGGCCGGCCACAAGTACCCGCGCGTCGTGGAGATCGTCACGGCCCTCCCGATGACCGCCACGGGCAAGATCCTCAAGCGCGAACTCGGCTGACGGGCAAGGCGGTCGGGCACCGGGTGCGCGCGGGCCGCGCGCACCCGGTGATCCTCGGCGCCGAGGGCCGAGGGCGGCGCAGGAAGGCGGCCTCGACGCTCACGCGAGCGTCGCGCGCAGCCGCTTCTTGTCGGGCTTGCCGGCCTCGGTGAGCGGGATGCCGTCGACGGTGTGGACGACGTGCGGCGCGTACATCGCCCCCTTGTGCTCCGTGACGTACGCCCGGATCGGATCGCGGTCCGCGGCCTGCCCCGCCGCGGGGACGATCGCGGCGTGGACCTCCTCGGTGCCGTCCGCGCGGCGCACGCCGAACACCGCGCACCTGGCGACGGCGGGATGGGCGAGGAGCAGTTCCTCCAGTTCCGCCGGGTGGACGTGCCCGCCGACCACGACGACCATGTCGCCGAGGCGGTCGACGACGTAGAGATGTCCGTCGGCGTCGAGGCAGCCGACGTCCCCGGTGCGGATCCAGCCGTCGCGCAGCACCTCGGCGGTCAGCTCGGGCCGCCGCCAGTAGCCGCTCATCATCATGGGCGTGCGCACATGGATCTCACCGGTCTCGCCCGGTGCCAGAACCGCACCGTCCGCGCCGCGGATCTCGATGTCGACGCCGGGCACCGCCCGCCCGGCCGTGGGCCGGCCGCCGGGTCCCGTCCTGCCGTGTTCGTGCGGCAGCACCTCGGCGATGTTGCCCGCCTCGGTCTGCCCGTACCAGCCGTGCAGCACCGGGCCGAGCGCCCGGGCCGCCTCCTCCAGGCGGCGCGCCGACGCGGCGGTCCCGCCGTAGAACACGCGGCGCAGCGCGGAGACGTCGGTCGCGGGAAGGTCCGGGTGGTCGAGGAGTTCGTACAGCAGGGGCGGCAGCAGCCAGATGTCGGTGACGCGCTCACGGGCGAGGGCGGCGAGCACCGCGCCGGCGTCGAACCCGGCCTGGAGCACCACGCTGCCGCCGGCGAGAAGGGTGATGTCGGCGAGGATGCCGGCCATGTGCGCGAGCGGGGTGCAGGCGAGGGCGCGGGGCCGTGATCCGGCCGGGATCCGGGCGGCGTAGTGGGCCAGCGTCGCCGCGTACGGGCCGTGGGCCATCCGGATGCCCTTGGGGATGCCGGTCGTGCCGCCGGTGAAGCGTACGCACCAGTCGTCCCCGGCGCGCGCGGCGCCCGTCATCGGCCGGGGCTCCCGGCGCGCCGAGGCGGCCGGCAGGTCCTCGCCGACCGGGGACGGCCCGAGGGCGAGGACGGCGGGGACGGGGCCGCGGGCGAGCAGTGCCTCGGCGGCCGTCCGCGCGGCTGGGTCGACGAGCAGCATCGCGGTCCCGGCCTCGGCCGTGATCCGCGCCTGGACCGCGGGGGCCGTGCCCGCGTTCAGGAACACGGCCCGGGCGCCGAGCAGGTTCACCGCGTACCGGGCGACGAGCGCCTCGGGCCGGTTGCCCGTCAGGAACGTGACGGTGGCGCCGCGGCCGATGCCGCGCGCCGCCAGTTCCGCCGCCGTCCGCAGGATCTCGTCGCGTAACGCGCCGGCCAGGAGGGTGCGGCCCGAGGGCGCGACCAGGGCCGGGCGCCCGGGGTCACCGGCCAGCACGTCCAGGAGCGAATCGACGTAACTCTCGTACGCAAAGCAGGTGTTCTCGGTCATGGGCCGAGGCTATGGGCGGCTCGCTCATACGGTCCAAGACCGGTTCGGCCATGAAATGATGCCCCGGCGGTGATGAGAGAGAGGGCCGGGATGGATCTGCTCGCGCTGCGCTGTTTCCAGGTCGTCGCCCGTCACGAGCACATCAGCCGGGCGGCCGCCGAACTGCGGGTGGCCCAGCCCTCGGTGAGCCGCACCATCGCGCGCCTCGAAGCGGACCTGGGCGTGGAGCTGTTCGAGCGCCGCGGCCGCCGCATCCGGCTCAACCGGCACGGCGCGGCCTTCCTGCGCCGGGTCGACCGGGCGCTGGGCGAACTGGAGGACGGCCGCCGCGAGTTGGCGGACGCGGCGGGCTCCGGAAGCGGCGCGGTGACGGTGGCCGCCGAGACGCTGATGACCCTGGCCGCTCTGCTCCTGCGCTTCCGTGGCGCCCGGCCCGGCGTGGACGTCCGGCTGCGCCAGTGTCCCGCCGACGCGATGGCGCACCTGCTCCGCACCCGCGAGGTGGACCACTGCCTCACCTCCCGCCCGCTCTCCGGACCCGGCATGGAGGCGGTGGAGCTGCTGCGGGAGGAGGTGCTGCTCGCGGTGCCCGCCGGGCACGCGCTGGACGGCCGGGAGGGTGTCCCGATGACCGCGCTGGACGGCGAGCCGTTCATCGCCCCCGGTCCGGGGCACTGGCAGCGGGACCTCACCGACAGGCTGTTCGCGGGTGCGGGGCTGCGGCCGCTCATCGTGTGCGAGGGCAACGAGCCGGGCGCGATCCTGGACATGGTCGGCACGGGCCTCGGGGTCGCCCTGCTGCCGGCCATGGTGCGGGACGCCGGCGATCGCGCCCCGGCCACGGTCGGCTGGGCACGGCTCGCGACGCCGGACAGCCACCGGGTGCTGTGGCTCGTACGGCACCGGTCGGCCTATCTGCCGCCCGCGGCCCGGGATTTCGGCGACTTCACCGTCGGGTACTTCCAGGGGGAGGGCCGGGGGCGGGTGCCGCGGGATTCTTGACGATTCCCTGACGCGGCGCCCGGATCCGCCGGGCGCCGTCCACGGTCCTCCTCTCTGTCAGGTTCGCCTCATGAGAAGGGCAGTCGCCATGGACGGCGCTGTTGTCGCATTCGTGGTCGTCATCGTCTTGGTCCTGCTGGTGCTGCGGAGCGGGATGCGGGTGGTCAATCAGGTCGATCGCGGGGTGGTGTTCCGCCTCGGCAAGGCGCTCCCCGGCTACCGCAAGCCCGGCATCACCTTCCTCATCCCGTTCGTCGACCGCATGCGCAAGGTCAATGTGCAGGTGGTGGTGCTGCCGGTGCCGACACAGGAGGGCATCACGCGCGACAACGTGTCGGTGAAGGTCGACGCCGTCGTGTACTTCAAGGTGACCGACCCGGTGCGGGCCGCCATCGAGGTGCAGGACTACGTGTTCGCGGTGGGCCAGGTCGCCCAGTCCTCGCTGCGCTCCGTCATCGGCAAGAGCGAGCTGGACGCCCTGCTCTCGGACCGCGAACGGCTGCACGAGGGGCTGGCGTTGATGATCGACAGCCCGGCGGCCGGCTGGGGCGTGAACATCGACCGCGTCGAGATCAAGGACGTACAGCTGCCGGAGTCGCTGAAGCGGTCGATGTCCCGCCAGGCCGAGGCCGAACGCGAGCGGCGGGCCCGGGTGATCACGGCGGACGGCGAGTTCCAGGCGGCGCAGCAGCTGGCCAACGCCTCGCGCATCATGTCGGACACGCCGGAGGCGATGCAGCTGCGGCTGCTGCAGACGGTGGTCGAGGTGGCGGCGGAGAAGAACTCCACCCTGGTGATGCCGTTCCCGGTCGAGCTGCTGCGCTACTTCGACCGGGCCGCGCACCGGCTGGGGCAGGAGGCGACGGCCCGTACGGGCGCGGGCGACACGATCCCCGCCCAGGCGCCGGACGGCCCGGCAGCGAACGACACGATCGCCCAGGCGCCGGAGCGCCCGGCGGCGGACGCCGCGAGCCCCGCCGCGGTGCCGGACGCGCCCAAGGCGCCGCAGGATCCGCGCGCGTAGGGGTCGCGAGCCCGGCATGACCGGGCCGGGACCGGCACGACACCGGCTGGGGCCTGTCCGGCGGATCAGGCCCTGGGGCCGGAGCGGCCCCGGCCGCCGCTTCCCGGGATCAGCGGCGCTCCCGCTCGAAGGCCAGGAGCAGGTCGGCCGCGACGCTCACCGCGATCGTGGCGGGTTCCTTGCCGCTGATTCCGGCGATGCCGATCGGCGTCTTGATGCGGTCGATGGTGGCGTCGTCGTGGCCGCCCTCGTCCGCCAGGCGCTTGCGGAAGCGCGCCCACTTGGCGGACGAGCCGATCAGGCCGATCGAACCGAGGCCGCCGGTGCGCAGGGCGGCGTCGCAGAGCGCGGCGTCCTCGGCGTGGTCGTGCGTCATGATCAGCACGTGGGTGCCGGGCGCGAGCTCTTCGAGCACCTCCTCCGGGAGGAGCGGGGTGTGGTGCACGTGGATCTGCGCGACCGCGTCCGCCGTGAGCACGTCGAGCCGTTCCTCGGCGAGCATCTCGGCGCGGGAGTCCGTCAGGTGCAGGTCGATGTCGTGGCGGGCCAGGATGCGGGCGAGCTCCAGGCCGACGTGCCCGATGCCGAAGACCGCCACGGCGGGGACCACCGGCAGCGGTTCCAGGAACACGGAGACGGCGCCGCCGCAGCACTGCACGCCGTGCCGGCCGGTGACCTTGTCGTTCAGGGCGAACTCCATCAGCTCCGGCTCCGCGTCGGCCTTGCCGATCAGCTCACGGGCCCGGTCGATCGCGACGGCCTCGATGTTCCCGCCGCCGATCGAGCCCCATGCCTGGTCACGTCCCACGACGAGTTTGGCGCCGGCCTTGCGAGGTGCGTGACCGCGCACGGTCGCGACGGTCACGAGCACGCCGGGTTCCCGGCGGGCCCGCAACCGCGCGACCGCGGCGACCCAGGTCGTGTCAGGCATGGCTGAGCGCGGTCGCGCCGGCGGGGATCCCGCCGTCGCGTCCGTCTTCCTGACGGACCGATTCGATGGCCCAGTACACCGCTTCCGGTGTCGCCGGGCAGGCGAGGTCCACGCTGGCGCCGGCCGGCCCGAAGGCCGCGGCGGCCTGGCGCAGTGCCTCCCGCACCGAGAACGCGAGCATCAGCGGAGGCTCGCCGACGGCCTTGGAGCCGTAGACGGCACCCTCCTCGGTGGCGTTCTCCATCAGGGTGACGTTGAACTCCTCCGGCATCTCCGAGAAGCTCGGCAGCTTGTAGGTGCTCGCGGCCTGGGTCAGCAGCCGGCCCCGGTTCGGGCCGTCGCTGGTGTCCCAGCGCAGGTCCTCCAGGGTCAGCCAGCCGGCGCCCTGCACGAAGCCGCCCTCGACCTGGCCGATGTCGATCAGCGGGGACAGGCTGTCGCCGACGTCGTGCACGATGTCCACGCGCCGGATGCGGTACGCGCCGGTGAAGCCGTCGACCTCCACCTCGGTCGCGGCCGCGCCGTGGGCGAAGTACTTGAACGGCGAGCCCCGGAAGGACTTCGCGTCCCAGTGCAGCCCCTCGGTCCGGTAGTAGCCGGCCGCCGACAGCTGTACCCGCTGGAAGTACGCGGTGTGCACCAGGTCGTCCCAGGCCAGCTCCTTGTCGCTGCCCAGGGCGCGCGCGACGCCCTCGACGATGCGCACGTCGGAGGCGTTGGCGCCCAGCTGGGTGGCGGCCACCTGCAGCAGTCGCCCGCGCAGCTGCTCGCAGGCGTTCTTGATCGCGCCGCCGTTCAGGTCCGCGCCGGAACTGGCCGCGGTCGCCGAGGTGTTGGGAACCTTGTCGGTACGCGTGGGGGCGAGCCGCACCTTGTGCAGCGGGATGCCCAGCGTGGTGGCGGCCACCTGCATCATCTTGGTGTGCAGGCCCTGGCCCATCTCGGTGCCGCCGTGGTTGATCAGGACGGAGCCGTCCTTGTAGATCAGCACCAGCGCGCCGCCCTGGTTGAAGGCGGTGAGGTTGAACGAGATGCCGAACTTGATGCCGGTGAGCGCCAGCGCCCGCTTGGTGTGCGGATGCGCGGCGTTGAAGGCGGCGATCTCGCGCTTGCGGTCGGCGATGCCGGCGTCGTCCTGCACCTGGTGCCAGACGGCGGCGATCCGCTCGGGCTGGGTGACCGGCTGCCCGTACGGCGTCGTGTGGCCCTGGCCCGGCTGGTAGAAGTTGCGCTCGCGCAGCTCCATCGGGTCCAGGCCGAGCAGCGGCGCGCAGCGGCCCAGGATGTCCTCGATCACCAGCATGCCCTGCGGGCCGCCGAAGCCGCGGAAGGCGGTGTTGGAGACCGTGTTGGTCTTGGCGATGAGGCCCGCGACGCGGGCGTTGGGGATCCAGTACGTGTTGTCGATGTGGCACAGCGCGCGGGCGAGCACCGGCTCGGACAGGTCCAGGCTCCAGCCGCCGTCGGCGACCAGGGTGGCGTCGAGGGCCTGGATGCGGCCCTCGGCGTCGAAGCCGATCTTCCAGGTGGCGTTGAACCCGTGCCGCTTGCCGGACATGGTCAGGTCCTGGGTCCGGTTGAGCCGGAAGCGGACGGGCCGGCCGGTCAGCTTGGCGCCGAGCGCGGCGACGGCCGCGAAGCCGTGCGGCTGCATCTCCTTGCCGCCGAAGCCGCCGCCCATCCGCAGGCACTGCACCGTCACCTCGTGGGCGGGGACGCCGAGCACGTGCGAGACGATCTCCTGCGTCTCCGACGGGTGCTGGGTGCTGCTCTGGATGAAGATCTGCTCGTTCTCGTCGACCAGGGCCAGCGCCGCGTGGGTCTCCAGGTAGAAGTGCTCCTGGCCGGAGAACTGGAACTCGCCGGTGAACACGTGCGCGGAGTCGGCGAAGCCGGCGTCGATGTCACCGGTCTCCATCAGGGGCCGGGCGCCGTGGTAGCTCTCGGCCGCGATGGCGTCCTGCAGCGTGACCACGGCGGGCTTCTCGTCGAGTTCCACCTCGACGGCCGCGGCACCGAGACGGGCCGCCTCCAGGGTCTCGCCGAGCACCCAGGCCACCGCGTGGCCGTGGAACATGACCTCGTCCGGGAAGAGCGGCTCGTCGTGCTTCATGCCGGCGTCGTTGACGCCGGGCACGTCGGCGCCGGTCAGCACCCGGACCACGCCGGGCACGGCGAGCGCGGGCTCGGTGCGCAGCGCGGTGATCCGGCCGTGGGCCTTCATGACCTGCACCGGGTAGGCGTGCAGCACGTCCTTGGTGCGGTGGACCAGGTCGTCGGTGTAGAGCGCGGTGCCGGTGACGTGCAGGCCGGCGCTCTCGTGCGGCATCGAGACGCCGACTACGGGCTTCTCGGGACGCTCGGACAGATGACTCATGACGACACCGCCTCGGTGGTCTGGGCGTACAGCTTCAGCAGGCTCTGGCCGAGCATGGCGGAACGGTAAAGGGCGCTGGCGCGGTGGTCGTCCATCGGCGTGCCTTCGCCGCGCAGCTCGCGGGCTGCGGCCTCGACGGTCTCCGCCGACCAGGTCCTGCCCTCCAGGGCGGCCTCGGTGGCGAGGGCGCGGATCGGGGTGGCGGCGACGCCGCCGAGGCCGATGCGGGCCTTGCGGACGATGCCGTCCTCGATGTCCAGCGCGAAGGCGACGGCGACGCTGGAGATGTCGTCGAAGCGCCGCTTGGCGATCTTGTGGAAGGCCGTGACGGGCGCCAGCGGGAGCGGGATCCGCACCGCGCGGATCAGCTCGTCGGGGCGGCGCACGCTCTGCCGGTAGCCGGTGAAGTACTCCGCCAGCGGGACCACGCGCTCGCCGTCGGCGTCGGCGAGCACCAGCGACGCCTCCAGGGCCAGCAGCACCGGCGGGCTGTCACCGATCGGGGAGCCGGTACCGAGGTTGCCGCCGAGGGTGGCGCTGTTGCGGATGAGCCGGGAGGCGAACTGCGGGAACAGCTCGGCGAGGAGCGGCACTTCGCCGTCCAGGCGGCGCTCGATCTCGGTGAGCGTCACGGCCGCGCCGATCTCGACGTGGTCGGACTCGACGCGCAGCTCGCGCAGTTCGGGCAGCCGGTCGATGGCGACCACGCAACCCGCGCGGCGGGAACGGATGTTGACCTCGACGCCGAAGTCGGTGCTGCCGGAGACGAGCACGGCGTCGGGACGCTCGCGCAGCACCCGCAGCGCCTCGGCGAGGGTGCCGGGCCGCAGGAAGGTGCTGCCGTCCTGGCTGTAGTCGGTGGCGACCGGCTCGGGCGGGGCCTGGTCGCGGCGCTGTGCGAAGGGGTCGTCCTCGGCCGGCTCGCCGACGGCGAACGCGGCGTCGCGGATCGGCCGGTAGCCGGTACAGCGACAGAGGTTTCCGCTCAGCGCGTGCAGGTCGAAGCCGTTGGGACCGTGCTCGGCGTCCGCGTGGCCGGCGGCGTCCGCGTCCGCTTCACCGTGCGCGCAGCGGTCGGGGCGGTAGTACTCCGAGGCCATGCTGCAGATGAAGCCCGGGGTGCAGTAGCCGCACTGGGAGCCGCCGCGGACCGCCATCTCCTCCTGCACCGGGTGCAGCGTGGGGGGCGTGCCGGGCTCGCCGGGGGTGGCGAGGCCCTCGGCGGTGACGATCTCCTGGCCGTCGAGCGCGGCGACCGGCACCAGGCAGGCGTTGACCGCCACCCAGTCGGTCGGCTTGTTCACGCCGGGACGGGCCACCAGGACCGAACAGGCGCCGCACTCACCCTCGGCACAGCCTTCCTTGGTGCCGGTGAGGCCGCGGTCGCGCAGAAAGTCCAGGACCGTCGTGTGGGGTGAAGCGGGTGAGATCGGCGCTTCTTTCCCATTGACCGTGATCCGTGCCTCTACCATGACATGTCCCCATTTCGGTGCACGGTCGATCGGTTTAGCCTAGTCGCCATTTAAGGAGCCTTCTACTATCGGTGGCGCAGCTCAAGAAGCCGGATCGCACATCGGGGCGCGGAAATGCGCGGAGAATGTGCGGACCCGGTGACAGATGTCAGATGACAGAAATCAGAAAATGCCGGGGCCACACAGGGGCACTCCGGAAAAGGGCTGTTCAGCAGCCGTGTGCGACACGACCCGGAACCCAGGCGGTCCGCAGAGCGAGGCGATGCAGGTCGGAGAAGATCGACATCCGACTTCGCCCCCTTTCCGCAGCTCACGAGTCGGTGCGCCGAAAGTACGTCGCCGCGGGTCGATCGGTCAAGCCTGATGCGACGAAATATGAGACGGCGTGTTCCGCGGTGTGCGGGAGGCCGCGTCGCCCGTCCCGGAACGCCCCGCCACACGGTCACCACGATCCCCTCGATCCACCCCGCGGGAAACGGCAGCGTCAGGGGGCGTCGGCCGGGCGACAGGACACGCCCGGTCGCCTGGGGTATGCCTTTCTCATGGACCCGCGCGAGCCAAGGCTCACCCCCCGCCTCTCCCGGCGCGGGGGCCGGCTGCTGCTCGCCGCGCCCTTCGCACTCATCGCGGCGGTCACCGTGGTGGACGTCCTGGCCCCGCCCGACGTCCACCTGGGGCCGTTCCTGATCGCCGCGCCCGCGGTGACCGCGTCCTTCGCGGGGCCGCGGATGACGGCGTTCGTCGGCGCGGTCGCGGTCCTCGCCCAGACGGTGGTGGCGGTCGCGCGGACGACGCTCACGGACCTGAACCACACCTACCAGATCATCGCGCTGGTGCTGATCTCCGTCATCGCGACGTTCTTCGCCTATCTGCGGGAGCGGGACGAGAGCCGGGTGACCCGGTTGCGGGCCGTCGCCCACGCCGCGCAGAGTGTCGTCCTGCGCCCCCTCCCCCAGCGCGCCGGGCCGCTGCGCATCGCCTCGGTCTACCTGGCCGCCGAGGCGGAGGCGCAGATGGGCGGCGACCTGTACGCGGCGGCCCGTACGGCGCGCGGCACCCGGCTGCTGATCGGCGACGCCCGGGGCAAGGGGCTCGACGCGATCAGCGAGGCCTCGCTGGTCCTCGGCGCCTTCCGGGTCACCGCGCGCCGCGAGCAGGAGCTGCCGGAGCTGGTCGGGCACCTGGAGGAGGGCGTCGGCTCGGAGGAGGACACGGGCGCGCCGGGGGCGGGGGGCGACGAGGCGGCCGGCGACACGGCCGAGGCGTTCGTCACCGCGCTGGTGCTCGACATCCCGGACCAGGAGCCGGTCGTCCGGCTCGTGAACTGCGGCCACCCGCCCCCGCTGCTGCTGCGCGAGGGGCGGGTGATCCCGCTCGACTCGGCCGACGCCAGCCCCCCGCTCGGCCTGTCCGACGTCGTCCCCCCCGACGTGACGGTGGAGACCTTCCCGTTCGGCGTCGGCGACGTGCTGCTGCTCTACACGGACGGTGTCATCGAGGCCCGCGACCACTCGCGGGCCTTCTATCCACTGACGGAGCGGCTCGCCGCCTGGACGGGCGACGACCCGCGCACGCTGCTGGGCCGGCTGCGGGCCGACCTCCAGGCGTACGCGGGCGGCCACCTCGGCGACGACGCGGCGCTCGTCGCGGTCGAACGGCTCCCGGCGGAGGCGTAGGGCGGCCTTCGGCTCCTGCCGGGCCCGGCCCGCGCTCGCGGACGGGCCGCTCAGCCGAAGTCGGGGATCGGGTGCCCCGGAGCGAGGGCGGCGGCGATCCGCTGGGTGATCACATGGGCGTGGTGGCCGTCCGTGCTCGTGGGGCCCTGGGTGGTGGAGACCGCGATGGACAGGTGCCGGGACGGCAGGTAGGCCATGGAGGCGGAGTAGCCGAAGAAGAGCGGGTGCTGGGAGATCCAGTCGCCGAGGACGAGGATGCCCAGCCCGTCGTGGGTGGCCTCGGTCTGCGCCAGGCAGACGGTGGCGGGGCACTTCTTGGTGGCGTGGCCGAGCCCGACCGTGCCGGGGTTCAGCAGTTCCCGGTACGAGGACGGGGAGAGCAGCTCGCCGGAGCCCAGGCCGCCGGCCGAGCGTTCGAGGTCGCAGATGTCGGTGGTCTCGACCGCGCCGGGCGCGGTGGTCCAGGAGGGGTTCCAGAAGGTGGACTCCTCGTAGCGCCCGCGGTCGGCGTCGAAGGCGTGCAGGACGGGTTCCGGGATGTCGGGGGTGAAGGCGTTGCGGGTCTCGCGCAGGCCGAGCGGACCGGTGACCTCCTGCCGGAGCAGGCGGTCGAGCCGGGTGCCGGTGATCTTCTCCAGGGCGGCGCCGAGGAGGACGAAGTTGGCGTGCGAGTAGCTCCAGTTGGTGCCGGGGTCGTACCACCGCTCCTCGTGGGTCGACAGGTCCACCACTTCCTTCGCCGTCCACTGGCGGAACGGGTTCGCGCCGACGGCCTGCTGGAACGCGGGGAGGCGGACGTAGTCGACGAGGCCGGTGGTGGACGCGCCGAGCATGCGCAGGGTGATCCTGTCGGCGTCCCGCAGGCCGGGCAGCCAGCGTTCGACGGTGTCGTCGAGGCGGACCCGGCCCTGGTCGACGAGGCGCAGCAGGGCCGTGCCCAGGTAGCTGATGGCGATGTTGCCGTTGCGGAAGTGCATGGCGGGGTCCGCCGGGACCCCGGTCATCGACTCGCCGAGCGCGGTGGTGATCACCTCGCGGCCGTCGACGGTGACCCGCAGGATGACGGACCGGAGGTCCAGGTCCTTCTTGGCCCGCTCGGCGATCCGCAGGATCTCGGCGGCCGGGCCGTGCCGCGCCGGCCGCGAGCTCGCGCAGGGCCGGTGGTGGCCGCCCTCGCCGCCCGTCGCGCCGCCGGCGGTGGTGACCGGGGCGGCGAGGGCGGCCAGGGCGGTGAGCGCGGCGATCAGGGCGAGGCGCGGCCGCGAGGTGGTACGGGCTGGTGTCATGGCCGGAGTATCGGCCGGGCCGCTCGTGCGGCGGCCCCGCCTCTCGCCGACCCGCGCGAACATCACCCGTCAGGCCCGCGCCGGGCCCGGGAGGCGGCGTCGGCAGTACGGGTCGCCGCCGTGCGGCCTGCCCGCCGGCACACCGACAGCGACGCAATCTGATCAGTTGCTGTCAATTTCAGAACAGAATTCGTCGACTTATGAGTTCGAATTGATTGATGGAGGCTTCCGCTCCATCGAGGTCACATGTCAAACCCGAACTGACTATGCTCCCCACATGTGTTGCGCTGCGCTCACAGCGAGTCATGACCGCTGAAGTGGGCGCGGACGGAACGTGGCTGCGAGGAATATTTCCTGTCGGCGCGACACACCGCCTCAGTCCGCTCATTCCAGACTGTTTAGGGACCCTCTTGATGGTTCGTGCAGGTTCGACTTCCAGAGCCAGGCCCGGCGCAGTGGCTCCGGTGTGGCTCATCCCTCCCGGAACCCTGGCCGTCGCCCTCGCCATAGGACTGCTCTTCACCCCTGCGCAGATACGGACACCGCTCGCCTGGTCCGGCCTCGCCGCGGTCGCCCTGACGACCCTCACCTCGGCCGTGACCGTGCACCGGCTGCGGTCGGCGGAGGCGGTCCGCCGGGCGCGGGCGTTCACCGAGGCGCAGGAGTACCACGCCGGGCGCGAGGCCGCGCTGCTCGGGCGGCTGGCCGACCAGCGGTCCACCACCGTGTGGATGGCCGAGTCGCTCCTCCCGGCGGCCGTCGCCCGCCTGAAGAAGGGCGAGTCGTCGTCGGACATCCTGCACTCCGCCGCGTTCGGCGAGCACCTCGACCCCGACTTCGCCGAGGCGCTCCGCGAGGCCCTGCGGACGCTCCTCGAAGCCGTGGAGACCGAGGAGACCACCAAGGACTCGTCCCAGCGGGCCCTGGTGGCGGTCGCCCGCCGGATGCAGGCGATCGTGCACCAGCTCGCCAAGGACCTGCACGCCATGCAGATCCTGCACGGCACGGACGTCGTGGTCTCCCGCGGTCTGCAGGGCATCGACCACCGCAACGCGCTGATCGGCCGCCTGGCCGCCAGCATCGCGGTCCTGGGCGACGCCCGGCCCGGACGCCAGTGGTCCAGGGCGATCCCGCTCTACGACGTGCTGCGCGGCGCCATGTCCCGCATCGTCGACTTCCCCCGCGTCAAGCTGCAGTCGGTGACGGAGGTGGCGGTGGTGGGCCCCGGCGCCGAGCCGCTGATCCATCTGCTCGCCGAACTCCTCGACAACGCCACGACGTTCTCGCCGCCGCACACCCCCGTGGAGGTGACCGCGAGCGAGGTGCCCACCGGCATCGCGATCGAGATCGAGGACCGCGGGGTCGGGCTCACCGAGGAGGTCCGGGCGCGCATCGACCGCGTCATGGCCCAGGCGGCGCGGGGCAACCTGATGTCGGGGCTCGGCGAGGTGACCCAGCTCGGCCTGCCCGTCGTGAGCCGGCTGGCCCGCGAGCACGGCTGCGTGGTCGATCTGCGCACCTCCGCCTACGGCGGCGTACGGGCCGTCGTGCTCGTGCCCCGGCGCCTGATCACCACGGTCCCGCAGCCGCTCGTACGGATGCCGGAGCCCCCGCGCAAGCGCCCGGCCGGCCCGTCGCGTCCCCGGCCGCTGTCGACGCCCCCGCCCTCGCTCCCGGCGGCGCCGGTGCCCGCGCCCGCGACCGCGGCGGATGCCGCGACGGATCCGGCCGGGACGGCCGGCACCACCCTCAACGGCCTGCCCCGGCGGCGCCGCGAGTCACCCGTACCGACGCCGCTCGTCCGCACGCCCCCCGCGCCCGGCACGGCTCCGGCCGCGCCCCGGGGGACCTCCGGCACGTCCCCGCAGCCGGGCCTGATGTGGGAGGCGTTCAACGGCGGCGGGCGACCGGCCGCCGAACCTTCCACTCCCCACAGCCATCCGTCAGATGAGGTCGAGTAACCATGCAGCCACTGCCCAACATCGACTGGATGCTCACGGAACTCGTGGGCGGCGTTCCGCACGTACGGCACGTGGTCGTCCTGTCGTCCGACGGCCTGTGCATCGGGCAGGCGAACACGGCTCCCGACACCGCCGACGCCATCGCCGCCGCCTGTTCCGGCATCCAGAGCCTGGCCAAGGCCATCGCGCAGATGTTCCCGCACGGGGACGGCTCGACGCGGATGGTCGGGATCGAGGCCGACGGCGGGTACTTCTCCATGATGGCGGCCGGCCCCGGGGCCTATCTCGCGGTGCTCGCCGACGCGGAGGTGGACGCCGGACTGCTCGGCGACCGCATGCGGACACTGGTCGTCCGGATCGGCCAGCACATGACCAGCCCGCCTCGTGATGACGTCCGGCAGGCGATGTGACATCGGAGAACCAGTCCCCCTGGGACGAAGGCACTCCCGTTCCGCTCTACGTCATTACCGGTGGCCCGGGTTCCTCGGCCAAGGCGTTCGACCTCGTCACCCTCATCGCGTCCCGGGCCCAGCCCGACCCCGCGATGCAGCCCGAGCAGGCGGCCATCCTCTCGATGTGCCAGTACCCGCTGTCGGTGGCCGAGGTGTCCGCGCACCTCAGCCTCCCGTTCAGCGTCGTCACCGTGTTGCTGTCCCAACTCGTCGAGGACGAACGTGTCGAGGCCATTGCACCCGTGCCCGTCGCGGCGTACCCCGACCGCGGCCTTCTGGAGGCGGTGATCCATGGACTACGTAAGCTCTGACGCGCCCCAGGCGGGCGCCGGCGGCACCGACCTGCTGCTGCCGCACGGCGCCCGGGGCGTCAAGGTCGTGATCGTCGGCGGCTTCGGCGTCGGCAAGACGACCATGGTCGGTTCGGTGAGCGAGATCCCGCCGCTGACCACCGAGGAGCGCATGACCCAGGCGGGCGTGGGGATCGACCAGAATCCCGGCGTCGCGGGCAAGAACACCACGACCGTCGCGATGGACTTCGGCCGGATCAGCATCAACCGGGAGCTGGTCCTCTACCTGTTCGGCACCCCCGGACAGGAGCGCTTCTGGTTCCTGTGGAACGGCATCTTCGAGGGCGCGCTCGGCGCCGTCGTCCTCGTCGACACCCGCAGGATCGAGGTCTGCTTCGAGGTCATCACCCGCCTGGAGGACCGCCGGGTCCCGTTCGTGGTGGCCGTCAACGCCTTCCCTGAAGCCCCCCGGTACCCCGTACCCGAACTGCGCAGCGCGCTGGCCCTCAGCGAGTCCGTGCCCATCGTCGACTGCGACGCACGTGACCGGGCGTCCTGCCGTGACGCCCTTCTCTCGCTGATGGTCTACCTGTGCACCCTCGCCGCCCAGGAGACCGCATGACCGTCCCACCCCCCGAACACCCCTCCCTCGCCGCCGGGCCGGTCCCGCCGCCGGGCTGCCCGGCGCACGCCACGACGGGCCCCGGCGGAGCGACCCGGCTCTACGGCGAGGCCGCGGCCACCGATCCGATGGGCCTGTACGAGGAGCTGCGCGCCAAGCACGGCCCGGTGGCGCCCGTGCTGCTCGACGGCGACGTACGCGCCTGGCTCGTCCTCGGCTACCTCGAGAACCGTGACGTGGCCACCCGCTCCACCCAGTTCTCCCGCGACCCCCGCGTCTGGCACGGCTGGACGAGCGGCGAGATCGACGCGGCCACCTCGCCGCTCGTGCCGATGATCGGCTGGCGCCCGGACTGCGTGTGCGCGGACGGCGAGGAACACCAGCGGCTGCGCGGGGCGGTCACGGCCGGCCTCGACCAGTTCGACCACCGGGGCGTCCGCCGGCACATCACGCGCTTCGCCCACGAGCTGATCGACGGGTTCTGCGAGGACGGCGAGGTCGAGCTGGTGGGCCGGTTCACCGAGCACCTGCCCATGCTCACCCTCACCCGGCTGCTCGGCATGTCGGACGAGTCCGGGCCCGCGCTCGTGCACGCCGCCCGGGACCTCTTCAAGGCCACCGAGACCTCGCTCGCCAGCAACGCCTACGTCCTCGAATGCCTGGAGAAGCTCGTCGCCGAGAAGCGGCTGCGTCCGGGGCACGACATCGCCTCCGCGCTGCTCGCCCATCCGGCCGGCCTCACCGACGAGGAGGTGCAGCACCACCTGCGGCTGATCCTCCTGGCGGGCTACGAGACGACCGCCAACCTCATGTCCAACGTGCTGCGGATGGTGGTCACCGACCCGCGCTTCCGCGGGTCGCTGGCCGGTGGACAGATGACGGTGCCGGAGGCGGTGGAGCAGGTCCTGTGGGACGAGCCGCCGCTGATGGTGTGCCCGGGCCGCTGGGCCAACAGCGACACCACCCTGGGCGGGCAGCGGATCAAGGCGGGAGACATGCTCCTGCTCGGTCTGGCCGCCGGGAACGTCGACGAGGCGATCCGTCCGGATCCGGTGGCCCCGGTGCACCACAACCGGGCCCATCTGTCGTTCAGCGCCGGCAACCACGAGTGTCCCGGCCAGGACATCGGCCGCATCATCGCCGACACCGGCATCGACATCCTCCTCACCCGGCTGCCCGACATCCTGCTGGCCGTCCCCGAGGAGGAGCTCGACTGGCGCTCCTCCACCTGGGCGCGGCACCTGACGGCGCTGCCGGTGACCTTCGCCGCGCGTCCTCCCCGGGCCCCGGACATCACGGCGCCGTTGCCGGTCCCGCCCGCGCGCAGCAGCGGGCTGCCGCCGGCGGCGCCGTGGCCGCAGGGGCCGGACGGGCCGGCGGGCGTCCCCGTGCCCGGGCAGCGGCCGGCGCCCGCCGCCTCGTGGTGGGTGCGCCTCGGGCGTCGGCTGCTACGGCGATAGCCGCGCCACCGAGGGGGTCGCCGGCGGGCGTTCGCCGGCACCCCTTCGGTGCTGCTCCGTGACGGCGGGGTCGGCGGGTACGTAGCGGGGTGCCCCGGTGTACCAGGCGTGCAGACCGGACAGGAAGCCGCAGGCGCCGCGGAGCCACGCCGCCAGCTCGGCCCGCTCGCCGTGGTGCAGCCCGGACCGCTGGACCAGCAGGGGGAGTTCGCCGTGACCGAGGCGGTCGAAGTCGCGCAGCCGGGCGTTGACCAGGTGCACGGCGGCGGGCACGGCCTCGTGGAGCGGGATGCCCAGGGAGGTGCCGATGACGACGACGAGGTTGTTGACGTCGCGTTCCTCGTGGACCTCCCGTTCGTAGGAGGCGATGTCGTTGGCCAGCCCCATGACGTCCATGAAGGCGTCGAGCAGACCGCGGACGACCCGGCTGTGCCGTATCTGCTCGGGTATTCGCGCGCCGGTGGCGAGTTCGACGGAATAGGGGGCGGTGTGGGCGGCGAAACTCTCCCGCCGGAACGGCGCGTATTCGATCAGATCGGGAACCCGTCCGCCGAGGCTGTTGGCGAGTTCCAGTACGCCCGCGTCGATGTATTTCGCC
This sequence comes from Streptomyces sp. NPDC004327, assembly GCF_042873935.1. Classification (NCBI taxonomy): domain Bacteria; kingdom Bacillati; phylum Actinomycetota; class Actinomycetes; order Kitasatosporales; family Streptomycetaceae; genus Streptomyces; species Streptomyces sp. NPDC004327. The sequence continues at coordinate 658,802 of NZ_JBIAME010000001.1, read as the reverse complement.
AGCGCGACATTGAAATCGCGCCGCCAGTGCGCCAGCCTGGCCGGAAAGAGATCTCGTTGAAGATCCGCTATTCCCCGCTCGACGGCATTCACCGGCTCGGGTAAGCGCGCGCCCGGCTCCGGTCGCAGGAAGGCGTGGAGCCGGGCGGTGAATTCCAGTGCGGCCGGGAGGTCACCGGTGCGCTTGAAGGTGGCGGCGAAGTAGTCGTCCCAGGCCAGCGCCCAGATGTTGAAGCGGTGGTTGAGCCTGAGCTCGGCCGGCCCCGCGTCGGGCAGGGTCCAGGCGGTCAGCTGGTCCACGGTCATGGCGTGGAACTGGGACCGGGTCCAGATCGCGCGAGGGGCCGCCGGCCCCTCGTCGTCGGCCAGCATGCCCATCTCCCGCGCCCAGGTCTCGCTCTCCGCGCGCAGATCCGGCAGATGCGGGTTGCCCCGTACCGGATACGGCATCCACAACTCCGGGAGCTCGACGGCACTCACGGTCATGGCGGATCAACCTCCTTCTCCCCGACGGTCAGGTCGACGATCCGGGCTACGGCGCCACTGCCAGGTGCCTATGCCACTGACGCCGGACCCTTCCCCGCGTGCCGCCCGGCAAACCCGCCACCCTGGCCGATTCGCGCTCCGCCGTCGCGCGGGCCGCCCGGGCGGGGCCCCGGGGTCAGGTGCGCGCGGTGATGTCGACCATCCACGTGATGCCGAACTTGTCGGTGCACATGCCGAACTCGTCGCCCCACATCTGCTTCTCCAGGGGCACGGAGACGGTGCCGTCGGCGGACAGCTTCGCCCAGTAGCCGCGCAGCTCGTCCGCGTCGTCGCCGCTGAGGCTCACGGCGAAGTTGTTGCCGGGCTCGTGCGGCATGCCGGGCGGCACGTCGGCGCCCATCAGCGTGAAGCCGCCGTCCGTCTCCAGCATGCCGTGCATGACCTTGTCCTCGTACCCGGGCGGCGTCTCGGAGCCGAACTCTCCGTAGCCGCTGAGGCTCAGCGTGCCGCCCAGGACCGTCTTGTAGTACTCCATGGCCTGCCGCGCGTCGCCGGAGAAGCTGATGTAGGGGTTGAGCCGCGATGCCACGAGATGCTCCCTTCAGGGGTGGGTCGGTGGGGGCAGCGTACGGGCATAAGTGATCAAATCAGGATAATGAGCTTGATAACACGCCACCTCATCGCCGGTGGGCCGGCGCCGAGGTGGCGTGGGCGGCCGGAGCGCGCCCGGCGGTACGGGCCGCGCGCGGGCTCAGCAGCTGATGGTGCCCCTGCGCAGGGCGTGGCCGCCGGTGTTGCTGTCGTCGGACCAGTAGACGGGCTTGCTGCCGGCCACGCACTCGTCGGCGCCGGCCAGGGTGAAGCCCTCGTTGTTGATGTCGGGCATGCCGCTCGGGCGGTCGTAGACGGCGTCGAGCGTGAAGGCGCCGGAGGTGCCGACCTTCATCGTGCGGTGCTGCCCGGAGCAGGTGTCGTCGCAGACCACCCAGAGCCGGGCGGCCTGCGGCTCCCACTGGAGCTCCATCACGCCGGACATGCCGCTCGCAAACGTGGCGACCCTGGTGGCGGCGCCGCTGTCCTGGAGCACGTAGGCGTGGACGGTGGCGGTGCCCTCGACGCCGAGGAGGAAGATGCCGCCGGTGTGGGCGCCGTAGCGGTTCGGGTCGTAGGCCGCGCCGGTCGACTCGTCCTTGAAGCCGGCGGCGGTGAGGGTGGCGTCGGGGATCCAGGTGACCGCCTCGAAGCCGAGGTTGGAGCCCACGGCCGGCAGGCCGGCGGTCAGGTTCCACTCCTTCGTCGCGGTCAGGGTGCCGCCGGTGCCGGTGGTGACGTCGTAGCGGAGCACGGAGAGCCGGCTGGTGCCGGAGGCGTCGCCGTTGCGCTCGGTCGCGACGTACGCGCCGCCGGCGGCGCCCGCGGCGGTCAGGGTGACGGCCTCGCTGTCGGGGCTGCCGGTGCCGTCGGGGTAGCGCAGCGTCTTGCCGGAGGCCCAGCCGTTCGCGGTGTCGGGCTTCCAGCCGCCGGAGCCGTCGCGGACCAGCCGCCACAGCTTGCCGGAGTTCTGCGCGCCCCAGAGCACGGGGCCCTCCTGGTAGAGGCCGCTGAGGTCCTGGCCGAAGACGTTGGCGCCGTCGGCGGTCGCCACGGTGCTCGCGCCGGGCCACGGCACCGGGCCCGTACCGCCGCCGGAGCCGCAGGAGTTCGGCGCGCCGAGCGTCAGGGGCGCCTTGCCGAAGGCCCCGGTGCCGTCGGGACAGCGCGACCAGGACGGGTTGGAGTGGCTGGTCCAGCCGAAGCTGTCGACCAGGGTGCTGCCGTCGGGCAGGTAGAGGCGGGCCTTGTCGCTGGAGCCGAGGCCGAAGGAGCCGGCCACGTCGAAGGCGCGGGCGGCGCCCGGGGCGAGCGTCGTCCCGGACGGCACCGTGTACTTCGAGCTGTTGTTGTCGTCCCTGAGGATCCAGCCCGAGACGTCGACGGCGGCCGTGCCCTTGTTGAACAGCTCGATCGAGTCGTCGACGCTGCCGGTCGTCACCACCTCGTTGATCCGGACGTCGTCGGCCGGCGCCGCGTGGGCGGCGGGCGCGAGCAGCGCCGCGGCGGCGGCCAGGGTCGCCCCGACGACGGCGAGGCGGCGAGGGAGGCGACGCCGCCCCCGGGGAGTGTGGACTTCGCGCACGGTGTCCGTCCTGACTGGAGTGGAGGTGTGGGGCCGGGCGACACGAGGCTCGCGGCCGGCACCGAACGCCGGTCGGCTTCGGACGGGTTGCCGTGTGAACGCATGTCGAACGGCAGGTCGACCACGGCCAGTCGTACGAGGGCTTGACCCGGGACCGTACACCGTCGTGATCAAGCCTTTCCGCAGGTGCGCCGCATGGCGCCGGGGGCGGCGGGGCACCGTTGCCCGCGTGCCCATCACAGACGAGATTCACCGCTTCAGCGCCGTGTCGGCGCGGCTGACCGGCTTCGACGGAGCCGACCTGGCGGCCACCGGACTGACCGAGGTCTACCGGGCGTTCGCCGCGGACCGGCTCGGCGCGGAGCGGTACGGGCGGCTGCTGCGCGAGCTGCGGGAGCCGTACGAGGCCCTGGACGACCGCACCGACGACGAGCTGCGGGACGCGGCCCGGGCGGTGACGTACCTCTGGTACACCGGCAGCTGGCCGGGCCGGCCGCCGGTCCTGGTGTCCCCGCGCGCCCAGGCCGAGGGCCTGGTGTGGAAGGCGGCCGGTGTGAAGGCTCCCGCCACCGGGCCGGAGGGGTACGGGAGCTGGGCCCGGGCCGGCACCGGCGCCGGCCCGGACGGCGGGGGCGGCCGGTGACGCGGTACGACGTGATCGTCGTCGGCGCGGGTGTCGCGGGCTCGCTCGTGGCGCACCGACTCGGCGCGCACGGGCGGCGGGTCCTGGTCCTGGAGGCGGGCGCCGCGGGCGACGGCGCACCGCCGCCCGGCCCGTCGTACCGGGCCCATCCGGCGGCACCCTGGCCCGAGGCCACGGACCTCGTCGGCACCGACGGGACGCCCGGCTTCCGGACGGGCGGCCATCTGTTCCAGGACGGCCCGCTGCCGTACGCGAGCGGCTACGTCCGGATGAACGGCGGCACCGGCAACGTGTGGACCGGGCTCGCGCCGCGGATGCTGCCGGAGGACTTCGACACCGAGTCCTTCGGCTACGGGCGGCGGTGGCCGCTCACCTACGACGAGCTGGAGCCCCACTACCGGGCGGCGGAGCGGGAGCTCGGGGTGGCCGCCGACGCCGGGGAGCAGCGCGAGCACGTCGGCCTGCCCTTCCCCGACGACTACGTCTTCCCCATGCGGGCGCTGCCCGCCGGACGCCTGGACCGGCTGCTCGCGGCCCGGCTCGACGGGCGCCGCGTCAAGGACCCGGTGGCCCTGAGCGAGGTCGAGCTGCGGGTGACCGGCACTCCGCACGCGCGCAACGGCATCCCGGACCCTCGCTACGACGGCGGCCGCGGCTATGTGCCGCTCGGTCGGGACGGGCGGCCGGAGCCGGACAGCCGGTGCGTGGGCAACGCGACCTGCATCCCGCACTGCCCCTCCTACGCGAAGTACACCCCGCTCAAGACGCAGGGGCGGTGGAGCGGTTCGGTGCGGCTCCGGGACCGCTCGGTGGTGAGCCGGGTGCTCGTCGACGGCCGCGGGCGGGCGACGGGCGTGGAGTACCGCTCGTACGACGGGGAGGTGTCCGTCGCGCACGCCGATGTCGTCGTGCTGGCCGCGCACGCCGTCGAGAACGCCCGGCTGCTGCTGCTCTCCGGGCTCGCCGGCGGCAGCGGCCAGCTCGGCCGCAATCTGATGGACCATCCGGTCCTGCTGACCTGGGGGCTGTTGCCGGAGGACACCGGGCCCTACCGGGGCCCGGGCTCCGTCTCCGGTTTAGAGGGCTTCCGGGCCGGTCCGGGGCGCCGGCTGCGGGCGCCGTTCCGGATCGAGTTCGGGGCGTGGGGCTGGCTCTGGGCGAAGGGGCCCGTCGACACGGACGTGGCCCATTTCCTCTCCGAACGCGGCCTGTTCGGGCGGGAGTTGCGGGAGGCCGTCGGGGACAGGATCCGCCGCCAGTTCACCTTCCAGTTCGAGATGGAGCAGGGCGCCGACCCCTCGAACCGGGTCACCCTCCATCCGACCGAGCGCGACGCCCTCGGTCTGCCCCGCCCGCTCGTCACCTACGACCTGGACGAGCACGTGAAGGAGGGCATGGCGGCGGCCCGGGCGGTCTCGGAGCAGCTCTTCGCCCTGCTCGGCGCCGAGGACCACACGGACTACACGCCGGTGGCGGCCTGGCCGGGGCGCTTCGAGCACCGGGGCCGTACGTACGGCTACCGCGGTGCCGGCCATGCCGCCGGCACCCATCTCATGGGCGACTCCCCCGCCACGTCCGTGGTGGACTCCTGGCAGCGCTGCTGGGACCACCCGGGGCTGTACGCGGTCGGCTGCGGCAGCATGCCGTCGGTCTCCACCGCCAATCCCACCCTGACCATGGCCGCGCTCGCCCTGCGCAGCGCCGCACGCGTCGAGGCCGACCTCGCGGCCCGCGACCGGCCCGTCTCCGCCGGCTCCCCCACGCCGTCCGCTCCCGCCCTGCCTTCCACGCCCTCCCTGCCCTCCACGCCCTCCGCCCCGTCGACCCCGGGAGCCCCCGCATGACCCCGCTGCCCCTGCCGCCCGTGACCGAGCCCTTCCAACTCCCCTTCCACTACGGGGCGTTGCATCAGATCGGCGTCGACTGGCTGGTCGCCCCCGACCCGGTCCGCGAGCTGCTCGCCAAGCACCACCCGGACCTGACCGCGGCGACGTTCGAGGGCGGGCGGGCGCTGGTCTCGCTCAACTACCAGCTGTACTTCGCGCAGTACGCGTTCGGCGGCGGCGTCACGCAGGAGATCGAGTTCAGCGTCATCGCCTTCCCGACGGCCGAGGAGAAGCGGCTGCCGGGCCTGACCTACGCGCAGTACGCGCAGGGCTGGGACCAGACGAAGCTGCTCGGCATCGCCCGGATCCACGTCGTGTGCGACAACCCGTTCGCGATCACGGCCGGACGCGAGCTGTACGCGGAGCCGAAGTACCCGGGCTGGTTCGAGGTGGCCCTGCCGTCCCTCAACGGACCGGCGGGCGACACCTGGACCGTGCGGTGCAACGGGGCCTCGATCGGCGCGGACGGCGCCCTGGAGCAGGCGGACGCCCCGCTGCTCGACCTCACGGCGAAGCTGGACGGCCTCGCCGCCGTGGCCGCCAACTCCGCTCCCGTCACCGGCTACGGCACCGACCGGGAGGGCCGTCTGCTCGCCGGCCCCATGAACGTCTACCAGCCCTACCGCTGGTACGACCTCTCCGCCGCCGCGCACTCCGGGCGCACCCGGATCACGCTGCACGCCCCGGACGGCGACCTCGGCCGTGACGTCCACGCGCTCCTCGGCGACGACGCGCCGGCCGCGGGCGCGTGGACGTACCAGTCGCCCCCGGTGGCCGCCCACAACCGGCCGTACTACCTGCCGTCGTCCCACGGGTGACCGCGCCGGGACTCACTCGATCGGAGTAAGCCGTCCGTCGTGCGAGGCGGCCGGTGTTTACGCAGGTCGGGCGGGGCGGGAGCGCGGGGAGGTCGCGGTGCGGCGGCCGCGCCACATGGCCGCGAGCCGGGGCCGGTCGTCTCCTGGCAGCAGCGTCGCCAGGAGATGGGAGAAGCTCATGGCCAAGAAGGACAAGAGGCAGGCCGTCCCGCCCGAGAAGGCGAAGGAGACCCGGGTGCTGGGGCTGCAGGGACTGCAGACCGGTGAACCGGTGTCCGGGATCGCCGGTTTCCACAGCACGCAGTCGATCGGGTGCAGCTCCATCAGTATCGGCTGCCCCGGCGGCGGCGGCACCACGATGCAGCAGTGATCACGGAACGTCGTCTCGTCCGCCGGGGCCCTCTTCGCGGCTCCGGCGGCTGAGCGCCCGTGGAGCGTCACGCGGCCATGGCCGCCCACCATCTCTTCGGTCTCGTCGATCCGCGGCACTACGAGCCCCTGTCCCGTCGCGAGATCACCCCCGAGTACCGCGACGCCCTCACCGGGCTGCTGCCGGACACCTGGAGTCTCGAGCGCGGCGACGTGTGGTTGCAGGCCCGGCGGCCCGCGGGCCCCGGGCCGCGGACGGCTCCGTCGCCCACCCAGGGCTTCAAGATCCATGTCTCCTCGGCGCCCGCGCACACCTTCCGGCTGTTCGAGCTCGTCGTGCCGGTGTGCGTGGAGCACGACGTCGAGTTCAAAGCCGCCGCCGACCCGGTGATGCTGGGCCTGATCAACTCGAAGACCCAGGAACGCGGCTTCGCCGGCAAGTTCATGACGGTCTATCCGCCCGACGAGGACGTGTTCGTCCGGCTGATCGAGACCCTGTACCGGCGCACGGCCGACGAGCCGGTCGAGGGACCGTACATCCTGTCCGACCGCCGGTACCGGGACAGCAAGGTCCTGTTCTACCGGTACGGGGGCTTCCGGCCGCCGCGGCGGCTCGGCGTCGACGGAACGCAGACCACCTTCCTGGTCGCGCCCGACGGCACGTACGTGGCCGACGAGCGCTTGCCGTGCTTCAGACTGCCGTCGTGGGTCCGCGACCCGTTCGAGGAGGAGCCGGAGCCCGGTCCGGAGCAGGAGCAGGAGCGGGAACCGGGGCCGGAGCCGGAACCTGACGGCACCCTGCTCAAGGACCGCTACCTCGTCGAGGGCGCGCTCACCTTCTCCAACGCGGGCGGTGTCTACCACGGCACCGACCGGGTCACCGGGCGGCAGGTCGTCGTGAAGGAGGCCCGGCGGCTCACCAACTGCACGGCGATCGGGGGCCGTACGGTCGACGCCGTCGACATGCTGCGCCACGAGTACGACGTGCTGCGCCGGCTGGACGGCCTGGAGTTCGTGCCCCGGCCCGTCGACCTCTTCCCGGAGTGGGAGCACACCTTCCTGGTCGAGGAGCGCGTGACGGGCATCGCCTTCCACGACTTCTGGGCCCGCGACGACGTCATCCTCGCGCCGTACCTGCGGCGGCCGGGCCGGGTCGAGGGGTTCGTCCCGCTGTTCAGGGAGGTCGCCGGTCGCCTCGTCGCCATGGTCGAGGCGGTGCACGCCCGTGGGGTCGTGCTCGGCGACCTGTCGCCGAACAACGTCCTCGTCGATCCCGAGACCCGCCGGATGTGGTTCATCGACTTCGAGAGCTCGGTCGGCGAGGACGACGATCCGGCGCTGCTGGCCTACGGGACCCGCTGGGGCACGCCCGGGTTCCTGCACCCGCGGCGCTCCTCCCGGGACCGGCTGCTCCCCTGCGACGACTGGTACGCCGTGGCCATGCTGCTCTACAGCAGCGTCGCGCCCACGACCGCTTTCTTCGCCCTCAATCCCGTGGCGCAGGACCTCATCCTCGACGAGCTGGTCGCCCTGGGCGTCCCCGACCGGGTGAGGTCCGTGGTGGCGTGTCTGGCGGCCGCCGACGTGGCCGGGGCGAAGGCCGTGCTGGCCGACTGGGAGGAAGGGTGAGGCCATGACGCCCCTGGTGACCGGGACATACCCGGCGGCGGAAGCCGTCCGGGCCCACCCGTACCCGGAAGTGCGGCGCACCCTGCGCGGCCTCGGCGACACGCTGCTGCGGACCTACGACGGGCAGCGCACCGACCGTCTCTGGCCGGCCGACTACATGGTCTACGCGACGAACCCGCTCAGCGTGGCCTACGGCGCCTGCGGGCCGGCCCTGTTCCTGTCGGCCGGCGGCCCGCGCTCCGGCGGTCCGCGGTCCGGCGGCCTGCCCGAGGAGGCGGCCGCGTGGATGCTGAGCCGGCCCCTCGACAACGACACCTACCCGCCGGGCCTCTACGTCGGCCTTGCCGGCATCGCCTGGGCCTTCCAGGAACTCGGCATGCGGGAGCGGGCCGAGACCGCGATGGCGACGCTCTACCGCTCTCCCCTGCTGTTCGACGATCCGAGCCTCTTCCTCGGCGTCGCCGGGTGGGGGCTGGCCTCCCTGCGCTTCCACGCGGCCACCGGCCGCCAGGTCTACCTCGACCACGCCGTGCGGGCGGGCGAGGAGCTGCTCCGTACGGCGCGGCGCGAGGGCGACACCTGTTTCTGGCCGACCTCCCACGACGGCCGGGTCCACCACGGGTACGGCTACGGGCCGAGCGGCATCGCCCTCTTCCTGCTGTACCTGCACCTGGCGACCGGCGACCCCCGCTTCCGCTCCCGCGCCGTCGAGGCCCTGGAGTTCGACCTGGCGCACGCGGGCGAGAGCGGTCTCGGTCTGCAGTGGCCGCGCTTCCAGGGCGACTCCGTCCTGTATCCGTACTGGATCCACGGCAGCGCCGGCATCGGCAGCGTGCTGGTCCGCTTCCACCGGCTGCTCGGCATCGAGCGGTACGGCGAGCTCGCACGACGGGTCGCGGACGACACGTACGTCACCTACGCCTACGCGCCCGGCCTCTTCGAGGGGCTGGCGGGGATCGGCGAGTTCATGCTGGACATGTACCGCGGCACCGGCGAGGAGGAGTACCGGGACCGGGCGGCCGCCATCGCCCGGACCGTCCTGTGGTTCCGGATCGAGAGCGCCGGAACCACCGAGAAAACCGAGAAGCCCGCGAAAGCCGGGGACGGGGCCGGGATCGCGTTCCCCGGCCGCTGGCTGAACCGGATCGCGCACGACTACGCGACCGGCTCCGCCGGCATCGGCATGTTCCTGTCCCGGCTGGTGGACCCGGGCCCCCGCCTCCTCGTGGACCTGTGAGCGTACGGCGGTCAGGCGAGCACGTGGAGCGCGGCGGGCCGCACCCGCACGGTCACCGGGAGGGTCGCGTCGACCTCGCCGTCGGCGCCGTACGGGAGGGCGCGGTCGGCCTCGATGCGGATCTCCTTGCCGCGCAGGATCTCGACCTGGGGCCGGTCGACGTGGGCGCCGGTCTTGAGCTCGTTCATCATGGCGAAGAACAGGTGCTTCGGCGCCTTGTTGATGACGACGACGTCGAGCATGCCGTCGTCTACGCGGGCACCGGGCGCGACCTTGCGGCCGAAGCCGTAGAAGCCGGAGTTGGCGGCGATCACGGTGTAGCCGGTGCGCTCGTGCCGGACGCCGTCGACGGTGATGCGGTAGGCGGCGGGCCGCCAGGCGAGGACGGCGCGCAGGCCGCCGGCGTAGTAGGAGGCGGCGCCGCGCAGCAGCCGGGAGTGGTTGGCGTGCCGGTTGGCGACCGCGTCGACGCCCGCGTACACGCTGCCGAGGACGCTGATCCGCGGGTGGGCCGCGGACTCGACCTCGATGGTGTCGACGGCCCGCGGCTCGCCGTGGAGCAGGATCTCGGCGAGCCGCTCGGGGTCGGTGGGCAGGCCGAGTGCGCGGGCGAAGTCGTTGCCGCGGCCGGCCGGGACCAGGCCGAAGACGGTGTCCGTGCCGCTGAGCGCGCCGCCGATCCGCCCCGCCATGCCGTCGCCGCCGACGGCGAGGACGACATGGCCGCGCGCGCCGGCGTCATGGGCGAGCTCCTGGGCGTGCTCCAGGCTGCGGCTGTAGACGGTGTCGAGCCGGGCGCCCGCCTCCCGCAGCAGCCGGGCCAGCGGGAGCAGGCCCGCCGTACCGCTGGACCCCCCTGCGGTGGGGTTGACGACGGCGGTGAACTGTCGCATCGAGCATGCCTCCGGGCGGCGGGAGTGGGACGGCGGGAGCGGGGATTCGGCGGGCGGTGCGGCGGGTGCCTCAGCGGACGGGGATGAGGACCCCGGGGCTGAGCACGCCGGACGGGTCGATCTCGGCCTTGACCGCCTGGAGCATGCGGATGCCGAGCGGGCCGATCTCGCGGACGAACCAGTCCCGGTGGTCGGTGCCGACGCCGTGGTGGTGGCTGATGGTGCCGCCGGCGGCCAGGATCGCGTCGTTGGCGGCCTGCTTGACCGGGGCCCAGTGCGCCACCGCGTCCTCGCCCTGCGCGGAGACGACGGTGAAGTAGAGCGAGGCGCCGTTCTCGTAGGTGTGCGAGATGTGGCACATGACGAGCGGCGGGGTGCCGGCCGCGGTGAGCGTGCTGGTCAGCGCGTCGCGCACGGCGGCGTAGAGGCCGGGGATGGCGGACCAGAAGGCGGCCGTCTCCAGGGTCTCGGCGAAGGCGCCGGCGTCGAGGAGGGAGTCGCGCAGGTAGGGCGCGTTGTAGCGGCCGTGCTCCCACTTGTCTCCGGGTTCCTCGCCGAGGTACTCGCCGCCGGAGGCGAGCAGGACCTCTCGGGCGGCGGCGCGGCGGGCGGCGGTGTCGGCCTCGGTGCCCTCGTAGCCGACGATCGCCATGCAGCCGGGGTTCTGCGGGAGTTCGGTGTCGCCGATGGCGTCCGGCTGGGCGAGGCCGACGAAGGTCTCGGACTCGTCGGACAGGCGCAGCACGGTGGGCCGCGGGCCGTCCTGGGCGAGCCGGCGCAGGGCGGCGGTGCCGGTGGCGAAGTCGGCGAAGCGCCAGCCCTCGTAGACCCGCTTCGCGGGCAGCGGGCGGATGCGCACGGTGACGGCGGTGATGACGCCGAGGGCGCCTTCGGAGCCGAGGATCAGCTGGCGCAGGTCGGGGCCGGCCGCGGAGCGCGGGGCGCGCCCGGTCTCCAGGGTGCCTTCGGGGGTGGCGACGGTGAGGCCGAGGACCATCTCGTCGAAGCGGCCGTAGCCGGCGGACGCCTGGCCGCTGGAGCGGGCCGCGGCGAAGCCGCCGATGGTGGCCCACTCGAAGGACTGCGGGAAGTGGCCGAGGGTCCAGCCCTGTTCGTTGAGCAGCTCCTCGCACCGCGGGCCGCGCAGTCCGGGCTGCAGGGTGGCGGTGCGGGACACCTCGTCGACGGCGAGGAGCGCGTCGAGGCGGCGCAGGTCGAGGGCGACGAAGGGCCGCTCGGTGGTGGGCGCGAGGCCGCCGACGACGGAGGTGCCGCCGCCGAACGGGACGGCGGCGAGGCCGTGGTCGGCGCAGGCGCGCAGCACGGCGAGGACCTCGTCGTGGCTGCCGGGCAGGACGACGGCGGCGGGGATGTCGGCGACCTCGCCGGCGCGGATGCGCAGCAGGTCCGGGGTGGACTTGCCGCGGGTGTGCCGGATGCGGCTCTCGGCGTCCTCGCGCAGGGCGTCGGGCGCGGCGAGGGCCGCGGTCAGGGCCTTGCGGGCCTCGGCGGTGAGGGCCGGGGCGGGCGCCTCGATGTCGGCGAGGCCGGCCGGGCCGCTCTCGCGCGGGGTGACGCCGAGCAGGTCCCGCAGCAGTCCGGTCACCGCGTCGGGCAGCGGGGCCGCCTTGGCCGGGTCGCCCCAGCCGCTCCACAACATGTCCACTTCGAAGGTCCTCACGGTGCTGTTCACGCTGCTGTTCAGGTCTGTTTCCGGGGTCGGTCCCGAGTCGGCGCTGCCGCTCTCCCCGTCCTGCCATTACACTGTGACAGATGACGCCCATTCGTCACAACGCCTCGGACGCAGATTCCGTACTCGACGCCGCCCGCGACTGCGTCCTCGCCGTCGGCGTGCGGCGCACCACCCTCACCGACATCGCCCGGCGCGCGGGCGTGTCGCGGATGACGATCTACCGGCGCTGGCCCGACGTACGCAGCCTGGTCGGCGACCTGATGACCCGCGAGTGGATCGCGGTGGCCGCCGGTGCCATGCCGCCGGCCGGCGACCCGCGTCCCGTGCGCGCCCGGATCGTCGACGGACTGGTCGCGGGCGCCGCCGCGTTCCGCGCCCATCCGCTGTTCCACAAGATCCTCGACGTGGACCCCGAACTGCTCCTGCCGTACATCCTCGACCGGCGGGGCGCCAGCCAGGAGGCCCTCCTGGAGATCGTCGCCGCGGCGCTCGCCGAGGGGCACGAGGACGGATCGGTGCGGCGCGCCCGCACGGACCTGCAGGCCCGGTCGCTGCTGCTCGTCGTCCAGTCCTTCACGCTCTCGCTGCGCACCATGACCGACGAGACCGATCCCGAACTGAGCGAAGCCGCCTTCCTCGACGAGCTGCGCACCCTGCTGGAGAGGACCCTCACCCCATGAACCCCACGAGCAGCCCCGCCGCCGCCCTGCCCGGCTCCTCCCTCGACGCCGCACGGCGCCGCCGCGAACTGGAGCAGCTCGGCCAGGGCACCACCGTCGACGTGCTGGTCGTCGGCCTCGGCGCCACCGGCGCCGGCGCCGCCCTCGACGCGGCCGCCCGCGGACTCTCCGTCGCCGCGATCGACGCCCACGACCTCGCCTTCGGCACCTCCCGATGGAGCTCCAAGCTGATCCACGGCGGACTGCGCTACCTCGCCTCCGGACAGCTCGACGTCGCCCACGAGAGCGCCGTCGAACGCGGCATCCTCATGGAGCGCACCGCGCCCCACCTGGTCCGCGCCCAGCCCTTCGTACTGCCGCTGACCCCGCTGGTCAGCCCCGCCCAGGCGACCCTCGCCCGGGCCGGTTTCCTCGCCGGCGACATGCTGCGCCTCGCCGCCCGCACCTCGCGCCGCACGCTGCCGAGGCCGCGTACGCTCTCCGCCGTCGAGACCCGGCACCTCGCCCCGGCCCTGCGCTCCACGGGGCTGCGCGGCGGACTGCTCTCCTGGGACGGCCAACTCGCCGACGACGCCCGGCTGGTGACCGCGATCGCCCGCACCGCGGCCGCTCACGGCGCGCGCGTCCTCACCCGCACCCGCGCCCTGGAACTCCACCGTGACGGCGCGCTCGTCCGCGACGAGACCACCGGCCAGGAGCTGACCATCCGCGCCCGCGCGGTCGTCAACGCGACCGGGGTGTGGGCGGGCGGCCTCGTCGACGACATCCGGCTGCGGCCCTCCCGCGGCACCCATCTCGTGCTGCGCTCCGAGGACCTGGGCCGGCTCTCCGCCGGTCTGCACATCCCGATCCCCGGCGAGACCAACCGCTTCGTGCTCGTCCTGCCGCAGGGCGACGGCCGGGTGTACGTGGGCCTGACCGACGAGCCCGTCGACGGCGACATCCCGGACGTGCCGGAGGTCCCGGAGACCGACATCGGCTTCCTGCTCGACGTGCTCGGCTCCGCGCTCGACGTCACCGTCCAACGCGCCGACGTGGTCGGGGCGTTCGCCGGCCTGCGCCCGCTGCTCGACACGAGCGGCGACGGCGGCCGCACCGCCGACATCTCGCGCAGGCACGCCGTGCTCACCTCGCCCGACGGCGTCGTCACCGTCGTCGGCGGCAAGCTGACCACGTACCGGCGCATGGCCCAGGACGCCGTCGACGCCGCCGTGGCCGCGAGCGGCCTCGACGCCGGCCCGTGCCGCACCGCGTCCCTGCCGCTCGTCGGCGCCGCCCGGCCCCGGACTCTGGCCGGGCTCGACGCCCCGACGCGCCTGGTGCGCCGCTACGGCTCCGAGGCCCCGGCCGTGCACGCCCTCGGCCTCGCGGACCCGGCGCTCGCCGAGCCCGTCGTGCCCGGCCATCCCGTCACCGGCGCCGAACTGCTGTGGGCCGTACGGCACGAGGGCGCCCTCGACACCGGCGACCTCCTCGACCGCCGCACCCGCGTCGGACTCGTCCCCGAGGACCGGGCGAAGGCCGAGCGGGCGGCCCGGGAGGTCCTCGCCCGCACCGAGTAGCGGGAAGCAACTCCGTGCCCCCGCGGGCGGCGTTGAGGCAGGATTCCTCCGGTGCGTCACGGACCGCGGCCGGCGGCCCGGGCGCACCCGGCCGACCCGTTCGTGAACAAGGAGAGTTCGACGTTGAATCCCGCATACCCGCTGGTGCGCACCGACCGCCCGGTCCCCGACGCCGAGCGCGCGGCCGTCCTGGCCGCGCCCGGTTTCGGCCGGCACTTCACCGATCACATGGCCTCGGCCGTCTGGACGCCCGAGGCCGGGTGGCACGAGCGCGGGGTCGGCGCGCTGAAGCCGTTCTCGCTGCACCCGAGCGCGGCCGTGCTGCACTACGCGCAGGAGATATTCGAGGGCCTCAAGGCGTACCGGCACGCGGACGGCAGCGTCTGGCTGTTCCGGCCCGGGATGAACGCGCGCCGCTTCGCCCGGTCCGCGGAGCGGATGGGCCTGCCCGAGCTGCCCGCCGAGGACTTCCTCGCGAGCATCGAGGGGCTGGTGCGCGCGGACGAGGCGTGGGTGCCGGTGTCGGAGGGCGAGGAGAGCCTCTATCTGCGCCCGTTCATGTTCGCCGCCGAGGCGTTCCTCGGGGTCCGGCCGGCCGAGCGGGTCGTCTACTCGGTCATCGCCTGCCCCGCGCAGCAGTACTTCGCGGCCGGTTCGGGCGGCATCACCCTGTGGGTCAGCACGAACTACACGCGGGCGGCCAAGGGCGGCACGGGCGCCGCGAAGTGCGGCGGCAACTACGCCTCCAGCCTCGCCGCCCAGACCGAGGCGCAGCAGCACGGCTGCGACCAGGTCCTCTACCTCGACAGCACGGGCGACGACGGCTGCGTCGAGGAGTCCGGGACGATGAACCTGTTCCTGGTCACCTCGGGCGGCGAGCTGATCACCCCGGCGCTCGGCACGATCCTGGAGGGCGTCACCCGCGACTCGGTCCTGGCGCTGGCCCATGAGTTCGGCCTGACGCCGGTCGAGCGGCCCATCTCCTTCAGGGAGTTGAGCGCCGGCGTCACCGACGGGACGGTGACGGAGATCTTCGCCGCCGGCACGGCCGCCGTGATCACGCCGGTCACCGGCATCAAGGGCGAGGGCTACGCGCTCACGGTCGGCGACGGCAAGCCGGGCGAGCGGACGACCGCGCTGCGCGAGCGGGTGCTCGGCATCCAGTACGGCCGGTCCGAGGACACCTACGGCTGGCTGCACCGGGTGGTGTGAGGACGCGGCCGGCAGGCGACGGCACGGCGGCCGGTGCCCGGCCCCATGGGGGACGGCCGGACCCCGGCTGCCGTGCTCGCCGCAGGCCCCGGCGTCACTGCGCGCCGAAGACCTGCGTCCAGTAGGGACCGCCGGCCGGGTGGAGGCCGATGCCGATCTCCTTGAAGGAGCAGTTGAGGATGTTGGCCCGGTGGCCGGGGCTGTTCATCCAGGCGTCCATCACCTCGGCCGGGGTGCGCTGGCCCTTGGCGATGTTCTCGCCGTACGTCGACCAGCGGTAGCCGGCGGCGGTGACGCGCTCGCCGGGGCCGTCGCCGTCCGGGTTGGTGTGGTCGAAGAAGTCCCGGGCGGCCATGTCGTCGGAGTGGCCCTGCGCGGCCCGGGTCAGCAAGGCGTTCTCGGTCAGCGGCCCGCATCCCGCCTTCGCCCGTTCGGCGTTGACCAGCTCGATGACCTGGCCGGACTCGGACGTCGGGGCGGGCGGCGCGGGCGTGTCCGCCGTGGGGCGCGGCGGGCGCGCCGGCCGCGGCGGGGCGGGCTTCGACGTGGTCCGGGCCGGGGACGGCTTGGGCGGGCGGGTCGTGGGGGCCTTGCTCGGGGTCGCGCTCGGCGTCGGCGTGGCGGGCGCGGCGGAGGTGGTGGTGGCCGGGGGCGCCCCCGGGACGGTGGCGGTGTCGGGGGCCGACGCCTGGGTCACGTCCTCGGGGTCCGCGGTGCCGCCGTCGGGGCCGGTGAGCAGGTGGAAGGTGCCGCCGGCGACGGCCACCACGGCGAGGCCGGCGGCGGCGACGGCACGCCGGCGGCCCCGGCGGCGCTGTTCCGCCTTGCGCCGGGCGCCGCGCGTGCCGGCTCCGGATCCGGCGGCGTGCCGGGCACCCGTACGGGACGCGGCCACGGATGCCGAGCCGGCGGCGGAGCCGGACGGTGCCGGGGCGGAGGCGGCGGCGAGTCCGAGGCCCGCGC
Source organism: Streptomyces sp. NPDC004327 (assembly GCF_042873935.1). Lineage (NCBI taxonomy): Bacteria > Bacillati > Actinomycetota > Actinomycetes > Kitasatosporales > Streptomycetaceae > Streptomyces > Streptomyces sp. NPDC004327. The sequence continues at coordinate 642,556 of NZ_JBIAME010000001.1, read as the reverse complement.
TCTCGCGGACGCCGGTGAGCAGCAGCGCGGACGGGGGCACGAGCAGCAGTCCGGCGAGCAGCCCCTCGGCGGGGACGAGACCGTGCCAGAGTCCGGCGCAGTGCGGGCAGGTGCGGGCGTGGCGGGCTATGCGCTTGCGCCAGAGTGCGGACGGGTGGCCGTCCCAGCTGCCGAGCCCGTCGCGCAGGGTGGGGCAGAGCGGGTCGGCGGTCAGGGCGCGTACGACGATCCGGGCGGTCTCCAGGCGTTCCTTCATCCGCTGCACCCGGACCGCGGTGTGTTCCGGGGTCAGTTCCAGGGCGGCGGCGACCTCGTGGCGGCTGAGTTCGCCGGCGCATTCCAGCCACCACAGGGAGAGCAGGGCGCTGTCCTCGGGTTCCATCCAGCGGGTGGCCTCGGCGGTCTCGCGGCGCTGGCCGGAGAGCTGGAGCCGGGCCACGGTGAGCTCGACGAAGTCGGCGCCGGGGTGGGCGAGGTCGCGGGCGTCGTCGAGGGCTCCGGCCGCGTGGCCGGCGCTGCGGCGCTGCCAGTGGGCGCGCAGGGTGTTCATGGCGATGGCGACCAGCCAGGAGCGGAAGCTGTCCGGGGCGCGCAGGGTGCCGAGCCCGTCGAGGGCGCGCAGCATGGTCTCCTGCACGACGTCGTCGACGTCGTGGTGTCCGTTCATCGCCCGGCCGACGATGTTGTAGACGAGCGGCAGATGGGCGGCGACGAGCCGGTCCCGCGCCGCCGGGTCGCCGCCCTGCGCGGCCCTCACCAGCTCCGTACCGACCATGGTCACCGTCCCCGTCCGCGTGCCCGTCGCCGCCGTCATGCCGTGCTTCATCCTGTTCGTCCCGCCTGTTGCCGATGCCCTACGACTGGGAGACCGGAGAGCGGGAGCCGGATAACGGAAATCGCGAAAGAACTTTCGATGCCCGCTCCGGGGCCGCCGGGGCGGGCCGACGCCGGGTCAAGAACGGTAAAAATCCCGGGAATTGGTCTATGCCAATCATCGTCGCCATGGACAGGGAAAACGATGACGGAAGGCGCACGCCGGTCTACCCGCCATTTGGTCCAGACCATTGACCCGCCGCGCGGCGCGCCGCTATCTCCTTAGCGACCCCACCCGACCCCTCACACCCCCTGGGACTGACATGAGACGCACGCGCTTCCTGCGCGCGGTCATCGCGGCCGTCACCACCGCCGTCGCCGCGGCCGGCCTGACCGCGCTCGGCGGCGGCACCGCCCAGGCGGCGACCCCGCTGCCGTCGCGGGTGTTCGCCCCGTACTTCGAGGCGTGGACCGGCGAGAGCCCGGCCGCCCTCGCCGCCGCCTCCGGCACCAAGCACCTGACGATGGCGTTCCTGCAGACCGCCACCAAGGGCTCGTGTACGCCGTACTGGAACGGCGACACCGGCATGCCGGTCTCCTCGGCGGTCTTCGGCAACGACATCAAGACGATGCAGGGCCGCGGCGGTGACGTGATCCCCTCGTTCGGCGGCTACACCGCGGACACCACGGGCACCGAGATCGCGGACAGCTGCACCGACGTCAACCAGATCGCCGACGCCTACGAGAAGGTGCTCACGACCTATGACGTGAGCCGGCTCGACATGGACATCGAGGTCGACTCGCTGGACAACACCGCCGGCATCGACCGCCGCAACAAGGCCATCAAGATCCTCCAGGACCGGGCGGCCGCCGCCGGCCGCAAGCTGGAGATCTCGTACACGCTGCCGACCACGACCACGGGGCTCGCCGCGAGCGGCCTCAACGTCGTGAAGAACGCCGTGAGCAACGGCGCCCGCGTCGACGTCGTGAACCTGATGACCTTCGACTACTACGACAACGCCGCGCACGACATGGCCAAGGACACCCAGACCGCGGCCGGCGGACTCTACGACCAGCTCGCCAAGCTGTACCCCTCGAAGACCTCCGCCCAGCTGTGGGGCATGATCGGCGTCACCGAGATGATCGGCGTCGACGACTTCGGCCCGGCCGAGACCTTCAGCCTGGCCAACGCGCGCACGGTGTACGACTGGGCCGTGTCCAAGGGCATCAACACCCTGTCGTTCTGGGCGCTGCAGCGTGACAACGGCGGCTGCGCGGGCGGCGCCGCCGCGGACAACTGCTCGGGCATCGCGCAGAACACCTGGGACTTCAGCCACGTCTTCGCCCCGTTCACGGGCGGCACGACGGTGCCGTCCGACGACTTCTCGCTGACGGCGAGCCCGGCGTCCGGCACGGTGACGGCGGGCGGCACGGCCACCGGCACGATCGCCACGGCGGTCACGTCGGGCGCGGCCCAGTCGGTGAGCCTCGCGGCGAGCGGCCTGCCCGCCGGCGTCACCGCCACCTTCAGCCCGGCCTCGGTCACCGCGGGCGGCTCCGCGACGCTGTCGCTCGCCACGACGGCGGCGGCGGTCTCGGGAACGTACCGGATCACGGTGACCGGCTCCGGCCCCAAGGCCGCGCACACCGCCACGTACACGCTGACGATCACCGGCGGCAGCGGCCACCAGTGCACCGCGGCTCCGTGGTCCAAGACCGCGGTCTACACCGGCGGCCAGCAGGTCTCCCACCAGGGGCACACCTGGAAGGCCAAGTGGTGGACGCTGGGCGAGGAGCCCGGCACGACCGGCGAGTGGGGCGTGTGGCAGGACCTCGGCGCCTGCTGAACGACTCCGAACCGGTCCGAGCCGGCCTGAGCCGCTCCGAACCGACCTGAGCCGACCTGAGACGGCCTGGCACAGCCTGGCACGGCCTGGCACGGCCTGAGCCGGCATGAGCGGCTGAACCGACTCGATCCGGCGGGGCCGGTGCCGGGGGACCTCCCCCCGGCACCGGCCCCTTCGCATGCCGCCGCCCGCGCTCCCGCCGTCTCGTTGACAGCCCGCCCCGAGCTCCCGATACTGACTGATGGTTCAGTCAGTAGGTCCAGTACGCACGGAGGCACCATGTCCGACCTCTCCAGGAAGGACGCGCTGTCCGGCGGCGAGGCGCTCGTCCGGGCGCTCGCCGCGCACGGGGTGACCGACGCCTTCGGCATCCCCGGGACGCACAACCTGGAGGCCTACCGGCACCTCCAGGCGTACGGCATACGACATGTGACAGCGCGTCACGAACAGGGTGCCGGGTACGCGGCGGACGGCTACGCCCGTGCTTCCGGGCGTCCGGGCGTCGCGATCACCACGACCGGTCCTGCACTGCTCAACATCGCGGCCGCCGTGGGCCAGGCGTACTCCGACAGCGTGCCGCTGCTCGTCGTCTCCCCCGGCATGCCGCTGCGCCACCCCCGCCAGTCCACCGGGCTGCTGCACGAGATGCGCAGCCAGACGGAGGCGCTGCGCGGTGTCGCCGCCTTCAGCCACCGGGTGTCGTCGGTCGACGAGATCGGCGCGGCGGTCGCGCGGGCCTTCACCCTGTTCCGTACGGGGCGGCCGCGGCCCGCGCACATCGAGGTGCCGCTTGACCTCCTGGAGGCCGTGGAGCCGGCCGGTCCGCCGCGGCTCGCGCCGCCGGCCGGACCGGCGCTGCCGGACCCGGCCGCGGTGGAGGCGGCGGCCGCCGCCCTGCGGAGCGCCCGGCGGCCCGCCCTGGTCCTCGGCGGCGGGGCGCGGGCGGCGGGCCGCGAGTGCCGGGCGCTCGCCCAGCTGCTCGGCGCGCCGGTGGTCACGACCGCCAACGGCAAGGGGATCGTCGACGAGCGGCATCCGCTGTCGCTCGGCGTCTCGCTGCACAGTCCGGCCGTGCAGAAGTGGCTCGCGGCCCGGGACGTCGTGCTCGCCGTGGGCACGGAGCTGGCCGAGTCCGACGTCTGGGGACCGCTGCCGGCCCTGACGGGCGCGCTGCTGCGGGTCGACGTCGACCCGGCGCAGATGTACGCGGGACTGCCGGCGGACACGGCCCTGGTGGGCGACGCGCGGACCGTGCTCGCGGCGCTGCTGGAGACCCTGCGCCCGGACGAGGCGGGCGAGCCCGTCGACACGGCCGCCGAGGTCACCGGCCTGCGGGCCACCCGCGACGACGAGACGCGCGGCCGGGACGCGCGCTGGCTGCCGTATCTGCGGGCGATGCGCCGGGTCCTCGCCGAGGACGCGGTCGTCACCTCCGACAGCGCCCAGTGCTGCTACTACGGCGCGCTCCCCCATCTGCCGCTCGGCCCCGAGGCCCGCTACCTCCATCCGACCGGCTTCGGCACGCTCGGCTACGCGCTGCCCGCCGCGATCGGCGCGAAGACCGCGTACCCGGGGCGCCAGGTCGTCGCGCTCAGCGGTGACGGCGGGCTGCAGTTCTCCGTGCAGGAGCTCGCGACCGCCGCGCAGCTGGGCCTGCCGCTGCCGGTCGTGGTCTTCGACAACGGCGGCTACGGCGAGATCCGCGAGGAGATGGCGGCGCGCGGCGACCGCCCCACGGCCGTCGACCTGCCGGACGTGGACCTCGCCGCGCTGGCCCGGGCGTACGGCGGCCGGGGCGGCACGGTGCGCTCGCCGGACGAACTCGCCGACGCCCTCACCCGCGGCCTCGCCACCCCCGGCCCCACCGTCGTCACCGTCCCCGAGGAGTCCTCCCGATGACCCACGCCACCAGCTCCCCCCTCATCTCCCTCACCTGGACGGACCACGTCACCGGCCGGAACGGCTATCTGGTGGTCGACCGGCTGGTGCGCGGGGTGTGCAGCGGCGGACTGCGGATGCGCCCGGGCTGCACCCTCGACGAGGTCGCAGGGCTCGCCCGCGGCATGACGATGAAGGAGGCCCTGCACTACGACCCGCGGGGCCGCTACATCCCGCTCGGCGGCGCCAAGGGCGGCATCGACTGCGATCCGCGCGACCCCGAGGCGTACGGCGTGCTGGTCCGCTATCTGCGCGCGATGCGCCCGCACATCGAGCGGTTCTGGACCACCGGCGAGGACCTCGGCCTCACCCAGGACCTGGTCGACCGGGCCGCCGCCGAGGCCGGTCTGGTCTCCTCGATCCAGGCGGTCTATCCGCTGCTCGACGACGAGGACGCGGCCCGGCGGCGGCTCGCCGACGCGTTCGCGGTGGACGTCGACGGCATCGGCCTCGACGAGCTGGCGGGCGGCTGCGGGGTCGCCGAGTCGGTGCTCACCGCGCTCGACCGGGCCGGGGTGCCGCACGCCGGGACGCGGGTGGCGGTGCAGGGCTTCGGGACGATGGGCGGGGCGACCGCCCGCTTCCTGGCGCGGGCGGGCCTGAAGGTCGTCGCGGTCGCCGACGTGAAGGGGACGGTCGCGAACCCGGACGGCCTGGACGTCGAGGCGCTGCTCGCCGCGCGGGACGCGTTCGGGACGGTGGACCGTGCGGCCCTGCGGGCCGACGACCGTGAACTGCCCGGCGACGCCTGGCTGTCGGCGGACGCCGAGGTGCTGGTCCCGGCGGCCGTCTCGTACGCGATCGACGCCGCCAACCAGGCGTCGGTCACGGCCCGCTGGATCGTCGAGGCGGCCAACATGCCGGTCCTGCCGGAGGCCGAGGAGCTGCTCGCCGCGCGCGGCACCGTCGTGCTGCCGGACGTCGTGGTCAACTCGGCCACCAACGCCTGGTGGTGGTGGACCCTGTTCGGTGACATCGAGGCCGACGCGGAGCAGGCGTTCGCGCACATCCGGCGTGCGATGCGCGCGCTCGTCGGGCAGGTCCTCGAACGGGCCGGGCGCGAGGGGACGACGCCGCGGGCCGCCGCGCACGGTGTCGTCGCCGACCGGCTGCCGGTGATCGCCGAGCGCTTCGGCTGGTACGCGTGACGTCCAGGCCTCTCGGGCACGGCGGGCGCTGAGGCGGCGCGCACCGGAGCCCTACCGGGCGCCCTCGGACACGGGCTCCCGGGATTCCGGGCGCTCCGCGTCGGCGGCCGGGGCGGCGGCCATCAGCGCCGCCTCGACCCGGCGGTTGGTGGTCATGGTCGACGTGACGGCGGTCATGGCGAGGAGCAGGCCGGCGGCGGTGTAGAGCGGGGTGCGCACGTCGTAGGCGGTGGCCAGCCAGCCGCCGAGGAAGGCGCCGAACGGTGCGGCGCACATGGCGAGCATCCGGGAGGTGGAGGCGACCCGGCCCATCAGATGGGCGGGGACGATCGCCTGCCGCAGGGAGGGGGCGAGCACCATCGTGGCGCCCATGCCCGCGCCGCAGACGGCGAGCGCGAGCCCGGCGACGTACGCGTTCGGGGCGGCGGCGAGGCCCAGGATGGCGAGGCCCTCGACGGCGGCCGTGCAGGTGAGTGCGGCGCCGGTGCCGAGCCGCCGGCCGAGGAAGGAGGCGATGCCCGCGCCGAGCAGACCTCCGGTGGCCTCCGCCGTGAGGAGCAGACCGAAGCCGAGGGCGCCGATGCCGAGCCGTTCCCGCGCGAAGAGGGCGAGGACGGTCTCCACCGCGAGGAAGGCGATGTTCCCGACCGCCGGACGCAGCGCGAGCCCGAGCAGCAGCCGGTCCCGGAACACGTACGAGGCACCGGCCCGTGCCTGCCGCAGCAGCGACTCACGCGCCTGCGGTGCGGGCGGGGGCACGGCGGGCAGCGACCGTACGAGCAGCGCGGAGAGCGCGAACGAGACCGCGTCGGCGAGCAGCGGAACCGCCCGGCCGAGTGCGAGCAGGGCGCTGCCCGCAGGCGGCCCCGCGAAGCCGGACGCGGCGGTCTGGGCGCCGCGCAGGCGGGAGTTGGCGCGCTCCAGGAGCGCGGGGTCGCGGTGGAGCAGGTCCGGCAGATAGGCCGTGGCGGCCGTGTCGAAGAAGAGTCCGCCGAGGCCGAGCAGGAAGGCGACGACCGCGAGCAGCGGAATGCTCAGGCTGTCGAGCGCGGCCGCTGCCGCCGGTACCGCGAGCAGCACCGCACGTGCCGCGTCCGTGACCCACATCGTGCGCCGGCGGTCCCAGCGGTCCACCAGCGCACCGCCGAGCACGCCGAAGAGCAGCCACGGCAGCGTTCCGGCGGCCGTGACGACGGCGAGCGCCAGCGGATCCCGCGTCAGCGTCAGCGCGAGCAGCGGCAGCGCGGCGTGCGTCACCCCGTCACCGAGCGAGGACACCGTCTGCGCGGTCCACAGCCGACCGAACCCGGCGGGCAACTTCTTTACGTCTGAGGTCACTTGGCATCCCCTTCGACCTGCTGGATCTTTGCCGGGTGGAACAGCGCGAAGACGAGTGAGGCGTCCGGCAGCGCCGGATCCGACAGCTCCCGGTACTCGTCCGCCAGCGCCTGCAGTCGCGCCCCCAGCTCGGCGAACTGCTCGTCGGTGAGCCGCAGATGGGCCATCCGCACATGCCGCTCGGCATCCGCCGGCGCGGCCTCCAGGTCCGCCACCGCGTGCCGCATCAGCACGTCGGGGCCGCCCTCGCCCGGATCCGGCAGCTCGATCGAGCGCGCGGCCATCGCGTAGTACCGCTCGGTGACGCCGCGGACCTTCCGCGTCCGCACCACCTTCACCAGGCCGGCCCGTTCGAGCAGCCGCACGTGATAGCTGGAGCTCCCCTTCGCGAGGCCCACGCGCTCGGCGATCTGGGTGATGGTCGCGGGCTCGAAGCGGAGCACGGCCATGATCCGGTGGCGCGTGAGGTTGGAGACGGCGCGCAGTTGCTCGTCCGTGGTGACGTGAAACGTCTCGGGAAGATCGTCGTCGGTTGGCATGGACACAATGGTCAACGTTTCTTGACCATTGCGCAAGTGCTTTCGCGGACGTGTCCCGAATCCGCGCCGAAGCCGTGCCCCGCCGAAGGGGAGGGGCACGTGACGCACGGGCCGGCTTGCGGCCGGCGCTGTGTAGGGTGAAGCCGTGGCCAGAGTCCGGTTGAGCGTGGAGGAACGGCGCGAGGAGATCCTGCGCGTCGCGGTCGAGCAGATCGAGGCCCGCGGCATCGGCAACGTGCGCATCGCCGACGTCGCCTCCGCCCTCGGCGTCAGCAGCTCGCTGGTGCTCTACCACTTCTCCAGCAAGGAACTCCTCGTCTCCGCGGCCTTCGCGCACGCCGCCGAGGCCGACCTCGCCCAACTGCGCGAGCTCCTGGACAGGCCGCGCCTCACCGCCGCCCGCCGGCTCCGGGCGGCCGTGCGCTGGTACGCCCCCACGGGGCAGGCCAAGGGCTGGCGGCTGTGGATCGAGGGCTGGGCGGCCTCCCTGCGCGACCCCGGACTGCGCACGCTGACGCACGACCTCGACCGGCAGTGGAAGGCCGCGCTCGCCGAGGTCATCGCCGAGGGCGTGGCGGCCGGCGAGTTCGTCTGCGACAGCCCCGAGGACGCCGCCTGGCGTATCACCGCACTGCTCGACGGCCTCGCCGTTCAGGCCACCTCGTACCGGGGGCCGCTCGGCCGGGCCCGGATGCTGGAATGGGTCGACGACGCGCTCGTACGCGAACTGGGCGTCGAGCGCGAGGCGTTGACGTCCGCCCGCTGAGCCCGCCACCCCCGTCGGGGAATGCTGATCCCATGAGTGACGAAATCGAGGGCGCCGCAGAGGAGTTCGCACGGTCGGTGGAGTGGGTGCGCACCGAGGTGGAGGCCGTCGCGGCCGCCGTCGCACCCGGTGTCGCAGCGCGCGCCGAGGAACGGACCGACGACCGCTACTCCGTCTACGGCCACATGGGCAAGCTCTTCTCCCTGGTGCTGACGTTCCCCCGGCTGCCCTACGAACCCGCGGCCACGACCGCCGCCCGGCTGCTGCGGTCCGCGGGCTGGCACACCGAGGAGAGCGACCTTCCCGGCGGACGGCGTCTGCTGAAGGCGCGGCACGGCGAGTTCGAGGCCGGCGTGAGCTCGGCGGGCACGGCGCTGCGGATCTCCGGGCGCACGCCCCTGGTGTGGATCCACGCGCGCTGGGTGCGCCCGCCCCGGGTGGCCACGGAAGCGACGCTGCCGCCGGGATACCGGCTGTGCGTGATGTGCGAGGGGTGGGGCTCCTGCCGGGAGTGCGAGGGGCTCGGCTTCGTGGACGGTCGCCGCTGCGAGGAGTGCGGGCTCGGAATGGACTGCCCGGACTGCCGGGGCACGGGGCGGGAGGCGGTACGGGAGGGGTGAGCGGGGGGGGCGGACCCCCGGCGGGTCCGCAGGGGCCCACGCCCTCACTCGTAGCACCCCGCCGGGCTCAGACCGCCGCGCCCTCCGGTGTCGCCTCCCGGTCCGGCTCCGGGGCGCGGCCCAGCGCCCGGATGGCGGGGACGCAGAGCATCGCGGCGAGGAGGGCGACGGACACGGCCGAGGAGAAGAGCAGGACCCGGTCGGCGCCGAAGGCCGCCGCGGGACCGGCGAGCGCGCGGCCGACGGGGATGACCATGATGGAGCCGGCGACGTCGTAGGCCGAGACGCGGCTCAGGACGGTCAGCGGGATGTGGGACTGGACGCTGGTCGCCCACATCACGCCCCAGAAGGCGAAGCCGCAGCCGGCCAGGACGCCGGTGACGACGGTGGCGGTGAAGTTCCAGCCGAGCGCGGGCGCCAGGGGGTTGAGCGCGAAGAAGAACATGGCCGAGGCGCCGGCGACGAGCGGACGGCGCGGCCGGACCCGCATCCCGAGGAGGCCGCCGACGATCGTGCCGGCGCCGTCCGCGGAGGCGATCCAGCCGTAACCGGCGGCGCCGTGCTGGTCGGTGAGCAGGGCCGCGCCCAGCGGCAGGGCCGGGCCGAACACGAACAGGCCGTAGACGGCCCACAGGGCGATGACGCTCCACAGCCAGGTCCGGGCGCGGAACTCGTGCCAGCCGGTGGCGAGCCGGCGCCAGACCGGGTCGTCGCTCTCGTCGCGTGCGGTGGCGAGCCTGCGCAGGGGTGCCAGGCCGAGCGCGCTGAGGGCGTAGGCGGCGGCGATCACCGCGTACGAGCCGGACACCTGCCAGTAGGCGACGAGGAAGCCGGCGAGGCCGGGGCCGATGAGGGCGCTCATCGCCTCGGAGACGCGCAGCAGGGCGTTGGCGCGCTGGATGTCCTCGGCGACCTGGGGGACGATGCTCGCAAGACCGGGCTGGAACATGGCGGTCGCGGCGCCGCTGACCGCCATCAGCGCCATGATCTGCCACAGCTCGGCCCGGGGCCCGCCGCCCGTGCCCGCGTCGTACAGGAGCGCGGCCATCGCGAGCATGGCGAGCATGCGCACCACGTCGGCGCCGACCATCATCACCTGCGGGGTGAAGCGGTCGGCGAGCACGCCGCCGAAGAGGACGAGCAGCACGATCGGCGCCATCCAGGCGGCCAGCGCGTAGCCCACTCCCCCGGCTCCGTAGCCGGCGCCGAGGACGGCGGTGGTGAGCGAGACCATCAGCATGCCGTCGGCGAGGAGCGAGGTGCTGCGGGCGGTGAAGAACAGGCGGAAGCGGCCGGAGCTCCAGGGGCTGGGGAGCCGGTCCGCCGCCGGGCGGGAGGTCGTGCCGTCGGTGGCGTGGTCGGTCGTCATGTCGCATCGGCCGCTTCCCGGCCGGTTCCTTCCGTCAGAATCGGCTGGTCGGGCCATGCGCCGCCGCGGTCCGCCCCGGTCGTGGCGGGCGCGTCGGCGACGATCACATAGCGCCGTGGGGCGAGGACGCCGGGGCGCCCCGGCAGCGCGTCCATGAGCCGGCGGTGGGCCTCGGCCGGGGTCGGCGGCTCGGCGCCGGCGGCCAGGTGCGCGACGAGCGAGCCGTCCGCGTCCACCTCGACGTGCGCGGGCCGGCCGCCGAGGACCCGGCTCAGGGTGTCCGCCACGGCGGGCGGCGAGACCCAGCAGCCGTCGACGCGGACCCAGTCGGCGCCGCGTTCGGCCGGCCGGACTCCGGTCACCCCGGTGAGCGAGCCGAGCGGCACGTCGCCGTCGGCGGCCGCCTCCAGGAGCCGTACGAGCCCGGTGGCGAGCCCTTCCGCCTGCTCGCGGGGGAAGAGGGCCGGGTCGGTCCAGGTGGCGAGGCGGAGCACGGGGGCCGTCTCGTGGACGAAGGTGAGCACGCGGCTGGGCAGCGGCTGGGCCGGGCCCCAGGTCAGTTCGAGGTCGGGCGCGGTGGCGTCGGGGGGCGCGGCGCCGGCCAGGGTCGCGGGCAGGGCGCTGATGTCGTTGAAGACGATGTCGCGGGCGAAGTGGCTGCCGCGCTCCCGGGTGACCCGCCCGATCATGTCCCAGAGCCGGTCGGCGTCGAACTGGCTGTGCCGGTACGCCTTGAGGGCCGCGCCCCACGCCTTGCGCAGCAGCGCGTCGAAGGACGGCGCGGCCTGGACGTCGAGGGCGAGCAGCGCGTCCTGGGAGAGCGGGGCGATCGTGCGGGCGAGGCGGGACTGGAAGCGGTTGGCCGTCGGAACGGCGGCGACGCAGACGGGCTGGCCGGCGCGGTGGGCGAGGAGCGCGCACCAGGCGGTGAGCAGCGCGGTGGTGGGCAGCGCGCCGGTGCGTGCGGCGATTCGGGCCAGGGCGTGGGCGCCGCGACGGGAGCGCAGGGTGAGTCCGGGCGCCCGGGTCTCGGTGCCCTGGGCGGCCGGTTCCGCGAACATGGCCTGGGGTCCGGTGCGCAGGACGCGTTCCCAGTGCCGCAGCGACGCCTCGGACGTGCGCCGTCCGGCCGGGCTCGTCTCCTGGGCGGCGAGGGCGAGCGGAGTGAGGGTGGTGGAGTCGGCCGGGTCGGGGAGTTTCCCGCCGGCGAGGAGGGTGAGCCATTCGTCGCGGAGGAGGGCGAGGGCACTGCCGTCGGTCGCCGCGTGGCTGGCGGCGAGGGCGAGGTGGCGGGGCGCGCCGGCCCGGGTGACGAGGGTGACGCGGAGCGGGAAGTCGCGGTCCAGGTGGAAGCGGGTGTCGCGGGCCGCGCGGGCCAGCTCCTCGGCGTACCGCGCCCCGTCCGCGGGCAGTTCGTCGTGGTCGAGGACGGTGACGGTGAACGTGCCCTCGGCGGCGATGACTTGTTCGCGCGGCGCGGTGCCGGGGGTGTGCGGGAAGGTGGTGCGCAGCGCCTCGTGGCGGACGACGAGGGCGCGCAGGGCGTCGAGGGCGTCCTCGGTGCCGGTGCCGGCGGGGACGGGCCACACGTCGTGGATGTTGATCTGGCCGGGTTCGTCGCGCAGGACGCAGCGGATCATGTTGGCCTGGCCCATGGTGAGCGGGCCGCGCCGGTTCTCGCCGCCGCTGTGGGCGAGCGTGACGGTGGCGGTGCGCGGGGCCTTCGGCGGGGTGCGGCGGGCGTGCGCGGTCAGGGCGGCCCAGGCGTCGACGAGCAGGGCGAAGTCCGCCATGTCGGCGCGCGCTTCGGCGAGGAGCCGGGCGCGCCGTGCGGCGAAGAGGTCGGCGGCGTCGGCGTAGCGGCCGCCGAGTGCCCGGTAGCAGCGGTCGAGGACGTCGAGCCGTCCGGCGTTGCCGTCCGCCGGGCCGAGGTCGGCGGCGGCCCGCACGCGGGTGGCGACGGCGGCGGCCCGGAGGCGGCCGCGCTCGTCGAGGAGCCGGTCGCCGGCCTCGGTCAGGCGTGCGTACACGTCCTCGAAGTGGGGCGTGGACAGCAGGTACTTGGCGAAGCGCCACTGGTAGGCGAGGAATCCGGCGTCCGAACGCCGTTCTCCGGTGTGGTAGTTGACGATGTGCCGGTTGTGCAGCACGCCGGGCAGCCGGGCGTCGTGGACGAGGTGGAGGAGGAAGTAGTCGCTGCCGATGGTCTCGGTGGCGGGCGGCAGCGGCACGCGCGCGTAGACCTCGCGGTCGAGGGCGATGTTGCACATGTCGACGCGGGCGGGGCTGACGTGGGTGAGCGTGGTGCGGTCGGTGGTGAAGGGGGTGGCGCCGGCGCCGCGGAAGGCTTCGTCGATCAGGTTGCGGCGCCAGATCTCCGGATATCCGTCGGGCACGGACAGGCCGATGACCTCGCGGTAGACCGCCGGGTCGAGGCGCCGGATCTCCGCGACGTCCACGGACATCTCGCCGGTGAAGGAGCCGCCGACCAGGGCCACCGGGCGGTGCGCGGCGGCGGGGTCGAGCCGGCTGCGGGTGACGAGCGGGGCGACGTCCGCGGCGGGCAGGCCGAGGGCGGTGAGTTCGTGGTGGATCGGGAAGACCGGCCGGCCGTCCCGTTCCTGATAGCGGCTGTCGGAGTCGCGGCGGTGCACGGAGGCGCAGCCGAGGGCCTCGGCGAGGAGGAAGGCGCGGTTGGTGCAGGCGCCGTAGGACACCGCCGACGGCAGCATGAGATCGAGGATCCGCTCCGGGCGGGCGACTCCGGCGCGGGTGATCACCTCGCGCAGGAAGCGCCGCTGCTCGGCCTCGTCGAGGTGGTGCACGACCACTCCGGGGGCCGGGGGCAGGGCCGCCAGGGCGGCCCGGTGCGCGGCGCGCTCGGGCGCGGTGGAGGAGTCCAGGACGAGGAGGTGCACCTCGACGCCGAAGTGCCGGGCGCCGTAGGCCGCTTCCCCGGCGACGGCGGTGATCGTCTCCGTGCAGGCGCGGTGGGTGGGGAGGGTCAGGCAGACGCGGCGCACCCGGGCTCCTCGGTCCAGGAGGCGAGTCCGAGCAACCGGGCGCCGAGCTCGTCGAGTTCGGCGGTGGCGTACCGCTTGGACTCGTGCAGGACCGGGTCGCCGACCAGGGTGCGGTTCCATCGCGGGGTGCGCAGGTGGCGCCAGGACTCGACGCGGGAGCGGCGCAGCCGCTCGTGCCCTTCGAGGGCGGGCATCATCGACAGGTACTGCACGGCCCGCACTCCGCTCGCGGAGACGTTGCGGGCGACGCCGTGGGCGAGCAGGCCGTTCCAGATGAGCAGGTCGCCGGGGTGCAGTTCGGGCCGGACGACGGGCAGCTCCGGCCGGTCCGGCGCCCGCCGGTCCAGGTCGGGCCGGAGCGGGTCGCGGCCGGCGGGCTCGCCGGTCCTCCACTCCTCGAAGGTGCGGAAGAGCTCGGGGCAGCACTGGAAGCCGCCGGTCTCGGGGCGGGTGTCGTTGAGCGCGATGATGCCCTGGACGCGCTGCGGCGGGACGCCGAGGGTGGTGTCGATGTCCCAGTGCAGTTCGATGTCGAAGCCGCGCTCGGTGGGTTCGATCAGGGCGCGGTCGCGGTTGCGCACATTGGGCGGGTTGAGGTTGAGCCGGTCGAGGGTCACCCACAGTTCCTCGCAGTCCCATACGTCGACGAAGGCGTCGTAGACGCGCCGGGCCTGTCGGCTGTCCCACAGCAGCTGGTGGTGGTACGCCTCGACGAAGCCGTAGACGTGCAGCTGCCGGTCGAGCTGGTGGCGGAACGGCCGGTCCTCGTACCAGCTGTCCGGCCGGTCCGGGTCGAGCCCCTGGAACTCCCAGGTGAAGTCGAGGAGCCGGCGCGCGTCGGCGGCCGGGATCGCCTCGCGGACGACGACGTAGCCGTACGTCTGCCAGTGGGCGAAGTCCTCCTCCGAGAGCACGCGCAGCGGGCGTGACTTGGTGAGCTCGCGCAGGGTGGTCTGGGCGAGGTAGGACTCGCCGTCCGCGCTGAAGTACGGGCGTTCCGAGGCGGCGCGGTGGAGGTACGGGCGGGGGCGCGGGCGGGCTGCGGGCGTCGTCATCGGTTCCCTCCGAGCGGGTGACGCACTGATGCCGCCCAGAATTGGTGTAGACCATCTACGCTGTCAAGTGACGCCCCGATATGCGGCGCGTCCATGTCAATACCTCAAGGGCCCTTCCTCAAGCGGTAGTTGGGCGTCCGGTGGAGTTCATCAAATTGGTCTAGACAATGCGCGTGGCGCTGGCCTACTGTCCCCACGAACCCAGGGAAGCGCGCCACCGCGGCGCATGCCGAGAGGGGACGGATTCCTTGAACACACCCGGCACCACGGCCCTGCCCGACGGCGGCCTGAAGAGCCCCGGTCCGGGCCTGATCACCCTCGACCCGGTCCGTACGGCGCTGCTGCGCGGGCTCGACGAGCTGCTCACCGGCCTCGCGGCGCGGCTCTCCGCGCCCGAGGTGGTCGGCCCGCCGCTGCTGTCCGCGGCCGGGCTCGCCCGCCTCGACTACTTCCGCAACTTCCCCCATCTCGGCGTGTCCGCGGGCCGGTTCACGCAGGAGGCCCTGGACGGACTCGCCGCCGGCACGCCGCCCGCCGGGCTGCCGCTGGAGCCGACCGGACATCTGCTGCCGTCCGCCACCTGCTACGGACTGCTGCTCTCCCTGGAGGACCGGGACGTCGGTGAGGACGGGCTGCGGCTCTCCGCGACCGGCCGCTGCTTCCGCAACGAGACCCACTACGACGGCCTGCGCCGGCTGTGGGGCTTCCACATGCGCGAGGTCCTGTACCTCGGCACCAAGCAGGGCGCTCTCGAACACCTCGCTCGGGGCGCGGAGTTCATCGAGGAGGCGGCCGGCCGGCTCGGCCTCGCGCTCACCCGGGCGGCCGCCGACGACCCGTTCTACGACCGGGGCGGCTCCAAGGCCCGGCTGATGGCGCTCGACCCGGTCAAGCACGAGTTCAGCGCGCCGGACGGCACCGCCATCGCCTCCGTCAACCGGCACCGCAACTTCTTCGGCGAGCGGCTCGGCATCCGCGCGGGCTCGCACGGCCCGGCGTACAGCGCCTGCGTCGCCTTCGGGCTCGAACGCTGGGTGCACGCGATGGTCCTCGCCCACGGCGGGCCCGGGCAGGCACTCGACCGGCTGCGCGCCGCGACCGCGGCCTGATCCTCCCGAAGCAGCACGCGCCCCCACCGCAGACACCGGCACCACCCGCACGCCCGCACGCCCGTACAAAGAGGAGTACCGCCCCATGGACCGCGTCACCGCCTGGCTCCACGAGAAGAACCCCGGCCTCGACGGGCCGATCGACGCCGACGAGGACCTCATCGAGGCCCGGCTCGTCGACTCCATGGACTTCCTGGAGTTCATCGACCTCCTGGAGGAGCTCTCCGGCAGCTCCATCGACCTGGACGAGGTCACGATCGACGACTTCCGCACGCTCAGCCGCGTAAGGGAACGATTCCTCAGCGCCGCCGGGTGACGGGAGCGGAACCCGCCGGAGCGACGGACGCGCCGGATGTGGCGGGAGTAGCGGAGGTGACGGACGTGGTGGGAGTGGCGGCGGCGGTGACCACCGCCGAGATCCTGGCCGGGACGGCCCTCGGCGAGGCCCTGCTCGCCCCGTGGGAGCGGGGGCGGCTGGCCCGGATCCGGTTGCCCGAGCGCCGCGCCGACGTCCTCGCGGCCCGGCTGCTGCTCCGGCTGTGCGCCGCCCGCGTCACGGGCCGGCCGCCGGACGCGGTGGTCCTCGCCCAGCGCTGCGCCGCGTGCGGCCGGGCCGGCCACGGCCGCCCGTATCTCCCCGGGCGCCCGGACCTGGGCGTCAGCCTGAGCCATGCCGACGGCCTGGCCGCGGCGGCGGCCGGCCCGGGCCCCGTCGGCATCGACACCGAACCGCGCACCCGCCGCCCCGGTCCCCTGCCCGTGCTCAGCCGGCTGCTCCCCGGGCCCGCCGTCCGCTCGGCCGCCACCGCGCCTGACCCGGGCCACGCCCTGCTGCGGCTGTGGGTGCGTCACGAGGCCCTGTTCAAGGCCGGGCTCGCCGAGAACGGCGCCCGCCTCCTGGAGCGGACCGACGACCGGCGCGGGGCCGTGACCGCGGTGGCGAGCGCGGCGCCGGTCAACTGGATCCCGTTGGACCGGCTGTAGGCGGCTCGTCGCGCCGCCGGTAGAGCAGGCAGGAGGCGACCACGACCAGCGGCCACACGGACTGGAGGCAGGTCACGAAGCGTTCGGCGACGCCGGCCGCGCCGTGGCGGGCGGTTTCCAGGAGGTACCAGCCCGCGCCGACGGCCATCACCGTGGTGACGGCGACGGCCGGCACGGGGCGCAGCGCCCAGGGCGCGGACCCGCTGCCGGCGGCGGCCAGGACCGGCCAGACGGCGAGCAGGGCGAATCCGACGGCGGCGGCGGAGCCGTGCCGGAGGGAGCCTCCGCTGAGCGGGGGCGGGACAAGCGCCACGACGAGGGCGACCGCCCCGCCGCCCGCGAGGGCCAGGCGGCCGGCCAGCCGCGCCGCGCGCAGCCCCCAGGCGGTGAGCAGATGGCAGACGCCGAGGCCGAAGAGCGCGCTGGTCATCACCCAGAAACCGGCGGCTCCGTACGCCGCCAGCACGCTGATCGTCTGGGTGACGGGGTCGTAGGCGGGCCCCTCCAGCGCGCCCGCCGCCGTCCAGCCACCGACCAGGATCACCGGGGCGGCCCCTGACGAGATCAGAGCCCATCGGGGAACAGATCGCATCGAACCACCCTAAGCCGCCGATCTCCGGCATGCCTCGGCGGCACGGCGACCGGTAGACGGGCGGGGCGGGTCGGGCGGGTGGACGACCCGGGCGCCGACGCCTGATCGGGCCCCGGGGCGCGCCGCCGCCGGTACGCCGGGGGCGCGGGCGCGACGTATCCTCGGGCCCGGCACGGGCGGCGAGGGACGGAAGAGGTCGGGCGAGTGACGCAGAAGAAGAGGACCGGCGCGGACCCGGCGGCGGCTGCGGCCACGGCGGCCACCGGGAGGACAGCGCCGCGGACCCCGGCACGGGCCACCGCTCCGGCCCCGGCCACCGGCGCGGCGCCGCTCAGCGCGCGGGCGCGCGAGGAGGTGCTGCAGCGGATCGTCGACCGGCGGTACGCCCAGGGCGCCCGGCTCGTCGAGCGCGAGGTCGCCGAAGAGCTGAGCATGTCCCGCGTCCCGGTGCGCGAGGCGCTGCGCGCGCTGGTCGCGGAGGGCCTGCTCGAACTGCTGCCGCACAGCGGAGTGCGGGTGCGGCGCCTGGAGCGCGCCGACGTGGAGCATCTGTACGAAGTGTGGGAGCCGCTCGCGGTCCAGGCGTCGCGGCTCGCGGCGCGGGCGGCGGCGGCCGGGGACCGAGGCGGCCTCGCCGCGCTGGAGGCGGCGCTGCGGCAGGCGGAGTCGGCCGCGGCGGCGGACGAGGGGACGCGCGAGGTGGCCGCGCACACGGAGTTTCACGACCGGGTCGTCGCGATGGCGGGCAATCCGCTGCTCGCGAGGACGATGGAGCAGCTGAGCTGGCAGCTGCGGTTGCTCTTCGGGCTGCGCGCGGAGCCCGGACACATGCGGGCCCAGCACGCCGAGATGTACCGGCACATCGCGGCCGGTGACGCGGAGGCCGCGGCGGCCGGCACGCTGCTGCACGTGCGCGACAGCAGGGCGGTCGCGCTGCGCTCGCTCTTCGGCCCGGACGGCGACGGCGGCCGGGAGGCCTGAGGCGCACCCGGCGCACGGAGTATTTGTATACCAATAGCGACAGACCTGAAAGAGGGTCCTGAGCGGCACCCGCGATTCCTCTGCCCCTTGCCGCATTTTCCCTGCGCGATCCCGGTTTCGGGATCATGACCCTTGTTCGCTCGCTCGCCCTTGGTATACAAAACGGGGAACCACCGGTTCCTCTCCCCAAGGAGCTCCCATGTGCGTCGACGCCATCGAGCCGCCCTCCCCCCGCCTGACCCGCCGCGGTGTCCTCGCCGGCGCGGCCGCGCTCGCCGGCACCGTGGCCGTGACCGGAACGGCCGCCGCGGCCGCCCCCGACGGCCAGGAGGCCACCGGCCCCGCCCCGGCCCGGGCCCGGACCGGCGACCTCGTCATCCGGGGCGGCACCCTGCTCGACCCGGCGACCGGCGCGGTCACCGAGGACGCGGTCGTCGTCATCGAGGGCGGAACCGTGCGCGCCGCAGGGCGGCTCGGCACCGTCTCCGTGCCGGGCGGCGTCGAGGTCCTCGACGCCCACGGCCGCTGGATCCTGCCGGGCCTGACGGACGCGCACATCCACCTCTCCACCGCCGCCGAGGCCCGCGCCGCCGTCCGTCAGGGCGCGACCAGCGCGCGCAGCGGCTCGACCTCCTTCTACCAGGACATCGCCGTCCGCGAACTGGCCCGGCACAGCCCCGAGCTGGCGCCGCGGCTGCGGGCCGCGGGCGTCTTCGTCACCCCGGACCTCGGCGACACCGTACTCGCCGACCCCGACCTCACCCCGCTCGCCCGGCTCGCCGGGGGCGTGCGCTCGGCCGAGGCGCTGCGCCGGGTCGTCGAGGTGAACCTGACGCGGGGCGCCGACGTCATCAAGACCCGGGTCAACGAGCGCGCCGGGCTGCCGGAGCAGGACCCGCTCGTCCAGGTGTACTCGCACGAGCAGCTCTCCGAGATCGTCGCGGCGGCCCGCCGGCGCGGCAAGGGCGTGCTGTGCCACAGCTACAGCGAGAAGGGCTGCCACGACGCCGTCACGGCGGGCATCCGCTCCCTGGAGCACGGCGCCTTCGTCGGCGAGCGCACGCTGCACGAGATGCGCCGCCGGGGCACGTACTTCACCCCGACCCTCACCGCGATCGCCGGTCTCGCCGAGGAGTCGGACCCCGTGCTCGCCGAGCGCGGCCGCACCTTCCTGCCCGTCCTGAAGCGGGCGGTGCTCGCCGCGTACGAGCTCGGCGTCCCGCTCGCCGCGGGCACCGACTCCTCCGGCGGCACCGTCGACCCGATCGGCCGCGAGGTGGAGCTGATGCGCTCGGCCGGCCTGCCGGCGCTCGACGCGCTCCGCACCGCGACGACCGGCGCGGCCCGGCTGCTCGGCCTGGAGCGCACGGCCGGCCGCCTGGTGCGCGGCTTCGCCGGCGACGCGCTGCTCCTGGACGGCGATCCGCTGGCCGACGTCGCGGTGCTGACGCGCCCGGTGCGCGTGGTGCGGGCCGGCATCGCGCTCTGACCGCGGCCCTTCCTCGCCGGCCCCCGCCCAAACCCTCACCCTCACCTTCACCTTCACCGTTTCACGCGAAGGAGTCCCCATGCAGTCCTCTCCCACCCCTTCCGGCGCGCTCTCCCGCCGCACCATGCTGGCCGGTGCCGCCGCCCTGGCCGGCACGACGGCGGCGATGGCCGCGGCCGTCCCCGCCTCCGCCGCCACTCCCGCCGCCACCCCGGCCGGCAAGGCCGACCGGCGCGCCCGCACCGTGGTCTTCCGCGACGTCCGCCCGTTCGGCGCGGCCAAGGCCGTCGACCTGGTCGTCGTCGACGGGAAGATCGCGGACGGGCCCGCGCCGCA
Organism: Streptomyces sp. NPDC004327; assembly: GCF_042873935.1. Classification (NCBI taxonomy): domain Bacteria; kingdom Bacillati; phylum Actinomycetota; class Actinomycetes; order Kitasatosporales; family Streptomycetaceae; genus Streptomyces; species Streptomyces sp. NPDC004327. The sequence continues at coordinate 622,609 of NZ_JBIAME010000001.1, read as the reverse complement.
CGGCGCGAAGGTCGTCGACGGCGGCGGCCGGATCGCCCTGCCGTCGCTGGTCGACGCGCACATCCACCCCGACAAGACCACCTGGGGCGGCGACTGGGTGTCGCGGCGCCCGGCGAGCACCATCGCCGACTACGTGGCCCAGGACGTGGAGCTGTTCAGGGCCCAGACCCGGCCGGTCGCGGAGCGCGCGTACGGCCTGATGTCGCACGCCGTCAGCCGCGGCACCCGCGGCATGCGCGCCCACGCCGACGTGGCCCCGGCCTACGGCCTCGCCGGTGTGGAGGGCCTGGCGGAGGCCCGGGAGCGGCTGCGGCACGCGCTCGACGTGCAGATCGTCGCCTTCCCGCAGCACGGCGTCGTCCGCACCCCCGGCACCGCGCGGCTCCTGGAGCAGGGCGCGCGCAGCGGGGCCGTCGACATGATCGGCGGCATCGACCCGATCGGCTTCGACCACGCCCTCGACGAGCAGCTCGACATCGTCTTCGGCATCGCTGACCGGCAGGGCGTCGGCGTGGACATCCACCTCCACGACCGCGGCGACAAGGGCATCCAGGCGATGCGCGGCATCATCGACCGCACCCGCGCGCTGGGCCTCGCCGGCAAGGTCACCGTCAGCCATGTCTTCTGCCTGCCGGCCCTGTCGGACCGCGACCTCGGCGCGATCGCGGCCGACCTCGCAGCCCAGGACATCGCGCTCACCACCGTGGCGCCCTCCGACTCGCTCGTGCTGCCGATCGCCCGGCTGCGCGAGCACGGCGTCCGGGTCGGTCTCGGCTCCGACGGCGTGCGCGACTCCTGGAGTCCGTTCGGCAACGGGGACATGCTGCACCGCGCCCACATCCTCGGCTGGGTGACGGACATCCGTCTCGACGAGGAGCTGACCGACTGCTACCGCGTCGCCGCGCACGGCGGCGCCGACGTCATGCACCTGCCGCACGCGGACCTGACGCCGGGCGCGCCGGCCGACTTCGTCCTCGTACGCGGCCAGGGCCTGCCCCAGGTGGTGGTGGACATGCCGCAGCGCGACCTGGTCGTGCACGGCGGCGTGGTCGTGGCCCGCGACGGCGAGTTCCTCGCCTGACGGATCACCTCACCCCGACCGCTCCGCCGCCGCGAGACCGGCATGATCGGCAGGACACCCCCTGGCGCAGCCGCTCCTCGGCCGGTTCCCCGGTGGGGGCAGTCGGGCACGACGAGGATCTCGATGTCCGCGGGGCAAGGATCGCCGACGCGCCGGACGCGTGGCACGATCGGCTCATGGCCTCCGTACCGGAATTCGATCTCCCGCGCATCGGCGCGCCCGCGACGCGCGCCCTGGCCGCCGCCGGGTACACCCGGCTCGATCAGCTGGCCGGGGTGTCCCAGAAGGAACTCAAGGCCCTGCACGGCATGGGCCCGAAGGCGCTGGGCCTGCTGCGCGCGGCGCTCGCCGAGCGCGGTCTCGCGCTCGGCGACTGACGGCCCGCGAGCGAAAGCCCCCGCACCCCGGCGGGGGGCGGGGGCGCGCAGGCCTCAGGGGGTCACTGCTGCGGCGGGTTCTCCGGGGGCCGCGGGTCGGTGCCCAGCTGCTCCTTGAGCTTGTCCTGGGCCGTGTCGACCTGGCTGCTGTACTTGCCCTGCGTCTTCTGGTCGACGTAGTCGCCGGCCTTGTCGACGCCCTGGCTCGCCTTGTCCTCGTGCCCCTTGAGCATCTGCTTGAGCTTGTCCATCACGGACATCCGGGCCTCCTTGTACGGGTCCCCCTCGTCCCGTACAGCATCCAGGAAGCGTCCGAGGGCCGCATCCGCAGCCACCGGCCGCCCCCCGGCCGCCCCCCGGCTCTCGTACCGGCTCCCGTACCGGCGCCGCGCGCCGGTGCCGCCGCGGATCAGACGAGGACGACGGGGGTGCCGATCAGTTCGACGCCCTCCGTCTTCAGCTCGGCCATCGCCCGCTCGGTGGTCTCGGGGGTGCAGCCCACGGTGTGGTCGAGCAGCACCCGCACCTCGAAGCCCGCCCGCACGCCGCCCAGGGCCGTCGCCTTCACGCAGTGGTCGATGCCGACGCCGACGACGTCCACCACGTCGACGTCCCGCTCCCGAAGCCACGCGGCGAGGCCGACGCCCCCGCCGCTCTCCCCCTCGAAGCCGCTCTTCGACGCGGAGTACGCGCCCTTGAAGAACACCTCGTCGACCGTGCCCGCGGCGACGACCTGCTCGAAGTCGGCGTGGAACTCGGCGCCCTCGCTGCCGGCCAGACAGTGCGGGGGGAACGAGTCCTCGAAGTCGGGCTCGGAGGAGAAGTGGTCGCCGGGGTCGAAGTGGTGGTCCCGCGTGGCCACCACCCGGCGGTACGTCTCCCCCGCTTCGGCCCGGACCAACTCCGCGAGGGCGCCGGCCAGTTCGTCGGCACCCTTCACCGGGAGGCCGCCGCCCTCGCAGAACTCCTTCTGCATGTCGACGACGATCAACGCTCGGCCCGCCATCGGACCTCCTTCTCGGTCGGAACTCTGTCGACCACTCGGTCGACCACTCGGTCGAACTCGGTCGGATCACCCCGGGAACCCGCCACGGGTCCGGTCCGACACGGCGCCGCGGGTGATCTTCACCCGCTTGGTGGTGCGGCGACGCCCGGGAGAGGTACTCCCGCGTCCGACCGGGGGCTGACGCGACCGGGCCGGACTCCGACCGTGGTCGGACGCCGGGCGCGGGCGGGGGCCCGTAGCGTCCTGGCCATGGTCACGTTCACCCGGGCGGCCGCGGCCGCCCTCTTCGCCTGCGCGGCCGCGTTACCCGCGACCGCCCTCCCCGCCGCCGCGGCGACCCCCGCTCCGGCCGTCTCCGCCTCCGCCCCGGCCGACCCGGCCGGCGCACTCCGGCTGCCCCCGCCCACCGGCAGGTCCGGCGTGGGCGCCTCCGTCCTCCATCTCGTCGACCGGTCCCGGCCCGACCCGTGGGTGCCCTCGGCGGGCCCGCGGGAGCTGATGGTGACCGTCCACTATCCGGCGGCCCGCACCGCGCGGGCCGGCGCGCCCGTGCCGTACGCGACCGAGGAGGAGGCCCGGCTGATCCTGGTGGGCCTCGGGAAGACCGACCCGGCCGTGATCCGCGCGCTCGCCGGCGTCGGCACGTACAGCGCGAAGGACGTGCGGCCGGCGCCCGGGCGGCATCCGCTCGTGGTCCTCTCGCCCGGCTTCGGCGTGCCCCGCTTCCTGCTCACCGGCCTCGCCACCGACCTCGCCTCGCGCGGCTACGTCGTCGCGTCCGTCGACCACGCCTACGAGAGCTCGGGCATGTCCGTGCCGGGCAGGCCGGCCCTCACCTGCGCGGCCTGTACGGAGCGGCGCGCGGGCCGGATCACCGACACCGACATCACGGCCGCCCGGACGGCGGACGTGCGCTTCCTGCTCGACCGGCTGACCGGGCCGCGGGCCGTCGCCACCTGGCCGTACGCGCGGACCATCGACCCGACCCGGATCGGCATGGCCGGCCACTCGGTCGGCGGCGCGGCCGCCGCGACCGCCATGGTCGCGGACCGGCGGATCGACGCCGGGGTGAACATGGACGGCTCGTTCTGGGACACCCTGCCGGCCGGCGGGCTGGGCGGGCGGCCGTTCATGTTCCTGGGCACCGACGACGAGATGCACCGGCCGGGCGGCATCGACACCAGCTGGGACGCCACCTGGAAGGCGCTCGGCGGCTGGAAGCGCTGGCTGACGGTGTCCGGTTCCAACCACTTCACCTTCACCGACGCCCCGGTGCTGCTGCGCGGGCTCGACGTGCCGGACAGGGGCGCGACCATCCCGGCCGACCGGGCGCTCGCGGTGACCCGCGCCTATCTCGCCGCGTTCTTCGACGAGCAGCTGCGCGGCCGGCCGCAGCCGCTGCTCACCGGTCCGAGCCCGCTCCACCCGGAGGTCCGCTTCAACAACCCGTGACCGACCGCGGTCGGACGCGCCCGAGTGCCGCTCAGGCGCGTCCGGCGGCCTTCTGGCTGCGCCGCGACAGGGAGTCGACGACGACCGCGGCGAGCAGCACCGAACCCGTGATCATGAACTGGACGGCGTTGCTCACGCCCATGATGTTCATGCCGGACTGGATGGAGCCGATCACCAGGGCGCCGAGCAGCGCGGACCACACCGAGCCCCGGCCGCCGAACAGGCTGGTGCCGCCGATGACGGCCGCGGCGATGACGTTCATCAGGAGGTTGCCGCCGCCGGAGGTCTGGCTGGCGGACTGGATCTGGCCGGCGAGGAACAGGCCGCCGACCGCGGCCATGGTGCCGGAGACGGCGAAGACGCTCATCCGGACGAACGCCACGCTGATGCCGGCCCTGCGGGCGCCCTCGATGTTGCCGCCGACCGCGAAGACCTGCCGGCCGTAACCGGTGCGGCGCAGCACGAAGTCGAGCACCACCAGCAGGATCAGGAAGATCAGCAGCGCCAGCGGCAGGCCCTGGTACTGGTTGAGGATGTACGCGGCGACGAAGGCGATGGCCCCGATGACGACCGTACGCAGCACGATCTCTCCGATCGGCCGGAACGGCACCCGGGCCGCCTGCCGCCGCCGGGCGTCGAGCAGCGAGGCGAGCAGGAAGAGCCCGACGCCCACACCGGCGGTGACGTAGGCGGCGGCCGGGCTGTGGAAGATGGTCGAGTAGAGCTTGGCGACGATGCTCCCGCTGGGGATGTTGACGGTGCCCGTGCTGCCGAGCACCTGGAGCATGAGTCCGTTCCAGAACAGGTTGCCGGCGAGGGTGACGACGAAGGCGGGCACGCCGATCTTCGCGAAGAAGAAGCCGTGGATGAGGCCGACGGCCGCGCCGCCCGCGACGGCGACGAGCAGCGCCAGCCACTGGTTCATGCCGTTGATCACGTCGAGGACGGCGAAGACGGCGGCGCACAGGCCGCTGACGGAGCCGACCGAGAGGTCGATCTCGCCGAGCAGCAGCACGAAGACGATGCCGACGGCGATCATTCCGGTGCCGACGATCTGCTGGCTGAGGTCGGAGAGGTTCTGCGCGGACAGGAAGGTGCTGTTGAGGCTGCCGAACACCGTCCAGATGATGATCAGGGCGACGACGACGGGCAGCGAGCCCAGTTCGCCGCTGCGCATCTTGCGCCGGAACTCGTTGAGATAGCCGCGGACGCCCTCCTCCCGGACGATCAGCCGGCTGTCGACCGCTGGTACGGCCTCGGGCGCGGGAACCTGGTTCATGGCGTCGCGCGGGCGGTCGGCGCCGCCCGTGTTCCGGTCGCGGCTCATGGCAGCTCCTCCCCGCGCGCCTCCCGCTCCTCGCGTATGCGGGCCTGGCGACGGGTCACGGCGCTCTCGGTGGCCCCGGTGATGGCGGAAATGATCTCCTCGGTGCTGGTGGAGCGTTTGTCGAAGAAGCCGTTGTTGCGGCCGAGCCGCAGGACCGCGATCCGGTCCGCGACGGCCATCACGTCCACCATGTTGTGGCTGATGAGAATGGTGCCCAGGCCGTGCTCACGGAGCCGTTCGACGAGGTCGAGCACCTCGGCGGTCTGCTCGACGCCGAGGGCGGCGGTGGGCTCGTCGAGGAGCACGACCTTGGGTTCGCCGATGAGGGAGCGGGCGATCGCCACCGTCTGCCGCTGGCCGCCGGACAGCGACGCCACGGGGATGCGGACGCTGGGGATGCGGATGGACAGGGTGTGCAGGAGTTCGCGGGAGCGCTGCTCCATGCGGACCTCGTCGAGCACGCCGAAGCGGCTCAGTTCCCGCCCGAGGAAGAGGTTGCCGACGACGTCCAGGTTGTCGCACAGCGCGAGGTCCTGGTAGACGGTGGCGATGCCGAGGTGCTGGGCGTCGTGCGGCCGGTTGATGGAGACGGGCCGGCCCTGCCATTCGATGACGCCCTCGTCGGGCGGGTTCACCCCGGCGATCGCCTTGATCGCGGTCGACTTGCCGGCGCCGTTGTCACCGACGAGCGCGACGACCTCTCCGGCGCTGACGTCCAGGTCGAAGCCCGACAGGGCCTGGACCGCGCCGAACCGCTTGGAGATCCCCCGCAGTGACAGCACAGGTGCTTCCGGCACAGCGACCGCCTCCGACCCCTGCCAGGCCCGTTTCCCGGGCTGTTACGTCAGACCGGCCTGCTTGCAGGCGGCGGCGTACGTCGGCGTGCAGATCTCGTCGACGGTGTACAGCCCGCCCTTGACGACGGTGTCCTTGATGTTGGTCTTGTCGACCACGATCGGCGTCAGCAGGTTGGCCGGGACCTTGTGGCCGCTGCCGTTGGTGACGGTGATCGGGACGAGGTCCTTGGGGAGGGGCTTGCCCTGGGCGAAGTTGACCGCCATGGTGGCGGCGATGTCGGCCTCGGGCTTGTACGGCTTCATGATCGTGATGGTCTGCGTGCCGATCAGGATCCGCTGGATGGCGTCGAGTTGGGCGTCCTGCCCGGTCAGCGGCACCTTCAGGCCCGCCGCCTGCAGAGCGGTGGAGATGCCCGCGGCCAGGCCGTCGTTGGCGGAGTAGACACCGACGATCTTGTCCTTGCCGAGCGCCGCGATGGCACCGGACATCTGCTGGTTGGCGTTGTTCGGGTCCCAGTTGGGAGTGTCGTACTCCTTGCCGATGGTCACCTTGCCGTCGAGGACGGAGTGCGCGCCGGCCTTGAACTCGGCCGCGTTCGGGTCGGTGGGCGACCCGTTGTGCATCACGATCACGCCGGACTTGGCCTTGTCACCGAGGGCTGCCAGGAGCGCCTTGCCCTGCAGCTCACCGACCTTGTGGTTGTCGTAGGAGACATAGGAGTTGACCGGGCCCTGGGCGAGGCGGTCGTAGGCGACGACCTTCACGCCGGCGGCGCTCGCCTTCTCCACGGACGACTGGATCGACTTGGAGTCGACGGCGTCCAGGATCAGCACCTGGTCGCCCTTGGCGAGCGCGGTGTTGACCTGCTGCTGCTGGGTGGTCGGGCTCTCCGCGGCGTTGTAGTAGTCGACCCTGGCGCCGGGTGCCAGCTGCTGGATCTTCTGCTCGATGTAGGGCCGGTCGAACTTCTCGTACCGGGTGGTCTTGCTCTCCGGGAGCAGCAGCCCGATCTTCACCTGCTCGGCCTTCGCCCGGCTCGCCGCCGGCTGGGCCGCGGCGATTCCGGACACCGTGCCGAGCGAGAGGACGGCCGTTCCCGCGAGGGCGATCGCGGCTCGCAATGTACGGGTCATGGCAGGCTCCTTCCGCGCGCCCTCGATTCCTCCACCGCGGGGCTGCGAAAACCGCCCGGCCGCGGGAGCGTCGGCGCACTCATGGCCTCTGTATCGACATTAGCCCCAACCCGTGGCGCCTTCCATTCGCGGCGCCGCGCCCGGCGGGAGCGCGACGCCGCGAGCACGGAGGCGGGGATCAGCCCGCGAAGCGGGCCATCCACGCCTCGACCTCGTCGGAGGTGCGGGGCAGGGCGGCCGACAGGTTCTCGTGGCCGTCCTCGGTGACGAGCAGGTCGTCCTCGATGCGGACGCCGATACCCCGCCACTCCTCGGGCACGGTCAGGTCGTCGGCCTGGAAGTACAGGCCGGGCTCGACGGTGAGCACCATGCCGGGCACGAGCGGCCCGTCCACGTACTCCTCGTTGCGCGCCTCGGCGCAGTCGTGGACGTCGAGGCCGAGCATGTGGCCGGTGCCGGCCATGGTGAAGCGGCGCTGCAGGCCGAGCTCGTAGGCGCGCTCGACGGGGCCCTCGATGAAGCCCCACTCGACGAGCTTCTCGGTGAGCACCCGCTGGGCGGCCTCGTGGAAGTCCCGGTAGGCGGCGCCCGGCTTCACGGCGGCCAGGCCGGCCTCCTGGGCCTCGTACACGGCGTCGTACGCCTGGCGCTGCACGGGCGTGAAGGTGCCGCTGATGGGGAGGGTGCGGGTGACGTCGGCGGTGTAGAGGGTGCGGGCCTCGACGCCGGCGTCGAGCAGGAGCAGCTCGCCGGGGCGGACCGGGCCGTCGTTGTCGGTCCAGTGCATGATCGTGGCGTGGTCGCCGGCGGCGCAGATCGTGCTGTAGCCGACGTGGTTGCCCTCCACGCGGGCGCGGCGGTTGAAGGTGCCCTCGATCCAGCGCTCGGAGGTGGCGACGGCGCGGGACAGCTCGGCGACGGCGTCGGTGAAGCCGCGCACGGTGGCGTCGACGGCCTTGCGCATCTCGCCGATCTCCCAGGCGTCCTTGACGAGCCTGAGCTCGCTCAGCGCCTCCTCGAGCTCGTCGTCGCGGTCCTCGTCGGTGGTGAGGGCGGCCTCCAGGGCCGGGTCGACGCCGCGGACGACGCGGGTGGGGACGCCGGTGACGGCGGCCAGGTCGGCGGCGGCGGTGCGGACGTCGCGGCAGGGCAGGCCGAGGACCCGCTCGGACTCGGCGAGGGAGCGGCGGCGGCCCATCCACAGCTCGGCGGTGTAGCCGAGCCAGAACTCGTCGGTGTCCCGGCCGTCGCGCGGCAGCTGGTAGCAGTACGCGTCGTGGCCGCCGTCCGCGCGGGGCTCCAGGACGAGCGCGCCGTCGCGGGCGAGGTCACCGGTCATGTGCACGTAGGCCGAGTGCGGGCGGAACGGGTAGGGGTCGTCGTTGGAGCGGGTCTTGAGGTTGCCCGAGGGGATGACCAGGCGCTCGCCCGGGAAGCGGGCGGAGAGCGCCTCGCGGCGGGCGGCCGCGTAGGGGGCCTGCTCGTCGGCGGTGAGGTCGTGCCGCTCGGTGTCCGCCCAGCCGGTCCGCATCAGCGCGGACAGCTCGGGGGAGATCGAGGTGTACAGACCGTTCTTCCGGCCCTTGGCCACGTCGTGCTCCTTCGTCCTCGTGGGAGGCGTGCTCGGGAATGGGTGTGCGGTGGTGTGACCGTAGACCGCGGCGCGCACGGGCGGGGCCAAGAAGTGCCAGTGGCACTGATCGGCCATCCGAGGATCCGGAATGCCGGGATAATGCGGGCATGATGCATACGAAACTCCGGGAGGCACTGCGGCTCCTGGGTGTCGGGGAGACCGCGGGCCGGGTCTATCTGACGCTGCTCGACCTGGCCCCCGCCCCGCTCGCCGCGGTCGGTTCCGCCGCCGGTCTGCACGGGGCGGAGCTGACCGCCGCGTACGCGGAGCTGGTCGACGCCGGGCTCGCCAGCGGCGCGGGCGGGGACGGCGAACTGGTGGCGCCGGTGCCGCCGGCGGCGGGCCTGGAGGTGCTCGCCCGGCACCGGGCGGCGGAGCTGGAGGAATCGCGGATCGCGGTCGGCGGCGCCTTCGAGTCGTTCCGCCGGCACCGGCTCGCCGCGTACAACGACGACCTGGTGGAGGTCGTCACCGGCGAGGCGATAGGGCCCCGGATGCGGCGCGCCTGGGCGAGCGCGCGGGAGCAGATCCGGCAGTTCGAGTCGCCGCCGTACGTCCCCGTGCCCGGGGCCACGGACGACGCGCTGGCCACGCTGGCGCGCGGGGTGCGGCAGCGGGTCGTGTACGCGCGGGAGGCCCTCGAACACCCCGGGCATCTGAAGGACGTCATCGAACCGTGCCTGGAGGCGGGCGAGCAGGTCCGGGTGCTGCCGTCGGTGCCGGTGAAGCTGCTGATCATCGACGAGGCGTTCGCGCTGGTGTCGCTGTCGATCCGGGAGGCGGACGTCGTCAACACGATGCTGGTGGTGCAGCCGTGCGGGCTGCTCTCCGCGCTCGTGGCGCTCTTCGAGCAGTCGTGGAGTGCCGCGCTGCCCCTGCACGGCCGGGCCGCGCGTCCGGGCGGTCTGGAGCCCACCGACCGGCGGCTGCTCCGGCTGCTCGCGGGCGGCGCGGCCGACGACGTCATCGCCCGCGAACTCGGCGTCAGCAGGCGGACGTTGTTCCGGCGGCTGCAGATCCTGATGGCCCGGCTCGGCGCGGCCAACCGCTTCCAGCTGGCGCTGCAGGCACAGCGGGCCGGCTGGCTGTGAACGGGAGTCCGGAGCGATGCGCGGCCGCAGCACCGGGCCGGGGCGCACGGGGGGGGTCCGGGACCTGTCGGGAACCTGCACATTGTGTACGTGACTTGAACCGCGCCTCCGCCACCGTCCCCCGGTCCGGCACACGGCCGGGCGCGGGTTGTCGGATTTCACCCCGGTTCGTCCGGCGGGCGAGCGGACCGGTGGAAATCTGTTACCCCTTTCTGCGGAGAAGCTGTCGCCGTTCCGTGAAACATGCCGCACCGCCGGTCGCCCGAGGTACACGAAGAACGCTGAATACGCGTCAAGGGAATTGGCTCGGGCAGCCGTTCGCATGCTTTGATCTGCGGCGCCGCGGTAATTCGGATTCCCCCCACTGATTGAAAGGTGCGCCTCATGCGTAACGACCTCGAGACCCGTGTGATCGACGACGCCGAGCTGGACGCCGTCTCCGGCGGTGTCATCAGCGTCAACGGCGGTCTCGTCGGCGCCGTGACCGGCGACGTCAACACCGTCCTCGGTGCCGTCGGCTCGCTGCAGACCGTCGCCAACGCCGAGGGCCTCGTGAACGGCGTCCCGGGCCTGGTCCAGGGCGTCACCGGTGTGCAGGTGCACGCCGGTCTCGGCATCGCCGGTCTCTGACCGGAAAGCGGCCGTGGGGGGCGGGGGGGGGGGGGCCCCCGGGGGGCCCCCCCCCCCCCCCCCCCCCCGGCGGCGGCGGGCGAACTACCTACCAAAGAGCCCCAAAGCGCAGCGANNACGGACGTGGGGGGGGGGGGGGGGGGGGGGGGGGGGGGGGGGGGGGGGGGGGGGGGGGGGGCCGGGGGGGGGGGGGCGGCGGGGGGGGGGCCGGGGCGGGGGGGGGGGGGCGGGGGGGGGGGGGGCCCGGGGCCCCCACGCCCCACGGACCGGCCGAGAATGCAGTCGAAGGAATAGTCCATGCAATTTCGCCAAAAGGCGCTTTCCAAGCTGCAGTCTCCCGAAGAACTCGATCTCCCGGTGCGTTTCGCCCGCCCGCAGGGCCGGCTCGTCCTGGCCGTCACCGTCCTCGTCATGGCGGCCGCCGCGTACTGGACGTTCACCGGCACGGTGACGTCGAAGCTGACCGCGCCCGGGATCCTCACCCACACCGAGGGCCGCTACCTCCTGCAGAGTCCCGTCGCCGGACAGGTGACCGAGGTCCTGGTCGCCGAGGGCGCCACGGTCCAGGAGGGCCAGCCCCTCGTCGTCGTCCGCACCGGACAGGGCGACGAGAAGGTGCGCGCGCTCGCCGCGGGACGGCTGACCGCGCTCTACGCCCGGACCGGCGCCGTGCTGCCCACCGGCGCCGACGTGGCGACCGTCGAGCGCACCGGCGGCCCGCACGATCCGCTCGTCGCCGTCCTCTACGTCCCCGGCGGCAGCGCCTCCGCGCTCCGCAAGGGCGCCCGCGTCGACCTCACCGTCACCTCCGTCGCCCGCGACACCTACGGCGTGCTGCGCGGCCGGGTCACCGAGGTGGGCCGCGCGCCGCAGACGAAGGCGCAGATCGGCGGCTTCCTCGGCGACGACGGGCTCGCCGCCGCGTTCACCCGCCAGGGCAACCCGGTCGCCGTGCTCGTCGCCCTGGACCGCTCCGCCGCCACGGCGTCCGGCTACGCCTGGTCCTCGGCCGAGGGCCCCCCGTACACCGTCGAGTCCGGCACGCCCGTCAGCGGCTCGGTCCACCTCTCCTCGCAACGCCCCGTCGACTGGCTGCTCCCGTGAACCCGCCTTCCCCTCCCTCCCGTTCCGCCGCTTCGCGCACAAGAGCCGCGAACCCCCGGCGCCGCCCCGCGCCCCGCCGCCGTCCGGTGGCCCGCGGCCGGCGGCCGCGCACGGTCCGCACGCCCACCGTGCTCCAGATGGAGGCGGTGGAGTGCGGCGCGGCGGCCCTCGCGATGGTCCTCGGGCACTACGGCAAATACGTGCCGCTGGAGGAGCTGCGGATCGCGTGCGGTGTCTCCCGGGACGGCTCGCGCGCGAGCAACCTGCTGAAGGCGGCGCGCAGTCACGGCCTGACGGCCAAGGGCATGCAGATGGACCTGGCGGCGCTCGCCGAGGTCGCCGCCCCGGCCGTGCTGTTCTGGGAGTTCAACCACTACGTCGTCTACGACGGGATGGGCCGGCGCCTCGGCCGCACCGGCGTGTACGTCAACGACCCGGCGAAGGGCCGCCGGTTCGTGCCCATGGAGGAGTTCGACGCCGCCTTCACCGGCATCGTCCTCGTCTTCGAACCCGGCCCCGGCTTCCGGCGCGGCGGCCGCAGACCCGGCGTGCTCGGCGCGCTGCCGGCCCGGCTGCGCGGCACCTCGGGCACCATGGCGGCGGCGGTGCTCTCCAGCGTGCTGCTCGTGGCCGTCGGCGCGTGGGTGCCGGCCCTGAGCCGCACGTACATCGACACCTTCCTCATCGGCGGCCAGTCGTCGCTGCTCGGCGTGCTGTTCGCGGCGATGACCACCGCGCTCGTCCTCAGCGCCGCGCTCACCGCACTGCAGCAGGCCAATCTGCTGCGCGGCCGGATCGTCTCCTCCACCCTGGGCAGCGCCCGCTTCCTGCGGCATCTGCTGCGGCTGCCCGTCGCCTTCTACGCCCAGCGCGGCCCGGCGGACCTGGTGCAACGGCTGCGCTCCAACGACGCGGTCGCCGAGACGCTGGCCCGTGACCTGTCGGCGGCGGGCGTGGACGCGGTCGTCGTGCTGCTGTACGCGGTGCTGCTGTGGACGTACGATCCGCAGCTCACCGTCGTCGGCGTCGGCGTCGCGCTGCTCAACGTCGTCGCGCTGCGGATCGCGGTGCGCGTCCGGGCCACCGGCACCCGCAAGCTGCGCGCCGAGAGCGCCCGGCTGACGAACACCTCGTACGGCGGGCTGCAGCTCATCGAGACCATCAAGGCGACCGGCGGCGAGGACGGCTTCTTCCGCCGCTGGTCGGGGCAGCACGCGGTCACCCTGGACGTGCAGCAGCGGCTGGGCGTGCCGAGCGCGTGGCTGGCGATCGTCGCGCCCACGCTCGCCGCCCTCAACAGCGCGCTGATCCTGATGATCGGCGGACTGCGGGCGGTCGAGGGCCATCTGACGGTGGGTCTGCTCGTCGCCTTCCAGGCGCTGGTGACCGGCTTCACCGCGCCGATCGCCCGGCTCGGCGGCGTCGCCGGCCGGATCCAGGACTTCGCCGCCGACGTGGCCCGGCTCAAGGACGTGGAGAACTTCCCCGTCGACCCGGTTCACGCCCGGCCCGAGCCGGCCGGCGGCACCCGCCGCCTCGCCGGCCACGTCGAGCTCGACCGGGTCACCTTCGGCTACAGCCCGCTGGACGCGCCGCTGCTCACCGACTTCTCGCTCACCGTGGGCCCCGGGCAGCAGGTCGCGCTCGTCGGCGGCTCCGGCAGCGGCAAGTCGACCGTGTCGCGGCTGATCGCGGGCCTGTACGCCCCCTGGGAGGGCACGGTCCGGGTCGACGGACGGCGCCTGGAGGACATTGCGCGCGCCGCGCTCGCCGCCTCCGTGGCCTTCGTCGACCAGGACGTCTTCCTCTTCGAGGGCAGCGTCCGCGACAACGTGGCGCTGTGGGACCCGTCCGTGCCCGACGAGGCCGTCGTCGCCGCGCTCGCGGACGCCGGCGTCCTCGACGACGTGTCCCGGCGGCCCGGCGGCATCCACAGCCGGGTCGAGCAGGACGGCCGCAACTTCTCCGGCGGCCAGCGCCAGCGCCTCGAACTCGCCCGGGCGCTGGTCCGCGACCCCGCCGTGCTGGTGCTCGACGAGGTGACCAGCGCGCTGGACGCGGTCACCGAGCGGGTCGTCATCGACAACCTGCGCCGCCGCGGCTGCGCCTGTGTGGTCATCGCCCACCGGCTCAGCACCGTGCGCGACAGCGACGAGATCCTCGTCCTCGACCGGGGCACGGTGGTGGAACGCGGCCGGCACGACCAGCTGGTGGCCGCGGGCGGCCCGTACGCCGAACTGGTCAAGGAGCACTGAGGTGACCACCCCGCACACCGCCCCGTACGACGCCGCCGAAGCCGCTGCGACGGGCGCCGCCGGAGCCGTCACGACGGGCGCGGGCGACCCGGTCGTCACCGCGCTCGGCGCCCTCGGCGCGCCCGTCGACTGCACCGGTCTGCGCAGCCTGTCCCTCGAGGGCCCGTCGGTGCTGTGGCTGGTGGTGCACGGCGCGCTCGACCTGTTCGCCGTGGACGCGGCGCACGCCGGCGCCTGGCACTTCCTCGGCCGGGCCGGCGCGGGCGCGCTGCTGCTCGGCCCGGCGGAGGGCCCGTACCACACGCTGGTCGGCCGGCCCACCCGCGAGTGCCTGCTGCGCCGGATCGAGCTGCGCGAGCTGTACCGGCAGCCGTACCAGGCACCGTACGAGACGGGCGCCCAGGTGCCGGGCCCGCTGGAGGCGGCCTTCGCGCTGGGCGTGGGGCGCGGACTGCGCGTGCTCTACGAGGCTCCGCTCGGCGGCGCCACGACCGGCGCGGCCCAGGCGGTCCAGGCGGCGGACGACGACATCGTGTGGATGCACGTCGCTCCCGGCGACGTCGGCTACGGCCCCGCGTACGACCTGCTCGTCGACGCGGTGCTGTGGCAGGGCATGGTCGAGCAGCAGTACCGGCTCCTGTACGCCCTCGACGACTGGATCGAGGAGCGCGAGCGCGCCCAGGAGGACCGCACGGCGGCCGGTCTCGCGGCGGGCCGGGCGGCCGGCAGCGAGGCCGACGAGGCGCTGCTCGCCGCCATCGGCCGCCCCGGCGGCGGCCGGGCCCGGCGCGGCGCGGGTACGGACGCGACGCTCGCCGTGTGCCGGCTCGTCGCGGCGGACGCCCGTATCGTCCTCGCCGAATCCGCCGAGACGGTCGAGGCCGCCGGCCAGGACGACGCCGACCCCGTCGAGCGGATCGCGCTCGCCTCCCGGGTGCGCACCCGCACGGTCGGGCTGCGCGGCCGCTGGTGGCGGGAGGACTGCGGCCCCCTGGTGGGCCGGCGGGAGCGCGACGGAGCGCCGGTGGCGCTGCTGTGGCGGCGCGGCGGCTACGTGGCGGTCGCGCCGGGCGGCGGGCACCGGGAGCGGATCGACAAGGACAACGAGGACTCCTTCGAGCGGCAGGCCGTGATGTTCTACCGGCCGCTGCCCGAAGGCCCGATCGGGCTGCCCCGGCTGCTGCGCTTCAGCACCCGCGGCACCCGCCGGGAACTGCGGGCGCTGCTCCTGGGCGGCCTCGTCTCGATGGTGCTCGGCGCGGCGGTGCCCGCGGCGACCGGCCGGGTCCTCGGCGAATACGTGCCGGCCGCGGAGACCGACCTGATCGTGCGGACGGCGGTGGCGCTCGTCGCCGCGGCCGTCGTCGCCGCCGTGTTCGGGCTGCTGCAGAACGTCGCGCTGCTGCGCCTGGAGGGCCGCATCGAGGCCACCTTGCAGCCCGCCGTCTGGGACCGGCTGCTCCGGCTCCCGGCGACGTTCTTCACCGGCCGCTCGACCGGCGAACTCGCCAACGCGGCCCTCGGCATCGGCGCCATCCGGCGCATGCTGTCCGGTGTGGCCCCGGTCTGTCTGCAGGCCGCCACCGTCGGCACGATGAACGTCGTCGTGCTGTTCGTCCTCAGCCCGTCCCTCGCCCTCGTCGCACTCGCCCTGCTGTTCGCCGTCGGCGCGGTCTTCCTCGGCTTCGGGCTGTGGCAGCTGCGCTACCAGCGGCGGCTCGTCGAGCTGAACAGCCGGCTCGACAACCAGGCGTTCCAGACCCTGCGCGGCCTGCCCAAGCTGCGCGTCGCCGCGGCCGAGAGCTTCGCCTACGCCGCCTGGGCCAAGGAGTTCGCCCGCACCCGGGTGCTCCAGCAGCGGGTCGGCCGGATCCAGAACACCCTCACCGTGCTCGGCGCGGTCTGTCTGCCGCTGTGCACCCTGGTGATGTTCGCGCTGCTCGCGGGCCCGGCCCGCGGTGTCATGTCCGCCGCCGAGTTCCTCACCTTCTCCACGGCCCTGACCATGCTGCTCTCCGCCGTCACCCAGGTGACCGGCGCGCTGCTCTCCGTCGCCGCCGTCCTGCCCGTCTTCGAGCAGGCCGCGCCGATCCTGCGGGCCGCGCCCGAGGTACGCGGCGGCGCCGCGCGCCCCGGCACGCTCAGCGGCGCCGTCGAGGCCCGCCAGCTGTCGTACCGCTACAGCGACGACGGTCCGCTGGTCCTCGACGGCGTCGACGTGCGCGTCCGGGCCGGCGAGTTCGTCGCGATCGTCGGCGCCAGCGGCTGCGGCAAGTCCACCCTGCTGCGGCTGCTCATCGGCTTCGACCGTCCCACCGAGGGCAGCGTGCTGTACGACGGCCAGGACCTGGCCGCCCTCGACCGGGCCGCCGTGCGCCGCCAGTGCGGCGTGGTCCTCCAGCACGCCCGCCCGCTGACCGGCTCGATCCTCGACTGCCTGCGCGGCACCGAGGCGTTCACCCTGGAGGAGGCGTGGGCGGCGCTGGCGATGGCGGGTCTCGCCGAGGACGTCCAGGCCATGCCGATGGGCCTGCACACCATGCTCTCGGACGGCGGCGGCACGCTCTCCGGAGGCCAGCGCCAGCGCCTGATGATCGCCCAGGCCCTCATCCGCAGGCCGCGGATCCTCTTCCTCGACGAGGCGACGAGCGCGCTCGACAACGAGGCGCAGCGCGTCGTCATCGAGTCGACGCGGGCGCTCCACGCGACCAGGATCGTCATCGCGCACCGGCTGTCCACGGTGATGGGCGCCGACCGGGTGATCGCGATGGCGGAGGGCCGGGTGGTGCAGCAGGGCACGCCCGCCGAACTGCTCGCGGATCCGGCGGGGCTGTTCCACGAGCTGGTGCGGCGGCAGCTGCGCTGACAGCGCCGAAGGGCGCCGGGGAGTCTCCCCGGCGCCCTCGGCGTGCGCTGTGACGCCAGGTCAGCAGCCGCTGGTCAGCCAGCGGCAGGCGGTGATCAGCGCGGCGGCGTGCTCCTCACCGCGGGCGTCCTCGGTGCGGGCCTCCTCGGGCAGCACCTGCAGGGCGTCGATGTCGAACTCCATCATGGCGAACTCCTCAACTGTGATACGGGTTGCCGGGCCCCGGAAGGGGCCTGGCTCCGCCGGCCGGCGGCCGGCGGAAACTCGGTGGGCCGCCGGTCAGTCCTCGGGCAGCCAGGCACGCGGGCCGCCGCAGCGCAGGCGGAGCAGCAGCGAGAGGCTGCCGGCCAGGCCGGTGGCGTACTCGGCGAGCACGGTCCTGCGGTTCTCGTCCGGCACGAGCAGCCGGCCGTCGCGCACCACCGCGTGCGCGGCCAGATGCCCGACCAGCAGCTCCGCGGCGGCGCGGTGTCCGGCGTCGAGCAGGAACTCGGCGTTCCCGGACAGCCCGTGGCAGGTCGCGGGCGAGTCGGTCGCCCGGCCCGCCAGGACCGCGCGGGCGGCTCCGTCCACCAGCTCGCGCAGAGCCGGGTCGGTGCTCCCGCCGGCCCGCCAGAGCCGCACCAGGAACGTGCCGACACCGGACGAGCCACTGCACCAGTGCCGTGCCAGCTCCGGCGAGTCCGACAGATGCCGTGCCCGGTCCACCGGCCACAGCGTCCCGGCCGCTCCGCTGCGCGCGGCCGTGGCGAGCGTGTCGCCCGCCTCGGCGGCGGCCGCCCCGAAGGCGTCCTCGCCGGTGGCCTCCGCCGCGAGCAGCAGGAAGGTGCCGACTCCGGCCACGCCGTGCGCGAAGCCGTAGTGCCACGCCCCGGCCAGCGCGGAGTCGAAGTCCTCCGGCACCGGCCAGAACAGCCCCTCGGGCGTCTGCCGGCCCGCCTTGAGCAGCCCGGCGGCAGCCTCGCCGGCCCGGTCCAGGAACCGCTGGTCCCCGGTCGCCTGCCAGAACCGCAGCTGCGTCAGACCGGAACCGGCCGCGCCGTGGCACACGTCGGGATTGGGCCAGCGCACGGGCAGCGCGAGCGCCGACTCGGCCGCGCGCTCCGCCAGTTCGGCGTCGCCGAGCGCCCGTGCCGCGTCGAGCAGCGCCCAGGCGGTGCCCGCCCGCCCGAAGTGCAGTCCCGGCAGCCGGCCGGGGATGTCCCGCTGCCGGTCCGCGGTCCAGCGCGCGGCGGTCCGCAGCCCCTCGCGCAACGGGGCCCGCTCGATCCCGAGCTCGTCGGCGTGGCGCAGCGCGCGGGCCAGGACGGCGACTCCACCGGCCGATCCGTGCTGCAGCGCCACCGGGTCGCAGGTCTCGCCGAAGGAGTCGGAGGCCCAGAGCCGCTCGGGGTCGCCGGGCCGCATGGTGGCGAGGAGGTGGGCGATCCCGTCGCGCAGGAGACGGTCACGGAGGGCGGCGGGGTCGGGGACGCCCGGCGCCCGGGGCGGCGTGCCGGCGGCCCGGCCCCGCGCGGACGCCGATGCCGGAGCCGTACGGGAGGCGGTGCCGGGCGGCGTAGCGGCCGGCAGGCCGGACGGGGTGACGGGCCCCGGGCCCGGAGCCGTACGAGGGACCGTCCCGGCGGGCGCGCCGGCCTGCCCGGCACCGCCCGGCTTCGCGGCGTGCTGCTCGGCGTGCCCGGACTCCGGCTCCCTCGCCCCCAGCCCCCGCACGAACTCCCGGGCCCGCTCCAGGTCCCAGCGCTCCGTGGCCTCGTCCCGCATCAGCCCGCGTACCAGCGGCGCGTAGCGCGCCACCAGCGGCAGGTCGCGTGCCAGCAGCTCGACGAGTTCGGCCAGGCGCTGCTCGTCGGGACGTGCGCCGGCCGGCGGGAGGTCGGGGGCGAACAACGGGTCCGCGCCGGTCAGGGTGTGGAGGACGGTGGCGCCCAGTGCGTAGAGGTCGGCGGTCGGCGGGAGGGCGGGGGCCACCTGGTCCAGGTCGCGGAGCTCGGGCGCGGTGTAGCCCGGGGTGGCGCCCAGGATCCAGCGTTCGCCTTCGCGCGCGGCCATTTCGAGGTCGATGAGGAGGAGGCGGCCGTCAGGGGTGACCATGACGTTGTTGGGGCCGAAGTCGTGCAGGGTGACGCCGAGTTCGTGGGCGGTGGCGACGAGTTCGACGAGCTGCCAGACCAGGGAGGCGGCGGTGCGTGCGTCGGGGCAGGCGGCGCCGTCGCGGGCGAGGCGGTCGGCGACCGTGCGGCGCAGGGTGGTGCCGGGGACGGACTCGGCGGCGAGGAAGACGCTGCCCTGCTGCTCGAAGACCTCGACGAGGCCGGGGACGCGGTCGGGGGCGGCGGCGCCGAAGCGGCCGAGCAGCGCCGCCTCGCGGCGCAGCAGGTCGCGGACGTCGAGTCCTTCGAGGCCGGCGCCGACGTGCGGGCGGGCCTGTTTGACGACGACGGGGGCGCCGGTGCGGGTGTCCTCGGCGCGGTAGACGCCGCCCTTGTTGGAGTGCTGGATGGCGCCGCGGACGACGTAACGGTCCGCCAGGAGCACGGGTTTGGCGGTGCCGGTGCTGCGGGCGGGGGCGGGCGCGCGGTCGGGGAAGGGGTCGCCGGCCCAGGCCGGCGGGGAATACCAGGCGTTGCGCTGGTCGGTGACCCGGCGGCCGTCGGGGTCGGTGAGGCGGGCGGCGAAGCCGCCGTCGGGGGTGAGTTCGCGGACGCCGGCGAACACCCCGTACCGGTAGGAGACCTGGCTGTCGGGCCGGTAGCGCCGGTCGGAGAGGACGGCGGGCCCGGGCAGGCCGACGGTGACGCGGTGCAGTTCCTCGGCGAGCCACCGGAAGCGGTCGTCGTCGGCCGGGTAGACGGTGAGGAACTTGCCGCCTCCGCCGCGTGCGGAGCGCCCGGACACGAGCGCGGCGACGCGGGCGGGGCTGCCGGCGAACTTGAAGGCGGTGCCGTGGTCGATGAGCACCTCGGCGCAGCGGGCGAGCACGAGCGGCGCGGAGAGCGGGGTCGCGGAGACGTGGAGCTTCCAGCCCTGCGGGCGGCGGACGGCCGTCCCGGGGACGACATGGCACCAGAACTCGCCCTGGTCGACGCTCCATTCGCCCGCCCCGGCGGCCTCCGCGCGGCGGGCGAGCGCGGCGCGGACGAGGTCGGGCAGGAGGTCGAGGTCGGCGGGCCGCTCGGCGCGGGCGCGGCGGGGGTAGGTCACGGGACTACAGCTCCGGCCGCGTGTAGTCGTCGCCCCAGCTGGTGTCGAGGAGGCCGGCGGCGAGCGCCTGCCCCGTGCCCGTCGTGTCCGTCGTGGCGTCCCGGGGGCCGGCGGTGTGCCCGGCGGCGAGGCCGGCGCCCGCGACGAGGGCGGCGGCGACGAGGAGACGGCGGACGGCTGCGGACATGAGCGGGCTCCAGGGTTCGGGAGACGTGGGACGGGGGCGGAACCCGCGTTCGGCGGGATCGCTCCGGATGACCGGCGGGAGAGCGGCGAAGCACGGGCGGAAGGCCGGTGAAGACCGTTCCGCCGGGTTTCGGCCCGTCGGTCAACCTCAGTTCACCCTGGCGCGCCCGCTTGGTCCAGCGCCATGACCTGGCAATACCCTGCATGGCACGGAAGTAGCAGGGCCGCGAAGCGGGGGGAATCCGCACAGATGACACATATCGGGACCGATCTCGACGAAATCCCGCGACTGGACGCGCACGCCGTCGCCGTCTTCGAGTACGTACTGGCCCGGGGCAGCCTGATCCGCTGGCCGCCGGACGTCGTTCCGCTGCTCGGCCTGAGCCAGGAGGAGGTGGAGGCCGCGTCCCGCAGGCTGCTGCGGCTGCGGCTGCTGCGCCCGGCGCCGGGGCGGCCCGAGGAGCTGATCCCGGTCAGCCCGGACGCCGCGGCGGCGGAGGTGGTGGGGCCGCTGGAGGCGCGCCTGGCGCGCGCGGCGACGCGCGCCCGGTCCGTACGCGACGAACTGCAGTCGCTGATGCCGCAGTACCGGGCCGCGCGCAGCGCGCAGGACCGCCGGCAGGGCTTCGACGTGCTGCCCGACATGGCCTCGGCGTCGGCGATGCTGACGGAGGAGGCGGAGCGCTGCCACGAGGAGGTGTTCAGCATCCAGCCGGGCGGCGGCCGGGCGCCGGGCCGGCTCGGCGCGGCCCTCGACCGGGACCTGGCGATGCTGCGCCGCGGGGTGCGGATGCGCACGCTCTACCAGCACTCGGCGCGCTCCAGCCTGTCCACGCAAGGGTACGTGGAGCGGCTGACGGAGGCCGGCGCCGAGTACCGTACGGCCGCCGAACTGCCCGACCGGGCCGTGGTGTTCGACCGCGCCGTGGCCTTCCTGCCGCGCCGCGTCGACGGCGGTACGGGCGAGGGCGCCGTCCTGGTCAGGGACCCGGACGTCGTGGCGTACCTGTGCCGGGTCTTCGACCAGGCGTGGTCCGGCGCGGCCCCGTTCCACGGCACCAGCGAGGCGGCCTACAAGGACGTCGGCCCGAGCCTGCGCCGCGCCCTGGTGGGCCTGCTCGCCGAGGGCGCCAAGGACGAGGTGATCGCCCGCCGCATGGGCATGTCGCTGCGCACCATCCGCCGCCACATCGCGGAGCTGCTCGAGGAGCTGGGCGCCGAGAGCCGCTTCCAGGGCGGCGCGCTGGCCGAGCGCGCGGGCCTGACGGCGCCGCCGGCGGACCCGGCGGCGGGACCCGCGCCGGGACCCGCGGCGGCGCCGGACCCCGCGTGACGCAGGGCACGGGAGGATCGCCCGCCCGCCGCTCCCCGGCCCGGCGACCCGGCCCTTCTCGTCCCGCGCGCCGATGTCGCGGACGCCGTCGACGCGCCGGGCCGCCTCCCACGGGTCCGGCGCGGAGCAGCCGCCCGCCGGGGGCTCGAAGAGGAGCGCCCGGAGGGCGGCTCAGTGCACGCCGCGCGGGCGGAACTGGACGCTGATGCGGGGGCCGACCGCGCGGGCGGTCTTGGGGACGGCGTGTTCCCAGGTGCGCTGGCAGGAGCCGCCCATGACGAGGAGGTCGCCGTGGCCGGAGGGGACGCGCAGGGCGACGGGGCCGCCGCCGCGCGGGCGGAAGGCGAGGTCGCGGGGGTCGCCGAGGGCGATGATCGCGACCATGGTGTCCTCGGTGGCGGAGCGGCCGGTGCGGTCGCCGTGCCAGGCGACGCTGTCGCGGCCGTCCCGGTAGAGGCAGAGGCCGGCGGTGGCGAAGGGTTCGCCGAGCTCGTGGGCGTAGTGCGCGCCGAGGGCGTCGCGGGCCTCGGTCAGGGCGGGGTGCGGGAGCGGGGCGCCCTCGCGGTAGTTCGCGAGGAGGCGGGGGACGGCGACCACGCTGTCGTACATCCGGCGCTCCTCGGCGTACCAGGGCACGCCGGCCGCCAGCTCCTCGAAGAGCGCGTCGGCGCCGTGCAGCCAGCCGGGCAGGTGGTCGACCCAGGCGCCGTCGCCGAGCTCGGTGCGCCGGATGCCGTCCAGGGGGCCGGGGCCGATGTCGGCACCCTGGTCGAAGAGGGAGCCCTGGAGCCCGGGGATGTCACCACGTACCGCTGTCATGGTGACAGCGTACCGCCGATCGAACACCTGAGCGATTCGCGAGACGGGTCTACGTGGCCCGGACGAGGTGCCGGTAGCACTGCGGGTTCGCGGCGAGGAAGTCGGCGAACGCCTGTGGCGGGTGCCCGGTGAGCGTGCGGACGTCGTCGGACACGTCGTCCATCTCGCCGACGGCCACCGCCTCGTACGAGGTCACCCAGCCCTCGACCTCCCAGTCGGGCGCGTGGTAGAGGGCCCGCGAGGCGTACGCCTGGTCGCGGGTCTCCGGCTCGTAGACGACCTCGCGCCCGCTGGCCTCGCTCAGCGCGGCGGCGATCTCGGCGAAGCTCAGCGCCTCGGGGCCGGTCATGTCGTACGTGGCGCCGTCGTGCCCTTCGCCGAGCAGCACCGCCGTCACGGAGTCGGCGATGTCGTCGTGGGTGACGGCGCCGACCCGGCCGTCCCCGCCGGGACCGCGCAGGACGCCCTGCGGGGAGGTCATCGCGGCGAGGTCGGACTGGTAGGTGCTGTCGCGGAGGAAGGTGAAGGGCACGCCGGTGGAGCGGATGTGCTGCTCGGTGTGCCAGTGGTCGCGGGCGTAGGTGAAGGTCGCGTGGGGTGCGGCGTTGAGGTAGGAGAGGTAGACGACCCGCCCCACCCCGGCCGCGAGGGCCGCGTCCACCGCGGCGGCGTGGGTCCGTACCCGGCCGGGCGCCTCGTGGGCGGAGACCATGAAGAGGGTGTGCGCGCCGTCGAGCGCGGAGCGCATCGCGGCGCCGTCGTCGTAGGACGCCGTGCGGGTGTCGCCGGTCGGCAGCGCGGCCAGCTTCCCCTGGTCACGGCCGAGCGCCCGGACGGCCGCGCCCGCCTCCACGAGCTGCCGCACCACCCGGCGCCCGATCCGTCCGGTCGCCCCGGTGACCGCGATGAGCTCCGTCATGTCCCGCCCGCCCTTCCGCCGCGCCGGTCCGTGTCCCTCCTCATTCGACCCCGGGCGCGGGCGGCGCGCACCCGCTCCTACGGCCGGGCGGCGCAGGGCGCCAGGGTGTACGTACGGGTGGCGGTGTAGAAGTCGAGCGCGGCCCGGCCCTGTTCGCGGGGGCCGAAGCTGGACGCCTTGGCTCCGCCGAAGGGGAGGTGGAAGTCGACTCCGGTGGTCGGGGCGTTGATCCGGATCATGCCGGTGTCCAGGCGGTCGAGGCCGTGCAGCGCGGCGGACAGGTCGGCGGTGTGGACGGAGGTGACGAGGCCGTAGCGGGCCGCGTTGGTGATCCGCACGGCGTGGTCGAGGTCGCGGGCGCCGAGCAGGGCGGCGACGGGGCCGAAGACCTCCTCGCGCAGCAGCCGGTGTCCGGGGCCGGCCTTCTCGACGAGGGTGGGGGCCGCGTACCAGCCGGTCCTGGCCGGCAGCGTGCCGCCGGCCAGGACGGACAGGCCCTGCCAGGCGGCGGCCGTCTCGTCGCGGGCCGCGCGGGTGATGAGCGGGCCGCAGACGGTGGCCACATCGGCGGGGTCGCCGACCGGGACGGCGCGCAGCGCCTCGGCGAGGGCCTCGCGCAGCGGGTCGAGGGCGGCGCCGACGGCGACGACCCGGCTGGTGGCGGTGCACTTCTGGCCGGCGTATCCGGCGACGGAGGCCGCGATGTGGGCGGCGGCCTGCGCGATGTCGGCGTCGGGCAGCACGATCGCCGCGTTGAGGCCGCCCATCTCGGCCTGGACGGGGATGCCGCGGGCCGTGGCGGAACGGACGACAGCGCGGCCGACCTGGGACGAGCCGGTGAAGGAGACGACGTCGGCGGCGGAGACGAGCGCGCCGCCTTCGGTGGCGCCCCCCGGCACGACGCTGAGGACGGCGTCGGGCAGGGCCCGTCGGACGAGTTCGGCGAGGCGCACGGCGCAGGCGGTGGCCTCGGGCGCGGGCTTGAGCACGACGGTGTTGCCCGCGGCGAGCGCGGGCGCCGCCTTCCAGCTCGGGATGGCGAAGGGGAAGTTCCACGGGGTGATCAGCCCGGCGACGCCGTGCGGCCGGCGCCGGGTGAGCAGCAGCCCGGGGCCGGCGGCGGTGTCGTGGACGGCGCCGGTGGGCTCGTACGGGGCCTGGGCGTAGTAGCGCCAGATGGCGGCGGTCCGGGCGACCTCCGCGCGGGCCTCGGCGAGCGGCTTGCCGACCTCCCGTACGGCGAGAGCGGCGAGTTCGTCCGCGGCGGCCTCGACGGCGGAGGCCACCGCGCCGAGGGCGGCGGAGCGGGCGGCGGCCCCGCCGTCCGCCCAGCCGGGCTGGGCGGCACGGGCCCGCTCGACGGAGTCGGCGACGGCGAAGGCGCCGGGCTCGGGCAGGTCGACGAGCACGTCGGCGGGGTCGGCCGGGTTGCGCGAGATGACGGTCATGGCCCGTACCCTAGCGCAGTAAAATTTCACAGTGCCATGTCACGTATCAGTTCAGCGGCCGACCGCCGCGGGCCAGGGGTGTCTTGTGGATCAGGGCCGGACAGGCGCTAGTTGGTCGCCGGGCGCAGCCGGTCGATCGGATGCGTCTCCACGTACGCCGCCAGCGCGTCGTCCTTGAACGCCTGCCACAGCGCCGCGCAGCGCGCCCGGTCGAGGTGGACCACCGACTGGCCCCGCTCCGTGCCGGTCCCCTTCACCGGCGCGTTCATGAACGTCATGCCGCCGGCCCGCACCTCCCGCATGTTCCAGACCAGTTCGCGCATGTCGCCGTCGCCGAAGCGCTCGTCGACCGAGACGGTCTCGGTGAAGATGTCCAGGGTCTTCTTCAGCTGGAGCGGGTCCTTGAGGGAGGCGGAGCTCATCACCTTCTCCAGGACCGTGCGCAGGTAGTTCTGCTGACGGTGGGTGCGGTCGAAGTCGCCGTTGGGCAGGTTCTTGCGCTCGCCGACGTACGCCAGGGCCTCGGCGCCGTCCATGTGCCGGCGCTCGCCGTCCGCGAGGAGGATGTCGACGCCGCCGACGGCGTCCGTGAGCTTGCGGAAGCCGTTCCAGTCGATGACGGCGAAGTGGTCCACGCGCACGCCGGTGAGGCGCTGCACCGTGTCGATGAGCAGCGGCGGACCGCCCCAGGAGAAGGCCGCGTTGAGCTTGGCCCGGCCGCGGCCGGGGATGTCGGTCCAGGAGTCGCGCGGCAGGGAGACCACGTACGCGGCGGAGTGGTCGTCCGGGATGTGCACCAGCATCATCGCGTCGCTGCGCTGGTCACCGTACTTCCACAGCCGCCCCTTGGCGTCACTGCCGGTCGTGGGGACCTCGGAGCGCGAGTCGAGGCCCATGAGGAGGAAGTTCTGGCCGCCCTTGGAAGCGGGCGGGACGGGCGCGCCGGTCGGGAAGGTCTGCGGGATCCGCTGCACCCGGCCGGTGTAGTGCTCGTACACCCAGTAGCCGGCGCCCGCGGTGAGCAGCACCGCGCCGACGAGCAGACAGAGCGCGGTCAGCAGGACGGTCCGCGCCCTGGGGCGCCGCCGCCGCCGTGCCGTGTCGCCGCCCTTGCCGGCGCCGCCACCCGGCTCCGGGCGGCCTTCACCCTGCTCCGGTCCGCCGTCGACCCGCTCCGGTCCGCTGCCGTCGTCCTCCGCACGGCTGCCGCCTTCCGCGACCGCGCTCTCGTTCCGTTCGCCCATCGGTTACCGGCTCCCCCTCCACTGCCCCACGCGCCCCGACTCGCCCCGCCGAGCGCGCACTTCAGGCCAACAGAATGCCGAAAAGCGGCGCGGCGCGGGGCGAGTCGGGGAAGCGGAGCAATGGGGTCCGGGAGGGTGTCAGCCCGTGACGGTGATCTGCTGGGCCGGGTCCGTCGTGTCGGTGATCTGGTACGTGGCGCTGAACGTGGCCGACTGGTTGCCCGTCGGACAGAGGAAGCCGCCGGTGCCGGTGGCCGGGACCGGCGCGCCGGCGATGGCCAGGCTGGACGGGGCGCCGTTGGTCCAGCCGCCGTTGACGGCGGTGGGGCCGGTCGGCGAGGCGGTGAGGGTGCACGCGGCGAGGCCGCTGGTCTTCAGGACGACACCGCCCTTGGGAATGGTGATCGCGCCGCCGGCCGGGGCGCCGTTCTGGGCGGAGAGCGACCAGGCGCCGTTGGTGGCGTTGGTGGTGACGGTGACGCTGACGCCGACGATGCTGGTGCTGCAGCCGCTGAAGGTGGGCGGGTTGATGGGCGCGGAGACGGGCCCGGCGTCGTTGTGGTTGGCGGGGGCGGCCGGGACCTTGTTGTTGGCGCCGGTGGTCGGCACGGACGCGGAGACCGTGCAGGTCATCGTGGTGGACCCGGCGACGAAGGTGGCCTTGCCGGAGAGCTTGGCGGCGAAGGAGTGACCGGCCGGGAGCACCGTGGTGGAAGCGGCCTGGACGCCCGCGCTGGTGCCGGCGAAGGCGAGGGCAGCGGCGGCGGCGAGGCCGGTGGCGGTGACGAGCAGCTTGGACATGGGGATCTCCTCGGGATCTGAGCGGAGTGAGGGGTGCGAGGAGGTGCGGATGCGTGTGATGTGGGGGGTGCACGCGAAGCGACTTGAGAGTAGAACCGGCCAGTAGGGGTGTCCAGGCAGGTTTTCCGCCACTACTGACGGATCGTCAAAAAGCTTTGCCCGGTACGGGACTTGACGTGCGAGGCGGGCGAGCGCGGGCGTGCGCGGCGGGCCGGCGTACGACTGCCGCCCCCGGAGCGGAGCCTCGTTCCGGGGGCGGCGGGGAGCGGCGATGTCGGCGCACGACGCTCGCGAAACCGGATCCAAGGGCCCCCACGGCCCTCGTTCGGAACGACCCGGCGGATCCGATCCTGCCGTGTCCCGGACCCCGATTCCATGGTCATCCGGCCTCTCCCACACGATCCAGCGACGAGGGCGCTCCGGCTTGACGTTCGTCGTGGCGTGCGTCGTGGCGTGCGTCACGGCCGCCCCGCCGGCCGTGCAACGGTCCGGCAAAGGATCCGGCCGTGACCCCGCGCGTTCCGGTCGCATCCGGACATCACAGGGGCTCCGGTACAGGTCGGGGCCGGTGCGGCGGGGATACTGGAGGCTCCACACGAACAGAATGTCAAGGAGGGCCGGGTGGAGTTCCGCCTGCTCGGGACGGTGTCCATCGCGGCCGAGGCGGGTGAACTGCCGCTCGGCCCCGCCAAGCGGAGAAGCGTGCTCGCGGTGCTGCTGCTGCGCGCCAACGCCGTGGTCCCCGTCGACCGGCTCATCGACGCCGTCTGGGAGGAGGACCCGCCGGCGCGCGCCCGCACCGTCGTGCAGGGCCATGTGTCCCGGCTGCGGGCGCTCTTCGAACAGGGCGGCGCCGAGGACTACGGGGTCGAGCTGGCCACCCATACCCAGGCCTACGAGCTGCGGATGCCCGACCAGCTCCTCGACACGTACCGCTTCGACGAGCTGGTCCAGCTGGCGGGCCACCAGAAGCACCCGGCGGACGCCGTCATGATGCTGCGCGAGGCCCTGGCGCTGTGGCGCGGCCCCGCGCTCACCGGCACCGTCGCCAGCGAGCAGCTGCTCGTCGCCGCGCAGGCCCTGGAGGAGACCCGGCTCGACACCGTCGAGCAGCTCGCGGCGGCGTACGGGCGGCTCGGCGAACACGTGAAGGCCGCCGCCCTGCTGCGCGCCGAGTCCGCCGCCAACCCGCTGCGCGAGTCCCTGGCCGCCGCGCTGATGCTCTCCCTCTACCGTGCCGGCCACCAGTCGGACGCCCTCGACTGCTACCACCGCACCCGCACCATGCTCGCCGACGAGCTCGGCGTCGACCCGGGGCCCGCGCTGCGCGCCGCGTACGAGGCGGTGCTGCGCGGCCTGCCGCACAGCACGCCCGCCCCCGGCCCCGGTCCGGCCGGCCTCGCGCCGGGCGGTCCCGGCGGCCCCCGGCCCACCGGGCCGTACGGCTCCGAGCCGCCGCGCGCCCACCACGAAGGTCACGCCGGTCACCCCGGCCACGCCGGTCACCTGGACCCTTCCGGCCATTCCCGCTTCTCCGCCCACTCCGGACACCTGTCCGCGTTCGGATCCGGAGCCGCCGGCCACCCGTCCGCCCATCCCTCGGCTCCCGTCGCCTTCCTCCCGGGCACGCCATCCCCGGCCCCCGGTCACGGTCACGGCCACGGCCACGCCTCCGACGCCTCCACGGCCCCGCCCGGGACGCCCGCGGACGGCGCGGCCCGCCCCGCCCCGGCCGCCCTGTCCCTCCCCGCGCCCGACCTCCTCCCCCGCACGCCCCGCGGCTTCCTCGGCCGCGAGCGGGAACTGGCCGCGCTCGACACGGCCGTCGACGCGGCCCGGGTCGCCCTCGTCACCGGTCCCGCCGGAGTCGGCAAGACGGCCTTCGCGCTCCACTGGGCACACCTGCGGGCCGACCGCTACCCCGACGGCGTGCTCTACGCGGACCTGCGCGGCTTCGGCCCGGCCGACGGGGACGGGGTGGACGCGGCCGACGTGCTGCGCGAGTTCCTGACCGCGCTCGGAGTGCCGCCGCGGCAGCTGCCGGAGTCGGCGACGGCGGCCGAAGCGCTCTACCGGACGCTGACCGAGGAGCGGGCGCTGCTCGTCGTCCTCGACAACGTGCGCGCGACCGAGAGCGCCAGGCCGCTGCTGCCGGCCGGCCCGCGCTGCGCCGCCGTGGTCACCTCACGGCTGCGGCTCGGCGGGCTCGTGGTGAGCGAACTGGCGCGGCCGGTCCCGCTCGGCGTCCTGGGCCTGGACGAGTCGGCGGCGCTGCTCGCCGCCGCGGTCGGCGCGGACCGGATCGGGGCCGAACCGGACGCGGCCCGGCGGCTCGCCGAGCTGTGCGACGGCCTGCCGCTCGCACTGCGCGTCACCGCCGCCCAGCTGGCCGCCCGGCCGCACTGGCGGCTCACCGACCTGGCCGCCGAACTCGCCGACGAGCAGCGCCGACTGGCCCTGCTCTCGGTGGACGAGTCCGCGGGCGCCGACGGGCAGGGCGTGGCGGCCGCGCTGCGGGTCACCGTGCAGGGGCTGCCCGAGGAGGCGGCGCGGCTGTTCGCGCGGATCGGGGACGTACCCGGCCCGGACCTCGACCGGCACGCCGCCGCCGCGCTGCTCGACCGGACGCCGGCGGTCGCCGCCGAGGCGCTGGACCGGCTCTGCGACGCGCACCTGCTCACCGAGTACGCGCCGGGCCGGCACACCCTGCACGACCTGGTGCGGCTCTACGCCCGCAGCCTGGAGGCCGACGCCGAGGCGCTGCCACGGCTGCTCGACCACTACACGCTCACCGCGATGGCCGCGACGCGGGCCGCCGAACCGGACGACCAGCCCTGCTGCACCGTGCCGGACGGCACCCGGCTGTCCCGCACCACGGTGCACTTCGCCGGCCGGGACGCCGCGCTGCTCTGGTACGCGGCCGAGCGCGACAACCTCGCCGCGGCCGTCACCGCCGCCCGCGCGGCCGGGCTGCACGACCGGGCCTGGCGGCTCGCCGTGCTCCCGTGGCCGTACATCCTGTGGAACAGCCACGACGGCTGGGCGCCGCTCCTGGAGGACGGCGTGGACTCGGCCGCGCGGCTCGACGACCCGGACGCCGAGTCCCGGGCCCGGGCGCTGCTCGGCTGGGTGCTCACCCAGGAGAACCGGCTGCCCGAGGCCCTGGTCCACCTGCGCCTCGCCCCCGAGCTCGCGGCCCGCGCGGGCGAACGTTCCAGCGAGGCCACGGCGCTGGTGAACCTGGCCGTCGCGCTCGACCACGACGGCGTCGGCGAGGAATCCCTCGCCCACACCGCCCGCGCGGCCGAACTCGTCCGGGACAGCGGTGACGTGATGACCGAGCTGCTCGCCCTCGAGCACCGCTCCCGTCAGCTCCTCGCCGTCGGCGACCCGGCCGGCGCGCTCGCCTGCGCCGGGCGCGGACTCGCCCTGGACGGCGACACGGTCAACGGTCTCGTGGGGGTCCGGCAGAGCATGCTCAAGGCGACGGCCGGTTCGGCCCTGCTCGAACTGGGCCGTACGGAGGAGGCCGAGGCGACGCTGGTACGGGCGCGCGAACTGGCGCTGTCGCACGGCTACCAGGAGAGCGTGCGCCGGGTGGACGCGGAGCTGGCCCGGATCCGCGAGGGCCGCTGAGCGCTTGACCCGGATGCGCTGCTGGTAGTGCGTGGTCCGTGGGGGACGTTCCGGTCCCCGCGTTCGGGACTGCATGATTTACGGCGCGGACTCGTCCCCCGAGACGTGAACGCCCTTGTTCCGCGCCACAAATCACGCTTTACGTCCCGAACGCGGGGCCCTGCACGTCCCCCACTCCCCGCCGTCGTCAACCATCTGCCGTGGCAGGGACGGTTCACGGGCCCCACACCGGGACCGTCGGTGCGGGCCGCCCCTGGCCGCCCTCCTTGAGGCCCGTCTTCAGCGCGCCGCACAGCCAGCCGTGCACCGCCCCCATCGTGGGGCCCGCCCGGTCGCCCGCCACCTCGCCCGCGAGCTGCCAGTAGCGGCCGATCACCGGATCGAAGCCGCTGATCATCAGTCCGGCCAGCCGCCGTCGGAAGGCGCGGGTGTCGCGGGCGCCGAGCGCGCCGGCGTACGCGGCGACGAATCCGTCGAGCGCCGCGCCCGGGGACGGCGGGGCGCCGCCCGACATCTCCCGGGTGCCCAGCTCGTACGCCTCGGCGAGCCCTTCGTACAGGACGGTCGGCCGGTGCGGGAGGTCCGCCAGGTGCAGGGCGGGCGCGGGGGCCCGTGAGACCAGTTCGTGGAGCCGCGCGAAGGCCAGCACCTGCGCCGGGTCCGGGTCCTCGGGCAGCGGCGGTACGGCCGCGTCGACGACCGCCGCGGCGAGTCGCGACGGGAAGCGTACGGGCAGGGTGCGCCGCCAGAAGCGGGCGAGCACCGTCGTGTCGGGCGGCGCGGACACGGCGGCGAGCAGCCGCAGCCGCTCGGCCCGCTCCGCCGCGGTGCAGTCCTGGAGCAGCCGCAACGACGCCTCCCGCCAGCGCAGTTCGGCGATCCGTCCGCCGACCTCGGCCAACTGGCCTGCGACCACGTCCTCCAGCGCGTCCTGCTCGTCGAGCACCCGCCCCACGGCCGCCACCGGCAGGTCGAGGCCGCGCAGGGTGCGGATGACCCGCAGTCGCTCCAACGCCCCCTGCCCGTACCGCCGGTGGCCGCCGCCACTGCGGCCGGACTCGGGCAGCAGTCCGCGATCGGAGTAGAAGCGCACGGTCTTGACGGTGACGCCCGCACGCTCGGCGAGCTCCCCGATGCTCCACATCCCGCTGTCGTCGTCGGTGCGCATGGAACGCAACGCTACCCGCAGGTCCGGCGCGCCGGTCGGTTGAACCTCCCCCTGCGGGAGTTCCTACGGTTCCGGCGGCCGAGGCGATGAACTGCGAGGTGAGGAGAGCGTCATGACCGCTTTCGTGTTGGTGTCCGGGCCGTTCACCGGGGGGTGGGTGTGGCAGGAGGTCGTCGAGCGCCTGCGGGCCGCCGGGTGCGCGGCGTACGGGGCGAGCCTGGCCGGGACGGAAGGTTCCGGCGGGGGGCGGGAGGTGGATCTGGAGGCGCACATCGGCGACGTGGTGCGGGTGATCGACCGGATCGGCGCGGACGAGGAGGTGGTGCTCGTCGGGCACGACTACGGGATCCATCCGGTGCTCGGGGCCGCGGACCGGCGGCCGGAGCGCGTGGCGCGGGTGGTGTATCTGGACGCCGGGATGCCGGGCGACGGGGACGCGGCGCTCGCGGCCGTGCCGGACGCGGCCGCCGTCGTGGCGTCCGCGGTGGACGGTCTCGTGCCGGCTCCGCGCGGGGAGGGCTGGCTGCGGTGGGGCAGCACGGCGGGGCTGGGCGAGGCGGAGCTGGCGCGGCTCGACCGGCTGGCGGTGCCGCAGCCGCTGCGGACGCTGACCCAGCCGCTGCGGCTGACCGGCGACCCGTACGCCCGGCCGACGACGGGCGTGCTGTGCACCGCGAACGGTTCGGGGATCGCCATGGTCGAGCTGCTCGTGGCGACGGGCCCGGCACGGTACGGGGTGCTCGCCGACCCGCGCGTGGGCTTCTTCGAGCTGGACACCGGCCACTGGCCGATGCTGTCCGCGCCGGGCCCGCTCGCCGATGTGCTGCTGCGTGCGGCGGCCGACGAGGGCTACCGGCTGTCGGTGGCGGAGAGCGGGCGTCCCGGGCACCTCGGGGAGTTCCCGCTCGACGTGCCGGAGCGGCCGCGCGAGCGCCGGGGCCGGGTGGATCTGCATCTTCCGGAGGCGTCCGGGCCGCGCCCGGCGGTGCTGTTCGTGCACGGCGGGCCGGTCCCGGAGGAACAGCGGCCGACTCCGCGCGACACCCCGGTCTTCACCGGGTACGGGCGGTACGCGGCGTCGCTGGGCGTGGTCGGCGCCACGGTGGACCACCGGCTGCACGGCCTGACGGACTTTCCACGGGCGGCGGCGGACGTGGCCGGTGCGGTGGAGCTGCTGCGCGCCGATCCGCGGGTGGACGGGGAGCGGATCGCGCTGTGGTTCTTCTCGGGCGGCGGGCTGCTGTCGGCCGACTGGCTCGCCGGACCGCCGTCCTGGCTGCGCTGTGTGGCGATGACGTATCCGGTGCTCGCGCCGCCGCCGGACTGGCGGGCGGTGGATGCCCGGTTCCGGCCGGCACGGCTCGTGGGGGCGGCGAGCCCGCCGGTGGTGCTGACCCGGGTGGGCCGGGAGAACGCGGTGTTCGCGGCGACGGTCGAGGAGTTCGTGACGGCCGCCGGGAAGGCGGGGGCGGAGCTGGAGATCGTCGACGTGCCGGACGCGGGGCACGGCTTCGAGATGCTCGACCCCACGGACGGGACCCGGGCGGCCGTGGCACGGGCCATGCGTTCGGTGGTCGCCCGGCTGGAGGCCTGACGCTCCGCCACCCGCCCCCGCCGTCCCGCTACGTCGCCGCGAGGGCCCGGACCACCGCCGCGGCTATCTCCCGCTGGCCGTCGAGCGTGAGATGGACGCCGTCGTCGAGATGGCGGCCGGTGGCGGCGGGGCGGGTGTCGACCACCGGGTCCGGGCAGCTCAGCAGGAAGTTGGCGATGGCGTCGACGTCCTTGTCCGCCCAGCTCAGCCCCGCCCTGCGGAACGGTTCGAAGGCGGCGATCCGCGCCTCGTCGACCGGGGTCGGGGTGAGCCAGAGCCAGCGGGCGGAGGTGAGTTCGCGCAGCGCGAGCAGGTTGCGGCACGTCTCCGCGGCGCTGACCAGGGTGGTCTGGCCGCCGCCGGGACGCTGGACGTCGTTGGTGCCGAGCAGGCACAGCACCCGGTCGGGGCGCAGGCGGGCGAGGGCGGGCGCCTGGGTGAGGGCCTGGGTGGTGGTGCAGCCGGAGACGGAGAGGTCGACGACGGTCACGCCGTCGGGCAGCAGATGCCGCAGGATCTCCAGCCAGGACAGCCGGTCGGCGGTGGTGGACTCGCCGAGGACGGCGATCCGCTGCCCGGGCGCGAACGGCAGCCGCGCGACCGCCTCCGCGAGGCCGGGCCGTTCGCGCAGTTCCGCGGCCGCCGCCCGCGTCTCCGCTTCGAGGCCGGCGAGCCGCTGCCCGTACTGCTCCGGTGTCAGGCCGAAGAGCCCGGCGATCCGGTCCTGGTCGAGACCGGGCAGGTACGGCAGGTTGCGCTCGGGCCGCTGGAAGCGGACGAGCTTGTCGGTGAGGTGGTCGTTCATCGTCACTCCTGGGTGCCGGCACGGGCGCCGGTACGGGTACGGGGGCGGGAGCGCGGCAGCAGGAATCCGGCGGCGACCAGCCAGATCAGGCCGGGGAAGCGGGCGAGCGGCAGCAGCACCGCGGCCCCTTCCACGAGCAGGGCGAGCACCGTGAGCTGGGCGACGAACGCCACGGCGAGGCCGGCGTACGCGAACCGGCGCGGCAGCAGTCCGGCGAGCAGGCCGGGCACGGCGAGCCCGGCGACGAGCAGCCCCAGCGGGGCGACGTGGCCGGGGCCGCCGGTGAGGAAGGCCAGGTACTGGACGGTGCGGACGAGGCCGGGGTCGGCGAGCACCTCGGCGCGGGTGAGCAGCAGGCTCGCGAGGGCGGAGCCGATGAGCAGACCGGCCGCGAGCAGTCCGCCGCCGAGGGCGATGAACGTGCCGGGCGCGCGGACGCCGAGCCGCTGGAGGCGGGCGGTGACGGTGGCGGTGTAGACGGTGAGCGGGAGGGCGGCGGCGAACTGGAGCGTGGCCCCGATCCGCACGGCGCCGGCGTGGTCGCGGAACCAGGTGACGATCGGCCCGGTTTCCCCGTACGGCGAGGGGAACGGGCTGCCGCCGGCGAGCACGGCGGTCAGGACGACCCCGGCCACGAACAGCCCGGCGAAGACGGCGGCGACCACGCCGGGCGGCGGACCGCCCTGTGCCGCGGAGGCCGTCTCGCGCGGCTCGCGGGCGTCGGGCACGGCGGTCACGGTGCTCACGCGATCACCCGCCCGCCGGTGAGGTCGAGCGTGGCGCCGGTGATCCAGGAGGCGGCGTCCGAGGCGAGGTAGACGACGGCCTCGGCGACGTCCTCCGGGCGTCCGATCCGGCCGAGCGGGAAGTCGGCGGCGAGCGCGGCGAGTTGCTCGTCCGTCATGAACCGCCGCATGCGGTCGTTGAGGACGGCCGAAGGGGCGAGGCAGTTGACGCGCACGCCATGCCGGCCGACCTCGTTCGCGAGGTGCCGGGCGAGCATGACGACGCCCGCCTTGGCGACGGCGTAGGCGGCGTTGGCCCCGCTCGGCACCCGGCCGGCGGTGGACGACATCAGCACGATCGTGCCGGAGCCGCGCTCCACCATGCCGGGCAGGACGGCGGAGACGGTCAGGAAGACCGAGGTCAGGTCGGAGTCGAGGACCGCCCGCCAGCGGTCGATGCCGAGGTCCGCGGTGGGCACGGGGGCGCCCTGGCCGCCGGCGAACGGGGCCAGGATCCCGACCGGGCCCAGCTCGCGCTCGACGAGCGCGTGCAGCCGCTCGACGGCGGCGGGGTCGGTGACGTCGGCGGGGGCCGCGAGGGCGTGGCCG
The DNA here is from genome assembly GCF_042873935.1 of Streptomyces sp. NPDC004327. Lineage (NCBI taxonomy): Bacteria > Bacillati > Actinomycetota > Actinomycetes > Kitasatosporales > Streptomycetaceae > Streptomyces > Streptomyces sp. NPDC004327. The sequence goes on along the minus strand of NZ_JBIAME010000001.1, from coordinate 587,362 downwards.
CCGGCGTCCGTGATGGCGGCGACGACCGAGTCGACGGCCTTGGTGTCGCGGCCGGTGACGGCGACCTTCGCGCCGTGCGCGGCGAGGGCGCGGCAGGTGGCGGCGCCGATGCCGCGCGAGCCGCCGGTGACGAGGGCGACCTTGCCGGCGAGCCCGGTGCCGGCGCCGGCACCGGGAGGAGACGTGGACGAGGGAGACGCGGATGAGGGAGATGCGGATGAGGGAGATGCGGATGTCATGAACACAATCCATTCTCTTCAGAGAACGATTCATCTCAGTGAATCGTTCTGGCCGCGTACGATAGCCCCGTGAGTACGACGAGGCAACCCACCGACGATTCCGGCGCGTCGGCCCCGCGCCCCGGGGGCACGGCCTTCCTGCTGGCCCAGATCGGGGCCCATGCGGCGGGCCGGTTCGCCGAGCGCGTCGGCGCCCTCGGCCTCACCCCGCCCGATGTGGGCCTGCTGCGGATGATCGCCACGCGGCCCGGCCTCAGCCAGAAGGCGCTCGCCACGGACCTGGGCGTGGTGCCGAGCCGGGTCGTCACGCTCATCGACCACCTGGACGGCAAGGGTCTGGTGGAGCGCCGGCGCAGCACCGAGGACCGGCGCAACCACGCGCTGCACCTCTCCCCCGACGGCCGGCGGGTCCTGGAGGAGATCGGCGAGGTGGCGGCGGAGCACGAGGCCGACATCTGTGCGGGCCTGGACGCGGCCGAACGCGACGTACTGGCCGGGCTGCTCCGGCGGGTGGCGGAGCGGCAGGGGCTCACGCCCGGCGTGCACCCCGGGTACCGGGGCCTCGCGAAGGGCATGCCGAAGGGGCGGCCCCGGTAGCCCTCGGCTCCGGAGCCGCCCCCCGTTCCAGGACGGCCGTTCAGGACGGCCGTTCAGGACGGCGTGTCAGCCCACGTGGTGCGTCAGCCCACGCGGTGCGTCAGTTGACGAACACCACCGGGCTGCCCGCCTGGCTGGTGTCCTGCACCGGCCCGTACTTCGCCGTGAAGTATCCGCTGCCCGGGCAGGTGCTCGGGCCGCTGAACTTGGCGAAGAGCTGGTCCGTGAAGGTCAGCGAGTTGTCGGTGTTGGACGGGGTGGCCGTCAGACTGCCGGCCCGGTAGACGCAGGTCGTGACGCCCAGGATCGTGTTGATCTTGAGGGTGGTCTGGATCGGGCCCGCGGCGCCCGCCGTGACCGTGAGCGAACCGCCGGACGTCACGGAGGCGCTGAACGGCAGGTTGTTCACGGTGATGCTCTGCACGCCGGTCGCGCCCGTGATGTTGGTGGTGCAGCTGCTGAGCGTGTGGGCGGTGACCGTCTCGGTGGCGGTGCCGGGCGCGGCGGGGTTGGTGTTCGCCGTGGCCGTGAAGGCCGAGGCGGAACAGGTGATGCCGGTGCTGCCGCCGGCGGTGGTGGCGATCTTCGCCTTGGTTCCCGAGGCCAGGGAGGCGGAGAGGACGTCACCGGAGGCGACCGCGGCACCGCCGGCGCTGCCGGTGGTGAGCACGTTGCCGGCCGCGGCGGTCGCGGAGGCGGACGCGGTCACCGCGAGCACGGTGGCGGCGACGGCGGCGCCGAGGGCGGCGGAGAGAGCACGCTTGTCCATGGGGGTTCCTTTCGCACGATGGCGGAGGGTGGAAGAACTCGATGGCGTGCAGGGGTGCGTGGGTGCGGGCACGCGTGGGGACACGCGGGCACGCGAGGAAGCACGGGGACGCGCCGCGCTGGGGGATCACGCACCGGACACGGGGCACGGCCGCGCGGACGGGCAGAGGCGTGCGAAGGAGCACGCCGTGCGTGCGTACGTGAGCGGTGACGTGGTGACGCGGCGGCGCCACTGAGGCGACGGTCACCACCGGGACGATCCGGCGCCACGGATCGTCGTCGGCAGCGGTGTCGCGATACGGGGTGGAGCGTAATACTCGGTGTGCGGGACGCGGCGGCGGCGCATCCCGTCCCACGGGGGTGCGGCTCCGCCGGGTCCGCCCGGACACCGAGAGGAAAACCCACGAGGGTTGTAATCCCGCCGTGTCCGTGACGTCAACAACCGCGGAGGGATGTGGCCGATGACGAGCGCTCGCGGCACCGAGGAGCGACTGGTCCTGCCGGGGGCCCGCACGGGCCGCGAGCCGGAGCGCTCGCTGCGCCCCGGCCCGCGCCGGCTGACGCCCGAGGAGGTGGCCTCGCGGCAGCGCGAGCGGCTGCTCGACGGCGTGGCCCGCACGGTCGCGGCGAACGGCTACGCGGGAGCGCGGATCAGCGACATCTGCCGGGCCGCCGGAGTGACCCGTCCGGTGTTCTACGAGCTGTTCAACGGCAAGGAGGACGCGGTGCTCGCCGCGTTCCGCGGCGGGACGCGCACGGTGGTGCGCGCCATGCAGCGGGCGTACGACGAGACCGGCGGCGCGGCGGACTGGCCGACCGCGGTCCGGGCCGGGCTGCGGGCGCTGCTCACGCTCCTCGCCGAGACGCCGGTCTTCGCGACGATGGCGGTGGAGATCGAGTGCCTGGGGCCGACAGGGCGCCGCGCCCGGGCCGAATTTCTGGCCGGATTTCGCCCGTTCTTCGCGGACGCCCCGCCGGGGCCGCCGGGGGTGGCGCGCACCGAGCTGGTGGACACGGTGGTGGGCGCGGTGTACGCGGCAGTGCACCGGGCGGTCGACGAGGACCGGTTCGCGGCCGCCGGCGACGGGCCCGGCACCGGCGCGGATCCACTCCTGGACGTGCTGGTGCACGTGGTCGTGGCGCCGTTCTCGGCCCGCGCGTGACGCCGCTCCCGGTTCGCGACTGATCGTCAACAAGCTTTTGTTACTGGGTAGTTGACGCGGTTTCTCACTACGCGTACGGTCCGAATCGGTTCCCTGCGGCACGGCTGCCTCCGCACGAGTCCGGGAAGACCCAGGTGGATGGGGGGAACCGTCCGCGCCAGGACACGCCGCGTTCTGTTTCCTCATCGATGTCAGGAGCAACGCATGGCCCTGTCCGAAAGCACCACAGGACCCGACTCCCCCGACAGACGGGGCGGGGTCCGCTACCGCCGCGCCGCCCTGATGGGCGTCCCCGCGTTCCTCGCCGCGAGCACGCTCGTGGTGCTCACCGCCCAGGGCGCGATCGCCGCCCAGTTCGCCATCTCCGGCATGCCCTTCGTCGTCGCCGCCGACTCCCTGACGGGCGAGGGCTTCGGTCAGTTCGGCGCGCTGGACAACATGGCCGAGGGCAGCCCCAACGCGGGCGACACCGGCGGCCAGGTGCTGACCATCGTGACCGCGATCCGCCACGCGAAGCTGACCAACCTGTGCCAGAGCGTGGAACTGGGCGGCACCTACCTGCACATCACCGCCGGCAACAAGGGCACCCCGGTCGAGGCGTCCGGCCTGACCACCGACTCGACCGACATCACCGGCAAGATGGCGGACTTCGACAACATCGAGATCGGCGGCGACGCCAGCAAGTTCGAGAAGCCCCCGGTCAAGGGCCCGCTGGGCTCCTTCGGCCAGCAGGCCGACACGGTGCGGCTCAACGACCTGCGGCAGGTCAACTACGCCACCACGGCGGCCCGTTTCACCCTGCCCGACCTGCACATGAACTTCAGCTCGGAGGGCTGCTGACGATGGCGGCGGGCACGGACGAGGCCCTGGCGGACGCCCCGGGGACGCCGGAGGCCGCGCCACCGGACGGCCGCCGGCACCCCTGGCGGGCGTTCCGGCGCTGGCGGCACCGGCGGCCCTTCGGGGCGGGCCTCGCCCTGACGCTCGGCGGCGCGGAGATCCTGCTCACCCAGCGGGCGAGCGTCTCGGTGATCCTCGCGGCCGGCGCGGACAGTCTCGCCGGCTACGTCCTGCCGATCATCATGCTGGTGTGCGGGCTGCTCATCGTGTTCAACCCCCGCCAGCGGCTGTTCTACTCGGTGATCGGCGTGCTCGCCTCGCTCGCCAGCTGGGTGACGTCGAACCTGGGCGGGTTCCTCGTCGGCATGCTCCTCGGCCTGGTCGGCAGCTCGCTGGCCTTCGGCTGGCTGCCCGACCGGCCGCGGCGGCGCCGCCGGTGGCTGCGCCGCGGCGACCGCGGCGAGGCGAAGACGGCAGCGGAGTAGCCAGGGCGACGAGTACCCACAAAAAAGTGGGTACTTGTCGCCCCGCCGCGCCCGGGAGAGGCTGGTCACGACCGAGGGAACGGAACGAAACAGACCGGCCCGGACCGGACCGGATCTGACCAGATCGAGAGGGAAGCGAAGGAACAGAAGCAACGTCAGGACACGGCGCGCTCCGCGGCGAGCCGGTCCAGCCTGCGGTGGCCCCATGCGGAGACCGGGGCCAGCGCCTCGGAGAGCTCGCGGCCCTCGCCGGTCAGCGAGTAGACGGTCTTCGGCGGCTTCACGTCGTGCACCTCGCGGTGCACCAGACCGTCCGTCTCCATCTCCCGCAGCGCCTGGGTCAGCACCTTCTCGCTGATCTCCGGGATCTTCCGGCGCAGTTCGCCGGGCCGGTGCGGGCCGGCCTCCAGGAGCCACAGCAGCAGGGTCTTCCACTTGCCGTCGATCACCGCGACGGCGGCGGTCACACCGCACACATCGGTGTCCCCGGCCCGCTGACGTGTCATCCGTCCCGTCCTCCGCTTCCCCGGCCGCTGCCTTCGGCCGTTCCGTTTCCCGCCCCTGCCCCATGTACAAGGGAGTTCAGCCATGTCTTCTTCCCCCCTGCCCGCATCCGCGACCGCGACGTCCGGCTCCGACGTCACCGTGCTCGGGCTCGGCCCGATGGGCCGGGCGCTGGCCGGCGCGTTCGTCGCCGCCGGCGTGCGCACGACCGTGTGGAACCGTACTCCGGGCCGGGACCGCGAGCTGGTCGAGCGCGGCGCGACCGGGGCGGCGAGCGCCGCCGAGGCGGTCGCCGCGAGTCCGCTGACCGTGGTCTGCCTGGTCAACTACGACGCCTCGGACGCGGTACTGCGCCAGGGCGACGTCACGGCGGCGCTCGAGGGCCGCACCGTGGTCAGCCTGAGCGCCGACGTCCCCGAGCGGGCCCGGGACACCGGGCGCTGGGCCGAGGAGCACGGCATCGGCTATCTCGACGGCGCCATCATGACCCCGACGCCCACCATCGGCACCCCGCACGCGGTGTTCCTGCACAGCGGGCCCGAGGAGCTGTACCGCGCGCACCGCCCGGTGCTCGACGTCCTCGGCGGCACCCACAGCTTCCTCGGCGAGGACATCGGCCGGGCCGCCGCGTTCGACATCGCGCTGCTCGACATCTTCTGGACGTCGATGGCCGGCTATGTGCACGCCCTCGCGGTGGCGGGCGCGGAGGGCGTCACACCGCGCGAACTGGCCCCGTTCGCCCAGGGCATCGGCGCGATCCTGCCGCCGCTGTTCGAGGAGTGGGCCGGGGACGTGCAGGACGGCGGCTTCACCGGCGAGGGCAACCCGCTGACCTCGGCCCTCTCCACGATGACGCACATCGTGCACACGTCCGAGGCGCACGGCATCGACGCGGGTGTGATGCGCGCGGCCGTGGGCCTGGCCCGCCGCACGGTCGCCCTCGGGCACGGCGCGGACGGCTTCTCCCGGATCGCCGAGGTCCTCGGCCGCCGCTGAGTCGCGAGGCCGCCGCCGAGTCCAGGGGTGGTCCCCGGGGCCCGTCCGGCCGTGATCCGCCGGACGCCCTTCAGGAACGCACCCGCCGCAGCGCTCCCTCCGCCCGCAGGTCGGCGAGGGTCGGGTAGCCGTCGACGGCCATCGTCAGGTCGGCCTCGGCGAGCAGGGAGCGCAGGACGTGGACGATGCCGTCGGTGCCGTCGAGGGCGAGGCCGTAGACGTAGGGGCGGCCGACGGCGACGGCGGTGGCGCCGAGGGCGAGGGCCTTGACGACGTCGGTGCCGCTGCGGACGCCGGAGTCGAAGACGACGGGCAGTCCGTCGGCGGCGACCACGTCCGGCAGGGCGTCGAGGGCGGGCAGGCCGCCGTTGGCCTGCCGGCCGCCGTGGTTGGAGCAGTAGACGCCGTCGGCGCCGCCGTCGCGGGCGCGCCGGACGTCCTCGGGGTGGCAGATGCCCTTGAGGAGGATCGGCAGATCGGTGAGCGAGCGCAGCCAGGGCAGGTCGTCCCAGGTGAGCGGGTTGCCGAAGACGCCGGTCCACTCCAGGACGGCGGCCCGCGGGTCCTCCTCGGGCGCCTTGGCGAGGCGGGCCCGGAAGACGGGGTCGGAGGTGTAGTTGGCGAGGCAGTGGCCGCGCAGCTGCGGGAAGTTGGCGCCCGCGAGGTCGCGGGGGCGCCAGCCGGTGACCCAGGTGTCGAGGGTGACGACGATGCCGCGGAAGCCGGCCGCTTCGGCGCGGTGCACCAGGCTTTCGGCGAGGGCGCGGTCGGTCGGCGTGTAGAGCTGGAAGAGGCCCGGGGTGTCGCCGAACTCGGCGGCCACGTCCTCCAGCGGGTCGACGCTCAGCGTGGACGCGATCATCGGGACGCCGGTACGGGCCGCGGCGCGGGCGGTGGCGAGGTCGCCGTGCCCGTCCTGGGCGCACAGTCCGACGACGCCTATGGGCGCCATGAGCAGCGGGGTGGGCAGCGGGATGCCGCACAGGTCGACGGTGAGGTCGCGGGCCGCCGCGCCGACCATCATCCGGGGCACCAGGCCCCAGTGCCGGAACGCCTCGGCGTTGGCGCGCTGGGTGTGTTCGTCGCCCGCGCCGCCGGCGACGTAGGACCGGACGGACGGCGGGAGGGCGGCCTCGGCGCGCTGTTCGAGGCCGGCGAAGTCCACGGGCAGCTTCGGCAGGGTGCCGAAGAGGCCGTTCAGGTAGATCTCGTTCTGGTAGTCGCCGAACCGCTGGTTCATCGTGTCCCTCGTCTTCCACGGATCATCGCGAGGGGGCGACGCTACCGCCGGGTACGGGCGGTTGGCCATGGCCCGGGACGGCGGGCCGTGTCACGCGGGCCGTACCGGGTCAGGCGGCGACGGCCGCGAGTTCCTGGCGGACCACGATCGCGTTGAGCCGGAGGGCGAAGGGCACGGTGTCGGTCATGCCGAGGGCGCCGACCCGGGCCTTGTCGAGGCCGATGGTGACGTCGACGCAGAACGCGACGGCGTAGAGATGGCCGCCGGTCTCCTCGCCTTGGAGGGCGAAGAACAGGTCCTGGTAGTAGCGGGTGCGGTCCGGGCTCTCCTCGTAGTACGAGAGGCCGGGCCGGCCCTCTTGGGCGGCCAGGCCCGTGAAGGCGTCGACGAGTTCGCGCTCGATGGTGTCCCAGAAGCTCGCCTCGGCGGCCTCGGGCGGCAGGGCCTGGCGGACCGCCTCCTTGAGGGAGAGCACCATCACCAGGACGGGAGCCTGCTCCTGGAGTCCCCAGCCGCGCACCATCCGCACGACGGTGCTGTCCGGGAGCGCCGCGGCGGCGGCGTGGATGTGCTCGAAGTCGTAGTTGACGGTGGCGGGCGCGATGGCTTCCTGGAACGCGCGGGCCAGGCCCTCCGCCTGGGCGAGATGGGCGGGGCCCACTTCGACGACCGTCTTGAAACTGCCGGCCAAGACTCCTCCTTAAACGGTTTGTTGAAAGGAGGCGTCAGTATGCCGCAGCGCGGATCGGAGGAAGATCACCGGGCCCGGAGAAACGGGCCCTGCCGTGCCGGCCCCCAGTCCTGCCGAACAGGCCCGCGGTCGTGCCCGTGCAGGCTCGCGAAAGAAGTCCGGGCCCCGCGAAAGGGGCCCGGACGAAGACAGTCCCCGGCCATCCTCGTTCGGTGCGCGGTCGTCGGTCGTCACCGACGGCTCCGTCACCGACAGGATCTGCCGGGGGCCTGGCCAGAGCCGAGAATCGGGTCACGCGGGCCTTCGGACGTCTCCGTCAGGCGGGTGCGGCTCTTTCTGGTTTTCCGGTGTAAGAACAAGACTCCTCCCTATTCGCGGCAAGTCAATACCTTCGCCATGATTGGTACGTATCGCTTGATTGGTACGTATCGCTCGCGAACGAAACGGCATGCAGGAACCATGTGCGCCTCCGTCCTCCCCCGAGGGCCGGGAGCCACCGCCTGGTCCCCCGAGACGGTGACCTCCGACCCGTACAACGCCCAGACGCCGTCGGCCGCGCTGACCGCACCCGTCACCCCCGCCGACGCGCTCTTCGTGCGCGACCACTTCTCCGTCCCGGCCGTCCGGCCCGCCGACTGGCGGCTGCGCTTCGAGGGTGCCGTGCGCACCCCGTACGCCCTCCGCTACGAGGAACTGGCCGCCCTCCCCCACACCGAGCTGGACGTGGTCGTCGAGTGCGCGGGCAACGGGCGCTCCCAGATGGTCCCGAGGCCGCCCGGACTGCCCTGGGGCCAGCGGGCCGTCGGCTGCGTCCGCTTCGCGGGCGTGCCGCTGCGGCTGCTCGCCGAGCGGGCCGGCATCGCCCCGGCGGCGGTCGAGTGCGTGTTCACCGGCGCCGACTCCGGGACCGTGCGCGGCCGCCGCGCGCCCTTCGCCCGCAGCCTCCCGCTCGCCGCCGCCCTCCACCCCCACACCCTCCTCGCCACCCGCCTCGACGGCGCGCCCCTCACCCCCGAGCACGGCGCCCCGGTGCGGCTCGTGGTGCCCGGGCACTTCGCGGTGGCGGACGTGAAATGGCTGACGGAGGTACGGGCCGTCACCGAGCCGTTCGCGGGCGTGTTCCAGGCCGAGGAGTACGTGTACGTGGACGCCGAGGGCCGGTCGGAGGGGCGGGTCGGGGCGCTCCGGGTCAAGTCGCTGATCACCGAGCCCGAGCCCGACGAGGACCTGCGGCGCGGCCGGGAGACCGTGGTGCGCGGGCACGCCTGGGCGGGCGGCGGGGTGCCGGTGCGCCGGGTCGAGGTGCGCGCGGTGCACGAGGACGAGCCGGCCGAGGCACCGGACGGCTGGCACGACGCCGAACTCGCGGCGCCCACGGGGCCGTACGCCTGGGCCGACTGGTCGTCGCGCTGGACCCTGCGCTCCCCCGGCCGCTACCGCCTGCTCGCCCGGGCGACCGACGCGCACGGCGAGATCCAGCCGCCGCACGCGCCGTGGAACGCACTCGGCTACGGCTGCAATCCGGTGGCCGCCGTCGAGGTGGTCGTGGTGTGACACGGCGCGACACGTGTCGCGCGCGCCGCGGGAGGTGAGGACATGCACGAGATCGAGGTCATGACCACGGCGTCGCTCGGCGACACCAGCTATCTCCTCGTCAGCGGCGACGAGGCCGCCCTCGTCGACCCGCAGCGGGACAGCTGGGCGCTGATGGAGCGCTGCGAGCGGCGCGGGGTGCGCATCCGGTACGCGCTGGAGACCCATGTGCACAACGACTACGTCTCCGGGGCCCTGGAGGTGCGCGCGGCGACCGGGGCCACCGTCGCCGGGCCGGCCCGGGCCCCGTACGCCTTCGAGCATCTGCCGCTGGCCGAGGACGACGAGATCACCGTCGGGGACGTCACCGTGCGGGCCATGGAGACGCCAGGCCACACCGCCGAGCACACCGCGTACCTCGTCCTGGACGATCCGGCCGGGCCGCCGGACGCCGTTTTCACCGGCGGCAGTCTGCTCGTCGGCAGCGCGGGCCGCACCGATCTGTCGGGCCCCGCGCGCACCGAGGAGCTGGCCCGCGCCCAGTACCGCTCGCTGCACCGGCTCGCGGGGCTGCCGGACGGCACCCGGGTGCTGCCGACGCACGGCGCGGGCAGTTCCTGCGCGTCCGCGCCGGTGGCCGGCGACCGGGGGCGCACGACGACGGTCGGCGCCGAGCGGCGCGGCAACCCGGCGCTCACGCCGCGCGACGAGGCCGCCTTCCTGGCGGCGCGCGCCACCGGACTGCCGCCGTATCCCGCGTACTACCGGCACATGGGCCGTCTCAACCGCTCCGGCCCCGCCGTCCTCGGCGGCCCGCCCGAGCCGCGCCGGCTGTCGCCCGCGATGGTCGCCGGGCTGGCCGGCGAGGGCGCGCAGATCGTGGACGGGCGGGGGCGCGCGGAGTTCGCGGCCGGGCACGTGCCGGGGGCGCTCGGCGAGGAGCTGGACGAACGTTTCGCGAGCCTGGTCGCGGAGGTCGTCCCGTTCGGCACCCGGCTGGTCCTCGTCCTGCCCGAGCCGGCGGCCGACGCCGCCGAGGAGGCGCTGGTGCAGCTGCTGCGGATCGGGTACGAGAACGTCGCCGGCTTCCTCGCGGGCGGCACGGACGCGTGGGCGGCGGCCGGGCGGCCGGTGCGGTCCTTCCCGACGGCGGACGCGGCGGAGCTGGCGCGGCGGCTGCGGCACGGCGAGGTGCGGGCGCTCGACGTGCGTCCGGAGCGCCCGGAGGGCGGCGTGCCCGGCACGCTCGCGATCCCGCTGGCCGAACTGCCCGCACGGGTCGGGGCGTTGCCTCGCGACCGGGAGATCTGGGCGTTCTGCGGCAGCGGGCGGCGGGCGACGGGCGCGGCGAGCCTGCTCGACCGGGCGGGCATCCCGGTGCGCGCGGTGACCCGCGGCGGCGCGGCGGACCTGGCGGGTCGTACGGGGCGCTGACCCCCAGGTCAGCCGTTCGGATGACCTGGGAGGGGCGGGAGCGGCCGGAACATGGGAGGCGGGGCGGCCCCGCCGTCCGCGATCCCGTCCGCCGTCCGCCGTCCGTCTGGAGCCCCGCCGATGCACCGACCCCGCGCCCTCGCCGTCCTGGCCGCCTCCGTCGCGCTGCTCGCGGGCTGCGCCCAGGGCGGCGGGGAGAGCGCGCGGGGCGCCGAGCGCGCGGGGGCCGCCCCGTCCGCGAGCCGGCCGGAGTCGGTCCCCGAACCCGCCGGCACCACTCCGGAGAGCACGCTCCTGGTGGCCGACTTCGGCGCGGACACGGTGAGCTTCGTCGACCCGGCGCACGGCGCGTTCGCCTCCGTGCGCGTCGGCACCGCGCCGTACGGGCTCGCGGTGGGCGCCGACGGCCGGGCCTGGGTCGCCACGGCCGAGGGCGTGGCCGTCGTGGACACCAGGGCCCGCACGCGCCTCGCGCTCGTGCCGTACCGCACCGCGACCGGTCCGGTGACCACCGGCGAGTACCGGGGCGGCGGCATGGGCATCGCGCTCTCCCCGGACGGCCGCCGGGTCTACGTCGGCGTGAACGTGCCCGGCGGCAACGGCACCCTGGAGGTCGTCGACACGGCCGCGCTGCGGGTCGTGGACCGGGTGCAGGTCGGCCGCCGCCCCTTCGACGTGGACGTCTCGCGCGACGGCCTGGAGGTGTACGCGACGAACCACGACTCCTTCGACGTCACCGTCGTCGACTCCGGCAGCCTGCGCACCCGGCGGATCGAGGTCGCCCCGTACGGCACGGCAGGCGGGCTCGGCTCCTGGCTGAAGCCGCACTACACTGCCGTGCGGCCGTCGGACGGGCGGCTCCTGCTGCCCTTCGAGGGCGAGCGGCTCGCGGTCGTCGACCCGCGCACCGGGCGCACCGAGATCCTGCCGATGACCGCCGACACCCACCAGCACGGCGTCACCATCACCCCCGACGGCACCCTCTTCGCCGTCGGCACCGGCCCGATCGACCCGGCCGTCGACCGCGGGCCCTCGCTCACCGTCCGCAAGCCCGACGGCAGCGAGCGCGTCTACCCGCTGGACGGCCCGCACGAGGACGTCGCCGTCTCTCCGGACGGCCGCACGGCCTACGTCACGGGCGGTTTCACCCGCGACGGCTACTGGGACGGCCTGACCGTCGTGAACCTGGCCGACGGCACCACGCACCGGCTGGCAGCGGGGTCGCGTCCGCTGGGCATCGCGGTGCTGTAGCCGCCCTGCACGGCCGGCGCGGCGTTGTCAGTGGCGTGGTGTTGGCTGGGGTCCGAGACCGCCCCCGTACGAGGAGACGCCCGCCATGTCCATCCCCGACCGCAACGCCCAGCCGCCCGCCGCCCAGGCGTCCCTCGGGGCGGGCGTCATCGTGACCGACGCGAGCGGGCGGGTGCTGCTCGGGCTGCACCACTCCGGCGTCTGGGAGCTGCCCGGCGGCAAGGTCGACCCGGGCGAGTCCATCGAGCAGGCGGCGGCCCGCGAGCTCGCCGAGGAGACCGCGCTGGTCGCCGACCCGTCCGACGTCTCGGTCATCGGACTGATCCTCGACACCGAGAGCTCCGCCGCGCTCACCCGGATGACGGCGGCGACGGTCGTCCGGATCCACACCGGCACGCCCACCGTCGCCGAACCCGACAAGATCGCCCGCTGGGAGTGGTTCTCCCCCGACCGCCTCCCGGCGCCGCTCTTCGTCCCGTCGGCCCAGACCCTCCGCTTCTGGCGCCCCGAACTCGACCTGCCGAAGGGCCCGTTCCACCGCTACCGGGTGGCCTGACCGCCACATTCCGCCCCGCCCATCCGGAGCTGTCGCTTCCGACTGGCCGAAACCCCTACCCTCCTGCCTGTTGATCATCGAGTCGGGCCCCGGAGCCGGGGTCCGGAAAGGGGGAGGGACCAGTGAAGAAGCGCATCGGCGCGCTGCTGGCCACCGCGTTCGCCATCACGGCGTTCGGAATCGTGGGCACGGCCTTCGCGGGCGGCGGCGACACCGCCGTCCTGGCGGGCGCGGTCGGCAACTGCCCGTAACGGGCACCCCGACCGGGGTCCCGGGCCCGGCCCTGGACCCCGGTCTCCTCACCGCTGCCACGCACACCGGCGCCCGGGCTCCGGGAAACGCCCGCGCTTCCGGCGGGTCGTGCCGGAGGGGATGGCAGGCGCGGGGGGCCGCTGCCATCATGCGGACGGGGGGATGCGCCATGGGTGAGTTCGACCGGGTGACCGTACCGCCGCCGGACGAGGCCGCGACCCACGCGGCGCGCGGGGCCGGCCTCGGCGTCTATCTGCGGGCCTTCCGGGCCCGGCACGGCGAGCGTCCGGCGGGGGCCGGCGACCGGCGGCCCGTACTCCGGCCGCTCGCGGTGCTGCTGCTGGCCGGCGGGGCCCTCGCGCTTCCGGCGATCGCCACGCGCCTGGCCGGTCCGGGCCTGGGCATCCCGCTGCTCCTGCTGCCGTTCGGGGTGTTCGGCCGGCTGCTGTGGCACTCGCTGCGCACGCCCGCGACGGCTTTACCGCCCGGCGAGTACGTGTACCTGTACGAACGGGGTCTGGTCTGTCCACGGCGGGACGGCGGCGCCCGGGCCGTGCCCTGGGGGTCGGTCACGGCGATGCACCAGGACGTGACCCGTACGTACGTCAACGGCGGCTACACCGGCACCCACTACGCCTACCGGCTGCTCACCGACGAGGCGCGCGAGGTGACCGTCACCGGGTTCGTGAACGAGGAGTCGGTGCCCCGGCCGGCCGACTCGCAGATCCGGGAGCTGGCCCAGATCGTCGTGGACGAGACGGTCCGGCGCGCGCTGGAGCCGGCGGTGACGGCGCTCGAGGCGGGCGGCCGGGTCACGTTCGGTGACGTGGCGCTCGACGGCCGGGGCATCGTGCTGCCGTCGGGCACGGCGCCGTGGGAGCGGGTGCGGCACTGCGCGTGGCGCGGGGACGGGCTCGTGGTGGTGCGGACGTCCGGCGCGGGCCGCTGGGCGCGCGAGGCGAAGCACATCCCCGACTTCCCCGTGTTCTGGGCACTGGTCAAGGAGCTGTTCCCGGACGCCCGGGAGTACCGCCGCTGACACTCCGGCGGCCGCTGTCACTCCGGCGGCCGCTGTCACTCCGTGTCACCGAGCGGGGTGGGCCGGACGTGGTTAGCGTGGCCGGTAGCGACGGGAAAGTCATCGATCGGAAGCGAGTCATCGTCATGGCCTCACGACCTGAAGGCACGCCCTGCTGGACCGACGCCATGTTCACCGATGTCGAGGGCGCGAAGGAGTTCTACGGCGACGTCCTGGGCTGGACCTTCGGCGAAGCGGCCTCGGAGTACGGGAACTACACGCAGGCGTACAAGGACGGCAAGGCGGTCGCCGCGGTGGTGCCGCCGATGCCCGGCCAGGAGGGCGAGGCGAAGTCGGCCTGGTGTCTGTACTTCGCGTCGCCGGACGTCGCCGCCACCGCCGAGAAGATCAAGGGCGCGGGCGGCACGCTGCTCATGGAGCCCATGCAGGTGGGCACGTTCGGCTCGATGTGTCTGGCGCAGGATCCGACGGGCTGTGTGTTCGGCGTCTGGCAGGCGGGCGACCACGAGGGCTTCGAGCTGCAGGGCGAGTCGGGCGGCTTCGCGTGGGCGGAGGTGTTCACGCGGGAGCCGGCGAAGGCCGACGCGTTCTACACGTCCGTCTTCGGCTTCAACTCCCAGAAGATCAAGGGCATGGACTACAAGGTCTTCGACCTCGGCGGTGAACCGCTGATCGGCCGGATGGTGATGACCGAGGAGGACTTCCCGCCGGAGATCCCCTCGTACATCCAGGTCTACTTCGGGGTCGACAACTGCGACCTGGCGTGCGAGACGGCCGAGCGGGCCGGCGGGCGCAAGGTGTTCGGGCCGATGGACAGCCCGTTCGGGCGCTTCGCGGCGCTGCTCGACCCGCAGGGTGCGGCGTTCGCGGTGATCGACGCGCGGACGAGGGTCGGCGACATGCCCGAGATGGAGTGACCGGCCGCTGGACGCGGATGCCCGGGACCACGGGGGTTCCGGGCATCCGCGCGTCGTGGGCCGGGGGCCTCGTCAGTCGCCGTCGCGGACGGCGACGATGCCGTTGAACACGCCGATGTACGCCGTGCCGTCGGGACCGATCGTGACGGGCGCCCAGTTGTTGTCATAGGCGGGGCCGGTGCCGGTGAGCCGGGACCAGGCGCGGGCGCCGGTGCGGAAGTCGACGGCCGTCAGGTACCAGGCATCGATGCCGAGCCTGTCGGGCCGCTTCTCGTAGAAGTAGAGAAGCCCGTTGGCGGTGGACAGCTTGGGCACGGTGGAGGGCGAGCGGACGTCGCTCTGCCACACGGTGTCGCAGCCGCTGCCGTCGGGGCGGACGTCGACGCGGGTGACGCCGCCGACGACGCTGCGGCCGAGGGTGAGCGAGGTGATGTTCTCGTAGCCGTAGTTGTTCTCGACGACGAGGCTGTCGCCCCAGCTGATCAGCGAGTTGTCGGTGGTGGAGGCGCCGCTGCCGAAGACCGGGACCTTGCAGACGAGCCGGTCGGCGTCGGCGACGTCGGTGCCGCGCCGGTAGACCAGCACGTTCATGCGGTCGTCGGCGTTGTCGGTGATGGCGACGTACTTCGCGCCGCCGCGGCCGAAGAGGTCGGGGGTGGTGCCGGAGCCCTGGTTCACGGAGCCCGGCTTGGTGCCGGTGCCGCGGTCGTAGGTCTGCCGCCACTGGATCCGCGGGGTGCCGTCGGCGTCGGCGCGGAAGCTGTAGAGCGCGTGGTCGGAGACGATGGAGACGCCGTCCTCGGCGACCGAGAAGGAGTTCTGGATCTCCTCGCCGTCGAGCCGGATCGCCCGCAGCGCGCCGGTGGCGGGGTCGACGGTGCCGACCCGGCCGAGGCGGGTGACCCACCAGACGCGGCCCTGCCAGTCGGGCATCACGGAGGTCACCGGGTCGCAGACGCCGCCGGGGAAGAGGTTGGTCCAGCTGACGCAGTCGTGCGGCACGAGGGAGGTCAGGTCCCAGTCGTCCTCGACCGCGAACTCCCAGGCGCCGTCGGCCTTCTGGCGGTGCGCGATGCGCAGCACGTGCTGCCGGGAGTCGGCGAGGACGACCCGGTCGCGGTCGTCGAGGTAGAAGTAGGCGCCGCCCGAGGTGTCCTTGAAGATCTTCTCGAAGTCGAGCCGGGTGACGGCCTCGACGGTGGAGGAGCGCTGCGGCAGCTTGTACTCGGCGAGGGTCGCCAGGGTGCGCGGGTCGAGCAGCTTGAGCAGGAAGCCGCTGAAGGTGCCGCAGACGGTGATCAGGCGGCCTTCGGCGTCGAAGGTGGCGGTGGCGCACTCGCCGCCGAGCGCGGCGATCTTCTCGCTGGTGACGCGAGGGTCGCGGCCGAGCGGTCCCGGGAAGGGGTAGGTGCCGCTGCCGGCGGCGTCGGCGTGCATGCCGCTGCGGCCGTTGGGCGCGAGGTACGGGTGCTGGGGCGGCGCGTCGCCGGGCACGGGCCGCGCGGTGGCGGGGGCGCCCTCGTACCTCGGCACCAGCCGGTGCCCGGGGGCGAGCGGTATCTCGCCCGCCTCGGCGACCGGGCCGGGGCCGGCGAGCACGAACAGGGTCGCGGCCACGGCGGCGACCAGCGCGCGTGCGCGGGCCGTCCGCCTGGATGGTCGGGTGGTCAATGCGGCTCCTCGGGTCCGTTCGATGGTCGCGCCGGCGGCCGACGCTAGGCCCGAGTGCCTGAGAAGTACATGGCGACGCCCCCTGTTTCACGGCCAGTTCACGTCGCGAGACGGTGGCGGGGGCGGGCCGGTTCAGGGCCGTTTTCAGGACCGGTTCACGGCCGGAAGCTGGAGACCACGTTCGCGGTGGCGGCGACCCCGTTCTGGATCGTCGGGGCCATGTTGGTGCTCGCCAGGAAGAAGCCGAGCAGCGCGCAGACCAGGGCGTGGGAGAACTTCAGGCCGCCGTTGCGGAGAAAGATCACGGCCAGGATCAGCAGTAGCAGCACCACGGAGATCGAAATGGCCATCGCGCTCACCCTCCTTGCGCCGCACCGGGATTGCGGCGTTCGGCGGACAGTGTGACGGAAGGGACGATCCGGACGGCGGCATGGCGGGGCGGCCATCCGGGTGAAGTTCCGGACCCGGCCGTTCCTCATGCCCGGCCCAGGACGTCCGCGATGCTCGGCATGCGGACGGCCTCCAGCTCCTCGTCGGCGAGCAGCGCGGCGACGAGCGCGGCGCTGCCGAAGACCTCGGTGGCGCTCAGATCCCAGTCGGTCAGCACGAACCAGGAGCCGTCGGCTGCCCACCAGTTGGCCGGGAACTGCCCCCATCCGCCGTCGCCCCGGCCCGAGCACCGGTCGTGGTGCGCGGGGGCGTCGCCGAGCCGCCCGCGCCGGGCCGGGACGGGCTCGCCGGCGTCCTCGATGGCCGCCTGTGCGGCGTGGCACTCCGTGTCCCTGCCGTCGGCGCTGTGCCGGGCGAGGACGGCCACGAGCCGGACGAGACAGTCACGGTCGATCTCCCCGGCCGACGGGCCCTCGTGGGCGTCGCGGCCGTCGATGCCCTGGAAGACCCGGTACGAGGGGGTGTGCGGCCAGTCCTCCAGGTGCCGGCCCGCACCGGCCAGGACCGTGCGCCAGCGCAGCCGCCGCGTTCCGTCGTGGATGGTGTGCAGCACCCAGCACCGGTCCTCGTAACCACCGGCGGGCTCATGGCCGAGAACCGACTCCTCCGCCTCCAGGGCGGGGCGCATGCCGCCGAGGGGATGGTCGTCGGGCAGGGGCGTCCAGGGGCAGGTCATGCCGCATTGTCTCCCCGCGCCCCCTCGCCCAGGCACGCGCGCCACTCCACCGTGCGGTCGCACCAGCGCTCCAGGAGCACCCGGTCGTGGCCGACGGCGAGCAGCCCGGCGCCGGTCTCGGCCCGGTAGGTCTCGACGGCGGCGACCAGGGCGGCCGTGGTGGAGGCGTCGAGCATCGCGGTCATCTCGTCGCAGACCAGCAGGCGGGGCCCGAGGACCAGGGCGCGGGCCAGGCAGGCGCGCTGGAGCTGGCCGTCGCTGACCTCGTGGGGGCGGCGGGTGAGCAGGTCGTCGGTGAGGCCGACGGCGGGGACGAGGGCGGCGAGGCGGGCCGGGATCGCGGCGCGGCGGCCGGTCGCGCGCAGCGGTTCGGCGATCAGTTCGGCGAGCCGCAGCCGCGGGTCGGCGGAGAGCCGGGGCTGCTGGAAGACCACCCCGACGGTGGTGCGCAGTTCGCGCGGTGCGCGGTGCCGCCAGGCCCTTACCTCCGTGCCGTCGAGCACCACCCGGCCGGCGTCGGGCCGGTGCAGCAGCGCGGCGACCCGGGCCAGCGTGGACTTGCCGCAGCCGCTGGGGCCGAGCAGTCCGACGGACTCGCCGGGTCCGACGGTGAGGTGCGCGTCGCGGAACACCGGGGTGCGGCGGGCGTATCCGGCGGTCACGGCCCGCAGTTCAAGCACGGTCGGCTCCTTCCGTGTCCTCGTCACGGTGGTGGGGGTGGTGGCAGGCGACGCCGGCCCGCGGGTCGGGGCGGACGGCGCACGCCTCGGTCGCACGGGCGCAGCGCGGGGCGAACGCGCAGCCCTCCGGCAGCTTCGACAGCTCCGGCGGCAGGCCGGGGATCGGGGTGAACTCCCGCTCGGGCAGGGCGTTCAGCAGGCCGCGGGCGTACGGGTGCCGGGGGCCGGGCCGCCCGAAGAAGCGGACCGCGGGGGCGGTCTCGACGATCCGCCCGGCGTACATCACGGCCACCCGGTCGGCCACCCGCCGGGCCGCCGCCAGGTCGTGCGTGATGAGCAGCAGCGCCTTGCCCGTGTCGACGTGCCGGCGCAGTTCGTCCGCGGTCCTCTCGACCAGCTCCCGGTCGAGGCCGGTGGTCGGCTCGTCGGCGAGCAGCACCGGCGCGTCGCCGATGAGCGCGAGCGCGGTCGCGGCGCGCTGGGCGAGGCCGCCGGACAGTTCGTGCGGATACCGGTCGAGGTGTCCGCCGGGGAACGCGGCCCGTTCCGCGGCCGCCTCGCCCGCCGCCCGCCGCTCGCGGCGGGGCGTGCCGGTCAGCGCCCGCACGGTCTCCTCCAGGTGTGCCCGCACGGTGCGCACGGGCGTGAGATGCGCGGCGGGACTCTGCGGTACGAGTGCGACGCGGCGCCCGCGTACATGGCGGGCGAGGGTGCGTTCGTCGGCGGACAGCAGGTCGAGGGACTCCCGCCCGCCCCTCTCCTCCTCCCCCGCCAGCCATGCCGTGCCCTCCGTCTCCGCGTTGCCCGGCAGCAGGCCGAGCAGTGCCGACGCCAGCACGGACTTGCCGCAGCCGCTCTCGCCGACCAGGGCCAGGCACTCGCCCGGCGCCAGGTCGAAGGCGGCGTCCGTCACGGCGGCGACGGTGCGGCCGCCGCGCAGGCGGAAGCGGACGGTGAGGTCGCGGACGCCGAGGACGGCGGCGGAGGCGCGGGCGGCGGTGACGGAGTCGAGCGCGCGCAGGATCTGGTGGTTCACAGCATCAGCTCCGAGCGGCGGCGGGGGTTGAGGCGGTCGCGCCAGGCGCCGGCGAGGCCGGCGAGGGCGAGGGTGGGGAGGATCAGGAGGAGGCCGGGGAAGAGGGTGGGCCACCAGGCGCCGGTGAGCAGGGAGGAGCGGGCGGTCTGGACGAGGTTGCCGAGGCTGGCCTGGTGGCTGGGCAGGCCCAGGCCGAGGAAGGACAGGGCGGACTCGTGCCACATGGCGTGCGGGACCATCAGAACGGCGGCGAGGCCGGCCTGCGGCAGCACGGCGGGCAGCAGGTGCCGCACGGCGATCCGCCATCGGGACGCGCCGCCGGAGATCGCGGCGTCGACGAAGGGCCGGGAGCGCAGCGAGAGCACCTCGGAGCGGACGATCCGGGCGGTGGAGAGCCAGTGGGTGAGGGCCACGGAGGCGATCACGGGCCAGACGCCGGGCCGGAACATGGCGACGACGAAGATGCCGAGCAGCAGGTGCGGCACGGATGAGAAGCCGTCGACGATCCGCATGACGAGCCGGTCGGTGCGGCCGCCGAGCGCACCGGCGGCCGCGCCGACCGCCGTGCCGGCGACGGTGGCGGCGAGGGCGGCGACCAGGCCGACGAGCAGGGAGACGCGCAGTCCGTGGACGCAGCGGAGCAGCAGGTCGCGGCCGAGGTCGTCGGTGCCGAAGG
Source organism: Streptomyces sp. NPDC004327 (assembly GCF_042873935.1). Taxonomy (NCBI): domain Bacteria; kingdom Bacillati; phylum Actinomycetota; class Actinomycetes; order Kitasatosporales; family Streptomycetaceae; genus Streptomyces; species Streptomyces sp. NPDC004327. Next base: position 567,668 of record NZ_JBIAME010000001.1, on the reverse strand, counting down.
GGTGCTGCCACGACGGCGGCAGGAGTCTGCGTCCGAGGTCGACGGCCTGTTCGTCGAGCGGGACGAGCGGGGGCACGAGGAGGACGGCGAGGGCGAGGGCGCCGATGGTCAGGGCGGAGGTCCACAGCCGGAGGGAGCGCGTGCGGTCGGCGGTGCCGGGCCGGGACCTCCTACGTCCGCCCGGGCGGGTGCGGCGGGCGGTGTGTGCGGTGTCAGCCATCGAAGCCCGTCCTCGGGTCGGCGAGCCCGTACAGCAGGTCGGACAGCAGGTTGCCGAGCAGTACGGCGGCGGTCGCGAGCACGGTGAGCGCGGCGAGCAGCGGGAAGTCGACGGAGAGGGCGGCCTGGACGGTGGCGGCGGCGATGCCGGGCCAGCTGAAGACGGTCTCCACGAGGAGCGCTCCGGTGATGAGTTCGGGCACCCGGGAGCCGATGAGGGTGAGCACGGGCAGCAGGCCGGAGCGCAGGGCGTGGCCGGTGAGGACGGTGCGTTCGGCGAGTCCGCGGGCGCGGGCGCCGCGCACCGGGTCCTCCTCCAGGGCGTCGCCGACGCCCTGTCTCACGTACAGGAAGAACCAGGGCAGTTGGGAGGCGCCGAGGACGAGCGCGGGCAGCACGAGGTGCGTGGCGACCTGTCCGGCGGTGACGGTGTCGCTCGCGGTGTCGGTGAGTCCGCCGGCCGGCAGCGCGCCGAGCCGGAGGGAGAGGAACCAGATGGCGAGCAGGCCGAGCCAGAAGGCGGGGGCGGCTTCGAGGGTGTACGCGGCGGAGCTGACGGCGCGGTCGATCAGGCCGCCGCGGCGCCGGCCGGCGAGGACGCCGAGGGCGGTGCCGAGGGCGACGGCGAGGAGGAAGGCGGTGGCGGCGAGCAGGACGGACCAGCCGAGGCGTTCGGCGATGACGTCGGCGACGGGCCGGCGCATGACGGCGGAGTCGCCGAGGTCACCGCGTACGGCGTGGGTGATCCACTCCCACCAGCGGGTGAACCAGGGCCGGTCGGCACCGAGGTTGGCGCGCAGCTGGTCGAGTTCGGCCTGCGAGGCGGTGAGTCCGGCGGTGCCGGCGTAGGCCTTGACGGGGTCGAAGGGCGAGGCGGCGGCGACGGCGAAGACCGCGAGGGTGACGGCGAGGAGGACGGGGACGGCGGCGAGGGCGCGCCGGCCCGTCATCCGCGCCATGGCCCGGACGGGGACGGGACGGGTCACTTCTTCGGCTGCCAGTCCTCGACGTTCCACCAGGGGCCGGAGCCGAGGCCGTGCTCGTGCGGCTCGACCTGGGTGGTGAGTCCGCCGGTGGCGGTGGTCCAGCGGTCGGCGGCGACGTAGACGTGGTCGACGTGGGTGAGGAAGGTGTAGCCGGGGTTCTTGACCAGTTCGCGCTGGATGGTGTCGTAGGCGGCGCGCCGCTGGGCGGGGTCGTCGGTGCGGCGGCCGTCCTCCAGGGCGCGGTCGACGACCGGACTGGCGTACCGGGCCATGTTGTTGAAGCCGTCGCCGGCCAGGGTGGACTTGAGCAGCGGGTACTGGTCGAAGTCGGGGTCGCCGGGCGAGCCGCCGCCGGCGAGGACGGCGTCGGTCTTCATGCGGGGTTCGATGACCTCCCAGGTGCCGGACCGGGTGGTGAGGGCGATGCCGGCCTTCTTGGCGTCGGAGGCGTAGGCCAGGGCGTGGTCCTGGCGGAGCTTGTCGCCGGAGAGGTACCAGAGCGGGAAGGCGGCGCGGACGCCGTTCTTCACGCGGACGCCGTCGGGGCCGGGCTTCCAGCCCGCCTCGTCGAGGATCTTCCGGGCGCCGGCGAGGTCGTGGCGCCGTTCGGTGCCCTTGGCGAACCAGGGGCTGTCGGTGGGGACGGGGCCGTAGGCGGGCTTGCCGGCGCCGTTGAGCAGCCGGTCGACCATGGCCTGCCGGTCGACGGCGAGGTCGAGGGCGCGGCGGATCGCGGGGTCGCCGGCGACGGGGTCGAGGCTGGGCAGGGTGACGGTGCGGTAGTCGTAGGTCGTCGCCGTGTACGTCTTCCTGCCCTTGTCGCCGTCGAAGCCGGCGGCGAGGGCGGGCGGCAGGATGGCGGCGTCGAGGTCGCCGGCGCGCAGCCGGGTGGCGCGGACGTCGTCGTCCTTGATGACGGCCATGGTGAACCGCTTCACGGCCGGGGCGCCGCCCCAGTAGTGCTCGTTGGCGGTGAAGGTGAGCTTCTCGCCCCGGGACCAGCCGGTGAGGACGTACGGGCCGGTGCCGACGGGCTCGGTGGTGAACGGGCCGGTGTTGACGTCCTGCCGGCCGGCGACGTGTTCGGGGGCGATGGCGAGGACGGTGCGCTCGGCGAAGGGCGCGTAGGGGTACTTGAGGGTGAAGACGACGGTGTCGTCGCCGACGGCCCTGACGCCCCCGAGGGCGTCGAGTTCGGTGCGGGAGGCGTTGTTGGTCTTCGGGTCGAGGATCGTCGTGTACGTGAAGACGACGTCCTTCGCGGTGAACGGGCGGCCGTCGCTGAACCGCACGCCCTTGCGGAGCTTGTAGGTGTACGTGCGGCCGTCGGCGCTGACGGCCGGCAGCGCGGCGGCGAGGGCGGGCCGGAGCTTCATGCCGGCGTCGAAGGCGAGGAGCCCGTCGAAGATCTTGGAGTTGCCGTCCTTGCCGTAGCCGAGGAGCGGGCTGAGGGTGTCCGGCTCACTGGCGATGCCGACGACCACGGAGTCCTCGGGGCCGGCGCCCGCGGCGCCGCCGGGGTTCGAGCAGGCGGCCGCGGTGAGGGCCACGGCCCCGGTGAGCATCGCGGCGGTCGCGCGGCGGATCGTACGGGCGGCCAAGGCGTCCACACCCCTCATGACATCACTGTTGAAGATCGACTGTTATTGCAAACAGATCGCAATTAAACAGTATGTGAGGGGTGTGGACTGAGTCGGGTCCTTACCTGGGTGCCGGGAGGTCCATCAGGGCCGCGACGGTGTCCTGGTGCCGCCCGGCCGAACCCAGCGCCGTCTGGTCGGACTTGGCCCGCTTGAGCGCCAGGTGCGCGGGGTGCTCCCAGGTCATCCCGATGCCGCCGTGGAGCTGGACGCACTCCTCGGCCGCGTGCACCGCGACCTTGGAGCAGTACGCCTGGGCGACGGCCACGGTCAGCGCCGCGTCGGCGGCGCCGGTCGCGAGCGCGTCGGCCGCGGCACGGGCGGCGGCCCGGGCGCCGACGAGTTCCAGCCAGAGCTGGGCCATCCGGTGCTTGAGGGCCTGGAAGGAGCCGATCGGCCGGTTGAACTGGTGACGCTCCCTGGTGTGCCGGACGGTCTCCTCCAGACACCACTCGGCGAGCCCGAGCTGCTCGGAGGCGAGCAGTCCGGCGCCGGCGAGCAGCCCGCGCCGCACGGCCGCCCGGGCGGCGTCCGCGTCGGCGAGCCGGGTGCCCTCGGCGCCGTTCGCGTCGACGACGGCGAGCGGCCGGGTGAGGTCCAGCGGGACCCGCGGGGTGATCCGGGCGTCCGCCGCCGCGACGGCGTACAGGCCGTCGGCGCGCGGCACGAGGAGCACGTCGGCGGCGACCGCGTCCGCGACGGCGGGCACGGGCCCGTCGGCCACCGGGTCGGTGCCCGGCGCGGTGGAGAGCGGCACGGCGAGGACGGCGACCGCGCCTCCGCCCGCGAGCGCGCCGAGGAGTTCGGCCACCGCCCCGGTCCCGTCGCCCAGCGCGAGCAGGGTCTCGGTGGCCACGACGGCGCTGGTGAGGTACGGGACCGGGGTCACGGCCCGGCCCAGCTCCTCCAGGACCACGGCGGCCTCGCGATGGCTCGCGCCCTGGCCGCCCAGCTTCTCGGGGACGAGCAGCCCGGCGGCGCCGATCTGGCCCGCGAGGGCGTCCCACAGACCGGGGACGTAGGGGCTCGGCCGCTCGATCCGGCCGAGCACGGTCTGCGCGTCGGCCCGCCCGGCGAGCAGCGAGCGGACGGCGGCGCGCAGGTCGTCCTCGGTCTCCGAGTAGAGGAGGTTCGTCATCGGGCGAGGTCCTTCCAGGCGACGTCCTTGTCGTTGCGCGGCTCCGGGGGCAGGCCGAGGACCCGCTCGGCCACGATGTTGAGCAGCACCTCGGTCGTGCCGCCCTCGATCGAGTTGCCCTTGGCGCGCAGATAGCGGTAGCCGGCGTCACGGCCGGTGAAGTCGACCAGGTCGGGCCGGACCATCGCCCACTCGCCGTACAACAGACCCTCGTCGCCGAGGAGTTCGACCTCCAGGGCGCTGATGGACTGGTTGAGCCGGGCGAAGCCGAGCTTCATGGCGCTGCCCTCGGGGCCGGGCTGGCCGGCGACGAGCTGCTGGCGCAGCCGTTCGCCGGTGAGCCGGGCGACCTCGGCGTCGACCCACAGGTCGAGCAGCCGGCGGTGCAACTCGTGGGTGCGCAGCTCGGGGCGGGCGCGCCAGGTGTCGGCGGCCTTGCCGATCATGCCGCCCTCGCGCGGGATGCGGGCGCCGCCGATGGAGACGCGCTCGTTCATGAGGGTGGTCTGGGCGACCCGCCAGCCGTCGCCGACGTCGCCGAGGCGGTGGGCGTCGGGGATGCGGACGTCGGTGAGGAAGACCTCGTTGAACTCGGCCTCTCCGGTGATCTGGCGCAGCGGCCGGACCTCGACGCCGGGGTCGGTCATGTCACAGACGAAGTAGGTGATGCCGCGGTGCTTGGGCAGCTCGGGGTCGGTGCGCGCGATGAGGATGGCCCAGCGGGCGACGTGGGCGCTGGAGGTCCACACCTTCTGCCCGTTGACCACCCAGCTGTCGCCTTCGCGCACGGCGCGGGTGCCGAGCGCGGCCAGGTCGGAGCCCGCGCCGGGCTCGCTGAAGAGCTGGCACCACACCTCCTCGCCGACCCACAGCGGCTTCAGGAAGCGCTCCTTGACCTCCTCGGAGCCGTAGGCGAGGAGGGTCGGGGCGGCCATGCCGAGCCCGATGCCGATCCGGCGGGGGTCGTTGTCGGGGGCGCCGGCGGCGGCGAGTTCGGCGTCGACGACGGCCTGCAGGGCGCGCGGGGCGTCGAGTCCGCCGAGGCCGGCCGGGTAGTGCACCCAGGCGAGGCCGGCGTCGAAGCGGGCGCGCAGGAAGTCGGTGCGGCCGGTGGTGGCGGGCGGGTGCTCGGCGAGCAGCCGCCGGGTGCGCTCGACGAGTTCGGCGGCGTCCGGGGCTCCGGCGGGGGCGGCCTGTCCGGTCACGCGCGGTCTCCTTCCGGGAGGACGACGAGCCGGCCGGTGGTGCGGCCCTCGGCGAGCCGCTGCACGGCGTCGGCGGCGGCCGCGAAGGGCACCCGCTCGCTGACGTACGGCCTGATCAGACCCTTGGCGGCGAGGGCGGTGAGGGTCTCGTGGCAACGCAGGACGGCGGCCGGGTCCTTGAGGTTGTACAGGCCCCAGTGGAGGCCCACGATCGAGTAGTTCTTCACGAGGGCGTGGTTGAGGGCGGGGGCCGGGATGGTGCCGCTGGCGAAGCCGACGACCACGATGCGGCCCTCGAAGGCGACGAGCTTGGCGGACTGCTCGTAGGCGGCGCCGCCCACCGGGTCGTAGATCACGTCGGCGCCGCGGCCGCCGGTGGCCTCCTTGACGGCGCCGACGACGTCCTCCGCGTGCCGGTCGACGACGGTGTCGCAGCCGAGGTCACGGGCGACGGCGGCCTTGTCGGCACCGCCGACGACACCGATGACGGTGGCGCCGGCCGCCTTGCCGAGCTGGACGGCGGCGCTGCCGACGCCGCCCGCGGCGGCGTGCACGAGGAGCGTCTCGCCCTCCTTCAGGGCGGCCCTGCGGTGCAGGCCGAACCAGCCGGTCTGGTAGCCGATGTGCAGGGCGGCGGCCTCGGCGTCGTCGAGCGCCTCGGGGGCGGGGAGCAGGGCCGCCGCGTCGGCGACGGCGTACTCGGCGAGTCCGCCGTACGGGAGGGCCGGGGTGGCGATGACCCGGCGGCCGTCCTCGGTGTCGGCGCAGATCTCGACGCCGGGGGTGAAGGGCAGCGGGGGCCGCACCTGGTACTGGCCCCGGCAGAGCAGCGCGTCGGGGAAGTTGAGCCCGGTGGCGCGGACCTTCAGGAGCACCTGACCGGGACCGGGCACGGGCCGGTCGGTGTCGTCCCGCTGCATCACCTCGCCGGGCTCGCCGTTCTCGTGCACTCGCCATGCCTGCATGCGGACGCCTCCAGCTGCCTCGTGATCCGTTCCGTACCGCGCGGTCGGTGCCGCGGCGGTGAGCGCATACTAAGCGGTCGCTTGGCCGAGCGGAACCAGGCGCCTGGACTTCCCCGGGACTTCTTGGAATGCAGGACTCCTCGAAGCCGGGACTCGGGAGGCAGGACGCCTCGGGAGTCGGGACGTCCGGGAGTGAGGACGCCCCGCGAGTCAGGACGCCCCGCGAGTCAGGACACCCTGGGAGTCAGGGCGTCTTGGCGGTCTTGGGGCGCGCCCGTACGTGCATCCGCTCGCCCTGCGGCCCGAACAGGCTCAGGAACTCCACCCGCCGCTCCCCCGCCGGCCCGAACCAGTGCGGGACGCGGGTGTCGAACTCGGCGGCCTCACCGGGCCCGAGCACCACGTCGTGCTCGCCGAGGACGAGCCGCAGCCGCCCGGAGAGCACGTACAGCCACTCGTACCCCTCGTGCACCCGGGGGTCGGGCACCTCGGAGCCCGGCTCCTCGATCACCTTGTACGCCTGGAGGCCGCCGGGCTGGCGGGTGAGCGGGTACAGCGTGCGGCCGTGCCGGACGATCGGCTTCGCCTTCACCCGCGGGTCGCCGACGGGCGGCGCGCCGACCAGCTCGTCGAGCGGCACCTGGTGGGCGCGGGCGATCGGCAGCAGCAGCTCCAGGCTGGGCTTGCGCTGCCCGGACTCCAGGCGGGAGAGGGTGCTCACGGAGATCCCGGTGGAGGCGGACAGCTCGGCCAGGGTGGCACCGCGCTCGCGCCGGATCCGGCGCAGCCGGGCGCCGACCTCGCTGAGCACGTCGTCGATGCGGTCGTCACGGTAATCCTCGGTCATGCCACCCATTGCAGAAACGGCAACTTCGTTTGTCAACCCGGCCAGGCTTCGGTCACCGTCGGCAGCATGAACGAGAACGAGAACGAGAACGCGTTCGGGAACGGGACGTACGACGCGGTGGTGGTCGGCGGCGGGGCGGCGGGCCTCGGCGCGGCCCTGGTCCTCGGCCGCTCGCGCCGCCGGACCCTGGTGATCGACGCGTGCGCGAGCGCCGTGCCGTGACGGCAGCACCGTTCCGCGACCGGAGCAGCGCCCGGAGCGAGCACCGACCGTCCCGGGAGCGGACTGGGCCGAGCGGATGAAAGCCGGGCGGTGCGGCTGCGCCGGACGGGGCCGAGGGTGAGGATCGGCCATGGTGGCCGGAACCCGACCATCCGCGGTCATGACACGGCCTCCCCACCCGGAAGGACGGGACACACCCCATGCTCGGTACGAACTTCTCCAAGGGCTCGCCCTGCTGGCTCGACCTCGGCAGCCCGGACACCACCGCCGCCGCCGAGTTCTACGGCCGGGTCTTCGGCTGGGACTTCGCCTCGGCCGGCCCCGAAGCGGGCGGCTACGGCTTCTTCCAGCAGGACGGCAAGACCGTCGCGGCGCTCGGGCCGCTCACCGAGGAGGGCGCGAGCAGCGCCTGGACGATCTACTTCCACACCCCGGACGCCGACGCGACGACCCGGGCGGCGCAGCAGGCCGGCGGCACGGTCCGGATGGCGGCCATGGACGTGATGGACGCCGGGCGGATGGCGGCGCTGACCGACCCGGCGGGCGCCCGGTTCGCGATCTGGCAGCCCGGCACGGTGCGGGGCCTGGACCGCGCCTCCGCGCCGAACACGCTGCTCTGGGCCGAGCTGCACGTGAAGGACCCGGAGGCCACGCTCGGCTTCTACAAGGAGCTGTTCGGCTGGCGCTGGGAGGAGATGCAGGCGCCCGGCATGACCTACCGGGTGATCTCGACGGCCGAGGGCGACCTCAAGGACGCCTCGTTCGGCGGCGCCGCGCCGCTGATGCCGGGCTCGCAGGAGGCGCGCTGGGTCCCGTACTTCATGGTGGAGAACGCGGACGCGACCTCGGCGTCGGTGCAGGAGAGCGGCGGTTCGGTCCTGATGCCGCCGGACGACGTGCCGGACGTCGGCCGGATCGGCTGGTTCGCGGACCCCTTCGGGGCGCCCTTCGCGGTCCTGAAGCCCTCGCCCACGATGTGAGCCGGGTGCGGGCCGCCGGCCGGAGCGGGAAGCCTACCCGCTCCGGCCGGCGCGCCCGTCCGGACGGGCACTATCGGGAGAACAGCTCGAAGGCCACCGCCGGGCGGTCGCCGAAGCCCGCCGCGGCGCGCGCGGTGGACTCGCTGACGAAGGCGCGGACGTAGTCCTCCGGCGCCTGGTCGGTGAGGGCCTCGATGTAGCTGCGGTGGGCGAGCAGGGAGCGGACGGCCCGGTCGAGGCCGGGGCGGGCGTCGACGGCGTGGGTCGGGGTGCTGGAGCCGGCGACGGCGACCCAGCGGACGCCGTCCCAGGGTTCGAGGCCCTGGCCGACGAGTTCGGGGAAGATCCAGCGGTTGCCCGCGTCCGCCGCCGCGTCCAGGGTGGCGCGGCCGACGGCCCGGTGGTCGGGCGTGTTCCAGAAGCCGCCGGGGCCGGGGCCCCAGATGTCGCGGTGGTTGAGGGTGATGACGAGTTCGGGCCGGTGGCGGCGGATCGCGGCGGCGATGTCGCGGCGCAGCCCGAGCCCGTACTCGATCATGCCGTCCTCGTGGTCCAGGAACTCCACGGTGCTCACGCCCACCACCGCCGCGCTGTCCCGCTGTTCCCGCTCGCGCACCGGGCCGCAGGCGGCCGGGGCGAGGGAGTCGATGCCCGCCTCGCCCCGGGTGACGAGGACGTAACCGACCTCCTTGCCCGCGTCCGTCCAGCCCGCGACGGCGGCGGCGCAGCCGTATTCGAGGTCGTCGGGGTGGGCGACGACGGCGAGGGCGCGCTGCCAGTCGGTGGGCATCTCTTCGAGTTGCGTGTCGCTCATGCGCGCAGAATACGGGCCGGGCAGGCCAACCTCCGCCTGCCCCACGGCCGTTCGAAGGCCCTGGGACGCGGGGCGCCGGAGGCGCCGGGCCGGGAATCAGCGGCCCCCCGATCACCCGGCCCCCCGGGTTCAGCGGGCCCCGGCGAGGATCACCGAGCGGGTGAGGTTGCGCGGCCGGTCGGGGTTGAGGCCGCGGCGGCCGGCCAGGGCGACGGCGAGGCGCTGGGCGCGGACGAGCGCGGCGACCGGGTCGACGGCGTCGGCGACGAACTGGGCGCCGGTGGCGTCGACCTCGTCGGCGAGGCCGGGCGGCACCGGGCCGAAGCACCACACCAGGCTGCCCGGGTCGCTGATGCTGATGGGCCCGTGCCGGTACTCCATCGCCGGGTACGACTCGGTCCACGCGCGCGCCGCCTCGCGGAGCTTGAGCGCGGCCTCGTCGGCGAGGCCGACCGTCCAGCCGGTGCCGAGGAAGGTGAACTGGCCGTGCCGTTCCCAGGCGGCGGGCAGCGGCTCGTACAGGGCGAGTTCGGCGTCCGCGATCGACGGGCCGAGGTCGACGCCGAGCCCGGCGCGCAGCAGTTGGAGCGCGGTGGTGGCGAACCGCGTCTGGACGACGGAGCGTTCGTCGGCGAAGGACAGGTCGAGGACCGTGTCGGCGTGGTGCCCGGCCGGGCTGTCCGGGACGCCGGTGAGGGCGAGGGCCGGGATCCGGCCGGCGGCACGGGCGAGGAGTTCGGCGACCTCGGTGGTGGTGCCGGAGCGGGTCAGCGCGACGATCCGGTCGTAGCCGCGGCCGAGCGGGGTCGGGTCGGAGGCCGGGAAGGCGTCGGTCTCGCCGGCGCCCAGGGACTCGCGCAGGGCGGCGTAGGCGCGGGCGATGAAGTACGAGGTGCCGCAGCCGACGACGGCGATCCGCTCGCCCTTCCGGGGCAGCAGCCCGGCCTGCTCGGCGGCGAGCGCGGCGGCGCGCCGCCAGCAGTCGGGCTGGCTGGCGATCTCGCTGTCGACGTGGGTGGTCATGTCCGTCCTCTCTCGGCGCGGTGAGCCGTCCCCCGGTCGCCCAGGGGGCTCGGACGGATTTCTATCCCGCGCGGCAGGGGCGCGCCATGAGCAATCGGTGATCGCCGCTTGGACTTTTGTGCGCGTCCCCGGCCCGTACTCCCGCCCGTGGGGCCGGGGCGCGTGGTCCGGGCGGGCGGGCTCAGACCTCGTCGCGCACGAGCGCGAGCAGCCGGTCCAGGACCCGCGGTCCGCCGGCCCGTACGCCGTCGTGCTCGAACTCGTCCGTCACCCAGGTGCGCAGGCCCCGGATCGCGCGCGCGGTCCGCAGGGAGTGGGCGGTGTCCACGTACATGTCGTCGTGGTAGACGGCGGCGGCGACCGGCACCTCGTTGGCGGCGAGCCGCGCCGGGTCGTAGAGCGGGGTCCAGTCGGTGCGGGCGGCGAGGTGTTCGGCGGTCTCGCGCAGCGGACGCAGGGCCGGGTCGGTGGCGAAGTGCCAGGGGTGGACGCTCTCGCCGGTGAAGAGCACCGGTCCGTCGCCGTCCAGCGCCCGCGCCGCGTCGAAGGCGGGGAACTCGGCGCGTACCCGCTCGGCGGCCCAGTCGGTGGCGCCGTGGCCGCGCGTGGCGCCCTGGGCGTAGATGGCCTCGTGCAGGACGGCGTAGAGCGGGTGTCCGGCGTAGGAGAGCTCGGCCCGGACGCCTTCGAGGAAGGCGTCCGAGAGCGCCGGGCCGGCCGGGGTGGGGACGAAGGCGTCCTCCAGGAGCAGATGGAGCTGGTGGGTGCCGGAGCCGCCGCCGAGGAGGATGCCGAGCGACTGGAACGCCTCCGGGGTGAGCCGTGCGCCGCCGGGCAGGGTGACCTCGTGCTCGTGGAGGTGGGCGGCGATGCGCCGGACCCGCTCGACGTCGTCGGGGTAGCGGGCGTAGTGGGCGGTGTTCTTCCGCAGGACCCGGGGGTAGGCGGCCCGGTAGACGTCGTCGGCGCTCGCGTCGAGCGAGGGCAGGCCGCCGGTGACGAGGACGGCGGCGAGGCCCTCGGGGGCGGTGGAGAGGTAGTTCGTGGCGCAGAAGCCGCCGAAGCTCTGGCCGAGGACGGTCCAGGGGGCGCCGCCGGTCAGCCCGCGGCGGATCAGCTCGCAGTCCTTGACGATGGAGTCGGCGCGGAAGTGCGCCAGGTGGTCGGCCTGTTGGCGCGGGGTGCCGCGCAGCGGCAGCGTCTGCCGGTTGGCGGGGGTGGAGCGGCCGGTGCCGCGCTGGTCGAGGAGGAGGACGCGGAACTCGCGGACGGCCCGGCCGAGCCAGGCCTGCGGGCCGATGAAGCGGCGGGCGCCGAAGCCGGGGCCGCCTTCCAGGTACAGCAGCCACGGCAGGCCCGTGCGGTGCGCCGCCTTCTCGCTCGCGACGACCTCGCGCCCGTAGACCTCGATGGTCTCTCCGTCGGGGCGGGCGTGGTCGAGGGGCACGGTGAAGCGGTGGTCCGTGAGGACGAGCCCGGGCTGACGGTAGGTGGACACGCTGGACTCGCTGGACACGCTGACTGCTCCCGTTCGTGACGCCCCCGCCGGGACAGTGGATCACACGGCGGGGGCGCGTGGGCAGGCGGGGGTTCAGCGCTGCATGATTGCCAGGACGTTCTGCGCGGGGTCGGTGAACCAGGCGATGCCCGCCGGGCCGTTGGGGTCCCGGACGATGCCCTTGTCGTCGGACTCGAAGCCGGGGTAGCGCTGGAACTCGACGCCCTTGGCGGTCAGCGCGTCGACGGTCGCGTCGATGTCGTCGACCTGGAAGTTGAGGATGGTGAAGCTCGCCGGGGTGTGCTGGTCGCCCTTCGGGTAGACGAAGATCCTCGCCCCGCCGGCGAGGGTGAGGAAGAGGACCTGCATGTCGCGGTCCGCCTCCTCCGCCACCTGGAGGCCCAGGGTCCCGCCGTAGAACAGGCGGGCGGAGTCGAGGTCGTCGACCGAGAAGCTGCTGAAGGCGGTGGTGCTGCCGAACACGCGCGGTTCTCCCTTCGCTGGAACGTCCGCTCCTGTCCGCAGACGTCCTCTCAGGGCACACCATGCTCCGCGCACCCGGCCGCGCCCGCCACGCGGACACGGCCGGATGGTCGTGCGCCTGTCACCCGGGGGTGAACGGCGCACGGCCTCCGCCGGGGCTCAGGGAGCGATCGGGAGGCGGCGCTTGTGGTCGGTCATCCGGTAGCGGCGCACGATCGACGCGAAGGCGCCCTCGCCGACCGGCTTGCCCTCCAGGAAGTCGTCGATCTCGTCGTACGTCACGCCGAGCGCGTCCTCGTCGGGCTTGCCCGGGTCGAGGGTCTCCAGGTCCGCGGTCGGGGTCTTCCACACCAGCTCGGCGGGGGCGCCCAGCTCGGCGGCGACGGCGCGGACCCGGCGCTTGGTGAGCCCGGTGAGCGGGACGAGGTCGGCGGCGCCGTCGCCGTACTTGGTGAAGAAGCCGGAGACCGCCTCGGCGGCGTGGTCGGTGCCGACGACGAGGCCGTCGTGGGCGCCGGCGACCGCGTACTGGGCGATCATCCGCTGCCGGGCCTTGATGTTGCCGTGCACGAAGTCCTGGTGGTGGTCGTCGCGGAAGCCGACGCCGGCGGCGCGGGCCGCGTCCAGGGCGGCGTCGCTGGCGGGCTTCACGTCCACCGTGAGGACCTGGTCGGCCTGGATGAAGCCGAGCGCGAGCTGCGCGTCGCGCTCGTCGGCCTGGACTCCGTAGGGCAGCCGCATGGCGTAGAAGGTGGCGTCGTGACCGGCGGCGCGGGCCCGCTCGACGGCGAGCTGGCAGAGCCGGCCGGCGGTGGTGGAGTCGACGCCGCCGCTGATGCCGAGGACCAGGCAGCGCAGGCCGGTGGTGGTCAGGCGCTCGGTGAGGAAGGCGACCCGGCGCTCGATCTCCGCGCGCGGGTCGAAGGTCTCGGCGACCTCCAGCTCCCGGGCGATCTGCTGCTGCAGGGCGGTGGTCTCCGGGTCGGTCACGCATGCTCCTCGGTCGTACGGCGGCTGGCCGCAGTCCGGGCGGCCCACCGTCGACTCTATCCGGCCGGACCCGCGAACCGGCCCTCAGGTGATCCCTCAGGTGACGCAGAGCACCTCGACCCGCTGGACCAGGTTGTTGCCGAATCCGCCGCGGTTCCAGGGTGCGGTGAGCGGCTGGGTGCGGCCGGCGGCGTCGGTGGCGCGGACGGTCAGCACGTGCGGGCCGGGGCGCGCGGTCCAGGTGGTGCGCCACGCGGCCCAGGCCCACGGGCGGGCCGGGTCGGCGGCGACCTCGGCGTCGGTCCAGGTCCGCTCGCCGTCGGCGCTGACCTCGACCCGGGTCACGGGCGCGTGCCCGGACCAGGCGCGGCCGGCGAGCGTGACGGGGCCGGGGCGGACGACGCGGGTGCGGGACATGAAGTCGGGGAAGCCGGGCGGGATCATCAGGGCGCGGGGCGCGATGACGTCGACGGGCTCGCCGGGGTCGTCGGCGCTTTGCCGGTAGCGGTAGGCGACGGCCTGCTGGAAGCCGGTGAACGGCGTGTCGGTGAGCGTGATCCCCCGCAGCCACTTCACCGACGCCATGCCGTACCAGCCGGGCACGACCAGGCGCAGCGGCCGGCCGTGCTGCGGCGGCAGCGGTGCGCCGTTCATGGCGTACGCCACCAGCACGCCCCGTGCCGGATCGGCGGCCACCTCCAGCGGCAGGCTGCGCCGGTAGTCCTGTTCCGTGCCCCGCTCGACACCGTGGTCGGCGCCGGTGAACACGGCCTCCACGGCGCCTTCGCCGATCCCCGCCTCGGCGAGCAGACCGGCGAGCGGGACACCGGTCCAGTCGGCGGTTCCGACCGCCTCGACGAGCCATGGCTGGCTGACGGGACGCGGATCGAGCCGCGCCCGCCCGTTGCCCGCGCACTCCAGGGTGACCCGGTGGGTGACGGCGGGCCGGGCCCGCAGCCCGGCCGCGTCGAGGCTGAGCGTCCGCCGCACCCGGCCGCCGACGGTGAGCCGCCAGTCCGCGGCCTCGGCCTCGTCGACGCAGGGGATGTCGTAGTGCACGAGCACGTAGTGCAGTCCGGCGGGCGTGGTGTCGTACCGGAGCGCTTCCAGCGGCAGCCCGTGGTTACGAGCCGCGAGCGCCAGCTCGGCGGTACTGACGCCCTCGCCGGCCCCGGCGAGCCGGCCGGGGGCGCTGACGTCACCGAGTCCGGGGGTGCCGTCCATGTCTTCATGGTGCGCCGGGCGGGCCGGGGCGGCATCCGGCGGGGGCGGGGGGATGTACGCGGCGGAGCGGCGGCGGGAGCCGTACGCGAACCGTACGCGGCAGAGCGGCGGCGTCCGGGGCGGGCCGGGGGGCCGGCGGCCTCGCACCGTGCGGGCGCGGACGCCACCCCGCCTCGGACTGCGCCGTCCCCGCACCCCCGCCGGCCCCTCAGCCCGCCGTGACCTCCACCGAGTGCCAGCCCGTCGCGCCGTCCGGCATCGTGTCGGCGCGCTGTTCGGTCTGGACGGCGCCGGTGCCGTCGGTGGCGCGGACGGTGAGGGTGTGGTGGCCGGGGGTGGGGTGCCAGCGGTGGACCCATTGCCGCCAGGTGTCGGCGCTGTCCGCGGCGCCGAGCTCGGCGTCGTGCCAGGGGCCGTCGTCGATCCGGACCTCGACCCGCGAGATGCCCCGGTGCTGAGCCCAGGCGACGCCCGCCACGGCGACCGGCCGGGGACCGGCGGCGATCTTGGAGAACGCCTTGGGGGTGTCGATGCGGGACTCGGTCTTGACCGGGGCCTGGGCGGCCCAGCCGCGCGGGACCCAGTAGGCGTCGTACGCGGCGAAGGTGGTCAGCTCGATGGAGGTGATCCACTTGCAGGCGGAGACGTAGCCGTACAGGCCGGGGACGACCATGCGGACCGGGAAGCCGTGCGCGAAGGGCAGCGGCTCGCCGTTCATGCCGAAGGCGAGGAGCGCGTCGCGGCCGTCCATGACGGTCTCGACGGGGCTGCCGATGGTCATGCCGTCGGCGGAGCGGGCGACGAGCTGGTCGGCCGGGCCGCCCCGGGACGGCGGGCGGACGCCGCACTCGCGCAGCAGGTCGGCGAGGCGGACGCCCAGCCAGCGGGCGTTGCCGACGTAGGGGCCGCCGACCTCGTTGGAGACGCAGGCGAGGGTGACGTCCCGTTCGACGACCTCGCGGCGCAGCAGCTCGGGCAGGGTGAAGACGCGTTCGCGGGGCACGCCCATGCCGTGGACGCGCAGCTTCCAGGCCGTGGCGTCGAGGCGCGGGACGACGAGGGCGGTGTCGACGCGGTAGAAGTCGCCGTTGGGGGTGATGAAGGGGCTGATGCCGTCGACGGGGAGCTGTGCGCCGGGCGGTACGGCGGGGGCGGGCGAGGCGGGCCGCGGCAGCCGCAGCGCCTCGCGGGAGGCGGAGGCGTTCTCCGAGCGGGTCGCGCCCACGGTGCGGGACAGGACGAGTGCGCCGGTGGCGCCGGCCACGACGCCCGCGCCGGTGAGCAGGAAGCCGCGCCGGTCCGGGACCGGGGCGGCGGGGCGCGGGCGGGTGAGCCGCCCGGTGAGCACGTACAGGAGCGCGGCGGCGACGGCCGCTCCGGCGAGCGAGGGCAGCGCGTCGGCGGCGGACGTGGAGTCGGGGCGGGTCACGGCGGCGAGCACACCGGCCAGGCCGAGGGCGGCCACCGCGGTGACGGCGGCGGGCAGGCTGCGCAGGGCGAGCAGCCCGATGAGGGCGGCGAGGACGGCGAGCACCACCATGATGCCGGTCTCCAGGACCGCCTTGTCGTTCTCGCCGAACGTGCGGATGGCCCACTCCTTGACGCCCGCCGGGCTGCGGTCGACGGCCCAGTCCCCGACGGCGGCGACCGGCCCGGCCTCCGGCCGGACGAGGACGGCGACGAGCGCGGCGACGGCGAGCCCGCCGTAGCCGGAGACGAGGCCGCCGAGCGCGGCGAGCAGACGGTCCGTGGGCGTGCGCGCGGGGGCTGCGGGGCGGGCCGGGGGTGTGGCGGTCATGCCCTTGATTCTCGGCACGGGAGGCGCCGGAAGTGAGCATTCCGGTCAGCTGCGGTCGGTTCCGCCCGCCTGCGGATGCTCGCCCGGCGCCGCCAGTTCCTCCACCGCCTCCGCGCCGACGACCGCGCCCGTGGACCTGCGGCCGCGCCGCAGCCGGCCCTCCAGCCAGGAGGCGAAGGTGGTGAGGGCGAAGTTGAGGACGATGAAGACGACGGCGACGACGGTGAAGGAGGCGATGGTGTTGGCGCCGTAGTTGGCGCTCATCGGGCGCACGGACGCGAGCAGCTCGGAGAAGCCGAGCATCGCGCCGCCGAGCGCGGTGTCCTTGACGATGACGACGAGCTGGCTGACGAGCGCGGGCAGCATGGCCGTGACGGACTGCGGCAGCAGCACGTACGCCATCGTCTGGCCCTTGCGCATGCCGATGGCCTTGGCCGCGTCGGTCTGCCCGGCCGGCAGGGCGAGGATGCCGGCCCGGACGACCTCCGCGAGGACGGAGGAGTTGTAGAGGACGAGTCCGGTGACGACGGCGTACAGCGGCCGGTTGTCCGGGCTGACGCCGGTGAACTGGGCGTACGCGGCATTGGCGAACAGCATCAGGATGAGGACCGGGATGGCGCGGAAGAACTCCACGACCACGCCCGCCGGCACCCGCACCGCGCGGTGGTCGGAGAGCCGGCCGACACCGAGGAGGGCGCCGAGCGGCAGGGCGATGACCATGGAGAGCGCGGCGGCGATCACGGTGTTCTTCAGGGCCGGCAGGAGGAAGGTCGTCCAGGTCTGGGAGTCGGTGAAGAACGGCGACCACTTGGCCCAGTCGAGCTGGTTCTTGTCGGCGAGGCTCGCCACCACCCACCAGACGACCGCGCCGACGGCGACGGCGAAGAGCAGGGCGTAGAGGACGTTGCGGCGGCGGGCGCGCGGCCCGGGGACGTCGTAGAGGAGGGTGGCCCCGTGCTTCATCCCGGCACCGCTTTCCTCGTTCCCGGCACCGCTTCGCTCGTTCCCGGCACCCATTCGCTCGCTTCCAGCACCGTCCTGGTCGCTTCCGGCACCGCCCTCACCGCTTCACCGCCACCTTCTTGGCGACCCAGCCGAGGAGCAGCCCGGTCGGCAGCGTCAGACAGATGAACCCGAAGGCGAAGATGACGGAGATGAGGATGAGCTGGGCCTCGTTCTCGATCATCTCCCGCATCAGCAGGGCGGCTTCGGCGACGCCGATGGCGGCGGCGACGGTGGTGTTCTTGGTGAGCGCGATGAGGACGTTGGTGAGCGGGCCGACGACGGACCGGAACGCCTGGGGCAGCACGATCAGCCGCAGCGTCTGGGTGAAGTTCAGGCCGATCGCGCGGGCGGCCTCGACCTGGCCGAGGGGCACGGTGTTGATGCCGGAGCGCAGCGCCTCGCAGACGAACGCCGAGGTGTAGGCGGTGAGTCCGAGGACGGCGAGCCGGAAGTTGATGACGTCGAAGTGGGTGGCGCCGAGGCTGACGCCCAGGGTCTGGAAGAGGCCGAGCGAGGTGAAGACGATGATGACGGTGAGCGGGATGTTGCGCACGATGTTGATGTACGCGGTGCCGAAGCCCCGCATCAGGGGGACGGGGCTGACCCGCATGGCGGCCAGCAGCGTCCCCCACACCAGGGAGCCGATCGCGGAGTAGAACGTCAGCCGGATCGTGGTCCAGAAGGCTCCCAGCAGGTCATAGCCTTGGAGGAAGTCGAACACGACGGCCCTCTCAGGTGACGATGACGCCGATCTTCGGCGCCGGTTCGTTCTTGTAGCCGGCCGGGCCGAAGTTCTTGTCGACGGCGGCCTGCCACGACCCGTCGGCGACCATCTTCTCCAGGGCCGCGTTGATCTTGGCCTTGAGCTCGCTGCCCTTCTGGACGCCGATGCCGTAGTTCTCGTTGCTCAGCTTGAAGCCGGCGAGCTTGAACTTGCCCTTGAACTCGGGCTGCGCGGCATAGCCGGCGAGGATCGAGTCGTCGGTGGTGAGCGCGTCGATGACACCGTTCTGCAGGCCCGTCAGGCACTCGGAGTAGCCGCCGTACTCCTGGAGCTGCGCCTGCGGTGCGATCTTCGTCTTGACGTTCTGCGCGGACGTCGAGCCGGTGACCGAGCACAGCTTCTTGTGGTTCAGGTCGGAGGGCTTGGTGATGGAGTGGTCGTCCGCGCGGATCAGCACGTCCTGGTGGGCCAGCAGGT
The DNA here is from genome assembly GCF_042873935.1 of Streptomyces sp. NPDC004327. Classification (NCBI taxonomy): domain Bacteria; kingdom Bacillati; phylum Actinomycetota; class Actinomycetes; order Kitasatosporales; family Streptomycetaceae; genus Streptomyces; species Streptomyces sp. NPDC004327. Next base: position 549,430 of record NZ_JBIAME010000001.1, on the reverse strand, counting down.
AGGGGCCGGCGAAGTCGACCTTCGCCGCGCGCTTGGGGGTGATCGAGTAGGAGGCGGCGATGAAGTCCACGTCGCCGCGTTGCAGCAGCGTCTCGCGGTCGGCGCTCTTGGCCTCCTTCCACTCGATGTTCTTGGGGTCGTAGCCGAGCTGTTTGGCGACGTACGTGGCGACGTCGACGTCGAAGCCGGTGTAGGTGCCGCTCGGGGTCTTGAGCCCGATGCCCGGCTGGTCGAACTTGATGCCGACGGTGATCTTCTTGTTGTCGCCGCCTCCGCCGCCGTTGTTGTCACTGCTGCAGGCGGCGCCGGTGAAGGAGAGCAGGACGGCGGTCGCCGCGGCCGCGGCGAGCCGCCGGTTCCGGCGCGCGTTCAACGCGTGTGGCCGGCTCTTGCGGTCGTCCCGGCCGGTCCGGTTCATCGAGATCATGGTCCTACCCATCAGTGCTTGAGGATCTTGGACAGGAAGTCCTTGGCGCGCTCGCTGCGCGGGTTGCTGAAGAACTCGTCCGGCGTGGCCTGTTCGACGATCCGGCCGTCCGCCATGAACACCACGCGGTTGGCCGCCGAACGCGCGAAGCCCATCTCGTGCGTCACGACGACCATCGTCATGCCGTCCCTGGCCAGTTGCTGCATCACTTCCAGGACCTCGTTGATCATCTCCGGGTCGAGCGCCGAGGTCGGCTCGTCGAAGAGCATCACCTTCGGCTCCATGGCGAGCGCGCGGGCGATCGCCACCCGCTGTTGCTGGCCGCCGGAGAGCTGCGCCGGGTACTTGTCCGCCTGGGTGGCGACGCCGACCCGCTCCAGGAGCGTGCGGGCCCGCTCCTCGGCCCGCTTGCGGTCCGTCCCGCGGACCTTGATCTGGCCGAGGGTGACGTTGTCGAGCACCGTCTTGTGCGCGAAGAGGTTGAAGGACTGGAACACCATGCCGACGTCGGCGCGCAGCGCCGCCAGCTCGCGGCCCTCGGCCGGCAGCGGCTTCCCGTCGATGGTGATCGTGCCGGAGTCGATCGTCTCCAGGCGGTTGATGGCGCGGCACAGCGTGGACTTGCCGGACCCCGAGGGCCCGATGACGACCACGACCTCCCCGCGGTGCACGGTGAGGTCGATGGCCTGGAGCACGTGGAGCGGGCCGAAGTGCTTGTCGACGTCTTGCAGTACGACGAGTTCGTCCCCGCCGTCCGGGACGGGCATGGCTCTCTCCTGGGTCGCCTCCCCCGCTGGCCGCTGTTTCCTGCGCCCCATGCTCCGCCCTCCGCGAGGCGGGCGCACGCCGGACGGGGCCGGACGGGACCGGACGGACGAAGGACAGCGGACGGTGGAGGGAGGACGGAGGAGCGGTCCCTAGCCGACGGTGTCGCGGGCCGCGGCCTCGACGAGGTCGCAGACCTCGCCCGGGCGGGAGGCGAGGGAGGCGTGACTGGCGTCCAGCTCGATGGTCTTGCGCGGGTTGATCCGCTGTGCCATACGGCGCTCGTTGTCCGGGTGGATGGCGTGGTCCTGGGCCGAGACCTGGTACCAGCTGGGCTTGGCGCGCCAGGCGGGCGCGGTGACGGTGTCGCCGAAGGTGGAGCCGACCGGGGCCTTCTGGGTGACGGCCATGACCAGGGCCTCGTCGGCGGTCAGGTCCTGACAGAAGGTCTGGTGGAACTCGTCTTGCTTGATCCACAGGTAGCCGTCGGAGTCGGGGACGATGCTGTCGAAGCCCGCCGGCGGCATCTCCTGGCTGATCTGGCCGGGGCTCTCACCCGCGTCGGGCGCGAAGGCGGCGATGTAGACGAGGGCGGAGACGTTCGGCAGGTCGCCGGCCTCGGTGATGACCGCGCCGCCGTAGGAGTGGCCGACGAGGACGACGGGCCCGGCGATCTGCTTGATCATCTTGCGGGTGCGCTCGGCGTCGTCGGCGAGCGAGGTGAGCGGGTTCTCGACGGCGTGCAGCTTGTCGTAGCCGCGCCTGTGCAGTTCGACGATCACCTTGGACCAGTGGGCGGCGCCGCCCCAGAATCCGTGGACGAGGACGATCGAGGGCTTGTCTGCCATGCGGGGCACCCTTCGTGCGGGGCGGTGGGGATCTTCACGCTAGACGCAGGGTGACGGGGCCGCCACCGTCCGTCGCGGCCGTACGGCGTCCGTGTGAGTCCGGCGCCGGCGCCCGCCCCGTACGGCGCCGGCTGCCTGCGTACGCGCCGGGGCGGGCGGACACTGGAGGCGGAGGGGGCACGCGTCGCAGCCGCCGGTCCGAGGAGGCCCGCCATGACCACCGCCGCACCCAAGGTCAGCACCCTGCCGGCCGAGTACCGCGAACGCCTCATGGCCTACGCGGAGGACGTGTACTTCGAGTCCGGCGACCGGCTGTTCGAGGAACAGGACCACGCCGACCGGTTCTGGATCGTCAAGACGGGCGCGATCACCCTGGACGCCAAGGTGCCGGGGCGTGGCCGGCCGGTGATCGAGACGCTGCGGCACGGCGAACTGGTCGGCCTGTCGTGGCTGTTCCCGCCGTATCTGTGCCAGTCAGGCGCGGAGGCGATGACGCCGGTGCGGGCGTACGAGTTCGACGCCACGGCCGTGCGCTCGATGTGCCGCACGGACAACGATTTCGGCGCCCACGTGATGTTCTGGGTGGGCCAGATCCTCGCCCACCGCCTCCATGTGACGCGGGTACGGCTGCTCGACCTGTACGCGCCGCACGGGAGCGGGATCCTGGCGTAGGGGCCCTGGCGCCGGTGCCGGGGCGGTCCCGCCGGTCAGCCGTCAGCCGTCAGCCGTCAGCCGTCAGCCGCAGGTGAGCGTGAAGCCGCCGTGGTCGACGGTGACCTCGCCCGGATCGGGCATGCCGTTCGCGTTCGCGTCCTCGTAGACGGCCCGCCGGCGTTCCTTGATGGTGAGCGTGCCGACGGGGGTGCCGTCGGCCGCGTAAACGGTGCGTTCGTCCACGGAGTCGGCGCTCTCGACGGCGTGGTGCGGCGGCGCGAGGACGAACGTGTAGCGGTCGCGGTCGAGGTCGCCGCGCACGCTCCGCCCGTCGGGCAGCGTCATGCGGAAGTCGTACGCGCTGGTCCCGCGGACGACCAGCGTGCGGCCCGCCTTGACGACCGTGCCGACCGAATGCTCCGTGAGGGTGACGGAGCCGACGTCACCGGCGGGCAGACAGCCTTCGAGCGGCGCGTCGAAGCTCTCCGTGTGGGTCTCGTCGAAGCGGTCGACCACGAGCGGCACCGCGTGGGCGGGGGCGGGGGCGAGGACGAGCAGCCCGGTGGCCGCGGCGAGCGCGGCGGCGGGCGCCACGAGACGGCGCGGCGGCGCCGGGTTGCGGGTGGGGGCAGGGCTCATGGGGCCGACGCTAGTGAGGCGGCACGGCTCCGGCACCACGGGTGCGCTCAGGGAGCCGCGAGCGCCCGCACATGCCAGTCGGACAGGGTGCCGTCCGCGTGGCTGATCTGGCCCCGGCGGGTGAACCCGGCCCGGCGGGCCACGGCGGCCGCCTCGGTGCGGCCGGCCGGGGTGAGGATCACGGCGCGGCGGGCGCCTTCCGTGCGGGCGTGGTCGCAGGCCAGCAGCACGGCCCGGGTGGCGAAGCCGCGGCCGCGGGCGTCCGGGTTCAGGGTGAAGGCCAGGTCGGCGTCGGCGCCGGCGAAACCGGCGGCGGCGGGGCGCAGTTCGAGGGTGCCCACGGGCCGTCCGGCCCGGATGGCGAAGGTCAGGGCGGGGCCGTGCGGGCGCCAGCGTTCGGGCAGGTCGTCGGGCCGGGGCGCGGCGCCCGGGCCGGCGGGGGCGAGGGACGGGTCGAGGAGCGTCAGGACGACGACGCCGTCGCACAGCTTCACTTCATCGCGCATCCCAGCGATCTTGTCGTCAATCGGCGCGTGCCACAATCGGTATCCGGTCGGACACGCCGGGGTGGCGCGAGCACGCCGTCACCCGAACGGCCTCATGCGAGCGGTGCGGCTCGCCGAGTGGCACCAGGCTGGGGCACAGAACGCGGCGTCGGTGAGGGAAGGCGGCGGACGGTGAACGGTCGTCGGGCACAGGCGGGCACGCGTGCGGAAGCGCGGGCCCGGTTCTTCGCACGGTGCGCGCTGCTCGCCGCCGTGGCGGCGGTCGTCGGCCTGTTCGTGCCGTTCGGCGGCTCCGGTCTGGTGATCGTCATCAGCGGCCTGGCCGCGCTCGCGCTCGGCGCGGCCGGCGTGTGGTGGTTCCTGGCGCACCGCGGGGTGACCCGGGTCCTCGGCGCCCTGCTCGCGATCGCCGCGCCGGTGGCCCTGCTCTGGCTCTACATCCACGGCGGCCTGTGGGCGAGCGCCCTGCTCGCGCTGGCGCTGTGGGCCGTGGCCCTCGTCTGCGCCCGGACGGCGCTGCGCCGTTCCGAGCGGTCCCGCCGGCCCGTCCGCGCGGCGCGCCCCCGGCGCCCGGTGATCCTGATGAACCCGAAGTCGGGCGACGGCAAGGTGGAGAAGTTCGGGCTGGTCGAGAAGGCGGAGCGGCTCGGCGCCGAGGTGATCGTGCTGGGCCCGGGCCCGGACGGGGAGTTCATGGACGTCGCCGAGCTGGCCCGGACGGCGGCCGCCGGCGGCGCGGACCTCCTCGGGGTGGCGGGCGGCGACGGCACGCAGGCGCTGGTGGCGGCGGTGGCGGCAGAGCACGATCTGCCGTTCCTGGTGATCAGCGCCGGCACCCGCAACCACTTCGCGATGGACCTCGGGCTTGACCGCAGCGACCCGGCGACCTGTCTGAACGCGCTGACGGACGGCGAGGAGCTGCGGGTCGACCTCGGCGACGTGTCGGGGCGGCCGTTCGTCAACACCGTCTCGTTCGGGGTGTACGCGGATGTCGTGCAGCAGCCCGAGTACCGGGCCGCCAAGGCGGAGACCGCGCTGAACATGCTGCCCGACCTGCTCGCGGGCGGTACGGGCCGCCGTCTCGACGCGGTGGCCGGCCACGCGGACCTGCCCGGCCAGCAGGCGCTGCTGGTCAGCAACAATCCGTACGACTCGCCCGATCCGCTCGGCGGCGGCTTCCGGCCCCGCCTGGACACCGGCGCCCTCGGCGTGATCGGCATCCGGGTGGACGGCGCGGCCCAGGCGGCCGCGCTGGCGGTCCGGGGCGCGCAGTCCGCCGGTCTGAACGTGCTGACCGCCCGGCGGGTCGAGGTCACCGCCGAGGGCGGGACGATGGCGGTGGCGGTGGACGGCGAGGCGCTGACGATGCCCACGCCCGTCGTCTGCACCCTGCGCCCGCGCGCACTGCGCGTCCTCGTCCCGCGCGAGCGGCCCGGTACGCTGCCGGCGAGCGAGCCCCTGGACTGGCGCCGGGTCGCCACCCTGGCCTTCACCCGGAGCCATGGACGAGCCACCGACGGCCGAGGAGAGCCCCGTGACTGAGCCCCCGACCATCGAGCAGCCGTCGCCGCCGGTCCCCGAAGGGAAGCGGTCCGCGCTGCGGGCGGTGTTCTCGGATCTGCGCGCGATGGACGGCGCCGTGTACGCGGCGGTCGCCGCCACGCCGACCCCGGCCCTGGACCGCAGCCTGCGCCGGCTGTCGAACGCCGCCGACCACTCCAAGATCTCGCTGGCCATCACCGCGTCGCTCGCCCTCATGGGCGGCCGTCCGCGCCGGGCCGCGCTCGTCGGCGCCGGCGCCGTGGCACTGGCCTCGGCGACCACGAACCTGCTCGGCAAGCGGCTGGTGCGGCGGGCCCGGCCGGACCGGGAGGCGGCGCGGGTCTCGGTGGACCGGCAGGTGCCGATGCCGTCATCGGCGTCGTTCCCCTCCGGGCACACGGCCTCGGCGGTCGCCTTCGCCGCGGCCGTGGGGATGGAGCTGCCGGTGGCGGCTCTCCCGCTCGGCGCCCTGGCCTGGGCCGTGGGCTACTCGCGCGTCCACACCGGCGTGCACTACCCCGGTGACGTCGCCGCCGGTGCGATCGTGGGCCTGGCGGGCGCCGCGGCCGCGGTGGCGATCGCCGACGCGGCGCCGTGGGGCGACCGGGTGTTCGGCCGGATGCGCGGGTGACGGCCGCGGCGCTCTAAAATCAGGAGGTGAACGAGACTCTTCCCCCCTGCCCCGAATGCTCCGGCACCTTCACCTACGAAATGGGTGCCCTCCTGGTCTGTCCCGAGTGTGGCCACGAATGGTCCGCCGGTGCCGGCGCGTCCGACGCCGAGTCCGCCGCGGGCGGCCCCAAGGTCGTCAAGGACGCGGTGGGCAACGTGCTCGCCGACGGCGACACCGTGACCGTGGTCAAGACCCTCAAGGTCAAGGGCAGCCCCTCCGGCATCAAGGCCGGCACCAAGGTCCGCAACATCCGCCTGGTCGACGGCGTCGACGGCCACGACATCGACTGCAAGGTCGACGGCTTCGGCCCGATGCAGCTCAAGTCCAGCGTCGTGAAGAAGGCCTGACGCGCCGACCGTGCCCTGTGGGCTCTGCCCCTGAGGCAGGGCCGGGGCTCCGGTCGTGGTACCCGGTGGCCGGATCCCGACGTCCGCCGGGCCCGGTCGCACTCCGATGGCCCAGTCCGGGAACAAAGCCGCGCGTGACACGACTTGAGGACGGACATGACTTCCGCATCGTTCGATCCCCGTGCCCTGCTCGCCGAGAGCCGGCTCGGCGTCCTCGCCACCCTCAAGGCCGACGGGCGCCCGCAGCTCTCCCCCGTGATGCCGTACTTCGACGAGAAGACCGACACGCTGTACGTGTCGATGACCGAGGGCCGCGCCAAGACGGTGAACCTGCGGCGCGACCCGCGGGCGGCCCTGGAGGTGACCGCCCCGGACGGCTGGTCCTGGGCCACGGCCGAGGGCACGGTGACCCTCACCGGCCCGGGTGCCGACCCGCACGGGCCGGAGGTGGAGGCCCTGGTGGACTACTACCGGCTGGCCGCCGGGGAGCACCCGGACTGGGACGAGTACCGGGCGGCGATGGTCGCCGACCGGCGGGTCCTCATGCGGATGACGGTCGACCGGGTGTACGGCCAGCGCATCCGCTGAGGCGCCCGCGTTTTCAGCCCTTGCGGACGGGGCCCAGGCGGCCGGCCGGGCGCTCGACCGGTTCGTCGCGGGCCTCGGCCCACAGGGAGCGGACGTGGCCGAGGTGGCGCATCATGCACGCCTCGGCGGCCGCACGGTCGCCGGCGATCATCAGGTCGAGCAGTTCCCGGTGCTCCTCCGCCGAGGAGACCAGCTTGCCGGCCTCGTCGAGCCCGGTGAGCCCGTACAGCCGGGACCGCTTGCGCAGATCGCTCACCGTCTCGACGAGCCGGTCGTTTCCGGCCAGTCCGAGCAGGGTGAGGTGGAAGCGGCGGTCCGCCTCCAGATAGCCGATGAGGTCGTGCTCGCGGGCCTTGGTGACGATCTCGTCGGCGAGCGGGCGCAGTTCCTCCAGCTGTTCGCCGGTGGCGAGTTCGGTGACCCGGCCGACCGTGGGCACCTCGATGAGCATGCGCAGCTCGGTGCACTGGTCGAGCTCGCGCTCGCTGACCTCGGTGATCCGGAAGCCCTTGTTGCGGACGGGCTCGACGAGGCCCTCGCGGGCCAGGTCGAGCATCGCCTCGCGCACGGGAGTGGCCGAGACCCCGAGTTCGGCGGCGAGCCCCGGCGCCGAGTAGACGCTGCCCGGCCGGAGTTCGCCCGCTATCAGGGCCGCCCGCAGAGCGTGACCGACCTGGTCGCGCAGCCGCTCCTGGGCCTTGATGAGAGTGTGCTGCTTCAGGTCACCCACGCTGATCCTCCGATAACTCGCAGAGGCACAGCGTACAATGTCACGTTTCGCTGTCGGTGCCGTGTGCCAAGGTCGCCGCGCGGTACACGGCGACGGCCACCGCCAGGTCCTCCCAGGCCATGCCCACGCTCTTGAACAGCCGTGGCGCCTTCGGATCCGGCGGCGCCGCCCGGCCGCCGACCAGTTCGGCGAGGGTGCCGGCGATGTGCTCCGGGCCGATCGCGCCCTCGGCCTGCGGGATCAGCAGGTCCCCGGCCTCGCGCCGGGCCGCGGCACGCGACTCGACGTACACCGCGGAGCGGACCACGAGCGCCGTGTCGGTCTCGCGGGCGTCCGGCTCGTGCGAGCCGACGGCGACGACCGTCGCGCCGGGCGCCACGAGCCGCCCGTCGAAGAGCGGGGTGCGGGCCGTGGTGCAGCAGAGCACGAGGTCCGCGCCGGCGACGTCGGCGGCCGTGCCGGTACGGGCCTTCGGCACGCCGAGGCCGCGGGCGTGGGCGACGAGCCGCTCGGCGCCGTGGCGGGCGCGCTCGGCGTCGCGTGCGACGACGACCGCCTCCGCCACGTCCCGTACGGCGAGGACGGCTTCGAGATGCGCGTACGCCTGCGGGCCGGTGCCGAACAGGACGAGCCGCAGCTCGCCCCGCTCGGGCGTGAGATGACGGATCGCCAGGGCGGAGACCGCCGGGGTGCGCAGGGTGGTGAGCGCGGCGCCGTCGAGCAGGGCGAGCGGGCGCAGCGTCGGACCGTCGAGGAGGAGGTAGCTGCCGGTGATGCGGGGCAGCCCGAAGGCGGCCGGGTTGTCCGGCGCCACGCCGACGATCTTCACTCCGGCCCAGGAGCCGGCGGCCGCGGGCATGAGGAGCAGTTCGCCGGCGGGCACCGGCAGTGCGGTGCGCCCCGGTCCGGTCTCCGGGTCGACTCCCAGGCGGAGCGCCTCGGCGAGCGCGGCGACCGCCCCGGCCGGGGAGAGCAGCCGCCGTACGGCCTGCGCGTCGAGGTGGAGCAGGGCGGGGGTCACAGGCCGAATCCCGTGCCGAGGGTGTCGTCCGGGTCGAGCGTGAAGCGGTGCTCGCCGGTGCGGTGGGAGCTGCCGGTGACCTCGGTGACGAGGCCGGCGACCTGGCCGGTGGCCGCGCCGGGCACGAGCCGGCCGGTGAAGACCGTGCCGATGACGGACTCGTGGGTCAGCTCCCGGCCTTCCTCCAGGGCTCCGTCCTCGGCGAGGAGGGCGAGCCGGGCGGAGGTGCCCGAGCCGCAGGGCGAGCGGTCGATCTGGCCGTCGGCGAAGACGGTGACGTTGCGCTGGCGCGGCCCTGCCGGGGTGTCCGGCAGCTCCTCGTACAGGGTCACTCCGTACACGCCGGAGAGCAGGGGCCCGGCGGGATGCAGGGTCGCCGGGTGGCCGGCGAGCGCGGCCCTGATCTCGCCCGCGGCGCGGACGAGTCCGGGGAGCCGGGCCCGGTCGACGGTGAGGCCGAGGGCGCGGGCCGGGAGCGAGGCGTAGCAGGCGCCGGCGTGGGCGAGGTCCACCTCGACGGGGCCGAGGCTGGTGTCGGCCTTCACGCCGCGGCCGGTGACGCGGGCCGGGACGTTGCGGAAGGTGACGCCGGTGGTGCGGCCGCCGGCGCGGTGCACCGTGGCGGTGACCCGGCCGGACGGCACGTCGATGCGGACTTGGGCGTCGCCGTCGTCCGGCGCGGCGACCCGGCCGGAGTCGACGGCCCAGGCGCCGAGGGCGAGGGTGCCGTGGCCGCAGGCGGTCGAGTAGCCGTCCTTGTGCCAGAACACCACGCCGAAGTGGGCGCCGTCGTCGTCCGGCGGCACGACGAACCCGCCGTACATGCCGGAGTGGCCGCGCGGCTCCCGGGCGAGCAGCAGCCGCAGTTCCTCGTGCGGCAGGCCGGGGCGCGGGGCCGTGCCGTCCCCGCCGGGGCCGAGCAGGTTGGCACGGCGTTCGGCGACGGTGTCGCCGGGCGGGCACGGGAGCGGCGCGTCGGCGGCGGTGAGGTCGGTGATCCGGAAGGGTTCGCCCGCGGTGTGGTAGTCGGTGGTCCGCACCTCGGTGGGGCGCACGGTGCTCACAGCAGGAAGCCTCCGGGGAACGGGTCGGTCGGGTCCAGGAAGTACTGGGCGGTGCCGGTGAGCCAGGCCCGGCCGGTGACGGTCGGCACGACGGCGGGCCGGCCGCCGACGGTCGTCTCGCCGACGAGGCGGCCGGTGAACTCGGTGCCGATGAAGCTCTCGTTGACGAAGTCGGTGTGCAGCGGCAGTTCCCCGCGCGCGTGCAGCTGGGCCATCCGCGCGCTGGTGCCCGTACCGCACGGGGAGCGGTCGAACCAGCCGGGGTGGATCGCCATCGCGTGCCGGGAGCGGCGCGCGTCGGAGCCGGGAGCGGCCAGGTACACGTGCTTCAGTCCGGCGACGGCCGGGTCCTCCGGGTGCACCGGGCGGTCCGGGCCCGCGTTGACGACGTCCATGAGCGCGAGGCCGGCGGCCAGCAGGTCCTCCTTGCGGTCCCGGTCGAAGGGCAGGCCCAGGGAGTCGAGGTCGACGAAGGCGTAGAAGTTGCCGCCGTAGGCCAGGTCGTAGGTGACGGTGCCGTGGCCGGGGACCTCGGCCTTGAGGTCGAGGCCGACGCTGAAGGCGGGCACGTTGGTGAGCGTGACGGCGGTGGCCGCGCCGTCCTCGACCCGGACGTCCACGCTGACGAGGCCGGCCGGGGTGTCGAGCCGGACCGTGGTGACGGGCTCGGTGACGGGCACCATGCCGGTCTCGACGAGGACGGTCGCGACGCCGATGGTGCCGTGGCCGCACATCGGCAGGAGGCCCGACACCTCGATGAACAGCACGCCGTAGTCGGCGTCGGGCCGGGTGGGCGGCTGCAGGATGGCGCCGCTCATGGCGGCGTGGCCGCGCGGCTCGTACATGAGGAGGGTGCGGAGGTGGTCGAGGTGCTCGATGAAGTGGAGCCGCCGCTCGGCCATCGTGGCGCCGGGGATCACCCCGACTCCCCCGGTGATCACCCGGGTCGGCATGCCCTCGGTGTGCGAGTCCACGGCGTGGAAGATGTGACGCGTGCGCATGGGTCTCCCCCTGCTTCCGGTGAGTGGTGGCGGCTGTTCCGGTCGGTGGTGGGCCGTCGGATCAGTGGTGGCCGTCGGCCAGGGCCTTCTCGGTGGCCGAGCGCACGGCCGTCTCCGCCGCGCCGGTCAGCGGGAGACGGGGCGGTCGGGTGGCGCCGCCGGTGCGGCCCGCGATGTCCATCGAGAGCTTGATGGCCTGCACGAACTCCGTCTTGGAATCCCAGCGCAGCAGCGGGTGGAGCGACTTGTAGAGCGGCAGCGCAGTGGCCAGGTCGCCGGCGACGGCGGCGCGGTACAGCTCGGCGCAGGAGCCGGGCAGGGCGTTGGGGTAGCCGGCGATCCAGCCCACCGCACCGGCCAGGGCCAGTTCCAGGAGGACGTCGTCGGCACCGATCAGCAGGTCGAGTTCCGGGGCGAGTTCGGCGATCTCGTACGCCCTGCGGACGTCGCCGCTGAACTCCTTCACGGCGACGACGTGGCCCGCCGCGTGCAGCCGGGCGAGGAGGGCCGGGGTGAGGTCGACCTTGGTGTCGATCGGGTTGTTGTACGCGACGACGGGCAGACCGGCGGCCGCGACCTCGGCGTAGTGGGCGAGCACGGCGGCCTCGTCGGCCCGGAAGGCGTTCGGCGGCAGCAGCAGCACGGAGCCCGCGCCCGCCTCGGCGGCCTGCTCGGCCCAGCGCCGCGACTCGGCGCTGCCGTAGGCGGCGACGCCCGGCATCACGCGGGCCCCGTCGCCGGCCGCCTCGACGGCCGTGCGCACCACACGGGCGCGCTCCTCGTCGGTGAGGGTCTGGTACTCGCCCAGGGAGCCGTTGGGTACGACTCCGTCGCAGCCGTTCTCGATCAGCCAGCGGACGTGCTCGGCGTAGGCGTCGTAGTCGACGGACAGGTCGTCGCGGAGGGGCAGGGCGGTGGCGACCATGATGCCGCGCCAGGGACGGGTGGTGCTCCAGGTGGAAACGCTCATCGACAGCTCCTTTGTAGTGTGTGACATTTTACTGACTTCCACAGGGCGGCCACAAGACCGCGTACGAGAGTGGGTTACGTCGTTTCCGGAAGATCCGCCAGGTGGCGGAGCGGGACCGGGCAGGCCAGCGGCCGCCGGTCGGGGGCCGGACACGAGCCCGGGGCCGAGCCCGCCCCCGACAGCGCCGCGACCGCCGGGCCGCACATCCGGCCCTGGCACCAGCCCATGCCGGCGCGGGTCAGCAGCTTGACGGTGCGCGCGTCGCGCGCGCCCAGCTCGTCGACCGCCTCGCGGATACGGGCCGCCGGGACTTCCTCGCAGCGGCACACGTCCGTCGTCGCGGTCACCCACTCCGTCCAGCCCGCGCCCGGCCGGTGCGCGGCGGCCATCGCGTCGGCGAAGGCGCGCAGGCGGATGCGGCGGCGGCGCAGGGCGGCCGCCGCGCGGGCGCGCCCCGCGATGGCGTGGGCAGCCAACTCGCCTTCGCACAGCGCGAGTTGAGCGCCACCGATGCCGCCCGTCTCGCCCGCCGACCAGATGCCCGGCACCGAGGTGCGCAGCTCGTCGGTGAGGTCAAGCGCGACCGTGCCGTCCGCGGCGGTGCGGGTCGCGCAGCCGAGGGCCGTCGCGAGCGACAGCTCCGGGACCAGGCCATGCCCCACGGCCACCGCGTCGCACGGGACGCGGCGGCCCGTGCCCGGCACCGGCCGCCACTCCCGGTCGAGCCGGGCGACCGTGACGGCCTCCACCCGGTCGGAGCCGTGCGCCTCGACGACGGCGTGCCGGGTGAGCAGGCGGGTGTGGTGGCGCAGCAGCGCCGAGCCGTAGTGGGCGCCTTCGAGCAGCTTGGCCGGGTTGCGCAGGAGGGTGCCGGCGTGGCTCGCGTAGCCGCCGTACGCCGAGGCCTCGACCACGGCCGGGACGCGCGCCCCGGCGCTCGCGAGGGACGCGGCGACGGCGAGCAGCAGCGGGCCGCTGCCGGCCACGACGATCCGGCGGCCCGGGAGCACGAGGCCGCTCTTGAGCATGGCCTGCGCTCCCCCGGCGCCGACCACGCCCGGCAGCGTCCAGCCGGGGAAGGGGAGTTGGCGCTCGTAGGCGCCGGTGGCGAGGAGGACGGAGCGGGCCGTGACGCTCGTGGCGGTGCCTGCGCCACCGCCTGCGCCTGCGCCGGTGTCGGTGTGCGCGTCCTCGGTGGTGCGGGCGTGCAGGGTCCAGGCGCCGCCGGATCCGGGGAGGACCGCCCAGACGTGGTGGTCCGGGTGGTACGTGACGCGCCGCGCCGCGCGGTGCGCGTCGAGCCTGCGGACGCGGGACGTGAAGGCGCGCCACTCGTGGTGCAGCGCCTGTGGCCGGGCCGCGCCCAGTTCCGGCGCGGGATGCCGGTAGAACTGGCCGCCGGGGCGGGCGCCCGCGTCCAGCAGGGCGACCCGCAGGCCGAGGTCGGCGGCCGTCACGGCGGCCGCCAGGCCGGCCGGACCCGCGCCGACGACGGCGAGGTCGACGACCGGATCGGCGGCCGGGTCGACGACGGGGCCGCCGGAGGGGCCGGCGGACGGATCGACGGCGAGTTCAGCAGCCGAGTGCGGCACGGCCGGTTCCCTCCTGCGTGGTGACGGTGTCGCCCGGGCGGGCCGGGACGAGACAGGCGCGCTTGTTGGGGCGGCCGTTGACGGTGACGAGGCAGTCGAAGCACTGGCCGATCCCGCAGAACGCGCCGCGCGGCGCGCCCGTGGTGCGGCTGGCGCGCCAGGAGACGATGCCGGCCGACCAGAGCACGGCGGCGATGGACTGGCCCTCGGCGACGGGGAGTTCGCGGTCGTCGAAGGTGAGCGTGTACGTGCGGTGCGGGGCGCCGCCCACGAGGTCACGCGGGGTGGTCACGGGGTGGCTCCTTCGTGCGTGCCGAAATCACGGTCCGGTCGGAACGGGTGGGCGTCCAGCGGCGGTTCGGCCCCGGCCAGCCCGGCCGCGATCAGCGCTCCGGTGGCCGGCGCGAGGCCGATGCCCGCGCCCTCGTGGCCGCACGCGTGGTGCAGACCGGGGACGCGCGGGTCGGCGCCGATGGCCGGGAGGTGGTCCGGGAGGTAGGGGCGGAAGCCGTGGTAGGTGCGGATCACGTCGACGTCCGCGAGGACCGGGAAGAGCGCGGCCGCCTGGGCCGCGAGGCGGCGCAGGGCCTCGCGGGACAGCGTGCGGTCGAATCCGACGCGCTCGCGGGTCGCGCCGATCAGGACGGGTCCCGCCGGTGTGCCCTCGACGACCGCCGAGGACTGCAGCGACGCCGAGCCGCTGGCCACGTCCGCGATGTAGTCCGCCGCGTACACCTTGTGCCGTACGACGCGGGGCAGGGGTTCCGTGACGAGCACGAAGCCCCTGCGGGGCAGTACCGGCAGGTGCGTTCCGGCGAGGCGGGCGACCTCGCCGCCCCAGGTGCCCGCCGCGTTCACCACGGCGGGCGCGAGCAGTTCGCGGCGCGGGGTGCGGACGCCCCGGATCGCCCCGGCGGCGTCACGGAGGATCTCCGTGACCTCCTCGCCGAGATGGACCGGGACCCGGGCGGCGGCGAGCAGCCGGGCCGCCGCCTTGGCAGGCTGGACCTGGGCGTCCTGTTCGTACAGGAAGCCGCCGGCCTGCCCCGTGGCGAGGTGGGGTTCGAGCGCCGGGAGGCCGTCGGGCGTGATCTCGGCCGCGCTGACGCCGGCCGCCCGCTGGCCCTCGGCGAAGGCGCGCAGGGCCTTCAGGGTGGTCTCGTCGGGCGCCACGACGAGACCACCCTTCGGCTCGTACTCGATGTCCGGCGGGAGTGCGTCGGACAGTTCGCGCCAGAGTCTCGTGGACAGCAGCGCGAGGTCGAGCTCGGGGCCCGCCTCCTTGTCGGAGACGAGCAGGTTTCCTTCCCCGGCACCGGTGGTGCCGCCCGCGACGGGACCGCGGTCGACGACGGCGACGGAGAGGCCGGAGCGGGCCGCGTAGTACGCGCAGGCGGCTCCGACGACGCCGGCGCCGATGATCACGGCGTCCAGGGAGTGTCTCTTGGGCACGGCAGTAATATGTCACATTCTTCAGGTGGTGCCCAGGCCCTCGCGGGCCTGGGCGGGGATGTGAGGGGTGATCAGCCGCGGAGCGGGCCCTCGCAGCGGAAGCTCGACGTGCCCGCGACCCGGCTGGACCAGATCTCCACCGGGCCGAAGGAGCAGTTCATGTCGGCCAGGTTGTTGGACGCCGCGCCCGCGCGGTCCAGGATGAAGTAGTCCACGGTCTCGGACATGTCCTTGAAGACCCGGTCCTCGCTGTTCGCGTCCGCCAGGTTGGCGGTGATCCGGCCGGTGCACACGAAGCGCTTCTTGCCCGGGTCGCCGTTCTCGACGCAGTCGGGGTTGTTGTACGTCGCCGCGGCGAAGGACGAGCGGACGGCGGCGGCGGTGGCGTCGCGCAGCTGGTCGTTGGGCGTGAACGTGGTGTTCGGCACGTAGAGCCGGTCGACCTGGGCGATCTGCGCGTCCAGGAAGCGGTCGTAGGCGGCCTGGAGGCCGGCGTCGCCGCCGAGGCGGTCGCGCCAGGCGTCGTAGCCGGCGACGTCGTTGGCGCGCAGGTGGGTGTACATCTCGCGCAGCAGGCCCGGGCGTTCGGTCCACAGGAACTCGAAGAACGTGCCCGCGTAGTTGTAGAAGCGGAAGCCGTCGCCGTCGTAGGTGGCGTGCAGCAGCTGGCGCACGTTCATGCGCGGTCCGCCGCCGGCGGTGTCGTTGATGATGCCGCGGACCAGCGACTTGCGGACGGCGATGCCGTTGTCGCGGGTGGAGCCGTCGAAGAACTCGGCCGTGCCCTCGTCCATGGCCGTGGTGCGGTCGCCCTGGTACCAGGGACCCTCGCCGAAGAAGCCCGGCACCGCCCAGCGGCCGTTGAGGTAGTGGGTGTACTCGTGCCGGAAGAGCTCTTCGAGGGTGAGGCTGGAGTCCTGCGGCACGCGCCGCTGGTAGGTGTAGAACGTGGCGCCGTTCTCGATGTAGATGCCGCCGTTGTTGGTGGAGTAGCCGGTGAGCAGCGGGTGGTAGATCTCGTAGTCGGAACGGGAGGCGTAGAGCACGATGTTCAGGGTGCTGTTGGGGTCGCCGGCCAGCGGCTCGTCCGTGCCGAGCACCCGGTGGTACTGCGCCTTGACCTGCTTGCTCGCGTAGTAGAGCTGGTCGACGGTGGCCCGGTCGAGGGCGGTGCGGACCTTGATGCCGCCGTTGTCGTACGAGTACGTGTTGGGGAAGAGGCGCTTTTCGATGTCGGCCTTGCACACGCCGTAGGGCGCGCAGGCGTCGAAGTAGTTGAGCCAGGTCACGACCTTGCCCCACTGCTCGCTGCCGTAGCCGAAGTTCGACTCGACGGTGGGGAGCAGGCCGCCGAGGTCGGCGACGGTGGCGTCCTGGAGTCCGGCGATCTGGCCGAAGCGGCCGTACTCGGAGAGCGCGTCGCGGACCACCCAGGCGTTGGCCGTGCCCTTGAGGTGGGTGTAGCCGGCGAACGCCTTGAAGGTGGCCCGGTAGGCGGGGTCGGCCTTCGCGGCGGCCTGGAAGGCGGCGTCCTGGTTGCCCGGGTAGACGCCCAGGTAGTTCACGGAGAGCGCGGCGAGCGCGGCGCCCGCCCAGTCGGCGTCCCTGTTGGTGGCGGTGTGGGCGGCGTCCATGGTGGCGAGCACCTTGACGATGGTGCCGAGCTGGTGCTGGCGCAGGCCGGGGGCGCTGCCGGCGTAGAGGGCCTCGCGCAGGGTGCGGGCGTTGGCGGCGGTGACGTCGAAGGTGCGCGCGGCGCCCGCGAAGTCGGCGATGGCGCGGCGCATGGCGTCGACGGTCGGCGCGTCGGTGATGTCGATCTCCGGGCGCGAGTAGTCCTGGTAGGCGACCGCGTGGAGGTAGGTGAACATCTCCTCCAGGTGGCTGGTGTTGCGGCCGTCGTGGCTCGCGGCGAGTGCGGATATCCGGCGGGAGACGGCCTGCACATGGGCGTCGGACATGACCGGCGCGAGGCGGGCGTCCCAGGTCCAGACGAGGTTGCGCAGACAGCCGTCGGCGGTGACGGCCGGGTCGGCGAGGAAGTCCGCGAACTGCTCGGGCGAGAGGCCGGTGACGCCGTCGAGGGTGCAGGGGACACCGGAGGCGAGCGTGGCGCGGGCGGCGGTGACGGCCTTCGCCTTGACCGGGCCGGGGACCCGCGGCTTGGCGTTCGTGCCGCCGGGGGCGGGGGCCGGGGCGGCCTTCGCCGGGCGGGCGGTGGCGAGGCGGTCGACCTCGTCGAAGGGGTTGGCGCCGGTGCGCGCCTGGGGCGGGACCTGGGCCTGCGCCCGTGCGGGGACCGGGGCGGAGGTGGGGGCGGCCAGTGCCGTCGCCTGCGCGGCGGTGGCGAGGACGGTCACCGCGATGGCGGTGGCGAGGAGGGAGGTACGCAAGGCTCTGGGTCTCCTTGTGGGGGATGCGCGCGGTCGACTCCCTTGGCTCAGGCGGGAGTTGACGGACTGTGGGCCGTCAGCGCTGAGCTGTAAAATAGTAATGTGAAATTGCACTGACAAGGGTTGCGGCAGGACCAGTTCTCGGCGGGTCGTTCCGGGCGGGCACCGGCCGGGCTTTCTAGGCTCGCCGCGTGGACGGACGGGAGCGGCCGCCGGAGCAGACGCCGGAGCGGCTTCGGGAACAGGCGGACTGGCGGGCGGACGCGGCGCACAAGGTGGTGATGGCGGTGCTCTTCGCCGTGCCGATGCTGAAGCTGTCGTGGACGCTCGGCGGCGGCAGCCAGGCGCGGGCCGCGCTCGACACCATGGGCCCGAAGAACTGGCTCGACGTCGTCGTCGGCATGTTCCTCTTCGAGCCGCTGCTCTCCACCGTCCTCGGCGTCGTCGCCACCCACGCCTCCTACGTGGCCTTCACCAGGCGCGGCGGGGCCGCCGCCCACCGGGGCCGCCGCCTCCCCGCCCTCCTCGCCTCAGCCGCGATCGTCCCGGCCGCGCTCGCCCTGGTGGTCGGCGCCCTGAACGGCTGGGCCTGGGGCCTGACGGCCGGCCTCCTCGCGTACGCGATGCGCCTCGGCGTCCTGGTCGACGAGCACACGGGGCGCTACGTCCGCTCGCCCGCCGGCCCTTCCCGGCGCCGCCGCCCCGCCGGCGCCCTGCAGCACGGCGCCGACGTCCTGTGGGCGGCCGGTCTGGTGCTCTCGCTGGCCGTGCTGCCCTTCCTCTCACTGGCGGCGGCTCTCGACGGCCGTTCCTGGACGGGCGTCGTCCACTGCGACGTGAACACCGGTTCCGGCACCCACCGCGACCGGCTCATCGAGCTGGAGCGGCAGGGTGACGGCGTGGTCGGCTGGGCCGTCGCCGGGGGCGGCGTGGTGAACGGCCTGGCCTGCGCGGGCGACGCGGACGACGTCATCCGGCAGCCGTGGTGGCGCAGTTGACCCGGAGGCGGAACGCACCGGGCCGCATCCGCGTGCGCCCCCGCCCGGCCCGGCGCCGCTGCCGTTACCCTGGCGCCCCTGACGGGAGCGGACACGAGGAGGACGCATGGCACGGATGCCGTCGGCGGAGCGGCGCCGCCAGCTGGTCGCGGCGGCGGTCCGGGTCATGGCGCGGGACGGGGTGGGGCGGGCGACCACGCGGGCGATCTGCGCCGAGGCCGGGGTGTCGCTCAGCGTGTTCCACTACTGCTTCGACTCCAAGCAGGCGCTCCTGGAGGCCGCGATCGAGTCGATCACCGGCAGCTACGTGACCCGGGTGATGTCCGCGGTCGAGCCGAAGGGGACGCTGCGGGAGACCGTGCGGACCGCGCTCGGATCGTACTGGGAGCACGTGACGGCGCACCCGGCCGAGCACATGCTGACGTACGAGCTGACCCAGTACGCGCTGCGCGAGGCCGGCTTCGAGCATCTGGCGCGGGCGCAGTACACGCAGTACGTGGCATCCGCGACGACGCTGGTGGAGCAGGTGTGCGCGGCGCGCGGGGTGGTGCCGAAGGTGCCGGTGGAGGTGATGGCGCGGCTGCTCGCGGCGGTGATCGACGGGCTGACGCTGCAGTATCTGGTGCTCGGCGACGAGCGGGCGGCCGAGGCGCTGCTCGATGCGACCGCGGACCACCTGGTCACGCTCATCGAGGGCTGAGCGGAGGCGGGATGCCGCTGACGGTTCGTCGGCGGTTCATCAACAGGTCATTTGACCCGGACTCTTGACTCACTCGACGATCGCCGCGATCCTCGGCCCGAGAGCCGCCTGTTACCCACGGAAACAACGCAGGCGATTCGCAGCCCGGCATCCCCCATGACCGAAGGCATCGCTGACCATGATTCGACCATCACGACACGGGGCGGGCGGCCGGTTCGCCCTGGTGTCCCTGTTCATCGCCCTGGCCACCGTCGTCTTCGGCGCGGGGCCGGTCCCCGCCGCCGACGGCGGCAACTGGTGGGAGCCGACCGCCCGGCCGGCTCCCGACTCGCAGATCAACGTCACGGGCGCCCCGTTCAAGGGGACCGACGCCCAGGGCAAGGTGCGCGGCTTCATCGACGCGCACAACCACCTGATGTCCAACGAGGGCTTCGGCGGCCGCATGATCTGCGGCCAGACCTTCTCCGAGGCCGGCGTCGCCGACGCGCTCAAGGACTGTCCGGAGCACTACCCGGACGGCTCCGGCGCGCTCTTCGAGCACCTGACCGGCGGCGACAACGGCAAGCACGACCCGGTCGGCTGGCCCACCTTCAAGGACTGGCCCGCCTACAAGTCGCTGAGCCACCAGCAGAACTACTACGCGTGGGTCGAGCGGGCCTGGCGCGGCGGGCAGCGGGTCCTGGTCAACGACCTGGTGACCAACGGCCTGATCTGCTCGCTGCTGCCGCGCGACCGCGGCTGTGACGAGATGGACGCCATCCGGCTCGAGGCCCGCAAGAGCTACGAGCTGCAGGACTACGTCGACAGGATGTACGGCGGCCCGGGCAAGGGCTGGTTCCGCATCGTGACCGACTCCGCGCAGGCCCGCTCGGTGATCGAGCAGGGCAAGCTCGCGGTCGTGCTCGGCGTGGAGACGTCGGAGCCGTTCGGCTGCAAGATGATCCTGGACGTCCCGCAGTGCTCGCAGGCCGACATCGACAAGGGCCTGGACGAGCTGTACGGGCTCGGCGTGCGCAGCATGTTCCTGTGCCACAAGTTCGACAACGCGCTGTGCGGTGTGCGCTTCGACAGCGGCACGACCGGTGTCGCCGTGAACATCGGCCAGTTCCTGTCGACCGGCACCTTCTGGGCCACGGAGAAGTGCGCGGGCCCGCAGCACGACAACCCGATCGGGCTGTCCACCGTCCTGCCCGCGCTGGCGGAGAAGCTGCCGGCCGGGGTCACCGTCCCGTCGTACGCCTCCGACGCCCAGTGCAACAAGCGGGGGCTGACCAGGCTCGGCGAGTACGCCGTGAAGGGAATGATGCAGCGCGGCATGATGCTGGAGCTCGACCACATGAGCGTCAAGGCGGCGAACCGGGCCCTGGACATGCTGGAGGCCGAGGAGTACCCGGGCGTCATCTCCAGCCACAGCTGGATGGACCGGGACTGGACGGACCGGGTCTACGGACTCGGCGGTTTCATCGCCCAGTACATGTCCGGTGCGCAGGGCTTCATCGGTGAGGCCGGACAGAAGGCCGACCTGCGCAGGAAGTACGGCGTCGGGCTCGGCTACGGCACCGACATGAACGGGGTCGGCGGCTGGCCGGCGCCGGTCGGCGCGAACGCCCCGAACGCGGTGAAGTACCCCTTCCGCAGCTTCGACGGCGGCTCGGTCATCGACCGGCAGGTCACCGGCGAGCGCACCTGGGACTTCAACACCGACGGCGGCGCGCACAACGGTCTCGTGCCGGACTGGATCGAGCAGATCCGGCTCTCGCCGGGCGGCCCGGGCGTGGTGGACGAGCTGTCGCGGGGCGCCGAGTCGTACCTGACCACCTGGAAGGCGACCGAGAAGCACGAGATGGGCGTCAACCTCGCGTCGGGGCAGCCGACTTCGGCCTCCACGACCGAGTGGTGGAATCCGTTCGTCAACTACTCGCCGGGCCGCGCGGTCGACGGTGACACCGGCAGCCGCTGGGCCAGCGAGTGGAACGACAACCAGTGGTGGCAGGTCGACCTCGGCACCGAGCGCCGGGTGGGCAGGGTCACCCTGGACTGGGAGGCCGCCTACGGCCGTGGCTACCGGATCGAGCTGTCGGACGACGGCGCGAACTGGCGGACGGCGTGGTCCACGGACTCCGGCGACGGCGGCTACGACACGGCCGAGTTCGCCTCGCAGCCGGCCCGGTACGTCCGCGTGCAGGGCGTGCAGCGGGGCACCGGCTGGGGCTACTCGCTGTACGAGGTGAAGGTCACCCGCTCCTGATCCGCTGAGCGCGAGCACGGGCGAGGGGCCTGCCGGACGCCGACCCGGCAGGCCCCTTCGCCGTGCGCGGGGCGGGTCAGCCGGCCGCCGGACCGGTCCAGTCGGCGGGGACGCGGGCGAGACGGACCCGCTGCGGGTGGTCGCCGACGGCCACGGTGGCCACCCGCCGTCCCGTGGCGAAGTCGATCGCGGTGACCCGGTCGGCGCCGCTCTCGGAGATGACGCAGGCCTTGCCGTCGCCGCTGACCGTCGCCCAGTACGGCTTGCTCGCCTCGACCAGCGGGCCCTCCTGGAGGGTGGCCCGGTCGACGACGGTCGCGTAGTCGTCCATGGTCCCGGCGACGCACAGCTTGTCGCCGTCCGGGCTGATCGAGAGCCCGTGGTGGCGCGAGTCGTTGACCCAGGTGGTGCGGTCGGGATTGGTGGCCG
Organism: Streptomyces sp. NPDC004327; assembly: GCF_042873935.1. Lineage (NCBI taxonomy): Bacteria > Bacillati > Actinomycetota > Actinomycetes > Kitasatosporales > Streptomycetaceae > Streptomyces > Streptomyces sp. NPDC004327. The sequence continues at coordinate 527,843 of NZ_JBIAME010000001.1, read as the reverse complement.
GATTGCCGGGGAGCGTCTTCAGACGGGTGATGCGGTCGGTGGCGATGTCGTACTCGAGGAAGCCGTTGAAGAACGAGACCTGGAAGTAGATCTTCTTCTCGTCGGGGGTGAAGACGAGGGGCCGCACGGCGTCGGAGAGGTCGCCGCGCCCGAAGGCGTCGAGCCGCTCGCGCATGTCGATGACCCGCACGGTCTTGTAGGTGGCCGCGTCGACGACGGTGATCCTCCGGTCGCCCTTGGTCCAGTCGAGCCAGGGCGCGTCGAGGGCGGTGGTGACCTCGCCGATGGACATGTTCCACAGCAGGCCGTCCGAGGTGAAGACGTTCTCGTGGGGCTTGTCGCCGGTCTTGAAGGAGCCGAGCTGGCGGCCGGTGACGATGTCGAGGACGTGGACGGTGTCGGCGGTGGACGCGGAGACGGCGACCCGGGTGCCGTCGGGCGAGACGGCCATGTGGTCGGAGCGATAACCGGCCACCGGGAAGCGCCAGTTGATCCGCCCGGTGCGCAGGTCGATGGAGACGACGTCGGCGAAGCTGGGCCGGGAGACGACCATCGCGGTCCCGTCGGGCGTGGCGTACATGTCGTCGACGAACTGGTCGTGCCCCTCGCCCGGTCCGCTGCGGACGCCGAGGAAGTAGGCCAGCCGGATCGGGTCGAGGTGGATCTCGCGGAGGCGCTCCTCCTTGTCGGGGATCACGTTCACGCGTCCTACGCGGCCGAAGTCGCCCCGGGACGCGATGACATCGGCGGTGCCGTCCCAGTTGTTGCCGACGAACATCACCTCACGGAGCCCGCCGGCGGCGTCGTTGGTGGCGGCGGCCGGCTGGGCGGCGGCCCCGGTGCCGCCGAGCGCGGCGAGCAGGGCGAGGGCGGCGGCGAGGGCTGCGCCGGGGCGCAGGCGGGGAGAGGGCATGAAGGTTCCTTCTTCCGGCTCCTGACGAGGACTTACCCGAGGTAACCATGGACATGTCACACCGACAAGCCCTTGGCGCACCCCTCCCGCACCCCTCCCCCGCACCGCCCCGCACACCGGCTCGCGGCACGCGCACACCATCCGCACACCGTCTTCACACCCTCCGCAAAACGGCTGGTAGCGGCCCTGTCGACGGGTGCTCGCTGAGGCACAATGCGTGACGGCGACAACTTCTGGGGGGAACGGTGCGCAAGGTGAGCGGGACGATACGACGGTTACGGGCGCTGATGCCCGCGAACGGGGTCGGATCCGGCCTCCAACGGGCCCAGTCCTTCATGATCCTGACCACCCTCCTCTACCGGGCCAGCCACCTCACGGTCGGCTTCCTCGCCGTCGCCCAGCACCGCGCCGGCCACCCCGTGCAGTACGTGTGCCTCGCCGTGGCGCTCGCGCTGAGCCTGCTCGTCTACGGGGCCGCGCTGCGCCGCGGCTGGTTCGAGCCACGCCTGGTCTGGACCGATGTGCTGGTCACCGGCTGCGCGCTGCCGTACGCGCTGTACGCGTGGGGCGGGGTGCGGGAGACCCCGGCGATCGGCTGGGCGATGCTGCTCGGCGGCTCGGCGAGCAGCCTCGCGGCCATCGTCCTGAAGCGGCCGCACGCCCTCGCCGCGATCGCTCTGCTCGTCGTCACCCATCTGCTCGGCTACCACCTGGTGGGCGCGAGCGGCGCGGTGCTCGGCGGGCACCTCAACTCGCTGCTCGCGTCCGCGGCGATGACCGCCATCATGTGGTGGTACCTGCGCCGCCAGGGGCGGCTGCTCGACGAGGCCAACGCCCGCGCCCTCGCCGCGGAGCACCAGAAGGCGCGGTACGCCGAACGCCTCGACCACCACCGGGCGCTGCACGACACGGTGCTCGCCACCCTGACCACGCTCGCGAGCGGCGGTGTGGACGCCAACGCGCCCGAGGTCAGGGAGCGTTGCGGCCGCGAGGCGGCCTATCTGCGCCGGCTCATCCAGCAGACCGCCGACGAGGTCCACCACCCGGAGCTGGGCGCCGCCCTGGAGGACGCCGTCCGCTCGGCGGAGAGCCTGCGGCTGCGGGTCACCGCCCAGTACCACGAACTGCCCGCGGTGCCGCCCGAGGTGGCCGCCGCGTTCGCCGACGCCGCGCGCGAGGCGCTCAACAACGTACGGCGCCACGCGGGCACCAATCACGCCTATCTCACCGCGGCGGGCAGCGGAGAACGCGGGCTCCTGGTCATCGTGGTCGACCGGGGCCCCGGCTTCGACCCCGACGACTACGTGCCGGGCTTCGGCCTGCGCGGCTCGGTCTACTCCCGGCTGGCCGAGGTCGGCGGCCGGGCCGTCGTGGACACGGCGCCCGGCGAGGGCGTGCGGGTGGAACTGAGGTGGCCCGGATGACCGGTGCCACGCGGAGAACCGAGGGGACCGGGATGATCACCGTCGCCGTCGTCGACGACGACCGGATGCTCCTCGACGGCATGCGGTCCTGGCTCGGCCAGGTGCCCGAGCTGCGGATCACCGCCACCGCGGCGACCGTCGGCGCACTCCTCGACCTGACCGGCGACGTGCCGCCCGACCTCGTGCTGCTCGACCTGCTGCTGCGGGACGGCTCCGAGCCCGCCGACAACATCCGGCGGCTGCTGAGCGGCGGCAGCCGGGTCCTCGTGATCAGCACCGTGCCCGACCGGACCCGGGTCATCGAGGCGCTGCGGGCGGGCGCCGACGGCTATCTGACGAAGGACAACGACCTGCCGACCCTGGTCTCCGCGATCAAGGACATCGCGGCCGGTCACGGCGCCCACTCCCCCGAACTCGCCTTCGCCTGCGCGCACGACACCAGCCCGGCCCGACCCCGGCTGTCGCCGCGCGAACGGGAGATCCTGCTGGACTACGCGTCCGGCATGACGCTGAAGTCGGCCGCCCGGCGGGCCGGCATCACCGTGCACACGGCGAAGGACTACCTGGACCGGGTCAAGGCCAAGTACCGGCAGGCCGGCCGCCCCGCCTACACCAAGATCGACCTCGCCTGCCGGGTCCGCGAGGACAGCCTCGAAGGGGGCTGACGAAGGCCGGGGGACACGCAAGCCCCCCAAACGGACGGCTGCAGGGGGCAGGGGCCCCCTTCCTATCGTCGTCCACGGCGACCGCGCGGCGGCACCCCCAGCCTCCCCGCGCGGCGCCACCATCTTCGACGCCGGCCGCCCGGCTCTCCTCCTCTTCTCCCCCACTCCCTGGAGAGGCAGATGACCCAGCCGCACGCCTGTACCACCCCGGCCCCCGTGCCCCCTCCCGTCGGGGGGCGGGAGGAACTCGAGGGCCGGGGTTCCGAGTCGGCGCACCTCGCCGGTCTCCTCGGCTCCGCCCGCGCGGGACGCGGCGGGGCGCTCTTCGTCACCGGCGGGCCGGGCTGCGGCAAGACCCGCCTCGCCGCCGAGGCGCTCGATTCGGCCACGGCGGCGGGCATGGTGACGGCCCGGGGACGGGCCGCCACGGTGACACCGTCCGATGTGCCCTACCGGCCGCTGACCGAGGCACTGCTGACCCTCGGCCGGACCGGACCGGCACCGGATCCGGCGGAGCTGGGGCGGTACGGGCCGGTCCTGGCCCGGCTGGCGGACGGCACGGCACGTACGGGGGTCGCCGCCGTGTCTCCGCTGGTCGCCGCGGAGGCGGTGCTGCGGCTGCTCGCCGCGGCGGGCCGGGGACGGGGGCTGCTGCTCGTCCTGGACGACCTCGACGCGGCCGACACCGGCACGCTCGCCGTCGTCGAGTACCTCCTGGACCACCTCGGCCCGCTGCCCGTCGCCCTCCTGCTCACCGCTGGCAAGGGCCCCGGCCCGGCCGCCGCGCTCGCGGCACGGGCCCGGCGCAACGGGACCGCCACCACGGTCGAGCCCGCGCCGCTGGGCCTGGAGGACATACGACGGCTGATGCCCGGCGCGGATGCCGCCGACGCGCTGCGGGTGCTCCACGACAGCGCCGGCATCCCCTTCTTCGCGACGGAGCTGGCGCGCGCGCCGCGCGGCGGTGCGGTACCCGCCGCCGCGGCGGAGTGCGTACGCGGCCGGGCCGCCCGGCTTGGCACGCCCGGCGGCGAAGTCCTCGGCCTGGCCGCCCTGTTCGGCGAGCGGTTCCCGCTCGCGGTCGTACGGCAGGCGGCCGGCCGCCCGGACCGCGAGATCGACGCCCTGCTCGCCGCCGCGGTCGACGCCTCGCTGCTCGTGCCGGACTCGGCGGAACCCGAGTGGTACGCCTTCCACCCGCCGATGGCCGCCCGGGCCCTGCGCGAGGGGCTCACGCCCGGCGAGCGGACCGGCCTGGCGCGCCGCGCGGCACGGGCCCTCGCCGCGCTGCACCCGGGGCTGCCCGGCGCGTGGCGCGCCCACGCCGCCGCACTCCACGAGCGGGCCGGCGATCCGGTGGAGGCCTCCCACCACTACGCCGAGGCGGCGGAGCGTGCCATGGCCGACAACCGGCCCGGCCGCGCCCTGGAGCTGCTGCGCCACGCCCACGATCTGCTCGACCCGGCCGCGTCGCCCCGGCCGCACGCCCACGTGCTCTCCCGGCTCCTGGACACCGCGCTCCGCGCCGGCCGGCTCGACGTCCTCCCCGCCTGCGCGGCGGAGCAGCTCGCCGCCCCGGCCGGCCCGGCCGGAGCGCCGTCCGCGTCCCTGCCGGCCCCGGGCCCGCTGCGCGCCACCCTGCACGCCGGCCTCGCCGAGCTGCACGCGCTCGCCGGCCGCCCGTCGGAGGCGGTGCGGGAGCTGGACGTGGCGCGCTGGCAGCTCGGGGACGGCGCCGACGACGACCACACGGCCGTCGTGGAGCTGGCCGGGGCGCACGTGGAGCCGGGGCGGGTGGCGCCCGAACGGCTGCGGACCGCCGCCGGGTCCGCGCGCCTCGCGGCCGACGCGGCGCGCCGCGGCGGGCTGCCCGAGGCCGCCGGCCGCGCCCTGCTGGCGCTCGGCCGGCTCACCGCGGACCGGGACGAGCAGGCCGCGCGCGACGCCTTCGCGCAGGCCCGGGGCCTCGCCGCCGCCCATGGCCTCGGCCCGCTGCGGATCGCCGCCGACTCCTGTCTGGCCCGGCTCGACCTGCGGTACGAAGGACTGACGGCCCCCGTCGAACGGGCCCGCCAGGAGGCGGCCGCGGCGGAGCTGCTGCCCGTCGTGCACGAGACCGGGTACGCCCTGGCGCTGGACCAGGTCCGGCGCGGGTCGTTCACGGCGGCCGGCGAGCTGATCCGCGAGGGCGCCGCCGAGGCCTCCCGGCAGGGTCTGGGCCGGGCCGAGGCGATGTGGCGGCTCGCCGAGGCCGTGCTCGCCGCCCATCAGGGCCGCAGGACCGAGCTGTGCGAGGCCCTGGCGCGCCTCGCGCCGCTGGTGGACGCGGCGCCCGGGGTGCGGGCGCGGGAGTACGGGCTGGCGCGGGCGTTCTGCTCGCTCCTGGAGGAGGACCACGAGGCCGCGGAACGGGAGTTCGCGCAGGCCGTCGCGTACGACGCGGAGAATCCGGCCGTCGGCGACCTCGGCCGCCACGGTCCGGCGCTGCTGCTCGGCGTGCTCGCCGGGCGGATGGGACGGCCGCACCACGTCGAGGTGGTGGCGGCGGGCGCGGCCCGGGCGGGCTGGAACCGGCCGTTCACCGGTCTGGCGCACGCGGTGCTGCTCGGCCGGGAGGGCCGCCCGGGCGAGGCGACGGCCGCCGCGCGGGCGGCGCTCGCCGCGGCGGAGCCGTATCCCGTGGCCAGGCACCTGGGGCTGCGCCTGGTGGCGCGGGCGGCGTACGAGGACGGCTGGGGCGCGCCGGTGGACTGGCTGCGCGAGGCCGAGGAGCACTTCCACGGCGCCGGGCTCGCGGCGGTCGCGGGCGCCTGCCGGTCCCTGCTGCGCGGGATGGGCGCGCCGGTGCGGCAGCGGCGTTCGGGCACCGAGCAGGTGCCGGCGGGCCTGCGGCGGCACGGCATCACGGTGCGCGAGTTCGAGGTGGCCCGGCTGCTCGCGGAGCGCTTCGGCAACCGGGACATCGCGGGCCGGCTGCACATCTCGCCGCGCACCGTCGAGAAGCACGTGGCGAGCCTCCTGCAGAAGACCGGCCACCCCAACCGCCAGGCCTTCGCCTCGGCGGCCCGCGAGCTGGTCGCCGGCTGAGGGGCCGGTCCGGCGGATCGGGGCCGTCCCTTGACCCTGATCCGCCGGACGGGCCCTGGCGGGGTGCCCCGCCGATCGAGCCCGGCGTGATCGGCGGGGCACCGCTAGCTCCGTGCCCCGCTGACGGCGGCGCCGACGGGGGCCAGGTGGATCACCCGGTCGAAGGTGCGGTCGAGGTCCTCGTCGCCGTGGTGCACGACCAGCAGCGCGCGGCCCGCGGTGCGTTCGCGCAGCAGGCCGAGGACCAGGGCGCGGCCGTGGTCGTCGAGGTTGGCGAAGGGCTCGTCGGCGAGGTAGACGTCGGCGTCCTCGGCGAGCAGGACGCCGATGCCGACGCGCTGGCGCTGTCCCGACGACAGGTCGGAGGGCAGCTGGCCGGCGAGGGCGTCCAGGGCGAGGGCGCTCCGCAGGGCCGGGTCGGTGACCAGGTCGCGTACCGGCAGGGGCGGCAGGTCGACCGGGGTGGTGAGGGCGGCGACGCGCGGCGGCAGGGTGACCGTGCCGCTGTCGGGGGCGAGGGTGCCCGCGATGACGTGCAGCAGGGTGGTCTTGCCGCAGCCGTTGGGGCCGCGCAGCAGGGCGTGTTCGCCGGCCCGCAGCTCGACGTCGGGCAGTGCGACGGTCGCGCCGCCGTCCGCCCCGTCGGTGGAGCCGTAGCGGATGCGCGCGTCCCGGACCCGTACCAGCGCGCCCTCCTCGTGGTACGGGGTCCGCAGCGCGGCGCGCAGGTTCTCGACGCGCTGGAGGACGGCGGTGCTGCGGCGGGTCTGCGGGATCATGTTGACCAGGTCGAACAGGCCGGTGACGGCCCGCCACAGGGAGTTGACGAAGGCGAGGAAGCTGCCGAAGGTCATCCGGCCGCTGAACACGAAGAACGCGCCGATCACCATGGACGCCGTGTCGGACAGGTTCATCACGAGGTCGCTGAGGGTGCGCTGGCGCTGGCCCAGGCGGTAGTTGGTGAGCGTGATGCCGAGGAAGCCGCCGAGCGCCCGCTGGTTAGCGGCGCGGGTGCCGGGCAGCAGCGCGGACAGGCCGCGCAGGGCGTGGAAGGCCTCGAGGGTGCGGGTGAGGGTGTTGACGTAGCGCGCCTCGGCGTCGCGCTCGGCCTCGGTGTTCTTCGCGATGCGCTTGGCGAGCCGGTTGCTGACGAGGACCAGCGGCGGCACGATCACCAGGAGGATCAGGCTGGCCTGCCAGGAGAGGTAGAGCAGCACGCCGAGGAAGACGGTGGAGGACACCGCCTGGCGGGCGATGCGGATGGCCACGTCGATCGCCGGCAGGACGCCCTCGCGGACGTCGTTGTGGATGCGGCTGACGTAGGAGGCGTGGCCGGTCTCGGCGAGTTCGCGCCCGTCGAGACCGAGGGTGCGGGCGAGGAGTTCGGTCTCCAGGGCGAGGACGACGCCGTTCTCGTAGCGCTTGCGCCGGACGGCGACCGCGTAGCCGGCGAGGTTGAGGCTGAGGCCGAGCAGCAGGTAACAGCCGCCGAGGAGCAGGAAGCGCCGGAAGTCGGCGGTGAGGATCGCCTGGTCGAACAGGGCCTTGAGCAGCAGCGGGTGCAGCAGGGCCTCGGAGCCGGCGGTGACGGCCTCGGCGACGAGGATGACCGCGAACGGGGTGCGGTGGCCGAGCAGGGTGCGCCAGAGCTGCTTCACCGCGCCGCCCCGGGTGCCCCGTCGGCTCCGCCGAGCTCGTCGAGGAGGAAGTCGGGCCGTCCGCCGTGGTTGGCCCGGTGCAGCACGCGCAGCACGCCCGCCGAGCCGGTGAGGTAGTCGGTGGAGCAGCGCAGCAGGCCCTCGCCGGGCACGCCGAGCAGGGTGGCCCCCTCGGCGGAGGGCTCGCCGGCGGGTATCCGGAAGCGGGCGCCGGGCTCGAAGAGGAAGACCCGGCGGACGTAGTCGAGCTGGCGCAGGGCGGTGTCGCGGAAGCCGGGGTCGCCGGTGAACTCGGCGGCGTCCAGGAGCGCGTCGGCGATGCCGCTCATGCCGAAGCAGTAGCCGGGGAGCACCGAGTGGCCCACGTCGAGGCCGCGCAGCACCTCCCGGGCGTTGTCGAGGTCGCCGTAGCGCAGCAGCACCTGCGCGACGCCCGCCGAGCCGACCTCGACGTACGGCTCCATGGTGCCCTGGTGGTCGAACATGATCGGCCCGCCCTCGTCGTCGATGGGCTCGGCGTGCTGCATCTCCCAGGCGAGCGCCTCGCGGCCGATCCGCAGGTACCGCTTCTCGCCGGTGACCTGGTGCATGCGCAGCAGGAACAGCGCCACTCCGGCCTGCCCGAAGCCGAGGCCGGTCAGCGGCCGTTCGGGCGAGAAGGAGTTGAGCCAGTAGGCGTGGCCGTCCTCGCGCCGCGCGGTCTCGCACAGCACCTGCGCGCAGGCGCGGGCCGCGGCGAGGTGGTCGGCGGCGGCGTCGGCGTCCCCGGCGTGCAGGTGGAAGCGGAGGTTGGTCATGCCGAGCCCGGCGAGGCCGTAGTAAAAGGTGTGGTCGGGCTCGGCGCCGGGTGCGTGGGCGCGCCGGTTGGCGTGCGCGAGCAGCTCCGCGGCCTCGGCGGAGAGGCCGAGGGTGTCGGCGGCCCAGGCGATGCCGGCGAGGCCGCTCATCAGCCCGTCCGGGTAGGCGGACAGATTGATTCCGGCCAGTCGCTCGCGCAGCCACTCCCGCCACTCGGGGCGTACCGGCTGTCCGGAGGCGTGCAGCGACCACAGCACGCCACTCGCGCCGAAGCCGAGGCTGAGCGGGTTGGTGACGTGCGCGAACGGGTCGACGGGGAAGAGGGTGGCGCGTCCGGTGTCGGCGACGGCGGCGGCGAAGGCCGCCACGCCGGCCTCGGCGCGCACCAGCGCGGCGGGGTCGACGGTCCGCGGGCTCGGGGTGCGCACCTGGTCGACGAGGCTCTCGTCGTCGCTCAGCGCCTCGATGAGCTCGGTGGGCGTGATGCGGGCCGCGGCGAGGTCGGTGATCAGCTCGTGGACGCGGGGCGGCCAGCCGAGGCCGTCGAAGTAGAGGCGGAAGACGTCGAGGACGTTGTCGCGGAGGTACGACATGGCGGCGATGGGGAAGACGAAGTACGCCATGGTGGTGGCGAGCGCGAACAGGTCGCCCTCGAAGCCGTGCGCCTTGTAGGTGTGCTTGGAGAGGCTGAAGCCGGGAGTGAAGAGCTCGACCGGCCGGTCCAGGCCCTCCTCGGCCCGGCCGTCCGCCGTGGCGGCGAGCCGGCAGGCCTCCAGGTCGACGACCGTCACCTCGTAGGTGTCGGAGTCGATGAGCAGGTTGGCGGCGGTGAGGTCGCCGAGGATGACGTCGCGCTCGTGGGCGGCGCGCACGGCGCGGGCGAGGCTCCGGAAGACGGCGAGGTAGATCCGCAGGAATTCCTTGGACTTCTCGACGTCGAAGCCGGGCCGGGCCAGCGGGTTGCGTTCCAGGAGCACCGAGCGGATGTCGGTGCCCTCGATGAACTCCTCGGCGATGAAGTGGTGTTCCCAGTGCTGGAACTTGGTGATGGGCACGGGGAAGCGGCCGGTGCCGTCGAGCCGCTTCAGGAAGGTCCACTCGCGTTCGAGGATGTCGAGGGCGTCGTGGTCCTGCCGCGGGTTGGGGTTGGTGTGCGGGCGGGCCTCCTTGAGGACCACCTTGCGGTCGCCGTCGGCGGTGTCCTCGGCGGTGTAGACGCCGCCGGCGTTGGAGAACTGGATGGCCCCGGTCACCCGGAAGCGCCCGCCGAGCAGCCCGTCGTCGTCCTCGTCGTCCTCGGGCTTCCAGTCGTCGAACGGCCACGGCACCCAGTCGGGGTGGGCCTGGCCGGGCAGCCGGCTGTCGCGTACGGGCGTGCCGTCGGGTCCGGTGATGTGCGGGACGCGCCGGCCGAGGGCGTCGACGGTGTGCGTGTCGAGGAACTGGCCGTAGCGGAAGTACAGCGCCTTGCTGTCGCGGTAGCGCAGGTCCGAGAGGACGTACGCGCCCTCCGCGCCGTCCAGGAGCACGGCGAGGTCGGCCAGGACCTCCTTGAACCGCTCCTCGTCGCGCGGGTAGATCGTGACGAGCTTGCCGCCGCTGCCCCGGGCCATGCCCTTGGAGTTGAGCATCTCGAAGATGTTGAGGTCGAGGGCGAGCTTGAAGTCGATCCGGTGCTCGGTGAGATAGCCGATGACGGTCGCCGCGGTCTCGTACACGGTGCGATGGGTCGCGGACACGTGGATCTTCCAGCCCTGCGCCGGCAGGTCCGGGTCGAGCCGGTGGCTCCACCAGATGCCGCTGCGCGTGAACCGCGCCCGGATCCGCTCGTCGAGCCCGGCGAGGAAGTGGTCCTCCCGCGGGACGTAGTGGACGTCGAGCGGGTCGAAGGACAGCGTGTTGTTCCACGCGAAGAGGAAGCGGTTGACCCATCGTTCGTTGCGCATCTCAGCCTCTGTTCAGCCCTTGTGGTCGGTGTGGACGCACGGCAACCGCGCGGGGGCGCCGGTGTGCGCCCCCGCGCAGACCACCGCCGGGGTACTACTCCGGCTGCGGCTCGCTGGTGTCCTTGTTGCAGCAGTTGCTGGCGGAGCTGGTGCAACTGCTGAGGCCGGCAATGGTGGAGACCGTCGCCTCGATGTTCTGGAGCTTCAGGACGCTGCTCATGAGCCGTCTCCTTCGGATGCGAGGGGATGCCGGTGCCGGCCGGCCCGCCGGTCCGGCCTGCCGTTCGGCACGCGGCAGCCTTTGTGGTCGGCGCGGACGCACGGGATCCGCGCGGGGGCGTCCGTGTGCGCCCCCGCGCGGATCGCCGTCGGGTTACTACTCGGTGGGCTTGGTGTCGTCCTGGCCGCAGCACTGGCTGCCGGAGCTGGTGAGGCTGACCACGGCGGCGGCGTTGGTGGAGGCGGTCGCCTCGATGTTCTGGAGCTTCAGGACGCTGCTCATGAATCTCTCCTTCGAATGCGAGTGGATATCGGTGCCGGTCGGCCGCTCGGCATGTGCCCAGTCAACTCGGCGTGGATCACTCGCACATGGGAGATCCGCCCCCATAATGCGCGGCGGCCGCCCCCAGGAACACGGTTCCCCAGGGCGGCGCGAATGGTGGTGTTTGACCGGACGGATTCCGGTCAGGAGCCGCAGGTGTCCAGCATCCTGCCGAGCATGGTCTTCTCGGCCGCGGTCACCGTCAGGCCGTAGGTGGACTTCACCGAGGTCCAGGCCCGGCCGTAGGCGCACCAGTCGGACCGCAGCGGCGGCTGCCACGCGTCGGGGCCCTGGTCGCCCTTGGAGCGGTTGGAGACGGCCGAGACGGACAGGAGCTGGGGGTGGGTGAGGTCGTTGGCGAACGCCTTGCGCTTCTCCTGGGTCCAGCCGCTCGCGCCGGAGCGCCAGGCGTTGGCGAGCGGCACGGTGTGGTCGATGTCCAGGCCGGACGCCTTGGCGAAGGTCTTGCCGTCGTAGGCACTGACCCAGGTGCCGGAGACGGCGCGGCATTCGGCGTCGCGCTTGACGCCCTTGCCGTCGCGCGCCAGGACGGTCTCGCGGGTGTTGCAGCTGTCGCCCTGTTCGGCCCAGTGCGGGAACTTGTCGCGGCTGTAGCCCGTCATGGATCCGCTGGGGGCCACCTTGAGGCCGGCGAGCCGGCTGCGGGCCTGGGCGGCGGTCGGCATGCCGGGGAGCGTGCCGTCGCCGGCCGAGGCGCCGCCGGGCGCTCCGGTGGGTTCGCCTGCGGGGGTCGCGCCGCCCGAGCGCGCGGGTCCCGCCGTGCGCGACGGCTTCCCCTTGCCGTCCGGTCCGGACGAGCCGTCACCCTGTCCCGCGCATCCGGTGACGGCGAGCAGTGCCGCCGCGATGAATGCCGTTATGTACCTGCTCTGCTGACGCCGCATGAGCCGAATCGTTCCCTCCGTTTGCCGCTGCTACGCGCGGCAGCGTATCCGTTCGAGTACGGGGAACAATGCAGGCACCAGCGATGCTCTACAGTCTCGTAGAAGAACCGCGGAGCACGTGAGGCACGCGGCGCATCGGCATGCGACGAAGGAGTGGACGCCACGATGGTGTTCAAGAGACTGCTCGGCTCGCTGGGTGTCGGCGGCCCCGCCGTGGACACGGTCCTCGATCCCGGCCCGGTGACCCCCGGCGGCCCGCTCGGCGGCCAGGTCCATCTCCGCGGCGGGGACAGCGACTTCACGATCGAGCACATCACCCTGGAGCTGGTCGCCCGCGTGGAGGCCGAGCACGGCGAGGGCGAGTCGGAGGGAACGGTCGTCTTCGACCGCCATGTGGTCGGCGGCGGCTTCCGGCTCGGCGCGGGCGAGCAGCGCACCGTCCCGTTCTCCGTCCCGCTGCCCTGGGAGACGCCGGTCACCGAGCTGTACGGGCAGGGCCTCGGCGTCGTCCTGGGCGTGCGCACCGAGCTCGGGGTCGCCGGGGCCCGCGACAAGGGCGACCTGGATCCGCTCGCGGTCCGCCCGCTGCCCGCGCAGGAGGCGGTCCTGGAGGCCCTCGGACAGCTCGGCTTCGGCTTCCGCTCCGCCGACCTCGAACTCGGCCGGATCGGCGGCACCGCCCAGCGGCTTCCCTTCTACCAGGAGATCGAGCTGTCACCCGGGCCGCGGTACGCGCACCAGGTGAACGAGCTGGAGGTGACCTTCCTGGCCGGGCCGGGCGGCCTCGACGTCGTCCTGGAGGCCGACAAGCGCGGCGGGTTCCTGTCCGCGGGCCACGACGCGCTGTCCCTGTTCAGCGTCGGCCACCACGACGCCGGGTACGCCGGGCACACCGACTGGACGGCCCTGGTCGACGGCTGGATCCGGGAGCTCCTCGACCGCCGCGCCGCGCACGGCCACGGTGATCATCACGCGGGGCACCACGACGGCCATCACGGCGGTCACCACGGCCACCACGGGTATGACGAGCACGACGGGCACCGCTCGGGGCCCGGCATGGGCACCGCGATCGCGGCGGGGGCGGCGGGGCTGGCCGTCGGCGTCGTCGGGGGCATGGTCGCCGCGGAGGTCGTCGACGAGGTGGGCGACTTCTTCGAGGGCGACGACGAGGGTGACGACGAGGGCTGGGAGGACTGACCGTGTTCGGTTTGAGCGAGATAGCGATCCTGCTGATCATCGCGATCGTGGTGCTCGGCCCGAAGAAGCTGCCCGACCTCGCCCGCAGCGCGGGCAAGTCGGCGCGCATCCTCAAGAGCGAGGCCCGGGCGGCCAAGGACGCCGAGGACACCGAGGGCGTCGAGCCCCGGGCCACCTACCAGGTCAGGCCGACGCCTCCGGGGCAGGACCCAGAGCGAACGTCCTGACCGGTCGCGGGATCGCCCCGGCAAGGGCCGGGGCGAAGCCCCGCACGAGCAGTCCGAGCGACATCGCGACCGCGGCGCCGACGGCGAGCCCGGCGGCGATGTCGTGCGGATAGTGGGCGCCCACCCACACCCGTGAGGCGGCCATCGCCAGCGCGCAGACGCTCGCGACCAGGCCGAGCCGCCGGGAGACGAACCAGAGGGCGACCGCCGCGGCGGCGGCGATGGCCGCGTGGTTGCTGGGGAAGGACCAGTCCCCGGTCGCGGGGCACGCCTCCAGGGTCACCACGTGCAGCGACTGGCACGGCCGCAGCTCGCGCACGAGCAGCTTGAGCGCGGAGCTCACCGCGAAGGCCGCGACCGTGACCACCGGCGCGGCCAGCGCCCGCACCGCCCGGTCCCGGTCGCCCCGGCCGCGCGCCCGCCACCAGCCGTGGACCATGAGCACGGCGAAGAGGGCGAGCCCGTAGGTGGAGTAGGCGTCGGCGGCCCGGTCGAACCAGCCGGGAGCGGCCTGGGCCGCGTGGACGACGTCGAGGTACGCCGGTCCGTCGATGGCGGCCCCGTCGAAGGTGTTCCCGGGCGCGGGAGCCGCCTGGGACGCGAGCGCCGCCATGGGCGGGGAGAGCACGGCGGTCATGGGATTCATGGGGGGCGTGAGGGGCATGGGTCAGACGCCCCCCTCGGCGCGGCGGGTCCGGCGGGCGCGGCGCAGCTCCAGGGCGACGGGGATCAGCGAGACCACGACGACCAGGGCGATGATCGGCAGCAGATAGCGGTCGATGCTGGGCACGGACGCGCCCAGCGCGTAGCCGGCGAGGGTCACGCCCACGGTCCACAGCAGTCCGCCGAGCACCTGCCAGAGCGCGAAGGTGCGGGCCGGGACGGCGAGGACGCCGGCGAGCGGGTTGAGCACCGTGCGCACGATCGGCAGGAAGCGGGCGAGGACGATCGCCTTCGCGTGTCCGTACCGCTCCAGGATCTCGCCGGCCCGGGCCGTGCCCTCGGCGATCTTGCGCGAACGGGTCCGGGCCAGGAAGGCCGGTCCGGCGCGCCGGCCGAGGAGATAGCCGGTCTGGGCGCCGGCGAGCGCGCCCGCGATGGCGGCGAGCAGCACCCAGGGCAGCGAGAGGTGGCCGGGCGCGGTGGCGGAGCCGGCGCAGAGCAGTCCCGCGGTGAACAGGAGCGAGTCGCCCGGCAGGAAGAAGCCGATGAGCAGGCCGGTCTCGGCGAACAGGACGAACGCGATGCCGAGCGTGCCGAAGGTGGCCAGCAGGGAGTGCGCGTCCAGCGGGTTCACCGCGAGCGCGGTGAGCGTGGGTGCGGCGGCAAGCGGCAGGGGCATCGGCTCGGCCCTTCGTTCTGGAGCGATGGTGCGGCGGCGGTGGAGGTGCTGCGGTGCGGTCGTGGGCGTGCCCGGGCGGGCGGGGGTGACGACCACGTATCCTTCGTCTACAGAACAGTAGTCGGTCTACAACACTGTAGACGAACATCTGGAGACGAAGGTTCCATGGCGGAGACGGAGAACGAGCGGCGGCCCTCGGGCGAGCTGGAGGCCAGTGTGCTCGCGGCGCTCTGGGCGGCCGGCGGACCGTGCACGGCCGCCCAGATCAGGTCCGCGATACCGCAGCCGCTCGCCCGCACCACGGTGGCGACGCTCCTGGCCAGGCTGTACGAGAAGGGCGCGATCGACCGCAGCCCGGCCGGGCGCGGCTTCGTCTATCACCCGATCGAGGACTCGCACGGGCTGACGGCCCGCCGGATGCGGCGCGAGCTGGAGCAGGACGCCGACCGAGGACTGGTCCTCGCGCGGTTCGTCGAGGGGCTGAGTCCCGCGGACGAGGCCGAGCTGCGGCGCCTTCTGGAGGGCGGCGGATCGTGACCGTCCCGGCGCTGCCGGCCCTGGTGCCGCTCCCCCTGCTGCTGCTCCCGCTGCTCCTGCCGTGGGGGCTGCCGCCGCTCGCCCGCCGGGTGGCCGAGCGGGTGCGGCCCGACATCGCGCTGTGGACGGTGACCGCCGCGGCCGCCGTCCTCGCCCTCGGGGTCGTCGCCTGCCTGGGCGCGCTGCTGCTGCCGCTCGCCCTCGCCGTGCCGCCGCTCGCCCACCTCGCCGAGCTCGCGCGCCCGCTCGACACCGGGCCGCGCACCCTGGTCCTCGGCCTCTCCGTGCTCGCCGCCGGGGCGCTCGCCGTCACGACCGCCGTCACGGTCCGCCGGGCCGCGCGGGAGGCGGGCCGGTTCCGGGCCGCGCACGCGGACGTGGCCGGGCTGCCGCAGGCCGGCGGCCTGTGCGTCGTCGACGACCCGCGCGCCGACGCCTACGCGCTGCCCGGCATCCCGGCCCTGCCCGGCACCCGGCGGCGGCCGGAGCGGATCGTGGTGACCTCCGGCATGCTGCGCGCCCTGAGCGCGCCCGAACGCGAGGCGCTGCTGGCCCATGAGCGCGCCCACCTCGCCGGGCGCCACCACGTCTTCCTGGCCGTGGCCCGGTGCGCCGGCTGGTGCCACCCGGCGCTCGGCGGCGTGCTGCGGCAGGTGTCGTACGCGGCGGAGCGCGCGGCCGACGAGGCGGCGGCCCGGCGGTCCGGGGACCGCGGGCTGACCGCGCGTGCGGTCGGCCGGGCGGCGCTCGCCGCCACCCGGGACCGCGCGGACGGGCCCTCGTTCGCCGCCCGGGCGGTCGGCGGCCCCGTCCCCGCGCGGGTCAGGGCGCTGCTCGGCCGGGCGCCGACCCGGCGGCTCGCGCCCGCCCTGCTCGCCATGGCGCTGCTGTGCGGCGCGGCCGCCGGGTCCGCGACCGCGGGCCTCACGCTGCTGCACCGGGACGTCGAAGTCGCCCAGGGCGACGGCGCGGAGCTCTGACCGGCGGCCGCGCGGACGCGGCGCCGCGGCGATGTCCGGATCTGCGGATCACATGACATTGCCGCCGTCAGCGGGTGGTTCGTAGCGTGGAGGGGCGCGGTCGACCGGGGTCCGGAAGCGGACCGGTGGCCGCGCCCCTTCCCCGACCCACCCTGAGAAAGGGCGTCATGCCGACCACCACCCTGCGCGCGCTCAACGGCTTCGACGAGACCCCGGCCTCGCTGGCCGACGCGACGCTGATCCTGATCGACTACCAGAACACCTACACCCGGGGGGTCATGGAGCTGACCGGCTGGGAGGCCGCGCTGGAGGCCGCCGCCGGCCTGCTGGCCCGGGCCCGGGCCGCCGGTGCCACCGTGATCCACGTCGTCAACGACGGCGGCGAGGGCACCCCGTACGACATCCGCGCCGAGATCGGCCGGATCCATCCCCGGGTGGCTCCGGCCGAGGGCGAGCGGGTCGTGGTCAAGACGGCGCCGGACGCCTTCGTCGGCACCGACCTCGGCGAGCACCTGGACGCCGCCGGGCACGAGGACGTCGTCGTCGCCGGGTTCATGACCCACATGTGCGTCGCCTTCACGACGGCCGGCGCCTTCCTGCGCGGCAACCGCCCGACCGTCGTCGCCGACGCCTGCGCGACCCGTCCGCTGGCCGCGCCGGGCGCCGAGGTGTCCGCGCGGCAGCTGCACGACGGCGCGCTCGCGACCGTCGGCGACCTCTACGGGGTCGTCGTGCCGACGGCGGCCGCGCTGAGCTGACGGCTCGGAGCGTGCGGGCCGGGCGACGACGGGCTCGGCGAGCGCGGGGGCCTCGCGCGTGGGGGCCCGGCGCGGAGGGGCCCGGCGCAGGTGGCCCAGCACACGTGGCCCGTCGCGGTGGGTTCAGAGCGTGCGGAAGACCGAGACGACCTTGCCGAGGACGGTCGCGTCGTCGCCGGGTATCGGCGCGTAACTCGGGTTGGCCGGCATCAGCCACACGTGCGGGCCCTGGTGCGCGAGGCGCTTCACGGTGGCCTCTCCGTCCAGCAGGGCGGCCACGATGTCGCCGTCGTCGGCGGTGTCCTGGGCGCGGACGACCACGACGTCACCGTCCTGGATGTGCGCGTCCCGCATCGAGTCGCCCACGACCGTCACGGCGAACAGCCGGCCGGCGCCGACGACCTGGGCGGGCAGCACCAGGGTGTCCTCGACGAGCTCCTCGGCGGTGATGGGCACACCGGCCGCGATCCGGCCGACCAGCGGCACGGCCACGGCCTGCCGCTCGGCCCGGCTGCCGTCCGGGCCGGCCGGGGCCCCGGCGTCGGCCACCACGTAGGCGCGCGGGCGCTGCGGGTCCTGGCGGAGGAAGCCCTTCTTCTCCAGGGCCCGGATCTGGTGCGAGACGCTGGAGGTGCTCAGCAGCCCGGCGGCGGAGGCGATCTCGCGCATCGACGGCGGGAAGCCGTGGTCCTGGGTGTGGGAGCGGATGATGTCGAGGATCTGCTGCTGCCGCTGGGTCAGCCCGTCGTCGTTGGTCCGGGTGCCCGGCGGCCGGCCGGCACGGTTCCTGCTCATCGTCGGCCTCCGTCCTTCCGCTCTTCCGCTTGCGCCGATACTGCACACTAACCCGCCGCACTGACATCGCAGCAGGTCGGGTCCACCGGTCGGACCGTTGTCGGTCCCGGCTGGTACCCATGAGTCATGATCGACATCATTGACGTGGCACCTCTCGGCCGCACGCTGCTGGGCGCGGGCGCCGGCCTTCGCTGGACCGGGGCGGAGCTGCGCGCTCTCGCCGGCCGGCTCGGACTCTCCGCGGACCACATGGCGGACGGTCCGCTGGAGCTGGTGGTCCCGGTGAGCCGGCCGGACGCCGGACCGCTCGCGCAGGCCCGGGAGTTCCGGCGGGTCGCGGACGCGCTGCGGGCGGTGCTCGGCGACGCCACGCACCTCGGGGCGCACGGCCACACCCGCCCGTTCGGCCGCCGGACCGACCCGGTCTGGGGCCGCCCCTTCCTGCGCTGGTGCGAGGACGGCACCACGCTCGAACTGCGGGCCGGCGCGGCCGGGCCCGAGCTGGTGCTCCAGCCCACCGGCCCGTGGGAGGAGTGGTACGCCCTGTCCGGCACCGGCTTCACCGGCACCCTGGAGAGCTCGGGCCAGGAGCTCGACCATCCGAACTGGGAGGGGCACGGCGACGACTGGGAGAGCCTGCGGTCGTCGCTCGGCGCGTTCCTGCGCACGCTGCCGGCGGAGACCGTGGCGCTCGGCGTGGCCCACTCGATGCCCCTGTACGGGATGATCGACGACCGGGGACCGCTGCTCTTCGACATCGTCTGCGACGACCGGCTCTTCCTCGGTTTCACCGAGTACCGGGTCCGCGCGCAGGCGACCGGCGAGCACGCCGCGGCCCTCGGCTGGACCCGCCGGGAGTCCCTGCCGCCCGGTCACCTCGCCGACGCCCTCGACGGCGAGCCGCCGTGGCGCGTGGCGGCGGGCGGCCCCGGCGAGGTGGACGCCCCGGAGATGTCCGCGCTGCTCGTCCGCACGGCGAGGGCGGCCGGGGTGGCCGGGCCCGGGGACCTCATCCTGGGCGGCGAGGGCGAGTTCCGGCACCCGTACCGCTTCCGCTTCCCGGGTCTGGCGATGCGGGTCGGCTGACACGCGGCCCGGCCGGCCCGGCCGGCCGACCTGGTCCGAACTGACCGCCCCGGGCTCGCCGGCCCTGTTCGGCCGCACCTAACGGCCGCCGCGGTCCGGCCGACCCGGTTCGGCCGTCGCCGTCCGGCCGGGGCGGGCGGCTCTACTCGAAGCGGCTCGGGTCGCCCGCTCCGCGCCGGACGATCTCCGCCTCGCCACTGGAGAAGTCGACGACGGTGGTGGGTTCCGTGCCGCAGTCGCCGGAGTCGACGACGGCGTCGAGGACGTGGTCGAGGCGCTCCTTGATCTCCCAGCCCTGGGTCATCGGCTCGTCCTCGTCGGGGAGCAGCAGGGTGCTGGAGACCAGGGGTTCGCCGAGGGCGGCGAGCAGGGAGAGCGTGACGGCGTGGTCGGGGATGCGGACGCCGACGGTCTTCTTCTTGGGGTGCTGGAGGCGGCGCGGGACCTCCTTGGTGGCGGGCAGGATGAAGGTGTAGCTGCCGGGGGTGGCGGCCTTCACGGCCCGGAAGACGTCGTTGTCGAAGCGGACGAACTGACCGAGTTGGGCGAAGTTCTCGCAGACCAGGGTGAAGTGGTGGCGGTCGTCGAGACGCCGGATGGTGCGGATCCGCTCCATGCCCTCGTGGTTGTCGATGCGGCAGCCGAGCGCGAAGCAGGAGTCGGTGGGGTAGGCGATCAGGGCGCCGGCGCGGAGGCTGTCGACCACGGTGCCGATGGTGCGGGGCTGGGGCGAGATCGGGTGCACGTCGAAGTACTTGGCCATTTCCCGACCCTACGGGATGGGTCGCCGGGCGGGTCGAGGCAACCCGCGGGCCCGTGGCACCGTCCTCCCGGGGCGAGGGGGGAACTCGGGGCCGGTGATGCCCGGGAGACCGGGCGACGGGGAGGTCCCAGGCGTTTCCCCACGAGAACCGATCGTGAGGAAGACCGCTTTGATACGTGTCACACGCGGAGTGACCACCGCAGTGGCCTTACTGGCTCTGACGGCTGCGGCGCCGGGCATCGCGTCCGCGCAGCCGGCGCCGCACCAGCCGCCGACGGCGTCGCCGGACGGCGGGCTCGGCCTGCCCGACGGATGGCACTTCGCCGGGACCGGCGCGGGCCGGCAGCTGGTCTGGACGTCGCCGGAGCCCGTACCCATGGGCGATGCCCGGGTCGAGTTCCGGGACGGGGACCGGCTGCTCGGGCATCCGGTGGCCCAACCCGATGGAAAAACGTTTCGGTTGACGCTCGGGGCGACCTCCGTCGACCGGGGCGCCGAGCTGAGCGTGACCGCCGCCGGCCGCCGTCTCGACGCACCCGCGTCCGCGTCGGGCGCCGCCCGCGTGCCCGGGCTCGCCCCCGCCCGCCCGCTCGCCCCGTCCGTACGGCCGGAGCCGCCGCTGCCGGCGAACCCGGTGGACCCCGGCGTGCCCGGCCGCTACCGGACCGTACGCGGCGAGTACGACCTCGACGCGGTGAAGCTGCCCGGCTTCCCCGCGCCCGTCGAGATGCGCGCCACCGTCGTCGGCCCGGCGAACGCGCCGGGCAAGCGCCCGGTCGCGCTCTTCCTGCACGGCCGCCACGGCACCTGCTACACCCCGGGCAGTGCCGAGGTCAGCGGCGCGTGGCCCTGCCCGGCCGGCACGAAGCCGATCCCGAGCCACCAGGGCTATCTGACGGCCCAGAAGCTGCTCGCCTCGCAGGGCTACGTCACCGTGTCCATCTCCGCCAACGGCATCAACGGGCAGGACTACCAGGCCCAGGACGGCGGCGCCCAGGCCCGCTCGTCGCTGGTCCGGCTGCACCTCGCCCGCTGGGCCGACTGGGCCGCGCACCCGGACAGGGCACCGGCCGCGGTGCGGGGCACCGCGCCCGCCGACCTCTCCAAGGTGCTGCTCGTCGGCCACTCCCGGGGCGGCGAGGGCGTCAACCGGGCCGCGCTCGACAGCCTCTACCCGCCGCCGGCCGACCAGGACGGCTACCGGGGTCCCGTGCGGTGGAAGATCCGCGGCAACGTCCTGATCGGGCCCACGATCTTCGGCCAGAACCCGGTCCCGGACGTGCCGTCCATGACGATCCTGCCGGGCTGCGACGGTGACGTCTCCGACCTCCAGGGCCAGATCTACGTCGACGGCACCCGGGGCGTCAGCAAGGGCGCGGCGCTGCACAGCGCCGTCTACGTGGTGGGCGCCAACCACAACTTCTTCAACAGCGAGTGGACTCCGGGGCAGGCCAAGGCGCCCGCCGAGGACGACTTCGGCACCGAGCCGGGGACGACCGACCGGGTCTGCTCGCCGGGCACCGCGAGCCGGCTGACCGCCGCGAAGCAGCAGGCCGCCGGCGCCACGTACATCGCGGCCGCGGCCCGGGTGTTCGTCGACGGCGACGACAAGGTCCGCCCGCTGATCGACGGCACCGGACGCCGCGCGCCCTCGGCGGGCCCGGCGCGGGTGCTCACCCACGCGGTCGGCGGCCGGCGCACGCCCGCCTTCCTGCCGGGCTCCTCGGTCACCGTGTCGGGCGCGGGCCGGCTGTGCGCCCAGATCGACCCGGACCCGGCGCGCTCCTGCCTGAAGCCCGACGAGGGCGGCCAGTCGCCGCACTTCGCGTTCTGGGAGACCGGCCGCGAGCCGGGCCGCGACGCGATCGCGCTGCGCTGGACCCGTCCGGGCACCCCGGTGACCGTGCGCTCCGCGCGCCCGGTCGCGGTGAACGGCGCCGAGTCCCTCGCGCTCCGGCTGTTCGTGCCGCCGAACACCGCGGGCACCGAGTTCGACGTGGCCGTGACCGACGCCTCGGGCCGCCGCGCGTCCCTCGGCAGGGTCCGCGTGGACGGGCTGCCCGCCAGCGAGCGGACCACCGCGCTGTGGGCCCGCGAGGTCCGCGTCCCGCTGTCCGCCGCCACCCGGGCCCACCTGGACCTGGGGAAGATCACCGCGCTCGGCCTCACCCCGCGCAGCGCGGCGGGACAGGCGTGGCTGATGGACGTCTGGGGCTGGCGCCCCGGTCTGCCGGCGGTCACCGCGGCGCAGCTGCCGCGCGTCGACATCGGGCGGCTGACGGTCAAGGAGGGCGACTCCGGCGTCCGCACCTACCGGGTCCCGGTGCGGGTCTCCGGCCAGGGCAGCGGCCAGGTACGGCTGTTCGTGCCGAAGCCCGGCACGGACGAGGTCGTCTCGCGCCTGGTCACGGTCCGCCCGGGCCGCCAGGACATCGACGTGAAGGTCGAGGTGCGCGGCAACACCCGCTTCGGGTACGACGTGTCGCAGGACGCCTTCGTCAAGGCGGTGCGCGGCGCGGTGGTCGGCGCCCACCACGGCGGCGTGACCGCGAAGAACGACGACCCGATGCCGAAGGTGCGGCTCACCCCGGTCGCGGCCGACGTGACCGAGGGCGGCACGCTGACCTGGCGGGTGACGCTGTCCGAGGCGGCCGACGCCGAGGTCTCGGGCGGGATCACCTTCCTGCCGGTCACCGGCGGCGCGGAGCTGAGCACTGCGGACCTCGACCCGGCCTGGCTGGAGATGTACTTCGGTCATGTCCCGAACCCGGCGGTGCCGCTGTCCGCGCTGACGGCGGACATGTACGTGGGCTTCTCCGTCCCGGCCGGCCGGACCTCCGCCGACGTGACCCTGCCCACCGCCAAGGACACGCTACGGGAGCCCGTCGAGTCGCTGCGCGCGCGGATGTTCACGTACGACGACAAGTGGGAGCAGGTCCAGGGCCCGGAGTTCACCGGGACGGTGCGCGACGCCGCCTGAGCCGGAATGAGTCGGCACGACCCGGCGGCCGCCGGCCCCTCCGGGGGCCGGCGGCCGTCCGCCGTTCACGGCGCGTCGCGTCAGCGGGGGGCGCGGAGCACGGGAAGGCGGGCCTGGTCACGGGGAGCGCCCGGGTGGAAGACCAGGATCATCAGCCGTGAGCCCGGGGCCGTCATCGGCTGCGCGGCGCACATGGTGACGTACCCGGGCCCGTGCCGGGCGTGCCGCAAGGGGCGTTCGTCGCCGTCGGGGTGGACCTGGGCCCCGCCTGCCTCCCACAGCGGCCGCAGGGCCGGGTCCCCGACCGCCTCCCGGGCGATCCGCAGCAGCGTCTCGTCGTGGGGGCGCAGTGCGAGCGCTGCCCGCAGCTGCGGCAGCACCAGCGGCGCCCAGACGGTCCGCCAGTTCATCAGGGTGACGCGGCCGTCGGGGTCGAGCAGCATCCAGCTCATCATGTTGTCCGGGGTCCGGCCGCCCGGGAACGCCTCGGCCAGCGGCTCGTTGTAGGCGAGCAGGTTCCAGGAGGCGTCGGTGACGTACGCCATGTGCGCGATGCCGTCGACGGCCTCCTGCCAGGCCGCGTGCACTTCGAGGCCCGAGACCGTGGAGAGCGGGCCGGGCGGGTCGCCGATGCCGGCGTAGCGGCAGAGACTGTCCCACTCCTGCTCGTTGAGCCCGAAGAGCCGGCCGATCTGGCGCAGGTAGTCGACCGGCGGGTTGGGATAGCGGCCGGTCTCCAGTCTGCTGTAGGTGTGCAGCGCCCGCGCGGTCAGCCAGTCGACCTGCTGCTGGGACAGGCCGTGGGCGCGGCGGCCCTGGCCTCTGGGGCGGGTGAGGCCGTGTTCCGCCGGGTCGGTCAGCGCCCGGCGTTCGGTCAGCAGCGCCTTCAGCGCGGGTTTGTTCATGGCCATCGTCGTGTCGTCCCCCCGTGGTACCGCCGGCGCCGCCGGCGAGGGAATTAGTGGCGCCGGTATTCCTCATAAAAACTGCGCGTAGATATCGCCCGGCCGACGGGACAAGCTGGGTGGTGTGGACGTCTGACCTGCCGGGAAGCGGGGCGGGACGGCCACACTGCATCACGGCGGGGCAATGTGCGAGCCGGGCGGCCAGATCCGTCACGTCGGCTCGTTGGGGCAGCCCCGTCCGTCCTCGCCGAAGCTCCGGCGGGGCGGCCGGCCGGCGCTCGGGCGCCGCACCGGCCCGCCCGCGCCGGTGGTTCGGGGGGCCTACCGCTGCGGTCGGTGCCGACAATCGCCACGATGTCGCGTCCTCGGCACCGACCGTACGAGCGGCCGTCGGCGTACGCCCGTGGCGCCGGCCGGCCGGTTCGTGGGCCCCGGGCAGATCCCTCCACCTCTGCCCGGGGCCCCTCCTCGTCTCCTCGCGCGAAGATCCGCACCGGTGGGGTAGCGTGCCCGGAGCCCGCCCACCGGCACGCCACCGACCGCATCCTGGAGCCGCGCATGACCCGACGTTCGGCCGACGAGCGCCGCGAGGAGCTGATCGAGGCGGCGATCCGGGTCATGATCCGCGACGGCGTGGCCAAGGCGACCACGCGCGCGGTCGTCAGCGAGGCCGGACTGCCGCTCGGCGCGTTCCACTACTGCTTCCGCTCCAAGGAGGAGCTGCTGCAGAGCGTCATCGAGCGGATCATGGTGCGCGCCTCGACGCCGGCCGTCGCGGCGGCCGGCGAGGGCGCCTCGGCCGAGGAGACGATCAGGGCGGGCCTGCGGGCCTACTGGGAGGGCATCCGCCGCAGCCCGGACGAGCACCTCCTCACGTACGAGCTCACCCAGTACGCGCTGCGCCAGCCCGGTCTCGCGGAACTCGCGCGCCGGCAGTACGCGCACTACGCGGAGGTCACCGTCGCCTCCCTGGAGACGATGGCCCGGCTGGCCGGCGTCGAGTGGACGGTACCGCTGCCGGTCCTCGCCCGGCACGGCCTGGGCGTTCTCGACGGTCTGACGCTCACCTGGCTGATCGACCGCGACGACGCCCTCGCCCTCGCGGCCCTCGACGAGTACGCGGCCTATCTGGTCACGGTGGCCCGGCCCCGCGACGCCCGGGCGTAGTCCGGACGAAGGCGCCCTCTCCCGGCCCTGCCGTGGAACGCCGAGGCCCGGGCGACGGCCGAGGGGGTCCTCGGCGCCGTCCGGGCCAGGGTGTCACCGGACCAGGCGGTCCGGCGGTGCTTCTCGGTCGCGTCAGGCGACGTTGACCGCGCTCCAGGCGGCGGCGACGGTGGCGTACTCGGGGCTGGTGGCGCCGTACAGGTCCTTCGCCGCGCTCAGGGTCGCGACGCGGGCGCCCTTGTAGTCCGTGGTGGAGGTCATGTAGACGGTCAGCGCCCGGTACCAGATGGCGGACGCCTTCTGGTTGCCGATGCCGGTGACGGTGGAGCCGTTGTACGTCGGGCTGTTGTAGGTGATGCCGTTGATGGTCTTGGTGCCGCTGCCCTCGCTGGCGAGGTAGAACCAGTGGTTGCCGACGCCGGAGGAGTTGTGCACGTCGAGGCGGCCGACGGTCTTCGACCAGTAGTCGGCGGAGCGGCCGTCCAGGGACGGCTTGTCGAAGCGGCGCAGCCACGGCGGGGTGGACTGGTCGCTGAAGAGGTAGTCGGGGGTGTCGACCGGGCTGTTGGCGTACCACTCGACCATGGTGCCGAGGATGTCGCTGGTGGCCTCGTTGAGGCCGCCGGACTCGCCGCTGTAGCGAAGGTTGGCGGTGGCGGAGGTGACGCCGTGGGTCATCTCGTGGCCCATGGTGTCGAGGTCGACCTGCTCGGGGTCGGTGGTGCCGTTGCCGTCGCCGGTCATCATGCAGAAGCAGGCGTCCGACCACTGGGCGTTGTCCCAGTTGGTGCCGACGTGGACGAAGACGGTGGCGCCGCGGCCGTCGTTCTTGATGCCGTTGCGGCCGAAGGTCGCCTTGTAGTAGTCGAACGTCTTCGCCGTGTTGGCGTGCGCGTCGACGGCGGCGGTGGCGCGGTCGGTGGAGAACTTCTTGCCGTCGCCCCAGATGTTGTCGGCGTCCGTGTACAGGGTGCCGGAGCCGGCGTTCAGCGACGAGGACGCGACGTTGTGCGCGTCCTTGGTGATGTGGCCGCGGACCGGGTCGATCAGCGCGTAGGTGCCGTTGGCCTGGAGCGTGGTGTCGAGGCTGATGTCGCCGGTGTACTCGGAGTGGCCGGTGCCGGTGGCCTCGTGCTCGGTGTCGTAGTTCTCGATCGCCGCGCCGGTGGTGGCGTCGGTGACGAAGACCTCGCCGTGCGGCTGGCCCTTGTCGCCCAGGCCCTGGACGGTGGTGCGCCAGGCGAGGCGCGGGGTGCCGTCGGCGGCCCACACGATCAGCTCGGGGGTGGACTTGGCGTCGCTGATGACGCCCTGCGAGCGCTTCAGGGCGCCGGCGGCGGTGCCCTTGGCGTCGGCGGTGGGGGTGACGGACTTGAGCGCCACGCCGTGCGCCTTGGCGTGGCTGGAGCCCTTGAGCGAGCCGTTGGCCTTCTGGTGGACGACGAAGTCGCCGCCGACGACGGGGAGGCCCTGGTAGGTCCGCTCGAAGCGGACGTGCTGGGTGCCGTCGGCGTCGATGATGACGTCCTTGACGTGCAGCGCCTGGCCGGCGCCGAAGCCGAAGGTGGCGGCGTGCCGGGTCACGTTCGCCTCGGCCCGGGCTATCGCGGTGTCGCGGACGGAGGTCACGCGCTGCGTCGCGTTGGGCTGCGAGTAGGCCGGCGCGGCCAGCGCACCCGCGGTGATGACGCCGGCGGCGACCATCGTGGAAAGGGCAAGGAGGGGACGGGACATGGCGGGTGGTTCCTTCGCTCGTCGTGGGGGTGACGACGTCCTGGGACGTTGACGCGAAGTGTTCACCAGGTGACATGTTCCTGACGTGATCCCATGTGGGATATAACCGCGGCGCTATAGGGCCTGGTGCGGCGTGACGCAGCAGGTCACAGGTCCGCGCCGAGCGCGAACCCCTCGCCGCCGTCCTGCCACCAGGCCAGGTACTGCGGCCGCTGCCGCACCAGCGACAGATAGGCGTCCAGCACCCGCTCGCCCGCCGCCTCGGCGAGCTCGGCCGGGACCGAGTCCGTGTTCCACGCGAGCAGCAGCCGCCGGTGGAACGGCACGTCCACGAGCGGCCGCAGCACGGTGCCCTGGGTGGGGACCTCGGCGGTCGGCCAGACTCCGCAGACGGCGCGCCCGCTGGCGACCAGGATCTGCGCCACGGCCAGATCCGGTGTCACATGCGCGATGCGCGGGGTGAAGCCGGCCGCCTGGCAGGTGAGGTGGAGGTACGCGTGCACCCCACTCTCGTCGGCCTCCGGCATGGCCCACTCCTCGCCCGCCAGCTCGTGGAGGCCGACCTTCTCCTTGCGGGCCAGCGGATGGTCCTCGGCGAGCAGGACGAAGACCGGCTCGCGCAGCAGGGTGCGCGTCGCCACCGACTCGCCGACCGGCAAGGGGAAGCCCGGAAACTCACCGAACGCCGCGATGTCGCATTTCGACTGACCGAGCGCTTTGACCAGAGTGTGCACGGAACGCCGGGAGTCGATGGTGAGCCGCCGCTCCGGGTCGAGTTCGAAGAGGGCGGAGATCAGCAGCGACACCAGGGGCCCGGCGGTCCCGCCCGCCCGCAGCGGCGCGACGGCCTCCCGGTGCGCCTCCGCGGCCGACCGGGCGTGCTCGCGCAGCCGGTCGAAGCCGACCACGAGGTCCCGCGCGCAGCGCAGCACGTACTGACCGTTCTCGTTGGGCTTCACTCCGTCGGCGCTCCGGATGAAGAGCGGGCCGCCCAACTCCTGCTCGATCCGCTTCAACTGGGCGCTCGTGGCCGGCTGCGAGAGCTGCAGCCGCGCGGCGGCCTTGCGGATGCTACCGGCCTCGGCGACGGTGAGCAGGACACGGAGGTGGCGGAACTCGAGGTGCATGTACATTCCCCGCTCAGGGCGAAGGGCCTCTCGCACCCCCCGTGACCAGCAGAAATCAGCTGCGCAACCGCATGGTGACCAAGCGTCTGACGGCGCCGCGGGAGCGGCAACCACGGGACGGCAAAATCTGCGTGCGCATGCCATGGACGCGGCGCGTTCCCGCAGGTGAACGTCGCATCGGCGGAGCCGGCGGGCGATCGCCCGGACCGCGGCCCGACAGCGGGATCCACCCGTCACCCGGAAGGACTTCGGCCGTCTCCGCGCTACACTCCCGAGCACCTTGAACCATTTTGTCCATATTTACCCTCGCTTCGAACACCGACATTCCATTCCCTTGGGTATGAATCGCCCACCACCTTGCAGGGGGCAGCCGGATGACGGCCACCGCGACGATCGAATCCCGCTCCCGTCCGGGCCGGCGGGGACCGGGACCGAGCGGCACGCTCCTTCTCGCGGCGGTGGCCGCGATGTTCTTTCTGGCCCAACTCGTCCTCGTGGGTCCGGATATGGGCCTCGGCTGGGACGAGACGGTGTACGTCAGCCAGGTCAGCGGCCACGCCCCGGCGGCGTTCTTCAGTGCGCCGCGCGCCCGTGGCGTGTCCCTGCTGGTGGCGCCGGTCACCTCCTGGTCGTCGTCGACGGCGCTGCTGAGGGTGTACCTCGCCGCGTTGTCCGGACTCGGACTGTTCCTGGCCCTGCGCGCCTGGCGGGGACTCTTCCCGGTGCGGGTGGCGGCCCTGGGCGGGGCGCTGTTCGCCTCGCTGTGGGTGACCCTCTTCTACGGGCCGCAGGCCATGCCCAACCTGTGGGTGGCGCTGGCCGCACTCGCCGGTGTGGGCTGCTTCCTGCGCGCACGGGCGGACCGGACGCTACGCGGGCCGGTGTGGGGGCTCGTCGCGAGCGCGGCGCTGGCGGCGTTGATGCGGCCCATGGACGCGGTGTGGGTGAGCCTGCCCCTCCTGCTCGCGCCGGTCGTCGTACGCCGGTGGCGTGGCGGATGGCTGCCGGTCGCGGTCGCCGCGGGGCTCGCGGCCGGTGCTGCCGCGTGGGTGATCGAGGCGTACACGGGCTACGGCGGCCTGAGCGGGCGGCTCCACGACGCCTCACAGATCCAGGGCGGGCTCAGCTGGAACAACGCCGTCGACGACCAACTGCGCAGCCAGAGCGGGCGCACCCTGTGCCGGCCCTGCACGGGCGGGTGGCCGAATCCGGTGCTGTTCGCCTGGTGGCTCGCCCTTCCCGCACTCGCCGCGGCCGGACTCGCGGCGGCCGTCCGGGCACGGCGGGCGGCAGCCACCGCGCTGCCGCTGGCCTGCGCGGCGACGGCCGCCTTTCCGTACCTCTTCCTGATCGGGTACGCCGCTCCCCGCTTCCTGCTGCCGGCCTACGCCCTGCTGGCGATCCCGGTCGCCGACGGGCTGCTCGCCCTGGTGCTGCGCCGGCGCGGCACCCGGCGGACGGTCGCGGTGGGACTGGCGGCGGTCGCCCTCGCCGGGCACCTGGCGGTCCAGTTCGCCGTGCTGCACCAGCTCGTCGGCCGTGCCACGGCGAGCCACCGCGAGTGGGCCCGGACCGCCGCCGCGCTGCACCGCGCCGGGATCGAGCCGCCGTGCGTGCTCACCGGCGACGGAAAGGCCGCACCGCACATTCCCATCGCCTTCTACGCGGCGTGCCGGTCCGCCGACACCGACGGCCACAACGCCAACACCACGGCGGCGTGGCTCGCCGGCACGGCCGGGCGGATCCCGGTCGCGCGGCTCACGGCCCGGGCGGCCGCTCCCCCTCCGTACGCCCGCGGCTGGCGGCTGATCCACGTGCGCGGACAGGTCTACGCGTATGTGGGCCCGGCCGTCCGGGAGTCCGGCACAGCCGGGAAGGCCCGGCGCGGGGCGGCGCCGGCGGCCCCGGCCACCGGGACCACGGCGCCCCCGGGCACGTGAACCGGCGCCGTCATCGGGATTTCATCGCTCCTTCTTAGCGTGACCGGGTTCGGACAACGGCTGAACCACAAGGGGAGGACGACTCGATGGCGCGGTGGAGACTCAGCGCGAGGCTGCCGATGGCGGCCATGGCCGCGGTGGCGGTGATCAGCACGGTGTCGGCCGCCGGACCGCGGGCGACCGCGGCACCGGCCGCCGGACCGGACAGACCGGTGATCCGTTACACCGAGTACGGCATCCCGCACATCATCGCCTCGGACTGGGAGGGGCTGGGTACGGGCTACGGATACGCGGCGGCCAAGGACAACATCTGCACCCTGGCCCAGACCTATCTGATGGTCAACGCCCAGCTGTCCCGCTATCTGGGGCCCGACGGCCGGGCGAGCCCCGGCGAGCAGCAGAACACCACGACCAACCTCAACAGCGACATCTACTTCCAGCGGATCAACGACAACCGGGTGGTGGAGCGGCTGCTCGACAAGCCCGCGCCCGAAGGGCCGGAGCCGGAGGTCGAAGAGGCCATCCGCGGCTACGTCCAGGGGTACAACAGGTATCTGGCCGAGACGGGCGTCGGCAACATCACCGACCCGGCCTGCCGCGGTGCGGCCTGGGTGCGGCCGATCACCGAGCTGGACGTCTACCGGCACGCGCACGCCGAGATCATCATGGGGACGGCCGACGCGCTCCTGGACGGCGAGGTGAACGCCGCGCCGCCGGGGGCGTCGGCCGCCGCCGCGGCTCCGGCGCCCCCGCCCGAGCGGACCGCGAGGAAGATCCGTGACGCCATGGCCGCCGCCCGCCGGCAGAGCATGGGCAGCAACGCGCTGGCGGTCGGATCCCAGGGCGTGTCCGGAGGCACCAGCATGATGCTGGCCAACCCGCACTTCCCGTGGCAGGGCAAGAACCGTATGTGGCAGAGCCAGCTGACGATCCCGGGAAGGATCAACGTCACCGGGGGCAGTCTGCTCGGCTTCCCCGCGGTCAACATCGGCCACAACGACAACGTCGCCTGGAGCCACACGGTCGCCACGGTGGCGCCGTTCGGGCTGTTCGACGTCCAGGTCGATCCGCTCGACCCCACCAGCTACCTGGTGGACGGCGCCTGGCAGAGGATGACCTCGCAGCAGGTCAGCGTGGACGTGCTGAACAAGGACGGCTCCCTCGGCAAGGTCACCAGGACCCTGTGGGCCACCCGCTACGGCCCCGTCACCGCGTCGGTCCAGGGCATCGCGCTGCCCTGGGTGGTCAGCGCGCACGCGGTGCGCGACGTGAACATGGACAACCTGCGGGCGCTGAACACCTGGTTCCACCTCGACCAGGCCACGGACGTCCACGACGTCGTGAACACCCTGGAGACCACCCAGGGCGTGCCCTTCTTCAACACCATCGCCTCCGACCGCGAGGGCAACGCCCTGTACGCGGACATCCAGGCCACCCCGAACATCACCGACGAGCACGCCCAGTCGTGCCTCACCGCGACCGGCCGGCTGCTGTTCTACCAGTCGCTGCGGCTGCCGAACGTCCCGCCGGTCTCCGTCTTCGACGGCAAGCGCAGTGAGTGCGACTGGCCCGACGACCCGAACGCGGTCGCGCCGGGCCTGCTGGATCCGCACAAGCAGCCGCGGCTGATCCGGTCCGACTACGCGGGCAACGCCAACGACAGCGCCTGGCTGCCCAACCCCGAGCAGCCGCTGACCTTCCCCAGGGTCATGGGCGACATGGCGGCGCCGCGCTCGCTGCGCACCCAGGAGCTGCTGCTGACCGCGCAGAACCGGATCGACGGCACCGACGGCCTGCCGGGCCGCGGCTTCACCCCGGCGAACATGCGGCAGTTGCTGTTCGCCGACAACAGCAGGGCCGCCGACCTGGCACTGGACGCCACGGTCACGGCGTGCCGGAACACCCTGTTCGGGCTCGTCGTGGTGGACGGCAACCTGGTCGACATCAGCGGGGCGTGCCCGGTCCTGGCCGCCTGGAAGAGCCACAAGTACACGTCGGACAGCAGGGGTTCCTGGCTGTTCGAGAACTTCTGGGCCTACCTGCAGAACGGGCAGGCGATCGAGAAACTGCCGTGGCGGGTCGGCTTCGACGCCAAGGATCCCGTACACACGCCCAATTCGCTGGACTTCGGGAACGACGTCGTACGCAACTCGCTCGCCCGCGCGGTCCTCGCGCTGCGCAACGCGGGCATCGCGCTGGACGCGCCGCTGTCGAGCATCCAGAACGTCACGCGCAACGGCGAGAAGATCCCGGTCCACGGCTCACTGCACGAACTGGGCGTGCTCAACGTGGTGACCCCGGCGATGGTCGACGGCACGGTGGACATCGTCTTCGGGTCCAGTTTCATCCAGCAGACGCGGTTCACCGCCGACGGGCCGCCGGAGGCGTACTCGCTGCTGGCCTACTCCCAGTCGGCCGACCCGACCTCACCGCACTACTCCGATCAGACCCGGCTCTACTCGGCGGGCCAGTGGGTGCCCGAGCGGTACACCGAGGAGCAGATCGCGGCCTCGCCGGTACTGGAGATCAAGGTCCTTTCCTGACTCCCCCGGTCCCGTCCTTCATCGGCGTTTCATCGCCGCCTCATAGCTTTCGATTCCCGCGACGACGACGTCCAGCTCCACGTCCAGGTCCAGGCCCAGAAGGGGGAACTCCGTGACGAAGAAGCCGAGTCGATGGTGCGTGATGCCGGCGGTGATGGTCGCCGTCCTGGGACTCGCCGCGCCGGCGGCCACGGCAGAGGCCGCCGACGGCGGGACCGCGCCGCCGCCGCTGACGGACGGCTACGGCCTGACCCAGGTCGACACGGCGCAGGGCGGTCCGAACAACTTCACCCTCACCGTGACCACGCCCGAGGTCTCGGGCAGACACCACATCAAGATCATTCTGCCGAGCGGCTACTACGACGACCCGGCGAGGCGCTACCCCGTGCTCTACTTCCTGCACGGCTCGCCCGACGACCCGATCCAGCAGAACTATCCGGCCCTGACCACCTCGGACCAGATGATCACCGTCATTCCCGACGGCGGGGCCCGGGGCTGGTACGCCAACTGGCTCAACCAGAACACCGCGATCGGCGCCCAGAACTGGGAGAACTTCCACCTGGGGCAGGTCATCCCGTTCATCGACGCGAACCTGCGGACGATCGCCACCAAGAAGGCGCGGGCCGTCGCCGGCGTCTCCATGGGCGGGTTCGGGGCCTTCCACTACGCCCAGGACCGGCCGGACCTGTTCAGCCAGACCGCCTCCCTGTCGGGCGACATCGACCTGTCGGCCGACTCGATGGACCTGCGGCTGGCCGCCGTCGCCACCGTCGTCGACGCGCAGGGCGCGGTGTGCGCCTCGTCGTCGGGTGTCTGCGACCCGAACGACGACCCCTACAAGCCCGGTGTGGACAGCGACGCCCTGTTCGGTTCGCCCTACCCGGTGTTCAACGTCGACTGGCGGTGGAACGAGGTCGACCCGTCCCAGCACATGGACAAGCTCAAGGCCGGCGGGGTCGGCGTGTCCGTCTACGTGGGCAACGGGCGCGGCGACGCCACGAACCTGGAGTTCTGGGTCGAGGGCGCGTCCAAGCACGTCAAGGACCGCATGGACGCCCTGGGCATGTCGTACCACTACGTCGACTACGGCGACGGCGCCGCCTGGGGCCCCCACTGCAACGGCGGCCACAACGGCTGGTGCTGGGAGAGGGACCTCCAGGACCTGATCCCCCGGCTGGAGCGGTCCTTCGCCTCCTGAACAGAACAACACCCTTTCCACCCAAGCGATTCGAGGAGCTGCACATGCGCAGGAAAAGGATCACGTCCGCGCTGGCCGGTCTGCTGCTGGCCGTGGGGGTTTCGGCGACTCAGGCGTCCACGGCCACGGCCGAGGCCACGGCCTCCTGCGACGGCACGTACACGATCGTCGTCGGCGGCACGGGCAGCTCGTGGAACAACGACGGCTTCCGGGGCGACATCCAGCAGCACGTCGGGTATCCCACCCAGATCCCCAACGGCGCGAGCGCCCGCGCGGGCGTCACCGAGCTGAACCGGCTCGTCCGCAACCAGCGTGCCGCCTGCCCCGACCAGCACGTCAAGATCGGCGGATACTCGCTGGGCGCCGGCGTGGTGCACATCTGGGTCACCGAGAACTGGCAGACCTTCGGCAACGTCAACGCGATCCTCATCGCCGACCCCAAGCGCCAGGGCCCTCCCGGGGCCAACGGCGGGGCCGTGCCCTTCGGCGGCTTCGTCGGCGCCCCGCTGGCCGGCGCCGACAGGTTCTTCGGCGACATCCCCGTGAAGACGATCTGCAACTGGGACTACGTCTGTGACGAGTCCGCCGGCATCTGGACCTACCCGGGCAACCACATGCACAACTACGACGTGGACTTCGACATGGATCACCACAACGACGTCGCCAACGAGGAGTGGTACAACGGCGCCTGGAATCCCGCCTCCTGGTAGCCCTACGCCTCCCCCGCGCCTCCGAACCCCCGCGCGCCCGGTGACCGTCGGCGTCCCGGGCGCGCGGTGACGGTCGGCGTCCCGGGCGCGCGGGGTGAGCGTTCCGGTCAGCTCGCGTTTCCGGTGCGGCCGAGGCCCGCCTCGTCCCCGCGCCGGATCATCTCGTACGTCCCGCGCAGCATCCGGCTCGGCGGCACCCCGAGGTCGTCGGCCAGCCGGCGGCGGGTGCGGTCGAACACGGCCAGCGCGTCGGCCTGCCGTCCGCCGCGCGACAGCGCACGCATCAGCATCGCCGCCACCGGCTCGTGCAGGGGGTGCGCGACGGACAGGGCGGACAGTTCGGCCGTCGCCTCGGCGAGCCGGCCGAGCCGCAGCCGCGACTGCGCCCTGCGCTGTCCGAGGGAGATCCCGAGTTCGGTGAGCCGCACCCGCTCCAGCTCGGCGAGCGGCCCGGGCAGGCCCGCCAGCGGCTCCCCGCGAAACAGGTCCAGGGCCTGGGAACAGAGCCGGACCGCCTCGGCCGGGTCATCGGCGCGGACGGCCGCCCCGGCCTCGGCGGCCAGCCGCTCCAGGCGGGCGACGTCCACCTCGGCGGCGCCGGGCACCAGCCGGTAGCCGTACGGGCCGTGCTCGATCAGCGCGTGCGGGCCGTCGCCGACGCGCAGGGCCTTGCGCAGGCGGTACACGTACACCGGCACCACGTTCGTGGCCGGCTGCTCCGTCCCCCATACGCCGTCGAGCAGTTGCCGCCGGCTGACCGCCCGCCCCGCGGACAGCGCGAGCGCCGCCAGGACGGCCTGCTGGCGCGGGTGCCCCGGCTCCAGGGGCCGCCCGTCGGCCCATGCCCGCAGCGGCCCGAGGGCGGAGATCCGCACCTTCGGTCCGGCCACCCGGCCCCCGCCCGGCGCCGGCCCGGCCGTGCGGGGACCCCGGCCGGGCACGACCAGTCCGCAGTCGAAGGCGTGGACGATGGCGGCTGACCGGTCGCGCAGGCCGAGTGCGGCGAGGATCCGCGCGACGTGTCCGGCCACGGTGTCCTCGGGGACGCCGAGGGCGGCGGCGATCTCGTCGTCCCGCAGCCCGCAGCCGATCGAGTGGAGCACCTCTCGCTCCTGCCGCCCGAGGGCGGCGCCCAGGGGCCGGCCGATGGTCGCGGTCGTCGGCATTCACTGCTCCCCGGGTTCCGGGCGGATCGGGCTGGCGGACTCGGCGGACAACGTAGCCGCGGCGGCACCGGGCGGGGCATCCGGAACGATCCGGGGTGACAGGGCTCCGAGGTTCGACTGGCCGGAAGTCGAGGTACCTTCAACTCCTCCCGCGCCCTGCCTCCCCCGTCGAACGAGAACGCGTTCTACTGCGCGGATCCGGTGTCCGCGGGCCACCGAACACCCCCTCGGGAGCCGTGGATCAGCCGGTCTCGGCCTCCCGT
The DNA here is from genome assembly GCF_042873935.1 of Streptomyces sp. NPDC004327. Taxonomy (NCBI): domain Bacteria; kingdom Bacillati; phylum Actinomycetota; class Actinomycetes; order Kitasatosporales; family Streptomycetaceae; genus Streptomyces; species Streptomyces sp. NPDC004327. Next base: position 492,488 of record NZ_JBIAME010000001.1, on the reverse strand, counting down.
ATTTGTGACGGGAAACGTGATGGACCCGCGCGCTTCGGCCGCGCCATCCTTCATGGGTGCCGCGCCCACCAGGGAGGTTGGTCCGTGTGTGGCGGACGGGCCGGGCGTGCACGGGGGTGCCGAGGCAGTAGGGGTCATGAGCGGGATAGTCATTCATCTGCCGGAAGGCGGCCGCGGCCCGCAGGCCGGGCCGGACGCGGGCCCCGTGACGCTGCGGCTCGGCCCCGGCGAGGTGGCCCGGTTCGGGCGGGGCTCCGCGACGTGCCCGGTGGAGCTGCGCCTCGTGGACGCGGCGATCTCCCGCCTCGCCGGCGAGATCCGGGTGACCGACGACCACTGGCAGCTCAGCAATCACAGCGCAACCCAGAGCTATCTGGTGGAGAACCCCGAGGGCGCCGGGGAGTACCTGAGGGTGCCGCCACGGCGGGCCGGGGCACCGATCCCGTTCGAGTTCGCCCGCGTCGTGCTGCCCACCCGCAGCGGCAGCGCGGTCGCCTTCCAGGTGTTCGCGCCCGACCACGTCTACCTCGACCCGGACCGCGCGGGCGGCCCCCGGGACAGCCACACCCTCATGGCGTACTCGCTGGACGAGACGGCCATCTACTTCCTCGTGCTGGTCGCGCTCTGCGAACCACGGCTGCGCGACGAGTCGCCGCTCGCGGTGCCGACCACCCCCGAGATCGTCGCCCGACTGGGAGGCCATCCCGGCTGCTCCGGCCTGACGTCACGGGCGGTCAGCTCGCACATCGACTACCTGGCCGAGGAGAAGATGCGGCTCACCACCCTCACCGAACGGCAGGAGCAGGGCCGGGGCGCCCGCCGCAACGGCAAGCGCGAGGCGATCGTCTCCGTCGCGCTGCGCTTCGGCCTCGTGCGCGAGGAGCACCTCGCGCTCCTCCCGCCCCGGGGCGCCACCGGGGCCCGGGAGGAGCGGGCAGCGGCGCGATGAGGGCGGAGAGCGGTGCGACGGCGGCCACGGCCGGCGCCCCGGGCGGCGGCGAGCGCACGGACGTGCTCCCGCGCGGTCACCGCGTGGGGCGCTGGGAGGTCGGGGAGCCGATCGGCGCCGGCGGCTGGGCGACGGTCCACGCGGGCCGGGACACCGAGGGCGACGGGAGCCTTCCGGCGGCTGCGCGCGAGGTGGCGCTGAAGTTCCTGCCGACGGCCGGGCTCGCGCCCCGCCAGGCGCGGAAGGTCGCCGAGGCGGCCCGGCGCGAGGTCGAGCTGGCCCGCACCGCCGGCCACCCCCGGCTGATCCGCCTCCTCGACTCCGTCGTGCTCAGCGAGCCGGACCGGCCGTCCCTGGACGGCGCGATCGTCCTGGTCATGGAGCGGGCCCGGGGCAGCCTGCGGGACGTTCTCGGCGCCGGGATCGCCGAGGCCGAGGCCGCCCGGCTGTTCGCCGGGATCTGCGAGGGCCTCGACCATCTGCACCGCAGCGGCTGGGTGCACGGCGACCTCAAGCCGGACAACGTCCTGCTGATGCCGGACCGTTCGGTCAAGCTCTCCGACTTCGGGCTCGCCACGGAGCTGACGGGCGCCGACGGCACCCACGGCTACGCGCCGCCCATGGGCACCATGGACTACCTCCCGCCGGAGCGCTGGAAGGCCTCGCTCGGCGAGCAGGGCGTACGGATCCGGCCCACGGCCGACATCTGGGCCCTCGGCGTCATGATCCACGAGGTGTTCACCGGTGGCGCCTCCCCGTTCCCGGGTGCCACGCCCGTCTCTCGCGGCGCAGCGGCACAGGAGTACGCGGACGGGCGTGCCCCGCTGCGCATGGACGACGCCGTGCCGCCGTTCTGGCGCGCGCTGGCCGCCGACTGCCTGGCCCCCGGCCATGCCGAGCGCGCCGCGCACACGGCGGAGGCCCTGCTCGCCCGGATCACCGCCCACCGGGCCGCCGGACCGGCCGGGCGGCCCCGGCACCGGGGCCGTGCCGCGCTCGTCGCCCTCAAGGCGGGTGCGGCGGCCGCGGTGCTCTGGGCGGCCGCCGGCGGCGACGGCGCGGCGGCCCGGCCGGTGCCGCTCGACGGCGGAACCGTCGCCCACGTACGGGTGTTCAACGCCGACCTGCCGTGCCGGCTGCGGCCCACCCGGGATCCCGAGTGCAGCCTCGGCCTCGCGGTCGACCCGACGCGGGCCTACACCGCCGACAACGTGGTGGCGCACCGGGTGTGGCACGGCGATGTCCTGGACGCCGACTGCGCGCTGGCGGACGGCAAGCCCATCATCGACGAGAGCGATGTCGTCTCCACCGAGTGGTTCCGCGTGCGCCTCGCCCCGGACGCCACCCCGCCGGTCGCCTGGCTGCCCGCGGTCCGCACCCATGACCACCCCGCGCTCCCCGCCTGCCCCGCCCCCTCCCGGCACCGGTAGGCGCCCCTTCGACGCACCCCGACGCACCCCGACGCACCCCGACGCACCCCGACGCACCTCGGCCCCCTCGGCATTCCTCGACGCGTCGCATGCTCTGCGCCTCCCGGCGGCGCTGTCACTCCGGAGCGTTCCGGGTGCCGGGTGCGGCGCCCCGCTGGCTAGCTTGCCTGCCCGGTGCCGGGTGTTCCGCCCGGGCATCCGAACTCCCTTCGCCTCAGGGCTACTTACGGAGCAGAGGAGCAGGAACGTGTCTGGTACAGCCTCACGTCGTACGAGCCGCGCGAGACGCGGCGCAGCGGTTCTGCTGATCATGACGGCCCTGTCGCTGCCGGGCGGCCCGGCCTGGGCCCACGGCCCGAAGCCGCTGCCCGGCCCGCTCGCGCACGCCGCGCCGGCCACCACGTACTGCGACATCCCGCCGGACCGGGACATCGCGGTGACGCGCAAGGTGTACGAGGTCGGACAGCGCCGGGGCGTCTCCGACAAGGTGATGCTGGCCGGCTTCGAGACCGGCTGGATCGAGTCCCGGATGAACAACCTGGCCTGCGGGGACCGGGACTCGCTCGGCGTCTTCCAGCAGCGGCCCTCGCAGGGCTGGTGCGAGCCCGCGCAGTGCCTCGACGTCGACTACGCCGCGAACAGGTTCTTCGAGGTCGCCCAGCAGATGGAGCCCGACTGGGTGGGCAGCACCGCCGGCGAACTGGCGCAGGCCGTGCAGCGTTCCGCCTACGGCTGGAAGTACGACACGGCCGAGGACAAGGCCCGCGCCATGCGGGACGAGGCGTTCCAGCCGTACGGCACGATCGGCGCGAAGTACGCGGCGACGGGCGGCGACGGCGGTCCGCTCGGCGCTCCGGTGCGCGCCGAGGAGGACGCGTCGCTGGGCGGTCGCTTCCAGCTGTTCCGGAACGGGATCGTGATCTGGCATCCGGACGTGGCGTACGCCGTGTACGGGGACATCCTGCAGCGGTTCTGGGCGACCGACGCGGAACGCCGCTGGGGCTTCCCCACCATGGACGAGGCCGACGCTGCCACCGCGCCCGACGGCACCCGGGGCCGCTACCAGTTCTTCGAACACGGCCTCTTCCTCTGGTCACCCCAGACCGGCACCCACATCGTCCACGACGCCATCTACGACGCCTTCCACAACGCCGGACACGAGGCCGCCCTCGGCTACCCCACCACCGACGAGGTCGCCGAACCCGGAGGCGTCAAGCAGACCTTCCAGAAGGCCACCATCCACTGGAGCGCCACCCGCGGCACCTGGATCACCACCAACTGACCTGGAGGCACTGATGAGATCATCGAATCTCCGGCGAGCTCTGGGTGCGCTGGCCCTGCTCCTCGGCGTGCTCACGGCGACGCTGACCACGGCGCCCGCCGCGAGCGCCTCGGTGCCGGACGGCGCGATCGGGCGCGGCGAGGTGATGGACCGCTCGTGGTCGTGGGTGGCCGAGCAGGTGCCGTACAGCTGGGACGGCTGCCACGAGAACCAGTACGGCTGCTACCGCCCCGACTGCTCCGGCTTCGTGTCGATGGCCTGGAACCTCGGCAGGGCGCTGACCACCTGGGACCTGTGGAACGTCACCCACGACATCCCCGCGAGCGACCTCCAGCCCGGCGACGCCCTGCTCATGGACGTCGACGGCGGCACGCACCACGTGGCGCTGTTCGTGCGGTGGGCCGATCCGGCGCACACCCAGCCGGTGGTGCGCGAGGAGTACGACTTCGGGCACGTGGCCGAGGAGCGCGTGTGGGGCAACGGGCTGCGCGGGTTCTCGCCGCGCCGCTACGACCGGATCGACGACCTGGTCCCGTACGGCAGGATCGCCGTGAAGTACGACAGCATGGGCGGCCCGAACGGCGTCCTGGGCACGCCGGCCACCGGTGAGCGCGACTCCGCGCTGGGCGGTCGCTTCCAGGTCTTCCAGAACGGCATGATCATCTGGCATCCGGACGTGGCCTACGCGGTGCGCGGGGACATCCTGCAGCGGTTCTGGGCGACCGACGCGGAACGCCGCTGGGGCTTCCCCACCATGGACGAGGCCGACGCTGCCACCGCGCCCGACGGCACCCGGGGCCGCTACCAGTTCTTCGAACACGGCCTCTTCCTCTGGTCACCCCAGACCGGCACCCACATCGTCCACGACGCCATCTACGACGCCTTCCACAACGCCGGACACGAGGCCGCCCTCGGCTACCCCACCACCGACGAAGTGGCAGAACCCGGAGGCGTCAAGCAGACCTTCCAGAAGGCCACCATCCACTGGAGCGCCACCCGCGGCACCTGGATCACCACCAACTGACGCCCGGCGCGGCACACGTGAGGCGCGGCCCCGGTGTCCGGGGCCGCGCCTGTGCCGTGTCCGGGCCTCCCGCTCAGCGGATCACGGGTTGATGCCGTCGTACTGGAGGACCCGGTAGGCGGTGGTCTGCCGGTTCGCGTCCGAGGACCACTGCGACACGATCAGGGTCAGCGACGTCGCACTGGCGCTGCCCGGGTGGATGTACCCGCCGTACAGGAAGGGCAGTTGGGGCTTGCCCCAGTGGCTGACCGGCCACGAGCCGTCCCCGACGATCTGCACCTTGGGGGCGGTCCAGACGGCGTCGGGCCGGGCGGCGGTGCGGGTGCAGATCGAGTAGTCGGTCACGTCCAGGTAGCTCATGCAGTACCTGCCGCCGATGCGCTTCACGGAGAACTCGCCGATGTTGTTGCCGGAGAGGATGACCGACGGGCCGACGTCCCTGGTCCACTGCCAGCGGTCGTTCAGGTAGGCCCAGTTCTCCTGGGCCCCGAAGTTCCCCGCCCGGAAGTCGTCCGGCGTGATCCGGAACAGCTGGATCGCGCCGCCGTCCCCGGTGTTCTTGTGCCCGCCGTTCCAGCGCTTGGAGAAGATGTACAGATAGCCGTTGTCGATGCCGGCGAACGACCACATGCCGTACATGCTCTGGTTGGCGCCGAGACGGTCCCCGGGCCAGTGGTACGGGTAGTCGTGCCAGGTCACGCCGTGGTCGTCGGAGTAGGCCACGCCGGACATCAGCGACCCGTCCCACCCGGGCGGCGGGTCCCAGGTGAACACCGAGGTGTACTGGATGTAGGTGCGCCCGCCGAACTCGATGCAGTCGTTGGGGATGCGGGAGACCTCGGTGTCGCCGTAGCCGTTGTCCTCGTTGTGCCGGTAGTCGAAGAGCTGGCGGGCCGCGCCGCCCGTGGGCATCGCCCAGGTGAAGGAGATCGGCGTCCGGCCGGAGCTGTCGAAGCTCGCCTGGTTCAGCATCACCGGCGAGCCGATCCAGTCACCGGTCTGCCGGGGCCCCGTCCAGCTGTCGCCGAAGACGTAGCCCCATGTGCCGTCGTGCTCCCGGTAGTACGGGATGCCCAGGTCGCCCGAGACCAGGCCCTGCGCGCTCGCCGAGTCCCCGGGCTGTTCGCACAAGGGGGCACCGACCTGCCCCATGAGGGTGGCGCCCTGAGCGCCGCGCGGCGCGGCGGACGCGGTGCCGGGCGCGGCCACGGCCAGTCCCGCGCCCACCGCGAGGCCCATGCCGGCCTTCAGCGCGGTCCGCCTGCTGGGCACGCGGCCGGGCTGGGACGGGTTCGTCATCTCTCGGTCCTCCATGGTCACGACCAGCTCTGGAACGGGGTGGAGTTGCACGCGAAGGTGCGGAAGCCGTAGGCGTCGCTGTCGTCGATGCAGCGGCCGGTGAGCTGGTTCTGGAAGCGGACGGTGCCGTCGCCCCACACCTTGACCCACCAGCTCTGCTCGGCGTTCGAGTTGCAGTACACGGTGCGGAACCCGTTGTCGGTGTCCTCCACGCAGCGCCCGGTGTTCACGTTCCTCAGCTGGCGGGTGCCGTCGGCCCAGACGTGCACGGACCACTGCTGGGGGCTGGTGCCGTTGCAGCCCCACGTGCGGAAGCCGTTGGAGGTGTCGTCGATGCAGCGGTGCGTGGCCTGGTTCTGGAACGACTGGACGGCGTCCGCGGCGATCCCGGCGGCCGGCCGCGCTCCCGGGGCGCCGGCCTCGCCGGCGAAGGCGCTGGGCGCCACGGTCAGGGAGGTGAGCGCGACGAGCGCTCCCAGCAGGGCAGTTCGCGTTCTGCGCACGGGACCTCTTCCTCGTAGGGAGTCGTGTGCGCGGCGGCGTGGTCCGCCGTCGGCGACCCGCAAGGTAGCCAGCGCCATGCTGCGCGAGGCATCCGGAACGTTCCGGGTTTCGCCCCTTCTCCCCCGCGGCTAGAACCTGTCCGGCAGGGTCGGACAGGCCGTGATCCGCCGGACAGGCCCCAGCGCACCGCCCGGCGTCGCGGACCGACGGCCGTGGGCGGGCTTCGATGAGTCGGGCGGGCTTCGGTCAGTCGTCCGCCGCGGCCGGACCGCTCAGCGCGGCCCCCAGGCGGCCCACTCCCCCTGCCTCGACCAGCGAGGCCCCGTGGGCGTCCACCCGCCGCATCAGCGGTGTCATCAGAGGCAGCCCCTCGGGCGGCCGGTCCGCGCCCACGGCGACGTGCAGGCGGGCCACGAAGCGGGCGAAGCCGGCCGGGCTCGCCGGGTCGTCCGGATCGCCCGCGAAGCGCTCGGCCCTGGCCATCGCCGCCTCCGACTCCCCGACGCGTCCCATGGCGCGCAGGGCGAGCGCGAGCAGCACCCCCGACATGTGCAGGCGCCGGGCGCTGCCGGCCGCCTCCGCCCAGTCGAGCGCCTCGCGCAGATCCGTCTCCGCCGCCGCGTGGTCGCCCACCAGAGAGGAGAGCCAGGCCCGCGAGTGCAGCGCCCGGGCCCGGTACTCCGGTTCGCCGGCCTCCGCCGCGTGCCGGGCGACCGATCCGGCGAGCCGGCAGGCGTCCTCGTAGTGGCCCCGGCTCGGGAACAGGCTGCAGACCGCGATCAGCGTCAGCAGGTCCACGGCCGTCCGCAGGGCGCCGGGAACCGAGGCGAGCGCCTGTTCCACGGTGGAGGTCAGCACGGCGTGCTCCGCGCGGAACCAGGCGCGGGCCTGCTCGGTGCCTTCGAAGGCGATGCCCGGGTGGCCGGCCGGGTGGAGCCAGGGGGCTGCGGGGATGTCGTCGGCCAGTGCCGTGCGTGCCACCCTCACCGCGGTGGCGTGCAGCAGGGCCAGGACCCGGCGCAGTGCCGCGGCCCGGTCCTCGGCGGGATCGGTGGATTCGGCACGGCGCCGGCCGTAGAGCCGGAGCAGGTCGTGCAGGCGATAGCGCCCCGGGGCCGGGGACTCCAGCATTCCGGCGTCGACCAGGTCCTCCGCGAGCTTCTCGGCCGTGTGCTCCCCGGCGCCGAGCAGAGCGGCCGCGACGGACAGGGGCACGTCAGGGGTGTCGAGGAGGGACAGAAGACGGAACGCCCTGGCCCGGTCGGGCGTCAGGGCCCGGTAGCCGAGCCGGAAGGCGGACTCCACCGCGTGGTCGCCGTGGCTCAGTTCACCGAGCCGGGTGCGGGTGTCGGCCAGCCGCGCCCCGAAGGTGCGCAGGCTGTGGTCCGGCCGGGCGGCGAGGCGGGCGCCGACGATGCGTACGGCGAGCGGCAGCCGGCCGCAGGAGTCGACCAGGGCCCGGGCGGCGGCGGGTTCCGCGGCCACGCGCGCCGGGCCCGCGAGGGTGCCGAGCAACGTCACCGCCTCGGCCTCGGCGAGGACGTCGACGGCGAAGGAACGGGCGCCGGGGACCGTGAGGTGCGGTGCCCGGGTGGTGACGATGACCGCGGAGCCGGCCGTCCCGGGCAGGAGGGGGCGCACCTGGGCGGCGTCCCGGGCGTCGTCCAGGACCAGCAGCACACGGCGGTCGGCGAGCTGGGTGCGCAGCAGCGCGGCCCGCTCCTCCAGGTCCAGCGGCAGCCGGTCGGGCGGGATGCCGAGCACGGAGAGGAGATCGGCGAGCGCGCCGGCCGGGTCCGCGGGCGTGGCGCCGGCACGCAGGCCGACGTACAACTGCCCGTCGGGGAAGGCCGCGCGCAGACCGTGTGCCACGTGGACGGCGAGCGCGGTCTTGCCGACGCCGCCGATGCCGGTGACGGTCGCGACGGACATCGCCGGGCTGTGCCCGGAGCGGGCCCGCAGCAGGTGGTCCCTGATCTCGCCGATGAGCCGGCCGCGCCCGGTGAAGCAGCCGATGTCGGAAGGAAGCGGTGCCGCGGTGCTCCGCGCGCCGCCCGGCACGGTGCCCGTGGCCGCGGGTGCCGAGGGCCGGCGGCGGTCCGTCGCCGCGGGTGCCGAGGGCCGCCGGCGGTCCGTCGGCGCGGACGGCTGCCGCTGGTGGCCCGGGGCGCCGGCCGGTCGGCGCGCGGCGAGGGACGGGGCGGGTGTTCCCGGTCGGCGATCGTCCGGGGCGGCCGGGCGGGACGAGGACGAGGGGCGGGCGGCCGTGGCACCGCGTGGTGCGGGGGCGGGGGCGCTTCCTCCCGTACGGAGGCCACGGTGCAGCTCCGTCAGCTCCGCCGAGGGCCGCGTCCCCAGTTCCCGCGCCAGCACCTCGCGCGCCTCGTCGTACGCCCGGGCCGCCTCCACCTGGCGGCCGGTGCGCTGCAGCGCCAGCATCAGCAGCCCGTGCGCGCGCTCCCGCAGCGGAAACTCCGCAACCATCGAGCGGAGTCCGGTGACCACCTCCCCGTATCGCCCCAGTTCGACGGCCGCGGCGTACAGGTCTTCGCGTGCCGCCGCGAGGGACTCGGTCAGCTGTTCGCGGCGGCGCTCCGCCCAGGGCCCCGGTACCCCGGCCAACGGGACGCCCTGCCAGCGTCCGACCGCACGCGTCAGCCGCTCGTACACGGCCTCGGCCGTCCCGTCCCGGTCCGCGGTCTCGTGCGCGAACACCTCGGCGTCCACGACGACCGCCGGCGCCGGGAACCGATAGCCGCCCTCCGCGGCGACGATCGGGCGGCCTCCGGCCCGCGCGGACCCGTCCGGTTCCAGGGCCGCGCGTAATCGTGAGACGTACGTGCGGACGGCGGCGGTCGCGCTGCGCGGCGCGGCGGCCGGTCCCCACACCCCCTCCACCAGCTGCCCGGTCCCGACGACGTGGCCGCGCCGCAGCACCAGCATCGCGAACACCGCCTGCTGCTGCGGCGGTCCGAGCTCGATCCGCTCCCCGCCGAGCCGGGCGCGGAGCGGCCCGAGGAGCCGCACCGCCAGGTGCTCCGGCGGTGTCCGTGTCACTGTCGACCTGTCCATGACCACCCTCCCCCTGGCCCGTGCCGGGCCTCGCCGCCGCCCGTTCCGCCCGGCCGGCACCGGGACGTTCATCGAACGTTGAGCACTTCCCCGCAGCCCGCGCCGAAGCTCGGACAGCCGACACCGGCACACGACACACGACACACGACACACGACACGATGGAGTGGATCCATGAAGCAGCACAGCACCGGCGGGTACCGCCGGGCCGTCCTCGGCCGCCTCCTGCCCGTACTCGCCTTGGGCGGCCTGCTCTCCGCCGCCCTCACCGGGGCCGCGCACGCGGAACAGTCCGGTGGCGGCCGGGGCGAGCGCCCCTACGCCGAGCTCGGCCTGCAGGCCGGCCGGCACGCGGTCGTCCCGTGCCTGGAGCATCCGTCGAACTGCTGAGTACGGCGAACGCCGGGTGACACCGGCCCACGGCAGCCGGCGCTCGCGCGTGGGCCCGCCTTCAGAAACAGCCCAGAGGACTGGAGCCGCAGGCCCTGGAGGACACCGGGCCGGCGGCTTCCACCCCAGCACCTCCGCCGGCCGGTGCGACCGCGGCGCCCAGCGCCAACGCCACCGCCACACCGACCACCACGCGAACCGTCCGCCTGAGCACGATGGCCCTCCAGGAAACCGAACCGAAAAGGTGGTTCCCAGTAGGCCCGTCATCGATGGACGGCTGATCAACAACCGATCAACGGCCCGTTTCGCGGCCCCTCGTCACACGGAAGGCCGGGCCGGCGGACGTCGTCAGACGCTCCAGATCTCCTTCATCGTCTCCACGTCGCCCTTGGCGTTCAGCGTGATATCGAAGATGTTGCCGAAGCAGCCGTAGGGCGCCTCCACCTTGGGGTAGTCGGCGGTGGGAGCACCGATCTCCTCGGCCAGACAGCGGTCGATGTGCAGCGACAGCTGCTCGTGGTCGACCTGCTTCCACTGGCCGGGGCCGGCGGCCAGGGCCAGATACGCCTTGACGTTCTCGGGCAGGACGTAGTGCTTGGTCGGAGCGTCCTTTTCGGCGCCGTAGATCCAGTCGTTCGGCGTGCAGTGCGGCGTGGCCACCGCGGCCTCGAAACCGCCGGCGTCACGCATCAGCTGGACCTTCACCTTCGTGTGGCCCGCGGGCAGGATCGGCGGCTTGCCGCAGTCGCCGCCCTTTCCGTCACCGTCGACGTCGTCGGCCGGGCCGCCCTTTCCGGCCCCGCCGGAGTCCGCCGCCCCGGATGCCGTGGCCGACGGCGCGCTCGACGAGGCGCTGCCGCCGGAACCTCCGGCCGCGCCTTCGGCGTCGTCCGGACCGCAGGCGGCGACGCCGCTCAGCGCGGTGAGGAGCGCGATCGCGCTGAGAACACGGCGAGTTGAGGTCATTCTTCCATTCCCCCGAATGAGAGTGCTCGATGTCGTGATCATGATTGATCGACGGAGCTTTCTACACCACGGAGTTGTTGAAGATCCAATTGGCGCCTCGGCGCCCGTTCAGCGGGCCGGATCCGCCGCGCTCCGGGGCGGCGTCCAAACGGTCCCCCGCGCCTCGTACTCCAGCATCTCCTCCAGGTTCGTCGCCGCGTCGGCGCCGAGTGCGCGGCGGACCAGCCAGAGGGCGAGGTCCAGGCCCGAGGTGACGCCGCCGGAGGTGACGAGGTCGCCGTCGTCGACGACACGGGCGTTCTTCACCAGGCCGCCCTGTGCCTGGAGGTCCGGCTTGGCCTTGTGATGGGTGGTGCACGGACGTCCCTTGGTGAGCCCCGCGGCCGAGAGCAGCATGACGCCGGTGCACAGAGCGGCGACGGTGAGACCCGGGCGGGGCGCGGCCGCCAGGGCGCGGGGCAGGGTGCCGCGGTCGATCTCGGCCCGGACGCCGGGGCTGTCGCGGCGGGCGTAGCCGCCGCCGGGGACGACGAGCAGGTCCGCCTCCTCGGGGGCCCACGGGTGGATGCCGCGCACCACAGTGCCGTACGCGCCGGTGACGCCGCGGGCCCCGGTGGCCGAGACGTAGCGGACCTCCACCGGGCGCGGGGTGAAGAACCCGGCGGCCGAGAGGACCTCGTAGGGGCCGGCGAAGTCGAGTTCCTCCACGCCGTCGAACATCACCAGGTGGACGCGGAGGGGGCGGCCCGGATCGGGGGCCGCCGCGGACGCGGGAGGGGCGGCCGTGGCGGCGAGGGCTCCCGTGGCGCCGAGGGCGGTGGTGGCGCGGAGTAACTGCCTGCGGTTCATGGGGTGGTGCTCCTGTTCCTGGAGTGCCGGGTGACGACATGACAGGGGTCGGGCGGCGGCACTCCCCGGTTCCCGCCGCTCGCCGGGAACCCGCCGCCCGGTCCGTCCGACTCCTGAAGCGCACGACGACGGCGGCGGTGAAGGGCACGGGATGGGCGGACTGGACATACGGATGCGGGCGGTCACCTGCCGGCACGGCCGCAACGAGGCGGTCGCCGGAGTCGACCTGGAGATCGCCGCTGGTGAGCGGGTGGCCCTGACCGGGACGAACGGGTCCGGGAAGACGACGCTGCTGCGGGCGGTCCTCGGGCTGCACCGGCAGGTCGGCGGCACCATCGAGGTCGGTGGGCGGCCGGCCCGTACGGCGGCCGAGTGGGCGTGGCGACGGCGGTCGTGCGCCTGGATCCCGCAGAAGCCGGCCGCGGGGCGGTTCCCCTTGCGCGGGCACGAGCTCCTGGCGAGCGGCGGCGCGCCGGCCGACGCGGCCGCGGCCGCCGGGCGGCTGGGAGTCGGCGCGCTGAGCGGCCGGCCCGTCGACACGCTGTCCGGCGGGCAGTTGCAGCGCATGTACCTGGCCCGAGCCATGGGATCGGTCGCCGCCGGGGCGGGGGTGCTCCTCGCCGACGAGCCGACCGCCGCGCTCGACTTCGCCGGGCAGGAGGAGGCGGCCGACGCCCTGACCGCCCTGCCGGTGACGCTGGTCGTCGTCACGCACGACCGGGCCCTCGCCGAACGCTGCGACCGGGTCCTGGAGATGGCCGCCGGCCGGCTGCGGGAGGTGCGGTGAGCACGCTCGCGACGGCCGACCTCGGGGTGATGCTCCAGCTCGAAGCGGTCCGGCGGGCCGGTCTCGCCCTGCTGCTCGCGGCCGTCGCGCTGCCCGTGATCGGTGTGGTCATCGTCGGGCTCGACATCATGCCGGTGCGGTTCGCGATGATGCACGTCGCCCTCCTCGGCATCGCGGTCGGGCTGCTGACCGGGCTCGATCCGATGCTGTGCGCGCTGGTGGCGTGCGCGCTGTCGGGCGCGGGGGTGGCGCCACTGGCCCGGACGCCCGACGGACTGTCCGGCGCCATGGGCCTGTTGATGAGTCTGGCGATCGCCGCCGCGCTCCTCGTCCTCGCCGTCTCCGGCGTCAACGCCTCGGGCGCCTTCGCCCTGCTCTGGGGCTCGATCCTGTCCGTCGGCACGGCCGACCTTGTCGTCCTCGGCGTCCTCGCCGTGGTCGTGCCGTCCCTGTTCTGGTGGAAGCGGCGGGAGGTCGCCCTGCTCCTGTACGACCGGGAGCTCGCCCAGTGCTCGGGCGTCCCCGTCCGTCTCCTCACCACCGCGCTCCTCGTGCTCGTCGCGGTGGCCGTCGCCGGGGCGATCAAGCTGACCGGCGCGCTGCTCGTCGACGCGCTGACCCTGCTGCCGGCGCTCGCCGCGCGGCGGCTCGGCCGCTCGCTGTGGTCGATCACCCTGTGGGCGGTCGGCGTCGGCGTCGCGGTCGATCTCACCGGCTTTCTGCTGGCCCTCTGGCTGGACTGGCCTCCGGGCCCGGTCCTCGTCCTCACGGCGGGGGCCGTCGTCCTCGCCGCGCATCTGATCCCCGAACGGAGAAACAGCTCATGGCGCGCAACCGCGTCCGCACGGCCCGTATCGCTTCCCTCCTCGCACTGACCGCGGCGCTCGCCCTGCTCACCGGGTGCGGCGGCGAGGACGCTGCGGGGCCGGCGGCCCACAAGGGGGCCGGCCACCGGCCGGCGGTGGTCGTCACGACCACCTGGGAGGGGGCCTTCGCCAAGGCCGCCGGCGCCGAGGACGTCACGGTGATCGTGCCGCGGTCGGTCCACCACGCCCCCGACTACGACCCGAAGCCCTCGGACCTGGCCGCCGTCGCGCGGGCCGACTTCGTGCTGTACGCGCCCTTCGAGCCGTACGCCGCGAAGATCAAGGAGGCGGCCGGGTCGAAGGCGAGGCTGGTCGAGGTGAACCTGGACAACGAGCCGGCGAGGGCCAGTGCCGAAATCACCCGCCTGGGCGGCCTGTTCGGCACGAAGGGCGCCGCCGAGCGGTTCACGGCGCGGCTCGACGGGGAGGTCGCCCGGCTGAACGGCGAGCTCGAGTCGGCGTGGCCGGGCGGGAAGAGCCCTGTCGTCGTCACCCAGGTCTTCACCGGCTGGGCGGCCGGCCTCGCGGGCGCGACGACGGTGGGGACGTACGGCCCCGAGCCGGTCACCCCGGCCCGGCTGGCCGCGCTGTCGGCGAGGAAGCCCGCCCTCGTCCTCGACAACGCCCACATGTCGACGGGCACGGTGCTGCCCGACGTGGCTGCGAAGCAGGTGGAGGTCGTGAACTACCCGGGCGAGGACCTGGACCTGCTCGCCGTGTACCGCGACGCGGCCGCGGCGATGAAGAAGGCCATGGGCGGGGCCTGACCCCGTACGGGAAGGGGGAGGGGCACGCTTCGGCGTCCCCCTCCCCCTTCGCTCATCCCCGGACGGGTGCGGGAGTGCGGCGTTCGCCGGCGGCTCTGCGCCGGAGGGCGGCCCGGTCCGTCTTGCCCGCGGCGGTGAGCGGCAGCGCGTCCACGAGCAGCACGTGCTCCGGGTGCTTGTAGCGGTCCACACCACGGGCGGTCAGATGCGCGCCCAGGTCGTCCGGCGTCGGCGCCGCACCGCCCCTGACCACCACACAGGCCACCAGGCGCTCCCCCATCAGCGGGTCGGGGACGCCCACGCAGACGACGTCGCGCACGGCCGGGTGACCGGCCAGTTCGCGCTCCACCTCGGCCGGGCTGATGTTGGCGCCGCCGCGGATGACGACGTCCTTGAGACGTCCGACGACGTGCAGGACGCCGTCCTCGTCGAGGTGGCCGAGGTCTCCGGTGCGGACCCAGCCCTCGGCGGTGCGGTAGCGGGCGTCGAGCTCCGGAGCGGCGACGTAGCAGAGCGGCGTCATCGGGCCGCGCGCGACGATCTCGCCGGTCCGCCCGCCGGGCAGCGGCTCGTGGGTCTCGGTGTCGACGACCCTGATCTCCGCCACGCGCGGGTCGGGGCGTCCCGCGACGACTCCGGAGCGGTCGGTGGGCGGGACCTTGTGGTCCAGGCCGGTGTGGCAGTTGACGCCGTCGGCCGATCCGTACAGGTTCACGACGTGACAGCCGAAGGCCTCGGCGGCGGCGGACGCGGTGGCCTCGTCGAGCGGGGCGCCGCCGAGGACGAGCGCCGTCGGGGCGGGCACGCGTTCTCCCGTCCGCTCCTTGTGCTCCAGCATCATCCGGATCATCGTCGGGACGCCGAGGACGTGGGTGGGGGCGTGCTCGCGCATCGCCGCCAGCGCGGCCTCCGGGGTGAAGTGATCGAGCAGGACGAGGGATCCGCCGTGCCGGGCGAGGGTGACGGCGGTGCCGTTCGAGCCGAAGGCGGAGGCGAGCGGGACGAGGAAGAGGCAGCGGGGCGGGGTGGCGTCGGGTATGAGGGAGGCGAAGAAGTTGCCCCGTCCGCCGGCGAGGGCGTTGTGGGAGTACGCGATCATCTTCGGCTCCGCCTCCGAGCCGGAGGAGACGAGGATGCGGGCGGCGCTGTCGGGGTCGGGGCGGGCCGGGACGAAACCGGTGGGGTCGGTGCGCAGCAGTTCTCTGAGCGGAATCGTTCCTGCGGGCGGGGTCCCCGGTCCGGCGGAGATCACGT
Source organism: Streptomyces sp. NPDC004327 (assembly GCF_042873935.1). Lineage (NCBI taxonomy): Bacteria > Bacillati > Actinomycetota > Actinomycetes > Kitasatosporales > Streptomycetaceae > Streptomyces > Streptomyces sp. NPDC004327. Next base: position 477,051 of record NZ_JBIAME010000001.1, on the reverse strand, counting down.
GCCGCAGGGCCGGCAGGGCGGGCGCGATCGTGACGAGGCCGGCGGCAGGCGTCCGGGACCGGTGTTCGGTGGCGGCGATGACGGCGACGGCCTCGGCCCGGCGCAGCAGGCACTCCGCCTCGACGGCCCCGCGCCCGACCGGGAAGGGGAGGGCGACGGCGCCGAGGGCGGCGATCGCCAGGTCGGCGATGACGGCGTCGCGGCGGTCGGGGAGCTGGACGGCGACGACGTCCCCGGGGCCGATGCCGAGGCCGCGCAGGCCCTCGGCCAGGCTTCTGGCCCTGCGGTCGAGCGCCGTGTAGCAGAGCGTGCCCTTGGCGTCGTGGATCGCGGTGCGGTGCAGGTCGGCGATCTGCCGGGCCCGGAACAGGCTGTAGAGGTCGAGGTCCGGGCAGGTGCCGTCCACCGCCCACGAGCGGCGGAGTCCGGCGGGCAGCAGGTCGGTGAGGGTGACGGTCACGCGAGGCTCCAGGGGTCGGGAACGGCGGGGGCACCGTGCGTGTCCCGGCTGATCGGGCCGGACAGGCGCGGGTCGTGTGCGAGGCCGGTGAGATCGGTGGTGACGGCGGTCGCCGTCAGGCCGCGGGCCCGCAGCCGGTGCAGGGCGTCCTCGGTGCACAGCCCGCTCAGGTCGTGCGCGGCCGCTGCCGTCGCACTGGCGTCGCTCGGCGCGATCCAGCCGTCCGCGGTCCGCAGCGGGCGCCGGAATCCGGCCGGCGGGCGGGGGTCGTGGCCCTGGCGGACGCGTTCCAGGGCGGGGGCGAGCAGGGTGTCGGCCGCGCCGAGCAGCGAGGATTCGACCCGTACGCCGTGGCCGGTGCGCTCGCGCAGGAGCAGGCCGGCGAGCACGGCCTCCGTGCCGTGGAGGCCGCCGAGGACGTCGAGCAGGGTCATGAGGGAGGGCGCGGGCGGTTCATCAGCGGGGTGGACGGCCTCGCCGACGCCGGTGCGGGCCTGCACCATGAAGTCCGTGCCCATGGGGGCGTGCGCGATCCGGTCCGCCCAGCCGCCGGTGTAGGCGTGGACGAGGGAGGGGTTGGCGGCGGCCAGGTGCTCGGCGTCGAGTGCGAGCGCGGCCGCCTTGCCCGGGGCCCAGTTGTGCAGGAACACGTCCGCCTCGGCGGCCAGTTCGCGCAGCCGTCCGCGCTCGCCGGGCGACGTGATGTCGATCTCGACGGCCTCCTTTCCCCGGTTGAGGGCGAGCCAGCGCGCGGAGACGCCGGCGCGGGCGGGCGGCATGCCGCGCAGCGGGTCGCCGCCGGGCGGCTCGACCCGGATGATCCGCGCGCCGAGGAGGCCCAGCAGGTGGGCGGCCAGCGGCGCCTGGATCCGGCGCCCGGCCTCCAGCACGGTCATTCCCTCCAGCGGACGGGCCGGGGAGGCCGGCGGCCGGGCCACGGGGGCGCCGGGCCGGAGGGCCCGCAGGGTCCAGGGGTCGGCACCGTCGTCCTCGTGCGCGCGCTCCGCGAGCGTGCGCAGCCGGCAGACCTCGGCTCCGGAGGCGTCGGCCGCCTGCCGGATCCGTTCGATCGGCTGCGCACGGGTGACCTCGTGCAGGGACCGCGGGAGGGGCGCGCAGGCCGTGGCGTACCGGAACTGGAAGGGCCGCCAGCCCGCCCGTATCGCCTCGGCCGGCGCTCCGAGGGCCCGCCAGAAGTCGGCCCAGGCTCCGGGATCGAGCGTCTCCAGCTCGAAGACGACGCCGTCGGCCGAGGTGAACGGCGGGACGCCCGGGGCGAGTTCGACGGCCTCCGGCTCGTCGGCGCCGGACGCGGCCAGGTACTGCGAGACGGCGAGCAGGCCGGCCCGGTCGGCCGTGACGTCCGCGTGCCGGGGCCCGGAGCCGCCGCGCGCCTGGGCGACGAGGGCCGCGAGCAGCCCCTGGACGGCGAGCACGCCGGTCGCGGTGGCCAGGTAGTCGACGCCGAGGCCGCGCGGGGCTCCGTGGCGGCGGCCGTGCACGGCCATCACACCGGTGGCGGCCTGCGCGGTGGCCTCGTCGTCGATGCCGGAGCCCCGGGCGCCCCAGGCGGCACGGGCGGTGACCGGCGCGAACCCGGCGCCGCCGAGGGCGATCTCCCCGCGGTCCGCGTCCCGGACCCGTCCGCCGAGCCGCCGCAGATGGTCGGCGACGACCGCCGTCATGGACCGCGGCCCGGCGATGCCGAAACCCAGTGCGTCGAGCGGGCGGCGAACCGCGGTGTACGTGGTCGCTGGTGACGCCATGGCTGTCCTCTCGTGGTGGCGATGCGAAGGCGGGAACTGGCGGGCCGGTACGCCCGACCACTTCCACGGGCAGGCAGTCGGACGTGTGTTCTGTCGAGTTCCCATGACGGAGGAAACAGTGACGGATCATGACGTAAGGGATGTCGACCTGCTGGAGAAGCGGGTGGAGGCTTTCGTCCGCGAGCGGGTGTTCCCGTGCGAGGCGCGGCTCGACGCCGGCGGGCCGCCCGCCCGGGAGCTGCGGGCCCGGCTGCGCACGGAGGCACGCGCGGCCGGCCTGTGGGCACTGCCGCTGCCGGCCGGACTGGGCGGCGGAGGGCTCCCGTTGAGCGCCTACGCGGCCGTCGCGGAGTCCGAGGGGGCCAGCGACCACGGCCCGGCGGCCCTGGGGTCCGCGTCCCTGCTGGACGTGACCATGCTGGCCCGGCACGGCTCGTCCCGGGTGCGCTCGGAATACCTCCGCCGCGTGGTCTCGGGCGAGCTCCGTACGTGTTACGCGATGACGGAGCCGGACGCCCCCGGCACCGAGCCGCTCCTCACCACCGCCCGGGCGCGGCGGCGAGCCGGCGGCGGGTGGACCGTCACGGGACGCAAGTGGTTCGTGTCGGGGGCGGCGGAGGCGGATCTGGTGACCGTGCTCGTGCGCACGAGCGGCTCCGCCGGGGACCGCGACGGCCTGTCCCTGTTCCTCGTCCCCACCGGCTCCCCCGGCTTCCGCGTCGTTCGTGAGCTGCCCGTGCTCGGCGCCACCGGACAGTACGAGATCGGGTTCGACCGTGTGCGCGTCGACGGGGACCATCTCGTCGGCGAGCCGGGCCAGGCCCTGGCGATCGCCGGCGAACGGCTCCTGCTCGGCCGCACCTTGCGGGCGCTGCGCTGGATCGGGCAGGCACAGCGCGCCTTCGACCTGATGTGTGCGCGCGCCGTGGAGCGGCAGGGCGCGCGCGGCCCGCTCGCGGACCGGCAGCTCGTGCAGCGGCACGTCTTCGAGTCGCTCCTGGCGCTGCGGAGCGCCCGCGCGCTGGTGCGCGAGGCGATGGCGCTGGTCGCGGAGGGGCGCGACGCCCATGTGGAGGTGGGCCTGGCGAAGACGGCGGCGGCCCGCACCCTCCAGGAGGTCGCCGACCGCGCCATCCAGGTGTTCGGCGCCGCCGGGCTCGGCCCGGACACGCCGCTGCCCGCCCTGTTCCGCACGGGCCGGACGGCACGGATCCTCGACGGCCCCGACGAGCAGCACGTCTCCTCGGTCGCCCGGCGGGTGCTGCGGGGCCGGCGGCCGGGATCCTCCGTCACACCCGCGTGAGGTCGACGCGGCCGAGGAGGGCGGCCAGGCCGAGGGCCAGGAAGAAGTCTCCCCAGACCAGTTCGTGGCGGACGGCGGTGCCGCTCCGCGCGTCGTAGCAGCCGTCCAGGAGCATGCCGGCGGGCCCGGGCCCGCCGGGCCGGGTGAGGTGCGCGTCGACGAGCCGGCGCAGGACCGCCTCCGCGCGGGCCGCCGCCTCCCCCGCCCAAGCGGCTTCGGTCAGGCACCCGAGCTTCAGCAGGGCGACCGCGGCGATGGCGGCCGCGGAGGTGTCCGGCGGCCCCTCGGGGGCACCGGCTTCGGCAGGCGGGACGACCGGCCCGTCGAGGAACTCCCCTCGCAGGAGCAGACGTTGGGCGTCGGTGGCCAGCCGGTCCGTGTGCCAGGACGGGCCGTCCGCGCGCAGCAGACCGTCCGCGACCGCCAGGAGCAGCCATGCCTCGCCCCGGCTCCAGCCGGGCGCGGGATCGGCCTCCGCCGCCCAGCCGCCGCGCGCCACGTCCCAGCGCCACGCCGGGCGGGGCCGCCATGAGCCCTCCCGCGTCAGGCACAGGTCGAGGTGGCGGTGCAGATGCGCCGACGCCGCCGCCCGCCCCTCGTCTCCGGCGCACGCCAGGAGGGGTACGAGGCCGGGGACGCCGTCCGCGCGGGCCCGCAGCCGGGGCCCGCCGAGCGCGGCGCCCCACGGGACCAGGCCGAGCGCCGGGTCCCAGGCCGCGAGCGCGGCCTTCGCCGCGCGCTGGCGCAGCACGGCGGCGGCCGCGTCGTCCTCGTCGGCCAGGGCGGTCCCGTACCAGACGACGAGACCGCGGGTCGCGGTGTCCGCCTCGGCCCAGGGCGCGAGCCGGGCGGTCGCGGCGGCGGCCGCCGCGCGGTCCGCGGCGCCGCCGGTGTGCCGGGCGCGCAGCCGGAGCAGGCCGGCCCAGAAGCCGCCGGTCCACGAACCTCGCCCGGTGGTCGTCCAGCGGCCGCCGTCCGGGTCGGCGTACAGCGGAAAGCGCTCCCCCACCTGCCCGGCGGTCTCGGCCACCCGCCAAAGCAGCAGCTCCAGCGCCTCCTCGGCCCAGCCCCTCGCGCCGCTCACGTCGCGACCCCTCGGACCGATCGCGTCGCGACCCCTCGCCCCGCTCACCTCGCGGCCTTCGCACCGCTCACGTCGCGGCCCCCCGCCCCGCTCATGTCGCAACTCCTCGCACCGATCACCTCGCGACCCCTCGCCCCCATCACGTCGCGACCCCTCGCGACCCCTCGGACCGATCACCTCGCGACCCCTCCCACCGATCACCTCCGGCCCCTCGCCCGCTCACCTCGCGGCCCCCCGCACCGCTCACGTCGCGGCCCCCCGCCCCGTACGGCGGTCCCTGACCGCCCAGAGGACGGCGACGGCGCCCGCGACGGCGAACTCCCCCGCGACCAGGGCCCAGCCCTCGCCGTACCGGCCGCGCTCCGCGAGCAGGCCGAAGAGCGGCGGGCCCACGGCGAAACCGGCGAAGAAGCCGGCCGCGACCAAGGCCGAGTCCTGCCCGGCCCGCCCCGGCGCCGAGCGCTGCAGCACGAGGACCATCGAGACGGCGTTGCCGGACACGGCGAAGACGCCCACCGCCACGGCGGCCGGCCACACCAGCGGCTCGACGCGAACGGCGAGGACCAGCAGCGCGGCCGCGCCGACGGCGCCGCCCGCGAGCAGGCCGGGGAGCCAGGGGGCCCGGCCGGGCGTGGCGGCACGGGACCAGCCGACGCGGCCGGCGATCCCGGCGAGGCCGAGGACCGCGACGAGCGCACCGGCCACCGTCGGCCCCATGCCGAGCCGGCGGGCACCGAACAGCGCCAGATAGGTGTTCACGGAGGCGATGCCCGCGCCCAGGAAGAGCGAGAAGCCGGCCAGCCACGGCACGGGGCCGTCAGGTGCGGCCGGTGCACGGAGCGCTGGGCCGGCCTTGGCCGGCGGGTCGGCCGGCAGCGCCCGCCAGGCCCACAGGGCGGCGCCGAGCGCCGCCGCGGACGCCACCCACACCGCGCCCCGCCAGCCGAGCGGGCCGGCCGCCGCCGCGAGCGGCAACCCGGCCGCGAAGGCGCCGAGTTGCACGCCGGACTGCTTGGTGCCCGTGACGGCACCGCGCCTCGGCGCCGGGACGGCGGCCAGGATCGCCTTGTTCGTCGCCGGGTTGGCGAGCGCCTGCGGCAGACCGCCCAGGGCGACCGCCACGAGGAGCAGGGCGGGGCCGGGAGCCGCGCCCGCGAGGCCGAGCGCCGCTCCCGACACGGCGAGCAGGGCGACGAGCGCGCGCCGGGGGCCGACCCGGTCCACGATCCGGCCACCGGCCGGCGAGAGCACGGCGGCGGTACCGAACCCGACCGTGGTCGTCAGGCCGAGCAGCGTCGGGGAGACGCCGAGCGCGTCGACGAGGCGCGGCCCGAGCGCCCCGAGCAGGAAGAGCTGCATCATCGAGAAGGCCATGGCCGTCGTCAGCAGCGCGGTCAGCCCGCGCGGCGCGACGCGCCCGGACTCCACCGCCTCTCCACCTGCGGCCGCCGCCGTACCCGCGGACTTCACGTGGCTCCCCCTCCCGTGCGACGGCCGGGCCACCCGGAGTCGCCACCGAGAAGTCGTCGCGGGGGTGCCGGGAGTTCCCGAGGCGCTCTTGTGGGCCGCGCCACAGTCGCGTACTCATGACCCGACAGGTCGAGGGGGCGGCCGTGAGTGCCGCACCCGCCCTCATGCCTCCGGAGAGGGGTGCAAGGATGGGCGCGCCATGACACCAGGCCGATGTTCGCGAGGAGTGCGAGCCGCGATGTTCGCGGCCGTCTGTGTGCTGCTCGCGGCCACCGGCCACGTCCTGATGTCGGGTCAGGACCTGCCGGCGCCGGCGCTCGGACTCGCGTTCGCGGGGACTCTCGCCGTCGCCTGGGTCCTGGCGGGCCGCGAGCGCGGCCTGTTCGCGGTGACGGCGGCGGCCGTGGCCGTCCAGAGCGCCCTGCACCAGGCGTTCTCCTGGTCCCAGCGGCCCGGGGCCCTGCCGCCGCGTCAGCCCGCCGTGGAGCACATGGCGATGGCTCACACGGCCATGGGGCACATGGACATCGGGCACATGGACATGGACATGGACATGGGCATGGGCATGGGGCTGATGCACATGGGCATGGGGCGGATGGACACGGCCTACGCGACCATGGGACACGCGGCCATGGAACACGTGCCCGCGGGCTCGGGGGCCGGCGCCCACGACATGACGGACATGTCGTCGTCCCTCGGGATGCTGTCCGCGCACCTCCTCGCCGCGCTCCTGAGCGGCCTGTGGATGGCGTACGGGGAGCGGGCCGTCTTCCGTCTCGTACGGGCGCTGCCACTGTGGCGCTTCCGGCCCCTGTGGCCGCTGCGACTCCTGCTCGCCGCCGTCGTCCCCGTACCCCCGCGGCATCCTCGGATCCGGCCCGTCCGCGCCGGTGACGAGCACGCTCCCCGGCAGCTCCTCCTCGCTCATTCCGTCATCTCCCGGGGTCCCCCGAGGGCACTCGCTGTCTCCTGACAGCCGGCTCCCCGAGCTCGACCGCTGACGACCGTCACCGCTGTCGCTCGGGCATCGGCCCTGCCCTCCCGGCGGGCCGCGACCCCTCACCGGCGCCGCCGGACTCCCGCGCGTCGCCGGATTCCCCTTGCCTCTTAAGGACTTGTGGCGATGACTCCTGCCCACGACACCCTCCACCAGGGTCCGGCGAGACCCGCTCGCTCCGCGCACACCCCGGACGCCGGGGCGGACGCGGCGACGACCCTGCTCGCGCTGGCCGCGCGGGACGGCAACCCCGCGAAGGCCGACCTGTTCGTCCGGGCCCTGCACCGCGACGTCTGGCGGTACGTGGCGTATCTGAGCGCCGACCGCCAGGCCGCCGACGACCTCACCCAGGAGGTCTTCCTGCGCGCGATCGCCGCACTGCCCCGCTTCCAGGGCCGGTCCTCGGCGCGCACCTGGCTCCTCTCCATCGCCCGCCGGACGGTGGTCGACAGCCTGCGCCACGCCGCCGCCCGCCCGAGGCTGTCCGACCGCGACGACTGGCAGGCGGAGGCGGAGCACACCCAGCCCCTGGGCCTGCCCGGATTCGAGGACGGTGTCGCGCTCGCCGAACTCATGGCCTCGATCCCGGCCGAACGGCGCGACGCCTTCGTGCTCACGCAACTCCTCGGCCTGCCGTACGCCGAGGCGGCCGAGGCCATCGGCTGCCCGGTCGGCACGGTCCGCTCGCGCGTCGCCCGCGCCCGCGCGTCCCTGGTCTCCCTGCTGCGGGGCGACGGGGAACCGGAGTCCACGGGTGGGCCGGCGGCCGGCACCGCGCGGCGGAGGTTCACCGGGGCGCTCGCCCTGGCCTGACCTCCGCGCTCGGGCGGCGGGAGGGGCCGGGACCCCAAAGCCGGGACCCCGACCCCTCCCCCTGCCTCTCTCCCCGCGCCGGAACCGGACTGCCCGGTGGTCCGACTCCTCAAGGGCGCCCCCGATCCGAGCGGCGGCGCCGTCGAGCTCTGAAAGGGCGGCCGGTGGACACCATCCGAGAATCCTCGTCGCGTTCGCGGCGACCGCGTACGCGAACGGCCTCGCGCGGAGGCGGGCCGCCCGCCGCCCTGTGGGCGTTCCTGGCCGTGCTGGCGCTGGTCTTCGCCGGCTCGTACGCGCTCGGTGCGGCCGTCGGGCCGGTCGGTCGGGAGGACCGCCCCTCGCCGGCGGACGCCCCTCGGGTGCCGGAGCACGTCCACGGGGGTGAGCACCGGTGACGGCCGGAACGGCGCGAGCCCTGCAGACGACGGACCTGGTCGTCGGCGGCATGACGTGCGCCGCGTGCGTCAACCGCGTCGAGAAGAGGCTGTCCCGGCTGGCGGGGGTCACGGCCGCCGTCAACCTGGCGACGGGACGGGCCCGCGTCCGGCACCCCGCGTCGGTCCCGGTGGCGGAGCTCGTCGCCGCGGTCGAGAAGGCCGGCTGCACCGCCACGCTGCCCGGGCCTTCCGCCCCTCAGCGCTCCGAGCCGGACGAGGCTCCCACCGCGCCGGCCGTGCGCGAGGGCGAACGCCTGCTGGTCACCGCGCTGTTGGCGCTGCCGGTGCTGGTCCTGTCCATGGTGCCCGCGTTGCAGTTCCGCCACTGGCAGTGGCTGTGCTTCGCGCTGGCGGCACCGGTCGCGGTGTGGGGGGCGTGGCCGTTCCACGCCCGGGCGCTGCGCGGGCTGCGGCACGCGGCGTCGACCATGGACACACTGGTGTCGCTGGGTGTGGTGGCCTCGTTCGCCTGGTCCACGTACGCGCTGTTCCTCGGCGGCGCCGGGGAGCCGGAGGCGCGGATGCCGTTCACCCTGCTCCCGGCGGCATCCGACGGCATGGCGCACGTCTATCTCGAAGCGGCCGTCGGCGTACCGCTGTTCGTGTGGGCGGGCAGGTTCCTGGAAGGGCGGGCCCGGCACGGGACGGGAGCGGCTCTGCGCTCGCTCGCCCGACTCGGCGTCAAGGACGTGTCGGTCCGCGAAGGAGGACAAGAACGCCCGGTCCCCCTGGAGCGGTTGCGTCCCGGGCAGGAGTTCGTGGTGCGCCCCGGCGAGCGGATCGCGACCGACGGCGAGGTGGTGGAGGGCGGCTCGGCGGTCGACCTCTCGCTGATCACCGGGGAGAGCGAGCCGGTCGACGTCGGACCTGGGGCGGCCGTGGTGGGCGGGTCGGTGAACGTCGGCGGCCTGCTGCTCGTACGGGCCACGGCGGTCGGCTCCGCCACCCGCCTCGCCCGCATCGCCCGCCTGGTGGCCGACGCGCAGGCCGGCAAGGCGCGGGCCCAGCGGCTCGCCGACCGGGTCGCCGGGGTCTTCGTCCCCGTGATCCTGGCCCTGGCCGTCGGCACCCTCGGCTTCCGGCTCGGCGGCGCGAGCGGTACGGGCGGTGGCGCCCAGGCGGCGATCACGGCCTGCGTGGCCGTCCTCGTCGTCGCCTGCCCGTGCGCGCTGGGCCTGGCGACGCCGACGGCGCTGATGGCCGCGACCGGCCGGGGCGCGCGGCTCGGCGTGCTGGTCGGCGGCCCCCGGGCGCTGGAGGGCCTGCGGCACGTCGACACGGTCGTCCTCGACAAGACGGGCACCCTGACCTCCGGCCGCATGAGCGTCGTCCGGATCACGGCCGCGCCCGGCGGACTCGACCAGGAGGCGGTCCTGCGGCTCGCCGGGGCCGTCGAGCGGGGCTCGGAGCATCCCCTGGCCCGGGCGATCGCCGCCCATGCCGAGCGCCGTGCGGCCCTGCCGGCGCTGCCGGCGCTGCCGGGCGTCACCGGTTTCCGTGCCCTGCCGGGACGCGGAGCCCGGGGCCGGGTCGAGGGCCGGCTCGTGGAGGTCGGTGCCCCGCCTCACGGCGACGAGCTGCCCGCCGCTCTCGCCGCCGCGCTCGCCTCGGCCGGCGCGAACGCCCGTACCCCTGTCCTGGTCCGCGTCGACGGGGCGGCCATGGCTCTGATCGAGCTCGGCGACACCGTGCGCCCGGGAAGCTACCGGGCGGTGGACGCGCTCCGCCGCCTCGGCGTGCGTCCGGTGCTCGCGACCGGGGACGCCGAGGGCCCCGCGCGGGCGGTGGCCGCGGAGCTGGGCATCGACGAGGTGCACGCCCGCTGCGCCCCAGAGGAGAAGGCGGCCCTGGTCCGGTCGCTGAGGGAACGGGGGCACCGGGTCGCGGTCGTCGGCGACGGCGTGAACGACGCGGCCGCGCTCGCCGCCGCCGACATCGGCATCGCCCTGGCCGACGGGACGGACGCCGCCATCGGCGCGGCGGACGTGACGCTGGTGCGCGCCGGCGTCGAGGCCCTGGCCGATGCCGTACGCCTCGCCCGGCGCACCCTGTCCACGATCCGCGTCAACCTGATCTGGGCGTTCGGCTACAACGCGGTGACCGTGCCCCTGGCCATGGCGGGCCTGCTCAATCCGATGGTGGCCGCCGCCGCGATGTCGGCGAGTTCCCTGCTGGTGGTCGGCAACAGCCTGCGCCTGCGGACCTGGCACCCCTGGCCCGCGGCCCGCCGCCGGGCGCGGTGACGCGCGCACCGCGCCCACCGGCGGACGGTGTCCTCAGGGGGATGCCGGGGCGGCCGCGAAGCGGTCCAGCGCGCCGGCCTTGGCCTGCGCGACGAGGTCGGCGAACTGTTCCTCGCTCATCTGCACCCGCTGGCCGAAGTCGTCGGTGATGCGGACGCGCCGTTCCGCGGGCGCGTCCGCGTCCACGAAGAGCTGCGGGCACCCGCAGTCGCAGTTGCCGCAGAAGGTCGCGATCGGATCCGGAGTCGTGTCGGGCATGTGCGCCACCTCACCTCTCGGGGTTCGTGGTCGTTCGGGCACATCGACACTGCCCAGCGGGCATTCCCGCCCAAACCAACCCCAAAGGTGAGGAAAACCACCATCGTCTCCGGGAACCAGGAGGACGTCGCGCACGACCGCGCGCGACGTCCCGGGCCGCCTCGTTCCGCCCGCTCCCCGAGCCCGCGGAACCCTCAGGCGCGGGCCCTGGCGGCGGCCAGGGCGTCCTTGACCTCCTGCGCCACGCGGACCGCGTCCTCGGGGTTGTGCACCACGTCGGTGTGGTTCATGTCGATGACGAGCACCTCACTGGCCGAGTAGTGCTTGTGCACCCAGTCGTCGTAACCGGACCACAGCGTGCGGTAGTACTCGACGAGGGCCTCGTCCTGCTCGAAGTCACGGCCGCGCATCCCGATGCGCTTGAGCACGGTCGCGAAGTCCGCCTTGAGGTAGACCATGAGGTCGGGCGCCTTGCGGTACGGCAGGGAGTCGATCTCGCGCATCATCTCGTTCAGCAGGCCCTCGTACACCTGCATCTCGAGGGAGCTGATGCGGCCCAGGTCGTGATTGACCTTGGCGAAGTACCAGTCCTCGTAGATGGACCGGTCGAGGACGTTGTCGCCCTGCTTGTACGCCTCCTTGATCGCCGCGAACCGCGTCTGCAGGAAGTACAGCTGGAGCAGGAAGGGGTAGCGCTTGGCCTGGATCTCCTCGGGGCTCGCCGTGTAGAAGAGCGGCAGGATCGGGTTGTCGTCCACGCTCTCGTAGAAGACGTCGCTGCCGAGCTCCTTCGCGAGCAGCTCGGCCACGCTCGTCTTGCCGATCCCGATCATGCCTCCGACGCAGATCACTGCCATACCTCACTTCTCCCTGGGACTTCTGTTCACGGCGAGAGCCGGGCCACCCCCAGCGCCCTGGCACGTTGCGGCGGTCACCTGATTTCCCAGGATCTTCATGATCGATGTCACGTGGCCCCCCGCCCGGGCCGAGCCCCGACGCGGACCGTCATCCCCGGCCGGTCCCGGAACAAGCCATCGCCTCGCGGCCGCTCAGAAGCATAGATGACCGCTGACCTGCGTCGGTCCTGGCGAGGGCGGGGAGGACGAGGGCGCCCGGGAGACGGAGTACGGCCACCCGCCGAAGGCGGGAGGGGGCGCCGTGGCCGGCGGGGGGGGACCGGCCGTCGGGTGGATGCCCCCGCGCGGCCCCACGCGGCCGGCGGCGAGGGCGAAGCCAAGGACGAAGCGACACCGTCGGCTTCCCGGCCGCCGCCTTCCCGACCCGTACCCGGCGCCCACGCCCGCATCCGTACCCGCACCCGCACCCCGCACCCCGCGCCCGGTGCCCGGTGCCCGGTGCCCGCACCCACGCGTACCCGTCCCCGTGCCGGTACCAGCGCCTCCGGGCGCCCGCGTTCCCGGCGCTTCCCCGGCAGCGCCGGGGCACTGGGGTCGGCTCTTCTCACACGCGCGGCCGGGGTGCTCCCGACCCAGCCGGCCCACGCCGCGTCGCTCCGGCCGGTGATCCGTCCGCGATCTGAGCGAACTACCCTCCCTGACCGCACGGTTCACCCGCACCGGGACCCGGAGGGGCGCTTGCGGAGGTCGATGCCACCGGCCGCCGCATGGTGATGGCCAACGCAGGCGCACGCGGCGCACAACGCCCTGCCGCACAGCTGGGCCACCGGCGGTGTCGCCGCCGCCGACCGCGATCTGGGTCCGTCCCGCTTCACTGCCGAGCGGCTTGGCAGGGAGGGAGTTCGCTGGAGCCGCGGACGACCAGGCGGGTGGGGACCATGAGGGTCCGGGCGCGGGTGCGGTCGCCGTCGAGGCGGGCGAGGGCGGTCCTGGCCGCCGCCTCGCCGATGGCCGCCGGGTCCTGGGCCACGACGGTCAGGGCCGGTTCGAGGACGTCGGCGAGCGGGAGGTCGTCGAAGGTGACCAGGGCGATGTCCCGGCGTCCCGCGCGGGTGAGCTGGGCGATGACTCCGAGGGCCGTCATGTTGTTCGCCGCGAACAGGGCGGTGGGCGGGTTCGGCAGGTTCAGCAGTGCGGTGGTCTCGGCGGCGGCCTCGTCCTGGCTGTGGGCTCCGGTGACCAGGCTCCGGTCGTGGGGCAGGCCGGCCTCGGTGAGCGCCGAGCGGTAGCCGGCGAGGCGCTCGCGCCGGGTGTAGAGCTTGGCGGGAAGGTCTCCGATGAAGCCGATCCGGCGGTGCCCGCGGGCGATGAGGTGGGAGACGCCCTCGTGGACGCCGGCCTGGTTGGAGCTGACGACGCAGTCGGCGGACAGTCCGACTCCGGGCCGGTCGAGGAACACCACCGGCAGACCGGCCGCGCGCGGTCCCTTGAGGTGGCTGTGATCGGCTCCGAACGCGGGGACGACCATCAGCATGCTGACGCGCCGGGCGAGGAAGGTCTGGATCAGTTCCCGTTCCCGGTCCGGGTCTTCGGCCGACGAGCCCATGAGCAGGGTGAGCCCCCGGCTGCGCACGATGTCTTCTATGCCGCCGGCGACGGTGCCGAAGAAGGGGTTGCCGAGGTCGGGCACGACCAGGCCGACGGTGGTGTCGGGGCCGCCGACGCGGATGTTGCGGGCCATCAGGTTCGGCTGGAAGCCGAGCTTCGCGACCGCGGCCAGCACCCGCGCGCGGGTCTCCGGGGAACTCGGCCCGTCCTCGTTGAGCACCCGGGACACCGTCTTGGCGCTGACGCCCACTTCCCTGGCGACATCGGCCAGTGTGGGGCGGCGGTTCGCAGCCATGTACCACCGTTCCTGTACGTTCGTCGGGCCCGGCCCCTGCCCGGGGCCGGGCCCGCTGTCCTGAGTGTGCGGCGACCCTGTGGTCCGCGCGGCGTTGCCCCGCGGCGACTCAGTGGGCGGACACGCCTGCCGCCTCGGCGGCATCCGCGTCGGCAACGACCGTACCTCCATCGTCGCTCACCCTGAGCGCCCCCGTCATGATGGCGACGACCTCCGCCATGGAATGGTCGGACGGCTTGATCAGCGCCTCGCGGCGGCCGAGCCGGTGGATGTGGATGCGGTCGGCGATCTCGAAGACGTGCGGCATGTTGTGGCTGATCAGCACCACGGGCATGCCCTTGTCACGGACCCGGCGGATCAGGTCCAGGACCTGCCCCGACTCCTTGACGCCCAGCGCGGCGGTGGGCTCGTCCATGACGACGACGCTCGATGCCCAGGCGACGGACCGCGCGACCGCCACGGCCTGGCGCTGACCGCCGGAGAGTGTCTCCACCGGCTGCGTCAACGACCGGAGTCCGATCTTGAGGTCGGCCATGTGGGCCGCTGCCTCGTCGCGCATGCGCTTCTTGTCGAGCATGCGCAGCGCGCTGCCGAGGAAGCCGGGCCGGCGCAGCTCGCGGCCGAGGAACATGTTGGAGGCGATGTCCATGGAGGCCGCGACGGCCAGATCCTGGTACACGGTCTCGATGCCGTGCTGCCGGGCGCTCTGCGGCCCGGTGAACCGGATGGGTTCGCCGTTCAGCCGGATCTCGCCCTCGTCGGGGGTGAGCGCACCGGTGAGGGCCTTGATCAGGCTGGTCTTGCCGGCGCCGTTGTCGCCGATGACGGCGAGGACCTCGCCGGGCAGCAGGTCGAAGTCGGCGCCGTCGATGGCGGTGACATGGCCGTACCGCTTGACCAGGCCGCGGGCCTGGAGCACGGGGGTGACATCGGCGGTGGTCATCGTGCCTTCCTCCGGGAGATCTGGTCGACGGTCACGGCCAGGATCACCAGCACACCGGTGATCAGGGTCTGGTAGATGGAGGCGACGCCCATGAGCTGGAGGCCGTTGCGGAACACCCCGACGATGAGGACGCCGATGAAGGTGCCGAGGACGGAGCCGCGCCCGCCGAAGAGACTGGTGCCGCCGAGGACGACGGCGGTGATGCTGTCCAGGTTGTCGGTCTGGCCGGCCTGCGGGTCGCCGACGCCGGTGCGGGAGATCAGGAGCAGCGCGGCGATCCCGTAGACGGCTCCGGCCAGGGTGTAGAGGCCGATCGTCAGCCGGGAGGTCCGGATGCCGTTGAGGCGGGCGGCCTCCGGGCTGTTGCCGAGCGCGTACACGTGCCGGCCCCAGGACGTGCCGCTCAGCGCGTACGCGAAGAGCAGGAACAGGGCGATCGTCACGAGCGAGCCGTAGGTGATGTCGGTGTTGCCCAGGGGGAAGGTCTCGCCGAGGGCGGTGAGCGGCGCCGGGAGGTCCGTGATCGTCTGCTCGGCCGAGTAGACGTGGGTCAGGGCGAACGCCACGTTCAGCATGCCGAGGGTGACGATGAACGGCGGGAGCGGGATCAGCTGCACCAGCAGGCCGTTGACCAGGCCGAAGGCCGCACTGACGGCCAGACCGAGAGCGATCGCGACGAGTGATGGCAGGCCGCCCCCGGCGGCCGTCTTGGCGATGACGATGCTGCCGAACGCCATGACGGCACCGCACGAGAGGTCGATGCCGGCGGTGAGGATGATCAGGGTCTGGCCGATGGCCAGCGTGCCGACGACCATGACCTGCTGGACGATCAGCGAGAAGTTGCCGCCGGAGAGGAACTGCTCGCTCGTCAGGGAGAAGAAGACGCAGGCCAGCAGCAGGGCGACGAGTGGGCCCGTGGTCGGTGTGGCGAGCAGCCGGCGGACCGTGCTCGGTCCTTTCAGCTGGTCGTAGGGCAGCGAAGTGGCAGTCATGGTGGTCCTTGCCGGTGGTCGATGGGCGGCGGAGCGAGGTGCGTCAGGGGTACGCGCCGGAGGGCTGTGCGCCGGGGGAGGCATCCGGGTTCGCGGCGCGCCCCGGCGCCCGGGGCTCAGCCCCAGCACTTCTCCAGGCCGTACGCGGTGTCCTTGGCGTCGACACCCGGCTTGGCCGCGTCGGTGACGAGCGTGACGCCGGTGTCGGTGTAGCCGGAGACCTTCTTGCCGCCCTTGGCGAAGGCGGCGACCGCCTTGACGCCCTGGGACGCCATTTCGAGCGGGTACTGCTGCGAGGTCGCCGCGATCTTGCCTTCCTTGACGGCCTTCGTACCGGTACAGCCTCCGTCGACGGAGACGACCAGCACCTTCTTCTCCAGGCCCTTCGCCTTGAGCGCGGTGTAAGCGCCCAGTGCCGCCGGCTCGTTGATGGTGTACACGACGTTGATGTCCGGGGCCTTCTGGAGGCAGTTCTCCAGGGCCGTCTGGCCCTTGGCCTGGTCGCCGCCGGTGTCCTGCCTGCACACGACCGACGGGTCGCCCTCCGCGACGCCGAAGCCCTTGAGGAAGCCCTGGTGGCGCTGCACGCCCACCGCGACGCCGGGCGCGAGGTCCAGGGTGGCGATCCTCGCCTCCTTGCCGGCCATGGCGGCCTTGGCGTAGCGGCCGATGAGCTCGCCCGCCTTGACGTTGTCGGTGGCGAAGAGGGCGTCGGTGGCGTCCTGCGGCTCGGTCGGGCTGTCGAGCGCGATGACCAGGATGCCCTTGGCGCGTGCCTTCTCCAGGGCGGGGACGATCGCCTTGGAGTCGTTGGGCGTGATGAGGATGCCCTTCACACCGGAGTTGACCATGTTCTCGATGGCGGTGACCTGGCCCGCGTTGTCGCCGTCGAACTTGCCGGCCGCGCTGACGAGTTCGACACCGTTCTCCTTCGCGGCCCGCTCGGCGCCCTCCTTCATCTTCACGAAGAACGGGTTCGTGTCCGTCTTGGTGATCAGCCCGACCTTGGTTCCGCCGCCGGATCCGCCCTGCGCACCGGAGCCGCAGGCCGTCAGGGTCAGCGCCGATACGGCGGCGAGAGCGGTGAATCCGAGGGAGGCGCGGAGGGTGCGGTTTCTGCGAGGCATGACTGAACTCCTGCTGGACGAGGGCGGAGAGAGGGTGTCAACGATGACACCTGTCATCGTTGACACTGCTTGCGGAGGATGATGAACTCCGTCACCCGGAAACGTCAATGCCTTGGCGTCGTCACACAGCCGCAACGCCGTCCGCCCCGCCGCACACGCCTGCCTGGAGAGAACGAGTCATGCGCCTGCCTCTGGTCACCGTCCTCGGAGAATGCGTCGCGGACGCCTTCACCGTCCCCGCACCCGCGCCGGGCGAGCTCTCCTTGCGGGTCCTGCCGGGCGGCGGCCCGGCGAACACCGCCGTGGCACTCGCCCGGTTGGGCACACCGGCCCGTTTCCTGGGGCGGCTGTCCGACGACGTCTTCGGCCGGCTGTTCCGCGCCCACCTGGAGTCCTCGGGTGTCGATCTCACGGCCGCCGTGCGCGCACCCGAGCCCAGCACGCTGGCCGTCGCCGAACTCGACGGACGGGGCCAGGCCTCGTACTCCTTCCACGCCCAGGGCACCGCGGACTGGCAGTGGACGGCGGACGAACTCGCCGCGACGGACCTCGCCTCCACGGCCTGCCTGCACTCGGGCTCCCTGGCCCTGGTGCGCGAGCCCGGCGCCGCGGTCGTGGAGGAGTTCCTCGGCCGCGCCTCCGCCACGGCCACGGTCTCCGTCGACCCCAACGTCCGGCCGCTGCTGGTCGGGTCGGAGGTCTACCGCGAACACCTGCCGCGCTGGTGCGCGCTCGCGGACATACTCCGGCTGAGCGAGGACGACCTGGAACTGCTGCTGCCCGCCCACACGATCGAGCGAGCCTGCGACGTCTGGCACGCGGCGGGCGTCCCGCTGGTCGTGATCACCCGCGGGGATCGCGGCGCGGTCGCCTCGCTGGACGGCGAGCGGGTCGTCGTGCCGTCGCCGCCGACCGACGTGGTCGACACCGTCGGGGCCGGCGACTCCTTCACCGCGGGGCTTCTGCACCATCTCGGCGCCAAGGGACTCCTCGGTGGACGTCTGACGGAGCTTCGGGTCGACGACGTCTTCGACGCCTGCGCTTTCGCCTCCCAGGTGGCGGCGCTGACCTGCGGCGTCGCCGGCCCGAACCCGCCGTGGGCCGCGCAGTTGAGGCCGCCGGCACCCGTGGCCGGACGCGCCGCCCGCTGAACGGCGGCCGGGCAGGTGGCCCGAACGAACTCGGGCCGGGCCATTGACGGGCCGCCCGGAACCCGCACATCATCACTCCGCATCGGGTGTCATCGCTGTCACATGTCATCGATGACACCCGATTTCCGGGCCGCACCCAGTGCAGGAGAAAACCATGAGCCGAGCCCCCGCGCGCCGCCGTGTCCCGCTCCGCCTCGTCGCCGCCGCGGCCGCGACCTGCGCGCTCGCCGTCACCTCCGCCGCCCCTCGGGCGGCGGCGGAGGCCGGCCGGCCGTACACGGAGGCGTACCGCCCCCAGTTCCACTTCAGCCCCGCGAAGAACTGGATGAACGACCCCAACGGACTGGTCTGGTTCCAGGGCGAGTACCACCTCTTCTACCAGTACAACCCGAGCGGAAACACCTGGGGCAACATGTCCTGGGGCCACGCCGTCAGCAAGGATCTGGTGCACTGGCGGGAACTCCCCCTCGCCATCCCGCACGACGACGAGGAGATGGTCTTCTCCGGCAGCGCCGTCGTCGACCGCGACAACACCACGGGCTTCGGGACCGAGGAGAACCCCGCGATGGTGGCCGTCTACACCAGCCACTTCAAGGACGGCGGCAAGCAGGCCCAGTCCTTGGCGTACAGCACCGACCGCGGCCGCACCTGGACCAAGTACGCCGGGAACCCCGTGCTCGACATCGGGTCGAAGGACTTCCGCGACCCCAAGGTCCAGTGGTACGCACCCACCAGGAGCTGGCTGATGACGGTGTCGCTGTCCGCCGAGCACAGGGTCCGGTTCTACTCCTCCAAGGACCTCAAGAGCTGGAAGCACCTGAGCGACTTCGGCCCGCGGAACGCGGTCGGCGGCGTCTGGGAGTGCCCGGACCTGTTCCCGCTGCCCGTCGACGGCGACCCCAAGCGCGTCAAGTGGGTGCTCGTCGTCAACATCAACCCCGGCGGCATCGCCGGCGGTTCGGCCGCCCAGTACTTCGTGGGCGACTTCGACGGCGAGCGCTTCACGGCCGACGACGACGGCTCGTACACGCCTCCGCCCGGAGTGGTGACGCAGGACTTCGAGGGGGCCGACTACGGCACGTGGCGGACGGCCGGTACGGCCTTCGGCGACGGGCCGGTCCCGGCACCGGCGCCCGGCACCTCGGGCACGAGCGGCTTCGAGGGCAGGGGCCTCGTCGACAGCTTCCACCACTCCGACGAGGAGACCGGCACCCTCACCTCACCGCCCTTCACCGTCGACAGCGACTACCTCAACTTCAAGGTGGCCGGCGGCCGTCACCCGCACGTGCCCGGCTCGGTGACGGGCGACTCCCCCGCGCCCGCGGGAGAGGTTCTCGCCGACTTCGAGCAGGACGGCTACGGCTCCTGGACCGCCACCGGCACCGCCTTCGGCAACGGCCCCGCACACGGAACGCTCCCCGGGCAGAGCCCGGTCACCGGCCAGCACGGCGACGGCCTGGTGAACAGCTTCGTCGACGGCGACGGGACCACGGGTACCCTCACCTCGCCCGAGTTCACCCTCACCGCGCGGCACATCAACTTCCTCATCGGCGGCGGCCACCACCCCTCCGGATCCGGCTCGCCCACCGCCGTCCGGCTCGTCGTCGACGGCAAGACCGTACGCAGCGCCACCGGCACCGACTCCGAAGAGCTCAACTGGGCCTCCTGGGACGTCGGCGACCTCGCCGGCCGGACCGCGCACATCGAGGTCGTCGACCAGAACACCGGCGACTGGGGCCACATCCTGCTCGACCGGGTCATGCTGTCCGACACCCCGGCACGGCCCCGCTCCACCGAGACGGCGGTCGATCTCCTCATCGACGGCGAGGTGGTCCGGAGCGAGACCGGCGGGAACAGCGGCAGCCTGGACTGGGCGTCCTTCGACCTGCGCGCTTACCGGGGCAGGCAGGCCGTCGTCCAGATCGTCGACATGAACCGGGGCGGCTGGGGCCACATCCTGGCGGACCACTTCGTCGCCGCCGACCGGCCGGCGACCCCGAGCGTCCGGCGGGCCAACTGGCTCGACCACGGCAAGGACTACTACGCGGCCGTCTCCTGGGAAGGGTCCCCGGACGGCAGGCGCCGCATGATCGGCTGGATGAACAACTGGCAGTACGGCAACGACATCCCGACCTCGCCCTGGCGCAGCGCGCAGAGCGTTCCCCGGGAGATGGCGCTGCGCACCGTGAACGGCCAGCTCCGGCTCGCGCAGCAGCCCGTGTCCACGATCGAGTCGCTGCACGCCGGAACCGCGGTCGGCGTGCGCGGTGTGAAGGTCGCGGAAGGCTCCGTACCGCTGGCGGGCGGCCGTGCCGACGGCAAGGCGCTCGACATCCGGGCCACGTTCACCCTCGGTGACGCAGAACGTTTCGGGTTCAAGGTGCGCACGGGCGAAGGCCAGGAGACCGTCATCGGCTACGACATCGGGACCCAGGAGCTGTACGTCGACCGGACGCGGTCGGGCGCGGTGGACTTCCACGACGACTTCCCCGGCGTCCAGCACGCGCCGCTGACCGCCCGGAACGGCAAGGTCGAGCTCCGCGTCCTGGTCGACTGGTCCTCCGTCGAGGTGTTCGGCGGCGACGGCGAAGCCGTCATCACGGACCAGATCTTCCCCGGCCCGGACAGCGAGGGAATCCGGCTCTTCGCCGAAGGCGGCTCCGCCCGCCTGGACAGCGCCAAGGTCTGGCAGATGCGTTCGTACCGCGACTGACCACACGCGTATGGCGGCCCATCACCTCAGGAGTTGCCGTAGTAGGCATCCGGGCCGTGCTTGCGGGTGAAGTGGCGGTCCAGGACGTGTCGCGGGGGTTCGACCGTGCCCAGGGCGATGGTGTGGAGGGCCATCTCGGCCACCGCCTCGCAGATGACGGCGTGCTCCAGGGACGTGGTGGCGTCGATGCCCCAGGTGAAGGGGCCGTGGTGGGCGACCAGGGCGCCGGGGACTTCCTTCGCCCGGGTGTCGTCACGGCCCAGCAGGTCCACGATGACCTGACCGGTGTTGTACTCGTAGTCCGTGGCGCACTGCTGGGGGGTGAGGACCGCGGTGACGGGTACGGGACCGTTGAACGTGTCCGCGTGGGTCGTGCCGAGCACCGGTATGGGACGCCGGGCCTGGGCGAAGGCGACGGCGTGGGTGGAGTGCGTGTGGGTCACGCCTCCGATGGAGGGGAAGGCCAGGTAGAGACTGCGGTGCGTCTCCGTGTCGGTGGACGGTCGCAGGTGGCCTTCCACGACACTGCCGTCGGACAGGGAGACGACGACCAGGTCCTCCTCGCTCAGCACGTCGTAGGCCACGCCCGAAGGCTTGATGACGAAGACGCCGGCCTGCCGGTCCACACCGCTCACGTTGCCCCAGGTGAGGGTGGCGAGGCCGGCTCGGGGGATGCGGAGGTTGGCCTCCAGTACCTCTCGGCGCAGCTCCTTGGAAACGGTCGTGCTCACGGAGGACTCCGTCCTGGTGGGAGGGGAGGCGGCGGGGGTGTTCACAGGCTCTGGGCCAGACGGTGATAGGCCTGGTTCCAGCGCAGCTCGCGCGTGAAGCGCCGGATGGTGGTGTCCGCGTCGATGACGGCGAGTTCGGTCCGCAGCATCTCGGCGAGGTCGTCGAGCTCCTCGCCGCCGAGAGCGGTGGTCAGGACGGTGTGGTGCGGCGCTCCGGCCGTCAGCCAGGCCTCGGTCGAGGTACGGAGGTCGGGGCGGGGGCGCCAGACGGCGCGGGCGACGGGAAGCCGGGGCAGGGGCTCGGGCGGGGCGACGACGTCGATGTGGTTGGCGACGAGACGGAACCGGTCTCCCATGTCGGCGAGACCGACGACGACGGCCGGACCGGGATCCGCGTCGAAGACGAGGCGGACCGGGTCCTCGCGTCCGCCGATGCCGAGCGGGTGGATCTCGCAGGCGGGCGTGGCCGTCGTGAGCGAGGGGCAGACCTCGAGCATGTGGGCGCCGAGGATGAGTTCGCGGCCGGGCGTGAGGTCGTAGGTGTAGTCCTCCATGAAGGAGGTGCCGCCGGGCAGGCCGTGGGCCATCGCCTTCAGCGTGCGCAGCAGGGTGGAGGTCTTCCAGTCTCCTTCGCCGCCGAAGCCGTAGCCGTCCGCCATCAGGCGCTGCACGGCGAGGCCGGGCAGCTGACGCAGGCCGCCGAGGTCCTCGAAGTTCGTGGTGAAGGCGCGGAACCCGCCTTCCGTGAGGAAGGTACGCAGACCGGCTTCGATGCGGGCGGCGTAGCGCAGGGAGTCGTGGCGCTCACCACCGGACCTCAGCTCGGGCGCGAGGGCGTAGAGGTCCTGGTACTCCTTGACGAGGGCGGTGACGGTGTCGTCGGGGGTGGCGTCGACCGCGGCGACGAGGTCGTTGACGCCGTACGTGTTGACCGAGACCCCGAACCGCAGCTGGGCCTCGACCTTGTCGCCTTCGGTGACGGCGACGTCGCGCATGTTGTCGCCGAACCGGGCGAGCTTGAGGGTGGCGAGTTCGGATCGGCCGACGGCGGCGCGGGCCCATCCGGCGATGCGGTCGACGACGTCGGGGGTGGAGACATGGCCGGCCACGGTCTTGCGCGGGACACCGAGGCGGGTCTGGACGAAGCCGAACTCGCGGTCGCCGTGGGCGGCCTGGTTCAGGTTCATGAAGTCCATGTCGATGGTGGACCAGGGCAGTCGGCGGTTGGCCTGGGTGTGCAGGTGCAGCAGCGGCTTGCTCAGGGCGTCGAGGCCGGCGATCCACATCTTGGCCGGGGAGAAGGTGTGCATCCAGGCGATCAGGCCGATGCAGCGGTCGTCGGCGTTGGCCTCCAGGCAGACCGCGCGGATGGCGGCCGCGTCGGTGAGGACCGGCTTCCACACCAGGCGCACGGTCATCCGGGGCTGGTCGGCGAGGGTGGCGCAGATGGCGCGGGACTGGTCGGCGACCTGGGCCAGGGTCTCGTCGCCGTAGAGGGACTGGCTGCCGGTGAGAAACCAGATCTCGCGGTCGGGCTGGGCGGGCGTCATGTCGGGTGTGCTCCTCGGAGGTGCTGGGGCGGAGAGGTGGGGCCGGTGGAGACCGCGGGCGGGGAGGCTTCGTGGTCAGCCGCCGGCGGCGGCGCGTGCGGCGTTGCGGATCCGTCGCAGGCGGTGCAGGAGGAGGTCCGCGCCGGTGCCGAAGTGCTCGTGCAGGGCGCGGTACTCGGCGAACAGCGCGTCGTAGGCGTCCGCCCGCGCGGGGTCGGGCACGTACGCGTGGCGCCGGACGCTTCCCATGACGGAGGCGGCGGAGCGGACGTCGGGGTAGGCGCCCGCGGCGACGGCGGCGTGGATGGCCGAGCCGAGCGCCGGCCCCTGCTCGGAGGTGCCGAGGGAGACGGGGCGGCGGAGCACGTCGGCGTGGATCTGCATGAGCAGCGCGTTCTTCTTCAGGCCTCCGGTGACGATGAACTCCTCGACGGGGATGCCACCGTCCTCGAAGGCCTCGATGATCAGCCGGGTGCCGTAGGCGGTGGATTCGAGCAGGGCCCGGTAGACGTCCTCGGGCCTGGTGTCGAGGGTGAGGCCGGCGATGACTCCGGAGAGGTGGTGGTCGACCAGGGGGGAGCGGTTGCCGTTCATCCAGTCCAGGGCGACCAGGCCGTGCGCGCCGACCGGCCGGCCGGCGGCCTTGCGGGTCAGGAGCTGGTGGAGGTCCTCGCCCGAGGCCTGCGCCTCGGCGCGGTAGTCGTCCGGTACGCCCTGCCGGAGCCACCAGGCGAAGATGTCACCGACCGCGCTCTGTCCGGCTTCGTAGCCGTAGGCGCCCTCGACGATGCCTCCGTCGACGACCCCGCAGATGCCGGGGATCTCGGCGAGGGCGGCGCCGTTGAGGACGTGGCAGGTGGAGGTGCCCATGATGGCGAGCATCCGCCCGTTCCCGACGGCGCCCGCCGCGGGCGCGGCCACGTGGGCGTCGACGTTGCCGACGGCGACGGCGATGCCCTCGGGGAGGCCGGTCCAGTGAGCGGCGAGGGGGCTCAGCCCACCGGCCCGCGAGCCCAGGGGGGAGAGCGGGTGTTCCAGGCGCGTGGCGGGGAAGTCGGCGAAGTCCGGGTGGAGCCCTGCCAGAAAGCCGGGCGAGGGGTAGGCGCCGTCCTGGTGGATGCCCTTGTAGCCGGCGGTGCAGGTGTTGCGGGACTCGCTGCCGGTGAGCTGCCAGACGATCCAGTCGGCGGCCTCGATCCAGCGGGCGCAGGCGGCGTAGACGGCGGGGTCCTCCTCCAGGACCTGCAGGGCCTTCGCGTACTGCCACTCGGCGGAGATCCTGCCGCCGTACCGTGCGATCCACTTCTCGCCGCGGGCGTGGGCGAGGGCGTTGATGCGGTCGGCCTGGCCCTGGGCCGCGTGGTGCTTCCACAGTTTGGGCCAGGCGTGCGGGCGATCGGCCCACTCGGGCGTCAGGGCGAGCGGGGTGCCGTCCGCGGTGGTCGGCAGGACCGTACAGGCGGTGAAGTCGGTGGCGATGCCGATGACGCGGTCCGGGTCGACTCCGGCGTCGGCGAGCGCCGCCGGAACGGCGGTACGCAGGACGTCGCGCCAGTCCTCGGGGTGCTGCAGTGCCCAGTCCGGGCGCAGGGGCGCGCCTGTGGAGGGAAGGCGGTCCTCGATGACCGCGTGGCGGTACTCGACGACCGCCGAACCGAGTTCGGCGCCGTCGCGAACCCTGACCACCACGGCGCGCCCGGAGAGGGTGCCGAAGTCGACTCCGATGGTGCAGGCCTCGGGATGGTGACGGGCTGCGGGGTCGGAAGGGGCGTGTGTGGTCACGATGGGGTCTCTCTCGTCATGAGCGGGGGCCAGAGCAGCATCCTGATTGTTAACGCTCACAATCGGAAAGGACAAGGGTGGTGTGCACTTCTGCCGAACATTCAGCAGGAAATGGAGCCTCTGAAGTGAGCGCTCACTTACCCCTCAGCACACAGCCGCCAACAACCGCGATCAGTCGGGCAGGAGGCGGTGGGTGCGGTCACGGCGAGGAGCCGAGCGATCGGCGGGGCGGAGCGGCCGGCGAGGGCGGTGCGGCCGGCGAGGGCGGTGCGGCCGGCGAGGGCGGTGCGGCCGGCGAGGGCGTTTGCGCGGGTGGACCGACGGGCGTGCGCCGCGCGACACCAGGCGACCGACGGCCGGCCGAAGGCCCACCACCCGCGGCCGGACGGCGGTGACGGGAGCCGCCGCCCGGCGCGTCAGCCCTCGCCCGGCGGGCGCGTGCTCGCGCGCATGATGAGCTGCGGTTCCACCAGGAGGTGCTCGGCCTTCCGGGCGCGGCCCTCGATGTGGTCCACCAGGAGCCCGATGCTCCGGCGTCCGATGGCGGCGAAGTCCTGGCGGACCGTCGTCAGCGGCGGAGGGAAGTACTCCGCCTCCGGGATGTCGTCGAAGCCGGCGACGGCCACCTGCGCGGGAGTGCGGATCCCGCCCTCGCGCAGCGCCCGCAGGACGCCGAGCGCCATCTGGTCGTTGGCGACGAAGACGGCGGTGACCGGTGTCGCACCGCGGCGGGCCAGGGCCAGGCCGGCGAGTTCCTGCCCCGCCCGGTACCCGGACAGCGGGCTCCAGTCCCCCGTCAGTACGCGCGGAGGCTCGATCCCGCTCTCCTCCAGGGCGGCGCGCCATCCCGCGGTGCGGGCCTCGCTCTCCAGCCAGTCGCCGGGACCCGCCACGTGCCAGACGTTGCCGTGCCCGGCGGCGAGCAGGTGCTCGGTGACCATACGGGCGCCGAGTTCCTGATCGAGGGAGACGCCGGGCAGGTCGAGCTGATGACCGCCCTCCACGGTGACCACGGGGAAGGGCGCGTCCAGTTCGGCGAGCGCCTGCACGTGCGAGCGCTGTGGGGTGATGGCGACGACGCCGTCCACTCCCCAGGCCGCGAGGTGGTCGACGGCATCCTTGAGCCCCTGCCCCTCTCCGGTGCGCAGGCTGACGGTCGAGACGAGGTAGCCGGCCTCCCGGGCCGCTTCCTCCAGGCCGGTCAGGGTGCTGGCGGGGCCGTACAGGGCGGTGTTGACGGCGATGACGCCCAGCGTCCTCGTACGGCGCGTCACCAGGGCACGCGCGGCGGAGTTGCGGCGGTAGCCGAGCCGTTCGATGGCCAGGGTGACCTGTTCCCGGGTGGCCGCGCGCACGTTGGGGTGATCGCTCAGCACCCGGGAGACGGTCTGGTGGGAGACCCCCGCCTCTCGTGCGACGTCGGCCATCGTCGGCGGGCGGACGTCTTCCGCGGGATGCGCCACGTTCGCCTCCCTTCTCCCTGCTTACGGCTGCGTATCGATACGAGAAAAACCTTAGCGCCTCTTGTATCACGCTGTTGTGAGCGCTAACAATCTAGCTCGACCGGGGCGCCGACGCCCCGGGAACCCAGCCGGAACGGTGCCGTCCCGGTGGTGCGAGGACACGCGCTGCCATCGAGCCCGTACCCGGTCGGAGCCGCCCTCGACGACGGGATGGGTAACGCCCATGAAGAAGTTCCGATCCGTATCCGCCCTCCTGGCCGTGACCACCGGCTGTGCCCTGCTCCTGACCGCCTGCGGACAGAACAGCGAGGGCGGCAGCCAGGAGTCGAAGGAGAAGAAGGACCTCACCATCGGCATCGCCATGCCCACCAAGTCCTCCGAGCGGTGGATCGCCGACGGCCGGAACATGACCGAGAGCCTGAAGAAGGCCGGCTTCTCCACGACCCTGCAGTACGGCGAGGACGACCCCGACCAGCAGGTCGCCCAGATCGAGAACATGATCACCCAGGGCGTCGACGCCCTGGTCGTGGCCGCCATCAACGGCGAGGCACTGTCCAACGTCCTGCAGCAGGCGGCGGACGCCCACATCCCGGTGATCTCCTACGACCGGCTCATCCTGGGCTCCCCGCACGTCGACTACTACGCCTCCTTCGACAACGAGAAGGTCGGCGAGCTCCAGGCCACGTACATCGTCGACAAGCTGGGGCTGAAGGGCGGCGCCAAGAAGGGCCCCTTCAACATCGAGCTGTTCGCCGGGTCCAACGACGACAACAACACCAAGTACTTCTTCAACGGCGCCATGAAGGTGCTGAAGCCCTACCTCGACAAGAAGCAGCTGGTCGTGCGCTCCGGCCAGACCCGGCTCAACCAGGTCACCACGCTGCGCTGGGACGGAGGGACGGCGCAGAAGCGCATGGACGACCTGCTGACCTCCTCGTACGCCACGGCCCGGCTCGACGCCGTGCTGTCCCCCTACGACGGCATCTCCATCGGCATCCTGTCCGCCCTGAAGTCCGACGACTACGGCAGCGCCACGAAGCCGCTGCCGGTCGTCACCGGCCAGGACGCGGAGGTCGCCTCCGTGAAGTCGATCATCGCGGGCCGGCAGACGCAGACCGTCTACAAGGACACGCGCGCGCTCGCGAAGGTCGCCGCCGACATGGTGACCGCCGTCCTCTCCGGCAAGAAGCCCGAGATCAACGACGACACCACCTACGACAACGGCAAGAAGGTCGTCCCGGCCTTCCTGCTCGACCCGGTGAGCGTCGACAAGTCCAACTACCGGAAGGTCCTGGTCGACTCCGGCTACATCGACGCCGGAGCCCTGCGATGACGTCCATCCTCCAGATGCGGTCCATCGTCAAGACCTTCCCCGGGGTCAGGGCGCTGTCGGAGGTGACCCTGTCCGTGGAGCGCGGCGAGGTGCACGCCCTGTGCGGAGAGAACGGCGCCGGCAAGTCGACGCTCATGAAGGTCCTGTCCGGCGTCCACCCGCACGGGACCTACGAGGGCGAGATCCTCTTCGACGGCGAACCGTGCCGCTTCAAGGACATCAGGGCCAGTGAGCAGCGCGGCATCGTCATCATCCACCAGGAGCTCGCGCTCGTTCCCCACCTGTCGATCGCCGAGAACATCTTCCTCGGCAACGAGCCCTCCCGGCGGGGGATCATCGACTGGTCCGAGGCGCTGCGCCGTGCCTCCGGACTGCTCAGGCGGGTCGGGCTCGGCGAACACCCCGAGACCCGGGTCGCCGACATCGGTGTCGGCAAGCAGCAGCTCGTGGAGATCGCGAAGGCGCTGGCGAAGAACGTGCGCCTGCTGATCCTCGACGAGCCCACCGCGGCGCTCAACGACGAGGACAGCGCGAAGCTGCTGCGGCTGATGCGGGAGCTGAAGGATCAGGGCATCACGTCGATCATCATCTCGCACAAGCTCAACGAGATCGCCCGGATCGCCGACTCCGTCACCATCCTGCGCGACGGGCGCTCCATCGAGACCCTCGACGTCAGGGACCCCGCCACCACCGAGGAGCGCATCATCCGCGGCATGGTGGGGCGGGACCTGGACAGCCGGTTCCCCGAACGCACGCCGTACGAGGGCCCGGCCGACGCCGAACCCGTCCTGGAGATCCGGGACTGGACCGTGCGGCATCCGCTCGACCGCGGCCGCAAGGTCGTCGACGGCGTCTCGCTCCGGGTCCGCCGCGGGGAGATCGTCGGCGTCGCCGGACTCATGGGGGCCGGCCGCACCGAACTCGCCATGAGCGTCTTCGGCCGTTCCTATGGCCACTACGAGCGGGGCTCCGTGCTCAAGGACGGCCGCGAGGTGCGGACCCGTACGGTTCCCGAGGCGGTCGCCCACGGCATCGCGTACGTCACCGAGGACCGCAAGCACTACGGTCTCGACCTCGCGGACTCCGTGAGCCGGAACATCTCCCTCGCGTCACTCGGCGCCCTGGCCCGCCGCGGAATGGTCGACGGGCACGAGGAGCGGAAGGTGGCCGAGCGGTACCGGCGGACCATGAACATCAAGGCGCCGAACGTCCTCGAACCGGTCGGCCGTCTCTCCGGCGGCAACCAGCAGAAGGTCGTCCTCAGCAAGTGGATCCTCGCCGGGCCGGACGTCCTCGTCCTCGACGAACCCACGCGCGGCGTCGACGTCGGAGCCAAGTACGAGATCTACACCGTGATCGACCGGCTCGCCGCCGAGGGCAAGGCGATCCTCCTCATCTCCTCCGAGCTGCCCGAACTGCTCGGCATGTGCGACCGCATCTACACCATGGCCGCCGGCCGGCTGACCGGCGAGGTCACCCGCGACGACGCCACACAGGAAGTGCTGATGCGGCACATGACGCAGGACTCCCCCGCACCAACGGCGGTCACCGCACGCGCCGCCTCCAGCGAAGGACACCAGGTATGAGCACCGACGTCAGCACGAATACGACCACCCCGGCACCCCCGGGCAGCGGGTCCCCGTCCGCCGGGACGCCGATGGCCCGGGTGCTCCTGGACGGCGTCCGGCGGAACATGCGCCAGTACGGGATGCTCTTCGCGCTCGGCCTGATCGTGCTGCTGTTCCAGATCTGGACGGGCGGCGACCTGCTGCTGCCGCGCAACGTCTCCAACCTGGTGCTGCAGAACAGCTACATCCTCATCCTGGCCATCGGCATGATGATCGTGATCATCTCCGGTCACATCGACCTGTCCGTGGGCTCCCTGACGGCCCTGGTGGGTGGCATCGGCGCCGTGCTCATGGTCCAGCACCACGTCTCCTGGCCCGTCGCGGTGCTCCTCGCCCTGCTCCTCGGCGCCGTCGCCGGCGCGCTCCAGGGCTTCTTCGTCGCGTACGTCGGCATACCGTCGTTCATCGTGACCCTCGCCGGCATGCTGCTGTTCCGCGGACTCACGGAGATCTTCCTGAAGGGGCAGACGCTCGGACCGTTCCCGGACGGGCTGCAGAAGATCGCCAACGGCTTCCTGCCGGAGGTGGGAC
Organism: Streptomyces sp. NPDC004327; assembly: GCF_042873935.1. Taxonomy (NCBI): domain Bacteria; kingdom Bacillati; phylum Actinomycetota; class Actinomycetes; order Kitasatosporales; family Streptomycetaceae; genus Streptomyces; species Streptomyces sp. NPDC004327. The sequence goes on along the minus strand of NZ_JBIAME010000001.1, from coordinate 447,513 downwards.
CGCGGACGAACTATCACAACGTCACCCTGCTCCTCGGCCTGGGACTGATCGCCTATGTGGTGTTCCAGAAGCTGCGGGACCGGCGCCGCCAGCGCGAGTTCGCCCTGGAGCCGCTCCCCACGGGCCTGTTCGCGCTGAAGGTGACCGCGCTGGTCGCCGCGGTCCTGGTCACGACCCTGCTCCTCGCCAGCTACAAGGGTGCGCCCGTGGTGCTGCTGATCCTGGCCGTCCTGCTCGTCGGCTTCGGCTACGTGATGCGCAACGCGGTGATCGGACGGCACGTGTACGCGATCGGGGGCAACCTGCCCGCCGCGAAGCTGTCCGGGGTCAAGGACAGGAAGGTCACCTTCGCGGTGTTCCTCAACATGGGAATGCTCGCCGCGCTCGCCGGTCTGGTCTTCGCGGCCCGCTTCAACGCGGCCTCGCCGAAGGCCGGTGTGAACTTCGAACTGGAGGCCATCGCCGCCGCGTTCATCGGTGGCGCGTCCATGAGCGGCGGTGTCGGCACCATCCTCGGAGCCATCATCGGCGGCCTGGTCCTCGGCGTGCTCAACAACGGCATGAATCTCGTCGGGGTGGGCACCGACTGGCAGCAGGTCATCAAGGGCCTCGTGCTGCTCGCGGCGGTCGGCTTCGACGTCTGGAACAAGCGCAGGGCCGGCGCCTGACGCCGCTTGGGACATGGCTGTGCCCGCCGTCCTCCCCCGGCGGGCACAGCCGTGCCGGCATGCTGCCCGGAAGGGGGGCAGGGAGTCCCTGCCCCCCTTCCGGGCGCGGTCGTGACGCGGGCGGTTCGGCCGGGAGGTCATCGCGCCGGGCGGGATCCGCCGAAGAGCCGTTGGAGGAGGATGAAGACGAACAGCAGACCGCCGATGACGATGCGCGTCCACCACGAGCTGAGCGTGCCCTGGAAGTTGATGACGGTCTGGATCAGACCGAGGACCATCACGCCCAGCGCTGTTCCCAGGACGAAGCCGGAACCTCCGGTGAGCAGCGTCCCCCCGATGACGACGGCGGCGATGGCGTCGAGTTCCATGCCGACGGCGTGCAGGGCGTAGCCGGACAGCATGTAGAAGGTCAGCAGCAGACCGCCGAGGGCGGAGCACAGGCCGCTCACGGCGTACACCGCGACCTTGGTGCGTCCCACGGGCAGGCCCATGAGACGGGCCGAGGACTCGTTGCCGCCCAGGGCGTGGACGGTGCGGCCGAAGCGGGTGTGGTGGAGGACGACGAAGGCGAGCGCCAGCACGACCAGGGCGATGACCACGGCGGGTGAGACGAACAGGCCCCCGGGCAGGAGCACTCGCGTCTGGGCGATCCGCGTGGTCGTCGGGTCGGTGAGGGAGATGGACTCGGTGCTGATCATGTAGCAGAGGCCGCGGGCGAGGAACATGCCCGCGAGGGTGACGATGAAGGGCTGGATCTCGAAGGTGTGGATCACCCAGCCCATGAGGGCGCCACCGCCTGCTCCCACCAGCAGGACCAGGGGCGCCGCCAGGGCGAGCGGCAGGCCGTGCTGTTCGACGAGCCAGGCCGTCAGCATGGTCGACAGGGCCGCCATGGAGCCGACGGACAGGTCGATTCCGCCGGTGAGGATGACGAACGTCATGCCGATCGCCACGACGAGCAGGAATCCGTTGTCGATCAGGACGTTGAGCAGGACCTGAGCGGAGAAGAAGCCTTCGTACCGCAGGGAGCCGATCGAGAACATCGCGATCAGCAACGTGGCCGTCACCATGAGCGGCAGACGCGCGGTGTGCCGTGGCGAGATCCGCTGGAGCGGCTTGGTGCTGAGAGTGGTGCTCACGGGTGGACCTCCTGGCGGCGGGCGCCCGCGTCGCCGGCCGCGGGGGCCCGGTCCGGGGCGGCCGGCCGGCGACGGCGTGAGAGTCGGGCGCGGAACGCGGGCGACTGGACGAGAGACACGACGATGACGACCAGGGCCTTGAAGACGAGGGTGGCCTCGGGTGGTACGCCGAGCGTGTAGATCGTGGTCGACAGGGTCTGGATGACGAGGGCGCCCAGGACCGTGCCGCCGAGGGAGAAACGGCCGCCCGTCAGGGCGGTGCCGCCCATGACGACGGCGAGGATCGCGTCCAGCTCGATCCAGAGGCCCGCGTTGTTCCCGTCGGCGCTGGACACGTTGGAGCTGATCATCAGACCGGCCACCGCGGCGCACACGCCGCTGACGACGTAGACCATGACGAGGAGCCCGGACGCCCTGATGCCGACGAGTCGGCTCGCGACCGGGTTGCCGCCCACCGATTCGATGAGCATGCCGAGCGCGGTGCGCCGGGTGAGGAGGGAGGTGACGCCGACGAGGGCCGCGGCCAGCAGGACGGCGAAGGGCAGGGTGAGCCAGTAGCCGCCGCCGATCATCTTGTAGGAGCCGCTGGACACGCTGATGATCTGGCCGTCGGTGATCAGCTGGGCCACGCCCCGCCCCGCGACCATGAGGACCAGCGTGGCGACGATGGGCTGGACGCCCAGCCGGGCGACGAGGAGGCCGTTGAGGAGGCCGATCGCGGCGGCGACGCCGAGCGCCACGGCGATCGCCGGCATGACGGTGCCGAGGCTTCCGGGGTCCTGGGCCGTGGCGATGTGCTCGCACGCGAGGGCGCCGGCGATGGCGACCGTCGAGCCGACCGAGAGGTCGATGCCCCGGGTCGCGATGACCAGCGTCATGCCGAGCGACACCAGGATCAGCGGGGCGCCGAACTGGAGGATGTCGATCAGACTGCCGTACAGGTGTCCGTTCTGGACGCGGACGGCGAAGAAGTCGTGGGTGAGCACGACGTTGGCAAGGAGCAGAGCGGCCAGGACGGCGGCGGGCCAGAAGAGGCGGTGTCCGGTGAGCCGCCGGGCGCCGGGCGCCCGGCCCGGACGCCCCCCGGCGCCGGTGTCGTCAGGTGGTGTCATGAGGTGGCTCCGGTGGCGATGGTGCCCAGGATCCGGTCGGGCGTCAGGGTCGGGTCGTTGGGGAGGGTGGCGACGAGCCGGTGGTCGCGCAGGACGCCCACGCGGTGGCTCAGCCGCAGCACTTCCTCGAGTTCGGCGGAGATGAAGGATGTTCTCGGCGACCGAGAGGTTGGGGCACAGGTTCACCTCCTGGTAGACCGTGCTGATTCCGGCGTGCTGTGCCTCCAGGGGTTCGGCGAACCGCTGGGGGCCTCCGTCGACGAAGACCGTTCCCGCGTCGGGCGGGTGGACCCCGGTGAGCACCTTGATGAGGGTGGACTTGCCGGCGCCGTTCTCGCCCATGAGCGCGTGGACTTCGCCCGGGAACAGGCGCAGGTTCACGCCGTCGAGGGCGACGACCCCGGGGAACGCCTTGCGGATGCCGTGGGCCTCCAGGACCGGCCGGTCGGTGCGGGTGGGTGTGCGGGGGGTGGGTGGGGCTGCCATCCGCCCTCCTCTCCTGAGGGACCGGGGGCGGCGGTCGGGCCGCCCCGGGTCCGGTGCGGGCGGAAGGTCAGTACTGGCGGCTCGGCAGGGCGGCCGCGGCCTGGTCCTGGGTGTAGACGCCCTCCTTGACCTCGACCCGTCGCGGGACGTTCTCCCCCGCCGCGACCTTCTTGGCGAGTTCCATGAGCTGGTCGCCGAGGAGCGGGTTGCACTCGACCACCACGTTGATCTTCTTCTCCCGCATGGCGACGAAGGCGTCCTTGATGCCGTCGACGGAGATCACCTTGATGTCGACGCCCGGCTTCTCGCCCGCCTCCTCGATGGCCTGGATGGCGCCGAGGGCCATGTCGTCGTTGTGGGCGTACAGGACGTCGATGTCCTTGTGGGACTTGAGGAAGGCCTGCATGACCTCCTTGCCCTTGGCTCGGGTGAAGTCCCCGGTCTGGGAGGCGACGATCTTGAACTTGGGGTCGCCCTTGATGACGTCGGCGAAGCCCGCCTTGCGGTCGTTGGCGGGTGCGGAGCCGGTGGTGCCCTGGAGTTCGACGAGGTTGACCGGCGCGGAGCTGCCCTCGTACACCTTCACGAGCCACTTGCCGGCCTCCTGCCCCTCCTTGACGAAGTCGGAGCCGAGGAAGGTCCGGTAGAGGGAGGTGTCCTGCGAGTCGACGGCGCGGTCGGTGAGGATGACGGGGATGCCGGCGTTCCTGGCCTCCTTCAGGACGGTGTCCCAGCCGGACTCGACCACCGGCGAGAAGGCGATGACGTCCACCTTCTGCTGGATGAAGGTGCGGATCGCCTTGATCTGGTTCTCCTGCTTCTGCTGCGCGTCGGAGAACTTCAGGGTGATGCCGGCCTTCTCGGCCGCCTCGCGTACGGACTTGGTGTTGGCGGTGCGCCAGCCGCTCTCGGCCCCCACCTGGGCGAACCCGAGCACCAGCTTGCCGTCGGAGGAGCCCTTGCCGGTGGTGCGGGTGGTCGCGGGCTCGGTGGTGCAGGCGGTCAGCACACTGCCGGCCAGGGCGGCGGCGGCGATGATGCGGAGGGCTCTGTGGGCCATGTCGTGGTTCCTCTCGGGACATGCGGCGTACCAGGCGGAGCTCTGAAGGAGACGGGCCCGGTCAAGGCGGGGCTGCGCGGGGGTGGTTGAGGCCGGGCGAGGCAGGACGAGTCGTCGGCCCCGTCGATCGGCGGCTGGCGAATGCGAGCCATTGTGAGCGCTAACACATCTGTAACTCAAGGGCCTGTACGGCTGTTACCCGCTCTTGACGCGAAAGAGCGAGCCGGCGGTGGAGCACGGCAAGACCCAGGAAGCCTGGAGGAGCGGATGGTTGTCGAGGATTCCTTGTCCCTCCGAGCGGCGCGCACGGCCCTCGCCGGATCGAGGTGCCCCTCCGCTGCCGACAGACCCGACGCGACGTGACAGGCAACATCGACCCAAAGTTGTGAGCGTTAACACCCATGGGCATCATCTTGTGCCGCCGGGATCCGCGGCAGCGATCGTCATGACCTGGACCCAGGGCCGGCCGGAAGGCCGGCCGCGAGACGGCCCGTCAGGCGCTGGCGCGGACGACCAGCCGCGTGGGAAGGATCAGCGGCGTGGGGTCCTGTCCGTTGATGAGAGCGACGAGCATGCGCGCCATCTCGCGGCCGAGACCCTCTACGGGCTGGTGCACCGTGGTCAGCGGCGGATCGGCGATCCGGGCCGCGGCCAGGTCGTCGAAACCGATCACGGCGACGTCGGCAGGAACGCGGCGGCCGGCCCCGCGCAGCGTGCGCAGCGCCCCCGCCCCCATGTTGTCGCTGGCGGCGAACACCCCGTCCAGGTGCGGGTGCCGCGCCAACAGCGCGGCCATGGCAGCCGCTCCGCTCGCCTCGGTGAAGTCACCGGCTTCCGGTGGACACGGTTCGAGGCCCGTCGCCAGCATGGCGTCCCGGTAGCCGCGGTATCGGGCGCGTCCCACCTCGGTGTCCAGCCGCCCGCAGATCGTCGCGACCCTGGTCCGGTCGAGCGAGATCAGGTACTCGGTCGCCGCGCGCGCCCCGCCGACGTTGTCGACGTCCACATACCACCGCGGGTCCAATCCGACCGGACGCCCGCCGAACACCACGGGAATCTCCGCCTCTTGCGCCATACGGGCCAGCGGATCGTCCTCGCGCAGCGCCATCAGCATCACCCCGTCGGCCCCCTTGGACCGCAGGAGCCGCTCCACGCGCCGGCGCCCCCGGTCGGAGGCGGCCAGACACAGCATCAGGTGCAGCTCGGCGTCATCCAGCGCGGCCGCGGCGCCCACGATCACCTGGGCGAAGAACGGGTCCGCGAAGATCGACGGATCCTCTCCCGAGACGACCAGGGCGGCCACACCGGTCTGACGGGTCGCCAGCGCGCGGGCGGTCGGATGGGGAACGTAACCGAGCTGATGGACGGCCCGTTCGACCGCCTCGCGTCTGGCGCGGCTGACGTGCGGGGCGTCGTTGAGCACACGAGAGGCCAACGACCTCGATACGCCGGCCAGTTGGGCCACTTCGTCAAGCGTCGGCCGCCGTCGCGGTACGCCTTCGGCCATGATCCGCCCTCCTGCCGCGACCTGAACGCCCGGAAGGCTGGAAGCGCTTCCAGTTCCAGGACTGTAAAGCCTTGTCGCCGTCATGTGAAGTGCCGCTTGAACAGGCCCACTTGACAGGCACAACAGGGCGTCACACGATACCGGCCACACCTCAGGGCAGCCGAAGCGCACACGGGGACCGCTTCCAGTGGGAGCGCTTCCACCTCCAGGAATGCCGTACCACCGCACTTCCTCAGTGCGCCGCCCGCTCGGGACGAGAGCGTGCGGCGCGTCCCCCGTCAGGAATCGAGGTACCGTCATGCACCACCGGATCCGCGCCCTCGCGGCGGCCTTCCTCGCGCTCCCGCTGGCGCTCGCCGTCGCGCCGTCCGCCCACGCGGCCGATCCGACCACGATGACCAGCGGGTTCTACGTGGACCCGGACTCGAGCGCGAAGCAGTGGGTCGCCGCCCATCCCGGTGACGGCCGGGCGCCCGCCATCAGCGCGTCCCTCGCCGACACTCCCATGGCCCACTGGTTCGGCTCCTGGAGCGGCACCATCGGCACCGCCACGGGCGCGTACGCCGGGGCCGCGGACTACCGGGACAAGCTGCCCATCCTGGTCGCGTACAACATCTACCACCGCGACTACTGCGGCGGGCAGTCCGGAGGCGGCGCCTCCTCCCCGTCCGCCTACGCGAGCTGGATCGCCCAGTTCGCCGGTGGGATCGCCGCCCGCCCGGCCGTCGTCGTCCTCGAACCGGACTCCCTCGCGGACTACGGCTGCATGAACGAGGCCCAGATCAGCGAGCGTCAGGGCATGATCACCGGCGCCCTCGCCGAGTTCAACCGCCAGGCCCCCAACACCTGGGTCTACCTCGACGCGGGCAACCCCGGCTGGGTGAGCGCGGCGACGATGGCCCAGCACCTCCACGAAGCCGGGCTCCGACAGGCGCACGGCTTCTCCCTCAACATCTCGAACTACTACACCACCGCCCAGAACACCGCCTACGGCAACGCCGTCAACAGCGAACTGGCCGCCCGCTACGGCTACACCAAGCCGTTCGTCGTCGACACCAGCCGCAACGGCAACGGCTCCAACGGCGAGTGGTGCAACGCCGCCGGCCGCCGCACAGGCACGCCCACCCAGCTGGGTGGCGGCGCCGAGATGCTCCTGTGGATCAAGGCCCCGGGCGAGTCCGACGGCAACTGCGGCGCCGGAACCGGTTCCACGGCCGGCCAGTTCCTCCCCGAGGTCGCCTACAAGATGATCTACGGCTACTGACATCCGGCTCCTGTGACCCGGTGTCCGCCGCCCCACCGCCCCGCCGCCCAGCCGCCCCACCGCCCTGCCGCCCCACCGCCCCGCCGCGACCGGGCCACAGGTACCACCCGCCCTCCTCACCCCATCCCTCCGACCAGGAGCCCTCATGAAGCCACGCAGCCTACGGCGCCGCGCGACCGCCGCCCTCGCGGCACTCGCGGCCTGCGCCGCCCTCACGGCGGCGCAGGGTCAGGCCCGGGCCGCACCCGCCGCGGACACGCTCACCCCGGCCACGAGGTTCTACGTGGACCCGCACGGCAAGGCCGCCGAGCAGGCGCTCGCCGACCTCAGGAGCGGCGACTTCGCGAACGCCGTGAACATGGCCCAGCTCGCGAGCTGGCCGCAGGCCGAATGGTTCACCGAGGGCACACCCGACGAGGTCCGGGCCAAGGTGAGAAGCCTGGTCCGCGATGCCCGGGTGGTGAACCGGACCCCCGTCCTGGTGGCCTACAACGTGCCGGGCCGGGACTGCAGCCAGTACTCCAGCGGCGGTGCCGCCTCCTCCGCCGCCTACCGGCAGTGGATCGACGCCTTCGCCGCCGGTATCGGCGACGGCAAGGCCGTCGTCGTGGTCGAGCCCGACGGCCTCGCCCTCCTCCCCGGCGACTGCGGGCCGGGCGTGGACCCCACCGGCGAACTCACGGCGGCCCGCGTCGCCGACCTCGCGTACGCGGTCAGGACCATCAAGTCCAAGGCCCGCACCGCGGTCTATCTCGACGCGGGCAACGTCCTGTGGCGGCCCGTGGGCGAGATGGCGCGGCGACTGCTCGACGCCGGCGTCCAGGACAGCGACGGCTTCGCCCTCAACGTGTCCAACACCCACCCCACCGACCACAACGCGCGCTACGGCACCTGGATAGCGAAGTGCATGTGGTTCGCCACCGAGGGACCCGAGTACGCCCGCGGCCACACCGACTGGTGCGCCACCCAGTACTTCTCGCCCGCCGCGCCCAACGACGGCGTCCCGGGCAACGCGGTCGACTCCGCCGACCCCGCCACCTGGCGCTGGACCGACGCCTGGTTCGACCAGAGCGTGGGCACCCCGCCGAACGACGCGCTGCACCACTTCGTCATCGACACCAGCCGCAACGGCCTGGGCGCCTGGACCCCGGAGCCCGGCAAGTACACCGGCGACCCGGAGATCTGGTGCAACGCGCCCGGCCGCGGCCTCGGCCCGCGCCCGACCGCCGACACCGGTGTACCGCTCGTCGACGCCTACCTGTGGATCAAGGTCCCGGGCGAGTCCGACGGCAGCTGCACCCGCAACACCGGCGGCACGACCGACCCCGAGTACGGCATCGTCGACCCGCCCGCCGGCACCTGGTGGCCCGACCAGGCCCACACACTGGCCCGCAACGCGGCACCGCGGCTGACCTTCAACCGCTGAGCTCCGCTCGTCCCCCGTCCCCCGTCCACGTCGGCCACGGGACGGCTCCCGCGCGGGAGCCGGTCGCCCGGGCGGCCCCCGCCGGTGGCCGGTCGGGGGGCGTCGCCCGTCAGACGGTGTGATGCGGAGGAGGGGGAGGCATGGTGGGCAGCCCCGGCGGCGGTTCGGGCCACACGAGCAGCACCGGACAGGGGGCGTGGTCGACGACGAAGCGCGCCGCGGGGCCGAGGCTGTGCGGTCCGAGGTGGGTGCGGTCGCCGTCCCGGGCCAGGATCAGCAGGTCGCTGCCCTCGGCCGCGGCGACGACCTCGCGCTCGACGCGACCGGTGCGTTCGGTTCGCGTGCAGGGGCGTTCCAGGCGGTCGGCGGCGTCCTGGAGCAGTTGCCGCGCGGAGGTGGCGGCGAGGTGTTCAAGGCGCGTGCCGGGGTCCCTCCCCCAGCCTTCGGCCGGGCGGTGCCCCGCGGGGTGTCCGCGGCCGAGGAGTCCGGCGAAGGCGCCGTGCGCGGCGCCCGGGACGTCGGCGGGGGTGACGTGCAAGAGGGCGATGTCGGCGTCCTGCGGGGCGTGTGCGCGGGCGGCGTCCACGCAGGCGCGCCAGGTGCCCTCGACGATCCAGACGACCACGGCCATGGGTCAGCCTCCTCCGATGACGGTCAGCGAGAGCCACAGTGCCAGGACTGCGGCGGCCAGGCTCGTGGGTACCGCGTACACGCCGAGCCGGGTGAACTCCTTCAGCTCCACCTCCCCGTCGTGGGCGTGGACGATGCGCCGCCACAGCAAGGTGGCCAGCGAGCCGGCGTAGGTGAGGTTGGGGCCGATGTTCACCCCGAGCAGGACGGCGAGGACGGCGCCGGGCCCGGACGGGGCGGTCAGCGGCAGGAGTACCAGGACCGCGGGCAGGTTGTTGATGACGTTCGCGAGGACGGCGGCCAGTCCGGCGAGGGCGAGGAGTTCCGGCAGGCCGGTGCCGTCGGGGATCAGGTGTCCCAGGGCGTCGTCGAGACCGTTGTCCACCACCGCCAGGACCACGATCCCGAGGGCCAGGACGAAGGCGAGGAAGGGCACGGAGGCGGCGCGGACCAGTGCACGGGGAGTGGTGCGGCGGCGGACGAGGGCCCGTACGGCGAGGGCGAGGGCGCCTGCCAGGGCGGCCCACGCCGGGTTGACGCCGAGCACGGAGGTCAGCACGAAACCTGCGAGCGTGCATCCGACGGTCACCAGGGCGAACAGCGGCAGCGGCGGCGGTTCGACGACGGCCGGGGCCGTCGCTCCCGCGTCCAGGTCGGTGGCGAAGAAGCGCCGGAAGACCAGGTATTCGACAGCGATCGCGGCTGCCCACGGCAGGGCCATCAGGGCGGCGAACCGGGTGAAGCTGAGCCCGCTGGCCGCGAAGGCCAGGAGGTTGGTGAGGTTGGAGACGGGCAGCAGCAGGGAGGCCGTGTTCGACAGGTGGGTGCAGGCGTACACATGGGGCTTCGGCCGGGCGCCGATACGGGCCGCGGTGGCGAACACCACCGGGGTCAGGAGCACGACCGTGGCGTCCAGGCTGAGCACGGCGGTGATCACCGACGCGGCCAGGAACACCTGGGCGAGCAGCCGGCGCGGCCGGCCCGCCGCCGTACGCGCCATCCACGCCCCGCAGGCCTGGAACAGCCCCTCGTCGTCGCAGAGCTGAGCCAGCACCAGTACGGCCGCCAGGAAGCCGATCACCGGCCCGAGCCGTTCCGCCTCGGCCAGGGCGTCGTCGAGGGAAATGGCCCCGGTGACGATCACCAGGACGGCGGCCGGGACGGCCACGACCGCCTCCGGCCACCCGAAGGGGCGGATGACCGCACAGGCCAGCACGAGGACGAGCAGGGTCGCGGACAGGACCTCCGCGAGCTGGGCGTTCAGAGTCGGGTCCTTCCGTCGCGGCGGTCGACCGCCTGCAGCATTGCCCCGAACGCTACCCGCACGGACATCGACTCGCGTGAACCGGCCAGCGGGTCGACTTCGCGCCATCGCGTCGATCCCGTGTCGGTGCGGGCGTGCTGACGACCCGCACGGAGCCGCACATGCCACCGTCTCGCTCGTCCCGTCTCTCCACCGCCCTGCTGGCGGGGGCCCCGGTGTCCTGCTCGCCGAGTCGGGCGCAGTGAGCGACAGGGCGGAAGTCCCCGAGTGCGGCGGAAAGGCGGAAGTCCCCGATCGCGACGGATCGGGGACTTCCTCACGGGCCCGGCCGGAGGGGATCGCGGCGGGGCCCGGTTGCCGCCCGGGTGCCGGGTGCCCCCCTTACGCGGCGGGGTTGAGTTCGGCCTGGCCGAACAGCAGGGCCCAGCCGGCGGGGAGCTGGCGGAGGATGCGGGTGATCAGGTCGGGGCCGGCGTGGGCGGTGACGGCGGCGAAGACGGATCCGGTGTCCCAGCGGGTGGTGGCCAGGGAGGCGCCGGAGCGGGCGGCGAGGTCCTTGACGAACTCCCAGCCTCCCAGCGGCTGAGGGTCGGGGATCTGCGCGGCCAGGACGCGGGCGGCCTCCAGGGGCAGGCGGGCGGCCAGGTCGACACGTTCGTCGCCGGTCAGCTGGCGTCCCAGCCCCGCCAGGACCAGGCGGATGGCTTCGTCCGCCCGCTCGCGGTCGGGATAGGCGCCTTCGTAGCGGACCCTCTCCAGCATCTGCTCATACGCCGTCGAGTACGACTGCTGGTGCTCAAGCGGTACGCGCACGTCGGTGATCATTTGCGGTGGATGCCTTTCGTCAAGCCAGGGTCGGGGTGCCGGTGTGCGGCACCGGTGGTCAGGTGGATTGGGGGCGGCCGAAGAGGAGGTCGTAGCCGGTGGGGAGCTGGAGCAGGATCTGCCCCAGCATCTCGTCGCCGGCGGTGTCGGCGACCGTGGACAGCACGGCGCTGACGTCCCACGTCGCGGTCTGCTCGGTGGCACCCTCGATCCAGGCCGCCGTCGCCCGCACGAACCGCTCCGCCGACAGCGGCTCGGCGCTCTGCAGCGGGTTGAGGAGGATCAGGGCGAATTCCTCCGGCAGGCGTGCCGCGAGATGGGCGCGGACCTCGCCGACCAGGTGTGCGCCGAGCAGGGCGAGGACCACACGGGCCGCGCGCTCGGCTTCCTCCACGGTGCCGTACTTGCCGCGTTCCTTGACGTGGTCGAGGAACGCTTCGCGTCGCATTGTCATCTCGCAGTCACCCCTCCTGGTTCTCCGGCCTGCCCACGGGGGTGCGGAGGACGGGAGTGAAGGGGAGATGAGGTGCCCGTCCTCCGCACCGGTCCGGCCGTGTCAGCCGGAGATCTCCTTGTGGCCGGTCCCGACGCCGATGGAGATCTTGCGGGGCTTCGCGCGCTCGGCGATCGGGATGCGCAGGGTGAGCACGCCCGCGTCGTAGTCGGCCTTGATGTGCTCGGTGTCGAGGGTGTCGGCGAGCACGATCTGGCGGGAGAAGACGCCCAGCGGCCGCTCGGACAGTTCCATCTGCACGTCGTCGGACTTCGCCACCGGCCGGCGCTCGGCCTTGACGGTCAGCATGTTGCGCTCGACGTCGATGTCGATCGCGTCCGCGGTGACGCCGGGAAGGTCGAAGGCCACCACGTACTCGTCACCCTCGCGGTAGGCGTCCATCGGCATCACCGACGGCCTCGACCAGGTCCCCGGGCCCATCAGCTGCTGAGCCATCCGGTCCAGCTCACGGAAGGGGTCAGTGCGCATCAACATCGTGAAACACCTCCAGCGGGTTGTAGGCAATGGCTGCCAATGCGCTGCACTGACACTGTTGTAACATGTCATCCAATGGATGACAAACATGATGTCGTCAGCATGATGACAACCCGAGGGAGGTGTCCGTGACCCCGGCCGACCAGCCGTCTCCGTCCCGCGCCGACGCCCACAGTCCGGCGTCGTTCCTCGCCGCCGCGGCGGCTCTCAACGCCATAGACGACGCCTTGCGCGAAGCCCAGCAGGAGGCCCCGAACGCCTCCGATGCCGGGCCGGGCCCGGAGCAGGCCCTCGCCTCGCTGATCCTGTTGCGGCAGGTGCGCGAGCAGCTCGCCGGGTGGGAGACCGGCCTGATCGAAACGGCCCGCGACGCGGGCGCCAGCTGGGCCGACCTCGCCCACCCCCTCGGCGTCGCCAGCCGGCAGGCCGCGGAGCGCCGCTACCTGCGCGGGCGCCCCGGGCCTGCCGGGACCACCGGCGAGCAGCGCGTCCAGGCCACCCGTCAGGCCCGGGCCGCCGACCGCAGCACCGCCGCCTGGGCACGGCGCAACGCGGCCGATCTGCGTCGCCTCGCCGGCCAGATCACCGCTCTCACCGACCTTCCCCCGGCCGCCCGCCGCCCGGTCAGCGAGCTCCACGCGGCCCTCGCCCACGACGATCCCGCCGACCTCATCGCACCCCTGACCGCCGCCCGCCCGCATCTGGCCGCAGGCCACCCCGACCTCACCGCCCGGCTCGACTCCCTGACACCTCCCTGACCCCGCCCGGCGCACCGCGACGACAACCCGGTCAACGTCCGCCCTCAGGCGAACGACGGAGAGCCGCAGACCAACGCGGCCGCCCTGCGGGTCCACCCGGCCTGCCCCCTCACCAAGCAGTGCCTGGACAGGGGGCGGCGGGTGGCCGGGGCGGCCGGTTGATGTGCTCGGTCCCTTCAGACACGAGCCACGAGGAGGAAATCCCAGGTCAGCGCACCCGTCCCCGTGCCTTCAGCTGGGTCGCCGGGACCTCCGGCGCGTCGAGGCGGGCGCCGTCGTAGCCCTTGACCTCGCCGAAGCGGTCGCCCGTCATCCACTGCTCGCGGGCCGTGCGGATCTCCTCGTCCGTGCGGCCCACGAAGTTCCACCACATGACGATCTCCTCGGCGAAGGGCTCGCCGCCGAGGAGCATCAGGCCCGCGTCGGAGACGGCGCGCAGCGGGAGTTCGGTGCGGCCGCAGCCGAGGTAGAGCATCGAGCCGGGCAGGACGGGCACGCCGTCGACGTGGGCCTCGCCTGACATGGAGAGGACCGCGTACTCGAAGTCGGGTTCGAGCGGCAGCCGGGTCTCGGTGCCGGCGGCGAGGGCGAGGTCGGCGCCGACGATGGGGGTGTACGCGGTGCCCGGCGAGGCGGCGCCGTCGAGTTCGCCGAGGATGACCGTGGCGGTGAGGCCGGGGGCCGTGACGTGCGGGAGTTCGGCGTGGTGCTGGAAGTGGGGCTCGACGTGCCGGTGGGCGTCGGGCAGGGCGACCCAGAGCTGGGCTCCGTGCAGATAGCGGGCGTGCGCCCGGGGGCTCTCCTCGGAGTGGGAGATGGCCCGGCCGGAGGTCATCAGGCCGAGTTCGCGCGGCCGGATGGTCTGCAGGCTGCCGGTGGAGTCGCGGTGCAGCACCTCGCCCTCGTGGAGCCAGCTGACGGTCTGCAGCCCCATGTGCGGGTGGGGCGGGACCTGCATGCCCGGCTCGTCGGCGATGTCGTCGGGGCCGTAGTGGTCGACGAAGGCCCAGGCGCCGACCATGCGGCGGCCCAGGTTGGGGAGCAGCCGGCGGACCTCGGTGGATTCGCCGAGCTGGACGTGGCGGGGGCTGAGGAGTTCCCGCACCGGTTCGGCGGCCACGAAGCCCCGGCCGCCGCAGACCTGAAGGGCGGCCTGGCGATCAAGATTGCTCATGGCGCTCAACCTATTCCTGTCGGGGTGCCGTGGGGCGGGGACCCGCACCACAATATTGATGGAATGTTCAACCATAGTCATGTGTTGTGGCAAGCGTCAGTAAGGGCGACAGGAGAGACGAGGCCCCGGTGAGCGACGAGACCTACTACGAGTTCGGCACGGCAGCCGACCGCTGGGACCGCGCGCAGATGTTCTTCGAGGCGAAGGAGTATCTGACCGCGGCCCGGATCCTGCGCGGCCTGGTGACCGAGCACCCGGAGCAGACGGCACAGCGACTGCTGCTCGCCCGGGCCTACTACCACTCCGCCCAGCTCGCCCGGGCCGAGGAGGAGCTGCGGGTCATCGTGGAGCGCGATCCCGTCGAGCACTACGCCCGGCTGATGCTCGGCCGCACCCTGGAACGCCAGGGCCGCCGCGAGGAGGCCGCGCCGCATCTGCGCCTGGCCGGTGCGATGGTCGGCGACCTGCCGGAGTGACGTGCGCGGAGGACGTGCACGGAAGTACGTGCGCGGAAGTACGCCAAGGACGTACGACGTACGCGGAATGACGGTCCCGAAGTGACATACGCGGAGTGACGCGCGAAGCCGTTCCGGGGCCGGACCCGAGGCCGGCGGCGCCCCTGCAGAGCGGGGCGCCGCCGGCCTTTCGCCGTCCGTTCGGGCATCCCGATGGGTACCCGCATGGGGTATCCGGTAGGGTCGGCCGGAGAGGAGTGGAAGGAGGTCGAAGCGGTGCACACCGGACGAGAGCGGATCGTCGGCGGTCGGGCCGGCGGCGCCCTGGCGCGCCTGCTGCTCGTCGTCGTGCTCGCGCTCGGCGTCTTCGTGATGCACTCGGTCGGCCACCCGGAGGGCTCCGCCGCCATGGACGGCGGCACCATGACGCACTCCGCCGCACCGGCCCACGTCGACGGCCCGGCCACCGGCTCGGCCCACCACTCCTCCCCCGCGCCGTCGTCGCCTTCCTCGCACGACTCCGGCACCGGAATGGACATGACCACGCTCTGCGTGGCCGTCCTCGGCGCCTGGCTGCTCGCCGCGCTCGTCCGCGCCGCCCTGGCCCGCCGGCCGGACGGCATCACGCCGCTCCAGGCGCGGCTGCGCCCGGCCCTCGGCCCGAACGCGCCGCCCCGGCCGCCCGACCTCGCTCGACTGTCGGTCCTGCGGATCTAGGCCGTACCGCCACCGTGCGGGCGCATCACGCTGCCCGCGGACGCGTACGACCGAACCCAGCAGGAACCACCGACACACACGAGGTGTGATCCACATGCGTGCCCAGACGCCTTTCAAGAACCGCACCGCCCGCAAGCTCGCCGTGACCGGCGGCCTGGCGGCCGCCGCGCTACTGCTCGCCGCCTGCGGCGGCTCCGACAGCGGCTCCGGCGGCTCCATGGCCGGCATGGACCACGGCGGCAAGACCTCCGCGAGCGCCGCCGCCCCGGCCGCCACGGGCGGCGGCGACAGCGCCGGGAAGTTCAACGACGCGGACGTGATGTTCGCGCAGATGATGATCCCGCACCACGAGCAGGCCCTGGAGATGGCGAAGCTCGCCGACACCCGCGCCCAGGACCCGGAGATCAAGGAGATCGTCGGGGACATCGAGAAGGCGCAGGACCCGGAGATCCGGAAGATGAAGTCCTGGCTCAAGGGCTGGGGCGAGCCGGAGTCCATGGGCGGCTCCGGCCACAACATGGGCGGGATGATGACCGACCAGCAGATGAAGGACCTGGCCGCCACGAAGGGCACGGCCTTCGACAAGAGGTTCGCCGAGCTGATGATCGCCCACCACGAGGGCGCGGTCTCCATGGCGAAGACGGAGCAGCAGGGCGGCGGCGATCCGGCGGCCAAGCAGGTGGCCGACGACGTGGTGCGCACGCAGACCGCCGAGATCGCGCAGCTGAAGAAGATCCTCGCGCGGCTCTGACCCGCGCCGGGCGCCCGTCTCCCCCGGGCGCCTGTCCCCGCGGCGCCCGCGTCTCCGGCGCCCGTCTCCCCTGCGTGCGTCTCCCCGGCGCCCGCGTCCCCTGCGCGCGTCTCCGGCGCCCGCGTCTCCCTGGCGGCCCCGCACCGATCGTGCGGGGCCGCCCTCTCCCCCGTACCCCTGGAACCACACCACCGTGAACAAGCACCGCACCGCGTGGGCGGCCTCCGCCCTCCTCGCCCTCTCCCTCGCCCTGACCTCCTGCGGCTCCGATACGGGCTCGGGCTCCGATACGGGCGACGGCAGCGCCGGCGCCCTCAGCCACATCCACGGCGTCGGCGCCTTCCAAGGCACGCTCTACGTCGCCACCCACAACGGCGTCTACACGCCCGGCGCCGACGGGCGGCCCGTCCTCGTCGGCACGCGCCGGGACGACTTCATGGGCTTCACCGTGACCGCGCGCGGCAGCTTCCTGGCGAGCGGCCACCCGGCGCCCGGCGGCGACGGCCCCGCCGACCTCGGGCTGATCGAGTCCACCGACCGGGGCGCGACCTGGACGACGAGGTCCCTGGCCGGGGAGGTCGACTTCCACGCCCTCGACACGGCCGCCGGCGCCGCCGCCGACTCCACCGTGTACGGCTACGACGCCACCAACGGGCGGCTGCGCGCCAGCGCGGACGGTGTCACCTGGGAGGACCGCGCCGAGCTGCGCGCCCTGGACATCGCGGCCTCGCCCGCCGCCCCCGGAACCGTCCTGGCCACCACCGAGCGGGGCGTGGTCCACAGCACCGACGGCGGCCGGACCTTCGGCGCGCCGGCCTCGCCGCGGCTCGTGGCGTACGTCTCCTGGGCCGCCCCGGACGCGCTGTTCGGCGTCGACCCGCAGGGCGTGCTGCTGCGCAGCACGGACGCGGGCGGGACCTGGAGCCGGGTCGGGACGGTGCCGGGCGGGGCTCCGCAGGCGCTGACGGCGGTCGACGCGCGCCGGGTGCTCGCGGCCACGCGGGACGGGGTGTACGAGTCGGCGGACGGCGGCCGGACCTTCGTCCGCCGGATGGCCGTGACGACGGGCGGCGACGGCCACTGAGGCCGCCGCCGCCCGGACGCTCCCTGCTGGTCTCCTGTCAGTAGCCGACTCAGTAACCGACCCGCACGCCGGTGATGGTGTGCCGGTCGGTCCGGCCGCCGGTCGACCCGCTGAAGCCGACCAGGACGTTCTTCGGCAGGGTCACGGCGACGTCGATGACCCGGGTGCCGTCGATGCTGACCTGGAGGTGTCCCGTACTGGTGACGACGGCGTCGACGGTGTGGCTGCCGGAGCGCAGGTTGGGCACGTTGGTGGCCGTGGCCGCGTACGTGAGGTCGGTGCCGCTGCCTCCGGTGGCCACGGCCACGAAGTTGGCCGAGGGGTCGTTGGCTCCGTTCTTGTAGGTGTCGAGCGTGACGGCGATGCCGGGCAGCCCGGCGAAGCCGAGGCTGCCGCCGCTGTTGGCGGCGAGCGCCTTCGGCGTCGTCTTGCTCGCGTCGAGGAACATCAGGGTGAGTCCGTCGGCGCCGGTGCCGCCCCCGATGGTGGCCGTGAAGCGGGCCTTGAGGTGCGCCGAGGGCACGGCGGTGGCCTGGACGGCCGAGCCGCGCTGGTAGGTCTGGACCGGGGTGAGTTCGAGGCTGGTGCCGGACATCGCGGCGCTGCCGTTGTACGTCCAGCCGTTGGGGCCGGGCGGCGGCACGGCGTACGCGCCGGCGGTGACGCTCGCCCTGCGCACGGCGTGGATGTCGGTCTTGCCGCCGGTGCCGCCGGTGAAGGCGACGAGCGCGCTCGGCGGCAGCGAGGCCACGCTGGTGCTGAGCCGCTGGGTGCCGTCGATCGAGACGGTGAGGGTGGTGCCGCTGACGGCGAGGTTCACCGTGTGCCCGCCGGAACGCAGGTTGGGGACGTTGGTCGTGGTGGAGGCGTAGGTGAGGGTCGGGCCGCTGCCGCTGGTGGCGATGCCGACGAAGTTGGCCGACGGGTCGTTGGCGCCGTTGTCGTACGTGTCGAAGGTGACGGCCACGCCGGGCAGCCCGCTGTAGCCGAGGCCGCCGCCGCCGGCGCCGAGGGCGCCCGGGGTGGTGCGGGCCGGGTCGAGCAGGGCGAAGCCGAGGCCGTCGGCGCCGGTGCCGCCGCCGATGACGGTGGTGAAGGTGGCCTTGAGGCCGTCGGTGAGCACGGGCACGGGCCAGACGGCGGTGCCGCGCTGGTTCGCGGTGGCCTGGGTGAGCTGGAGGTCGTTGCCGGAGATCTGGGCGTTGCCGTTGAGCGTCCAGCCGCCCGCGTTGGGGCCGGGGATGGTGACGCCGGTGCCGGCGGCGCCGGTGCCGACGAGGCCCTCGGAGAGGGCGCCCTGGCCGTCGTCCGCGGTGAGGTCGTAACTCGCGTTCACGGTGCCGACGGATGTCGGCGCGAAGGTGACGGCCTGGTGGATCACGTCCTCGGGGCCGATCACCTGGCCCTCGCTGAGCGGGTTGCTGACCTGGAAGGGCGCCGCGGGCGCCTTGGCCTTGGTGATGGTGAGCGGGATGTTGCCGGTGTTGCTGATGTCGAAGGTCTTGGTGACGGACTGACCGACCTTCACGGTGCCGAAGTCGGTCGACGTCGGGGTGATGGTCAGCTTGGCCTGGCCGGTGACGGCGCTGCCCTTGAGGTCGACGGTGACGGTGCCGTTCTGTCCGGTGACGGAGAGGCTGCCGGTGTCGTCGGCGTTGGCCGTCGGCGCGTAGGTCACCTGGACGGAGACGGACTGCTGGGGCTGGACGACGGTGCCGTTCGCCGGCAGTCCGGTGGCGCTGAACGGGGCGCCGGGCGGGACGGTCGCGGAGACGGTCTCGGACGCCGTGCCGGTGTTGGTGAGGGTGACGCCGAGCGACTTGCTCGTGCCCGTGGCGACCGTGCCGAAGTCGAGGGAGGCGGGCGAGGCGTAGAGGCCGGGCCGGGTGCCGTAGCCGGTCAGGCCGACGGCGCTCTCGCCGAGGTTGGTGGCGAGGGTGAGCACCGAACTGTCGGCGCCGGGCGTGGTCGGTGAGAAGGAGACGGGTACGGAGTAGGTGTCACCTGCGTGGAGGGTACGCGGCAGTCCGCTCGGGCTCGCGGAGAAGGCGCTGCCGGACGGGGTGCTCACGGAGTTGACGGTGACGTCACGGGTCGCGGTGACGGTGGCCGTGGCGTTTTTGGTGGTGCCGACGGCGACCTTGCCGAAGTCGACGGGATTGCTGTTGAGCGCGGCGTTGGCGGGCCGGCCGAAGCCGAGGACATGGCCGTCGCGGGTGCCGACGTACACCCGGCCGCCGTCGGTGGCGGGGGTGGAGAACTTGGCGGCGGTGCCGATCGGCGCGGACCAGCGCAGATGGAGCGTGCCGTTGACCGGGATGGCGTCGTACGCGCGGAGCTGGCCGTTCGCGCCGTTGCTGCCGTCCGTGTAGACCGCCCAGACGAGCGCGGAGCCGGGGTTGGTGCCGGTGGAGGTGATCACGGGCGAGCCGGAGGTGTAGCCGAAGGTCTCGGGGCTGCGGCCGGTGTTGGTGAGGGCGGGCATCCCGGCGCCGGTCAGGCCGTACTGGAAGGCGCGCAGCGGGCCCTTGGAGCCGATGGTGTAGACGTAGCCGCCCTCACCGCCGTACACGGCCGGGTGGCCCCAGACTCCCTCGTACGGACCGAACTTGCCGAGCACCTTGTCGGTGCCGTTCGGTCCCTGGCTGCGGCCGCCGAGGTCGTCGCGGTCGAGGAGGAAGAGGCGGCCGTCCTTGCCGATCTGCACGAGGAGGTGGGGGTGGGCGCTGGTGCCGAAGGCGGAGTCGGGAAGGCCGACGGGGGCGCCGGAGCCGAAGTCGGTGTCGTTGAGGTCGAGCTGGTTGGCGTTGCTCGGGGCGAAGAAGTCCTGCGCGGACATGGTGCCGTCGCTGTTGACGCCGAGCCGGACGACCGATTCGGAGAGCTGGCCGGGCGGCATCTTGCCGGGGCCGGGCGCGGGGGTGACGCCGTTTCCGGTGGTGACGATGATCCGGCCGGGGCCGTCGGAGACCGGACCGCCGCCGCTCATCCAGATGCCGGCCTTGCCGTCGGCGGAGGAGTCCTCGGTGGCCCACAGAGTGGTCTTGCGGGTGCTGGTGTTGACGCCCAGGACGTAGCCGACGTAGGGGCCGCGGTCACAGTGGGAGGCGAAGGTGGCGTAGACCGAGCCGCCCATGAGCAGCAGTCCGGGGCGCTGGTTGGCGGTGTACGGGTTGAAGGCGCGGGACGGGTCGTTGGTGGGGGCGCCCGCGACCTTGACCGGCCAGCCGCTGCGTTCGGCGCCCGTGGCGGGGTCGATGGCGTGCACGTACCAGTTGGGGTGCTGGGCGTCCGCGCCGTCGTTGACCTTCGCGGTGAGGTAGAACGCGCCGCTCGCCGGGTCGTACACCGGGGTCGAGGTGACGCCGATGTTGGGCACGAGGTCGCCGCAGTTGATGGTCGAGGCGGGCCAGGGCTCGCCGAGGTCCTTGGTCCAGTTGGTCTTCCCGGAGGCCGGGTCGAGTCCGTAGACCTTGTTGTTCTCGGTGGCGACGACCAGGGTCCCGCCGAGGACGAGGGGCTGGGCGTAGACCTGGCCGTCGACGGTGGCGGAGAACTGCTGGCCGAAGTCGGAGCTGGAGACCTGGCCGGGGGCGAGACCGGGTTCGTTGCGGTCCCAGCCGGTGCGCAGATTGTCGGTGGAGATGGTGGTCTGGTCGGCGGCGGCGGCCGCCCGGTCCACGGCCGGGGCACCTGGGGCCGCCTCGGCGGCACCGTCCCTGGCGGTGGCCGCCGCGGACGGCAACGCGCCGCCGGTGCCGAGGATCAGACACATCGTCAGGATTCTGGCGAGCGCCCTGCGTCTGCCGGTCATCGTCTCCACCCTTGTGTGCGCGGGGGGCGGAGACCGGAGCGTGCCCCGCCGGAGGACATGGTGGCGCGAGCCTGCCTTACTCGGCGGTGTCCGCGTCACCGAAACGGCATGCTTCACCTGGTCGGGTGGTGGGGGAACCCCCTGGACGGACGTTCCTGCCACCGCATGGCCGCTTCACGCCGGCGGCACGCGACGGGTTCCGGCCGCCGGCGTGGCGGTTGGGCGGTTGCGGGCTCGATCTCGGGTCACGGCCCCGGGTTTCGGCCCTGGTCTCAGCCCCAGGTGCGGGAGCAGAGCACGAGACGGTAGCCGTCCGGGTCGGCGACGGTGGCCCCGTACTCGTCCCAGTAGGGGTTGTGGGACCGCACCCGGGTGCCCCCGGCGGCGACCAGACGGTCGATCAGGGCGTCCTCGACCGGCCGGCCGAGATAGACGACGAAGAGGTCGTCGACGGTCGGCGCCGGTACGAGGGGCTGCTCGGCGGCCGGGTCGAGGGTCAGCTCGAAGTGCCAGCCGCCGCCGGCCGGGCCGACCATCAGCAGCTGGTGCTCGCCCGGCGCGGGGTCGGACGTGCGCCACAGCACGTCGAGGCCCAGGCCGTCGACGTAGAAGCGCTCGGCGGCGGCGAGGTCGAGGGAGGGGCGGGCGACGCGGACGTGGGTGGTGGCGTCGATCACTTGGCCGCCTCCAGGGCGGCGCGCCAGACCGGGCTGTCGACGTAGTGGTTGTCGTACCGCTCGGCGGACTCGGCGATCTCCTTCGGGTCGGCCTCGCCGCGCATCACGCGGCCGAGCAGGCGCAGGTAGTCGAAGCGGCCCATGCCGGGCGTGAAGACGAACAGCACGTCGGCCTCGCATCCGGGGGCGGCGGCGAAGGCGTGCGGGGTGTGCGGCGGCACGGCGAGGAAGTCGCCCCCGTTCAGGACGGTGATCTCCTCGCCGACCAGCACCTGGAGGGAGCCGCTGATGACGAAGAACAGCTCGGTCGCCTTGGTGTGGAAGTGCGCGGGCGCGCCGACGGCTCCCTCGGCGAAGCTGGAGCGATAGCTGGTGAAGCCGTCGGCGGTCTGGTGCGAGTCGGCGAGGAGCGTCATGACGCTGCTCGGGTCGGCGCAGGTCTCGGCCTCGGTGTGGCGGCTGAGGACGGGGGCGAAGGGGGCGGTGGTCTCGGCAGTCCCGTTTTCGATCATGGCGAGACCTTAGGGTCCGGGAATCCGAGCCCACCAGTCCGTTTGCGCGCCGGCGCCGTACGCCGAAGCCGGCCGGCGCCGGCTCACGGCGCCCACACCGCCGGTGCGGCGCGGCGGCCCCGGTGCAGGTCGTGCAGGTACGCGCCGCGGGTGCGGGTGCCATGGGGCAGCAGGACGAGGAACTCGCGGGGGATCTTCCTGCCGTGGCGCGCCGGAAATCGGCCGGGTCAGCGCTCCGACGGGCCCTGGTCCGGCGGCGGCTCCCAAGGCCGCGGCTCCACCGGGGTGAACGGCCAGTCGGTGGCGTCGGGGTGACGGCTCGTCTGCTCCGCGTTCCAGAGGATCTGCTCGGTGTGGAGGGCCGGACGGGAGAGCCGGGCCAGCGGCGCGTACCGGGCGGCGATCTCCTCGGCGAGCAGCAGCGCCGCAGCGGCGTCGGATCCGGGATCGCCGGGATGCGCGTGCGGCACGCCGTACCACTCGGCGACGGACCGCAGGGAACGGCTGCCGGGGCGGTAGCGGTCCGCGTGGCGGTCGAGCACGAGGGGGTCGCAGATCGGGGCGACGCCGGCGGGGAGGCGGGTGGTGAGCGGGGCGAGGTCGTGGCGGAGGAGCTCGGCGTGGAGGGTGGAGAGGACGTGGGGGGCGTACCAGACGACGAGGAGGTGATGGGCGGCGAGGTGGGCGGTGACGAGGGTGGCGAGTTCGTCGAGCGCGGCGGCTGGATCCACGAGGTCGGATCCGGTGTCCGGGGTGTTGGATCCACCATCCGGGAGGTCGGATGGTGGATCCGGGAGGTCGGCTCCAGGATCCCGGAGACCGGATCCAGGATCCTGAAGATCGGATCCAGAGCGCGGGATGTTGGATCCAGGATCCAGAAGGCCGGATCCCGGGCCTCGGATGTTGGATACCGGATCCAACATCCCGGATCCGGTATTCGTAGGCTGGATTTCGGATCCGACGTCCAGGATCCAATCGCGGGCCGTGCCGTCGCTGCCGCGCAGCGCCGCGGACCGGATCCGGTCGACGGCCGGGCGGTGGCCGGTGGATCCGATGTCCAACGACAGCAGTAGCCGTCGGTGCCAGCCCTGATGGTCGCCGCGCGGCGGCGGACCCGGCTCGGGAGCGTGTGCCGGGTGGTAGACCTCCCAGCCGTGGGGGCCGTGCCGCAGCAGCCCGGCTCCCGCCGGGACCGGGCGGCCGCAGCCGGCGCAGGCGGCGTCGTACTCGTTGGCGCGCTCCGGTGGGGTCATGAGGTGCCCGCTCCGTCGCGGTACGCCTCCAGGAGCCGGAGCCAGATCTCACTCAGGGTGGGGTAGGCGGGAACGGCGTGCCAGAGGCGGGAGAGGGGGACCTCGGCGGTGACGGCGACGGTGGCGGAGTGGAGGAGTTCGCCGATGCCGGGGCCGACGAAGGTGGCGCCGAGGACGGTTTCGCGGTCGGGGTCGATGACGAGGCGGGCGTGGCCGCGGTAGCCGCTGGCGTACAGACCGGCGCCGGCGACCGAGCTCAGGTCGAGGTCGACGGCCAGCGCCCGGTGGCCGGCGGCGCGGGCGGCGGCGAGGGTCAGTCCGACGGCGGCGGCCTCGGGGTCGGTGAAGACGACCTGGGGCACGGCGGCGTGGTCGGCGGTCGCGCTGTGCGGGCCCCAGGGGGCGGGGTCGGAGTCGCCCTTGGCGCGGGCGGCGATGGCGGCGCCGGCGATCCGCGCCTGGTACTTGCCCTGGTGGGTCATCAGGGCGCGGTGGTTGACGTCGCCGACGGCGTACAGCCAGTCGAATCCGGCCACCCGCAGGCTGTCGTCGACGTCGAACCAGGAGCCGGGCGCGAGACCGACGGTGTCCAGGCCGATGTCCTCGGTGCGGGGCCGCCGCCCGGTCGCGAACAGCACCTCGTCGGCGTCGACGTGGCCGCCGTCCGCCAGGACGACGGTGACGGGGCCGCTGCTGCCGTCCCGTACGACCGCGGTGACCGAGACGCCGGTGCGGACCTCGCCGCCGCGCTCGGTGAGGGCGGCGGCGACGTGCTCGCCGGCGAACGGCTCCATCCGGGACAGCAGTCCGCCGCCGCGTACGAGCACGGTGACGTGCGAGCCCAGGGCCTGCCAGGCGGTCGCCATCTCGGCCGCGACCACTCCCCCGCCGACCACGACGAGCCGGCCGGGAACCTGGCTGGAACTGGTCGCCTCACGACTGGTCCAGGGCCGGGCTCCGGTGAGTCCGGGCAGTTCGGGCAGGACCGCGCGGCTGCCGGTGCAGACGGCGACGGCGTGCCGGGCGGTGAGCGTGTGCCGGTCGCCCTCGGGCGTCCGTACGGTGACGCGGCGGGGGCCGTCGAGCCGGCCGTGACCGCGGTAGAGGTCGGCGCCGGTCGACCGCACCCAGTCGGCCTGGCCGTCGTCCTGCCAGTCCCCGACGACGGAGTCGCGGTGGGCGAACACCTCGTGGGCGTCGAGCGGTCCGAAGGCGTGGCCGCGCAGTCCGGGCACCCGCCGGGCCTCGGAGCGGGCGATGGCGGGCCGGAGCAGCGCCTTGCTGGGCATGCAGGCCCAGTACGAGCATTCGCCGCCGACCAGTTCGCTCTCCACCACCGCGCAGCTGAGCCCGGCGGCCCTGACCCGGTCCACCACGTTCTCCCCGACCGGCCCGGCGCCCAGGACCACCACGTCGTACTCGAGTGTCATGGGTTCCAGTCTGGGGGCGGCGACGTGGAATAGCGCGGCCCGATACGCCGTTGTGCGTGGCGGGTCCCGAGGGGACCGTGAGGAAACCGCCAGGAGACCGCCCCCGGAGAGGCAGGCAGCATGAGCACCGTAGAGCTCACCAAGGACAACTTCGACCAGATCGTGAGCGACAACGAATTCGTTCTGATCGACTTCTGGGCTTCCTGGTGCGGTCCCTGCCGTCAGTTCGGTCCGGTCTTCGAGGCGGCGTCCGAGCGCCATGAGGACCTGGTCTTCGCGAAGGTGGACACCGAGGCGCAGCAGGAGCTGGCCGCGGCGTTCGAGATCCGCTCGATCCCGACCCTGATGATCGTGCGTGACAAGGTCGCGATCTTCGCCCAGCCCGGCGCGCTGCCGGAGGCGGCCCTGGAGGACGTCATCGGTCAGGCCCGCAAGCTGGACATGGACGAGGTGCGCAAGTCCATCTCCGAGGCGCAGCAGCAGTAGCGCCGGAGGCGGCACCAGGGGCCGCGGGCCGTCGGGTGAGGGTTTCCGGAAGTCACCGGAAACCCTCACCCGTGCGCGCGCGGAAGGGTCAGCGCTCCAGGACCAGCGCGAGTCCCTGGCCCACGCCGATGCAGAGCGCCGCGAGGCCCGTGCCGGAGCCGGCCGCCGCGAGCTGGTGGGCGACCGCGCCGGCGAGGCGGGCGCCGGAGGCGCCGAGGGGGTGGCCGATGGCGATGGCGCCGCCGCGCGGGTTGACCACGGCGGGGTCCAGTTCCGGCCACTCCGCGAGGCAGCCGAGCGACTGGGCGGCGAACGCCTCGTTCAGTTCGAAGGTCGTCAGGTCGGCGAACCCGCGCCCGGCCTTGTCCAGGGCGCGGCGCACGGCCTGCACCGGGCCGAGGCCGAAGAGCTGCGGCTCGATGCCGGTGACGGCGGAGGCGCGGATCCGGGCGAGCGGTTCGCGTCCGGTCTCGCGCAGGCCGGCCTCGTCGACGAGGAGCAGGGCCGCGGCACCGTCGTTGAGCGGAGAGGCGTTGCCGGCCGTGACGGTGCCGCCGTCGGGGCGGAAGGAGGGCTTCAGCTTGGCCAGGGCCTCCATCGAGGTGCTGTCGCGGATGCACTCGTCCCGCGCCAGGTCGACGCCCCCGTAGGGGACGACCTCGCCGTCGTACAGCCCCTTGGCCCATGCCTCGGCGGCCTTCTGGTGGCTCGCGAGGGCGAAGGCGTCCTGCTGCTCACGGCTGAGGGCGTGCTTGTCGGCGACGAGTTCGGCGCCCTCGCCGAGGGCGACGGTCCACTCGGCGGGCATCCGCGGGTTGGTCATGCGCCAGCCGAGGGTGGTGGAGTGCAGCTGCTGGTGGCCGGCCGGGAAGGCGCGCTCGGGCTTCTGCAGCACCCACGGGGCACGCGACATCGACTCGACGCCGCCGGCGATGGCGACGGAGGCGTCGCCGACGGCGATGGCCCGGGCGGCCTGGATGACGGCCTCCATGCCGGAGCCGCAGAGCCGGTTGACGGTGACGCCGGGGACGGAGACGGGCAGCCCGGCGAGCAGCACGGCCATGCGGGCCACGTCGCGGTTGTCCTCGCCGGCGCCGTTGGCGTCGCCGAAGAAGACGTCGTCGACGCGGGCCGGGTCGAGGGCGGGGCTGCGGTCGACGAGGGCGCGGACGACATGGGCGGCCAGGTCGTCGGGGCGGACGGCGGAGAGTGCGCCGCCGAACTTCCCGATCGGGGTGCGGACGGCGTCGACGATGTAGACGTCGCGGATGCTCATCGGTTCTCTCCCACGTGACCTGCGCCTGGACGGACCGTACGAGGGCTTCGCTCACCCGGAACTGTTCGCCTGGTGAAACAAACTTCGCCCCCGCCGGGCCCGAGTCTCCGCCCGGCCGACCGTTCTGTCAACGGCCCTTGGTGCCGCCGCCCCGCTCCGCGGTCTCCGGACCCCTGATCAGCGCGGTCAGGCCGTAGTCGAGTTCCCGGCCGTCGACGAGCAGCTTCTCCACGGTCCGTGTCTCGGGGTCGATGTCGGCGACCAGGCCGTGTCCCTCGTAGATCGGGTAGCCGGACTCGCCGACACGTCCGCTCGCCTCGACGACCGCGGAGCGGACGGCGCTGTCCTCCACGGAGGCGCCGCCGCGGTCCTCCACGTGCTCGGGCACGAGGATGATCTCGAAGCGCTGCGGATGCCTGCCCTTCGGGCGCGGGCTCTTGGCGTGTGTGCTCATGTCCCGACGCTAAGCCGGTGCGGCCGTCGGCGCTCAGCTGGACTCGCGGTGCACCACCCGCGAGTCGAGCAGCTCGTGCCGCTCGGGCGCGGCCTCGGGGTCGCGGACCGCACGGTCGACCAGCTCGGCCAGCTCCCGCACGCCGACCATGTCGACGTGCACCGTGCTCAGCCGCGGCCGCAGCAGCCGGCCGAGCACGAGGTCGTCCGCGCCGACCACGGCGGTGTCGTCCGGGATCGTGATCCCGGCGTCCTGGAGGGCCCGCGCGAGCAGCATCGCGTACTCGTCGTTGTACGCGAAGACCGCGTCCAGGCCCAGCTCGCGCCAGCGCGCGGCGAGCGCGTCCGCCGGCTCCTCCTCGTACCGCAGCGGGAGCGGTACGACGGTGGCGCCGGCCGCCTCGGCGGCGGCCCGGACGCCCGCCAGGCGCGGCACGGAGAACATCTCCAGGCCGGGCTCCTCGGGCATCACGACGCCGATGGTCCGGCGGCCCCGCTCGACGAGATGGGCACCGGCGACGTGACCGACCCGTGTCTGGTCCATGACGAGGGCGTGGGTGCCCTCGATCCGCTGCGGGCCGAGCGTGATGACGGCGCGGGCGCCGGCCCGCTTGAGCAGCTCGACGCCGCCGGCGGTCAGCTCCACCTGACCGAGCGAGATCACCGCCACCGGCCGCAGCTCGGCCCAGGCGCGGGCGGCCTCGTCGGGGTCGAGGCCGACGCTGCCGTGCTGCACCACGGTGTAGTCGAGACGGCGCAGGGCCCACTGGAGCTCGCTGAGGAAGCGGCTGTAGAGCGGGCCGATCGGCACATGGGCGGTGGGCAGCAGGACGGTCCGGCTGTGGCCGGCGCGCAGGCTGCGGGCGGCCGCGTGCGGGACGTAGCCGAGTTCCTCGGCGGCCTCCCGGACACGGCGGCGGGTGGGCTCGCTGATCCGCACGGCCGCGGTGTTGTTCAGGACGTAGCTCACGGTGGCCCTGGAGACCCCCGCGAGCCGCGCCACATCAGCGCTGGTGGGGACGGAGCGTCCGGCGGACGCCTTGGGTGACTGGCTCATCGATTCGGCATCTTTCCAGAACGATCCGGCGCAGGGTCTGGCGGATGGCCGGATTCGAGTGCTACACAAGGTTTACACGCGTCACTGACACGTGTCACCACACCGTCACCACCCACACCATCCGCACCACCCGGCGCATGAACGCGCGCGTCACCAAGCGCCTCACCACGCGCGCCGCGCACTCGCACCACCCCTCGTTCATTTCCGCTCCCCGCCCCCGCATCGGGCGATCACTCCAGGAGGGCAACGTGGCCCTTTCCTCTCCCGGCACGTCCCCCGGCGCCGCTCCCGGCGCCGCCGACGCCGGCCCCGTCTCCCCCGCCGGCCCGCGGCCGACGCGCGGGCTGCTGCCGCTGCTGCTCGCCGGCAACACCGCGATGTACGCGCTCTACATCGGCGTTCCCGGCATGCTTCTGGCGCTCCAGATCGAGGACATAGCGCCGGCCGACAAGGTGGCGAACTTCGGTCTGGTCTCGGGTGTCTCCGCGATCTTCGCGACCGTCTTCAACCCGGTGGCCGGGGCGCTCTCCGACCGCTCGGGGCGCCGCAACCCGTGGATCCTGGCGGGCGGTCTGCTGGCCCTGCCGGTGATGCTGCTGCTCGGCAGCGTGCACACCATCCTGCTGGTGATGATCGCCTGGTGCCTCGGCCAGGCCGTGATGAACATCTACCAGGCGGCCCTCACCTCCGTGGTGCCCGACCGGGTGCCGCTCGCCTCGCGCGGCAAGGCGTCGGCCGCCGTGGGCCTCGGCCTGCCCGTCGGCTCGACCATCGGCGCGCTGGTCGGCGCCGCCTTCTCGGAGCACTACCGCACCGGCTACCTCGTCTTCGGCGCGATCGTCGCCGCGACCGCCGTCCTGTTCACCTCCTTCGCCCGCGAGGAGCGCATGCCGGCCAGGGCTCCGATGCCGGTGAAGGCGCAGCTCGCCGCCTTCGGCAGTGCCCTGAAGGCCCATGACTTCCGCTGGGCGTTCATCGGCCGGGCGCTGCTGATCCTCGGCTACTTCGCGGTGGCCGGATTCC
Source organism: Streptomyces sp. NPDC004327 (assembly GCF_042873935.1). NCBI lineage: Bacteria > Bacillati > Actinomycetota > Actinomycetes > Kitasatosporales > Streptomycetaceae > Streptomyces > Streptomyces sp. NPDC004327. The sequence continues at coordinate 418,224 of NZ_JBIAME010000001.1, read as the reverse complement.
AGCTCTACATCCTCAAGGACCACACCGAACTGCCCGCCGGCATGACCGCCGAGGCGGCGGTCGCCATCCTGACGCCGCTCAACGCGGTGGCCATGGTGGTGTCCACGGTCCTCGGCGGCTGGCTCTCCGACCGCTTCGACCGGCGCAAGCTGTTCGTCGGGGCCTCGGCCGCGCTCGCCGCCATCGCGCTGGTCATCCCGGCCGTCTCGGCGAGCTGGCCCGCGATGCTCGCCTTCTCCGTCGTCAACGGCCTCGGTTTCGGCTGCTACATGGCGGTGGACACGGCCCTGGTGACGATGGTGCTGCCGAAGGCGGAGGACGCGGCCCGGGACATGGGCGTGCTGAACGTCGCCAACGCCGGGCCGCAGATCGTGGCGCCGTTCGTCGCCTCGGTGATCGTCTCGCTCAGCGGCGGCTACACCGCGCTGTTCGTCGTCGCCGCCGTGCTGTCGGTGCTCGGCGCGCTCGCGGTGCGTCCGATCCGCTCCGTACGCTGATCGGTCCGTACGCCGGACCGGTCAGTACGCCGATCCGCCCCGAACGCGGTCCGTACCGCGCGAAGATCCGTATCCCGCGTGGTCATCTCCGCCCCGAACTGCGGTTTCTGACGTACCGTGTGCCCATGGACGACGCTTCCATGGTGGGAATGCTCGGCCGGGTGACCGGCACCGTCGGCCCCGGCCTCGTGGGCGAGGTGATCGTCCGGATCCGGGGCGGGGCCGAGCACTTCCTCGCGTACCCGGCCTCGGGCGCGGACCGGATCGAGCTCGGCACGGTGGTCGTGGTCATGGAATATCTCCCTCCGCGCACCGTGTATGTCACAGCCGCGTATGACAGTTGACCGCTCCCTTGATCGCCGGGTGCCCCGGGCGCACACTCCCTTCACCGGAACCGCACGGCTCCGGTGAAGGGGGAACTGGCCCATGAGCCTCGGGATCCTGGCGGGCGTCGTCGCAGGCGCCGTCGTCGTTCTGATCGCTCTGTTCAAAATGATGTGGCGCGTCGCCGAGCCCAACGAGGCGCTGGTCATCTCGGGTTCGAACCACAAGACGGAGGGCCTCGGCGAGGGCATGGGCTTCCGGATCGTCACCGGACGGGGCACGCTCGTGGTGCCCGGCGTCCAGGCGGTGCGGAAGCTGTCGCTGGACCTCAACGAGACCCAGTTGTCGGTGGACTGCGTCACGCACCAGGGCATCCCGCTGAAGGTGCGGGGTGTCGTGATCTTCAAGGTGGGCGACGACTTCGTGTCGATCGCCAACGCCGCCCGTCGCTTCCTCGACCAGCAGAAGCTGATGTCGGAGCGGGTGCACATCGTCTTCGCCGGTCATCTCCGTTCCATCGTGGGCGGGTTGACGGTCGAGGACATGATCCGTGACCGGGAGAAGCTGACCGGGCAGGCCCGGCAGGCCTGTGGCACGGAGATGGAGAAGCTGGGGCTGATCGTGGACTCGCTCCAGATCCACGAGATCGAGGACCCCACCGGCTACATCAAGAACCTGGCCGCGCCGCACGCGGCGGCCGTCCAGCGCGATGCCCGCATCGCGCAGGCGGAGGCCAACCGACGGGCGACCGAGGCGGAGCAGATGGCCGCGGCGCGCATGTCGGAGGCGACCAGGGACAGCGAGATCCTGCAGGCCGGCTATCAGGCCGAGCGGGACCAGGCGGCGGCGAAGGCGCGGCAGGCGGGTCCGCTGGCCGATGCGGCGGCCCGCCAGGAGGTCGTGGTCGAGGAGACCCGGGTCGCCCAACTGGAGGCCGACCGCAGGGAGCAGCAGCTCCAGGCGGACGTCCGCAAGCCGGCCGACGCGCGCGCGTACGAGCAGCGGACGCTGGCGGCGGCCGAGCGCGACGCGCGGATCCTGGCCGCCGAGGCCGAGGCGAAGAAGACCGAACTGGCGAGCGCGGCGACCGCGACGGCCACCCGGGTGACGGGTGAGGCGGAGGCGGCCGCGGCCCATGCCAAGGGTCTCGCGGTGGCGGAGGCCACCCGGGCGAAGGGTCTCGCCGAGGCCGAGGCGATCAAGGCGCGGGCCGCGGCCCTGGCCGAGAACCAGGAGGCCGTGGTCGCGCAGCAACTCGCCGAGCGGTGGCCGGAGATCGTGGAGGCGGGCGCGTCGGCGTTCGGCAACGTCGACCAGATGGTCCTGCTCAACGGCGCCGACGGGATGGCGGAGATGTTCGCCAAGGCGCTGACCATGGGCGGTACCGGGCTCGGCCTGGCCCGTCAGCTGCTCGCCAACATGAAGCCGGACGCTCCGGCCGGCGCCGTTCCCGCCGCCGCGGTGCCCGCGCAGCGTACGGAGGAGATCACGGTCGGCGACGACACGTAACCGGGCACGCGAAAAGGGGGCCCGGCGCGGTGGATCGCGCCGGGCCCCCTTTCGCGTACGGCTCACACGGTCAGCACTTCTCGTCCTTCTTCACCGCGCCGAGGACGATCGTCTGCCCCGGCTCGATGCGGGCGCCGGGCGCGGGGTTCTGCGTGCAGATCTTCCAGTCCTCGGCGTTCATGGGTACCGAACGGCCCTGACCGGAGGCGTCCTCGAACTGCATCGAACCGGTGATCTGGGCCGCCGCGCCGGCGACGCTGCCGCCGGCGAGGTCGGCCATGAACTCCCCGCCGCCCTGCGCCATGTTCGCGGGAGCGGTCGGCGCCGAGGTGCCCGGTTCCGGCGCCCCGTCGGCCTTGGGCTCGGACGTGCCGCACGCGGTGAGTGCGGCGAACAGGGCTGCGGACAGGACGGCGGCGCCGGCCGTGCGGCGGATGATGCGCATGTTCCCCCCAGGGACGAGCGTGAACGGAGGTACATCATCCACACGCCGTCCCCTCGACGGTCAACCGCCCCGGTTCCGTGCCTCAGTTGTGCCCGAACTTCCGTTCCTTGCGGTGCGAGGTGACGTCCAGGACCGGGCGTGGCGCCTCGGACCTGGCGGGCTCGTGCGGGGTCTCCTTGGCGGCGGCGGCCGTGCGGTGCTCGTGGCCACCGGTACGGGCGCCCTTGTTGACCCGGGTCTGTTTCTTGCCCACGATCATGCCTCCCGTTCCTGGCTGGATCTCGTTCCAGACTCGCACGGGGGCAGGAGAGCCGCATGTCAGGCGGGCCCGGTCACCCGGTCAGCCCAGAACACGCCGGAAGGCCCCGAGGGTGGCCTGGTCGCGGGTGCGGTCCAGGACCCCGAAGACGATCTCGTCGAAGTGGCGGGCGAACCGTCCGTCGCCGGTGAGCAGCTCCTTGAAGGCGCCCGCGACCCGCGCCGGGTCGTTGCGGAAGACCCCGCAGCCCCAGGCGCCGAGCACGAGCCGGCGGTAGCCGTGCGCGGCGGCGGTCTCCAGGACCCGCTCGGCGCGGGCGGCGAGGGCGGCCGGGACGCGGTGGGCGAGCTCGGGCGTGCGGCGCTCGATCACTCCGGCGTTGGGCGCCGGCGAGGTGAGGAAGCCGACGGTGAAGGGCTCGTCGAGCAGCCGTCCGCCGTCGTTCCGGAAGACGGGGACGCCGGGCGAGTGGATGACCCGATCGGTGTAGAAGGGGTCTCTTTCGGCGCGGTGGTGCTCGTAGTACCCGGGCGCGCGCAGCAGGGTGGCGTACAGGGCGGAGCAGCGGCACAGGGCCTCCTCCTGGGCCTGGGCGCCGTTGAGGTAGCCGCCGCCGGGGTTGCGGGCGGAGGCGAAGTTGAGGACGGCGACGGGGGTGCCGGGGTCCTCGCGGGTCATCCGGCGGGCGGCGGCGAGGCTGCTCTCGCCGGTCACCTGGAGGGTGGTCGTGCGGTCGGTGCCGGGGGCGACGGAGACGGGTTCTGGGCCGTGCAGGGTGGTTCCGGCCAGGGCGGCGGCCAGCTGTGCGGCGATGTCGACGGTCCGGCCGTCGGGTGCGGTGTAGCGGCCCGCCGCCACGATCTCCTCGGTCTCGCGGGCGAGGGCCCGCAGTCGTGCGCTCATGTCCCGAAAGCATGATCGACCGGTGTACGGGGCCACAAAGGGTTTTCCCGGCCCGTGGTACGGGCGTGGCCGAACCGGGGGCCGACCGTGGCCCGGGAGGCGCTCTTGCACGCCCCGGAGTCGTGGCTTTAGGTGGAATCAGCGCTTTCCCAGGAGGTGGAGCGATGACGACACCGTCGTCGAGCGGCATACCCCGGGGCGGTCCTCCGCTGTCGGAGGAGGAGGCCGAGGCCCTGCTGCGGGGCATCTGCTTCAAGACGGGGCCGCCGCGCACGGTCGGGGCGGAGCTGGAGTGGCTCGTCCATGAACTGCGCGATCCCCGTCTTCCCGTCCCGCCCGGCCGGCTGGCCGCGGCGATCGACACCGTTCGTGCGCTGCCGCTGACGGCGGCGCTGACCTTCGAACCCGGTGGGCAGCTGGAGCTCAGCTCGCTGCCCGCCGCCTCGCTCATGGAGTGCCTGGACTCGCTCGCCGCCGATCTCCGGGCGGTGCGGGAGGCGCTCGCCTCGCTCGGACTCGGCCTCAGCGGTTACGGGGTCGACCCGTGGCACGCGCCCCGCGCGCGTGTGCTGCACGAGCCGCGCTACGACGCCATGGAGATCGTCCTCGGCCGTACGGGGCCTGCCGGGCGGGCCATGATGTGCGAGTCGGCGTCGGTGCAGGTCTGTCTGGACGCCGGGGTCGACGGGCCGGGGCCGCTGGGCTACCGGCGGCGCTGGCGGCTCGCGCATCTGCTGGGCGCTGTGCTCGTGGCGGCGTTCGCGAACTCGCCGGTGCACGGCGGCCGGCGGACCGGCTGGCGGTCGACCCGGCAGGCGCTGTGGACGGACCTCGATCCGTCGCGGGCGCTCGCCCCGTCTGCGGACGGCGAGCCGCGCGCGGAGTGGGCGGCGCACGTTCTGGACACGCCGGTGATGTGCGTGCGGACCGAGCGCGGGCCGTGGGCGGTGCCGGAGGGGCTGACCTTCCGGGAGTGGCTGCGCACGAGTCGTCCGCGCCGGGCCGACGCGGACGACCTGCGCTATCACCTGACGACCCTCTTCCCGCCGGTGCGGCCGCGCGGGCATCTGGAGCTGCGGATGATCGACGCGCAGTCCGGCCGGGACGGCTGGATGGTGCCGGTGGCGGTGACCACGGCGCTCTTCGAGGATCCGGTGGCCGCCGAGGCGGCCGAGCGGGCGGTCGCGCCGCTGGCGGCGCTCGCCGGGCCCGCTCCGGCGCCGCGCAATCCGCTGTGGCGGGTGGCGGCGCGGGACGGGCTCACGGATCCGGCGCTGCGCACGGCCGCGCGCGCGGTGTTCGCCGCCGCTCTGGAGGCGCTGCCCCGGATCGGGGCGGGTGCGGAGGTGACGGGCGCGGTGGCCGCGTTCCACGAACGGTATGTGCTGCGGGGCGCGTGCCCGGCCGACGAACTGCAGGAGGTGGCGTCATGACCGCGCCGGCCGAACAGGATCTGAAGCAGCGGGCGGTGGTGGCGCTGACCAGGGCGCGTGAGCGCACCGCGCTGCTGACGTCGTGCGTGGACGACGGTGAACTGACCGCCCAGCACTCGCCGTTGATGTCTCCGCTGGTGTGGGACCTGGCGCACATCGGGAACCAGGAGGAGCAGTGGCTGTGGCGGGCCGTCGGCGGGCGGGAGGCGCTGCGTCCCGAGATCGACCCGCTGTACGACGCCTTCGAGCATCCGCGCGCGACCCGGCCGTCGCTGCCGCTGCTTCCGCCCGCCGAGGCGCGGGCGTACGCGGCGGACGTACGCGGCCGGATCCTGGACGTCCTGGACGGTGCCCGGTTCGACGGGGCCGGGCCGCTGGTCGAGGCGGCTTTCGCGTTCGGGATGATCGCGCAGCACGAACAGCAGCACGACGAGACGATGCTGATCACCCATCAGTTGCGGAAGGGGCCGCCGGCGCTGTCCGCTCCTCCCCCGCCGGCCAGGGATTCCGGCGGCCCGCTGGAGCGCGAGGTCCTGGTGCCGGGCGGCCCGTTCACCATGGGGACGTCCGAGGAGCCGTGGGCGCTCGACAACGAGCGGCCCGCGCACACCCGGATCGTCCCGTCGTTCTTCATCGACACCGTGCCCGTCACCAACGGCTCGTACCTGGCCTTCATGGCCGACGGCGGCTACCGCGACGAGCGGTGGTGGCACCCCGAGGGCTGGGCGCAGATCCGTGAACACGCCGTCGAGGCACCGCTGTTCTGGCGGCACGAGGGCGGCCGGTGGCTGCGCCGCCGGTTCGGGGTGACCGAGCCGGTGGCCGAGGACGAGCCGGTGCTGCACGTGAGCTGGTACGAGGCGGACGCCTACGCGCGCTGGGCGGGGCGCCGGCTGCCCACGGAGGCCGAGTGGGAGAAGGCCGCCCGGCATGACCCGGCGACCGGACGCTCGCGCCGCTACCCGTGGGGCGACGCCGACCCCGGCCCCGTACACGCCAACCTGGGGCAGCGGCACCTGGGGCCCGCGGCCGCCGGAAGCTATCCCGGGGGCGCGTCCCCGCTCGGGGTGCGGCAGCTGATCGGTGACGTGTGGGAGTGGACGGCGAGCGACTTCCTGCCGTACCCGGGCTTCCGGGCCTTCCCCTACAAGGAGTACTCGGAGGTCTTCTTCGGGCCCGCCCACAAGGTGCTGCGCGGTGGCTCCTTCGCCGTCGACCCGGTGGCCTGCCGGGGCACCTTCCGCAACTGGGACCTGCCGGTGCGGCGCCAGATCTTCTCCGGCTTCCGCACCGCGCGGAACGCGGAGCCCGTCTGATGTGCCGTCATCTGGCCTTCGTCGGCGACCCGTTGGCCGTCGGCGAACTGCTGCTGCGGCCCCCGCACTCCCTGGAGCGGCAGTCCTGGGAGCCCAAGTCGCAGCGCAGCGGGGTGGTGAACGCGGACGGCTTCGGCGTCGGCTGGTACGCCGAGGGCGATCCGGTGCCCGCCCGCTACCGCCGGGCCGCCCCGATCTGGGGCGACCCGGGCTTCGCCGACCTGGCCCGGGTGGTGCGGACCGGGGCGCTGCTCGCGGCCGTGCGCGGGGCCACCGTGGCGGGCGCGGACGGGGAGGCCGCGGCCGCGCCGTTCGCGGCGGACCGGTGGCTGTTCAGCCACAACGGGGCCGTCCCCGGCTGGCCGGACGCGCTCGCGCCGGTGGCGGCGACGCTGCCCGCCCCGGCGCTGCTCGCCCTGGAGGCGCGGACGGACTCGGCACTGGTGTGGGCGCTCGTGCTGCACCGGCTGCGGTCCGGCGAGGCGCCCGGGCGGGCGCTCGCCGGCACCGTGCGGGAGGTGGCGGAGGCCGCCCCGGGCGCCCGGCTCAATCTGCTGCTGACCGACGGGACGTCGATCGCGGCGACCGCGTGGGGGGATTCGCTCTGGTATCTCACCGGGCCCGGCCGGACGGTCGTGGCCTCCGAACCGTACGACGACGATCCGCGCTGGACGCCGGTGCCGGACCGCACGGTCCTCGCCGCGTCGCGCGTGGACGTCGTCCTCAGCCCGATCGAGGAGCCCTCCCCGTGAGCCCCTTCCAGCTGACCCGCACCCTCCCCGAGGACGCCACGGGCGCCGCGCTGCGCGCCGACGTGCTCCACGGTCTGACCCGCACCCCGAAGGAGCTGCCGCCCAAGTGGTTCTACGACGCGCACGGCAGCGACCTGTTCGAGGAGATCACCCGGCTGCCCGAGTACTACCCGACACGGGCCGAGCGGGAGATCCTGATCGCCCGCTCGACGGAGATCGCGGCGGCGACCGGGGCGCGGACCCTGGTGGAGCTGGGCTCCGGGTCCTCGGAGAAGACCCGGCACCTGATCGACGCCCTGCTGCCGGGACTGGCCGCGTACGTGCCGGTGGACGTGAGCGAGTCGGCGCTGAAGGGCGCGGGCGCGGCGCTCCTCGCCGACCTGCCGAATCTCGCCGTGCACGCCCTGGTGGCCGACTTCACCCATGGGCTCGACCTGCCGGCGACGCCGGGGCCGCGCCTCGTGGCCTTCCTGGGCGGCACGATCGGCAATCTGCTGCCGGCCGAGCGGCGGGAGTTCCTGCGGGCGGTGCGGGGGATGCTGGCGCCCGGTGACGCGCTGCTGCTCGGCACCGACCTGGTGAAGGACGAGGCGACGCTGGTCGCGGCCTACGACGACGCGGCCGGAGTGACGGCGGCGTTCAACAAGAACGTGCTCTCCGTCATCGACCGCGAGCTCGGGGCGGACGCCCGCCCGGAGGACTTCGACCATGTGGCGCTGTGGGACCGGGAGCAGGAGTGGATCGAGATGCGGCTGCGGGCGCGGCACGCGCTCGTGGTGAAGATCCCGGAGCTGGATCTGGTGGTGCCGTTCGAGGCGGGTGAGGAGCTGCGGACGGAGATCTCGGCGAAGTTCCGTCAGGAGGGGGTGCGGGCGGAGCTGGCGGAGGCCGGGCTGACGCTGTCGCGCTGGTGGACGGACGAGGCGGGGCGGTTCGCGCTCTCCCTGGCGACGGTGGGCTGAGCGGGTACGCCGGGGAGGAGGGCCCGGGAGACCGGATTCTGGATGTCGGAGATCGGATCCAGAGCGACGGCGGTGTGGGCGGCGCGGGCGAGGGCGCGGCGGTCGGGATATCGGATACCGGATCCGGGATATTGGGCACTGGATCCCGGATATTGGATGCTGGATATCGGATCCAATATCCGTATCTCAGCGACCAGTCGGCGTGCCGTCGCGATCCGCCACAGCGAGGCCCCGAGGGAGTCGTCCCCGACGTACGCGGCGGCTCCCACAGGTGTGTAGTCGATCCGTACGGGCTGGATATCGGATCCGGTATCCAGCGCGGCCTGAAACGCGGCCGCCCGGAACGCCCCCCGCTCCCGCCCGCACCACGTGGAGCCCTCCGGGAAGACGATCACCCGGCCGCCGCCCGCGAGGACGCACGCCATCGCGCCGACCGTGCCCGGCAGGCTCCTGAGCCGGTCGCGGTCGATGAACAGGGTCCCGCCGAGCGCGGCGAGCGGTCCGAGCACGGGCCAGCCGCGCACCTCGCGCTTGGCGAGCATCCGGCCCGGGAGCACGGCGGCGATCAGCGGGATGTCCAGCCAGGAGATGTGGTTCGCGACGACGAGCAACGGTCCGGACGGCGGCACGGCCCGGCCGGTGACCCGGATCCGTACGCCGAAGGCCCACAGCACGCTCCGGCACCAGCCGCGGACCAGGTGCCGGCGCCCCGCCGCGGGCAGCGGTGCCGCGAGCGGGGACAGCAGCACGCCGAGCAGCACCGCGGTGAGCCCGGCCACCAGCCGGAGCACGCCCGCGACCGCGCCGCGGGCCGCGGCCACCGGCCCGGGGTGCGCGGAGCACCGGCCGGGCGTACAGGGTGCCGTGGGCAGCCACGGCGACACGGCGGCGGGGGTGCTCACCGGGCCGGGGCGAGCGAGAGGAAGTGACGCAGGTAGCGGGGGTTGGTCCGCTCGAGCGACAGCAGCACGTACAGGTCGGCGCAGTCGAAGTCCGGGTCGTGCGCGGGCGCGCCGCACACCCAGGCACCGAGCCGGAGGTAGCCGCGCAGCAGCGGCGGCAGTTCCACGCGGCCCTGGACGGGCGGCACGGCGGCGTCGGGGGTCCACAGCCGGTGCGGGGTGACCCAGTACTCCTCGGGCGCGAGGTGCTTGGCCTTGACGGTGTCCCAGGTCGCGGCGGCGAGGGAGCCGCCGTCGGCGAGCGGCACGGAGCAGCAGCCGGCCAGCCAGTTGTGCCCGGTGCGGGTCATGTAGCGGGCGAGGCCGGCCCAGACCAGGGCGATGACGGCGCCGTTGCGGTGCGCGGGGTGCACACAGGAGCGGCCGACCTCGACGAGGTCGTGGCGGACGGGGCCGAGCCGGGTGAGGTCGAACTCGCTCTCCGAGTAGAGCCGTCCGGCGACGGCGGCCCGCTCGGGCGGCAGCACCCGGTAGGTGCCGACGACCTCGCCGGTGTCCTCCAGGCGGACGAGCAGGTGGTCGCAGTAGGCGTCGAAGGCGTCGCTGTCGAGACCGGGCTCGGGCCCGTCGAGACGGGCGCCCATCTCGCCGGCGAAGACCAGGTGGCGCAGCCGCTGGGCGGCGCGGACGTCCTCCTGGTCGCGGGCGAGGCCCACGACGTAGCGGGGCTGCGGGGCGCCCTCGGGCTGGGGCTGCGCCGGTACGGCGGCGAGGGATCCGTCCATCGGTACGGCGACGGGCTGGGCGAGGGGTACGGCGGCCATGTCGGGCTCCTCCGGCGCTACGGAAGGGACGGTCGGGGCCGGGCCGTGCGAGCGGTGGCCCGGCCCCTCGTTTCTTCCGCTGCCGACTGGATTCGACGTGACCGTCCGGGGGCCGGTTGGTGTGGAGGCGCTGAATGGTGGGCGGAGCGCCCCGCGCGTGGCCTACTCGGCCAGGCTGTCGGTGATCTTCTCGGAGGCGGCCTCGGCCGCCTTCTTCGGGTCGTCACCCATGAGGACGGAGGTCATGTACGGCTTGATGGGGTTGTCGGCCTCGACGTCGGCCCACTGCGGCGAGTTGGGGGTGGCGCGGCCCCGGGCCGCGGCGGCGGCCATGGTGGCGGTGGCCTCCTGGCCGGCGACGAGGGAGGCGAGGGAGCTCTTGTTGGGCACGTAGTTCATGGCGCGGGCCAGTTCGCCCTGCCACTTCTCGCCGGCGAGGGCCTTGACGACGTCGATGGCGGCGGTGCGCTCGGGCGCGTTCTCCGGGACGATCAGGTCGGAGCCGCCGGTGAACACGGCGCAGGGCTGTCCGGACTTCTTGCCGGGTATGGGGAAGTAGCCCAGCTTGCCCTTGAGCGCGGGGTTGGCCTTGGTGATGGCGGGGACCGCGCTGGGCGGCGCGATGATCTGGGCGACGTCGCCCTTGGCGAAGACCTCGGCCTGCGGCGGGTTCTGCTCGTCGGCGTTCTTGGGGCCGTCGCCGAGCGACTGGAGCTCCTTGTAGAACTCCATGCCCCGCAGCGCGGCCGGGCTGTCGAGGGCGCCGGCCCAGACGCCGCCCTTGTCGACGGCGAGTTCGCCGCCCTCGTCCCAGATGAACCCGGAGAGCGTGTACCAGTCCTGGCCGGCGAGGTAGATGCCCTGGCCGTCGCCCTTGTCGAGCCTCTTGGTGTCGGCGAGCCATTCGGCGCGGCTCTTCGGTGGCTCGACGCCGGCCTGCTCGAAGAGGTCCTTGTTGTAGATGACGATGCGGCTGGCCGCGTACCACGGGATGCCGTACTGGGAGCCGTCGATGCTGCCGGGCTCCGCGAGACCGGGCAGCCAGTCCTTGCCGCCGAGGTCGCGGACGGACTCCAGGGTGAGGTTGTAGAGCTTCTCGGTGTCGGCGTACTGGGCGACCTGGGTGTTGCCGACCTCGATGACGTCGGGGCCGCCGGGGCCCTCGATGGCCTCGGTGACCTTCTTCCCTATGCCGGTCCAGTCCTGGATGGTGACCTGGAGTTCGACGCCGTCGTGCTCGGCCTCGAAGGACTCCTTGAACCGCTTCAGGAAGTCGTCGCTGACGCTGTCGCGCATCAGCCAGACGTGCACCGTCCTGGTGGAGCTCCCCCCACCGGGGAGCAGCCCGCACCCGGAGAGGGCGAGGGCGGAGACGACTGCCAGGGGACAGACGAGACGGCGGTTCTTCACGTAGGTCACCTTCTGCGTAGGGGGCTGACCCGACGTGTGGGGGGACCGAACGGGAGGTTCGCGCGGGTTGGTGGCCTGGATTCTGGTCTGGACCAAAGGGGATGGTCAAGTCCTCGCCGGGTGATCCGGGCGCCGGCCGAGCCGCCCGGCCGGCGGCGGACGTGTCGCGGAGCCCGGCCCGGTGGGGCACGGTGGAGGGAACGCACCGGGGGCACCCCGAGAGGAGTCCGGCTCCATGTCGAACCACACCTACCGCGTCACCGAGATCGTCGGAACGTCCACCGAAGGCGTCGACCAGGCCATCCGCAACGGGATCGAGCGGGCCTCGCAGACCCTGAGGGGTCTCGACTGGTTCGAGGTCACGGAGGTGCGCGGGCATCTCGCCGACGGGGCGATCGAGCACTACCAGGTGGGCCTCAAGGTGGGATTCCGCCTGGAGGACGGCGCCTGATCCGGGATCCGGTATCCAGGATCCCGGATCCAGGAGATTGGATCCCGGATCCCGGATGCCGGATCCTGGAGGTTGGATCCCGGGCCCCGGAGGCTGGATCCCCGACGCTGGAGAGTGGATCCCGGACCCCGGAGGCTGGATCCCGGACGCCTGATCCTGGAGATTGAATCCCGGACGCTGGATCCCCGACGCTGGAGCTTGGATCCAATCCCCCCTCAGGTCCGGCCCTCCGTCTCCTGCGCCTCCGTCAGCGCCTCCGACGCCGCCGCCCACCGGGCGCGCACGACCGTGAACCCCGCCGCCTCCGCGGCGTCGCACACCAGCTCGTCGTCGTCCACGAGCATCCGTACCTCGCGTTCGCGCTCCAGCCGGCGCAGCACGTCCAGCTTGGTCTGACGCGCCGGGCGGAAGTCCCGGTCGCGGCGCATGTGCACCGGGCCGTCCGGGAGCCCCTGGGCCGCCAGCCAGTCGAGGGTGTCGCGGCGGCAGCGCTCGGGGCGGCCGGTGAGATAGACGATGTCGCACTCGACCGCGGCCTCCCGACAGAGCGTGATGCCGTCCGGGAGCGGCGGGTCCTTGGGGGCGGCGGCGAAGAAGCCGTCCCAGTCGCGCGGGCGCCCTTCGAGGAAGTGCTGGCGGTGGGCGGTGGAGGCGAGGGTGTTGTCGAGGTCGAAGACGGCCACGGGCCTGGAGTTTCGGGTCACTCCCCCAGCGTAGGCAGCGCGCCCCGCGGCGCCACGGGCATGACGGCCGACGTTCTCGCTGATCTCTTGGCATCTCCCCGGTTCCTGAATGTTTAAAGTCGAACTTATGGTGCACTCGCAGGTCTAGAAGACGAAAGCGAAGGCCACCGCGATCACTTCGGTCACCTGCGTCTTCGAGGGCAGCTGCCCGGCTGCGCCGAGCGTCAGGAGGGCCGGGTGAAATACGGAGTGGGCAGCCACCGGCACGGGGTGCTCTCCCGATGGAAACCACGGGCCGTAGTACGCCGGAGTCTGGTGCGCATCACGAAGTGGGAGCTCCACCTGATGGCTTGGAGTGTCCGGATGACGGTCCGGCGGGCCCTGCACAACGTGTCGCCGACGGCGGTTCGGCGCAAGTGGTAGCCCGAGGTGTGGAAAGAGCCTGCGGAAGGGCGAGAGATGAGCACCTGGGAGAAGACGAAGGGGCAGATGGAAGAGGTGGCCGGCAGCGCCATCAGGAAGTCCGCCCACGCGATGGGGAACGAGAAGCTCGCGGCCAAGGGCAGCGCGCTGCAGATGCGGGGCAAGGCCCGGCGCCTGAAGGAGAAGGGGAAGGACGCGCTTCCCTGATCGGATCGGGGGTACGCGCAGCCGAGCTGGTCGACCCAGCTCACCGGAACGTCACATCGGGAGACATCAGGAATCATGGGAATACTTGCTTGGATCCTCCTCGGGCTTCTCGCGGGCATCATCGCCAAGATGCTGATGCCGGGAAAGGACCCGGGCGGCATCATCGTCACCACGCTCATCGGCATCGCGGGCGCCCTGCTCGGCGGCTGGCTGGGCAAGGTCATCTTCCACGTCGATTCCATCGACGGCTTCTTCGAGATCTCGACCTGGATCGCCGCCATCGTCGGATCGTTCATCCTGCTCGCGGTGTTCCGCTTGTTCACGCGGCACAGGTGATGCGGGAGGCGACGGACGCGACGCATGCGACGCGCGAATGCGTCGGCGACCCGCGCTCCGATCCGTCCCGCACATGGCCGAGCGGCTTCCTTCCTGTCCCGTCCAGGGGTAGGAAGGAAGCCGCTCGGCCGTTCTTCCGCCGTACGCGCGGCTCGGCCGTTCTTCCGCCGTACGCGCGGCCCCGCCCTCTCCCGCACCCTCCTGCGCCGGATCTCCGTGTCAGTCCGAAGGCGGAAGCAGGGTGCCCAGCGGGCCGAGGTCCAGGTTGAGGTCCTCGAGCGTGTATCCGTGCTCCCTGCACAGCTCGGTCATGCGGTCGTGGAGGGCGAGGAGAGTCGCTCCGAGTTCCTCTTCCTGCGCGTCGGTGAGGTCGCCCGAGTCGACGCGGCGAAGGGCCTGGCGTTCGATCAGCTGCCGGAGGAGTTCGACGATGGTGAGGACCAGCTTGAGGAGGTCCTCGCCGACCGCGTCGGGATCCGTGCGGATGCGGTGTGCCGGGGGCCGGGTTTCGCCGGGCGGGGCCGGAGGCTCCTGGACCAGCCGGAAGGCGCGGGCCAGCGGGGCGCCGAGGGCGTCCAGGTCGGGAGGCGGCCGCCCGTCGGGATGCGCGTTCATGACCGGCTCCTGAGGGCGTGGGGGTCGTCGGAGTGGGTGACGGAAGTGATGAGGGCCCGCAGGGAGATGCGTACGAGGTCGATGTCGGCGATCGTCAGGACGATGTCGCCTGTGATGACGACGCCTCCGGCCAGGAGCCGGTCAAGAAGGTCGACGAGGGCGACCTGCCGGCCGGGCAGGGCGTCGTCTCGTCCGGCCACGGTCATGATCGAGCGCCTGGGCGGTCGTCCGGGTCGTCGGCTGGGACCGCCGGCGGCATGGCGAAGGAGTAGGGCGCCCAGGGCCCGGTGACTTCGATGCGGATGCCGGGCAGGCCCTGGCCCGCCTTGTCGAGTGCCGCGCGGAAGGCCTCTGCCTTCTCGTCGGGGACGAGGTAGGCGTCGTTGAGGACGTTCTCGCCGTTCTCGCCGCGGGTGAGCGGTCCGGTCTGCGCGGGGTGGCGGACGGCGTGCGTGGCAAGGGGGGCCGCCACGGCCGCGATGCGATCCGCTGCCTGCCGGGCCTGCAGGTAGCGGTCCTCCCGGGCGTGGTGCTGGGCCCGGCGAGCCCGGAGATAGGCCTTGCCGGGGCTCGGGTCGTCCGCCGGGGCGGTGGAGTGGGCCCGGGCCTGGTCGTGGGGGGCGTCGGCCGCCGGCGCCGTGGGCTGGGCGGGGGCCTCGGCGTGGATGTCGTCGGCCGTGGCGGCTCCGGCGGCGATGTAGACCTTGACTCCGTACTCGGCGTGGCGGGCCAGGAGGGCGAGTCGGGCGGCGAAGGCGTCCTGTTGCTCGCGCAGGGCTTCGCGTGCGCGGTCGTCGTTCTGGTAGAGGGTGGCCAGTCGCAGGGGCAGGACGATCGTGTGCTCGGTCAGGGCCTGGATGACGCCGTGGTGGGCCCTGGCGGTGCCCTCCAGCCAGCCCAGGTCTTCGAAGCGGGATCTGAGGGCTTCTTCCCGCCACTCGTCGGCGGGGACCCGGCTGACGACGAACACCGGGGCGGGCGATCCGGGCCGGCCGGGATCCAGGAAGGTGACCGGAGCGTCTCCTACGCCGCGCAGTCCCGTCAGCGACTCGTCGAGCCCCGGGGTGCCGGCGGCCACGGCGTAGACGTAGGTGAGGTCGGGCTCGCCGTTCATGGTGCGCGCCTCTCTCTCGTGGCGTCCTTGGACCGAACCCCTTCGTCCCGCTCCGCGCCTTCCTCTGTCGGGCTCTGCGGGACGGCGTCCAGTCGCTCACGTCGCAGGGCTTCCACCTCGGCACGCAGGCGACGGTTCTCCTCCGCGAGCGGGTCACCGCTGTGGCGCGAGGAGAGCGAGGGATCGTGCTCCCACCAGTCGATGCCGATTTCCTTGGCCTTGTCCACCGACGCTATGAGGATCCGCAGCTTGATGGTGAGCAGCTCGATGTCGAGGAGGTTGATCCGGATGTCCCCGACGATCACGATGCCCTTGTCCAGGACGCGTTCGAGGATGTCGGCAAGGCTGGCCGACGAGGACGGCGGGTACGACGCCGGCATCGCCCGGGACGGCACCGGGGGGATCCTGTGGGCAAGCGGGTCAGTCACGGCACCCGACCTCCTGGGTCACTGCCGGCTCTGCCGGAATCGCGCGATCTCGTCGAGCCGGTCGAGGAGTTCGTCCTCCTGGCTGTCGAACGTGGCCTGGTCGATCTCTCCGTCCAGCAGGCTGCGCTCCAGTTCGGCAAGGGCCGCGTAGACGGGGCCCGGGTCGTAGTACTCCTCGTTCGCCTGGTCCAGGACCCTCTCCGCCGCCCACGTCACGAGCCGTACGGGCAGCAGCGGCGCGGTCAGTAGCTTGGCCAGCATTCCCATGACGTTCTTCCTTGGTGTTCCCCTGCCGAGCGCGCCTGAGCGCACCTGCCCGCACGCACGTGGCTACACGAAGCTGTACGGGGGCAGCGGCCCGTTGAACCGGAACTCCACGTCCTCCACCTGCTCGGCGAGGCGGGCCTCCGCCTCCAGGAAGGCGTTCTTGTCGTCGTCGTGGACCAGGAGGGAGATGTTGAGGATGTCTCCGTCGGCCGGGGCGCGGACGCTGTGGTCCCGTGCGAGAGGGACGAGCGAGCGGATCAGTCCGGCGGCCAGGTCCTCCCGCCTGTCCCTCACTTCCGCGGCGACGAGCTCACCCAGCTCCAGCGGCAGCCGGGGATCGGGGTCGCCGCCCCGGATCCGGTCGTTGAGCTGCCGCGCCCGGTCCGACGCGTAAAGGATCTCCCTCAGGAGGACGTCCTCGTCCTGAGAGGCCTTCACCTGGTACTCGGCGCAGCCCCGCAACCGCTCCAACGCCTCCAGATAGCCGTCCGCTTGTTCCAGGAGCACCTGGGCGACCGCCTGGTCGTCGGGGGCGGTGTAGCCGAACTGCAGCGGGAGGACCGTGCCGTCGGCCATGAGCCGGTCCTGTACCTCCTGGTGGACGGCGAGGTCGCGGCGTCTGGGCCGGATCTCCTCGTCGACGTCCGAGACGACCGCTCGCAGTCGCCCCGCGGTGACGGCGCGCACCGGCGCGGGTTCCGTTCCGACGCCCGTCAACCCGTCCAGCCGGCAAGGGTGTTCGGCGGCGATGACGGAGTACACGTAGAGGGACATCGTCTACTCCCTCTCTCGGTGAGCGGTGCGCCGGGCGGGGCGACGACGTCGGGGAGCTTCTTCCTCCACCGCCACTTCTTCCGGCTCTTCCTGTTCTTCTTCCGGCTCTTCCTCTTCTTCGTCGTCGGACGAGCCGCTCAAGGACTGCGTCACCGCGTCCACGACGCCGCTGATGGCCCCTTTGGACTTGCCACGCGCCCCGCTCTCGACCGTGTCGCCGATGACGTCGGTCAACTGGGTGGGGGCCTTGCGGCCGGCTTCCAGGTCCAGGCGGTTGCAGGCTTCGGCGAAGCGCAGGTAGGTGTCGACGCTGGCGACGACGATGCGTGCGTCGATCTTCAGGATTTCGATGCCCACCAGAGAGACGCGCACGAACACGTCGATCACCAGGCCGCGGTCCAGAATCAACTCCAGGACGTCGTAGAGGCTGCTCGTGCCTCCGCCCGCGCTTCTGCTGACATCGCTTCCGCCCTGCGGCACCATGGTCATGGCCGCTTCCCTTCACGCCGGCCCGGGTCAGGTCGGCCTGTCGATCATGCCCCGGCTGTATCGCCGAGTGCGCTCGTACGAGATCAATTCGCCCTCCGCGTCCACCGTGACCTTGTAACTGGCGAGGATGCTGGTGGTGTCCGGTATCCGCTCCAGCTCGAGGACCTCGACCTGGGCCTCCCAGCCGTCCTCGATCGGCCGGAGAGACGAGACCGACTCGGGGACGCGCCCCAGGAGCTCCGAGACCTGTTCCACCGCGGACCGCATCGCCGCGGCCGCACCGGAGGTCTTCCGGCGCGTCGGCGTCTTACGCGCGGACTTCGCGCGAGCGACGGCCTTCCGGGCGGGCACCTCTCGGTCCTGATCCTCCTCCGGAGGAGGACGTCGGCTGCGGCCCGGCTGTGCTGAGGCCATGAGCCTGCTCCCCTCGCGAACTGAATCGTGCGGCTGCCCACCCATGCCCGTACCAAACACCGTGATTCCTACGAGATTTCTTCACTCTCCACATTTCACGCATATCTGCCACGTGTCAGAGCAGTCCCCGTAGTGACAGCGCGAGCGGTGGCGTCTCGTCGCCCGCACCAGGGCGTCCCCCGTGGCGCACGGAATCGCGGCGACGTCCGGCGCACCAGGTGAAGGGAAAAGCTCATGGAGGACACGACCAAGATCGCCTTGGCGGCCGCAGTCGCCGGGGGCTACGTACTGGGGCGGTTCAAGAAGGGGCGTCTGGCCTTCTCCCTGATCACGTACGCCGCGGGTCGGCGTTTCGGCCTCGATCCACGGGAGCTCGCGACGCAAGGCCTGAAGAAGCTGGCCGACATGCCCCAGATGGCCGAGCTCAGCGACCAGATCAAGGGTGAGGCGCTCGACGCCGGACGCAAGGCGCTCGTGGCCACCGCGAACCGCCGGATGGCCGATCTCGCCGACTCCCTGCACGAACGCACTCTCGCCCTGGAGCAGGGCAACGGGGACGACGCGGAGGAGGACGACGAGGCGGAGGGCGACTACGAGGAGGAGCCCTACGAGGACGAGTGGGACGAGGAGGAAGAACCCGAAGAGGAGGAGCCGGGGTCCGCGGAGCCCTCGGACGAGGAGGAAGAGGAGGAGGACCTCGACGAGGAGGACGAGGAGGAAGAAGACGAGGGAGCGGAGGAGGAAGCACCGCCGGCTCGCCGCCGCACTTCCTCCGCGTCGGCCTCCAGGACGACCCGGCGCCGGGCCCCGGCCCGCAAGACCGCCCCGGCGAAGAAGACCGCCCCGGCGAAGCGTGCGGCCCCGGCGAAGAAGACCGCACCCGCGAAGAAGACCGCCGGCAAGAGCGCGAGCAAGGCCCCGAGCAAGACCGCGGGCAGGAGCGCGAGCGCCGGGACGAAGACTCCCACGCGGCGGACGGGCACCGGCACGACGGGCACGCCCTCCTCAAGTGGGACGAAGCGCAGCACCCCTGCCAAGAAGGCTCCGGCCAAGAAGGCTCCGGCCAAGAAGGCCGCGTCGAAACCGGCGGCCAGGAAGACGGCGGCGAAGAAGGGTGCGGGGCGTGCTCCCGCGTCCAAGACCGCGGCGAAGAAGACCGCCAAGACGACCAGCCGCAAGACCACTGCTCGGAGGTGAACCATGGCCACCACACGTGCGAACAGCGACGACCGGTCCGGGTTCGACCGGCTGATGGAAGAGGCCTCCGCGTATCTGGCCACTCAGGCGGACCATCTCGCGGACAAGGCCGTGGACAAGCTGGGCGATCTGACCGACGGCCTCCAGGACGTCGCGGAGAACGGCGGCAGTCTCGGGGACATCGGCGGCCGCCTGCTTCAGGGCGACTCACCGGTCAAGGCCATGCTCGGCCACACCGTCGGGGGCCTCAAGGACAAGGTCAAGGACGTGGGCTCCGGACTGCTCGGTGGCAAGAAGCGGGGCCGCAAGGGCGGCGGCAAGTCCATGAACATCGTCGAGACCATCGACGTCGGCGTGCCCCTGCGCACCGCTTACAACCACTGGACGCAGTACGAGGACTTCAGCAGTTTCGCCAAGGGTGTGCGCAGCGTCTCCCAGGGTGACGACACGACCAGCGACTGGAAGGTCAAGGTCGGCCCCTCCACCCGCAGCTGGAAAGCCACCGTGCAGGAGCAGATACCGGACGAGAGAATCGTCTGGACCTCGGAAGGAGCCAAGGGGACCACACGCGGTTGCGTGAGCTTCCACGAGCTCGCGCCCTCCCTCACCCGGATCCTCCTCGTCGTGGAGTACTACCCCTCCGGGCTCTTCGAGAAGACCGGAAACCTCTGGCGGGCGCAGGGCAGGCGATTGCGCCTGGACCTGAAGCACTTCGATCGCTTCGTGTCTCTCTCCAACGAGGAGCCAGAAGGCTGGCGCGGGCAGATCGAGGACGGCGAGGTCGTCCGCACCCACGAGGAAGCCCTGGAGGAGGAGGGCGAGGAGCGGGACGAGGAGGAACCGGACGAGGAAGCGCCGGAAGACGAGGACGAGGAGGGTGCAAGGGACGAGGAAGCCGAAGGGGAAGAGGGCGAGGGCGAGGAGGAACCGGAGGAGGAGTCCGAGCCCGACGAGGACGACGAGGAGTACGACGACGAGGAGTACGAGGAAGACGCCGACGAGGACGAGGAGCCCAGTCCCTCGCGGCGTCGTCCCTCGCGGCGTCGACGCTGAACCCCACCCACCGGACCGTCCCGTCCCGTCGTGGCCGTGCTCGCGCACGGCCACCTGCTTGGCTCCCGCCTCTACAGCAGGGGCACTACAGCAACAAGCAGGTGACTACAGCAGGTGAGGAGGCCACGGCTCCCGCCGTCGGCCTCCTCACCTGCTGTAGTCACCTGCTGCAGATCAGTGCTTGAGCGTGTCCTTCGCCTTCCGGCCGGCCTGCTTCGCGTCGGAGGCGGCCTGCTCGGCACGCCCCTTCATCTCCAGGCTCTCGTTGCCGACGGCCTTGCCCGTGACCTCCTTCGTCTTGCCCTTGGCGGTCTTGCCCATGTCCTTGGCCTTCTTGCCAGCGGCCATGCCCGTCACCTCCAGAGAGAGCTATTGATCCGCTACCCGGATAAGACCGAACAAAGCATGTCGATTCATCCAGGATCGCCCTGCGTTCTCGTGGCCGTCTCCGGCGCGGGTGCTGGTGCGTGGCCGGGTCGTCACGAAGGAGGCGGATCCGGATGCGTCCGGTCCTCATCGGCCGGGGATTCGGGACGGGGCAGGTGGATGTCGAGGACGCAGATGTCGTCGCGGTGGCGCGGGTGCCCGGCGACCAGGGTGCGGGCGAGGGTTCGGGCGTTCCCCTCCCGCACGAGGCGGGCCGCCGTGTCCGCCAGTCGTGTGAGCCCCTCGTCGATGTCCTCGTGGGGAACCTCGACGAGGCCGTCGGTGTAGAGAACGAGGTGGTCGCCCGGCACGAAGGTGAACGAGGCCTGCCCGTACGGCGCCTCGAACGACGCACCGAGCAGGCATCCTTCGGGCTGAACCAGATACCGTGCCACGCCGTCGCGGATCAGCAGGGGCGGCAGGTGCCCGGCCCTGACCCAGGTCAGCTGGTGGTCCTCGGGCCGGTACCGCGCCATGACCATGGTCGCGGTGGCGGAGTACGACTCGGTGGCGGTGTGGAGCAGCAGCGCGTTGAGGCGGCTCAGGACGATGGGGAGCTTGGATCCGGTGATGACCATCCCCTTCGCGCTGAAGCGGAGTTGAGCCATGGTGCCGACGGCTGCCAGGCCGTGACCGGCGACGTCGCCGACGACGAAGAGGGCGCCGCCGTCGGGGAGCTCGATGGCGCTGTACCAGTCTCCTCCGACGTTCACGCCCGTGTCGGCGGGCAGGTAGGCGACGTCGACGCGCAGGCCGGTGAGGTCCAGCGACTGTTCCGGGATGGGCAGCAGAGTCTCCTGCAGCCGGGCGGCGAGGGCACGTTCGGCCTTGAGCATGCCCCGCTGGACCAGGTTGGCCCGTTCGCTCTCGCGGAGGGCGATCTCGGTGCCGCGCTGGGCGGTCAGGTCCTGGAAGAAGCCGTGGACCTCGACGGGGGTGCCGGCCGAGTCCACGTGGGCCTCGGCGACGATCCGGAGGTGCCGTACGCCGCGCGCGGTGGCGATGCGGAAGGGCTCGTCGATCGCCGTGCCGTCGCCCAGCAGGCGCTGAACGGCCGCTCCGAGCCGCGCGAGATCGTCCGGCAGGAGGTGGCCGGGGAGTTCCTCCAGGGGCATCGGCCCCAGTCGCGGATCGCGGACGAAAATGGTGTAGACCTGATCCGACCAGGTGATGGTGTCGGTCCTCAGGTTCCAGCTCGCCCAGCCGAGGTTGCCCAGGCGTTGCAGGTCGTCCAGGCGGCGCGCTTCGCGCTCGCTGGTGTCGTGGCGGATCCAGCAGACCACCAGTCGGCCGCCCAGGGGTGAGACCCGCACCGAGTAGACGGACTCGTAGGGCACCCCCAGGGCCGTCTCCTCGTACGTGAACGGCGGCCCTTCGTAGACCTTTCCCGTCGTCAGGGTGTCGAGGTATCCCTCCCACAGGTCGCTGCCGGCCACCGTCGGATACGTCTCCAGGATCCTGCGGCCGACCAGGTCCCTGCCTCGCCGCCCGGCGACGTCGACCGATTCGGCGGCCGCCGCGTCGATCCGGAAGTCCTCGACGCGGCCGTCGGCCGAACGCATCGGGGTGAGCAGGACCGCGGGGCCGGAGAGGACGTCGAAGATCGTCTGGACGGCCACCACACTGTCGTCCTCGTCCGTCGACGCGTGAGCGCCCGGCCGCCCTGAGCCGCGCAGGCGTCCTTCGCACAGCCGGACCGCGCGGCGGAGGAGGCTCCGGGTGCTGTTGGAGAAGGGCCCGGCCACGGTCCGGAAGAAGCCGATGGCGAGGGTCGCCGGTTGCTCCCCCGGCAGTGGGATCCAGGCACGCGAGGGCCACGGGCCGGCGATGAGCTGGTACCGGTCGGCGTCCAGCCTGGCGTTCTCCAGCCACACCGCACGGGCCTCGGTCAGGGCCTCCCGTGCCGCCACGCCCGCCATGGGCGGGACGTGACTCCACTGTTCGGTCAGCGACGGGTCGAGCCCGGCGTGGCCCGTCAGCTCCAGACTTCCAGAGCCATCCACGGCGTAGATCATGACCGCGTCGATCTGCTCGGCATCGCCCAGGACGCGCAGGAGCAGCTGGGCCACCTCGCTCGCGGTGTTCGCGGCGGCCAGGCCGTCGGCCAGGCGGGCGAGGAGCACGTGCTGGGCGTTGCCGGCCGGACGTACCGCGTACCGCGCGGCGTCGAACGGAGACGGAGACGGCGCGGCGCCGACAGGGGCGGGAGGCGGTGGGGCGGCCGGGCTGAAGGCCGGCGTCCGGCCGGTACTTCCCAGCGTGAGCCAGCATTCCTCGGCGAGGGTGCGGTCGTACCGCGCGGCGCGCTGCCTCAGGAGTTCATGTGCTTCTTCGGCCGAGGCCCCCTCCCGGGCCATGAGCACGCCCGCAGCCCGTTCGAGGACGGCGGCCGCCGCAGCTCCGGCCTCGAGGTCCGCGACCTCGGCTCGCAGCCTGCTCACCACCTTGGCCAGCGCCAGCACCTCCGGAGACGCGCCGCCGACCGAGGACGCGGGCTCAGCCTCCATATGCCGAGCATGACACAGCCCCGGCGCACGGGCGCTCCGGTCGTGGTCTCCCGGCCTGTGCCCCTCCCGCGTAGCCTTAAACGCGGTGGGCCGCGCACACATAGCCTTAACGCGATGGGCCGCACACATACAGACGCGGGGTGCGCGCTCGCCGTCAGCCGCCGTTCCGCCGCCGAACGTGACGGGTCGGTGTCGATGGGGGCGCCCTGGGGGCGTGCACGGGCCGGCCGGTGCGGAGCTCGGCGGCGTCAGGACACAGGGACGCAGGCCCGGTGCTCCCCCTCGTCGCGCGCGGCGCCGCCGCGGCCGGCGCTGTTTCCGCCCATGATGAGACGGTCACCGGGGTCGGCCGGTGACCAGTGGCGAAAGGCGGGCGGGTGCCGGTGGAGAGCGACACTCTGGGAGCGGTCCTGGCGGACGTGCTGGCCGCGTCCCACCGCGCCGGACCCCGTGCGATCTCCGATCTCGTACGGGATGCGGGGCGGCGCCTGGGACTGACCGATGCCGGCGTGTACGTGGCCGACCTGCAGCAGCTCGGCCTCGTCGCGCTGCCGACCTCCGAGCAGGCGCGAAGCCGCGACGCGGACGGTGAGACCGTGGGCCCGGAGACGCTGCCCGTCGACAACTCACTCGCCGGACGCGCCTACCGCACCGAGACCGTTCAGGTGAGCCTGCCGGACGCCGACGACACCGAACGGACGGGATGGATCCCGGTCGTGGACGGCATCGGCCGGCTCGGGGTGCTGCGGGTGACGGCGCCGGACCTCGACGCGTCGCTGCTGCACCGGTGCGAGGCCCTCGCCGGGTTGGTCGCTCTGATCCTGGCGACCAAGCAGCCGTACAGCGACCTCCTCGCCGACATCATGCGCACCCGGCCCATGAGCCTGCAGGCGGAGCTGCTGTGGGCGTTCGTGCCACCACGCACCATCGGCACCCCGGCGGTGACCTCCAGCGCCCTCCTGGAGCCCGCGTACGAGGTGGGAGGGGACGCGTACGACCACAGCCTGGCCGGAGAGGTGCTGCACCTGGCGCTGCTGGACGCCATGGGCCACGACCTCGCCTCCGGCGGCTGCAGCGCCGTCGCGCTGGCCGCCTGCCGCTCCACCCGGCGCGCGGGCGGGCAGCTCTCCGACGTCGCCGAAGAGATCGGCCGCACCTTGGACCGCTGGATCCCGGAGCGGTTGCTGACCTGCGTCCTGGCGGACCTCGACACCACCACCGGCCGGCTCGACTGGATCAACTGCGGCCATCCCGCACCGCTGTTGATCCGTGACGGCCACGTCGTGTCCGGAGCGCTCGACCGCGCGGCCCACCCACCGCTCGGGCTGACCGGGTACGACTTCCCGGCCCCGGCCCTGCACAGCACGTACCTGCAGCCGGGTGACCGGTTGCTGCTGTTCACCGACGGCGTCACCGACGCACGCTCCTCCGCGGGCGAGCTCTTCGGCGAGCAGCGTCTGACCGACGCCGTCGTCCGTTCCCTCGCGGCCGGTCTCCCCGCTCCCGAAGCCCTGCGCCGCCTCATCAAGCAGATCCTCGTGCACCAGGACCATCACCTGCACGACGACGCCACGGTCCTCCTCGCCGAGTGGCATCCGCGGGGCCGGTGAGCCATCGGCGCGCGGCTCGATCCCCGCGACCGCCGAGGAGACGCGCGGGCAGTGTGTTTGCCGAACGGGCCGGCGGTGAGGTGAGAAGGACGACTGTGTTCCTTCGTCGAGTGGGGAGTCATGGAAAGCGTTGTCCGACTGGCGCTCGTCCTCGGCGGCTCGGTGCTGGTGGCACTGGCCGTCGGCAGGGCGGCGGAACTCTTCGCACGGTACGCGGACGCACGCCACCGCGACACCCCGCTCTGGGGGTTGCTGAGGCGCTGTCGTACGCCGCTCCACGCCGTCCTGCTGTGCGCCGCGTTCCGATCGTCCTACCGCGCGACCGGGTGGCCTCCGCTGCTGGACCGTGCCGGGGTACTGGACCACGTCCTCCTGCTGTGCCTGATAGGAGGCGGCGCCTGGCTGACGATCCGCCTCGTCTCGGCCGTCGTCGAGTCCGCGTACGCGCGGTACGCGGGGCGTACGCGCGACGCGGCCCGGCTGCGCCGCGTACGGACGCAGGTCACCCTGCTCACCCGGGTGGTGTCGGTGGCCGTGGGCGTGATCGCCGCCGCCTTCGTGCTCGTCACGTTCCCCTCGTTCCGCGGGCTCGGCACGTCGCTGCTCGCCTCCGCCGGGATCATCGGCATCGTGGCGGGCGTGGCGGCGCAGTCGACGCTCGGCAACCTCTTCGCGGGTTTCCAGATCGCCTTCGGCGACATGGTGCGCATCGGCGACACGGTGGTCGTCGACGAGCAGTGGGGCATCGTGGAGGAGGTGACGCTCACCTTCCTCACCGTCCGGACGTGGGACGAGCGCCGCGTCACCCTGCCGATCTCCTACTTCACCTCCCGGCCCTTCGAGAACTGGTCGCGCGGCGGCAACGAGCTGACGGGCACGGTCTTCGTCCACTGCGACCACTCCGTGCCCGTCGATCTGATGCGCGCCCACCTGCGCACGTTCCTCGGCACCTGTCCCGGCTGGGACGGCCGGGCCTGGGACCTCGCCGTCACCGACACCTCGCCGACCGGCATCACCGTCCGCGCGCTCGTGACCGCCAAGGACCCGGACGACCTGTGGACGACCCGCTGCGCCGTACGGGAGGAGCTCGTCGGCTGGCTCACCAGGGAGCACCCGGCCGGGCTCCCCCGCATCCTCACCTCCCGGGCGACCGACGCCGCACGGCCCTGACGCGCCGGACTCTCCGGTAGCGGCTTGTGCCGATCCGGACGAGGGTGGGTGGGCGTGTGCGTGTGCCACGACGAAAGGCAGAGCAATGACCGAGATCCGCCCCGCGACGACGACCGATTCCGGCGCCCCGGTGGAGAGCGACGAACACTCGCTCACCGCGGGGCCCGGCGGCCCTGTCCTCCTCCAGGACGCCTACCTGATCGAGCAGATGGCGCAGTTCAACCGGGAGCGGATCCCGGAGCGCCAGCCGCATGCCAAGGGCAGCGGGGCGTTCGGCCGTTTCGAGGTCACGCATGACGTGAGCCGCTACACCCGGGCGGCGCTGTTCCAGCCGGGTGTCCGTACCGATCTGGTCGCACGGTTCTCCACCGTGGCCGGTGAGCGCGGCAGCCCGGACACCTGGCGTGACCCGCGCGGCTTCGCGTTGAAGTTCTACACGTCCGAGGGCAACTACGACATGGTCGGCAACAACACGCCGGTCTTCTTCGTGAAGGACCCGATGAAGTTCCAGCACTTCATCCGGTCCCAGAAGCGCCGGGCGGACAACAACCTGCGCGACCACGACATGCAGTGGGACTTCTGGACCCTGTCGCCCGAGTCCGCGCACCAGGTCACCTGGCTGATGGGAGACCGCGGCGTCCCCCGGACCTGGCGGCACATGAACGGCTACACCTCGCACACGTACATGTGGATCAACGCGTCCGGTGAGCGCTTCTGGGTGAAGTACCACTTCAAGACCGACCAGGGCGTCGAGTTCCTCACCCAGGACGAGGCCGACCGGATGGCCGGCGTCGACACGGACGTCCACGTGCGGGACCTGTTCGAGCACATCAGGGACGGCGACTTCCCGTCGTGGACCCTGCACGTCCAGGTCATGCCGTACGAGGACGCCCCCGGGTACCGGTTCAATCCGTTCGACCTCACCAAGGTCTGGCCGCACGGCGACTACCCGCTCATCCCGGTCGGCCGGATGACGCTGGACCGCAACCCGACCGACAACCACGCCGAGATCGAGCAGGCCGCGTTCCAGCCGAACAACTTCGTCCCCGGCATCGGGCCGAGCCCCGACCGGATGCTGCTGGCCAGGCTCTTCTCGTACGCGGACGCCCACCGTGCCCGCCTCGGCACCAACTACCAGCAGCTACCGGTCAACGCGCCGGTCGTCGACGTCCACACCTACTCCAAGGACGGGGCGATGGCGTACCGGAAGACCTCCGACCCGGTCTACGCGCCGAACTCCAAGGGCGGGCCCGCGGCGGACACCGAACGGTACGGAAGTCCGCCGAGCTGGAGCGTCGACGGCGAGATCACCCGGACGGCGTACGTCTCGCACCCGGAGGACGACGACTGGGGTCAGCCCGGCACCCTCGTGCGCGAGGTCATGGACGACGCGGCCCGGGACCGGCTCGTGAACAACGTGGTCGGCCACCTTCTCGACGGCGTGAGCGAACCGGTCCTGGAGCGCGCCTTCGCGTACTGGAACAACATCGACGCGGGCGTCGGCAAGCGCATCACCGAGGGGGTCCGCGCCGGGCAGAAGTCGTAGTAGAGGGCAGGCCTCCGACAGCGCGCCGGAGACCCGTCGGCGAGGGGCGTCCCTCGCCGGCGGGTCTGGCGGCATGTCACCGGTGCGGGCATGCCGGTGCCTCCGCCCCGGGATCAGACGCCCGGCTCTTCGTCGGGGCTGCTCGGCAGCGGGCCGGGGTAAGGGCCGGGCCGTTCCGGCTCGGGCCGGTCGGAGCCGCGCGCGTCGCCGTCTCCCGGCTCGGCGCCGGGCTCGGCCGGACCGTCGGCGGGCTCGGCCGGACCGTCGGCGGGACGGTCCCCGCCGCGTCGGCCGCCGTTGGCGCCGTCGCGTTTCTCGGCGAAGCGCGGTGGCGCCTCCGCCGCGGTCGTCTCCTTGTCCACGCCCATGGTTCCTCCTCGGTCGGTCCGCCGGGTCAGTGGGCGGCGGCCCCGAACTCGGCGTGCTGGGTGCGCAGGGCGTAGTCGGGCTCCGCCCGCGGCGCGTCACCGAGCCGGCGCCGCCGCAGCTCGGCGCGCGCCTCCGTCATCAGGTCCCGGAACTCCGCGTCGCTGAGCGCGTGCCGGTCGCCCGCCGTCGTGCCGTCGTCGTTCCCGCGCATGTGAGCCTCCTCCGTCCGGTCGTTGTCCCGCTCTGGCGACTGCCCGCTGCGGCCGGCCGGAATCCAATGCTCCGCGGCCCGTCCCGGGCTCGGTTCGGGCCCGGAGGAGCGGGCAGTCGTGCGGTACCGACGCAGTCGACGCGATGGGTGGTGTGGGTGATGTCTGCTTCCCCGAACGAGGACACCCCGCGGGTGCGGTCCGCGGAAGACGACGGAGCGGGAGGGCCCGGGCCCCGGCGGGCCCGTTCGGATCCGCCGCGCGTCCGGCCGCTGCCGGAGGGTCCGCTGCTCGTCGAGGGGCCCGCGGAGATCGTCATGCCGGACGGGACGGTGATCCGCTGCGAGCGGCCCGTGATGGCCCTCTGCACCTGCCGGCGGAGCCTGCGGGCGCCGTTCTGCGACACGAGCCACCGGCCGCGCGTGCGCCGCCGCTCCCGCCGTGCGACCGGGGAGGCGGAGAGGTCATGACGCTGCTCCTGACGGCTCCCGCCGCGGAACCCGAGACGCCCGAGGCGCGCGGCGAGGTCTCCCGCGCCGTACGGGACCGGCTCCTCGGCGGCGGTCCCGCGCGACTGCCCCGGGCAGCGGAGATCGCGCGCTGCTCCCCGTACGGCGAGGACCTCCACCTGGCCCTCCACCTCTGCTACGAGCTCCACTACCGAGGCTTCGCGGGGGTTCCCGACACGCTGGAGTGGGACCCCGGCCTGCTCGGGGTGCGGGCCGTGCTGGAGCAGCGCTTCGAGAGCGCGCTGCGCCACGACTGCCGGCATCGCGCGGACCTCGACGAAGCCCTGTCGGCCCTGCTCGTCGAATCGGACGACGACTCCGGCGTCTCGCACTTCCTGTTGTCCCGGGGCGAGCTGTGGCACCTGCGGGAGTACGCGGCACTGCGTTCCGTGCACCAGCTGCGTGAGGCCGATCCGCACCTGTGGGTCGTGCCCCGGCTGCGCGGGCGCGCCAAGGCGGCGATGGTCGCGGTCGAGTACGACGAGTACGGCGCCGGGCGGGCGGAGCGGATGCACTCCCGGCTCTACGCGGACCTCATGGCCGACCTGGGTCTCGACCCCTCGTACGGGGCCTGCACGGACGCCGCCGGTGCGGAGCTCCTCGCCGTCTCGAACCTGATGTCGCTGTTCGGCCTGCACAGGAGACTGCGCGGGGCGCTCGTGGGGCACTTCGCCGTGATGGAGACGACCTCGCCGCCCGCCGCCGCCCGCATCGTCGCGGCGATGCGCCGGACCGGGGCGGGCCCCGCCGCCGAGCGGTACTTCGAGGAGCACGTGGAGGCCGACGCGGTCCACGAGCAGCTGGTGCGCCGTGAGGTCGTGGGCGGTCTCCTGGAGGACGAGCCCGCACTCGCCGGCGAGGTCGCCTTCGGCATCGCCGCGACCACCCTCCTGGAGGACCGGCTCGGCAGCCACGTGGTGGACGCCTGGACCCGCGACGAGAGCGCCCTGCGCACGCCCCTGCCGCCGCTCTCCGGGAACGAACGGTGACTGCCCCGGCGGCACGGCTCCTGACACGACGACGCCCGCCGCGTGGCATCGTGCCGCGCAGCGGGCGTCTGTTCTCGGCCTGATGCCGCGGAGCTGTCAGGTCTTCTCCGCGAAGAGCGGGGCGGCCCCGGTCATGTCCAGAAGGCGGGCCATCTGAGGGCTCGCCGCGTTGATGATCAGGGCGCGGTGTTCGTCCAGGGCCCAGCGGCGGGCGCGGAGCAGGACGTTCAGACCGGTGGAGTCGCAAAACGTCACCCGGGAGAGGTCGAGCGTCACCACACCGCCCGCGACGCACTCCTCCAGAGCCTGCAGGAGGGCCGTTCTCACGTAGGTGGCGCTGGCGACGTCGAGTTCGCCGCGGATGGTGGCGGCCGTGCCGCCCGGAGTCGTTCTCACGGAGACGCTGACCTCTCCGTCGCCCTCGCTTTCCGGACGGGAGGCGGGGCGAGGAGCGTCGGAGAAGTGAGTCATCACGCCTTCAGGAGGACGGCACCTTTGGTATGAATTGTCCGATAAAAGGGATTACCTGTCAACGATTGCATGAAATCCACTTCAGGTGATTGCCGGGGTCCGTCCCCGGGTGCACCATGTCCGTATGAGGAGGACCGGAGACTCTCACCCGGAGTGGACTTTCCTCACCAGCCACGCCCGAGTCCTGTTGACGATCGCTCGCGATCCTGGTCTGCGCCTCCGGGACATCGCGTCGATCTGCGGCGTCACCGAGCGCACGGTACAGGCGATCATCGCCGACCTCGAAGAGGCGGGCTACCTCACGCGCAGCCGCGCGGACGACGCTCGCCGCAACCGCTACGGCATCGTCCAGGGCTCCCTCTTCCGGCACCCCGCCGAGGCCGGCCACCAGATCGCCGGCCTCCTCGCGCTCCTCGCCGAGCCGCACGGCACGGCCGAAGCCGGTGAGGGCTAGGGCCTGTCCGGCGGATCAGGCGCGACCCCGGCCATGATCCGCCCGGCAGGCCCTGGTCCAGCGCGCACACCTCCGCCCGGCGCACGGCCGCCCCGTCGGAACGACGGGATCGGCAAGGCATGGAGCGGGCCGCACCGGGCAGGGGCCCGACAGCACACAGGAGGTGCATCATGGCCACCGGTGCCACCCACTCGGACCGCCCGGCCGCACGCACGGAACGCGGCCGGAACGTGGTCCGCGTGAGCGGCGAAATGGACTACGAACACGCGGAGGAACTGCGCGCATCGCTTGCGGCAGCCCTGGACCGGGCCCCCGCCGGTTCGGACATCGTCGTCGACCTGCGGAACTCCTCCTTCTGCGACTCCTCGGGCCTCAACGTGCTCCTGTCCGCCAGACTGCAGGCGCTGAATCAGGGCGCCCACGTCGTCCTGGCGGCGCCGAGCCACCAGATGATCAGACTGCTGGAATTCACCGAGTCCGACGATCTCTTCACCTACGTCCCGTCGTGACGGATCGAGCCGCCCGCGGGGCCGCACGCCGACATGCCGAGAGGCAGACATGCCAGGTTTCAAACGGAAGCGGCCGCGCGCCGCGCCCGAACTTCGTTCACGGTCCGTCCTTCCGGCCGGGCCACCGTTTCGACGGGAGTTGGTGACATGTCTTCCGACCGCGGCCGTTCCCGGTCCCCCTCCCCGGATCCGGAGCGCCTGCTCCGCATCTACCTCAACGACCACTACGCGGGCTCGGCTGCCGGCGACGCACTCGTCCGCCGTGTCAGCAGGGCGCACGGCCACGGGCCCGCCGGACGTCGGCTACGGGAACTGGCCGACGAGATCGCCGAGGACCGCGAGAGCCTGGTGAGGATCATGACCGCGCTCGGCGTTCCCGTGATGCGGACCCGGGCCCTGATCATGCGGTGCGCCGAGAAGGTCGGCCGGGCCAAGCTCAACGGCCGGCTGGTGTCCCGTTCGCCCCTCAGCGACGTGCTGGACCTGGAGTCGCTCCGTCTGGGAGTGGAGGGCAAGCTGGCCCTCTGGCGGTCTCTGGGCGAGGTCGCCCGCGACGACGACCGGATCGACGCCGGCACGGTCCACCACCTGGCGGACCGTGCCGAGCGCCAGATCGAGCAGCTGGAGGACCTGCGGCTGGCCGCCGTGCGCAGGGCCCTCACACCGGGCGCCCGACCGGTGCCGCACCGGTCTTCCGCTGCCGGCCGGCAGCGGTCGCACCGCCCGTTCGTCAAGGTCAGGTGGGCGTCATGAAGGTCGTGGTGACGGGTGCGACCGGCAACGCGGGGACCAGCGTGGTGCACGCGCTCGCCGCGGAGCCGACGGTCACGGACGTGCTGGGCCTCGCCCGCCGCACACCGGACCTGAAAGTCCGCGGGGTGCGCTGGGAGGCGGCGGACATCGACCCGGGAGGGGCCGACCTCGACCGGCTGTTCGCGGGGGCGGACGCCGTGGTGCACCTCGCCTGGAAGTTCCAGCCCACCCACGACCCGGTGGAGACCTGGCGCACCAACGTACTGGGCGGAATCCGCGTCTTCGAGGCCTGCGCCCGGGCCGGGATCCACGTCCTGGTGCACGCCTCCTCGGTCGGCGCCTACTCGCCGGGCCCCTCCGACGGCCGGCCCGTCGACGAGTCCTGGCCGACCCACGGGTGGCCCGGTGCCGCCTACACCCGGGAGAAGGCCTACCTGGAGCGGTACCTCGACGGCTACCAACTGGCCCACCCGGACATGCGGGTGGTACGGATGCGGCCGGCCTTCCTCTTCAAGGCCACGTCGGCGTCCGAGCAGCGCCGCATCTTCGGGGGCCCGCTGCTCCCCGGCCGGCTCGTCCGGCCCGGCCTGCTGCCGGTGCTGCCCGCGGTCACGGGGCTCCGCTTCCAGGCCCTGCACACCGACGACGCGGCCGACGCGTACCGGCGGGCCGTGGTGCGCCCCGTCCGCGGTCCCTTCAACCTGGTCGCGGACCCCGTTCTGGACAGCGCGGCCGTGGCACGGCTGCTGGATGCCCGCGCCGTGCCGCTGCCCGCCCCGGCGGTCCGCGCCGCGCTGGCCGCGGCCTGGCGGCTGCGCCTGGTCCCCGCCGCGCCCGGGCTGCTGGACGCCGTCCTGCGGCTGCCGCTCCTCGACGCGGGCCGGGCTCGCGAGGAACTCGACTGGGTTCCCACCCGCACGGCCTCCGAGGCGGTCGCGGCCTTCCTCGAAGGCCTCCGCGAAGGCACCGGACTGGCCACCCCGCCCCTGGTGGGGGCCCTGGACGGCGCAGCCCGGTAGGCGTACGACAAGCCCGGCCGGCGGGGCGTCACCCGACCGGCCGGGCGACGGCGGCATCCACGCCGAGCGAGCCGGGCGAGCCGGGAACGCCGCCATCCGGAGGGGGGAGGCCGGACGGCGGCGTTCGTCCGGCACCTGCCCATGGTCCGCCGCTTCATGCACACGATCCCGCGAGGAGCCCGACGAGACCCTTCCTGTGCCGGCCGCTCCCCCGGCTCGCCTCCGTCCACGCCCGGCGCGGGCCCCGGCGCGCCGGGGCCGGACGCGTCACGTGTCCTCGCCGACGGTGATCCGGGCACACTCCCGTACGACCTCCGAGAGATCGCAGCCGCGGTCGCGGAGGTCGCGCTGACGCCGGGCACCGCCGCCCCGCTCCTTCAGGGCGGCCACGGCGCGGTGGGCCCCGGCCCGGTCGCCGGTGGCGCCGAGCGCCGCGTCCGTGTGCTCCAGCAGGGCGTCGAGGGCGACCTCGGCCGGCGTCTCGCTCATCGTGCGGGGGTCGAGGAGCGGTCCCTGGAGTCCGGAGCGCGCGGCACGCCAGGAGGCGAGCCGCAGCAGTCCCACCAGGATCCGGGCGAGCGGCTCCCCGGCGCGCCAGGCACGCGCGGCGGTCTCGACGAGAGCCCGGGCCAGGGTCGCCACCAGCACGGTGGTGTCCGGCTCCAGGCACACGTCGGCGACGCGGATCTCCACGGTCGGGTAGGTGTGGGAGAGCCGGGCGTCGAAGTAGATCATGCCCTCGTCGCGCAGCACCCCGGTCGCCAGCATGTCGCGCACGCGCGCGTGGTAGCCCTCGGCGCTGCCGAAGGGCTCGTACGGCCCGGCGGACGGCAGGCGGTTCCAGACCCGGCTGCGGTAGCTGCTGTAGCCGCTGTCCTGGCCGTCCCAGAACGGCGAGTTGCCGCTGATCGCGCTCAGGAGGGGGAGCCAGGGCCGGATCCGGTCCAGGACGGCGACCCCCTCCTCGTCGGATTCCACGGCGACGTGGACGTGGCACCCGCAGGTCAGCTGCTCCTGCGTGGTGAGCGCGAACTGCTCCGCCATCCAGCGGTACCGGCGGCCGGGGTTGCGCGACGGTTCCACCGGCAGCGGCGAGGTCGCCAGGGCCGCGACGCGGGCGCCGGCCGCCTTCGCGTGGCGCGCCGCCTCGGCGCGCCACCGGACGATCTCCGCGCGCAGTTCGCGCATGTCGCTCAGGGGCCTGGTGGCGAACTCCACCTGCTCCTGCTGCAGCTCCTTCTCGAAGCCGCCGCCCGCCTCCTCGCCGCCCCCTGCCGCCGCCGCGGCGAGCACGGAGGACGACACCGCGAGCGGCTCGCCCGTCGTGGCGCTGACGAGCAGCAGTTCCTCTTCGACCCCTACGGTGCGCATCGATGCTCCTGTACGACTCCGGGCGCGTTCCGTCCCGCGACCCGGCCCTCCGTGGCCCGTGAGCCTGGTCGCCGCCCTCGCGCGCGCCGGTACGGGTGGCGCGTCGAGGGTCACCCGCGCGGCGCGGCGGACCGTCAGTCGGGTGGCTCCGGCGGACCGGGTTCCCCGGGGGCGGGCGGCCCGGGATTCGGGGGCTCGGGCTCGGGCGCCCCTGGATCCGGCGGCCCGGGCGGCCCGGGCTCGGGCCTTCCGGGCGGCGCCGGAGGCACGCCCGGATCCGGTGGGCCCGGTGGCCGGGGCGGTGCGGGCGGGGGCACCGGCACGGTGTCGGGGTCGGGCGGCACCGGCACGGTGCCCGCGGTCAACGGGACCCGCTCCCCTTCGCGGTACCACCGCTGTCGTGCGAGCGTCGGTCCTCGGCTCATGGTCACACCTTCCTCACGTACGGTCGCGTGGCTCGCGTCCCCCACCTCCACGACGCGCAGCCGCCGCGGGAGGCGGACAGGACCGCCGCCACCCGTCCGGCGAGGGCGCCGAGGGCGTGCGCGGCCTGCTGCTGGCGGCTGCGCCGGCGAGCCCGGTCGTCGAAGCGGCCGTGCGCACCGAAGTCCTCGTCCTCGTCGGCCGGGGCGAACAGGTTGTCCGGGTCTCCGGGCGAGCGCCGCCGCCCGTCCTGCTGGGCGTCGAACCCGGTCCGGGCGAGGTAGCGGTCCAGCAGCCCGGGCACGACGGCGTTCGCCAGCAGGGTGGCCACGGTGCTGCCACCGACCCAGTACTCGCGGCGCCGGGGGTGGTCGGCCGCGTACAGCACGGCGCGGGCGGCGACCTCGGGCTGGTAGATCGGCGGTACCGGCTGCGCCCCCTCCGAGAGGTGCGAGCGGACCCAGTCGAACTGCGGGGTGTTCACCG
The DNA here is from genome assembly GCF_042873935.1 of Streptomyces sp. NPDC004327. Classification (NCBI taxonomy): domain Bacteria; kingdom Bacillati; phylum Actinomycetota; class Actinomycetes; order Kitasatosporales; family Streptomycetaceae; genus Streptomyces; species Streptomyces sp. NPDC004327. Next base: position 383,416 of record NZ_JBIAME010000001.1, on the reverse strand, counting down.
CGGGCATCTGGACCATGGTGGTGCGCACGCGGGTGCCGGAGGCCAGGAGTTCGCAGCGCAGGGCCTCGTGCCAGCCCTGGATGGCGTGCTTGGCGCCGCTGTACGCGGTCTGCAGCGGTATCCCCCGGTAGGCGATCGCCGATCCGACCTGCACGATCACGCCCGCATCGCGCGGCAGCATCCGCTGGAGGGCGGCCCGGGTGGCGTAGACGTAACCGAGGTAGCTGACCTCGGTGACCCGGAGGAACTCCTCCGCGCTGATCTCGGTGAAGGGGGCGAAGACCGAGGCGAACGCGTCGTTGACCCATACGTCGATCGGACCGAGCTCCTCCTCCGCCCGGCCGGCTGCCTGCTCCACGGCCCGCGCGTCGGCGACGTCCGCCGGGATGGTGATCACCTCGGCGGCGCCCGCCCGCTCGGCGTCGCGCTGCGCGCCGTCGAGACCGGCCCGCCCCCGGGCGATCAGTGCCAGCCGGTCGCCGCGGGCGGCGAACGCCACCGCGCAGGCGCGCCCGATGCCGCCGCTGGCTCCGCTGATCACGACGGTTCGCGGCATGGTTCCCTCCTCGTCCATATCCGTCCTGCTTTCCGCGATCCCGTGTCGCAAACGGCCGTGGCCGTGCGGGAGGGGAAGCGGACTCAGTGCCGCAGGGCGGCCAGGACGCGCTCCTGGTACGCGTCGAAGAAGGCCTCCTGGTCGGGACCGATCTGGCCGACGTAGACCTCGTCGAATCCGGCCCGCGCGTAGGCACGCAGGGTCTCCACGTGCTCGTCGACGTCGTCGCCGCAGGTCACCGCGTCGGCGACCGCCTCCCGGGTGACGAGCTCGCTCGCCTGCTCGAAATGGGCCGGCGTGGGGAGGAGCTGGGCGAGCTCGCCCGGCAGCAGCTCGGTCGGCCACAGCCGGTGGACCAGGTCGACGGCTTTGTCCCGGTCGCCGCTCCAGCACACCTTCACTCCGCCCACCACCTTCTTGCCCGCGCCGCCGTTCTCGCGGAAGGCACCCACCAGGTCGGAGTCGGGTGCCATGGTGACGAAGCCGTCGCCGATCCGGCCCGCCAGCTCCGCGGCCTTCGGGCCGAACGCGGACACGTAGACCGGCAGAGGGCCTTCGGGAGCCGTGTAGAGGCGGGCGTTGTCGACGGTGTAGTACCGGCCGCGATGGCTGACGAGATCGCCGGTGAACAGCTTGCGCATCACCTCGACGGCCTCCTCCAGCATCTCGGCCCGCTGGTCGAAGGACGGCCACGCATCGCCGTGCACGTGCTCGTTCAACGCTTCTCCGGTCCCCACTCCCAGGGCGAAGCGCTCGCCGAGGAGGACGCTGGACGTGGCGGCGGCCTGCGCCGTGACCGCGGGGTGGAGGCGCACCGTCGGACAGGTCACCAGTGTGGTGACGGGCAGGTCCACCGTCCGGGACAGCGCGCCGATCACCGACCACACGAACGCGCTGTTGCCCTGGGCGTCGTTCCAGGGGTGGAAGTGGTCGGAGATCGCCAGTCTCGTGAACCCGGCCTGCCGGGCCCGGCGAGCCTGGTCGATCAGCTCGTCCGGGGTGAACTCCTCACACGACAGGAAGTAGCCGTACTCCGTCATCGCGGTTCGCTCCTCTCGTCATCGCCCCCTGCCCCTCGGTGCGGCTACCCCCGCCCGCTCGTGGGAATCACCTCGCGAGCCGGGCGGCCGCCTCGAGCATCAGCGCGTGGACGAAGGTCTGCGGAAGGTTGCCGCGCAGCTGGCGCTGGGCGACGTCGTACTCCTCCGCGTACAGGCCCGGCGGACCGCAGGCGGCGCGGTTCCGTTCGAACCAGCGCACCGCCTCGATGTCGTCGTGCCGGCTGTGCTCGGCCATCGCCAGGGCGAAACCGCACAGCAGGAACGCGCCTTCGGCGTCCTCCAGGGGCCGCTGGTCGTGGCGGAACCGGTAGACGTAGTGGTCGCGGCCGAGATCGGCGCGCACGGCGCGCAGGGTGGCGACGGTGCGGGGGTCGTCGGCCGTCAGGGCGCCGCGGAGGGCGGGCAGGAGCAGGGCCGCGTCGACTCCACCGTCGGTGGGGGAACGCTGCCACCGTCCCGTGGGGTGCAGGCACGTGGCGGAGGTGTCGGAGACGATCGTGTCCGCGAGCGCCTCCCAGCCGGCGGCGCGCCCTCCGTCCGCCCGGGGTGCCACGGCGGCGATCGCCCGGAGTCCGGCCGCGCACGCCAGACGGCTGTGCGCCCAGTGGTCGTCGTGGAGCTCCCAGATCCCGGCGTCCGGTTCCCGGCGCCGGGCGGCGATCGCGTCGGCCGCGGTGAGCGCCGCGCGCCAGCCGTCCGCGTCGAGACGGTCGTGGCGGGCGCCCGCGGCCAGGAGGAGCAGCGCCTCCCCGAACACGTCGAGCTGGAACTGGCGGTTGACGTGGTTTCCGACGACGTCGAAGCCGCCGGGGTAGCCCGGCAGGTCCAGGGTGCGCTGGTCGGGCACCGCTCGTCCGGTGGTGGTGTAGGCGGGGGCGAGTCGGGGGCCGTGCTCCAGGAGGCGGGCGGCCACGAAGCGCACCGAGTCGTCCAGCAGCCGCTGTCCGCCGGTCGCGGCGACGGCCTGGCCGACGAAGGCCTGGTCCCTGATCCACACGTACCGGTAGTCGTAGTTGCGGCCTTGCTCGGCCCGTTCGGGCAGGCTGGTCGTGGCCGCCGCGACCGTGCCGCCCGCCGGTGAGGTCAGGCCGGTCATGACCGCGTACGCGTGCCGGGCGTCGCGCCCGCTCAGCGTGCCTGTCAGGTCGGGCACGCATCCGGCCCACGACGCCTCGGTGGACCGCCACAGCACCTCCGCGCTCTCCGGTGCCGGCAGCGGCGCGTCGGAGACCTCCAGGACGAGGTCGTGGTGCCGGCCCGCCTCCAGCGTGACGGTGGTGTGCAGTCCGTCGTCGAGGCGGGCGTCCGGTGCGCCGCTGAAGCGCACCCGGAGGTCTCCCGCGCGGCCGGTCCAGCGTCCCTGTCCGTCGCGACGCACCTCACGCAGCCGTGACCTTCCGAAGCGGGCCGCCAGGTTCAGCGTCACCCGCAGGCGGGCTTGGCCGTCGACGGCGAGGATCCGGCGCAGCACGACCGCGCGGTGGGGGTCACCGGGATGGGCCAGGGCTTCGCGGCACTCGACGACGCCGCCCGTGGTGATCCAGCGGCTGCGCCATATGAGGCTGCCCGGCTCGTAGTAGCCGCCCCATACGAACGGGCCCTCGGGGGTGACGCCGTACCATCCGTCGCCGCCGATGAGCGCGGCGAAGACGGCGTCGTCGTCCCAGGCGGGCGCGCACATCCACACGATGTCGCCGCGTGGCCCGACCAGGGCGCCGCGCTCCCCGTCCGCGACCAGGGCGTAGTCCCGCAGGGCGTGCGGGTCGGGTCGGCCGGCGGCGGGCGGTGTCATCGGCGGCTCCGTTCCGGGGTGGCCCGTGCGGATGCGTCGCACGGGGCGAGAGGCCGGCTATCCGCGGGCACGGTGCCGGTCCGCGACATCGGGGCGAATCGCCAGGCCCAGGCCCGGCTCTCCGCTCAGGCCCGGCCGGAGGGTGCCGCCGGACGGGTCGAGGGTCCCGTCGAAGAGCAGGTTCTCGATGCGGACGTGGTCGTGGAACCACTCCAGGTGGCGCAGGTTCGGCACGGCGGCGGCGGCGTGCGCGTGGACGTGCGGGGCGCAGTGGCCGGAGAGCTGCAGGCCGTGGGCCTCGGCGAGGGCGGCCGCGCGCAGCCACACGGTGATGCCGCCGCAGCGGGTGACGTCGGCCTGCAGGCAGTCGACCGCCGGGATCATGCGGGCGAAGTAGGACAGGTCGTAGCCGTACTCGCCCGCGGCGACGTCGGCCGTGACCGTGTGGCGGAGCTGGGCGAGGCCGACGAGGTCGTCGGAGGAGACGGGCTCCTCGAACCAGCTCACGCCCGCGTCGGCCAGCGCCCGTCCGATCCGGGCCGCCTGCTTGCGGGTGTAGGCCCCGTTCGCGTCCACGTACAGCTCGGGCTCGGCGCCGAGCAGCGTCCTGGCCCGCTCGACGCGTTCCAGGTCGCGCCGCTCCCGGGTCCCCCACTCCTCACCGATCTTGATCTTGAAGCGGCTGATGCCCTGGTCCGCCCACCCTTCGAGCTGCTCAGCGAGCCGCCCATCGGTGTACGTGGTGAAGCCGCCGCTGCCGTAGACGGGCACGTCGCTCCGGGATCTGCCGAACAGGTCCGCCAGCGGCAGTTCCAGCAGGCGCGCCTTGAGGTCCCACAGGGCGATGTCGATCGCCGAGACGGCACCGGCGATCAGCCCCGGCCGGCCGGCGTTGCGCACCGCCCGGTTCATGGCCTCGTTCGCCGCCGGGACGTCGAGGACCGGCCGCCCGACGACCGCGTCCTGGAGGAGTCCGGTGACGACGCCTGCGGTGGCCCGGTCTCCGTAGGTGTACCCCAGGCCCGTCGCACCGCCGCCGCGGGCCTCGACGAGGACCATCGTCGTCAGGTCCCAGGCGAAGGTGCCGTCCGCCTCGGGGGTGTCGGTCGGGAACTCGAGGACGTGCGTGCTCAGGCTCTCGACGGTCGGGGCACCGGTGGTGGTCATGCCGCACCCCGTCGGGTCGCGCCCCGCCGGGTCCGTCGGTGGTGGCGGACGGCGGCGGTGCCCGCGGCCGCGGCCAGGCCGGCCGCGGCGCCGGCGAGGCCCGCGGACAGCAGGCGGGGAGGCACCGGTCGGAGGCCGGGGCGCGGGACCGCCTTCTCGGGGTGGTCGGCGGGCGGCGGTCCGTCCATGGCCAGGGCGAGGGCCTCGGCCAGGTGCAGGGCTCGCCGGCCGGTCCCGGCCTGTTCGATCTGCGTGCGGCAGCTGAATCCGTCGGCCAGGACGAGGGCGCTGGGCGCGGTCTCGCGCACGGCGGGCAGCACGCCCTGCTCGCCGATGGCGAGCGACAGGTCGTAGTGGCCCCGTTCGAATCCGAAGTCGCCGGCCAGGCCGCAGCAGCCCTCGTCGAGCACGCGCGCGTCCAGCCCGGCCCTGCGCATCAGTTCGACGTCGGGCGAGGTGCCGAGGACGGCGTGCTGATGGCAGTGGGTCTGCACGGTCGCCGCCCGGCTGATCCTGGGCGGCCGCCAGCCCTCGGGGGCCTGCCCGACGAGGTGCTCGGCGAACGTCCGGGTCTGCGCCGCGAGGCGGACGACGTCCTGGTCGCCGGCGAGCAGGTTCGGGGCGTCGGCCCGGAAGACCCCCGTGCACGACGGTTCGAGGCCGATGATCGGCGTGCCCGCCTCCAGCCACGGCCGCAGCGCCCGCGTGGTCCGCCTCAGGACGCGCCGGGCGATGGCGAGCTGGCCGGTGGAGATCCAGGTGAGACCGCAGCACACCGGGCCGGGCGGCACCGCCACGCGGAACCCGGCGTCCTCCAGAACGCGGACCGCGGCGGCGGCGATGTGCGGGTGGAAGTGGTTGGTGAACGTGTCCGGCCAGATCAGCACGGTGCGCGCGTCGCGCGGATCGGGCTGCGCACGGCCCGATCGCAGCCACGTCTCCTGGAACGACCGGGCGGCGAAGAGGGGGGCGTCGCGGCGCGGGTCGATCCCGGCCAGCAGCTTCCCGGCCCGGGCCGGACCGGGGGCGTGCAGGGCGGCGTTCGCCAGTTCGGGTGCGGTGCGGGCCAGCCGCGCCCACAGCGGCAGCCAGCCCAGGGCGTAGTGGGCCGCAGGGCGTGGCCTGCGCTTGTAGTGGTGGGCGAGGAACTCGGCCTTGTACGTGGCCATGTCGACGCCCACCGGACAGTCGGTCGCGCAGCCCTTGCAGGCCAGGCACAGGTCCAGGGCGTCCCGGACCTCGGGAGAGCGCCAGCCGCGGGTGACCGGGGAGTCGTCGTGGCCGCCGAGCATCTCGAAGAGCAGCCGCGCCCGCCCGCGGGTGGAGTGCTCCTCCTCCCGGGTGGCCCGGTAGGAGGGGCACATGACTCCGCCCTGATGGGTACGGCAGTTGCCGATGCCCACGCACCGCTGGACCGCCCGGCCGAAGTCGCCGTCGTCATCGGGATACGCGAAGTACGTGTGCCGCGGCTCGGGCCGCCAGGCGGGGCCCAGCCGCAGGTTCTCTTCGACGGGGCGGGGGTGGACGACCTTGCCGGGGTTCATCCGGTCGCCGGGGTCGAACAGCTCCTTGACCTCGCTCATCGCCCGCATCAGGGCGGGGGTGAACATGCGCGGAAGCAGTTCGCCGCGGGCCTGCCCGTCGCCGTGCTCGCCCGACAGCGAACCGCCGTAGGAGACCACCAGGTCGGCCGCGTCGATCAGGAACGCGCGGAACGCCTCGACGCCCCTGCCCTCGCGCAGTTCGAAAGGGATCCGGGTGTGCACACACCCCTGGCCGAAGTGACCGTACAGGGAGGCCTGCTGGTAGCCGTACCGGCGGAAGAGCCGTTCCAGGTCCCGCAGGTAGGCGCCGAGGTGCTCCGGGGCCACCGCGGAGTCCTCCCAGCCCTCCCACGTCTCGGATCCGTCCGGCGGGCGGGCGGTCACTCCGAGGCCCGCCTCCCGGGCCTTGAGCATCTCCCGCTCCCGTGCCGGGTCGTCGGACAGGGCCACGCGCGGGTCGTCCTCGTCGCGACCGAGCGACGAGAGCAGCTCGTACGCCTGCGCGTCGGCCTGTTCCCTGGTGTCGCCGGTGAACTGGACCATCAGCCAGCTGTCGCCCTCGGGCAGCCGCTCCAGGCTGTCCAGGTAGGCGTGCTCCTCGCGCATGAGCTGCGCCATGCGCCCGTCGACGGCCTCCAGCTGGGTGGGGCTGCTGTGTTCGAGGAGGGCGGGCACGGCGTCGGCGGCGGCGTAGATGTCGTCGAAGCCGAGGACCAGCAGGGCTTCGGCGGCCGGCACGTCGACCAGCTCCAGCTCGGCCCGGAGCACGGTCACCAGGGTGCCTTCGCTGCCCACGAGCGCCCTGGCCACGTCGAAGCGGTTCTCCGGCAGGAGCGAGTCGAGGTTGTATCCGGAGACCCGTCGGGGGATCTTCGGATAGCCCTGGCGGATCTCGGCCAGACAGCGCCCGGTGATGTCCTTCAGGCCCTGGTAGAGCCGGGCGCGGTTCCCGCCCTCCGCCATGATCCGCGCGAACTCCTCCGGTTCCGTGCGGCCGGCCCAGAACCTGGTCCCGTCATAGGTGAGCACGTCCAGCCGGCGGACGTTGTCGACGGTCTTCCCATAGGCCTGGGCGGAGGCCCCGCAGCTGTTGTTGCCGATCATCCCGCCCAGCGAGCAGTGGCTGTGCGTGGACGGCTTCGGTCCGAACCTCAGCCGGTGCGGGGCGAGTCGCCGGTTCAGTTCGTCCAGGACGATGCCCGGCTCCACCACGCAGGTCCGGGCCCGCGGATCCACGGACACCAGCCGGTCGCAGTACTTCGTCCAGTCGAGGACCACCGCCTCGTTGGTGCACTGCCCCCCGAGGCTGGTCCCGCCCCCGCGCGACAGGACCGGCGCGCCGAACCGGGCGCACACGGCGACCGCGGCGGCCCCGGCCTCCACCGTGCGCGGCACGACCACGCCGAGCGGGACCTGACGGTAGTTGGACCCGTCGGTCGCGTAGGCCGCACGGCTGCCCGGATCGAAGCGCACCTCACCGTCCACCTCACCGCGCAGTGCCCGCTCCAGGGCGACGAGGTCGACGCGCCGGCCGGTGGTCATCGCTCAGCTCCGTCCGCCGGGCAGGAACTCCTGGATCTTCGCCTTCAGGCCCTGCCGGACGACGGACTTCCGGTCGCTGTCGCCCTTCAGCACCGAGGAGGCCGCGGCCTTGATCTGGTCCCAGTCGGCGTGGGGAGGGATCGGGGGCACCGCCGGATCCGTGCGGAAATCGATGACGAACGGCCGGTCCGCGGCCAGGGCCTGACGCCACGCCGTCTCCACGTGCTCCGGGCGCTCCACCCGCACACCGTGCAGACCCAGCAGCTGCGCGATGTCGGCGTAGGGCACATCGGGCAGGCCCTGCGAGGGCTCGAACTGAGGGGATCCCTGCATCGCGCGCATCTCCCAGGTCACCTGGTTGAGGTCCTGGTTGTTGAGCACCGCGACGACGAGGCGCGGATCGGACCACTCGCGGTGGTACTTCGCGGCGGTGATCAGTTCCGCGAGGCCGTTCATCTGCATGGCGCCGTCGCCGACGATCGCGATGCCGGGCCGGTCGGGGTGGGCGAACTTCGCGCCGATCACGTACGGCACTCCCGGCCCCATGGTCGCCAGGGTGCCCGAAAGCGAGCCCCGCATGGCACCGCGCATCCGGAGGTGGCGGGCGTACCAGTTCGCCGCCGAGCCGGAGTCCGCGGCGATGATCGCGTTCTCGGGCAGCAGCGCGTCCAGGGCGTGGACGACGTGCTCGGGGTTGACCGGGTCCGCGGACACCTCGGCGCGCCGTTCCATCACCTCCCACCAGCGTGCGGTGTTGTCCTCGATCGTCTTGCGCCACGTGCCGTCCTTCTTGGGTTCGAGCAGCGGCAGCAACCGGCGGAGCGTCTCTCCGGCGTCACCGACCAGGTTCACCTCGAACGGGTAACGCAGGCCCACCATGAACGGGTCGACGTCGATCTGCACCGCCCTGGCCTGGTCGAACCCGGGCAGGAACTGGGTGTAGGGGAAGCTGGAGCCGACCACGAGCAGCGTGTCGCAGTCCCGCATCATCTCGTAGGAGGGACGGGTTCCGAGGAGACCGATCGATCCCGTGACGTACGGGAGCGTGTCGGGCAGCGCGTCCTTGCCGAGCAGCGCCTTCGCCACGCCCGCGCCGAGCAGCTCGGCCGCCCGTTCGACCTCGGCGCGGGCGCTCCGCGCGCCCTGCCCGATGAGCATGGCCACCCTCTCACCGGCGTTGAGGACCTCGGCCGCCCTCTCCAGGTCCTCCTCGGCCGGGACCGGCGTGTAGCGGGGAGTGCCCAGGCTCGACGGGACCTGCTTGAAGGCGTGCGCCGGAGGTTCGTAGTCCAGTTCCTGCACGTCGGCAGGGATGATCACCGCGGTGACCGTGCGCCGGGTGGCGGCCGTGCGCATGGCCCGGTCCAGTACGTTCGGCAGCTGCGCGGGTACGGTGACCACCTCGCAGAACTCCGAGGCGACGTCCTTGTACAGGGCGGCCAGATCGACCTCCTGCTGGTACGAACCTCCCATCGCACTGCGGTCGGTCTGACCGACGATCGCCACGACGGGCACGTGGTCGAGCTTCGCGTCGTACAGGCCGTTCAGCAGGTGGATCGCCCCCGGTCCCGACGTCGCCGCACACACCCCGGTCCGTCCGGAGAACTTCGCGTACCCGACCGCCTCGAACGCCGCCATCTCCTCGTGCCGCGCCTGGACGAAGCGCGGCCGGTCCTCCGCACGCCCCCAGGCCGCCAGCAATCCGTTGATGCCGTCACCGGGATAGGCGAAGACGTACTCCACCTCCCAGTCCCGCAGCCGCTCCAGCACGTAGTCGGAAACCTTCATCACGCGACTCCTTCCCTGCGCGGTCATGGCGTCTCGGGCCCCGGGCGACCTCGTTGCGCGGCTAACCGCTGGCGCCCGGCTGAAACCCCCGCCCCGCGGCCCCGGCACGATCCGCGAGGGCCGTCAGGCCGGGTGGCCGGGTGAGAGGTCCACCACGTCGGCGAACCGGAGCAGCGGCGGGCGGACCGGTCCGGGCGGGCTGTGCGTGACGGGTGCGAGCAGGAAACCGACGTGGTCACCGCCGCCGACGCGGCCTTCGACCCGCCCCACGAACCAGGCACAACAGTCCTCCAGGACCGGCGCTCCGCCCTCCCCCGGCCGCCAGGCCACCCGGCCGAACTTGTCGGTGTCGTCCCCGGTCCGGCCCCCGAACAGCGCGGCGAGCGGCTTCTGTTCGCGGCCGAGGGCGTGGACGGCGAGGTGGGAGGCACGGCGCGCGACGCGGTACGTGTGGTTGGCGGTGGACACCCACGCCATGAAGCGCGGAGGGTCGATCGAGCACTGCGACGCGAAGCCCACGAGGCAGCCGCCCCGCTCGCCGTCGGCCGCCGCCGTGACCACGAACATCGGGTAGTCGAGTACGTCGGTGAAGCCGTCGAGGCCGGTCATGGCCGACACCTCCGGTACGGGGCGGGTCTCGTCGCGGTCATGACGCCCTTCCGAGCTCAGCGGGCCCGCTCTGGCAGGTGCGGTGCCCGAAGGCCACTTCGGCAGACGAACGTCCGCTCAGGCCGGACCCGTGAACGGGCTGGTGCCCAGACGGGCGAGGAGGTCGGCGGGGTCGTCGAACACGGCCGCCGCGCCCGCCTCGGTGAGGTCGGCACGCGGGATGCCGCCGGACAGCAGCCCGGCGGACACCACGCGGGCGCGGTGTGCGGCCTTCATGTCCCAGACGCTGTCGCCGACGAACACGGCCCGGTCCTCGGGCACGCCGACGAGCGACAGGGCGTGCCGGAGCGGGTCGGGGGCCGGCTTGCCCTCCTCCACGTCGTCGGAGGTGGCGGTGTCCGTGAGGGCGTCGTCGGCGTCCAGGGCCCGGAGCAGGGCGGTCAGCTCACGGTCCTTGGCCGAGGTGACCAGGACGATCTTCCAGCCGTCGTCCGCGAGCGTCCGCAGCAGCTCGCCGGCCATGTCGAAGGCCTGCAGGCGTGGGAAGAAGGTGCCGTAGAGCGTGTCGTGCGCGGCACTGAGACGGGCGTCCTCCTCCCGGTCGCGGGACGGGCCGAGCAGATGGTCGATGAGCCGCTCCCCCGGCAGGCCCAGGGCTCGGTGCACGGCGTGGGTCGGCACCTGGTGGCCGCCCTGCCGGAAGGCCTCCCACCAGGCGACGACGTGCAGGTGGTTGGTGTCGACGAGCGTTCCGTCGATGTCGAAGAGTGCGGCGCGGTCCATGTCCGGGCTCCTTGAGGTCGCGGAGGGCGGGGAGCGGGGTCGTCTCCGCCCGGCGGGGGAACGCGCACGGCGACGAGGAGTCCGCGTTGCGGCTCCGTGGCGGAAACGGGTGGGATGCGGCCGAGTGGCCGGCTCCGGGGCCGGCCACCGGGCCCGGGCACGAGGAGGAATCGGTCAGCGCATGCCCGGGTCGTCGGGCGGCAGGGGCCACGACTGGGTCCCCCGGGCCGGGCCCCTCGGCCCCGGCGTCTCCACCGGCCCCGGCGCCTCCCTCATCGTGTCGGGTCCCTTGGCGGGGCTCCCCATGGGCCTGCCCGGGGCCGCGTCGGCGTCCTCGGGGCGGATCCGGCCGCGCCAGCCACCGGTCGCGTCCGCACGGTCCTCGATGTATCCCTTGAAGCGCCTGAGGTCGCCCTTGACCCTGCGGTCGAGCATCCCCATCGCGTCGGCGGCCTTCTGAGCCATGCCGTCGGGCTCCACGTCCATCGCGAGCCGCACCCGGGTGTGCTGCTCGTCCAGGGGCTGGAAGCTGACGACGCCCTTCTGCCGTACGTCGCCTCCCGTCGTGCGCCACGCGATGCGCTCGTCCGGAAGCTGGTCGACGATCTCGGTGTCGAACTCCCGCCGGACACCGGCCACCTTCGTCCGCCAGTGGCAGTGCCGGTCGTCGATCTGCCGGACGTCCTCGACGCCCTCCATGAACCTCGGGAACTCCTCTAACTGCGTCCACTGGTCGTACGCGCTCCTCAGCGGCACGTCCACGTCGATCGTCTGCTCCACCTTGCTCATGGTCAGGCCTCCTTCGCCTGGTCGGGGCGCTGTGGGAACCGGCTCTCTCCGGCCGGTCCTCACCGGCGACTGCCCACGGCGGGTTGCCGTATGCGGCCTCCCCTCGACGGCACCGCTCGCGGTCGCGGCCGGGAGACCGGACCGTGGCCGGCCCGTGTCGGTCCGGGCCCGGCATGGAGGGACGAGGGGCGGGTAGACGCGCGCCGACGCGAGGAGTCGGTGATGGAGATCCTGACCATGGGAGTCGAGGAAGAATTCGTCCTGGTCGACCTGACGACGCGGGCCCCGGTCAACCGCGCCCCGCAGGTCATCCGGCGCGCGGGCCAGAGGCTCGGCGATCAGGTGCAGACCGAGCTCTTCGAGGCGCAGATCGAGATCTGTACCCGGGCCACGGCGAGCCGCGGGGACCTCCACGACGAACTCGCCCGCCTCCGGGCGGAGGTGGGCGCGGCCGCCCGTGAGGCGCACTGTGTGCCGGTCGCCTGCGGCACTCCCGTCCTGCCGCCCGAGGAGACGCTGACGGTGACGGACAGTGCGCGGTACCGGCTGATGGCCGGCCGCTTCGCGTCCCTGCTCACTCGGGAGAACGGAGTCGCCCGCGAGGACGGGCTCGTCTGCGGCTGCCACGTCCACCTCGGTACGTTCGACCGCGAACGCGCCCTGGCGCTCGCCCAGCACATGCGGCCGTGGCTGCCCGTGCTTCAGGCACTGGCGGGGAACTCGCCCTACGCCCGCCGGCACGACACCGGCTACCAGAGCTGGCGCGCCGTCGAGCACGCGCGATGGCCGACCGTCGGACCGACGCCGGTCCTGGACGACGAGCCCCAGTACCTCGCGCATGTGGAGCGCCTGGTCAGGGACGGGACGATCCTCGACAACCGCATGGTGTACTGGCACGCCCGGCCCTCGGAGCACGTGCCGACCCTGGAGATCCGGATCGCCGACGCCAACGCCGAACTCGACACCGTGGTACTGCTCGCGATCCTGATGCGCGGACTCGCCACCACCCTGCTGAGCCGCGTCCACGCCTCGGTCCCTCCGCCCCGGGTCCCCGGCTCCTGGCTGCTCCGGGCCCATCGGCTCGCGGCCGCCCGGGGCCTCACGGGGACGGGTCTGGATCCGGCGGACGGCCGGGAGCGGCCGGCCGCGGATCTGGTGGACACGCTGATCGCCGAGGCCCGGCCGGGCCTCGACCTGACAGGCGACACCGCCTGGGCCTACGAGCAGTGGCAGCGGATCCGTACGGACGGCGGCGGCGCCGCACGGCAGCGTGCCGTCTTCCACCGCCATGGCCGGCTCATCGAGGTGGTCGACTCTCTGGCCGCCGCCACCACGAACAGCTGATCGCGCCGCCGCCATGAAGCGCGCCGCGGGGTCAGGCCCCGTCCGCCGCGAACACCCTTTCCTGGCCCTCCGGGCCGACGCGACCGCGTCGCAATTACATGACATCTCCTGATATTCGCGTCAAACGGCCACAAAGCGGGCATCTTCAAGTCAACGAACATCCGCCCGACGGACCCGCCGCCGCCTCCATGACCGTGACGCAGGCCCCTCGCCACCACCGATGGAGCCCTTATGTTCACCGCCCGTGAACGCTCGCCCTCCACTACCGCCACCGACCCGCACCCCGGGAGCAGGACGGCGGGGGCAGCCGGCGTCGAGGCGGTGACCCGCCGCCGGGCCCTGGGCGGGCTGCCAGAGCCGGTGCGTCCCAGCGCCGCCTCCACGGACGACTCCCGGACCCTGTCCGTCGCGCTGTTTGCCCGGCTGCGGGCCCTGGAGGAGGGCACTCCCGAGTACGCCTACGTCCGCAACACGCTGGTCGAGCTCAACCTCAGCCTCGTCAAGTTCGCCGCCCGAAGGTTCCGCAACCGCGCCGAGCCCGTCGAGGACATCGTCCAGGTCGGCACGATCGGCCTGATCAAGGCGATCAACCGGTTCGACCCCGACCGCGCCGTCGACTTCTCCGCCTTCGCCCTGCCGACGATCGTCGGCGAGATGAAACGGTTCTTCCGGGACACAAGCTGGGCGGTACGGGTCCCCCGCCGGCTCCAGGAACTGCGGATCAACCTCGCGAAGGCCGCGGACGGCCTGGAACAGCGGCTCGGCCGCCGCCCCACCCGGGCGGAGCTGGCCGCCGAGCTGCACCTCACGGAGGCGGAGGTCTCCGAGGGCCAGCTCGCCGCGCACGGCTACGCGGCCCGGTCCCTCGACGTCCCCGTCGGCGACGAGGACGCCGTCCCCAGCGCAGGCGACCGTCACCTGGCCAGCTCGGAACCGTCGTACGAGCTGATCGAGTCGCTGACGGCGCTGCGGCCGCTGCTCTCCCGGCTCGACGACCGCGACCGGCGCATCCTGGAGCTCCGGTTCGGCGAGGAGCTCACCCAGGCGGAGATAGGCGACCGGATCGGCCTGTCCCAGATGCACGTCTCGCGACTGCTCACCCGTATCCTCCACGAACTCAGGGACGCTCTGCTCCAGGACGACGCGGCGACCGAGCGCGCGAGCGGTTGAACCGGGAGGGAGCGCCGGCAGCGGCGTCCGGATCCCGCGGCGGCCCCGGAGCGGCGTGGGAGGAGACGGGTGAGCGTCATGGGAACCGGTTCCGGGAGCACGAGGACGCCGCCGCCGCGCTCGGCGCTCCGGACGGACGTGGACCGCGGGATTTCCCACCCCGCAGGGTTCGCCGGGCCGGGGCGGGGCAGCCGCCGCACATGACCAGTCCGCGCATGCGGCCCCCGACCGCCCATTCCCGCCGGTACGAGTTGACTCCCGGTGACGGCGTGGTGCGCGAGTGTCGCGAACTCACCGGGCGGGCCCTGAGCGACTGGTTCGGGCCCGCCGGGGAGCCCGGGCAGGTCGCCGCCGAGGACGTCCTGCTGCTCGTCTCCGAGGTCGCCACCAACGCCTTCACCCACGGCGGCGTTCCGTACGAACTGCGGCTCGACCGCACCGACGGCCGGCTGTGGGTGCAGGTCAGCGACACCAGCCCGGTACGGCCCCGGCCCCACGGCCCGCACCACGCCGACCGCCCCTCAGGGCACGGTCTCTACCTCCTCGGACGGCTCGCGGACGCCTGGGGCTGTGTCCCCCGGGGCAGCGGCAAGGCCGTCTGGTTCGAGGTGGAGGTGCAGAGCCGGGCGGGCGCGCCCCGCCGACGGGGAGCGGAGCGGTGACGAGGGGCCGCCCACCAGCACCGCGCACGTTGCGCGATCGGCGCGCCGCTCGTACCTCTCGCTCGGGGGCCCGCGGGGCTGACCAGGGCAAACGCGGCAAGCCGGGCCTAGAATCATCGGATGCGCGACACCGGCTCCGATCCGTTCCCCGCCCGCCCCACCGTACCCCTGGACCCGTTCGTACGGGTGCGGGGCGCGGCCACGCACAATCTGCGGAGCGTCGACGTCGACATCCCGCGCGACGCGCTGACCGTCTTCACCGGGGTGTCGGGTTCGGGCAAGTCGTCGCTCGCCTTCGGCACGATCTACGCGGAGGCGCAGCGGCGCTACTTCGAGTCGGTGGCGCCGTACGCGCGGCGGCTGATCCACCAGGTGGGGGCGCCGAAGGTCGGGGAGATCACGGGGCTGCCGCCGGCGGTCTCGCTGGAGCAGCGCCGGGCGGCGCCGAACGCGCGCTCCTCGGTGGGCACGGTGACGACACTGTCCAACTCGCTGCGGATGCTGTTCTCCCGCGCGGGCAGCTATCCGCCCGGTGCGGAGCGCCTGGATTCCGACGCCTTCTCCCCCAACACCGCCGCCGGGGCCTGCCCTTCGTGCCACGGCCTGGGCCGGGTGCACGAGACGAGCGAGGAACTCCTCGTGCCGGATCCCGGGTTGTCGATCCGGGAGGGGGCGATCGCGGCCTGGCCGGGCGCCTGGCAGGGCAAGAACCTGCGGGACGTCCTGGACACCCTCGGCCACGACGTGGACCGGCCGTGGCGGGAGCTGGACGCGAAGGACCGGGAGTGGATCCTCTTCACCGACGAGCAGCCGGTGGTGACGGTGCACCCGGTCCGCGAGGCCGGGCGCATCCAACGGCCCTACCAGGGCACGTACATGAGCGCCCGGCGCTATGTGATGCACACCTTCTCCGACTCGAAGAGCGCGACGCTGCGGGCGAAGGCCGAGCGTTTCCTCACCAGCGCGCCCTGCCCGGTGTGCGGCGGCAGCAGGCTGCGGCCGGAGGCGCTCGCGGTGACGTTCGCGGGCCGTACGATCGCCGAGCTCGCGGCGCTGCCCCTGAGCGAGCTGGCGCGGACGCTGGAAGGCGCCCCGGAGTCCTCGGACGCTCCGGGCACCGCTGACGCCTCGGCCGTTTCGGAGACGGCCCGGGTGCTCACCGGGGACCTGGTGGCGCGGATCGGCACGGTGACCGAGCTGGGGCTCGGCTATCTGAGCCTGGACCGGGCGACGCCGACGCTGTCCAGCGGGGAGCTGCAGCGGCTGCGGCTCGCCACCCAGCTCCGTTCCGGTCTCTTCGGGGTCGTGTACGTGCTCGACGAGCCGTCCGCCGGGCTGCACCCCGCCGACACCGAGGCGCTGCTCGTGGTCCTGGAGCGACTGAAGGCGGCCGGGAACACGGTGTTCGTGGTGGAGCACCATCTGGACGTGGTGCGGCGGGCCGACTGGCTGGTGGACGTGGGGCCGCGGGCCGGCGGGCACGGCGGCCGGGTGCTGCACAGCGGCCCGCCGGGAGACCTCGCGGAGGTGGCGGAGTCGGCGACCCGCCGGTTCCTGTTCGACCGGACGGCGCCCGAGGAGCGGGGGGTGCGCGAGCCGGCCGGCTGGCTGCGGCTCGGGCCGGTCACCCGGCACAACCTGCGCGGCCTGCGCGCCGCGTTCCCGCTCGGGGTGCTCACGGCGGTCACGGGCGTGTCGGGCTCGGGCAAGTCGACGCTGGTGGGCGCGCTGACGGAGGCGGCGGAGGAACAGGCGGACGTGGCCCGGGTCGTGACGGCGGATCAGAAGCCGATCGGCCGTACCCCGCGCTCCAACCTGGCCACGTACACGGGCCTGTTCGACGTCGTGCGCAAGCTCTTCACGGAGACGGAGGAGGCACGGGCGCGCGGCTACAAGGCGGGCCGGTTCTCCTTCAACGTCACGGGCGGGCGCTGCGAGACCTGCCAGGGTGAGGGGTTCGTCTCCGTCGAGCTGCTGTTCCTGCCGAGCACGTACGCGCCGTGCCCGGACTGCCGCGGTGCCCGCTACAACCCGGAGACGCTCCAGGTGCGGCTGCGCGGACTGACCATCGCCGAGGTGCTCGACCTCACCGTGGAGGCCGCGGCCGCATTCTTCGCGGACACCCCGGCGGCGGCCCGCGGTCTGGGCACGCTGCTCGACGTGGGCCTCGGCTACCTGCGGCTCGGCCAGCCGGCGACGGAGCTGTCGGGCGGCGAGGCCCAGCGCATCAAGCTGGCCGCCGAACTCCAGCGGCCGCGCCGCGCGCACACCCTCTACGTCCTGGACGAGCCGACGACGGGGCTGCACCCGGCGGACGTGGAGGTGCTGATGCGGCAGCTGCACGGCCTCGTCGACGCGGGCCACACGGTGGTCGTGGTCGAGCACGACATGGACGTCGTCGCGACCGCGGACCGGGTTCTGGACATGGGCCCGGGCGGTGGCGCGGAGGGCGGACGGATCGTCGCGGAGGGTTCGCCGGCCGAGGTGGCGGAGGCGGCGGGGAGCCGTACCGCGCGGTTCCTCGCGGCCCGGCTCTCGGGCTCCTGACCCCGGCCCCGGCTCCGGCCCCGGAAGCGAGGGGTGCATCTGGGTACACCCCGGCCCGGCGGCTGGCTGCATTGGCCGTGCCCGCGCCCACCGGCAGAGTCGACGGCGACAGACGTCGAGAGGGAGGCCGAGGCATGGATGCGCGGGCGTGGAAGGCGGAGACGGGGGTGTTCCTCGCGGTCGCGTTCATGGCGGCGGGGGCGCTGGGGGCGGTGCAGCCCGCTACGGGGATTCCGGACGAGGTGGTGCAGCTGACCCAGTTCGGACCGGCGGCCGGGGTGCTCACGGTGGCGCTGCTGTGGCCGCGGCGGATCAGGGCGCGCCTGGCCGGAACGCTGACCGCCCCCGTACGAACGGGGCCGGCGGTGTGGCTCTTGCTCACGGCACCGCTGATCATCGCGCTCGCCGCGGGTGCGTACGGTCTGGCGCACGGCGACGCGGTGGTCACGGATCCGCGTTCGCTGGGCCATCCCTTCGCGCTGATCGTGGTGGCGCAGCTGGTCGGGGCCTGCGGGGAGGAGATCGGCTGGCGGTGCTGGCTGCAGCCGCTGCTGTCCGTGCGGTTCGGGCCGCTCACCGCGTCCGTCGTGGTGGGGCTGCTGTGGGGCGTCTGGCACGTGCAGGTGTTCGCGCAGGCGCCGGCGTACGCGGCCGGGTTCCTGGTGGCGACGGTGGCGATGTCGGTGGTGCTCGGCCTTGGCCTGGAGCGGATCCGGGCGGGGCGGCTGGCGCTGGCGGGCGGCTTCCACACCCTGGTCAATCTGGGGATGCTGCTGTTCATGGACGAGGAGTCCGGAGCGGTGCCGCCGATGCTGCTCTTCGGCGGGGCGTGCGTGCTCGCCGCGGTGCCGTGGGTGCTCGGAACGGCGGGCGTTACGATCGCGGCGGCGCGACGGGGCGCGCTCTGACATGGGGGAACGGTCGATGGGGAGAGCGCGCGGGAAGGCGATCGGCACGGCGCTCGTCGGGTCGCTCGGCGAGGCGCTCGGGCGGTGCCAGCTGGCCTCCCTCAGCGCCCTCGCACTCCCCTTCTACGGCGGCCTCGTCGTGGCCGCCCTACTCCTGTTGCCCGTCGGCCTCGGCTTCCCGCTGCTGCCGCCGGCCGCGGCGGCCCTGCGCCGCCACGTCGACCGGCAGCGGAGCCGCACCGCCCGATGGACCGCCACCGGCCCGCCCAGCCCCCGCCCGCTCCCCCGCCCGCTCCCCCGCTCGGCCCGCGCCGTCCTCGGTGACGAGGAGTTCTGGCGGGAGCTGCGCTGGGCGTGGCTGGATCCGGTGACGGGCGGGCTGCTGGTCGCCGTGCCGCTCTCGCTGTTCTGGTACGGGGTGTTCGGGGCGCTCGTCCAGCCCTTCGTGTGGCGGGAGTTGGGGGACGGCAACTGGTACGGCTTCGTGCGCGTCGACTCCCCCGGCACCGCCGTCGCCGCCCTGCTCCTCGGCCTGGCCCTGATCGCGGGCGCCCTGCGGCTCGCGCCGCTCGCCCTCGACCGGCACGCCCGCTGGACGCGGTGGGCACTGTCCGCCCCGTACCGCGCCGAGCTCGTCCGCAGGATCGACCACCTGACCGGCACCCGCGCCGACGCGCTCGACACGCAGGCGGCCGAACTGCGCCGCATCGAGCGGGACCTGCATGACGGGGCGCAGGCGCGTCTGGTCGCCCTCGGGATGACCCTGGAGCGGGCGACCGGGCTCGTGGACAGCGATCCGGCCGCGGCCCGCGTGCTGCTCACGGAGGTTCGGGCGGCGTCCGAGCGGGCGCTGCAGGACCTGCGGGAGCTGGTGCACGGCATCCTGCCGCCGGTCCTCGCCGACCGCGGGCTCGGCGACGCGGTGCGTTCGCTGGCCCTGGACAGCTTCCTCGACGTCGAGGTGGAGGTCGCGCCGGCGCCGGGCCGGCTGCCGGCGGCCGTGGAGTCGGCCGCGTACTTCGCGGTGGCCGAGCTGCTCGCCAACGCGGCCAAGCACTCCGGCGCCCGCGAGGTGCGCATCGCCCTCGGCCACGCGGACGGGCTGCTGCGGGTGAGCGTCGCGGACGACGGGCGCGGCGGCGCGGACCCGGACCGGGGCGGCGGGCTGCTCGGTGTGCGGCGCCGGCTCGGCGCCTTCGACGGAACCCTCGCCCTGGACAGCCCGCCGGGCGGACCCACCCTCGCGATCCTGGAGATACCGTGCGCGTCGTCCTCGCCGAAGACCTCTTCCTGCTCCGGGACGGACTGACCCGCACGCTCCAGGAGCACGGCTGCGAGGTCGTCGCCGCCGTGGACAACGGCCCGTCGCTCGTGCGCGCGCTGCGCGAGGAGCGGCCGGACGTCGCCGTGATCGACGTCCGGCTGCCGCCGGACTTCACCGACGAGGGCCTGCGGGCCGCGCTCGAGGCCCGCCGGGAGCGGCCGGGCCTGCCGGTCCTGATCCTCTCCCAGTACGTCGACCAGCTGTACGCCCAGGAGTTGCTGGCCGGCGGGGAGGGCGGCGTCGGCTACCTCCTGAAGGACCGGGTGACGCACACCGCCCAGTTCGTGGACGCGGTACGGACGGTGGCCGCGGGCGGCACGGTCCTCGACCCGCAGGTGGTGGCCCGGCTGCTCGCCCGCGGCGACGCCCGCGGCACCACCGCGGCGCTCACGGCGCGCGAGCACGACGTCCTGGGGCTGATGGCGGAGGGCCGCTCCAACGCGGCCGTCGCCGCCACGCTCCACATCAGCGAGAGCGCGGTGGCGAAGCACACGGCGAGCATCTTCGGAAAGCTGCGCATCGAGCCGTCGGCGGACGACAACCGCCGGGTGCTCGCGGTCCTCGCGTACCTGCGGCGCTGAACCGCTCCGCTAGCGCGCGGACTTGCGCCGGGCTCGCAGCCACTCCTTGTTCATGGCCGCGATCGACGGCAGCGGGATGCCCTTGGGGCAGGCGGTGGCGCACTCGCCGGTGAGGGTGCAGCCGCCGAAGCCCTCGGCGTCCATCTGGGCGACCATGTCGAGGACGCGGGTCTCGCGCTCGGGCGCGCCCTGCGGGAGCGCGCCGAGGTGGTTGACCTTGGCGGAGGTGAAGAGCATGGCCGAGCCGTTGGGGCAGGCGGCGACGCAGGCGCCGCAGCCGATGCACTCGGCGTGTTCGAAGGCGGAGTCGGCGTCGGCCTTGGGCACCGGGGTGGCGTGGGCCTCGGGGGCGGAGCCGGTGGGGACGGAGACGTAGCCGCCCGCCTGGATGATGCGGTCGAAGGCGGAACGGTCCACGACCAGGTCCTTGACGACGGGGAAGGCGGCGGCCCGCCAGGGTTCGACGTCGATGGTGTCGCCGTCACGGAAGGAGCGCATGTGCAGCTGGCAGCTGGTGGTGTGCTCGGGGCCGTGGGCGTCGCCGTTGATGACGAGGCTGCAGGCGCCGCAGATGCCCTCGCGGCAGTCGTGGTCGAAGGCGACGGGGTCCTCGCCGCGCAGGATGAGTTCCTCGTTGAGGGTGTCGAGCATCTCCAGGAAGGACATGTCGGAGGAGATGCCGTCCACCTCGTAGGTGGCCATGGCGCCTTCGGCGTCGGTGTTCTTCTGGCGCCAGACGCGCAGGGTGAGCCTCATGCGTAGCTCCGCTGGGTGGGGTGGACGTGTTCGAAGACGAGGTCTTCCTTGTGGAGCACCGGGGTGCCGGACTCCCGGAACTCCCAGGCGGCGGCGTACGCGAACTCCTCGTCGCGCCGAGCGGCTTCGCCGTCGGCGGTCTGGGACTCCTCGCGGAAGTGGCCGCCGCAGGACTCCTCCCGGTGCAGCGCGTCGAGGCACATCAGCTCGGCGAGTTCGAGGTAGTCGACGATGCGGTTGGCCTTCTCCAGGGACTGGTTGAACTCCTCGCCCGTACCGGGCACCTTGATGCGGCGCCAGAACTCGTCGCGGATCTCGGGGATGCGGCGCAGCGCCTTGCGCAGGCCCTCCTCGGTGCGGGCCATGCCGCAGAACTCCCACATGAGTGCGCCGAGTTCGCGGTGGAAGGAGTCGGGGGTGCGGTCGCCGTCGACGGCGAGGAGGAGGTGGAGCCGGTCCTCCGTCGCGGCGAGGACGTCGCGGACGGCCGGGTGGTCGTCGGTGACGGCTTCGGCGTGCGGGTGGCGGGCCAGGTAGTCGTTGATGGTGGCCGGCAGGACGAAGTAGCCGTCGGCGAGGCCCTGCATGAGGGCGGAGGCGCCGAGCCGGTTGGCGCCGTGGTCGGAGAAGTTGGCCTCGCCGATGGCGAAGAGCCCGGGGACGGTGGTCTGGAGGTCGTAGTCGACCCAGAGTCCGCCCATCGTGTAGTGCACGGCGGGGTAGATCCGCATCGGCACCTCGTACGGGTCCTCGGCGGTGATCCGCGCGTACATGTCGAAGAGGTTGCCGTACTTCTCCTCCACCCCGTCCCGGCCCATCCGGCGGATCGCGTCGGCGAAGTCCAGGTAGACGCCCTGGCCGCCGGGGCCGACGCCGCGGCCCTCGTCGCAGACGTTCTTGGCGGCGCGGGAGGCGATGTCTCGCGGGACGAGGTTGCCGAAGGAGGGGTAGATGCGCTCCAGGTAGTAGTCGCGCTCGTCCTCGGGGATGTCGGCGGCGGGGCGGGTGTCGCCGACGGCCTTGGGCACCCAGATGCGGCCGTCGTTGCGCAGCGACTCGCTCATCAGGGTGAGCTTGGACTGGTGGTCGCCGGTACGCGGGATGCAGGTGGGGTGGATCTGGGTGAAGCAGGGGTTGGCGAAGTACGCGCCGCGCCGGTGGGCCCGCCAGACGGCGGTGGCGTTGGAGTTCATCGCGTTGGTGGAGAGGTAGAAGACGTTGCCGTAGCCGCCGGTGGCGAGCACGACGGCGTCGGCGTAGTGCGTGGAGATCGCGCCGGTGACGAGGTCGCGGGCGACGATGCCGCGGGCCCGGCCGTCGACGACGATCAGGTCGAGCATCTCGGTGCGCGCGTGCAGTTCGACGTTGCCGGCGGCGATCTGCCGGGACAGCGCCTGGTAGGCGCCGAGGAGGAGCTGCTGGCCGGTCTGGCCGCGGGCGTAGAAGGTGCGGGAGACCTGGACGCCGCCGAAGGAGCGGGTGTCGAGCAGTCCGCCGTACTCGCGGGCGAAGGGGACGCCCTGGGCGACGCACTGGTCGATGATCTCGACGGAGATCTGGGCGAGGCGGTGGACGTTGGACTCGCGGGCGCGGAAGTCGCCGCCCTTGACGGTGTCGTAGAAGAGCCGGTGGATGGAGTCGCCGTCGTTGCGGTAGTTCTTGGCGGCGTTGATGCCGCCCTGGGCGGCGATGGAGTGGGCGCGGCGCGGGGAGTCCTGGTAGCAGAACTGGACGACCTGATAGCCCTGTTCGGCGAGGGTGGCGCCGGCGGATCCGCCGGCGAGGCCGGTGCCGACGACGATGATCCGGTGACCGCGGCGGTTGGCGGGGTTGACCAGCTTCGCCTCGAAGCGGCGGGTGTCCCAGCGTTCGGCGACGGGGCCGGCCGGGGCCTTGGTGTCGGCGATCGGGGCGCCCACGGTGTAGTCGGGGGCGTTCATGTCAGCTCACCACTCCGGTCATGACGGCGACGGGTACGGAGACGAAGCCCGCGGTCAGGACGAGCGCGAGGGCGTTGGCCAGGAACTTCAGGACGCGTTCGCGGCGGGCGTTGCCGACGCCGAGGGTCTGGGCGGCGCTCCAGAAGCCGTGCCGGACGTGGAGTCCCAGGGCGAGCATGGCGACGATGTAGATGACGTCGCCGTACCAGGTGGAGAAGGTGTCCACGACGTTCTGGTAGGGCTTGCCCTCCTCGAAACCGCCCGGGTGCACGGTGCCGGTGGTCAGGTCGAGGATGTGCCAGACGACGAAGAGGCCGACGATCACCCCGCCCCAGCGCATGGTGCGGGTGGCGTAGGAGGAGCCCCTGCGGCGGTGTACGTAGCGGGTGGGCCGGGCCTTGATGTCGCGCCGGCTGAGCTGGTACGCGGAGACGGCGTGCGCCACGACGGCGGCGAGCAGCACGACGCGGGCGATCCACAGGCCCCAGTGGTGGTGCAGGACGGGGGCGCCCATGACGCGCAGCCAGTGGCCGTAGGCGTTGAACTCCTCCGGGCCGAAGAAGACCTTGAGGTTGCCCGCGACATGGGCGACGAGGTAGGCGAGCATGATCAGGCCGCTCACGGCCATCACGGTCTTCTTGCCGAGGGTCGACGCCCAGAAGCCGCGCGCGGGCGGGGCTGTGGGGGGTCGGCCGGTCTTGGTTGCCAGAGCCATGCCAGCGACGGTAGGGGCGAAGGACCCGAGAGGTCCAAGACATGGTTCGGCTGATCTCAATAGGTGCAGGCTATGCATGCGGGTAGGCTGGGGGCATGCAGTTCCAGCAGCTCCTGTACTTCGTCGCCGTGGCCGAGACCCGGCACTTCACCCAGGCCGCCGAGCGCGTCCATGTCTCGCAGCCCTCGCTCTCGCAGCAGATCAAGGCCCTGGAGCAGGAGCTGGGCGCGGAGCTGTTCAGCCGGGCCCGGGGCAACATCACGCTGACCGACGCGGGCGAGGCGCTGCTGCCACTGGCCCGCCGGATCCTCGCAGACACCGACACCGCGCGGCACGAGGTGCAGGAGCTGGTGCAGCTCAAGCGCGGCCGGGTGCGGCTCGGCGCGACGCCCAGTCTGTGCACCGGCCTGCTGCCGGACGTGCTGCGCACCTTCCACGACCTGCACCCGGGGATCTCGCTGCTCATCGAGGAGGGCGGCTCGCACGATCTCGTACGGCACCTGGCGCGCGGCGCGCTCGACCTGGCGCTCGTGGTGCTGCCGCTGCCGACGGCGTCACCCGCGCTGACCACGGTGGAGCTGCTCACCGAGGACCTGGTGGTGGTCTCCGCGGCCTCGGCGCCGGCGCCGCGCCGGCCGGTCAGGATCGCGGATCTGCGCGACCAGCCGCTGGTGATGTTCCGGCACGGCTACGACCTGCGGGAGCTGACCGTGGCGGCCTGCCGGGCGGAGGGCTTCGAGCCGTCGTTCACCGTGGAGGGCGGCGAGATGGACGCGGTGCTCGGTTTCGTCCGGGCCGGGCTCGGCCTCGCGGTCGTCCCGTCGATGGTCGCCGCCCGCACCGGCCGCGACCTGCGGGTCACGGCCCTGGCCCGGCCCGGGCTGCGCCGGACCATCGCGCTGGCCCACCGCAGCGACGTGGCGCCCCCGCGGGCGGCGCGCGAGCTGCAGAAGCTGCTCATGGCCTCCCGCAGGGGGACCGCGAAGCCGTGACCCCTCCCGGGCCTCCCGGGCCTCCCGGGCCTCCCGGGCCTGCCGGACCTGCCGGATCTTCCCGACCTGCCCGATCCTCCGGGCCCTAGACCGCGTCCGCCAGGACCAGCGAGCGGATCCGGTCCGGGGCGCCCGGGCGGGCGTAGTACCAGCCCTGGGCCGTGTCGCAGCCGAGGGCGCGGAGCTGCTGGGCCTGGGCGCCGGTCTCGACGCCCTCGACGGTGACGGCCAGCTCCAGGCTGTGGGCGAGCTGCACGATGCCCTCGACGATCTTGAGGTCGACCGGGTCCGCCGGGTGCTGCTGCATGCCCTGGGTGAAGGAACGGTCCAGCTTGAGGACGCTCACCGGGAGCCGGCGCAGGTTCGCCAGGTTGGAGTAGCCGGTGCCGAAGTCGTCGAGCGCGATGTCCACGCCCATCTCGGCGAGCTGCCGCAGCGGCTTGAGCAGGTCCTCGTCGGCGCCGATCAGCGCCGACTCGGTGACCTCCAGGCACAGCGCGCCCGGTTCGAGCCCGGCGCGCTCCAGGACGTCGACCGTCTCGGCGACCAGGCCCGGGTGGTGCAGCTGGGTCGGCGAGAGGTTGACGTTGATGCGCAGCGGGCCGGTGGCGGGCTGGCCGCCGGGGCCCTCGTCCTGCCAGAAGCGGGCCTGGCGCACGGCCTCCTGGAGCACCCAGCGGCCCAGCGGCACGATCAGGCCGGTGTTCTCGGCGAGCGGGATGAAGCGGTCGGGCCCGAGCACCCCGTGCTGCGGGTGGCACCATCGCACGAGCGCCTCGGCGCCGTGCACGCTGCCGTCGCCGAGATGGACCAGCGGCTGGTACTCGATGAAGAACTCGCCGCGCTCCAGGGCGGCGGGAAGCGCGGTGGTCAGTCCGTGCCGGGTGATGGCGCGCGCGTCGGCCTCGGCGTCGGCGTACTCGAAGCGGTTGCCGCCCGCGGACTTGGCCCGGTACATGGTGATGTCGGCGCTGCGCAGCACCTCGGCCGCGGTCCGCTCGCCCGCCGGGCCCTCGACGATGCCGACGCTGCCGCGCACGGTGAGGTCGCGGCCGTCGATGCCGATGGGCGAGGCGAGCGCGGCGAGCATCCGGTCGGCGAGCTCGGCGACCTGGCGCTCGGTGCCCGGTCCGGTGGTCAGGGCGACGAACTCGTCGCCGCCGAGCCGGGCGACCATCTCGCCGGGCGCGTTGACGCAGCTCTGCAGCCGGTCGGCGACCTCGACGAGCAGCCGGTCGCCGGTGGAGTGGCCGAGGCTGTCGTTGATGACCTTGAAGCCGTCGAGGTCGAGGTAGCAGAGCCCGAAGCGGCTGTCGGCGCCCGGCCCGAGGGCCTTCTCCAGCCGTTCGAAGAACAGCGTGCGGTTGGGCAGTCCGGTCAGCGCGTCGTGCGTCGCCTCGTAGCGCAGCCGCAGGTTGAGCAGCCGCCGCTCGGTGGTGTCCTCCATGAGCGCGAGCTGGTAGCGGGGCACACCGCCCGCGTCGCGCAGCAGCGAGACGGTGAGGTTGGTCCACAGGGCGGTGCCGTCCGTGCGGTAGAACGGCTTCTCCACGCGGTAGTTCTCGCGCTCGCCGCGCACGAGCTCGTCATAGAGCCGCCACACGTGCGGACCGTCCTCGGGGTGCGCCCACTCGACGATGTTGCGGCTCAGAACGGTCTGCTCCAGGCCGCCGAACATCCGGGTGAGGGTCTCGTTGACCTCCAGGACGTTGCCGTCGAGGTCGGCGATGCCGATGCCGATCGCCGCGCCCTCGAAGACCGCGCGGAAGCGGCTCTCCGTGGCGTGCAGGGCGATCTCGGCGGCGCTGCGGGCGGAGAGCGCCGAGTGGGCGATCGACTCCTGCTCGGCGAGGGTCCGTTCGCGCAGGGCCTGGGCGAAGCCGGCGGCCATGGCGTGCTGGAGCCGCGAGCAGCGGGCGCGCAGCTCCTCGGCGTCGAGCGGGGTCTCCGGGGCGGCGCCGGCCAGGGCGGCGGCCGCCCGGTCCGTACCCTCGGGGCCGCCCGCGGAGCCCTCCGCGCAGTAGAGCACCAGATACGCGTCGACCACGCCGAGGCTGCGGGCGAGCGCGTCCGGGTCGGTGCAGTGGGCGGCCACCAGGGCCTGGCCGACGCGGTGCGCGGGAGCGGTGTCGAAGGGCCGGGCGTGCAGGGCGGCGCACAGCTCCCGGGCCGGCGGCAGCAGGTGCCGCTCGAACTCCTGGCGGGTCATCGAGGTGGCGGTGACCGGGAACACGGCGCGGCTCCAGATCGTCACGAACCGCCTGAGTCTGTCCTCGGGTCCGTCGGCGTCGGCGACGGAGCCGGAGGTCGTGGACGGGACCATCACGCCTTGCGCCCCACCCCTGCGTAGCCGGAGAAGGCGTACGGATCCTCCTCCTCGTCCGGGCTGTCCGGCCGCCACAGCGGCATCGGGACGAGTCCGGGCTCGGCGAGCTCGGTGCCGTCGAAGAAGCGGGCGATCTCTTCCGGGGAGCGCATCACCAGCGGGTTGCGGATGTCGCGGTACACGTCGACGACGCCGCCGGCCCGCTCCTGCGGGACCGGGATGCCCTCGAAGGAGGCGTGCGTGACGACGAGGAGGCTGCCGGGCGCGAGCGCGTCGAGGAGTTCGGCGACGGCCGCGGCGGGCTCGTCGGCGTCCTCCATGAAGTGCAGCACGGCGACGAGCAGCAGGGCCACCGGCCGGTCCAGGTCGAGGAGTTCGCCGACCTCGGGGCTGTGCAGGATCTCGCGCGGCTTGCGCAGGTCCGCGGCGGCCACGGCCGAGCGGTCGTCGCCTTCGAGCACGGCCCGGCTGTGGGCGACGGCGACCGGGTCGTGGTCGACGTAGACGACGCGCGCCTCGTCGCTGGCGGCCTGGGCGACCTCGTGGACGTTGCCGAAGGTCGGTATGCCGGAGCCGATGTCCAGGAACTGGGTGACGCCGCCCGCGACGGCGTGGCGTACGGCGCGGCGCATGAAGGCACGGTTCGCCTGCATGATCTTGGGCAGCCCCGGCAGGAACTCCATGGCCTTCCGGGCCGCTTCCCGGTCCACTTCGAAATTGTGCGAGCCGCCCAGATAGAAGTCGTACATACGGGACACGCTCGGCACCGAAATATCGATGCCCGGCGGAGCCCAGGCGGGACGCTCCATCAAAGTCTCCAACAAGTCGCCATGGGGGATGCGGCCAGGTGTGCGCGGCCGACGTTCGAGCTGAGGCTACTGATCGCCCGCCGAGAGAGCGAGCAGAAACGGAAATTCGCGATCCGTTCTTGGTCACACGCCATTGGCACGTGCACGCGGTAAGGAAGAGTTCACGCCTTCAGGTCGTGCAAATTCACGTGCATATGGTCGCGCCGAGGGCCGAACCCGGCTTCCTCCGCAGCCCGGAGGGCATGTTCACGGCCGGGCCGGACCAACGAACGTCGACATTCGGCCAGTTCCGGGCCCGCGCGCGTCCCGGCCACTCCGAGCGTCCTTCAATACTGCCGAACAACCCGCAACGGCAAGGGTGTTGGCGGCGTTGATCACGCGTGAGACGACAGAACACGGCAAGACGTCAAACCCGCACACCGCGAGATCCGCTCCATCCGGGGAATCCTGGGCCGTTCCTGCCCGCCGGGCGGACACCTGTGATCAAGCTGCTCGGCGTGTCTCTCTTGTCTCAGAACGGGTTGTCCCGCTACGGGCCGCTCCTGACCCGGCCGCTCGCGGCCGGCGCGCTGGTGTGGCTGCTCGCCACACCCGTGCCCGCGGGCGCCGACGCGTGCGCGTACGCCTCCACCGGGCCCGACGGGTCGAGCGTCGCCATCGTGTCCGCGGGGCCGGGGCCCTGCCGCCCGCACCCGTCGCATCCTCCGCACCCGAGCCATCCCCCGCACCCGTCGCACCCTCCGCACCCCACGCATCCGCCGCACCCCTCCAAGCCGCCGGAGCCCGAGCCGGAGCCCACGCCGAAGCCGACGCCACCGCCGTCGCCGAAGCCGCCTCGGCCCGCTCCCCCGCCGAAGCCGGTCCCGCCGCGACCCGCGCCGCCGCGGCCGGCCCCGACCACACCGGAGGCGGAGCCGCCACCGCCGACGCCACCGGCGCCTTCGCCGACCGTGCGACCGCGCCCGCCGGCCCCGGGGCCGGTCGCACTGCCGCACTACAAGCGCGCGGCCCGGGTCAAGCCCAAGAGCTCCCCGAACGTGCTCACCACGACCCTGCTCGTCACCGCTCCCGCGGTGCTCGCGACGGCGATCCTGCGCCCCCGCTCGTCCCGCTGACCGGGCCGGACCGCCGATCGCCCCCTGACTTACGATCCTGGAGAAAACGTGTCCGAATGGCTTGTTCTCACCCTTGCGATGGCCGCGGCGTGCGCCGTCGTACTCGCCATCGTCGTCATCAACCACCGCCGGATCCCCGAGGACGACGATCCCAGCGAGACCCCTGACGTCATCGAGTACATGACGATGATGATCGGCGTGGTGTACGCGATCGTCCTCGGCCTCGCCATCGCCGGCGTCTGGGAGGCCCGCAGCGCCGCCCAGGAGACCGTGCGGCAGGAGGCGCAGGCGCTGCACGAGATCTCCGAGCGGGTCGAGGTCTACCCGCTGCCGGTGCGGGAGCGGATCCGGGCCGACATCGACGCGTACGCGAAGTACGTCGTCGACGACGAGTTCCCGTACATGGCCGATCACGGCGAGCTCAGCGACAAGGGGACCGAGCTCCTGGAGAAGGTCCGCCGCGGGGTGACGGACTACCAGCCCGCCAACGACTTCGAGGGCCAGGCGTACCAGCCGCTCGTCGACCAGGTGGCCGTCGTCGACGACGCGCGCGGCGCGCGCGGGCAGAACGCGGGCGAGACGATGCCGGGCGTGGTCTGGTTCGGTCTCATCATCGGCGCCCTGGTGACGGTGGGCCTGATCTTCACGCTCCAGATCCGGCGCACCGGACGCGAATTGCTGCTCGCCGGCCTGTTCAGCGCGCTCATCGCCTTCCTGCTGTTCCTGATCTGGGACTTCGACGCGCCGTTCGGCCGGGGCATCGCGGCCACCGCCGGTCCGTTCACCGATCTGTTCCCGCAGATCTCGGGCTGACCCGGAACCGTCCCGGGCGGCCCGCGGATGGGCCGGGCGGGGGACCTCGGTGCCCCATTCGCACGCCTGGGATCGCGGCTGTGATAAGGGGCTCCTAGCGTTTCGGGCATCGAGGTGCATCCCCCGCCTTGTGGAAACCCCTTCCGCGGCTGCTCCTCGGGGACCCGGAGGTCTGACCATGCGCGCGATACGTGCCGCTTCCACCACGCTGTTGGGGGCGGCCGCCCTCGCCCTGGCCGCCCCCGCCGCCGTCTCCGTCGCCGCCGACGGCGTCCCCGCGCCGAAGGCCGGCGGACGGCCCGCGAAGGCCTCCAGCGCCTTCCTCATCTCCCCCGCGGTCGTCGCGCCGGGCGGCCGGATCACGCTCAGCGCGCCCGGCTGCGCCAGTACGGCCACGGCCTCGTCCGGCATCTTCGACACGGTCACCATCGCGCCGGGCTCCTCGGCCACCGCCACGGTGGACCTGGACGCCAAGCGCGGCGCCGTCTACACGGTCTCGTTCAACTGCACCGGAGGCGTCCAGGGCTCCGTGGACCTGACCATCACCGGCGGCGCTACCGCGACGGCCACGGCCCTGTCGACCGTGCTCGTCCCGCCGCGCGGAGTGCAGGGCGGTCTGGGCGGCTCGACGAGCTCGGCCGACGCCTGGACGATGGCCGGCGGCGGGGCCATGGTGCTCGTCGCCGTGGGCGGCGTGGCCTATGTGATCCGCCGCAAGGCGGCCGCCGGCCGGCGCCACTGACCCTCACCGCGACAACGCCCGTCGCCCCCGAGTCCTGGCCGGGACTCGGGGGCGACGGGCGTTGCGGGCCGACCGGGAGGTTCGGCCGGTCAGACCCCCGCGCCGGTCATACGGCGCCGGCGGGCGACGAACACACCGCCGCCCAGCGCGGCGGCGGCGACGAGCGAGCCGCCGACGGCCATCTCCGTGGAGGTCGGCGCGAGCGAGCCGCCGAGGCCGCCCGCCGCGCCCTGGCCGGCGAGAACGCGGAACTGCGCGGTGAACGTCCGGCCGTTGGTGCACGAGGCGGTCGCCGTGTACTGGCCGGGCGTGGCGTTGTTGAAGATGCGGACCGTGGCACCCGAGAAGCCTGTGTTGAACGGCGAGAGGGTGGTGGTCGTGAACGCGGGGGACGACACCGTGCCCCCGGCGCAGTCCCTCGTGGTGATCGTCAGCAGCCCGCCCTGGTGTACCTGGAAGGGGGAGACGTCGATGCCGTGGTTGTTGTCACCGCCCTTGGGGGCCTGGAAGGAGCCGACGGTCACGCTGCTGGGCCCGTTGGTGGCGGTGGCGAGGGGGGCCGCGAGCCCGAGCGCCGCGAACGCGGTCGCGGTCACCGCCAGAGTGCGTGCAGCACGCATGGTTGAACCTCCACTGGAAGGCGCCCCAAAGCGGTGCTCCGGGAGATTCGACGAGTACGCCTTCCATGACGAACCATCACAAACGGTAAGAAGGCGCGCATGTCGGCACTGGGCCACCCCGGTGAGCCCGGGCAGCGGCCGAATGGGGGGCGAATCCGACGGATGCGCAGGTCACACGAGGCCGACGCGATGATCTGACGATTACTCGGATGGATCATCAGCCCGTCACCCGCACGGACAGCGGCCCGTGCCGCCGCCGCACCGCGCCGGGCGGCCTCATCCGGGGTCCTCGGGGGCCCCGCCACCCGTTCGCACGCGCTCGGATCGCGGGCCGCCGCACGCGCCCTTACCGTTCCCGTGACGCCGTCGAGGGAGACCAGAGAACCATGAGTCCCAAGGACTTCAGCCTCTTCGAAGCCGCCAGGAGACGTCAGCCCTGGGGCGCCCTGGCTCTCGTCATGCTGTCCGGCGTGGCGATAATGCGCAACGGGGCCGGCTTCGAGTCCGGCCCGCCCCAGCCCACCGCCGCCGCGCGCCCGGTCACCCGGCCGGCCGGCCCCGCGCCCACCACCGCCGACGGCCTCGGTGCGCTGCCGTTCGCCCCCGCCTCGCGGATCAGGATCCCGGCCATCCAGGTGGCGGCGCCCATCACCGACGTGGGCCTGGACGAGAACGGCTGGATCGCCGCCCCGCCGCCCTCGGACGCCAACCTGGCGGGCTGGTACCAGAACGGCATCGCGCCGGGCCAGCGCGGCACCTCGGTCATCGTCGGCCATGTCGACAACATGGCCGGGCCCGCCGTCTTCTACGGCCTCGGCTCCCTGCAGAAGGGCCAGCACATCGAGGTCGAGCGCTACGACGGGCGGATCGCCGTCTTCGAGATCTACGGGGTCGAGGTGTACGCCAAGAACGACTTCCCCGGCGTCCAGGTCTACGCCGACACCGGCTCGCCCGAGCTGCGCGTGATCACCTGCGGCGGCGGCTACACCCGGGCACACGGCTACGACGGCAACGTCGTCGTCTACGCCCGGCTGGTCGGCTCGCGGTAGCGACGCGCGAGGCGGGCACGCGGAGGGCCCCGGCACCGAGACGGGTGCCGGGGCCCTCGTGCGCTCCGTACCGCTCAGCGGTGCGGGACGGTCATCCGGTAGCCCTGGTCGAGGAGTTCGGGCAGATAGCGCTTGAGCGCGGCGACGCTGTGCGAGCGGTTGCCGCCGGCGTCGTGGTTGAGGACGACGACGCCCGGAGCGGCGCCTTCCAGGACCCGGCTGACGATGCTGCTGGTGGGCGGCTCGGTCCAGTCGAGGGTGTCGACGGTCCAGGCGAGCGGTTCCATGCCGAGCTCGGCGCCGATCTCGAACGACAGCTTGTTCCACGCCCCGTACGGCGCCCGGTACCACAGCGGCGGGGCACCGAGGGCCTTCTCGATGACGTCGCTCGTGGAGCCCAGCTCCTGGCGGATCCGGGAGGGCCGCAGCTTGGGCACCAGGGGGTGGGTCCAGGTGTGGTTGCCGACGATGTGGCCGTCGTCGGCCATCTCCTTGAGCAGGTCCTGGTTGTCGACGGCCATCTCGCCGCAGACGAAGAACATGGCGCGGCAGCCGTAGCGGCGCAGGGTGGCGAGGATCTCCGGGGTGTAGCGCGGGTCGGGCCCGTCGTCGAAGGTGAGCACCATCGACCGCCCGACGCCGGTGAGCTGGAGGAAGGGCCGGGTCCGCACGGGCGGGAGCGCCCGCCGGAAGGCGGGCGGCGCCTCGCCGGTCATCGGCTGGAGGCGGTACGCGGCGGGCTTCAGCCGGGCGGCCTGCGCGCGCGCCTTCGCCTGGGCTCGTGCCTGCGCCCCGGCCTGTGGCCCGGCCGCGCCGGGCGTGGCCCGCGCGGACGGCGGGGCGGCGGGGTCGTCGCCGGTCAGGCGGTCCGTGGCGAAGACTCCGACGGCGGTGGTGGCGCCCAGGGCGGCGGCGAGACGGAGCAGCGACCGGCGCCCAAGGGTCGTATCGTCCTTTTTCATGACCAATAGTGCGAACGGTGGACGGCGCGGGCCGCGCAGCGACACCCGACCCCGCGTCCGAAAACACCTGATGAGCCGATAACCTCGGAGGGTGAGTGGTTTCGAACGGGGCACGGACGGCCCGAAGGTGATCGTCGCCGGGCTCGACGGGTCCGCCTCCTCGATGCGCGCCGCGTCCTACGCGGCCGGGCTGGCCCGGCGGCAGCACGCGCTGCTCGCGCTGGTCTACGTCCAGCCCGTGCTCGCGGCGGGCGCGGCGCTCGGGGCGCCGGTCTCCGACACCACGGAGGAGATCGCCGAGGGCCTGGTGGCCGACATCCGGAAGGCGGTCGACCACGTCAAGGACACCTGGCAGGTGCGCTGGGAGTTCCACACCTTCCGCGGCGACGCGTACGCGGGCCTGGTGGCGGCCGCCGACGAGCTGAAGGCGGACGCGGTGGTCGTGGGAGCCTCGGAGTCGGCCGGCCACCGCATCATCGGTTCGGTCGCGGTGCGCCTGGTCAAGGCGGGCCGCTGGCCGGTCACCGTCGTGCCGTGACCCGCCCTTCGGGAGCTACTCCCCCATGACCAGGCCGTCCCGTGCCGCCCCCCGGTCGAGGACGACCTCGCGGATGGCGTCACGGGTCTCGGTGTACTGCTCCTCGCCCTCCTTGACGGCGGCACCCAGGTTGACCACCCGGCCGCGGGTGGTGTCGAAGAACTGCGGCACGAACTCGGCCCTGGTCACCTCCCAGCGCCGGCCGGGCGCGGTCGGCGGGGCGAAGGTGAAGCGGGCCAGGGTCCCCATGTTGCCGCGGCGGTCGTTGACCCCCTCGTAGTTGATCATGTCGCCGGCGATCTGGTCGCCCATGCCGTAGACGATCCAGGTGCCGTTGACCTTCTCGTAGGGCTGCGGCACATGGGCGTGGGTGCCGATGATCAGGTCGATGTCGGGCCGCTCCCCGGTGCGCGAGGCGGTCAGCGAGCGGCCGAGGGTGAGCTGGCGCTCGTCGGGGGCGGTCTCCCATTCGGTGCCCCAGTGGATGGAGACGACCACCACGTCGGCGCCGGCCTTGCGGGCGGCCCGGGCGTCCTGGACGATCCTGTCCTCGTCGATCAGGTTGACCGCCCAGGGCTGCCCCTCGGGCAGCGGATAGCCGTTGGTGTCGTAGGTGTAGGCGAGCTGGGCCACGGTCGCCCGGCCGGCCTTGAGCAGCGTGGGCCGGGCCGCCTCGGCGGCGGTACGGGCGGAGCCGGCGTGCCGCACGCCCGCCTTGTCGAGCGCGTCGAGGGTGCGGCGCAGGCCGTCGGCGCCGTCGTCCAGGGAGTGGTTGGAGGCGGTGGAGCAGGAGTCGTAGCCGGTCGCCTTCAGGGCGGCGGCGATCTCGGGCGGCGACTTGAAGGCGGGGTATCCGGTGTAGGGGCCGCCCTCCTCGCCGTACACGGTCTCCATGTGGCAGATCGCCAGATCGGCGCGCGAGACGACGGGCTTGACGCCGGAGAGCATCGGGCGGAAGTCGTAGCCGGTGCCGCCGGCGTCGGCGGCGGCCTGGCGGATGATCGAGTCGTGCGGCAGCACGTCACCGGAGGCGACCAGGGTGAAGGGGGCCGGCGCGGACGCTCCCCCGGGTGCGGCGGACCGGTGCGGGGCCCGGCTCTGTCCCGCGGTGCCCGCGGCGCCCGGAGTGCCCGGCGTGCGGTCGGGGGTGCGGGCGGTGACGGCGCAGCCGGTGGCCGCGGTGAGCAGGACGACGGCGAGGGCCGCCGCGGCGGGACGGGTGCGTGAGGTCATCTGCCGGGCTCCGCGGGTTCGTAGGATGAACATCTGTTCAGCCGAATTGACCGTGCGGAAAAGCCTCAGTCAAGAGTCAATGCCGCAGTTCCTTGCAAACCCCGCTGAATCGGACGCAAGGCTTCCGTCCGGCCGTTCAGCGGACCGCTCGTCGCGCCATTCACCGCTCATCGCGACCGTTCGTCGCAGACCCCTGTCCGATCCCTGTCCGTCGCCGCCCGGATGCGTTGCGATACCGCGCATGACGACGGCGACGGCACGGGCGACGACCACCGACGAGCAGGAGCTGGCGGCGCTCCAGCGCGAGCACGGCCAGGCGCTCCTCGCGTTCCTGCTCGGACTGACCCACGGCGACCGGCAGCGGGCCGAGGACCTGGCGCAGGAGACGCTGGTCCGGGCCTGGCAGCACCCGGAGGCGTTCGACTCCGCGTACGACTCCATGCGGCCCTGGCTGTTCACGGTCGCCCGGCGGCTCGCCATAGACGCCCGCCGCTCCCGGCTGGCCCGGCCCGCCGAGATCGGCGACGGACTGCTCGCCCTCACCGCCGACCCGGCCGACTCCACCGAGTCCCGCGACGCCGCGCTCGACGTACGGGCGGCGGTCCGCGGCCTCAGCCCGGAGCACCGCGCGGTGCTCGTCCGCCTCTACTTCCGCGGCCTGACCGTCAGCGAGGCCGCCGCCGAGCTCGGCATACCGGCCGGCACCGTCAAGTCCCGCTCGCACTACGCGCTGCGCCAGCTCGGCCACCGGCTGCCCGGCTACCGGCCGCGCCGCCGCCCGGCCACCGCGGGACCGGCCGTTGCCCGGCCCGCGACCCCCACCCCACAATGACCCGCGTGACACTGACTCTCGCCGCCGCCGAAAAGGTCCTCGCCGACAACTTCGCCCCGTGGGTGCTCGATCTGGGGCTCTCGGTGGCCTCCGTCGACACCGCCGGCCACGCCGCCGTCCTCCGCCTCCCCTGGTCCGACCGGCTGGCCCGGGAGGGCGGCGGACTCTCCGGCCAGGCCCTGATGGCCGCCGCCGACACGGCCACGGTGATCGCGGTGGCCGCGGCCCGCGGCGGCTTCGTCCCCATGACCACCGTCCAGCAGTCGATCAGCTTCCAGCGCGCGGTGATCGGCGCGGACGTCCTCGTCCGGGCCCGGCTCACCAAGGCCGGCAAGCGGATGGCGTTCGCGGACATCACCATGACCGCCGACGGCACGGACGAGGTCGCCGCCCAGGCGACGGCCGTGTACGCGCTGCTCGGCTGAAGCCCCGCCGCCTCCCGCCGCTCCGGACTTCACTCGCGTCACACGGCTCCCACCTGCACCGATGCGGCCGGGATCCGTATCCGAATCCGTCCCGGCGAGTTGAGCCAAGTGCGCCCCGCGCGCACCGTTCTCGGAGCAGGCTCGGTGTCGGGGCCTCGTCCAGGACATCCGGGAGAAGGTGGAAACGGTGCTGCCCGAAAGCATCCCCATGGACTGGCTGTGCGCCGAGTACGTGGCCGACGACCTGCTGCGCGCCAGCGGGCTCGTCGCGCCGGGCTCGCTGGAGTTCCGGGCCGGGGTGCAGACCCTGGCGCTGACCATCCTGCTGTCGCGGGCCGGCGGGGACGGCACCGGCACGGACGGCTGGCTGCGCCGCACGGCGCACGACCATCCGTGGTCGTCGTGGGTCGAGGAACGGCTCGCCGAGGCCGGGGCGGGTCTCCCGTCCTCGGATCTGGACCTCGCCCGGGACACCTGGCGGCGGCTGCGGGCGACCGAGCTGCGGGCCGCGGACCTGGCGGGCCTCGCCGGGCTCGCCGGCCCGCGCGGCATCGACGAGGAGCGCCAGGTGTGGCTGCCCGCCTGGCAGCTGGGCGTCGCGCTCGGGCATCTGGCGCTCCACCTGTGCTGACGGCCACTCAGATCGCGGGGTGAACTCCCGGGCGGTACTTGGGGATGCGGACCGTCACCTTCATGCCCGCGCCGATCCCGGTCTCGATGACCAGGCCGTACTCCGGCCCGTACACCTGGCGCAGCCGCTCGTCCACGTTGGACAGGCCGACGCCGCCGGCCGAGGGCCGCTCGCCGCGCAGGACGGCGCGCAGCACCTCCGGGTCCATGCCGACGCCGTCGTCCTCGATCGTGACGACGGCCTCGGCGCCCGCGTCGCGCGCGGCGATCACCACCCGGCAGCCCTCGGCGGAGTCCTCCAGGCCGTGCTTGACCGCGTTCTCCACCAGCGGCTGGAGGCACAGGAACGGCAGCGCGACCGGCAGGACCTCGGGCGCGATCCGCAGCGTGACCGTGAGCCGCTCGCCGAAGCGCGCCCCGGCGAGCGCCAGGTACTGCTCGATGGCCCGCAGTTCGTCGGCGAGCTGGGCGAATTCGCCGTGCCGCCGGAAGGAGTAGCGGGTGAAGTCGGCGAACTCCAGGAGAAGTTCGCGGGCCTGCTCGGGGTCGGTGCGGACGAACGAGGCGATGGCGGCGAGCGAGTTGAAGATGAAGTGCGGGGAGATCTGCGCGCGCAGCGCCCGTATCTCGGCCTCGACGATCCGGGTGCGGGAGCGGTCCAGCTCGGCGAGTTCGAGCTGGACGGAGACCCAGCGGGCCACCTCGGTCGTCGCCCGCACCAGCACCGCCGACTCGCGCGAGCCGTACGCGACGAGCGCGCCGAGCACCCCGTCCTCGCCGGTCAGCGGGGCGACCACGGCCCAGCGCAGCGGGCAGTCGACGTCTTCGCAGCCGGTGTGGGCGGAGCGGCCGCGGCCCGAGGCGAGCGTCTCGTCGACCAACTCCCGCACCCGCTCACGGTGGTGGTCCTCGCCGGGCCCGTCCCAGGCGAGGACGGCGGACCGGTCCGTGAGGCAGAGCGTCTCGGTGCCGAGCAGGGAGCGCAGCCGGCCGGCCGCCTTGCCCGCGGTCTCCTCGGTCAGGCCGGCGCGCAGCGGGGGCGCGGCGAGCGAGGCGGTGTGCAGGGTGTGGAAGGTGGCGCGTTCGACGGGGGTGCCGAGGCCGAGGCCGGCGGCGCGCCGCCCGCGCCGGGCGGTGATCCGGCCGAGGACGAACCCGGCGGTGAGCAGCACGGCGCCGACGGCGCCGGCCGCCGCCAGCTCGATGCCGCTCACCGCTCGCCCCCCGCCACGGCCTCCGGCCGGGAGCCGCCCCGGCCCGCGCCGCCCGGCTGCGGCTTGCCGCTGAACTCCTCGGGCAGGTGCAGCCGGGCCAGGATGCGGGGAGTCCCGGCCGGGACGCGGCGCGGGGTGGCGAGCGAGACCAGGATCATGCTGAGGAAGCCGAGCGGCACCGACCAGACGGCGGGCCAGGCCAGCAGGGTGTGCGGCCAGCCGGCGGGGACGAGCCCGGCCCGGGTGGCCATCACGGCGGTCAGCGCCGAGCCGCCGCCGAGCAGCAGTCCGGCGACGGCGCCCGGCGGGGTGAGCCGGGGCCACCAGATGCCGAGCACGAGCAGCGGGCAGAAGGAGGAGGCGGAGACGGCGAAGGCGAGTCCGACGGCGTCGGCGACCGGCACGTCGGAGGCGACGACTCCGGCGCCGAGCGGTACGGCGGTGGCGAGCAGGGTGGCGAGCCGGAAGTGCCGCACGCCGCCCCGGGCGGTGGCGCGCGCGGGCAGCACGTCCTGGGTGAGCACCCCGGCCACCGACAGGGTCAGTCCGGACGCCGTCGACAGGAAGGCCGCGCACGCCCCGCCCGCGAGCAGCGCGCCGAGCAGGTCGCCGAGGAGCCCGCCGAGCATCCGGTCCGGCAGCACGAGCACGGCGGCGTCGGCGGCACCGGTCAGGGCGAGTTCGGGGGCGTAGATCCGGCCGAGCGCCCCGTAGAGCGGCGGCAGCAGGTAGAACACGCCGACCAGGCCGAGCACCACGAGGGTGGTGCGGCGGGCGGCCCGGCCGTGCGGGCTGGTGTAGAAGCGGACGGCGACATGGGGCAGGCCCATGGTGCCGAGGAAGGTCGCGAGGATCAGCCCGTAGGTGGCGTACAGCTGGTGGCCGTCGCGGCCGCCGGCCAGCGGCTGCGACCAGCCGAGCGGAGCGGGTCGGGGGTCGCCCCGGCCGAAGGCCGGGGGAGTGTCGTCACCGGTCGACGCCCTCTCGGGGACCATCGCGCCCGCGGGGAAGGCGAGTTCGGTGCCGTGCTCCACCCGGTGGGTGCCCGGGGTGAGGGTGAGCGTGTCCCGCTCGTACGCCCGCCCGTCGACGCGGCCGGTGACGGTGAGCGTGACCGGGGCGCCGACCTCGATCCGCAGCGTGTCGGCGACCCGCACGGCGGTGTGCGCGCGGAAGACGGCGGGCGCGTCGAAGCGGGCGCGCGGCGCGCCGTCGCCGTACCAGGCGGCGACGAGGAAGAGCGCGGGGACGAGCAGGGCGGTGAGCTTCAGCCAGTACTGGAAGGCCTGGACGAAGGTGATGCTGCGCATGCCGCCGGCGGCGACGGTGCCGGTGACGACGAGCGCGACGACCAGGCCGCCGAGCCAGTCGGGTGCGCCGGTGAGGATCTCCAGGGTGAGCCCGGCGCCCTGGAGCTGCGGCAGCAGGTAGAGCCAGCCGATGCCGGCGACGAAGAGGCTGGCGACCCGGCGGGCCTGTGGCGATTCGAGCCGGGCCTCGGCGAAGTCGGAGAGCGTGTAGGCGCCGGAGCGGCGCAGCGGCGCGGCGACGAGGAGCAGCAGGACGAGGTATCCGGCGGTGTAGCCGACCGGGTACCAGAGCATGGCCGGGCCCTGCATCAGGACGAGTCCGGCGATGCCGAGGAAGGAGGCCGCGGAGAGGTACTCGCCGCTGATGGCGGCGGCGTTGAGGCGCGGGCCGACGGTGCGGGAGGCCACGTAGAAGTCGGAGGTGGTGCGGGAGATGCGCAGGCCGAGGGCGCCGACGAGGACGGTGGCGAGGGCGACGGCGGTGACCGCGCCGACCGCGTAGGTGTGGTTCACGCCGTCCTGCCGCGCTTCACCGCTCGACGAGGCCGGTGAAGTCGCGCTCGTTGCGCTCGGCACGGCGCACGTACCAGCGGGCGACGGCCCAGACGACCGGGTGGACGCCGACGCCGAGCGCGAGCCACACGGCGGCCTCGGGCGCGGGCAGGGCGAGCAGCAGCGGCAGCGGGCCGACGAGCAGGACGAGCGCGCCGAGGCCGGTGAGCGCGGCGCGGAGCTGGCTGCGCATCAGCGAGCGGACGTAGGTGTGGCCGAGGGTGGTCTGCTCGCTGATCTCGGAGCGGGCCGGCGGGTGCTGCGGCCGGGTCCGGGGCCTGGGCACGGGTCCGCCGCCGACGGCCGAGGCGTAGGTGACGGTCTCACGGCGCGGCCGGCGCGGGGCGTGCTGCTCGGACATCGAACGTCCGCTCTCTCACGGTCTGGTGGGCCCGTGGAGTGTACGCGGAAGGGCTCCGGGCCCGGTAGGGGGCGACTCGGACAGGTCATGGCCGGTCAGCCGCCCGCGCGCCGCATCAGCAGGTCGCGCAGCTGGCGGGCGTGGCGGCGGGAGACGGCGAGTTCGGCGGCGCCGACGCGGACGGAGGTGGCGCCGCCGTCGAGGCGCAGTTCGTCGATGCGGGCGAGGGCGACGAGGTGGCTGCGGTGGATGCGGACGAAGCCGCGGGCGGCCCAGCGCTCCTCCAGGGTGGAGAGCGGGATGCGGACGAGATGGCTGCCGTGGTCGGTGTGCAGGCGGGCGTAGTCGCCGTGCGCCTCGGCGTAGGCGATGTCGTCGACGGACACGAAGCGGGTGACGCCGCCGAGTTCGACCGGGATCTGCTCGGGCGCGGACGCCTTGTGCGCGGCGGCCGAGGCGTGGACGAGGTCGTGGACGCGGCGCACGGCCTCCGCGAGCCGCTCCCGGCGCACCGGCTTGAGCACGTAGTCGACGGCCTTGAGGTCGAAGGCCTGGACGGCGAAGCCCTCGTGGGCGGTGACGAAGACGATGAGCGGCGGCCGGGCGAAGCCGCCGAGCAGCCGGGCCAGGTCGAGCCCGCCGAGCCCGGGCATGTGGATGTCGAGGAAGACGACGTCGATGCCGTCGGGGCTGCCGCGTTCGGGTCCGGCGTCCAGCGCCCGGCCGATGCGGCGCAGCGCCTCGGTGGCGTCGGCGGCGCCCTCGGCGGTGGCGACGCGCGGGTCGGCCCGCAGGAGGTAGAGGAGTTCGCCGAGGGCCGGCGCCTCGTCGTCGACGGCCAGTACGCGCAGCATGCGCGGGAGTCTATTTCAGGTGCCTGGCGCTATTTCAGGAGCTTGGACAGCCGGCGGTCGGCGAGCGGCTTGCCGCCGGTCTGGCAGGTGGGGCAGTACTGGAGCGAGGAGTCGCTGAACGAGACCTCGCGGATGGTGTCCCCGCACACCGGGCACGCCTCTCCGGTGCGGCCGTGGACGCGCAGGCCGCTCTTCTTCTCGGCCTTGAGTTTGCCGGCGGCGAGGCCGTGGGAGCGGGCGACGGCCTCGGTGAGGGTGGTGCGCATCGCCTCGTACAGGCCGGCGGTCTCCTCGGCGGTGAGGTTCTGGGTCGGTTTGAACGGGGACATCTTCGCCGCGTGCAGGATCTCGTCGCTGTACGCGTTGCCGATGCCGGCGATGAGGCCCTGGTCGCGCAGCGCGCCCTTGATCTGGCGCCGTTCGCCCGCCAGGAGCGCGGTGAAGGCGGCGAGGTCGAAGTCCTCGGCGAGGGGGTCGGGGCCGAGGCGGGCGATGCCGGGGACGTCGGCGGGGTCGCGGACCACGTACACGGCGAGCCGCTTGGTGGTGCCCGCCTCGGTGAGGTCGAAGCCGTCGCCGCCGGTCAGCGCGACCCGCAGCGCCAGCGGGCCCTTGCCGGGCTTCGGCGGCCCGGACGGCAGGACGTCCTTCCAGTGCAGCCAGCCGGCCCGGGCCAGGTGGGTGACGAGCCTGAGCTGCCCGGCCGCGCCGCCCTCGGTGGCGATGTCGAGGAACTTGCCGTGCCGGGCGACGCCGGTGACCCGCGCGCCGTCGAGCGCGGTGACGGGCGGGTCGTACGTCTTGAGCACGCTGATCGCGGCGGGCAGCACGCGGGCGATCTCCTTGCCCACGAGGTGCTCGTCGAGGAACTCGCGGAGGGCTTCGACCTCGGGCAGCTCGGGCATGCCACCACCCTGCCGCACGGGCGCGGCCCGCGCCCGTCGGACGCGGGCCCCGGGGGGTGCGGGTCCGGGTCAGTCCCCCGGCTCTTCGGTGGCGGACTGTTCCGTGGCGGTGGCGGACTGCTCGGGTCCGGGCTGTTCGCTGCCCGGCTGTTCGGCCGCGGGCTGTTCGGTGACGAACTCGCACCACACGCACTTGCCGCCACCGCGCGGTTCGACGCCCCACTCGTCCGAGATGCGCTCGACGAGGAGGAGCCCGCGGCCGGAGACGCCCGAGTCGCCGGCCTCGCGACGGCGCGGCAGGGCGCTGGAGCGGTCCTCGACCTCGACGCGCAGCCGGCGTTCGGGACCGGGCAGCATCCGC
The DNA here is from genome assembly GCF_042873935.1 of Streptomyces sp. NPDC004327. Taxonomy (NCBI): domain Bacteria; kingdom Bacillati; phylum Actinomycetota; class Actinomycetes; order Kitasatosporales; family Streptomycetaceae; genus Streptomyces; species Streptomyces sp. NPDC004327. The sequence continues at coordinate 341,195 of NZ_JBIAME010000001.1, read as the reverse complement.
AGGGTGACGATCGCGCCGCCGTCGGTGTGCATGAGCGCGTTGGTCGTCAGCTCGTCGGCGACGAGCTCGATCTCGTCGGCGCGGCTGGTCGCGCCCCAGGCGCGCACGGCGGCGCGGATCATGTGGCGGGCGGATCTGAGGGCCTCGGGGTCGTTCTGGCCGACGTGCTGCTGGAGCCGGCCGCCGGCCCGCTCCGGGGAGGCGACCTCGCGGCGCAGCAGCAGCACGGCGACGTCGTCCTCGCCGCCGCGCTCGTCGACGACCTCGCAGAGGTGGTCGGCGAGTTCGTCGAGGTCGCGGGGGCCGCGCTTGACCAGCGAGCAGAGCCACTGGAGGCCTTCATCGAGGTCGGCGCCCGGCTTCTCGACCAGGCCGTCGGTGTAGAGCAGCAGCGTCTTGCCGGGGTCGAGCTCGACGGTGTTGACGGGGTAGTCGAGGCGGCCGAACTCGGCGGAGAGCCCGAGCGGGAGCCCGCCCTCGACCGGGACGCGGTGCGCGGTGCCGTCGGCGTCCTGGACGAGCGGGTCGACGTGACCGGCGCGGACGATCTGGATGAGTCCGGTGGCCGGGTCGGTCTCGGCGTAGGTGCAGGTCGCGAAGCGGTCGGTGTCCAGCTCGTGGAGGAAGACGGAGGCCCGGGCCATCACGGTGGCCGGGGTGTGGCCCTCGGCGGCGTAGGCGCGCAGCACGATCCGCAGCTGGCCCATGACGGCGGCGGCGTGGGTGTCGTGGCCCTGGACGTCGCCGATGACGGCGCCGACGCGGCCGCCGGGCAGCGGGATGATGTCGTACCAGTCGCCGCCGATGTCCCGGCCGAGCCGGGCGGAGCGGTAGCGGACGGCTATGCGGGCGCCGGGCACCTCGGGGATGCGGCGCGGCAGCATCGCCTGCTGGAGTCCCTCGGCGAGGTCGTGCTCCTGCTCGTACAGCATGGCCCGCTGGAGGCTCTGGGCGATGGAGCTGCCGAGGGCGACGAGCAGGTTGCGCTCGTCGGGGCTGAAGCCGGTGCGGTCGCTGTAGAGCAGGCCGAGGGCGCCGATGGGGCGGGCCTGGGCGATGAGCGGGAGATAGGCGGCGGAGGTGATGCCGAGGCCGCTGATGTGCGGCCAGAGGATCGGGTAGGAGGCGGCGAAGTCCTCGGCGGACTCGATGAAGCGCGGGCGCAGGGTGCGGATGACCTCGCTCATCGGGTAGGGCTCGTCCACTCGGGTGAAACGGGTGCCGGGGACGAACGCGCCTTCGCGGCCCTCGGCCACCAGGTGGATGCGGCCGGCCTCCAGGAGGCCCACGACGAGGCTGGCGGCGCCGAAGTGCTCCAGGCCCTGGGAGTCGCCGAGCAGCTCGATGATGTCCTGGACGGTGCGGGCGTGGGCGAGGGCCGCGGTGGTGCCCTCGACGACGCTGGTGCGCTGTCTGCGGCCCTCGTCGAGGCCGAGCCGGGCGGCGGACTCGGTGAGCTCCTCGGAGGCGTCGCGGATGATGCCGACGATGCGGACCGGGCGGCCGGTGCCGTCGCGCCGGACCAGGCCCTGGGTGTGGGTCCAGCGCTGGAGGCCGGACCGGGTGCGGATCCGGAAGTAGGCGCCGTAGTGGGTGCTGCCGTCCTTGAGCGCCTGGGCGACCAGGGTGTCGAGGCGGTGGCCCTCGTCGGGCAGTACGCGCGAGCCGAGGGTGGCGGGCAGGCCGTCGTATTCGGCCGGGTCCATGTCGAAGACGTTCAGGGCGCCCTTGTCCATGGCCATCCGGCCGGTGACCAGGTCCCAGTCGAAGCTGCCCATCCGGAACTCCTGGCCGAACTCGTGCAGGAAGCAGCACGACTGTCCCGCCGGCTCCGCCTCGCAGCGGCACCGCCCGGCCGCCTCCCCATCCGGTCGTCCCGCGCTCATGGGGGCCAGGCTAGGCGCACCCCCGGCCGAGCGCACGGCGAAGATCGCCCGCCCCGCCCCCGCGACGCCGTCCGGGAACGGACCGCGCGCGATCAGCCCTGGAAGGTGTCGGGCTGCCGGCCCGCTCCGGTGTCGGCCGGGAACAGGTCGTCGGAGGACGGCGGCGGCTCCGGGGTCGGGAGGCCGCCCGGACCGTCCGGCGTGTCCGGTGCGTCCGGTACGGCGGGGAGGTCCGGGCCCACGGGTGCGTCGGGCCCGACCGGCGCGCTGGGCACGTCCGGCGCGCTCGGCACGTCCGGCGCGCTCGGCACGTCCGGCGCCGGGGAGACCGGGTCCGGCGTGCCGCGGTCCGGCGTCGTGGGCGGCGGGCTCGCCGGCTCGCTCGGGGCCGGGGGCTGCCGCGGGGCGGTGGGACCGTCGGGCAGCGGCGCGGGCGGTGCGGTGACGACGTCGCACGAGGCCGGGTCGCAGGGCGGGAGCACGTCGGGCCGGCGGTCCGCGCTGCCGTCGCTGCCGGTGCGCCGCTCGATCCAGGTGTCGTCGGCGGCGTTCACGATGACGAGGCTGGTGACGACGGTGCTGGTCGGGGTGACGGCGACGACCCGGTCGGGGCGGTAGCCGGGCCAGGGCTGGCCCGCGTGGACGGCGCCGGGGGCGGCGGCCGGGGCGCGCAGCGGGTTGCCGCATGCGCAGCGGACCCGTGGGGCGCCGTAGCCGTCGACGAGGACGGCTGTGCCGGCCTGGAGCACGGACTGGAAGGCGGTGGCGTGGCCGCCCTGGAAGCCGTGGTTGGTGACCCGGGCGTCGGCGCGCAGCAGGACCGGGGTGAGGCCGCGCAGCCAGCCGCCGAGGTTGGCCTCGGGGATGCCCGCGGCCTCGGCGAAGGCGCGGCCGCGGGCCGGTTCGGCGGCGAGGAAGGCGATCTGCTGCTCGACGTTGCAGCTGGCGACGGAGCGGGTGCCGCCGTAGAGGCCGGGGGTGGCGCCGGTGAGCGCGCGGCCGGCCGGGGCGGGGCCGTCGACGCCGGTGGCGGGCGGGGCGCCGGGAGCGGCCGGGGCGCCTTCCTGCGCGGTGGAGGCGGTGAAGGGGGCGGGGCCCTGGCTGCCGGCGGGCTGGAGCACCACCTCGCGGGCGACGGCGGGGGCGGCGGCCTGTTCGGCGCCCGGTTCGCCGTTGTCGCCGCGCAGGGAGCAGCCGGCGAGCAGCGCGGCCGAGGCCAGCGCGGCGAGGGCGTACCGGCCGGCGTGCGCGGGGGCCGATGGGGCGGCGGGCCGCGGGGGCCGTCGTCTGGTTGCGTCGCGCACGGGGTCTCCCACCTCGGTCCTTGCCTTCGGTCCTTGCCGTTGATCGTTCCTTCCTGTCTGCCGCAGGGCCCGGGGCGCCGCAATCCGGGCGCGTCCATCCGGCACGGGCCGCCCGTGCCTCCTCTCCGGGACCCCGGCCTTGAACACGTTCAAGCGACCCTCTACGCTCAGCGGACGAAGGGTTGAACGCGTTCAACAGGGGGTGGGCGGTGCCATGTCCGTGCTCGTCGGACTGATCGTGATGCTGGGGATGTTCGCCGTGGTGCCGGTCGGGCTCCGGCTCCTCGACGACTCGCCGCCGGGCAGCCTGCGGCTGTTGCGCCGGGCCTGGCCGCTGCTCGCCCTGCCCGGCGCGGTCTCGCTCTGGCTCCCGCGCTCGCCGCTGGCCGCCGCCCTCGCGGGCGGCTACGCCTGCGCCACCCTGGCCCTCGCCCTGCACGCCCCGGCCCGCCTCGCCCGCACCCGGTCCCTGGCCCCCGCCGAGGTCGCCGCGCTCACCGCCCTGGTGACGCCGGCCGTCGCGGGCCTGGCGCTGGTCGCCGAGCGGGCCGGGCACCAGCTGTTCGGCTTCGAGCTCGGCATCCTCGCCCTGACCGTGCCCCACTTCCACTTCGCGGGCTTCGCCGCGGCCCTGGTCGCGGGCCTCGTCTGCCGTACGGCCGAGAGCCCGGCGACCCGGTTCGCGGCGCTCAGCGTGCCGCTCGGCACCCTGCTGGTGCTCTGCGGCTACTTCGTCGACGACTGGGCCGAGCTGGCCGGCGCCGTCGTGCTCACCGCGGGCATGTGGGCGGTCGCCCTCGCCACCTGGCGCGAGCTGCGCCCGGCGACGGCCGACCCGGTGACCCGCGCGCTGCTCGGCGTCTCGGCCGCGGTCCTGGTGGCGACGATGCTGCTCGCGCTGAGCTGGGCGCTCGGCGAGGCCACCGGGCTGCCGCATCCCAGCCTGACCTGGATGGCCGCCACCCACGGCCTCGGCAACGCGCTGGGCTTCGCGGTCTGCTCGCTGCTCGCCTGGCGCCGCCTCGCCCCGGCCCGTACCGGCGTCCCGGCCCGAACCGGCGCCCCGGCCCAAAGCGGCGCCTCGTCCCGTACCAGCGCCCCGTCCCAAACCGGCGCCCCATCCCGTACAGGCGCCCCGGCTCATGAGACCACCGCCCACCCCCGTACGCTCGCCGCTCGTCGAACGGAGTCCCCGGCATGACCCGCCTCATTCGCAGCCTCTCCGGCCACGCCGCCACCGGGCCGAACTACCCCGAGGTCGGTGCCACCCGCACCGGCCCGCTGCCCGCCGGCTACCACTATCTGCACCACACGGTGCGGGTCGGCGAGGGAGCCGCCGCCTACCGGACCGCCGGCGAGGCCGTGACCACCTGGGCCATGCACCGGGCGACCGGCGCCCGGGTGACCAGCGCGGCCGTCCGGGCGGAGCCGGGGGTGACCCTGGAGGTGTCGCTGGGCTTCGGCCCGGTCCGCTTCATCGCGCCCTGCCAGGTGATCTGGACGACGTACACCGCGACGGAGACCGGCTTCGGGTACGGCACCCGGACCGGGCACCCGGAGTGCGGCGAGGAGTCCTTCGTGGTCACCCTGCACGAGGACGGCTCGGTGTGGTTCACGGTGACCGCGTTCAGCCGGGCCGCCGCCTGGTACGCCCGGCTCGGCGGACCGGTCGTGCGGGCGCTCCAGCACGCGTACGCCCGGCTCCTCGGCCGGGCCCTGACGCGGCTCGTCGCGGAGCGCGTCACGGATCCCGCCGCGGACCTCGCCGACGGCCGATGAGAGCTACGCTCGTTCTGTACTCACCCGTGCTCCTCGAAGGAGGCGGCCATGAGCCAGTACGACGAGTACACGAGCCCTTCGCAGGCCGAGGGCGAGCGCCTCGACGAGGACATGGACGAGCAGCAGAAGGCCCATGTCCACCCGCAGGTCGCCCGCACCACTCCCTCCCAGGCGGAGGGCGAGCGCACCACGGACGACGACCAGGACCGCAAGGGCTGACCCACCGCCGGGGCGACCGCGCTGACCGCGTGCGATGGAGTGGTTCACCGCCCCCGACTACTGGCTGAGCCGGATCGTCTTCCAGCGGGGGCTCGCCGGTCTCTATCTCGTCGCGTTCCTGTCGGCCGCGCTCCAGTTCCGGGCGCTGATCGGCGAGCGCGGCATGCTGCCGGTGCCGGAGTACGTGCGGCGGGTCCCGGCGCGCCGGGCGCCCAGCCTGTTCCAGTGGCGCTATTCCGACCGGCTCTTCGCGGCGGTCTCCTGGAGCGGCGCCGCCCTCGCCCTCGCCCTGGTGGCGGGCGCGGGCGACGCGGTGCCGCTCGCCGTGTCGATGCTGCTGTGGCTGCTGCTCTGGGCGCTGTACCTGTCGATCGTGAACGTCGGGCAGACCTGGTACTCCTTCGGCTGGGAGTCGCTGCTCCTGGAGACCGGTTTCCTCGCCGTGCTCCTCGGCAACGACGACACCGGCCCGCCGGTCGTCGTCCTGTTCCTGCTGCGCTGGCTGCTGTTCCGGGTCGAGTTCGGCGCCGGGCTGATCAAGATCCGCGGGGACCCGTGCTGGCGGAACCTGACCTGCCTCTACCACCACCACGAGACCCAGCCGATGCCGGGACCGCTGAGCTGGTTCTTCCACCATCTCCCCCGGCCGCTGCACAAGGCCGAGTGCGCCGCCAACCACGTCGTGCAGCTCGGCGTGCCGGTGCTGCTCTTCACCCCGCAGCCGGTGGCGACGGTCGCCGCCGGGCTGATGATCGCGACCCAGCTGTGGCTGGTGCTCTCCGGGAACTTCGCCTGGCTGAACTGGCTGACCATCCTTCTCGCCCTGTCGGCCCTGGACGGCTCACTGGTCGCCGGACACGACCACCCGCAGCCGGGCGCCCCGGTCTGGTACGTGGTCGTGGTGTGCGCGGCGGCGGTCCTGATCCTCGTCCAGAGCCGGCACCCGGTGCGCAATCTGCTCTCCCGGCGGCAGACGATGAACCGCTCCTTCGACCCGCTGCACCTGGTCAACACCTACGGCGCCTTCGGCACGGTCGGCCGGGTGCGGGACGAGATCGCGGTCGAGGGCACGGACGAGCCGGTGCCGCACGAGGGCACCGTGTGGCGCGAGTACGGCTTCAAGGGCAAACCGGGCGACCCGCGCCGGCTGCCGCGCCAGTTCGCCCCGTACCATCTGCGGCTCGACTGGCTGATGTGGTTCGCGGCGCTCTCCCCCGGCTACGCCCGCGACTGGTTCGGGCCGTTCGTCGAGCGGCTGCTCGCCGGGGACCGCGACACCCTGCGGCTGCTGCGCCACAACCCGTTCCCGGACGCGCCGCCGACGCATGTGCGGGCCCGGCTCTACCGCTACCGGTACACGACCTGGCGCGAGCTGCGGGAGACCGGGGCGTGGTGGCACCGAACGCTGGTGCGGGAGTACATGCCTCCGGTACGGCTGCGCGAGCCGGCCGGACGGCGCTGACCGAGGCCCTCGCCCTCACCCTCACCTCCGCGCACGCCCGTGCCCCCGGCCGAGGGGGGCGGCCGGGGGCACGGGCGGCGAAGCGTGGTTGCGGATCAGTCGATGCCGGGCAGGATGTGCGGCTCGGCGAGGTCGTCCTCGTAACCGGCGAGGCGGATCGGGGCCGAGCGGGCCCAGACTTCGAGGCTGCCCAGCTCCCCGGTCCGGCGCTTGCGCTCGGTGGCCGGTGGGGCGGGGGGCTGCTCCTGCTGCGTCAATTCTGGTGTCACCGCGCACTCCTTCGTGTCGCGTCGATGGGAACTCATGGCCGTTCGGTCGCGGTTGCGCCGTTCTTCCGGGCGGGACCGCGGCCCAGGTGCAGGCCAGTCCCCAGGCCGCCCGTGGGGGTTCGGTGAAACCCCGTGTGGACGACCGTGGACATCAGATTAACCAGATGAGCGCGTCAGCGCTCTATGGGGCACGAAACTGTGACGCGATCGAGTGACACTGGCCCGTTTACCGGCCCCCACCAGGCCAAACGCTCGATCATCGATCAGAATTCGGTCACCACTTTCCGGGGTTGTAGTCCTTCAGGAACACGCCGAACACGTCGTCGCCCTGCTCGCCCCGGACGATCGGATCGTAGACCCGGGCCGCGCCGTCGACCAGGTCGAGCGGGGCGTGGAATCCCTCCTCGGCGAGCCGCAGCTTGTCGAAGTGCGGGCGCTCGTCGGTGATCCAGCCGGTGTCGACCGAGGTCATGAGGATGCCGTCGGCGTCGAACATCTCCTGGGCGCTGGTCCGGGTCACCATGTTCATGGCGGCCTTCGCGGCGTTGGTGTTCGGGTGCCCGGCACCCTTGTAGCCGCGACCGAAGACGCCCTCCATGGCGGAGACGTTGACGACGTACGCGCGCCTGCTGGCGGCCTTCGCGGCGGCCTCCGCCATCGACGGGCGCAGCTTGCTGATCAGGATGAACGGCGAGGTGTAGTTGCACAGCTGGGTTTCCAGCAGCTCGACCGGGGAGATCTGGTCGATGGTCTGCACCCAGGTGTTGCTCTCGACGACGTCCGGGACCAGGCCGCCGGCGTCGATGGCCGTGCCGGCGTGGTGCCGCTCGATGCTGGCGTTGCCGGCGACGAGGGCGAGGTCGGCGACCTTCTGCGCGTCGAGGCCGCTGGTGCCGATGGGCAGCGCGGCGAGGCCGTCGACCGCGCCGGAGTTGAAGGCGCCGATGACGTGGTGGGCGGGCAGCTCGCCGGCGGGCAGCGGCGCGCTCTCGCCGTCGACGAGGGCGGCGTACGCGGAGGGCAGCCGGCGCACGGTCTGGGTGGCGTTGTTGACCAGGATGTCCAGCGGGCCGGCGTCGGCGACCTGGTCGGCGAGGGCCACGGCCTGGGCCGGGTCGCGCAGGTCGATGCCGACGACCTCCAGGCGGTGCATCCACTCCGCGGAGTCCTCCATCGCCTTGAAGCGGCGGATGGCGTCCTTGGGGAAGCGGGTGGTGATGGTGGTGTGCGCGCCGTCGCGGAGCAGTCGCAGCGCGATGTACATGCCGATCTTGGCGCGGCCGCCCGTGAGCAGCGCGCGCTTGCCGGTCAGGTCGGCGCGGGCGTCGCGCTTGGCCCGGTTGGTGCGGGCGCAGTCCGGGCAGAGCTGGTGGTAGAAGTAGTCGACCTCCACGTAGCGGCTCTTGCAGGTGTAGCAGGAGCGCGGGCGCTGGAGTATGCCCGCGATCCGGCCCTCCTCGGTGGCCGACGACGGCAGGATGCCCTCGGTCTCGTCGTCGATGCGCTGCGCGGAGCCGGTCGCGGTGGCCTCGGTGACCGCCTTGTCGTGGGCGGTCTTGGCGGCCCGGCGCTCCTGGCGGCGGCGCTGCTTCACGGTCCGGTAGATGCCGGCGGTGGCGCGGCGGACGGCGATGGCGTCCGGGTGGTCGACGTCCAGCTGGTCGAGCTCGTCGAGCACGCTCAGGCAGACGGCCAGGCGCTCGGGGTCGATCCCCGGCCCGTACTCCTGGGACAGGGTCTCTTCGGTCACCGTCATGGCCTTCGTCGTTCCTCGATCGCTCGCGCCCGCACGCCTGCACCCCCGCAGCACGTCCAGTACTTCCACTGCTTCCAAAGACGCAACTTTACGGAGCCGGGGGCCGCCGCTCCAAACCCGTACGGGGCGGGTGGTCGAACACACAGTCGCCGCACAGACCGCCGGACGCGGACCGGTAGTAGAGGCAGCAGCTGGTACGGCGTAGGGCCGGGCCGCGTACGGTGCCCGCCAGGTCGGGGTGGCCGAGGAGGCCCCGGGTCAGGGCAACGGCCCGCTCGGCGGCGTCGGGGCGGTCATGGGCGCGGGCCCAGCGCAGGAGTTCGCGCAGCGCGCCGGCGAGCGCGGAGCCGGCGTTGCCCCAGAGCAGCCGCGGGGAGATCCGGCCGTCGCGGGCGAGGGCGGCGTGCAGCGGGACGAGGTGGGCCTCGACGACGGCCGCGCGCAGCCCGGCGACGGTGCCGGGGCGGGTGGCCGTGCCGGACCACCAGAGGTCGTCCGGCGCGCTGCGGGCGCCGTCCCAGTGCAGGGTGTCGGGCGCGAGGTCGGGGAAGCGGCCGGCCAGGGCGGCCGGGCCGAGGGCGGTGGACCAGAGCCGGGCGGCGAGGCCGAGGTGGGCGACGGAGGCGGCGACCCGGCGCTCCGGGGTGCCGAGGGTGGCGGCGACGCGGTCGAGGCGGGCGGTGAGCGGGGCGTCGTCCCGGCCGGCGTACAGCTCCGCGAGCGGACGGTGGGCGGCCTGGGCGGGCGGGCTGGTGCGCAGCGCGAAGAAGCCACCGAGCTGCGCGCCTGCGTCGAGTTCATCGCGATCCACGCGGGCATCCTTCCATCCACTGAGACAAAACCGATCACCTCTGGCCAGCTATGGTCAACTACCGGTCAAGTCCAGACCAAGGGGATTCCAAAAGCGCAGGTCGGTCGCCACGCTCGGCGCATGTCCCTCACGACTCCCACCCCCGTCCCCGCCGCCAGACCCGGCCGCCGCGGCGTCCTCGCGCTCGGCCTCGCCGCCCTGACGGCGACCACCGTCGGCGCGGCCGCGCCGGTCGCCGTCCCGGCGCCGCGCCGCCCCGCGGCCGGCCTGCTCGACGCGTCCGGCGCGCTCGCCGAGCTGCGGGCCGGCAACGACCGGTTCGCCGCGCTCCGCCAGCGCCACCCGCACCAGGACGAGGCCCGCCGCGCCACCGTCGCCGTGGCCCAGCACCCCTTCGCCGCCGTCCTCGGCTGCATCGACTCGCGCGTCCCGCCGGAGCTCGTCTTCGACCAGGGCCTCGGCGACCTGCTCGCGGTGCGCTCGGCGGGCCAGGCGCTCGACGAGGCCGTGCTCGGCTCGCTCCAGTACGGCGTCGAGGAGCTGCACGTGCCGCTGGTCCTCGTCCTCGGTCACGAGCGCTGCGGGGCCGCGGCCGCCGCCGTCGAGTACGTGCGCACCGGCAACCCCGCCGAGGGACACCTGGAGCGGGTCGTGGAGGAGCTGGCCCCGGCCGCCCGGGCGACCCGGCACCTGCCCGGCGACTGGGTGGAGAACACGGTGCGGGCCAATGTGGACCGGATCACCCGCCGACTGGCTCGGGATGCGGCTTTTTCCCACGCGCGCATCGTCGGCGCCCGCTTCGACCTGGACACCGGAAAGGTCGCGTTCCACCCGGCCTGACCTGCACGGGCGTACACCCGTGGGCGTACGAGGCGGCTTCGTACTCCATCCGCGGTACCTCCGATCGCGTTCCCGGGTACGACGACGGGAGCGCGCTGAAGAGAGATCGTGGAGTCATGAGCCCCCTGGTGCTGTCCGTGCTCCTCTCGCTGGTCTCCGCGGCCGCCTACGCGGCCGCGGCGATCGTGCAGGAGCGGGTGGCGGCCTCGGCCGCCGTCCCGCGCTACGCGCCCGTGCGCCGGCCCGCGTGGTGGGGCGCCGTGCTGCTCACCGGCCTGGGCGCGGCCCTGCACGTGGCCGCGCTCGCGTACGGGCCACTGAGCCTGGTCCAGCCGCTCGGCGCCCTCACGATCGTGTTCGCGCTGCCGATGGCGGCGCTCTTCGTCGGCCGCCGGGCCGGCCGCGCCGCGTGGCGGGGCGCGCTCATGGCCACCGCCGGACTCGCCGGGCTGCTCAGCCTCACCGGCGGCACGGCGGCCCAGTCCCTCGACGGCGACGAGCGGCGGCTGCTCGCCTTCGTCACCTTCGGCGCGGTGGCGCTGCTCTTCACCGCGGCGCACCTGGTCCGGCGTCCGGCGCCGCGCGCCGTCGTCCTGGCCACCGCGGCCGGCATCGCCTTCGGCATCGCCTCGGTCTTCACCAAGACCGTCGCCGTCGACTTCCGCCTCGACGCGCCGCTCGCCCAGTGGCCGAGCCTGCTCGTCCTGTCCGCGCTCGCGGTCGGCGGCCTGCTGCTCTCCCAGGCCTCGTACCGCGGCGCCGGGCTCGCCGCCCCGCTCGCCACGGTCACGGTGGTGAACCCGGTGGTCGCCGCGACCGTCGGCCTCACCCTCTTCGGCGAGTCCTTCCGTTACGGCACGGCCGGCGGCGTCGCCGCGCTGATCTGCGGAGCGGTGGCGGCGGGCGGGCTGGTCGAGCTCACCCTCGACCGGATGTCGAAGCCCGCGGACCACCTGTCGGTGTCAGATGCGCCCGCCTTCTCAAATAGAGACGCCCCGGGCGCGGAGGTACGCCAGCGGGTCGATGTCGGACCCGTACCCGGGACCCGTGCGCATCTCGAAGTGGAGGTGCGGTCCCGAAGTGTTGCCGGTCGACCCTGAACGTCCGATCCGCTGACCGGTGTTGACCCGCTGCCCCTCGCGCACGGTGAGCGCGGAGAGGTGCGCGTACTGGCTGTAGCGGCCGTCCGCGTGCCGGATGACCACCTGGTAGCCGTACGCCCCGCCCCAGCCCGCGGAGACGACCCGGCCGACGGCCACGGCGCGCACGGAGGTGCCGGTGGGGACGGGGAAGTCGACGCCCGTGTGGTAGCCGCTGGACCAGGAGGACCCGGCGACCCGGTAGCGGGTGCCGATGTCGGTGTCGGCGACGGGCGAGACGAAGGAGTGCGCGGCGGGCTCGGGGCGGGGCGCGGGCTTGTGCGCCGTAGGCTTCGGGGCCGGCTTGTGGACCGGCTGGGGCGCGGGCTTGTGGACGGGCCGCGGGGCCGGCTTCTGGACGGGCTTGGCGGCCGGGGGCTTGGAGGCCGGCTTCGTCTGGGGGTGGGGGTTGGCCTGCGGATGGGGGTTGGTCTGGGGGTGCGGCTTGTTCTCCGGGTGGGGCTTCGGCTTCGACACGGGCTTCGACGCGGGGCCCGGCTTGGCGGGCGCGGGGGCGGGAGCGGTCATCCGCAGGGTGAGCCGCTGACCGGGGAGGATCAGGTCGGGGTCACCGCCGACGACCGTGCGGTTGGCCTCGTACAGGCGCGGCCAGCCGCCCCTGACGTGCTCGTCGCGGGCGATCTTGGAGAGCGAGTCGCCGGGCTCCACGGTGTACATCTCGCGCACGGTGGGCACGGTGGTGGGGCTCGCCGGCTTGCTCCGCTGCGTGGGTAACGCGGCCTGGGTCAGCGGGCGGATGCCCTCGGTCTGCGTGGTGGGCCCGGAAGCGCCGTCCGCGCCCTGCCCCTCGCCGCTCCCCCGCTCGAGCCCGGCGCGCGGGCCGCAGGCGGGCCAGGCACCGGGCCCCTGCCCCTTGAGCACGCGCTCGGCGACCTCGATCTGCTGGTCCCTGGAGGCCAGGTCGGCGCGCGGCGCAAAGTGCGTGCCGCCGTACCGCTCCCAGGTGGACTGGCTGAACTGGAGTCCGCCGAAGTAGCCGTTGCCGGTGTTGATCTGCCAGTGGGAGGACGACTCGCAGTCCGCGAGCTTCTCCCAGACGTCCAGCGAGGCCGCCTGCGCCGTCCCCGCCCCGATCAGCGGCAGGGCCATGCCGGCGCCGCCGGCGGTGACGGTGAGCGAGGCCCGGTTGATCCGGCTCGGCTGGTACCGGCGGTGCTTCCCACGTGTTCCGCGCACGGCCATGGGCCCCCCTCGAACGCATCGGCAGTCGCCCACGGTAAGGGTGGGCAACGGTGCGTGACAAGGGCTTCGCCCCAATCCCCGCATGGTCCGTCACCTTCCAACGGTCACCCTTCGACCGGGGCCTCGCGTCCGCGCCCTCACGCCCGGGGCCTCTCGCCGGTGATCTCCCGCCCGCGACCTCCGCTGGTCACGACCGCCCGGCGGGCCCGGGCTGCGGCTGAGGTTCGGGTTCGGGCATGGGGTTGGGCGAGGGTTCGGGCTCCGGTACGGGATTGGGCGGCGGCACCGGCGGGGGCGACGGCGGCCCGGGCGGCGGCCAGGGATCCGGGATCGGGGGCTGGGTCATGAGGGGCTCCGTGGGTACGGGGGCGGGCCCGGGAATCCGGGCCGGGATTCCGGACGACGGATCGGACCGCTGAAGGACCACTGACCGGACCGAATCCGATCCGCGGCCCGGGACCGAACCGCGAATCCGGGCCGCGGACCGGACCAGGGACCGGGATCGGGAACCCGGGACCGGGGCGGCGTATCCGCTTCAGCGTCCCCCGGTCCGACTGCCCGCGCTCGCGGGGCCCATTCATTCGGGTGGCGCCGACCGGGTCACCACAGCGCCGGCCGGGCCTTCGGCTGCCGCTCGGCGGCCGGTCGGCCATGCCGGCTCCCTCGTCTAGTACGCGGCCCCGCGAACCGGTGCGCTCCGGAGGTCAGCTCCCTGCGGGCACGGCGTGCGGCGCCCGCACGGTGTCGGTCCCCGGCACGGGCGCGGACGCGTCGCCGCCCAGCTCCACGATGCGGTTCTCCGCGTCCACGTGCACGACGCGCGGCACGAGCGAGCGCGCCTCCGCGTCCGTCACCTGCGCGTAGCTGATGAGGATCACCAGGTCACCGGGGTGGACCAGATGGGCGGCGGCCCCGTTGATCCCGATCACACCGGAGCCGCGCTCGCCCTCGATGACGTACGTCTCCAGGCGGGCCCCGTTGTCGATGTCGACGATGTGCACCAGCTCACCGGGCAGGAGGTCAGCGGCCTCCATCAGCTCGGCGTCGATGGTGACGGAACCGACGTAGTGCAGGTCGGCCTGGGTCACGGTGGCGCGGTGGATCTTGGACTTGAACATGGTGCGTATCATCGAGGTACTCCCGGAATAGGCTCCCTGCCTGCGTTTTTGCAGGTCAAGGGCTGTTTCCACACCCTACAACGAGTCGCAAGTCCGGGCAGCTGTCCCCAGGTTTCCGGGACTCATGCTGACCACTTGCCAACTTCCCTGACGCATCGTCAGGCGACGTGCAGGAAGGCTTCGCCCCCCTCCCGGACCTCACCACGACGACGGCACAAGCCTACGCAGCATCCCCCGAAGGGCGTCCGTGATCACCGTCACTCCGGTGGCCTCGGCAGCGGTCAGGGGCGAGGACGTGCGACTGGAAGCCGGGCTGCGGGCTGCGATGGGCCAGCCCGCACAGGCCACCCAATAGGCGCCTCAAAGGGGCGGGCGATCGCCGTCACCGCGCTCCGGCCGCGCCCGGCCGTCCGTCCGGAGGGCCGGGCGTCGCCCGCCCGCCCGTGCGTGCGATCACGGAGACGGGGTACGCGCATCTTCCGGAACGACCCGGAGCCGTACGCGCGCGGAAGGAGACGTCATGGGCCCGGAGCCCGGATACAGGCGGGCACCACCGGCCGGGGACGGCGCGGCCGGGGTCCGGCTGCTGTTGGTGCGCCACCGAAGGCGTGCACCAGGACCGGCGGGTCGACGACTTCGACCGCCAGCCGAGCGAGCGAGGCAGGGGGGCGACGCGCCCCGGACCGGCCGCCGGCTCGCGGGCTCCGGTCTCGAACCCGACTTCGTGCTCCGCTCCCCGCCGCGCAGGACCCGCCGGACCGGGCGGCTCGCAGCCTCCGCGCTGGAGGACCCGCCGCCCGGCCCGGCGGGAACGGAACGCAGCACCCCGTTCTGATCCGTGAGAAAGGAAGAATCATGACCCTCTCCTTGGCCGCCGCCTCCGGATCGTCCTCGCTGTTCCTGATCCTGGTGGGAGTGGTGCTGGTCGTGGTGCTGATCGCCGCCTTCTGGTGGGGTTCACGGCGCGCCGCCCGCCGACGGCGGGACGCCCGTGTCGCCCAGCCGCCACCCATGGAGGCGGGGCGGGATTCCTGGTCGACCCCGGAGGAGGGGCCAGAGCGATGAGAAGGGGCGCACACGCCCCGCGACGGAACGGAGACGGAGGAGGGACCATGGGCGAGCAGAAGCAGTACAGGACGGACGAGGACCGCGCCGGCCGGCCGCGCACCACGCCTGCCGACGCAAAGGGAGAGAGCGGCGACGAGGAGGCCCGCAGGGAGGCCGACGAGGCCGTGTCCTCCCGGGGACTGCCCGGCGGCCGGCGCGAGACCGGCGAGCGGCAGGGGGTCACGGGCCGTGAAGCCACCGACCCGGAGGGCGCCGGCGGTCACACCGCCAAGTACCAGCGCCCCGGGGTGGGACGCGAGGAGCAGACGCGCGGGCACGACGGCTGACGGCCCCGCGCCCCCACCTCACCGGGTCGGTGGCACATCCGGCACCGCTCCCGTACGCCGGCGCCCCGCGCGATGTACCGCGCGGGGCGCCGGCGTACGGCCGTGAGGGGCGGGCTGGCGTCAGCGATGGCGCAGCCTGCCGAACAGGCGGCGTGCCTGGGCGCGCCTGCGCGGGTCGGCCGCGGCGCGGCGAAGGGACGCCGCCGCGTCACGGCCCTGGGGGCTGCGGGCGAATCGCTTGATGCGGTCCAGCAGTGCGGTCATGGGCTTCTCCTCCGATGTCCGTGTCCTGGCACTCCGTGTTGCCCCGGGCGGCCGTCTCACACCCCCCTTTATTGACGGCCAGTCAGGACTGTTGTGCGGGAAGGTCGTTCTCGTACGGGCGCGGCGCGGTCAGGGCGGCCCTCCGGGTCCCGTCCGCCGCCTGGCCGACAGGTGCGCTGCCCGGCGTGGCCGGCCCGCTGCCGACGGGCCGGGAATCGGGTGCGCCGCCCGCCGGTCGTGCGCGGGCCCGCGGCTGAACGCGTGCCCCCCTCCGTCCATGAACATCCCCTGAAGGACGTCGAATCGGCGGTTCGCCGTGCCCACGGGCCCGGACCGGCCCGTTCCGACCGTCTCCGAGGACGGCGGAATGATCCCCGCGGACCCGGGTACGCGGACGCTGTCCAACCCGCAGGGGAGGAGCAACCAACCATGGGTCTGGGACTGTTCATCATCATGATCGCCGTCGGCGCGATCCTCACGTTCGCGACCGACTGGGAGATCCAAGGGGTCGACCTCGATCTGGTCGGCCTGATCCTCATGGGCGTCGGCCTGCTCGGGACCGCCGTCTACACCAGCGTGCTGCGCCGCCGTCGGATGGTGGTCCCGCCAGTGGCGCCCACGGTCACCGACGACGACCGTCGTGACCTGCTCTGAGGCGGCCCGCGCGTCCGGCGCCGCGCCCTGCACGAACACAGCGACAGAGGAGTGACAGCGATGACCGACCATCTGTGGTCCTTCAGTGCCGAGTCCGGCCACCTGGCGGGTACCGACCTCACCGGGTGGCGCGTCGAGGCCGCCGACGGGCACATCGGCAAGGTGGACAAGCACTCCGACGAGGTGGACGACTCCTACCTCGTCGTGGACACGGGCGTCTGGATCTTCGGCAAGGAGGTGCTCATCCCGGCGCGGGCGGTGACCCGCGTCGACCTGGAGCAGCAGACCCTGCACCTCGCCCTGTCGAAGGAACAGGTCAAGGACTCGCCCGAGTTCGTCTCCGACAAGCACCTCGCGGACCGTCAGTACCGCGAGGAGATCGGCCAGTACTACCGCACGTCCTGGCCCTTCGGGGGAGGCGTGGGCGGCTTCTGACGGCCGCCGGTCCGCCCCGGTCCGCACAAGCTCGGCAGCACGTCCCCGACAGGGGGACGATGCGCCTGCGAGAGAAAGGTGTCGCCATGTCCAAGGTGGAGGAGTCGGTCGAGGTCGAGGTCCCGGTGCGCGCCGCGTACGACCAGTGGACCCAGTTCGAGACGTTCCCGCAATTCATGGACGGCGTGGAACGGATCGAGCAGCGTACGGACACGCTCACGCACTGGGTCACGGAGATCGGCGGTGCGCGGCGCGAGTTCGACGCCGTCATCACCGAGCAGATCCCGGACGAACGGGTCGCGTGGACGACGGTCGAGGGCGAGGCCCGCCAGGCGGGCGTGGTGACGTTCCACCGCCTCGACGAGACCCGCACGAAGGTCATGCTCCAGATGGACTTCGCCCCCGAAGGGCTGACGGAGCAGGCGGGCGACAAGCTCGGCTTCGTCAAGCGCAAGGTGGCCGGCGACCTCAAGCGGTTCAAGTCGTTCATCGAGGAGCGCGGTGGCCTCCAGACGGGCGGCTGGCGCGGATCGGTCTGAGGGCCCGGCGCCGGCGCGCCCGTGGCGGGGCCCCGCCCCCCCTGGCCGCGCGCCGACGAACGCGGCCGCCCCGCTCGGGCCCCCTTCCGATGCGGGGCGGCCGCATGTCCCGGCCGCCCCCGGCCGTCCCCCGGCGTGCTGTGCTCCGGCTCGAAACCGAGGGGTGTGGATCCCGATCGGCGGAGCAGGCGGGGATCGAGCGAGGGACACGCTCGCGCCGGGCGATCCACGGTCCCCCCCCCCCGTTACCTTCTTCGTGGCTCCGCAATGGGGCCTCCGGCCTTCGGGTCCGGCATGACTTCCCCCCCCTTGTTGTTCATGATCCGGGGGGTGGTGTCACCGGGTCCGGAGGCATCGACGGACCGCTGATGACGGGCTTGAGCACCGGCTTCACCCGAGCCGGAAGAGCTCTCCGTAACGTGGATGTGGCAGCTCGATGCCGTGCCTGGGCCGGACGAAAGCGTGATGGAGGGGCCTGCACGTGATCGACACCAGCGACATCGACGTCTTCCTCGGCCTGGACGTCGGCAAGGGCGAACACCACGCCACCGCCGTCACCCCGGCCGGGAAGAAAGCCTTCGACAAACGGCTGCCCAACACCGAACCCAAGCTCCGCGAACTGTTCGCGAAACTCCAGGCCAAGCACGGAACGGTGCTGGTGGTCGTCGATCAGCCGGCCTCGATCGGGGCCCTGCCGCTGGCGGTCGCCAGGGACATGGGATGCCCGGTCGCCTATCTGCCGGGGCTGACGATGCGGCGGATCGCCGACCTCTATCCGGGCGAGGCGAAGACGGACGCGAAGGACGCGTTCATCATCGCGGACGCGGCCCGCGCGATGCCTCACACGCTGCGGGCGATCGACGGCGAGGACGAGACGATCGCCGAGCTGGAGATGATCGTCAGCTTCGACGACGACCTCGCGGGGGAAGCAACCAGGGTCGCGAACCGGCTGCACGGCCTGCTGACGCAGATCCATCCGTCGCTGGAACGGGTGCTGGGGCCGCGGTTGCAGCACCCTGCCGTCCTCACGCTGCTGGAACGGTTCGGGTCACCGGCCCAGATACGCAAGGCCGGTCGTCGGCGGCTGGTGACCCTGCTGCGGCCGAAGGCACCGCGGATGGCCGAGCGGCTGGTCGAGGAGATTTTTGCCGCGCTGGACGAGCAGACCGTGACGGTCCCAGGGACCGAGGCGGCCGCGCTGATCGTCCCGAGCCTGGCCGCATCCCTGACGGCGGTGCTTGACCAGCGCAAGCTGCTGGCCGCGCGGATCGAGGAACTCCTAGAGGCCCACCCTCTTTCCAAAGTCCTGACCTCGATACCGGGCATCGGAGTCAGGACCGGAGCCAGGATCCTGATCGAGGTCGGAGACGGCAGCACCTTCCCGACCGCCGGCCACCTCGCCGCCTA
The DNA here is from genome assembly GCF_042873935.1 of Streptomyces sp. NPDC004327. Classification (NCBI taxonomy): domain Bacteria; kingdom Bacillati; phylum Actinomycetota; class Actinomycetes; order Kitasatosporales; family Streptomycetaceae; genus Streptomyces; species Streptomyces sp. NPDC004327. The sequence continues at coordinate 322,716 of NZ_JBIAME010000001.1, read as the reverse complement.
TGCCGGGCTCGCACCCGCGACCCGCAGCTCGGGGTCCTCGATCCGCGGCGAACAGCCGTCCCGGAGAGGAAACAAGCAGCTCAAACGGGCCTTCTTCCTCTCCGCATTCGCCGCACTCGGCGACCCGGCGTCGCGCACCTACTACGACAAGAAGATCGCCCAGGGCAAACACCACACCCAAGCACTGCTCTACCTCGCCAGACGCCGGGCCGACGTCCTCTTCGCCATGCTCCGCGACGGAACCTTCTACGAACCCCAACCCGCCGCAGCCAGGTGAGGAGTTGAGACCGCTCGATCAGTCCTCCGGCCGCAGCCTCTGACGGGCGGCCTCAAGCTGCTGGTCATAGTCAGGCGCGAACAGCGCGGGAAGCGCCTTGTCGAGCGTCCCGGCGATCCGATGAATCGGCGCCCAGACCGCCGGATCGTCGACCACACGACTGAGATCCGTCATCTGGAGCTTCTCCAGCCAGTGCGACAGCACCAGTGCCTCATCGCTCGTGAGCTTGATCGTCACCTGGCTATCCCCCATGCACACCCCTACGGCTCGGCCCTTCCTCGACCACACGAACCTACTGGCCCGAGACCTTGACCAAACACATAGGGGCACCCCCCCTTGCCGTGGATCGGTGGTACCCGTGAGTGGCCCGCACCCGTGGAGGGTGCGGGCCACTCGCCTGCCGTCCCGAGCCGCGGCCCCGCGCCACTGCCCCCGGCCGTCGCTCCGAGCCCGTGCCGCGGGGTCGCGGTTCCCGGCTCATCCGAGGGCCGAGGCGGTCTTTCCGCGTCCTCGGGGTTCGACCCGGGAAGAGCGGGAAGCCGAACTTGTGGGCCACGGAAGCAGGCTGACGGGCGATCGGCCCACGGAACCCACCCAGGAGGCGCTCATGTCGAACCCGACCCGAGCCCTCGGCCGCGTGGCGCCGTGCGCCGCGCCGGTGGGACCGACCGTCCCCGCGCCGGCCGTCCCCGCGCCGGGTGCCCCCGTGCACGGCATCTCCGTACGCGGTGTCCCGGTGCGGGGACTCCCCGCGGGGACGGGGCCACGCCCGCGCGCTCCGGAGGCCGCAGTCCCGTCAGAGGACCCCAGTGCCCCGGGCCGGAGCGGGGAGGGCCGTACGTACGCTCCCGCCGCGACCCCCGGCGCACCGCGCCGACGGGACGGACAGGAGGGGCGGGAGGGGCCGGGCGGGCGGACCGCCGGCCCCGCCAACGGCGACGGTGGCCACCCGCCCCCGCGAACGGCCGGTACGCCGCGGGCCTGACTCCGCACCGTGCCGCGCCGGACGGAAGCCCCCGCACCCGACGGGGGCTTCCGCCGTGGGACGGGGCGGTTCCGCTCCCGACCCGTGCCGCCCGGGACGGCCGCTTCCGCCGGGTTGGTCAGCACGTCGAGGAGGGCCCGGCAGGGCGAGCGCCTTGCGCACGGCCTCGTCCCGTTCGCCCGGCGCGGTGACGCGGATGCCGGTCAGCCCGAGCGCCTCGGCCACGCTCCGGCGGCGAAGGCCGCGGCCTCCTCGTGGCGGAAGCGGGTCCAGTCGGTGCCCTCGGTGGTCCGGATGGCATCGGTGATCGGGTTGAGCGCGTCGCCGACCACGCCGAAGACGCGGTCGGCGCCGAGGTCTGCGAGCCGGTCGGCGATCACCTGTGCACGGTACGGGACATGGGGTCTCCTTCCTCTGGGGCTGTCGACCGGTTCACCGGAGGGTGAACCGGTCCGGATGGGCCGCCTTCCAGTCGCCCGCCCAGGTGTCCGGAACCGATGCGGGCGACAGGAGCAGACCGGGTTCGAGCGGTTCGTACAGCTCGGCGTGGGAGCGCACGGCATCGGGTCCGACCCGGCGCAGCAGCATGCCGGGCTCCAGATCCCCGGGGCCGTCGGCGCCCATGGCGGCCATGAGCGCGAGGGCGCTGCGGACGGTCGCCTCCTGGAAGCGCCGGACCCGCTCCGCCTTGCTCTGCACGTCGAGGGCGCGGGCACGCCTGTGGTCCTGGGTGGCGACTCCGACGGGGCAGGTGTTGGTGTGGCAGCGCTGGGCCTGGATGCACCCGAGGGCGAACATCATGGCCCGGGCGGAGTTGGTGTAGTCCGCACCCTGGATCAGCCGCTTGACGATGTCGCTCCCGGTGGCGACCTTGCCGGAGGCGCCGATCCTGATCCGGTCGCGCAGCCCCGTGCCGACGAGGGCCCGGTGCACCGTGGTCAGTCCCTCGGTGAGGGGAAGGCCGACGGTGTCCGCGAACTCGAGCGGCGCGGCCCCGGTGCCGCCCTCCGCCCCGTCGACGACGATGAAGTCGGGCGTGAGGTCCTCCTCCAGCATCGCCTTGCAGACGGCGAGGAAGTCGCGGCGCGCGCCCACGCACAGCTTGAAGCCGACCGGCTTGCCGCCGGAGAGCTCCCGCATCCGGCCGAGGAAGCGCACCAGCTCCCGGGGGGTCCGGTAGACGCGGTGGTACGGCGGGGAGATCACCGTACGGCCCTCGGGGACGCCGCGGACGGCGGCGATCTCCCGGCCGACCTTGGAGCCGGGCAGCACTCCCCCGATGCCGGGCTTCGCGCCCTGGCTGATCTTCAGCAGGACGCAGGCGACCTGGTCGAGCGCGGCCTTCTCGGCGAACAGCCGCGGGTCGAAGCCGCCGTCCTCGGCACGGCAGCCGAAGTACCCGGTCCCGATCTCCCAGACGAGGTCGCCGCCGGGGGCGAGGTGGTGCTCCGACACCCCGCCCTCGCCGGTGTCGTGGGCGAAGCCGCCGCGCCGGGCGCCCTCGTTCAGGGCGCGGACGGCCGGGGCCGACAGGGAGCCGAAGCTCATCGCCGACACGTTGAGCAGGGCCATGTCGTAGGGCCGCGCGCAGTCGGGGCCGCCGATCCGGACCCGGGGCGCCTCGTCCGGCACCGGGCGCGGCGCCATGGAGGGGACCAGGTACTCGGTGCCGGTCCGGTCCAGCTCCAGCTCGGTGCCGAAGGGGTCCTCGGCGTCCGTCCCCTTCGCCCGCTCGTACACGATGGACCGGGTGTCACGGTCGAAGGGCACGCCGTCGACGTTCCTCTCGACGAAGTACTGCTGCACCTCGGGGCGGATCGCCTCCATCGCGAACCGCAGGTGCCCGAGGAGCGGATAGTTGCGCAGGATCGAGTGGCGCCGCTGCACGACGTCGTACGTCGCGACCGCGGCGAGCAGCAGGGCGGGTCCGGCCGCGCACCACCACCACGGGGACACCAGGACGGCCGCGAGGCCGGTGGCGAGCGCGGCGAGGACGGAACAGACCACGAGCAGTGACGTCACCATGGACGGTCGTCTGTCCCGGACGGGCGCGGTCAAGCGCGCGGTCGAGCACTCGGGGAAAGGGGGCGGGGCCGGGGCCGTGATCCACCAGGTTTACCGTGCGGGGCTCCGGCCAGACGGTGCCCATGAGCGCTTCGGAGAACAACGGACGAAACCCCCTCCCCTGGACCGGCCCCTACGCCGTCCCGGACCGCCCCGGCCTGACGCGGGTGGATGACCCCGACGGGGACGGGACGTACGGGCCGGCCGTTCTCGCGGGCCTGCGCCCCCTTCCCGCGCCGTCCGCGGAGACGGCCCGCGGGACCGGGGGCGGCCTGCGGGCCGCCGCGCGCGCCCACCGGACCGTGACGGCCGGTGCCGCGGCCGGCGCGGCGGCCGCGCTCGCCCTCGCGTACGGATGGGGGCGCCGGACCGAGCGCCTGGCCGCACGGCGCGACCTGGGCCCGGTGGCCCTGTTCTTCGAACGCCGCGGCTGAGCGGGCGGCGCTTTTCGCCCCCGCGCGAGGCCGGCGCGCGTGTCCGCCGTCCGCCGCCCTTCCCTTTCACCTTTCCGTCAGTCACCGTCTCCACGGAGGTCGACCCCCATGGTCCCCCTGCTTCTCGTCCTGCTCCTCGCCCTGCTGCTCTTCGGCGCCGGCTTCGCCGTCAAGGCGCTCTGGTGGATCGCCGTCATCGTGCTCGTCCTGTGGCTGCTGGGCTTCGTGGCCCGGCCGAGGGGCGGCACGAGCCGCTGGTACCGCTGGTAGGCGGCCCTCCGGGCGGGCGCGCTCCCGCCCGCCGCACGGCCGAGCCCGGCACCTTTCGTCAGGAGGGTGCCGGGCTCGGCCGCGTGCTCAGGCGCTCAGGCACTCAGGCGCTCAGCACCGAGTCGTCCTCGGGGCGCGCGCCCGGCAGACGGTGGCGGGCCGCGATCAGCGCCGCGTCCACGTCCCGCGTACCGGTGGACACGCACAGCGTGTAGGCGAGGTCGTCCATGCGCCGCCGTGCTTCTTCGCCGCCGTTCTCGGCCTTGAGCAGCTTGAGCGTCTCGTACTGCTCGATGAGCTCGCGCAGGACCGCGGGATGGGCCATCAGCACGTACTGCTCCCCTCGTCGTCGGGGCGGGGGACCGCCCGGTTCGACGCGCGTGTACCCCGGTCGCGGCGTCGCACACCCCGTCCCGAGGCCGGGCGAGGACGGGTTCCGGCCGGATGAGCGGCACCGACCTCCTGTTGTCGATCACGGAGGGGTAGTGTCGTCATGATTGCCGTACGGCAACGATCGCGGCAGCCGGAGCCGACCCGGGGGAACGGTCGGCCGGCGCGGGGCGTGGGCCGGACGGTCCGTGCGCGCACATGGCGGGGAACGAGGATGGGGCATGTCTGAGACGACGACCAGGGGTTCCTCCGGACGGGAGCGGTCCGGGCCGGCCGCGGTGGTCGAGCCTGGACTCCGCCAGCTGCTGGCCGGGCTCACTGCGGTGCGGGACGGCGACTTCGGCACCCGTCTGCCGGACGAGGCCGACGGGCTGATGGGCGAGATCTCCCGGGTGTTCAACGGGATGGTCGACCAGCTCTCCCTGTTCACCTCCGAAGTGACGCGGGTGGCGCGCGAGGTCGGCACGGAGGGGACGCTCGGCGGGCAGGCCGCCGTGCCCGGCGTCTTTGGCACCTGGGCCGATCTGACGGACTCGGTCAACGCGATGGCCGGCAACCTCACCACCCAGGTCCGCGACATCGCCCACGTGGCGACGGCCGTCGCCAAGGGCGATCTCTCCCAGAAGATCGACGTGGACGCGCGCGGCGAGATCCTGGAGCTGAAGAACACCATCAACACGATGGTGGACCAGCTCTCGGCCTTCGCCGACGAGGTCACGCGCATGGCCCGGGACGTGGGCACCGAGGGCATCCTCGGAGGACAGGCCGACGTGAAGGGCGTCTCCGGCACCTGGCGCGATCTGACCGACTCCGTCAACTCGATGGCGGGGAACCTCACCGCCCAGGTCCGGGCGATCGCCCACGTCGCCACCGCCGTCGCGGGAGGCGACCTGTCGAAGAAGGTCGACGTCGACGCCCGGGGCGAGATCCTGGAGCTGAAGACGACCATCAACACGATGGTCGACCAGCTGTCCTCGTTCGCGGCCGAGGTGACCCGGGTCGCCCGCGAGGTCGGCACCGAGGGCCGGCTCGGCGGCCAGGCCAGGGTGCCGAACGTGGCCGGGACCTGGAAGGACCTCACCGAGAACGTCAACGAGCTGGCGGGCAACCTCACCCGCCAGGTTCGCGCCATCGCCGAGGTCGCGAGCGCCGTCGCCGAGGGCGACCTCACCCGCTCGATCACCGTCGAGGCGTCGGGCGAGGTGGCCGAGCTCAAGGACGACATCAACGCCATGGTGGGCTCGCTGCGCGAGACGACGCGGGCCAACCAGGAGCAGGACTGGCTCAAGTCCAGTCTGGCCCGGATGTCCGCGCTGATGCAGGGCCACCGCGACCTGGCCGTCGTCGCCGAACTCGTCATGGACGAGCTGACCCCGCTCGTGGGCGCCCAGTACGGCGCGTTCTACCTCGCCGAGGAGGGTGCCGGCGGCGTCGAGCTGGGCCTCGTCGGCTCCTACGGACGCCCCGCGGGCGACCGGGACCGGGTGCGCTTCCGGCTGGGCGAGTCGCTCGTCGGGCAGGCCGCCCGCAGCCGCCGCACCGTCACCGCCGAGAACGTCCCCGAGGACTACGTCACGATCTCCTCGGGTCTCGGCAGCACGTCCCGGGGCAGCCTCGTGGTGCTGCCGGTCGTCGTCGAGGAGCAGGTGCTCGGCGTCATCGAGCTGATGTCCTTCAGCCCCTTCACCTCCGTGCACCGGGACTTCCTGGAGCAGCTCATGGAGACCGTCGGCGTCAACCTGAGCACCATCGTCGCCAACGTCCGCACCGACGAACTCCTGGACGAGTCCCAGCGGCTGGCCGGCGAACTCCGCTCGCGCACCGAGGAACTCCAGGCGCGGCAGGAGGAGCTGCAGCGCTCCAACGCCGAGCTGGAGGAGAAGGCGGCCCTGCTCGCCACGCAGAACCGCGACATCGAGGCCAAGAACCTCCAGATCGAGCAGGCCCGGCAGGAGCTGGAGGACCGCGCCCAGCAGCTCGACCTGGCCTCCACGTACAAGTCGGAGTTCCTGGCCAACATGAGCCACGAACTGCGCACGCCGCTCAACAGCCTGCTGATCCTGGCCCAGTTGCTGGCCCAGAACCCGACCCGCAACCTCACGGCCAAGCAGGTCGAGTACGCCGGCATCATCCACTCGGCCGGATCCGACCTGCTCCAGCTGATCAACGACATCCTCGACCTCTCCAAGGTGGAGGCCGGGAAGATGGACCTCAACCCGGAGCGCGTGCCGCTGCGCAGGCTCCTCGACTACGTCGAGGCCACGTTCCGCCCCCTCACCTCGCACAAGAGCCTCGCCTTCACGGTCTCCACGGCCGCCGGCGTCCCCGTCGACCTCGTCACCGATGACACGCGGCTCCGGCAGGTGCTGCGCAACCTGCTGTCGAACGCGGTCAAGTTCACCGAGCACGGCAGCGTCGAGCTGCGCATCGAACCGGCGTCGGACGACGAGCTGCCCGTGTCGGTGCACCGCGGCGGCCCCGTCGTCGCCTTCCGCGTCACCGACACCGGCATCGGTATCGCCCCCGAGAACCTGGAGGCCATCTTCGGCGCCTTCCAGCAGGCCGACGGGACGACCAACCGCAAGTACGGCGGCACCGGCCTGGGCCTCTCCATCAGCCGCGAGATCGCCCATCTCCTCGGCGCCGCCCTCACCGTCACCAGCGTGCCGGGCGAGGGCAGCACCTTCACCCTCTACCTCCCCGTCGCCCGCACCGACTTCGCCGAGCAGCCCGCCCCCGACGCCTTGCCCGCAAACTCCCCGGCAGGGCTCGCCGTCCCGGCCCCCGCCCGGGGCGGCGCGCTCGCGCTGCCCGGCGGCGCGGCCGCCCGGCCGCCCCGGCGCCTCCTCGTGATCGAGGAGCGCCCGCGCGGGCTCCTCGCCGTCGTCGCCGAGAACGCGGTCGGCCGGCTCTCGGCCGACGGCGGGCAGACGGGCCGGTCGGACATCGAACTGGTCGCGGTCGTCGGCCCTCAGGAGGCCGCCGCCGCGCTCGCCACCCAGTCGTTCCACTGCGTCGTGCTCGACGTCGACATGGCGGACGGCGACGCCCTGCGCTTCCTGGACGCCATGGACGGGGACGAGGCGCTGCGCGCCGTCCCCGTTCTCGCCCACAACAACCGCCGGCTCCCCGCCGACGAGGAGGGCGCCCTCCAGGACCTCGCCCGCAGCCGACCGCTGGAACTCCTCTCCAGCCTCGACGAGCTGCGCGAGCGGATCGCCCTGCACCTGTCCGCGGAGCAGCCCGGCGACGTCGTGCCCCTGGTGCGCGGCGACCACTGGGCGCCCGCGCCCCGGGCCGTCGACAGCACCCTGAGCGGCAGGACCGTGCTCGCCGTCGACGACGACGCCCGCAACCTGTACGCCCTCAGCGGCATCCTGGAGCTGCACGGCATCACGGTGCTCCACGCCGAGAACGGGCGGAAGGGCATCGAGACGCTGCTGGCGAACCCGGCCGTCTCCCTCGTCCTGATGGACGTGATGATGCCGGAGATGGACGGCTACACCGCGACCGCGCGGATCAGGGAGCTGCCCCAGTACGCGGACCTGCCCGTGATCGCCGTCACCGCGAAGGCCATGCCGGGCGACCGGGAGAAGAGCCTCGCGTCGGGGGCCAGCGACCACGTCACCAAGCCCGTCGACGCCGACGAACTCATCGCCTGCGTCCGCCGCTGGCTCGACGGAGGGACGGCCTCGTGACCACTCCCCCGCCCTGCGACAGCGGCGTCCCGCACCCCGGCGACGACGTCCCGGCCGTCCCGGACACCGCGGCGATCGACGGCCGGCTGGCCGCCACGGTGGAACGGCTGCGCGGCGAGGTGCGCGCCGCGCACGCGGCGGCCGAGGGCCGCGCCCTGATCGAACTCGCCAAGGGAGTCATCGTCGAGCGCCTGGGCTGCGGTCCGGCCCAGGCGGCCCGCCAGCTCGCGGAGCTCGCCGACCGGGCCGGACTGTCCCGGCTGGAGCTGGCCGCGGACATCATCAACCAGGCGGCCCGTGACCGGATGGCCGAGGCGACGGACGAGTTCGTGAGAACGGCCGTCGGCGAGCCCCCGGCCACCGCCGCCGCCTCGGTCGCCGTGCGGCTGCGCACGGCGGAGAGCGCGGCGCTCGGCGCCGGCGACACCCAGGCCGTCGCCGAGTCCCTGCTCCGGCACGCCCTCGAACCGCTGGGCGCCGTCGCCGTCGCGATCTGGACCGCCGGTCCGGACACCTCGCTGAGCCTGCGCGGGCACGCCGGCTTCGGCCTCGACGAGGCGGCCCGCTGGCACTACGTGCCGCCGGGCGTGACCACCGCGGCCCGCCAGGCGCTCATCGGACGCCGAACCGTCCGCCACGCCTCCCTGACGGCCTCGGGCATCCCCTCCATCGGCCGCGGGCGTCATCCCGACGGCGGCCGGGTCGTCGTCCCCGCCGGGACCGGCGGCCGCATCCACGGCGTCCTGGAGATCTGCTGGGCCCGCCCGCTCGACCCCCTGCCGCAGGTCGTGGAGCGCCAGATCGAGGCCCTCGCCGAGCTCTGCGCCCACACCCTGGAGACCCTGCCCGAGGCGTCCCCCGGGGGCTTCTTCGTCCCCGGCGGGGAGGGGGTGACGGCGCTGGCCGAACTCTCGGACGGGCTCTACGACCCCGCGCTCGTCCTGACCCCCCACCTGGACCAGGCGGGAGAGCTCGTCGACTTCCGCATCCGGCACGCCAACGCGCACTTCCAGGATCCGGCCGGACGGCCCCGCGGCTCCGTCGACGGAGCCCTGCTCCTGGAGGCGTACCCGGCGACGGCGGGCGGCAGCGAACTCTTCGAACGGATCGAGCGGGTCTACGCCACGGGGGAGCCGTTCCGCGCCCGCCGGGTCCGGCTCACGGCCCTGGTGGACCAGGTGCCGCTCGCCTCGCTCGCCGACATCAGCATCAGCCGGTACGGCGCGGGCGTCCTGTTCATCTGGCGCGTCGAGGACGAGTCGGCGCGCCTCGCCAGCCTCCTCCAGCACGCCCAGCGCCTCGGCCGGGTCGGTGCCTTCGAGGAGGACCTCGTCACCGGTGACATCACCTGGCACGGTGAGCTGTACGAGCTCTTCGGCCGCAGGACGACGGAGCCGCCGGTCGCCCTGCGCGACCTCGCCGGCCACGTCCACCCCGACGACGCCGACACTGTCCGCCGCTTCCTCCAGACGGTGCTGCACCAGCGACGGGTGGGCTCCGCCGCCTTCCGCATGCTCCGCCACGACGGCGTCACCCGGCACATCCGGGTGACCGCCGAACCCGCCCCGGGCGGCGACGGCGGTCTGCAGACCGTCCGGGGCGCGTACCAGGACATCTCGGCGCAGCACTGGACCGAGGTCGCCCTCACGGCCACCCGCGACCGGCTGGCGGCGACCGAGGAGGCGGCCGAGGAACGCAACCGGCTCACCCTCCAGCTCCAGCACGCGATCATGCCGCCGGCCATGCCGCCGCTGGACGCGCCGGGACTCGACGTGGCCGTGCGCTACCGGCCCGCGGAGTCCGAGTCCCTGGTCGGCGGCGACTGGTACGACGCGGTCGTGCTGCCGTCCAAGAAGGTGCTGCTGTGCGTCGGGGACGTCGCCGGCCACGGCGTGGAGGCCGCCACCGGCATGGTGGTGCTGCGCAACGCCCTCCGCGGCCTGGCGGTCACGGGCGCGGGCCCGGGGCAGCTGCTGTCCTGGCTCAACAGCGTCGCCCACCACCTCACCGCCCACGTGACGGCCACCGCCGTCTGCGGCGTCTACGACCCGGAGAGCCGTACGCTGCGCTGGGCCCGCGCGGGACACCTCCCGCCGGTGCTGGTGCGCGCGGAGGAGGCGCTCGACCTGCCGCTCCTGCGCGGGGTGCTGCTGGGAGCCCTCGCGGAGACCGAGTACGAGGAGACGGAGCTGCGGCTCGAACCCGGCGACACGGTGCTGATGTACACCGACGGGCTCGTCGAGCGGCGCGACACCGCCGTCCACGATTCCGTCGCCCAGCTGCTCACCGTCGCCCGGCAGCCGTCCGACAGCCTCGAACACCGGCTGGACCAGCTGCTCGCGCGCAGCAAGTCGGACACGGACGACGACACGTGCGTGGTCGGTGTCCAGGTGTGCTGACACCGCCCGCCCGCCCCGAGACCGGCCCCTCCCCCACGGAAAGCAGGAGACATGTCCGAGCGTGAACCGAACCTTGATGTCGACGTCGAGATCCGCGACAGCCGCACGGCGGTGCTGACCGTGGTGGGCGAGCTGGACATGGAGACGGCCGACCGGCTCCAGGAGCTGCTGACGGAGCAGTTCGGCCAGGGGCGGCGCCGCCTCGTGCTGGACCTGTCCGCCCTCGACTTCATGGACTCCTCGGGGCTGAACGTCCTGATCAAGGCGGTCAACAAGGCGCGGGAGAGCGACGGCGACCTGTACCTCGCCGCGCCGACCCCGGCCGTGCGCCGCATCCTGGAGATCACCGGCGTGACGACGACCATCCCGCCGCACGACGCCGTGGCGGACGCGCTGGCCGCGGCCGGCGGCACGAGGTAGCGGACGGACGGCACGGTCCCGTGCACAGGGACCGTGCGCAGGGAAGAGGAAGAGGAAGAGGAAGAGGAAGAGGAACACCGTGCGCGAGATCGCCGAGATCGAGCAGGCGCTCCGCCGGGCGGCTCCCCACCGGCTCGTGGGAGTCGTCGAGGACGCCCTGAGGGACGACGGGGTGCCGCGGGTGGAGCTCCGCATGGCCGACTACGGCCTGCGGACGCTCCAGCTCGTCGGGCACGTTCCCGGGGCGGACCCGTCGGTGCCGATCCACGACAGTCCCCAGGGGCGCGCCTTCGGTGCCCAGGAGCCGTACGTGGCCCGGGAGTCCGGGGCGCTCCTGCTCCATCTGCCCGTCACGGTCCGCGGGGACCGGCTGGGGGTGCTGACGGCCGAGCTGCCCCCTCGGGCAGACGTCGGGCAGCTGCTGCCGGGGCTCGCCCAGCTCTGCGAGGCGCTCGGCCACGAGATCCTGGTGGCGGAGCGCGACACGGACCTGTACGTCCTGGCGCGGCGCGCGACCCGGCTGACGCTCGCGGCGGAGATGCAGTGGCAGCTGCTGCCCGGCCGTTCCTGCGCCCGTCCCGAGTTCGCCCTGGCCGCCCACCTGGAGCCCGCCTACGCCATCTTCGGCGACAACTACGACTGGTCGGTCTCGGACGGCCGGCTGACGCTGACGGTCACCAACGGCATGGGAGAGGGCATCAAGGCCGCCCTGCTGACGAACCTCGCGATCAACGCGCTCCGCAACGCCCGCCGGGCCGGCCTCCCGCTGGCGGACCAGGCCGCGCTGGCGGACCAGGCCGTGTACGCCCAGTACCGGGGCGAGTCCTTCGTGTCGGTGCTGCTGCTCTGCTTCGACCTGACGACGGGTGAGGTCGAGGCCGTGGACGCCGGTTCGCCCCGGATGTGGCGGCAGCGGGGACAGGTGGTGGAGTCCGTCGGCTTCGAGGCGCAGCTGCCCCTCGGCATGTTCGAGGACACCGTGTACGTACCGGAGCGGTTCTCGGTGCGGCCGGGCGACCGGCTGCTGTTCGGGAGCGACGGCGTGTACGCGGCCGTCTCGCCGGCCGGGGAGAGCTACGGGGACCGGGCACTGGCCCGCGCGCTGCGGGGGACGAGACTGCTGCCGCCCACGCACGTGCCGCAGGCGGTGCTCCGGGAGCTCGCCGTCCACCACGGCGGCAGCCCGCTGGAGGACGACGCCCTGGTCGTCTGCCTCGACTGGCACGGCACCCCGTCAACAGTTGCCGTATGACAACTGTATCCTTGGGGCAACACCCGGGCGGTGCCCGGAAGAACGCGTCGAGGACGACCAGAGGTGGCAATGAGGACATGGGGTGTGCGCCCGGCCGGAGCCGGCGTCGCGCGGGGGTCAGGCCGAACTGACGTCCTTCAGCGGAGTGCGGGCGCGTGACGAGGCGACCGCTCCGCCCCCTTCCACCGCGTCGTGGAACCCGGTGAGCCCCCGCAGCAGCGCCTTGCGGCTCGTCGGCGACATGTCCGCGATGACCGCGAGCAGGGCCTCCTCGCGCTGGGTCCTGAGGTCCCGCAGGTACGCCTTGCCATGCGCGGTCAGGTGCAGCTCCAGCTGCCGGCGGCTCACGGGGCTGGGCAGCCGCTGCACGAAGCCCAGCGCCTCCAGCCGGTCGCACATGCGGCTCACCGAGGGCGGGGCGGAGCCGAGCAGCTCCCCCAGGGTGCGCAGGCTGATCCCCTCCTCGCGGTCAAGGCTGTACAGCACGCGCAGCTGACTCGCCGAGACGGGTGTCGACGACACCATGTCCCGGCCGCGCTCCCACAGCACCTCCAGCAGCTCGATGAGCTCCCGGGCGGACTCGGCCGTCCGCTGCGGCTCCCGTGGCGGCGGGGCGGGGTTGCTCGTCATGCCTGCCGACCCTCCTCGGACGTCCGGGGCCGCGGACAGCGGCCTTGCGACGGACCGGTCATCTCCACATCTCTCCAGAAGGCGGTACGGATCCGGTGGATCGACACGTGACAGTGGAAGGCGCGCTGCGCGGGGCGGCACCACACCTCCTCCTGGACTCCCTCCGTACCAGTCTCGCGCAGCTGTACGCCGCGACCTCCGCCGACCTGCTGCTCGTCGACTACGGATGCACGACCCTGCGCCCCGTGGAGCCCGTCCAGGCCCCTGCCGGGATGTCGCACACGCCCGTGGACGCGGGCCCCGCCGGCCGCGTCTTCCGCACCCAGCAACCATATCTTTTCCGTGATGTCGGGCCCACGGCGACCGTTTACCTGCCCGTCACGGTCCGCGGAGAACGGTTCGGCGTCCTGGTCGTCGTCCTGCCCGCCGAGCGCTCCGCGCCGCAGACCACCGCGAGCCTCGCCCTGGTCGCCGAGACCCTCGGGCACGCCCTGCGCGTCGCCGACCGCCACACCGACCTGTACCGCCGCACCCGCAGGACGCACGCCCTCAGCATCGCGGGGGAAATACAGTGGGACACCATGCCGGGCCGGGCCTGCGCCGGACCCGCCTTCGACCTCCACGCCCACTGGGAGCCCGCCTACGCCTCAGGGGGGCACCTCCTCGACTGGAGCGCCACCGAGCGGGACCTCGTGATCGCCGTCGCCGACAGCGCCGGCCCCGGCACCCCGGCCGCCCTGGCGAGCACCCTCGCCCTGATGGCGATCCGCAACGCCCGGCGGGCCGGGCTCGACCTGGTGGCCCAGGCCAGCCTCACCGACCAGGCGCTCTACGGGCAGTACCGCGGCCGGCACCCGCTCTCCGCCCTGCTGCTCCGGATCGACCTGGCCACCGGCGAGGCCGAGGTGGTGGACGCCGGGTCGCCGACGCTCTGGCGCCTGCGCCCCACCGGGACCGAGCGCATCGACCTGGACCGCCAACTGCCCCTGGGGATGTTCGAGGACACCGTCTACGCTCCCCAACACCTGCGCCTCGTGCGCGGCGACCGGCTGGTCTTCGTCGCCCACGGCGCCGGGGAGCCGACGGCCGGCGGCGGGGACGAGGCACCGGACGGTCCCGTCGCCCGCGCCCTCACCCGGGTACGCCACCGAAAGGGCGCGGACGTCCCCCGGGCCGTCGTACGGGCGCTGCGTGACACCCGCCGTGGCGCGCCGGCCCCCGTCCTCGTACTCTGTCTCGACTGGCGCGGCCACGGGGCCGAGACGCCGGACGGGAGAGGGCACGGGGGGACCGGGCCGGCATCCCTCTGACGCGCCGCCCCCGGGGTGATCCGCGGGGCGTGCGGTGTGAGAACCATGAAGAGGGGAAAGGCGGGTACGAGGAGCCCGGCCACCGGCCCAGGACGAGGGGAGTACCAGCGCCATGACGGACGCGATCACCGCGGAGCGCGCGGTCCCGGAGCCCCTGCTGTCCGCGGGCGTCGTCTACGGCGACGCCTCCCGGGGCGGGGTGATCGCGTCGGCGCGTGCCTTCACGGCCGAATTCCTCGCGGCCGCCCCGGCCGTGCTGCGCGGACCGCTCGGCGACGAGCGCGTCGAGCTCGCGCAGCTGGTGGTCAGCGAACTGGTCACCAACGCGATCCGGCACACGGCCGGTCCCTGCCGACTCCTGCTCGAACTGGGCCCCGACGTCCTGGAGATCTCGGTCTTCGACCAGGAGGCCGCCGCTCCCGTACCCCGCGGGCACGACCCCCGCCGCATCGGCCAGCACGGCGTCGAGATCGTCGTCGCCGTCTGCGAGAGCCTGACCGTGGAGCCCGCCCCGGCGGGGAAGCGGGTCCGTGCCCGCCTCTCCCTGCTACCGGAACCCGCCGGCCCCGCGGCCCCGCGGAACCGGCGGACGCGGTGACGCACCGGCACCACGCCCGGGTCCCCGGACGCCTCCGGGAACGTCCGCGGGCGTGATCCGCGGGCCGGTCACCCGCGGTCGTCCGCCCGCCGGCGTGCCCGGCGTGCCAGGGACCGCCGCTCGGCCTCGGTCAGGCCGCCCCACACGCCCGACGGCGGATGCGGCTGCGCCAGGGCCGAGCGCAGGCACGGTTCGCGTACCGGGCAGCGCCGGCAGACCCTCTTGGCCTCCTCCTCCTGCGCGAGCGCGGGAGCCCCGGTCCCCACCGGGAAGAACAGATCGGGGTCGACCTCCTGACAGGCCGCGGCCGCACGCCAGCCTTCCATGTGAGCCTCCTGGCACATGAGTAGGGATTCGTGTCCCCGTCCGCCTGACCGCTCGTCCGTCCGTGAAACCCGCGCGGCGGCCGCGCCGGGGCGTCACCGGGGACCGCGCCGCGGACCGCGCGGGACGGGCACGACGCTCCACCACGTCATCGCCACACCGACACCGAACACCAGGACCAGCAGGACCGGCATGGCGGAATCCTTCCGGGAGCGGACCGCTTTCCGGGATCCGACTGACCCCGAACACCCCACCGAAACCCCTTCCTCCGTCATGAATCGCGGCGCTCGCCGTCGAGCGGCAGCGGGCCGAGGACGCCCGCACCGCGTCGCCACGGCCGCCCAGGACATCGACGACGACCGGGGGGTCCTCGTCCTTACCGCCACCTGAGGCCTCTCCCGGTGAAGCATCCGTGCCGGAATCGTGGGGATCGTGCGGGGCCGGGCGGTACGCGTACCGGAAGAGAGGGGTTCACTTGATGTGCGGAGCCCCCTGCGCAAGGGTGGACGGACGAGCTGTCGTCGAGTGGGAAGGTGGCGGGCCACGATGCGCGGGCCACGCTTATGACTGTTTTCGAGGACGAGTCCAGCCGCTCCCGGGAGACCGCGGAAGCGAGGAACCCCTGGTGGCGCGGTTCGCCGCACCCTGCGGTGGTGGCCGACCGCGAGGGCGGCGTCGTGGAGTTCAACGCCGCCGCGGCCGACCTCTTCCCGCGACTGGGGGTCGGCAAGGGGCTGGACGAAGCCGTCCCGCGATGGCTCGCCGACGCCCACCGGCGGCTGGCCTGCCCGGCGCGCGCACCCGCCGGGGCGGGACCCGCCCCGCTGCGCGGCAGCCACGACGGCAGGCTCCTGAGGGCCCACCCCACCGAGTCCGGCCACGGCGACGTGGCTTGGTGGCTGGTCGACGACTCCGACCTGACGGCCGCGCAGGACGCCCTGCGCACCGAACGGGAGCGCCACGCGATCCTGGCCGAGGCCTCCACCCAGCTGCTGGCCTCGCTCAACCCCGACCGCTGCCTGGAGAGGGCGGCCCTGCTCGCCGCCGACCACCTCGGCGACGCGGCCCTCGTGATTTCCCCGCCCGGGATGCGCAACCGCTCCACCGTGGTCACCGCCATGGCCGGGGGCTTCGAGCGGACGCAGCTCACCCTGGACCCGGCCGCCGTGCCCGGTCTCGCGGAGGCGCTCCGGGGTTTCCCGCCGGTGCCCGCCCGCTGGATCGACCCGGCCGAACTGCCGTCCTGGGCCGTGCCCGAGGGCTTCGGGGGGACCCCCGGGTCCGTCGCCATCACCCCGCTGCCCGGCCACGGCGTGCCCGCGGGCGCCCTGGTCCTGCTGCGGCGCGGCGGACAGCGGGCCTTCGACGCCTCCGAGGAGCACTTCGCCCGGCTGTTCGCCGCCCGCGCGGGCGCCGCCCTCTCGGCCGCGCGCCTCTACGCGGAGCAGGCCCGCGTCACCCGCGCGCTGATCGCCGAACTCCTCCCGCCCCGGCTCCACCACGTCGACGGCGTCGACTTCGCCGGCGGCTACCGCACGTCCCGGGACACCGAGCGGATCGGCGGCGACTTCTACGACGTGCACCCCGGCACCGACGACGGCCGCGACACGCTCGCCGTCCTCGGCGACGTGTGCGGCAAGGGGCTGGACGCCGCCGTGCTCACGGGCCGGATCCGCAGCTCCGTGCAGGCCCTGCTGCCCCTCGCCGGCGACCACCAGGACGTCCTGCGGCTGCTCAACGGCGCCCTGCTGACCGCCCGGCACACCCGCTTCGCCACCCTGGTCCTGGCCTCGGTGCGGCGCACGGGCGGCCGGGTGCGGCTCCGGCTCACCAGCGCCGGCCACCCCCGCCCGCTCGTCCTGCGGGCCACCGGAGAGGTGGAGGAGGCCGACACCGGCGGGACCCTGGTGGGCGCCCTCCCCGTCGTCACCAGCCGGTCCGCGACCGTGGACCTCTCCCCCGGCGAGACCTGTCTGCTCTACACGGACGGGATCACGGAGGCCCGGGGCGGGCCGCTCGGCCCCGCCATGTTCGGCGAGGACCGGCTGCGCTCCGCGCTCTCCGAGTGCGTGGGGCTCCCGGCCGAGGCCGTCGTCGAGCGCGTGCAGATGATCGCCGGGACCTGGGTGGGCGACGGTCCTCACGACGACATGGCGGTCGTCGCCATCACCGCGCCGCACACCACCCATCTGTCCGCGGTGAACGGCCACACCCGGGGCGGGTACACCGCATGAACACGCAGACCACCACCCCGGCCGACGTCCTCGCCGCCACCCGCCAACGGCTGTGGGAGCCCTGGATAGGGACGAACCGGCCGCCACCGCCGCCGTCCTCGGCGCCCACGACGCCGGGGTCCCCGCCGAGGACCTCCTCCTCGACGTGATCGGCCCCGTCCAGGCCGGAATCGGCGCGGAATGGGCCGCCCCGGCCGCATCGGCGTCGCCCAGGAGCACGCCGCCACCGCCATCCAGGACCGGGCCTTCACGGCCTTCACCGAATCGCGACACCATCGACGCATCCGCCGCGAGGGCACGAGGTGTAACAGGGACGGGACGGGACAAGCGGACACCGCACCCGCTCGCTGACAGCCCCTCAGCCGGAGGACCTCATGCCCCACCCCGTCGCACCGCTCCCCGAACCGCGCGGCCTCATCCAGCCGATGGCCATGGACCTGTTCACCGCGGACGCGGCGGTCCGGATCGGCACCACCGTCGGCTACGACTCCCGCGACCCCTTTGCCCTGAGCATCGCCTTCCACCTCCTCGACGAGGACCCGGTGGTGTGGCGCGTCGACCGCGAGATGATCCTCGCCGGATCGCTCGGTCCCACCGGCGACGGCGAGGTCCGGATCCGCCCCACCCCCGACGGCGGGCTCCTGCTCCGGCTCGGGCCGGCGGCACGGTGCGCCGTCGTCCGCTGCGAGCAGGAGGCGGTCGGCCTCTTCGTGCGCGAGACCTTCGCCCTGGTGCCGCGGGGCACGGAGGAACGCCACATCGACTGGACTCCGCTGCTCGCGTCCCTGGGGCGCTGAAGTGCGGCGGGAAGCGGCTCCCTCAGCCGGGACGGCCGCGGTCGGCCGGACGGAAGCAGGCCGTGACGTCCTTGCCCCGCGGGCAGGGGCGGGTCCGCACGTCGTCGGCGAGGGCGTCGACCAGGAGGAGTCCGCGGCCGCCCAGCGCGCCGTCGTCCGGGCTGCGCTGCTCGGGCACCCGCGGGGAGGCGTCGTGCACGGTGACGTGCAGGCACTCCTCGTCCCAGGTGAGGATCAGCTGCACATCGCTGCGGGCGTGCACATGGGCGTTGGTGACGAGTTCGGAGACCGCCAGCACGACGGAGTCCGCCACGCCGGGGGCGGTACGGTCCCAGCCGAGCGCCGCCAGGTGCTCGCGCGTCCACTCGCGGGCCGTCTTCACGCTGCTGCCCATCGGCAGCGAACGCGCCCAGCCGACGGCCCTCATCGAGGGGTCCCGTGTCATGTCTCTCCTTCTGAGGACCGGTCAGGGATTCCGTCTGCCCCTCGCACAGCGGGGAGAAACCGATCGGAAACTCATGCGGACTCGACAGGTCTGAACGCGAGAAGTCGGGGTAGGCGGCACGCCTCGGGCAGCGCACACCCGATGAGGAACACACGTGAAAGGGGACAGGTGTGACGGTCACCACGATGTCGATGGCGGGAGTCGAGTCCGGAACACGGGCGCTGCCGGAGATCCCGGACACGTTGGCGGTCGCACCCAGGGACGCGAGGGCCCTGTCGAAGGTCTTCTTCCAGGAGCTCGCGACACTGGAGGAGGGGACGCCCGATTACCAGTACGCGCGGAACACCCTCATCGAGATGAACATGAGCCTGGTCCGCTACGCCGCCGGGCGCTTCCGGCACCGCGCCGACGAGATGGAGGACATCGTCCAGGTCGGCATGATCGGCCTGATCAAGGCGATCGACCGGTTCGAGCTGTCGCGCGAGGTCGAGTTCACCACCTTCGCGGTCCCCTACATCGTCGGCGAGATCAAGCGGTTCTTCCGGGACACCTCCTGGGCGGTGCACGTTCCCCGCAGGCTCCAGGAGGCGCGCGTGGAGCTGGCCAAGGCGACCGAGGAACTCAGCACCCGCCTGGGACGGATGCCGACGGTCAAGGAACTGGCCGAGCTGATGAGCCTCAGCGAGGAGGAGGTCACCGAGGCGCGGCTGGCGTCCAACGGCTACAACTCCTCGTCGCTCGACGCCGCCCTCAGCGGCGAGGACGACGACAGCGACGCCTCGCTGGCCGACTTCATCGGCACCGAGGACCCCGCCATGGAGCTGGTGGAGGACTTCCACTCGCTGGCCCCGCTCATCGCCGACCTCGACGAACGCGACCGCCGGATCATCCACATGCGGTTCGTCGAGGAACTGACTCAGGCGCAGATCGGTGAGCGGCTGGGCTGCTCGCAGATGCACGTCTCGCGGCTCCTCTCGCGCACCGTGAAGCGCCTGCGCGAGGGTCTGCTGGGCACCAACGCCGACTGATCCGGCCGCCCCGAACGGCTCCGGGGTGCCCGCACCGGACACGCCTCCGGCGCGGGCACCCCGGAGCCGTTCTCCTGCGTACGGGCGCCGGCCCCGGCCTCGCGCCCGGGAGGCCGCCGGCGGGGCTCATGCGTCGGTTCCCGCGGCCGGGGCGGCCGGGAGTATTGCGCTCCCTCCGGAGCCACGGAGGGCTCCGGCATGGGGCCGGCCGGGGCGGGTAGCCGTCGGGGCATGGCCGAACGCAGCGTCCCCGAACGCCGGACTCCCGAGCCCCTGGCCCCGGCCCCCGACCCGTCCGGCGCCGAGGGCGCCGGACCGGGCACCGCCGTCGAGGCGCGCGCCCCCGATTCGCCCGCCGACCTCCCCGCGTCCTCCTGGTTCGCGGTGCTGAGGGGGTCGGTGCGCGAGTTCACGGACGACGAGCTCATGGACCGGGCGGCGGCGCTGACGTACTACGGCGTCCTGTCGCTCTTCCCCGCACTGCTCGCCCTGGTCTCGCTGCTCGGGATCAGCGGACGGCGGACCACCGACCAGGTGACGGAAAGCCTCCGGGAGCTGGCGCCGGGACCGGCCCGCGACGTCCTGGAACAGGCCCTGCAGGCCCTGAGCGGCAGCACCGGCACCGGCGCCTTCATGACCGGGGGCGGGCTCCTGGTGGCGCTGTGGTCCTCGTCCGGCTACGTCGGCGCCTTCATGCGCGCCGCGAACCGCGTCCACGACGTCCCCGAGGGCCGCCCCCTGTGGAAGCTGCTGCCGGCCCGGCTCGGCCTGACGGCGGCGCTCATGGTGACCGCCGCCGCGGGTGCCCTGCTGCTCGTGCTCAGCGGCGACGCGGCACGTCGGGCCGGAGAAGCGCTGGGCGTCGGCGACACCGCCCTGACGATCTGGTCGGTGGCCAGATGGCCCGCCCTCCTCCTGCTCGCCGTGGTCATGATCGCCCTGCTGTACCGGGAGAGCCCGAACGCCAAGGGCCGCGGATGGCGCTGGATCACCCCGGGCAGCGTGCTCGCCCTGCTGATCTGGATGGCGGCCTCGGCGGGCTTCGCGGTGTACGTCTCCGCGTTCGCCTCGTACCACCGGGTCTACGGCACCATGGCCGGCGTCGCCGTCTTCCTCGTCTGGCTGTGGATCGGCAATCTGGCCGTGCTGCTGGGGCTGGAGTTCGACGCCGAGCTGCTGCGCCGGCGAGCGGTGTCCGGCGGCATGCCGCCGGACCGGGAACCGTACGTCAGGCCGCGCGACACCCGGGCGTGGAGCGACGAGGAGCGCCGCGAGGCGGGTCTGCCGGACCGGACGCACCACCACGACGCATGAGGGGCACGACGGACGCCGCCGGGGACACCGCCGCTGTGGCGGCCCGGAGCGGCGGTGCCGAGAATGAGAGGACCCGACGGCGTGCCGGACGGGTGCCGCACAGGGATTCAGGTGATCGCGTATGTGCAGGTGGCTCGCGTACCGGGGGACGCCGGTGCTGCTCGAAACGCTCCTCTACCAGCCCGCCCACTCCCTGATCGATCAGAGCCTGCACTCCAAGATGGGCGTGGAGACGACCAACGGCGACGGATTCGGCATCGGCTGGTACTCGGAGCACGCCGGCACCCCCGCGCTGCTGCGGGAGATCGGGCCCGCGTGGAACAACCGCAATCTGCGCGAGCTGGCGGACCACGTCAAGTCCCCGCTCTTCTTCGCCCACATCAGGGCCTCGACCGGCACGGCCGTGCAGCAGTCGAACTGCCACCCCTTCCGGCACGGCCGCTGGATGTTCATGCACAACGGCGCCATCGCGGGTTTCCCGCTGCTGCGCCGCGACCTGACCCTGCTCGTCGACCCCGCGCTCTACGCCGACATCGAGGGCACCACGGACTCCGAGGTCATGTTCTACCTGGCCCTCACCTACGGCCTCGACGACGACCCGCCCGCGGCCGTCGCCAGGATGGCGGGCGTCGTGGAGCGGGTCGGACGCGATCACGGGGTGGAACACCCCCTCCAGATGACGCTCGCCCTCACCGACGGCGAGCGCGTCTGGGTCTTCCGCTACTCCACCGCCCGGGCGTCCCGCTCGCTCTTCTACAGCAGCCGCGTCGACGCCCTGCGCCGCCTCCACCCCGACGTCGCGTTCCTGCGCGGCGTCTCGGCGGACTCCCGCCTCGTCGTCTCCGAGCCCCTGGGAGACCTGCCGGGCGCCTGGAACGAGGTGCCGGAGAACAGCTACGGCGTCGTACAGCCGGGCGCGGACGAACTCCGCCGCTTCGCTCCGGCGGCGGTCTGACCGAGGAGCAGACCGTCACCTGTCCCCCGGACCAGGCCGGGGGGAACAGGGGGGTACGGCGGCCCTGGGTCTCCTGCCGCTCGTGGCCGTTCCCGTGTACGTACCGCCGCCGCGAGGGCGAGGACGCCCGACTGGAAGCAGGCCCCCGACAAGAGCCAAGAGCCCGCCTCTCAGTCCCGGAGGTGAATCAGGCGAGGCAGAACTCGTTGCCCTCGATGTCCTGCATCGTGATGCACGACTCGTTGACGCCATCCGCGCGCTGCGTCAGCACGTGCTTCGCGCCGAGCGCCATCAGGCGGGCGCATTCGGCCTCGAGTGTGGCCAGGCGCTCCTCACCCACGAGCCCGGTGCCGGCCCGCACATCGAGATGCACCCGGTTCTTGACGACCTTGCCTTCGGGAACCCGCTGGAAGAGCAGGCGCGGGCCCGCACCCGAGGGATCGGCGCACGCGAAGTAGATCTCATCCTCGGGCGGCAGTGAGCGGTGGTACTCGTCCCACGTGGCAAAGCCCTCCGGGACCGCCGGCAGGACGTACCCCAGCACCTCGCACCAGAAGGCGGCGAGGCTCGCGGGCTCCGCGCAGTCGAAGGTCACTTGGAACTGTTTGATCGTTGACATCGGCGCACGATAACAGGGCTCCGCTCATCTCCCCAGGTCGGGAGGGCCGCACGTTGTCGGGAGGAGTCGTCTGCTCACCGCTGTCGTGTCGTGCGGTCGCAGGGGTGAAGGCCGCCGCGTTGTCGTACGCGACGGTGTGAAGTCGGCGCCCCCGAGCCGGCGGTGCTTCGCTGACGGGTGTCCGCCGTTCGCGCGTAAAACCTCCGTAGACGCGCGGCAAACACACGTCAAAGGGGCCACTCCTGACGCCTCCGCGCACAGCCAAGGAAACGGCAGGTCAGCGGCCCGCGCCCATCGACTCGACGAGGATCACGGCGCACCCGGCACGATGCGTCGCGACCTGCGTTCGGTCCGGGTTCACTCGGCACACCGACCCAAATGACGAGCTTATCCGTTTATAGCCCCTATCGTGCAGAGGTCAATTGCCGTGAGGTAGGACGAACAACGCGCCCTCGCACGGTGTGGATTGGGGTGTCGATGAGCGGAATCAGCCGCAGAGACGCGGCGCGTCTGGGCCTCGGGATCGGACTGGGGGCGGCCGCCGCCGCGGCCCTCGCCGGATGCGGGAGCGGCGAGGAGGCCGACAGGCCGGCCTCCGGGCCCGGCCGCCAGCCGGAGCGGCCGGGCACTCCCGGAAAGAAATCCACCGTGCGGTTGATCGGCGACGGCTCGACCTCGTACACGGGTAAGCAGCCGGGTCAGCCGGGCGCGCCCGAGCGGCTCGAACCCGGTCAGCAGCCACCGCAGTTCGTGATCTTCTCCTGGGACGGCGCGGGCGAGGTCGGCAACGGCCTCTTCCCCCGCTTCCTCGACCTCGCCCGCCAGCACGGCGCCCACATGACGTTCTTCCTGTCGGGCGTGTATCTGCTGCCCGAGTCGAAGAAACGCCTCTACCGCCCGCCGAACAACCCCGTCGGCGCCTCCGACATCGGCTACCTCACCGATGACCACCTCAAGCAGACCCTGAAGTACGTGCATCAGGCATGGCTCGACGGGCACGAGATCGGCACCCACTTCAACGGGCACTTCTGCGGCGGCAGCGGCTCGGTCGCCAACTGGAGTCCGGCGCAGTGGCGCAGCGAGATCGAGCAGGCCCGCGCGTTCGTCAAGTCCTGGCGCACCAACACCGGCTGGCACGACCACCCGTCGCTGCCCTTCGACTACGACACCGAGCTGATCGGCGGGCGCACCCCGTGCCTGCTCGGCCAGGACAGCCTCCTGCCCGTGGCCCGGGAACTGGGCTGGCGCTACGACGCGTCCTCGCCCGGCGGTCTGCAGCGCTGGCCCGGGAAGAAACTGGGCGTCTGGGACCTGCCGCTGCAGGGCATCCCGTTCCCCGGCCATCGTTTCGAGGTCCTGTCGATGGACTACAACATCCTCGCCAACCAGTCCCAGAACTCCACGCGCGCGCCGTCCTACAACTACCCTGCCTGGCGCGAACAGGCTACGCAGTCCTACCTGGACGGTTTCCGGCGGGCTTACGAGACCAATCGTGCTCCCTTCTTCGTGGGCAACCACTTCGAGGAGTGGAACGGCGGCATCTACATGGACGCCGTCGAAACCGCCCTGAAGCAGATGGCCGACAAGAAGGACGTACGGCTGACGTCCTTCCGGCAGTTCGTCGACTGGCTCGACGCCCAGGACCCGGCCATCCTCGCCAGACTTCAGGAGCTGGAGGTCGGCGAGCGGCCACCCGGCGGCTGGTCCAGGTACCTGCGTCCCTCCAGGCCCGAGCCGACCACCTCCGGACGGCCGGCCACCTGAAGCCAGGTCGACAGGAGTCCGGTCAGGTCCGGTCGGGTCAGGTCAGGTCCGGTCGGGTCGGGTCGGGTCGGGTCGGGTCGGGTCGGGCGGAGGATCGTCACCGGCCGGCGTACGGCAGCAGGGCCATCTCGCGGGCGTTCTTGACGGCGGTGGCGACGGCGCGCTGCTGCTGGGCCGTCACCCGGGTGACGCGGCGGCTGCGGATCTTGCCTCGGTCGGAGATGAACTTCCGGAGCAGGTCGGTGTCCTTGTAGTCGACGTACGTGATGCCGGCCGCGTCGAGCGGGTTGGGGCGGGACTTCACGGGCTTGCGGGGGTCGGGGCGTCGGGCCATGGCGGCGTCTCCTTGGGTTGGGGGGTTCGGTTGCGGCAGGAGGTCAGGCGGCGTCGAGGAGGGCGTCGAACGCGGCGGGCAGGCGCCGCCACGCCTCGCGCCCCGCCTCGTATTCGGCGTCCGTCAACAGGCAGGAGTCGAGGAGTCGTTCGAGCCCGTCGCGGTCGAGGCCGGGTGAGGTGAAGACGAGGTGCTGGCAGCAGTCGCCGTGCTCGGGGTGCCAGTCGAGGGCGGCCGCCGCGCGGCGCACGGGCGGGACCATCTCCCAGGCGGCGTCGGGGAGTGACGCCAGCCAGGGGCCGGCGCTCTCCACGCACAGCGCTCCGCCGGCCGCGTCCCAGGCGAGGAGCGTGTCGGGGCGATCGGCGAGCCAGAACCGGCCGCGGCTGCGGGCCGCCGCGCAGCACAGGTCCTCCAGCGCCTCGTACAGCCGCTCCGGGTGGAAGGGCCGGTGGCGGCGCCAGACGAAGGTGGCGACGCCGGCCTCGTCCGCGTCCTGGGGCAGCAGCGCGCAGGCGGGGTGCTGGGCGGCCGCCGCGGCCTCGACGTCGAAGCCGGCGAACGCGGCTTCGGCGAGTTCCCCGGAACCGGCGGCGACGTGCCGCGCGGTGGGATGGAGCTGCGCGAGCAGGGCGTGGTCCTCGTCGTCGGCCGCGGCGTTGTCGACGACAGCGAGGACGGGGGCGTACTCCAGCTGGCGGGCCCAGGTGTCGCCGACGGTCCGCTGATCGGTCGGGGCCGCGGCCAGGCCGGCCTCGGCGAGGTCGTCGCCGTTGCCCAGACAGGGCAGGACGAGCGCGGGGTCCACGGCGGTGATCACGTTCGTGACGAGCAGCCGGTCTCCGCCGTGGTGGGCGATGACCTCGGCCATGGCCCTGGGTTCGACCGAGTCCCACAACTCGACGACAGCGAGCCGGGTCAGACCGCCGTCCGCCAGCCGTTCCAGTTCCGGGACCAGGTCCTCGCGCAGCGCGCAGCACGCGCAGTCGTTGGCCAGGGGCGTCTCGCCGGAGGAGACGGTGCCGGTGGCATCGCGTACGAGACGCAGCACGGTGCCGTCGGGCGCGCCGGCGAGGTCGTGGTGCAGGGCCACGCTGCCGGGGACGGTGCGCAGGAGTCGTTCGACGACCTCCTTGCGGGCTTCGGCGTGGAGTCCAGCGACGATCACGACGGGCATCCGCTGTCCCTGGTCCATCAACGCGCTCCGTAGCGGCGCTGGAACTTCTCGACGCGGCCGGCCGTGTCGAGGACGCGCGCCGTGCCCGTGTAGAAGGGGTGGCTCGCGGAGGAGATCTCCACGTCCACGACCGGGTAGCTGTTGCCGTCCTCCCACTCGACGGTCTTGTCACTCGTCATCGTCGACCGGGTGAGGAAAGCGGTGCCCGAGGCGGAGTCGCGGAAGACGACGGGCTCGTAGGCGGGGTGGATTCCGGGCTTCAAAGCGGGGCCTTTCGGTGGTCGGGAGTCTGGCGGGGCTGCGGAGTCGTACGGGGTCAGCGCTCTTCGCGGAAGTCGACGTGGCGGCCGGCCACGGGGTCGTACTTGCGCAGCACCAGGCGGTCGGGGTCGTTGCGCCTGTTCTTGCGCGTCACGTAGGTGAAGCCGGTGCCTGCCGTGGAGCGGAGCCTGATGACGGGGCGGATCTCGTTGCGTGCCATGCCGAGGAGTATATGGGAACGATTTTCATTTTCGATACCGCTACAGTGAGCACCACACCGAGCACCACACCTCCGTCAGCAGGAAAGGCGCATCACCCATGTCAGCCCACTGCCAACTGACCGGCTCCAAGCCGGGCTTCGGCAACGCCATCTCTCACTCCCACCGGCGCACCTCGCGCCGTTTCGACCCCAACATCCAGCGCAAGCGCTACTGGCTGCCCAGCGAGGGCCGACACGTCCGGCTCACCCTGAGCGCCAAGGCGATCAAGACGGTGGACGCGATCGGCATCGAGGCCGCCGTGGCGCGCATCCGCGCACGAGGAGGGAAGGTCTGATGGCGAAGCGAAGCAAGATCGCGAAGAACGAGAAGCGCAAGGAGACCGTCGAGCGGTACGCCGCCCGGCGCGCCGAACTCAAGGAGGTCATCCGCCGCCCGTCCTCCACCACGGCCGAACGGGACGCCGCCCTCGCCGAGTTGCGGCGCCAACCGCGCGACGCCAGCCCCACGCGCGTACGCAACCGCGACAGCGTGGACGGCCGCCCCCGCGGCTACCTGCGCAAGTTCGGGCTCTCCCGCGTACGGGCACGCGAGCAGGCGCACGCCGGCTTCCTTCCGGGAGTGACGAAGTCATCCTGGTAGACGCTCACTTGGCGCATCTTCGGCCCGGTCGGCACCTCGGCCCAGTCGGCCGGCATCCGAGCACGCGAACACCGTAGACATCCATTGAAAATGGATGCCATGAGCGTTTAGGGTCGTCCCGTCCGCGTGCGAACCCTGCGGGCCCGCGAGGGGGGCCCAGGGTCGCACGCGGACACCCGAAGGCCGAAGTGCCCCACGAGGCTCGGCACGCCCGCAGGGCCTCACCCCACCGCTCCGCCTCCCCCATTCGCCGGGGCGCCCCCGCGCGGCCGCCCGTCGACACTCGCAGCGATCACCCTCTCCGTCGCCGTCCAGGCCGGCCCAACCGGAGCCCAACCGGCTCCCAACTTCGGCTCCCAACCGATGCTCCAGCGCCAGGTGACCATCGAACACGCCCCCTCTTCAGCCACGCGAGGTCAGATTGATAATGGGATCCATTTTCATATAGCCTCCGTGTGTCAGCAACCGGACCAAGGAGACCCACCATGGCCGTCCCCAAGCGGAAGATGTCCCGCAGCAACACCCGTCACCGCCGCGCCCAGTGGAAGGCGACCACGTCCCAGCTGGTGCCGGTCACCGTGGACGGCGTCGTCCACCGGGTCCCGCAGCGCCTGGTGAAGGCGTACGAGCGCGGCCTGATCCAGCCGGAGGGCTGAGTACTCGTGACGCCCACCGACCGGCTTCCCGTGACCGTGTTGTCCGGGTTCCTCGGGGCCGGCAAGACCACCCTGCTCAACCACGTGCTCGGGAACCGCGAAGGGCTGCGGGTCGCGGTCGTCGTCAACGACATGAGCGAGGTCAACATCGACGCCGCGCTCGTGCTTGGCGGCGAGGCGGCCCTGTCCCGCACCGAGGAGCGGCTGGTCGAGATGACCAACGGGTGCATCTGCTGCACCCTGCGCGACGACCTGCTGGAGGAGGTCGAACGGCTCGCCCGCGAAGGCCGCTTCGACTACCTGCTCATCGAGTCGAGCGGCATCTCCGAGCCCATGCCCGTAGCCGCCACCTTCTCCTTCCCCCGCGACGACGGAGCCACCCTCGGCGACCTCGCCCGCCTGGACACGATGGTGACCGTCGTGGACGCCGCCGGTTTCCTTCCGGAGCTGGGCGCCGGCGACGAACTCGTCGCGCGCGGCCTGGATCAGTACGAGGACGACGAGCGGACCGTCAGCGATCTCCTCATGGACCAGGTCGAGTTCGCGGACGTCATCGTCCTCAACAAGCTCGACCTCGTCGGACCGGACGAGGCGCGCCGGCTCCGTGCGACGCTGTCCCGGCTCAACCCGGAGGCGCGGATCGTTCCCGCCGTCCGCGGGCAGGCACCTCTCGAACACATCCTGGGGACCGGCCTGTTCGACGTCGAGCGGGCGCAGCAGGCCCCCGGTTGGGTGAAGGAGCTCAACGGCGATCACGTACCGGAGACCGAGGAGTACGGCATCTCCTCACTCGTGTTCCGCTCGGACCTGCCGTTCCATCCCGGGCGTCTGTGGACCTTCGTCACCAAGGGGCTGGACAGCGGCACCTTCGGGCGGGTCCTGCGCTCCAAGGGCTTCTTCCGGCTCGCCAGCCGGCCCCGGGTGACGGGCCTGTGGTCCCAGGCCGGCGCCGTCGCCCGGTTCGAACCGTCCGGCGCCCTGGGCCCGGAGACCACGCAGGGCCAGGAGCTCGTCTTCATCGGCACCGGACTGCGCGCCGCCGCCCTGCGCGCGGCACTGGAAGCCTGCCTGCTGGTGCCGGGCGAGGCCGTTGCCGCCGACGACGACTTCCCCGCCTGGGAGACGTACGGCATCGACGGCGCCTGCGAACACGAACAGGCGGCCTGAGACACACGGCCCCGCACACTCCGGGCCGGACGGTGGTCGCAGCCACGGCACCGTCCGGCCCGGCCCTCTTCGTCGGCTTGGCCCGGCCCTTCAGAGGTGTCCGGGGTGGCTCAGCTCGGGCAGCGCCTCGGCCTGGTCCCAGACCGCCAGGAACGACATCCTCAAACACGCCGCGAGAGCCGGGTGTTCGATGAGCAGGGCCGTGGTGGCGCCGGTACCTGCCATGGGATCCGGCATGTCGCACAGGACCAGTGAGGCATCGGCCACGACCAGCTTCAAGGGAAGCTCCGGCGCGAACCGGGACTCCTCCCCCGCCTCGCGGAAGCGGCGTACGTTCTCCAGCACGTCCGCGTCGTCGAGTGCGTCGTAGGTGTAGACGGCGCGGGCCGTGCCACCCGCCCGGCGCAGCCTGCGGACGGTCGTGATGCCTTCGGCGTTGGCCGCCGGGGCGACGAAGGGCGGTTTGCAGAAGGTGAGCAGCTCGTGTTCCGCCTGCTCCTGGATGCTCGCGAACCGCTCGGCGATCGCCTTGGGGTCGCGCAGTACCTCGATGTAGTCGAGCGGGTCGGTGTGGGCCTGTCCGGCGGTCCAGATCGGATTCAGCGCCGCGGCCAGGGCGGCCGAGGCCTGGTCCAGCCGCTCCAGCGACTCTCTCTGAAGGGCCATCAGCCGTGTGAGGGCCAGCTCGGGTGACACGGCCGAGAACCCCGCTACCCGTCCGGGACGCGGGATGGCGAGGTGCCTTCGCACCAGCGCGTCGAGTACGTCGTAGACCCGCTGGCGAGGGACTTGCGCGGCGCGCGCCACCTCCGCCGCGGTGTGCGACTCCCTCGTCACCAACGCGAGGTAGACCCGTGCCTCGTAGCGCGAAAGGCCCAGCGAGACAAGGTTGTTGACCGCACCGTCGTCCGACTCCATGGCAGCACACGGTATACCCGTAGATCACTGACGGAGAGCAATCCTTTGCTTTTCGCGGGTATCCCCTTGGGCCTCTTCTCACTACGTTCTGCGGTGGCCACCACTGCATGTGGTGACAGCCGGATCAATGGACCAGTGCCACTCGAAGTCCGAGGCATCCCCGCACACGAAGACATGTCATGAACCTGTCATTCCGTGTGCCCGCAAACCCACGCCGCGGACCCGAACCCCCCATGGAGGGCAGTTCATTGCAAGCGAAACCCACCAGCCGCGCCGGAAGACTGACGCGCCGCGCCGTGACGTCCGTGATCGGAGCCGCGGCCCTGATATCCGGCGGCCTGCTCGCCGCCGCCTCCCCGTCCGCGGCCTCGACGGCTCCCCCCACGCCCGCCCCCTCCGCCGTGCACACCCAGCGGCTCTGCTCCGAGCCGACGAAGCACGGCTTCATGGCCTGCCACGCGCTGGCCCGCACCGACCTCAAGCAGCAGCTCAGCCTCGCCCCCAACCTGACCCCGTCCGGCTATGGACCCACCGACCTGCAGAGCGCGTACGCCCTGCCCGCCTCGGCCGGCGCCGGCGCGACGGTCGCCATCATCGACGCCTACGACGACCCGAGCGCCGAGTCCGACCTGGCGACGTACCGCTCCCAGTACGGTCTGCCGGCCTGCACCACGGCCAACGGCTGCTTCAAGAAGGTCGACCAGAACGGCGGCACCAACTACCCGACCGCCGACTCCGGTTGGGCCGGCGAGATCTCCCTCGACGTGGACATGGTCAGCGCCGTCTGCCCGTCGTGCCACATCCTGCTCGTCGAGGCGAACCAGCCGTCCATGGCCGACCTGGGCACCGCCGTCAACCGCGCCGTGACGATGGGGGCGAAGTACGTCTCCAACAGCTACGGCGGCGGCGAGGACTCCACCGACCCGAGTTCCGACGCCTCGTACTTCAACCACCCGGGCGTCGCGATCACCGTCAGCTCCGGTGACAGCGGATACGGAGTCGAGTACCCGGCGGCCTCCCAGTACGTCACCTCCGTCGGCGGCACCTCACTGACGCGCGCGAGCGGCACCCCGCGCGGCTGGTCCGAATCCGTCTGGGGCAGCAGCGCCGGCGGCAACGGCGCGGGCTCCGGCTGCTCCACCTACACCACCAAGCCGTCCTGGCAGCACGACACCGGCTGCGCCAAGCGCACCGTCTCCGACGTCTCCGCCGTCGCCGACCCGGCCACCGGCCTCGCCGTCTACGACAGCTACCAGGCGAGCGGCTGGAACGTCTACGGCGGAACCAGCGCCTCCGCGCCGATCATCGCCGCCGTCTACGCCCTGGCCGGAACCCCGGCCGCGGGCAGCTACCCGTCGTCCTTCCCGTACGCCCACACCGCCTCGCTCAACGACGTGACCAGCGGCGCCAACGGCTCCTGCGGCAGCAGCTACCTCTGCACCGCCAAGGCCGGCTACGACGGCCCGACCGGTCTCGGCACGCCCAACGGCACCGCGGCGTTCACCGGCGGCTCCACCGGCGGGAACACCGTCACGGTGACCACCCCCGGCAACCAGTCCACCGCCGTCAACACCGCCGCCTCCCTGCAGATCCAGGCCACCGACTCCGCCGGCGGCGAGACCCTCTCCTACAGCGCCATCGGACTCCCGGCGGGCCTGTCGATCAACACCTCGACCGGCCTGATCAGCGGCACCCCGACCACCGCGGGCACCTACAACGTGACGGTCACGGCCAAGGACACCACCAACGCCGCCGGCAGCGCCTCGTTCACCTGGACCGTCACCCCGGCCGGCGGCGGCTGCCCCGCCACCCAGCTCCTGGGCAACCCCGGCTTCGAAACCGGCAGCGCCAGCCCCTGGACCGCCACCGCCGGCGTCGTCGACAACGGCAGCGGCGAGGCCGCGCACTCCGGCTCCTGGAAGGCATGGCTCAACGGCTACGGCTCCAGCCACACCGACTCGCTGTCCCAGACGGTGACGATCCCGGCCGGCTGCCACGCCACCCTCACCTACTACCTGCACGTCGACACGGCGGAGACGACCACCTCGACCGCCTACGACAAGCTGACGGTCCAGGCCAACTCCACCACCCTGGCCTCGTACTCCAACCTCAACACGAACACCGGCTACGCGCAGAAGTCCTTCGACCTGTCCTCCTTCGCGGGCCAGACCGTGACCATCAAGTTCAACGGCACCGAGGACTCCAGCCTGCAGACCTCGTTCGTGATCGACGACACCGCGGTCAGCACCAGCTGACCCGCGCATGACCCGCACATGACCCGCACATGAAGTGGACGGGCCCGGACCGCAGGCATCGGTCCGGGCCCGTCCGGCCATGAGGCGTTCAGCGGACCACCACGGTGACCTGCCAGGCCACCACCGCCAGGCAGCGCACCCCGCTGCGCTGAGGAGTCGACGAACACGCCGGGAACGAGGACGCCAGAACCGCCGTACCCGCCGAAACACCCCGGAAGACATGGTCCGAGACCTCGGCCAACGCCGCGCCCGACACGGTCACGGGTTCGGCGGGCGTCCCCGGCAGCGACACCCGGACCGTACCCTGCCGCCCCAGGCAGACCCGATGCCCGTTGTCCGCCGCCGTCACGGTCACCTCGGTGCCGCCCACCGCCGTGGCCGTCCCACAGTCGACGCCGACGGGCACCGGGACCGTATCCACCGGTCCCGTCCCGGAGGTCCCGGCGCCCGAGCCGCAACCGGCCGCGAACAGCAGTGCCGTCACGACCATTCCCGCCCGTACC
The DNA here is from genome assembly GCF_042873935.1 of Streptomyces sp. NPDC004327. Taxonomy (NCBI): domain Bacteria; kingdom Bacillati; phylum Actinomycetota; class Actinomycetes; order Kitasatosporales; family Streptomycetaceae; genus Streptomyces; species Streptomyces sp. NPDC004327. The sequence continues at coordinate 290,378 of NZ_JBIAME010000001.1, read as the reverse complement.
CGCATCCCACGACCTCCCCACACCTCGGCAGCACGCAGGGCTGGGACGTGTCCACCGCCCTCCAGGTTCCATCGAACTCCGCCTGCCGCGGGTCGAAGGACGGCAAGGGTCGTGGAACCGCACGCGCAGTCCGACGCGACACAGGGCAGGATCGTCGCCCGCGTGCAGGCCGCTCCGGCGCGCCCGAAGACGCTCGTGCGGCCCGGGGAGCGGTCAGCCTCGCAGTCGTGCGGCGAGCATGGCGAGCCAGGCGCCGGGGGTGTACGGCACCGGGGGCTCGACCTCCGCGCCGAGCGTCACCAGCGCCAGGGCCAGGCCGTCCTCGGGGAGGCCGAGGGCGAGGAGGTCGTGCAGTTCCCCCGTCAGCTGGGCGGCCAGGCCGGGATCGGTGCCCTCCAGATAGTCGGCGAGCGCGGACTCGTGGTCGCCGAACTCCGCAGGCATGTCCTGCGTGAACCAGCCGCCGAGCAGTTGCGCCAGCTCGGGGAAGCGGGCCCGCCACTCCCAGGGCGTCGCGGGCGGGCCGGGCGGCGGCGCCTGGCCGGTCGCCAGGCTCTCGTCGAGCCGGTCGGCGAGGCCCACGAGCCAGTCCCGGACCTCCTCGGGCGGCAGCCCCAGGTCGGGCAGCCGGTAGTACTCGCCCAGCCGCAGCCGGAGCCGCCCGGGCGGGGTGTCCGCCAAGGTGCGCAGCTGCTCGGCGGCGACGGCGATGGCCCACGGCCGGGTGCGCCACGTCTGCCGCAGATAACCCGCCACCGCCTCGGGCGCGCGCGGACCGACGCCCAGGGCGGGTGCGTCACCGGCTCGTCCAGCCGTGGCGAGGACGCCATCGGCGGGCCATGACCGTCACCAGCAGGTTCGGCGTGAGCACGAGTGGCGGACCGCAGGCCGCCATGGCCGTTGCCGTGGACGTCTACTTCCCGGTGCCGCTCATCGGGACCGGCTCCATGGGATTGCCGGGATCGGTGGTGGTGAGGTGGAAGACCGCCGTGGCGATCCCGGTCGTGGTGGGCTGGAAGCGCATGGTGATGTCCTGCTCCTGGCCGGGCTGCAGGGTGAACGGGAAGCCGGGGCCACCGCCGGCGAGGGAGAAGGCCGTGCTGCCCGAGGCCCGCAGGAAGCCGGTCACCAGGAGCGGTGCCGAACCCGCGTTGAACACCTTGGCCACCAGGTCGGCCGAGCTGCCCACCGCCACCTTGGCGAAGCCGAGGTTGGCGACGACGGCCACCCGGGGGGTCACTGAGGGGACCAGTTCGAAGACGCTGCGGCCGTTCGTGCCGACGCGCAGCAGCGACGGCGTGCGCGACCAGTCCAGGGCGAGCGACATGCACGGAGCCGTGGGCAGTCCCGCGCCGAGCACGCGCCAGGTCGCGCCGTCGTCGGTGCTGAACAGCACGCCGGTCTCGTTGCCGCAGATGAGCGCCGGCGGCACGGCGGGGATGCCGTGGACGGTCCACGCCAGCCCGTCGGCGGAGGTGACCACGGTCCCGGAGTCGCCGACGGCGATGAACTTCGAGCCCGTCCAGACGATCGCGTTGAGCCGGCGGTCCGATCCCGTCGCCTGAAGTGCCCAGGTGATCCCGTCCGAAGACGTGACCACCTCGCCGGTGTTGACCACGCCGACGAAGCGCACGCCGGACCACGCGACCTGGTTGATCTCGTTGGCGGTCGGCGACACGCGCGCCGTCCAGGTGCTGCCGTCCGGCGAGGTCAGGATGGTGCCGATGCCGGTGGCCACGTACTGCGTGCCCGACCAGAGGACGGAGACGAGGTTGGCCGCCGTCGGGGTCGTGTGCGCGGTCCAGGTGAGGCCGTCCGGCGAGGTGATCACGGTTCCCGAATATCCGACAGCGACGAACTGGCCATTGGCCCAGGTGACGGCGAGCAGCGCCTGGGGGGAGACGTTGTCGACCAGCGTCCAGGTGACGCCGTCCGTGGAGCGGTAGACCGCACCGTACGACGCCGAGGTGACCACCAGCACCGAGCCGGACCAGGCCACGCCCTGCAGCGCCTCCCAGGACGGTCCCGCCTTGCGTGTGGTCCAGGTGATCCCGTCCGGCGAGGTGAGGATGGTGCCGCCCAGACCGGCGACGACGAACTGGGAGCCCGTCCAGACCACGTCGGCCAGCGTGTCGTAGGCGTCCGTGATCTGTGTCGTCCAGGTGATCCCGTCGGTCGAGGTCATGGCGGAGTCGCCGACCGCGACGATCAGGCTTCCGGACGTGGTGATGCCCATCATGCCGATCGACGAGCCCGGGTCCATGGCCACGCTGTGGACCGGCAGGTCGGGCAGGTTGGTGGCCGCGGGCCCGCCGTCGGTGCCGCTGGCGTCCACCCAGGTCGTCCCGTTGTCGGTGGTCAGGTAGACGTGCTGGCTGCGGCTGGGCGGCGCGATCACCGAGGTGCCCCAGAGGCCCGCCATCACGCGCTGCGGGTTGTAGGGGTGGACCGCGATGCTCGTGACGCCGCGTCCCGGCAGCCCGGTCGAGTACGAATTCCACGTCGACCCGGCGCCCATCAGCGCGTTGTCGGTCCGCCACACCGAGCCGTCGATCAGTCCCGCCCACACGCTGTTGCCGCCGCTGCCGTACACGGGTGCGATGCTGAGGATGCCCGCGGGGAAGGTGTGGATGGTGGCGAAGCTCGCACCGTGGTCGGTGCTCTGCAGCAGCTGCGTGCCCCAGTCGTGCAGCGGCCCGCCGGCGACGTACACCCTGCTGCCGTCGCGGGGATCGATGGCGATGGCGTTGACACCCGGCGTGATGCCCGCCGCGCCGCCGGACCACGTCACGCCGCCGTCGGTGCTGCGGAAAAAGGTGTTGTTGAGGGTGGCGAAGAGGGAGAGTGGTGCGTAAGGGTCGACAGCTACCCAGCCGCCGTCGCCGCCCAGCCGGGGAACCCAGTCGTTGCCGGACATGCCGGGCGCGCGCTGCGCGGTGCCGTTGTCCTGCGAGCCGGCGTAGCTGTAGCCGTTGTTCACCGCCGAATGCCGGCCGATGTCGAGGCCGCCCGTGCCGACGAGGATGGTGGCGACGCCCTCGTTGAGGTTCGTCCAGTTGGCGCCGCCGTCGCCGCTGACCGCGGTGCCGCCGTCGGTGCCGACGTACAGGCGGGTGGGCGCCGTGCCCCAATGCGGCTTGGGGCTGAAGGTGATGGCGTGGTGGTCGACGTGCACCTTGCCCCCGGTCAGGGTTCCCGTGGCGAAGCTGTCGCCGCCGTCGGTGGACAGGTGCAGGTCCTGGAAGCCGAGGTAGAGCCGCGTGGCGTCCTGCGGGTCGACGCCGATGGTCTGGTCGAAGCCCATCTGTCCGCCGGTGGCGGCCGCCGCGGCGGCGGGCTTGAGCGTCCAGTTGTTGCCGCCGCTCTTCGATTTGTACAGCCCCACCCAGGTGCTCGGCGGCGTGGATGCCGTGGCGTAGAGGGTGTTGTGGTTGGGCTGTGTCGACTGCGCCATCGTGATGGTCTGGTAGGTACCGGCAGCCGGCGCGCCCGGGTTGGCGAACAGGTTGGTGGGAAAGGTGGCGCCGGCGTCCGTGGACTTGAGGATGCCCAGGCCCCGCATGCACGCGTACACCGTGTTCGGCGTCGTGGTGTCGAGGTGCAGGTCCGTCAGCGGGCCGCCCAGGATGGGCGCGTTGTTGTTGTAGCTGCCCGCGTTGCTGCCGAAGTTGTCGCCGTCGTTGACGGAGCGGTACACCCCGCGGACGAAGGTGCCCACCAGGACCACGCCCGGGGCGGGGATGACGATGCGCACCACGTCGGCGTTCAGCATGGCGGAACCGCCGATCGTGCTCCAGGTCTCGCCGCCGTCGACCGAGCGGAACAGCGAGGGGCCGAGCCAGAAGACGCCGCCGGCGTACACGATGTCGGGATTGCCGGGGTCGAGTGCCACCGCGCCCATCTGGTTCCACGGCAGACGGTCGGTCTTCGGCGCCCAGGTGGCGCCGCCGTCCAGGCTCTTCCAGATGCCCCCGAGGGTGGCGGCGTAGAGGGTCTGGTCGCTGCCGCCGCGCGGGTCGACGGCGATGTCGTACACGCGTCCCGCCACCGGGGCGGGGCCGCCGCCGAGGTTCTGGCGGATCGGTGCCGGTCCCACCTGCTGCCACTGCGCCGCTACCAGCGGACCGCTGCCGGCGCCGCCACCACCGAAGCCGGCGACGCGCAGGCGCATGGCGTCGCGCTCCAGCCCCTCGCTCTGCCGCAGTGCCTCCAGCCATGCCTCACGGTCGAGGACCCCGTCCGCCCTTGCCCGCGCCAGCCGTCGTGCCTCGTGCAGTCGTTCCCTGACGGCGATCTCGATGGCCGCATGCTGAGTCATGACCTGCCCTCCGCCGTTCTCGCCCGAATCCGTGTGGCCGAGGGCATCAAGTACCGTCCGCCACGACGGTCCCTACCATCCAGCCTGGCGCCTGGAAGAGAGGGCCGCCACCGGGGCGCGAGGGTTCGGGTGTTCGGCCGCGAGGGCGGCCCGGCGGGCCGAGGCGTAACTCCTGCGCGCGCTGCGCGGGGGTCAGTCGGCCGCCAGGATCTCCACGCCGTGCGCGGTGAGTTGATCGAGGACAGGGTGGCGGGGGTCGGCGTCGGTGATCAGTCCGCTGACGTCCTGCCAGGGCAGGACGCGGAACCGGGAGGCGGCGCCGATCTTCTCGGACGAGGCGAGGATGTAGGTGTCGGCGGCTCGTGCGGCCAGGGCGCGTTTCATCGCGGCCTCGTCGGCGTCGCCGGTGGTCAGACCCGCTTGCGGGTGGACGCCGGTGACACCGAGCAGGCACAGGTCGGCCGAGACGTTCTGGGCGGCCTCGACCGCTGCGGCGCCGCAGGTGACCGCCGAGTGCTTGAACAGGCGACCGCCGAGGAGGAAGACCTCGGCCCGGGGGTGGTCGAGCAGAGCGGCCGCGACGGTCGGGCTGTGAGTGATCACGGTGCAGTCCAGGTCCGGCGAGAGGGCGTGGGCGACGCCGAGCGCCGTGGTGCCGCCGTCCAGGATGAGGGCGCTGCCGGGCCGTACGAGCGCGGCGGCGACCGCGGCGACTTTCCGCTTGCCGTCGGGGGTGACGGATTGCCGGGCCGCGTAGTCCGCGAGGGCCGGGGAGACGGGCAGGGCTCCGCCGTAGACCCGCTGGCACAGTCCTTCGGCGGCCAGGTCGCGCAGGTCTCGGCGCACGCTGTCCTCGGAGATGCCCAGGTCCGCGGCGACGTCCTTCGCGACGATCTTGCCCTCGCGGGCGAGCAGGGCCAGCAGGTGGTCGCGTCGCTCAGCAGCCAGCATCCGTATTCTCTCCTGTTCTTGCACGTTTCCGCGTGTATCGTAGCGCGCCATGACCGAGAAGCCCATGCTCATCCTCATCGCCGGGCCCTATCGCTCCGGCACCGGCGGCGACCCCCAGGCCATGGCCGCCAACCTCGCCCGCCTCGAAGCCGCGGCCTGGCCGGTGTTCGCCGCCGGCCACGTTCCCGTGATCGGTGAGTGGGTCGCCCTGCCCGTCCTGCACTCGGCCGGCGCGGGCCCCACAGACCCCCTCGCCGACCAGGTCCTCTACCCGACCGCCCAGCGCCTGCTCGCGCACTGCGACGCCGTGCTCCGCCTCCCCGGCGACTCCACCGGGGCCGATCAGGACGTCGCCACCGCCCGCCGCCGCGGCCTGCCCGTCTACCACGACGTGCACGAGATCCCCCGCCTCACCCCGCAGGAGAGCGCATGAACACCCGCCCCGGCATCGACGCCCCCGACCACCGCGGCCGCACCTGCCTCGACCACGCCGGCCGGGACCTGGACCGCAACCCCGACGTCGTCGTCCGCGACGTGGAGCTCACCTCCCAGGGCTGGCACGTCCTGCGCCGCACCACCTTCGACTACCGGCGCCGCGACGGACGGTGGACCACCCAGCAGCGCGAGACGTACGACCGCGGCAACGGCGCGGTCGTCCTGCCGTACGACGCCGAGCGCGGCCGCGTCCTGCTCACCCGCCAGTTCCGCTACCCGGCCTACGTCAACGACCACCCGGACGGCATGCTCATCGAGGCCGCGGCCGGACTGCTCGACGGCGACGACCCGCTCGCCGCCGTCCGGCGCGAGAGCGCCGAGGAACTCGGCGTCACGCTCGGCCCGCTCACCCACGTCCTCGACGCCTACATGAGCCCCGGCTCCGTCACCGAGCGCCTGCACTTCTACGCCGCCCCCTACACCCCGGCCGACCGCACCGGAAACGGCGGCGGACTCGAGGAGGACGGCGAGGACATCGAGGTGCTCGAACTGCCCTTCACCGACGCCCTCGCCATGATCCGCGACGGACGCATCACCGACGGCAAGACCATCCTGCTGCTGCAATGGGCAGCCCTGGACGGGCCCTTCGCCGCCAGGGCGGGCGCCCGCTGACACCGCAGCCCCGGCCCGCCGCGCCCGGAAACGACCGAAACGCCCGCGAGATTCACGCCTCCGCACGCGCGCCCGGGGACCCGACCTCGGTCCCGGGCGGAAGCACCACCGCCACGACCCTGACCGGCGTCGTCGGTCCGTCCGCGCCGGAGCCCCGGCCGCGGCGAACGGCGGTCCCTCCCGCCCGGAGGCGACCGGATACAGTGCGCGAAACGGCAGCCCGGTCAGGAGGGACAGCGTGAGCGCCAGCAGCAACACCCGGCCCGCCGAGGGGGGAGCGCGAGCGCCGCGGCCCGGCCGGCTGCACCGCCTGATGCGCTACATCCCGCTGATCGCCCCCGTCCTGCTGTGGGCCGTGCCCTGCTGGGTGCTCCTCTACACCGGCCAGCACTGGCCGTCGCCCGTCACGCCGGCCGGCACCGCCCTGTTCGGCGTCGGCCTCATCGGTATGCCGCTCGCGATGGTGCGCGGCCACGGCCGGCGCCAGCAGGACTGGGCGGCGATCACCGGTGACACCCTGCTGGGCGCCGGCTGGGTCCTGTTCACCTGGTCCGTTCTGCTCGGCGTCCTCCTGCGGCTCGCCCTGACCGTGGCCGGCGTCGGCGAGGGCCAGGACCGGGCGCGAATCGTCACGTGGGCCGTCCTCGGCGTCACCGCCGTGCTGCTCGCCTGGGGGTACGCCGCGGCCCGGCGCGTGCCACGGGTACGCCGGCTCGACGTGCGACTCCCGCGACTGGGTGCCGGGTTGGACGGCCTCCGCGTCGTCCTCGTCACCGACACCCACTACGGACCGCTCGACCGCGCTCGCTGGTCGGCGCGCGTCTGCGAGACGGTGAACACGCTGGAAGCCGACCTGGTCTGCCACACCGGAGACATCGCGGACGGCACGGCCGAACGCCGCCGCGCCCAGGCCGCCCCGCTCGGGACCGTGCGGGCCACCCGGGCCCGTGTCTACGTCACCGGCAACCACGAGTACTACAGCGAGGCCCAGGGCTGGGTCGACCTGATGGACGAGCTGGGCTGGGAGCCGCTGCGCAACCGCCATCTGCTGCTCGAACGCGGAGGCGACACGCTCGTGGTCGCCGGCGTGGACGACGTCACCGCCGAGTCCTCCGGCCTGTCGGGCCACCGCGCCCACCTCGCCGGAGCCCTGAACGGCGCCGACCCCGACCTGCCCGTCCTGCTCCTGGCGCACCAGCCCACGTTCGTCGACCGGGCGGCAGCGGCCGGCATCGACCTCCAGCTCTCCGGCCACACCCACGGCGGCCAGATCTGGCCCTTCCACCACCTCGTCCGCCTCGACCAGCCCGCCCTCGCCGGCCTCAGCCACCACGGCCCCCGCACCCTCCTCTACACCAGCCGCGGCACCGGCTTCTGGGGCCCGCCGTTCCGTGTCTTCGCCCCCAGCGAGATCACCCTGCTGGTGCTCCGCTCCCCGCACCCGCCCACTTCGCCGTAAGCACCGGACGGCCCCCGCACACATCCGGAGCCCGCCCACCTCGCCGCGGCACCGGACGGGCGAACGCATCCGTACCCCGCCCACCTCGCCGTGGCGCGGCGGGGACGGGCGCCGGAAAATTCCGCTCGGCCGGAGCGGGTGCGGGCATAGGGTGCGCGATCATGGAGCATCGTCAACTCGGCCGCAGCGGCCTGCAGATAAGCGAAGTCACCTACGGAAACTGGCTCACCCACGGCGAGACCGTCGCCGAGGGCAACGCCCTGGCCTGTGTGCAGGCCGCACTCGACGCGGGGATCACCACCTTCGACACCGCCGACGTCTACGCGCTCGGCGCCGCCGAGGAACTGCTCGGCAGGGCCCTGGCCGGCGTCCGCCGTTCCTCGCTGGAGATCACGACCAAGGTCTGCCTGCCCACCGGCGACGGACCCAACGACCAGGGCCTGTCCCGCAAGCACATCATGGAGTCCTGCCACGCCTCCCTGCGTCGCCTCGGCACGGACTACGTCGACCTCTACCAGGCGCACCGCTTCGACGAGCGGGTCCCGCTGGAGGAGACGCTGATCGCGTTCGACGACCTGGTCCGCCAGGGCAAGGTCCTCTACCTCGGCGTCTCCGAATGGACCGCGCCGCAGATCGCTTCCGCGCTGGAGCTGGCCGGCCAGCTGGGCCTGCGCAGCCGCATCGTCGCCAACCAGCCGCAGTACAACATGCTGTGGCGGGTCATCGAGCCCGAGGTCCTCCCCCTGTGCCGGCGCGAGGGCATCGGCCAGTTCGTCTTCCAGCCGCTCGCCCAGGGCGTCCTCACCGGCAAGTACCTCCCCGGCGAGCAGCCCCCGCCCGGCTCCCGGGCCACGGCCGGCGGGCGGGCTCCGCGCTTCATCGGCCGCGTGCTCGGCCAGGAGCTGCTCACCCGCGTCCAGGCCCTGCGCCCGCTCGCCGAACAGGCGGGCCTGACGATGGCACAACTGGCGGTCGCCTGGACCCTCAACCAGGACGGCGTCTCCTCCGCGATCATCGGCGCCACGCGCCCCGAGCAGGTCAAGGAGAACGCCGCGGCGGCGGGCGTCAGGCTCGACGCCGAGCTGCTGGCAGCGGTGGACCGGGTCCTCGGCACGCTGGTGGACCGCGACCCGTCGAAGACCGCCCGGCTGATGGACGTCGACCCGGCCTGGCAGGGCTAGGGCCTGTGCGGCGGATCAGGGTCCCCCCGGCCATGATCCGCCGGACAGGCCCCAGGCCGACGGACCGGGGCCGCCGGGTGGCGACGCGGCGGCCCGGGTCTCCGACGACTGCCACCCACCCGCACACTGCGCACTCCGGTCGGTTCCGGCCTCAATTACGGTCTGTTCAGGCCAAGTTGCCGACTGCCCTTCGCCTTCGTGGCATACCTGCGAGTCCGGAGGCACCTACGGGGGAGGATCACGCGCGTGAGCGATGGGGCCGTGAACACCGACGCGAGCGGGACCGGCGCGCAGTGGGCCGAACGGCTCTTCGCGGGCGAGGAGCGCTGGGGCTGGGAGTACGCGGAGCCGCCGGCGCCGGTCCCCCACCACCTGGCGGACAGCCCGCCGGTCTGGGTGGAACCTCCTGGTGCGGATGCGCGGCCCCAGGGCCGGGGGAAGAAGTCGGGCAACTGGACCGGGTGCGCGTACGGGCTCGTCGTGGGCATCGGGATCTACCTGGCCTTGCGGTACGGCATCCTCGCGCTGGTCCTCCTCCTGGCCGTCGTCCTGGCACCGGTGGCAGGCAACGCCCTGGCCCGTCGCGCGGCCCGGCGTCACCGCCAGAGGTTGTGGGGTGAGCACCAGGAGAGGGTCGCCCACTGGCAGGGTCTCCTGGCCGCGCACGAGGCCGAGGAGCGGAGACGAGTAGCGGAGGCCGCCGTCTGGTTTCCGGTGCGTCTGGCGTCGCAGCCGAGCCGCGTGGACGTGTTCGGCGGCACGGGGAACGGCTGGGCGAGCCTGCTGGCGACCGTCGGCGGCCCGCTGCTCGCCACGGGTCCCCTGCTCGTCATGGACTTCAGCCAGCAGTCCGTCGCGCTGGAACTCGCGGCGCTGGCCGCCCACCGCGAGGTCGAGGTGAGCCACGTTCCCCTCCCCTCGGGCTTCGTGGCAGCGGACCTGCTGCACGGCTTCACTCCCGAGGAGCTCGCCGAGTGCCTTGCCGAGGCGCTGCAGTCGATGCGCCCGGAAGGCTCGGAGATCGACCTGCACTCCATCGACGCCGACCTGATCGGGACGGCCGCCCGTGCCCTCGAAGCGCCGGTGACCTACGCGCGGCTCGCCGCCGGTCTTCGCGTCCTGCTGCGCACCTACGAACCGGGCACGGACGCGGAGCCCCTCTCCGCGCGGGAAGTCGAGGCGCTCTCCCGAGCCGTCGACCGCGTGGGCCGGGGCGAGCGCGTCCAGAACGAGCTGCGCTACGTCCACGGCCAGATGGAACTCATGGCCAAGGCTCCTGCGCAGCCGGCGCCCCACCCGGGGCCCGCCGAGCTGTGGCAGCCGGGCCGGCTCACCGTCCTCGCCACGGACGACGTCATCGACCGCCGCAAGGACCTGACCGACCGCATCGTCTTCTTCCAGTTCCTGCACCACGTCCGGCAGCGCCGGCTCACCCCCGGCGCCGGCATGCTGGTGATCGCCGGGGCCGAACGGCTGGGCCGCGCCGCGCTCGAGTCCATGGCCCGCCAGGCGCGTGCGGCCGGAATCCGGCTGACCCTGCTGTTCGAGCACCTGCGCGAGGACACGGTGCGGCTCGTCGGCGGCTCGGACAGCGCCACGGTCTTCATGCGGATCGGCAACGGGAACGAGGCCCGCGACGCCGCCCGGTTCATCGGGCAGGACCACAGGTTCGTCGTCCACCAGCTGACCAGACAGGTCGGGGAGACCTTCGCCGAGGGCCGGGGCAGCAGCTACGGCGAGCAGGACGGCAAATCCGTCTCCGAGGGCTCCGGCAAGGGCAGGTTCGTCGCCGGCGACGGACTGTTCACCACCGTGTCGGGGCGCGGCCGGGCGACCTCGCGCTCCTTCACCACCTCCCTCTCACGGAGCTGGCAGGAGACGGCGAACACCTCGACGGCCCGGTCCACCACCCATGGCGAGAGCCTGTCCCGGGTCTACGAGTTCACCGTGGAGCCCACCCAGCTGCAGGCTCTTCCCGCGACCGGCCTGGTCGTGGTCGAGGCCGGGCCGCACGGGCGGCGCACGGTGTTCGCCGACTGCAATCCCGGGATCGCCGGTCTGCCCCGGCTCTCCCCGGTGCCCCGGCCGGCCCTGCCGTGACAGGGCGTGCGCCCCTGGTCAGGACCTCGTAGCCTTGGTTCATGGCGGAGGCCACATCCGACAGCGGGCAGGACGACGGCCACGAAGACGGTGACGGCGGCTCCGGGCGGACCCCTTCCGGGGGCTCGGCGCGCACGGCCCCCGCGGCCGGGAGCGGCGACGGCGCCGACCGGCTGCCCGTATGGAGCAAGGCCCTCGGCTGGTGCGGTGTCGCCGGGCTGATCTATCTGCTGATCTGTGCCGTGAGCATCATCAGCCGCGGCTTCGCGGGGCTGGGCGGCGACGCGGCGCACACCATGTTCGCCTTCGCCGCGCACCCGTGGGTCGGACTGAGCGTCGGCATTCTCGGTACCGTCCTGATCCAGTCGTCGACCACGACGACGGCCATCGCCGTCACGGCCGTGGGGTCGGGCGCGCTGCCCATCCAGGGCGCGATCCCCATCATCCTGGGCGCGAACGTCGGCACCACCGTGACGACGAGTCTGGTCGCCCTGACCTTCATCGGCGACCGCGCGGAGTTCCGCAGGGCGCTGGGCGCGTCGACCGTCCATGACTTCTACAACTGGCTCGCGCTGCTGATCTTCTTCCCCATCGAACTGATCTGGCATCCGCTGCAGCACATCAGCGGGGCGCTGACCGATGCGCTGTACGGCACGGACTGGCTGCCGGACCCGGCCCATCTGAACTTCATCCGGGCGGCCACCAGACCGGTGGAACACGCGGTGATCCACGCGACCTCGCACGTCAGCAGCACGCTCGGTCCGCTGTTCACCATCGTGATCGGCGCGGCGCTGATCCTGGTCGCCGTCCGCTACCTGGGTAAGCTCCTCAAGGTGCTCATGGTCGGCAGGGCCCGCTCCATCCTGATCAGGGCCGTCGGCCGCAACGCCTACCTCGCCATGGCGTCGGGCATGGGGGTCACCGTCGTCACCCAGTCCTCGACCATCACCACGTCCGTCCTGGTGCCCTTCGCCGGAACGGGCATCCTCACACCGGCGCAGGTGTATCCCGTCGTCGTCGGCTCCAACCTCGGCACGACGTTCACCGTGGTCTTCGCTGCGTTCGCGGGCGTCGGGCAGGACGCAAAAATCGGCCTGCAGGCGGCCTTCGTCCATCTGATCTACAACCTCTTCGCGATCGTCGCGATCTACGTGATCCCGCTCCTGCGCCCCGTACCGCTGCTCTGCGCCGAGGGCCTCGCCCGCGTCGCCTCCGAGCACCGGTGGGTCCTGGCCGTCTACCTCGGCACCGTCTTCATCGCGCTCCCCGCCCTGGTCATCGTGCTGGTGGGCGTGGTCTGAGCGCGGCGTCCGACGGCGGGGGGGCGCGGGTCGGCGACGGACGTACCCCGCGGGCGAAGCCTCGCCGCGGCCTGCTCCGTCATCGGCGGCGGCCGTCGCCCGGGCGAGAGGCTCGTGAGCCCGGCGACGGCCTCCGGGGACGGTGGAAGCGGTCAGCGGGTGCGCAGGCCGGGGAAGCCCGTCGGGATCGGGACGGCCGCGTCGCCGTCGTCGGCGAGGACCCAGGCGGTGCCGTCGACGGTGACCGAGGGGCGGGAGCCGTGGGCGGGGGTGCGGGGGGTGAGGGGAGCGCAGAGGTAGGTGTCGTCCGGGAGGGCGGGGAGGCGCAGGGCCTCGGCCATGGCGCGGCCGCGGGCGTTGGCGGCGAGGAGGAGCAGGCCCTCGGCGCGCAGGGCGGCGGCGGCCAGGCGGACGGCGCGTTCGCGGGCGCGGTCCCCGTCGCGCTCGTGGACGAGCGGGCGGAGGGCGGAGGCGTGCACGGGGTGGCGGCGGACGCGGCGGAAGAGTTCGGCGACGCGGGTGACGTCGTCGGGCCCGGCGAGGACGGCCGCGCGCGCGTCGGCGGCGAGGCCGAGGAGGACGTTCTCGGGGAGGGCCGCGTCGCGGTGGAGCCAGAGGACGCTGCCGGGCGGGACGCGCGGCGGCCCGCCCCGTACCAGACCCGCCGACCAGCGCGAGCCCGCCTCGTCCACGTACGCGAGCAGGCACATCCGGTCGCTCGGACGGCGGTCGCCGGACTCCCGGTCCGGGCCGTGCAGGACCACCTGGGCGTGCAGGGGTACGGACCTGCCGGCGCGTTCCCAGGTCAGCGGGCCGCTGGGGCCGCGGCGGAAGGGGAAGGCCCCCTCGCCGAGCCGTCGTTCCAGGTCCAGCGAGATGCCGGCCGCCTCCACCATGCCCAGATCGCCCAGATCGAAGCGGTCCGTGCCGCGCGCGGCCAGGGCGCTGTCGAAGGTGTCGCGGAGCGTCCGCGCGAGTATCCCGCCCTGGGGGTCGAGTTCGTTGAACAGCCGTGCCAGCGCGAGGAGTTCGGCGTCCCAGGCGCTGAGGTCCACCTGGGGCGTGAGGATCACGCACACCACCGTGCCGTTCTCGGTGCGCACGTCTCGCGGCGTGAGGCGGTGGGCGAGCGCGGAGTTCGCCGTGTCGTGCGACAGCGTCTCGTACGCCTCCGGGGAGACGCAGAGCGTGGTGTCGTCCGGGTAGTTCTCCGACACGCGGACGAAGTCCGCCCCCCGCAGCATCGTCCGCGTGTACTCGACGGCGGCGTCGGCCGCCGGCGGCTCCACCACCGGCCCCCGGTGGACCGCCATGCGCACGGCGGGGAGCCGATCGGTCAACTCGGCGAGGAGCGGGGCGAGCGGCACGGCGGCGTCGATCAGCAACAGCAGGCAGTCCTGGAAGGCATGGCTGTCGAACCGGCCGGGGCCGACGGACGCGAGGCCGCCGAGCAGGGCCGCCGACTCCGACACGAGCCGGGAACGGGACGCGGCGGACGCCCCGATGGCGATGACGATCCTGGCGGGATCGGCGGCGAGCCGCAGCAGCCGCTCGGCCTCGTGCCGCTCCGCCGCGTCCCGCACGGGGTCGAGCAGCGTCAGGCCCCCTCGCACCGCCCGTGCGGCCTGGTCGCGGCGGCCGAGCCGGAGCAGGGTCTCGGCGGTGCGCAGATGGACCCGGCCCGACTCCGACAGCAGGCCGCGGGTCCGGAAATGGGTACTCAACTCCCCCTGCACGACGAGGAGTTCTTCGTCCTCGCGATGGACGGTCAGGGCCTGTTCCAGGCAGAGCAGCGCCTCGCCGGCCTCCGGGGCCGAGGACGCGCCGCCGTGCCACGCCAGTGCCTCCCTCGCCCAGGAGATCGCGTCCCGCGCCCCGTCCTGCGGCCAGAGGGTGAGGACGATCCGGGCGATGACCAGGGCGGCGAGGCCGAAGGTCGCCTCGTCGGCCTCCAGGTCGCTGTGGGAGACCCGGTGCAGGATCTCCCAGGCGTCGTCGGGCCGCCCGAGGGCGAGTGCGGTGCGCGCGAGGGCGATCGCGGCCCTGCCCCGGACGCTTCCGCCGTGCTCCGGACTCAGACCGATCCAGTGCTCGGCGGCCCGCCGGAACGCCGGGAGGTGCGCCGGCATCCCGGCCACGTCCGTGAGCAGCAGCAGCGTCTCCGGGGCCGCGTACGCGAACTCCAGTGCGTTGCGCACCCACACCCCGGCCCGGGGCGCCGGCTCGGGCACGATCCCGAGCCGCGCGGGCAGGGTGCTGCCGGGGTGCCAGTCCTCGTGGAGGGCCGCGGCGGCGGCCTGGTGGAAGCGGCTGATCCGGGCCCGGGCGACCTCCCGCCGCGCGTCGTAGCCCGGGGTGGCCCGCACCTCGTCGTGGACGACCGCCGGGAAGACGTACCGGCCGGGTCCCGGCCGGTCCAGGAGACCGTCGCGCACGAGGGTGTCGAGGTGTGCGGCGGCGGAGTCCGGCGACCGGTCCAGGACGGCGGCGGCCTCCTCCAGGGTGAACTCCGAGGCGGCGGCCTCCGCGAGCCGGACGAGAGTGGTGGCGCGGCCCTCGGAGAGTTCGTCGAGCCAGTGGCGTACGACCGAGGCGGGGGGCGGAGAGCCGGCCGACCGGGACTCGGTGAGGATCCGGGCGGCGCGGGCGGAGATCACGGGGTCGGGCGAGGCCAGGGCGCCGCCCAGGATCCGCAGGGTGAGGGGCCACCAGCGGCCGGCCGCCACCGCGTCCGGCCGGGGCGCGCCGCCGGCGGCGAGGAGCCGGCCCGCGTCCTCGCCGAGGAGCCCCAACAGGTGCACTTCCGCGGCCAGGAGCGCGCTCGGGATCTCGCCCCGCGACGTGGCGATCACGGCGCAGCCCTCCGGCGGAACGGTGGCGAGCGCGCGGGCGCGCTCGTCCGTCCCGATGTCGTCCATGACGAGGAGGACCCGGCGCCCGCTCAGCGCCTGGTGCAGGCGCGCCGTCAGCTCCTCGGGGCGCGGGGTCGTGTCGCCGGGGGACTCCCGGCGGGCGCCGATGTCGTGCAGGATCCGGTCGAGCGCGGCCTCCGGCGCGACCGGGTGGGGCGTCGATCCCCGCAGCGGCACGAACAGCGCGCCGTCGGGAAAGCGCTCGCGCACCCGGTGGGCCACGTGCAGCGCCAGGGTGGTCCGCCCGGCGCCGGGGACGCCGTCCCAGGCGGTGACGTGGACGGCCCGCACCTTTCCGGTGGCGAGTTGCTCGACGAGCTCGTCCGCCGTCGTCCGCGCGGTGCCCACGAAGGGCTCCGGCGCGGGTGGCAGGCCGGGCTCGTCCTCCGGCGCCTCCGGCGCCTCTGTCACCGAAGGCTCCGGCTCGGCGAGCCCCAGCAGCTCCAGCGTCCGCCGCGACGCCCGCGCGAACGCCTCCTTCTCCGCCGCCAGGTCGTGCGGCCCCTCCCCGTCGTACGCGACCGAGGGCAGCCGGGTCCGGCTCGTGCCGCGGTCGGCGATGTGCCGGTCGAGGGCCTGGTGGAGGGCCCAGACCTCGTGGGCGGGAAGGTGCTCGCGCAGGACGGACCGGGCGTCGGGCGGCAGGGCCAGCTCGACCGGGCCGCCGGTGTGCCCCGTCACCTCGAAGACGCCGCTGGTGACGACTTCGGCGACGTCCGCGATCTGCGCGTCCGGCACCAGCTTCTCGCGGACCAGGTGGAGCAGCCGCAGGCTGAACCGGTCGAAGGGCGCGCAGAGCACGGCGAGCCGGGCGGCGCGCGGGGAGGCGGTGCGCAGGAAGCGGCGGGCTCGTTCGGCCGGCGGGAGGGGGACGGTCCGCGGGCGGGCGGGGCCGGCGGTGGTACGGCCGGTGGGCGGGACGAGGACCGCGGTGCAGCCCTCCGGGTCGCCGCGCATCAGCGTGCGGGACCAGCGGCCGAGGGAGTGCGGGGTGAGGGAGAGCACGGGGACGGGCAGCCAGGTGCCGGCCGCCGTCTCGTCCTCGGATGCGAGCAGCGCGGGCGGCGCCACGGGCACGCGGCCGCGGGGGCTGCCGGGAGCCGCGGGGGTGAAGCGGGCGGTGGGGAGGTCGAGGCCGCCGCGCCGCCAGAGGCGGGTGGGCAGCGGGTTGAGTACGGCGGTGGGGTGGGCGCCGGCCCAGGCGCGCAGCAGGTGCCACACGTCGGGGCGGCGCCAGGCGTCGGCCATGCAGTCGGAGACCACGACGACCAGGCGGCGCCCGTCGGCCGAGCGCAGCGCGCCGGGGGCTCGGGGCGTGCCGTGCGCGTCGAAGGTGAGGTCGGCGACCTGGAGGGTGCGGAAGGCGCCGAGCCGGTCCAGGACGGCCGAGAACTCGGCGACGGTTTCGGCCCAGACGCGCATGCCGGGCGAGCGGTCGACGACGAGGACGAGGTCGAACCAGCGCTCGGGCGCCGCCGTGACCACCGGGATCAGCTCGCCGCTGCGGGCGTAGCCGTCGACGGTGGCGTCGATGTCGAGTTCGCCGCGCCGGCCCTCGGGCCAGCGCCGCTTCCAGGGGCGCAGGGCGCGGGTGAGTTCGAGGGCGCGGGGCAGGCCGGCTGCGTGCGGGGCGGCGACGGCGTGGCCGCGGAGCGGGGCGGCGCTGCCGGGGAGCCGTTCGTGGAGGGGGCGGGTGCCGGCGCCGGGGCGCGCGGGGGCATGGGGTTCCGCTTCGCGGGTCGGTGCCTTCGGGGTGCGGGGGTCCCGGTCGGCGCCGGTGTCCGGCTCGCGCGGCCGGTCCTGGCCGGCCGGCCGGGGCGCGTCCGCGCCGGACCGGGGCCCGGCGGTGTCCCGTACCGCTTCGCCCGCCTGGTCCGCTCGCAGAGCGGCGAGCCACAGCGCCTCCGCCAGTGCGGTGCCGTCCAGTTCGGGGGCGGCGGCGCGCAGGGCGGAGAGCAGCCGGGGCAGGGGGTCAGGCATGCGAGAGCTCGCGCAGGATCAGGTCCTCGACCGCCTGCCGGCGGGCCTCGTCGGGGGCGTCGGTGCCGGCCAGGAGGTGGACGGCGTTGAGGAGTTGGTCGACGGCGAGGCTCTCGCCGGCGCCGAGGCGCTCCAGGAAGGCGGTGACGAGCCGGTCGGCGGCCGGGGTGGTGGCGGCGCCGGCGCCCATGTGGGCCTCGACGATCCGCAGCAGGGTCTCGGGCGTGGGCAGCGGCATGGTGAAGCGGACGCAGCGGCGCAGGAAGGCGGCGGGGAAGTCGCGTTCGCCGTTGCTGGTCATGACGATGAACGGGAACTCGGTGCACTGCACCCGGCCGCGCCGGATCTCGTGGTGCCGGTCGCCCTGCCATTCGCGTACGGCGACGACGTCCGTGCCGTAGCGGGCGAGTTCGGGGATCTCGAACTCGCCGCGCTCCAGGACGTCGAGGAGGTCGCTGGGCAGGTCGAGGTCGCTCTTGTCGATCTCGTCGATGAGCAGGGCGCGGGGCCGGTCGGCGGGCAGCAGGGCGGTGCCGAGCGGGCCCATGCGCAGGAAGGGCGCGATGTCGTCGCCGCCGGTCTCCTGGAGCCGCTGGGCGTGGATGCGGCCGAGGGCGTCGTAGCGGTAGAGGGCGTCGGCGAGGCTGCTGCGGGAGGTGATGTGCCAGCGCAGGACGGTGCCGAGGGCGAGTTCGGCGGCGACCTGTTCGATGACCGTCGACTTGCCGGAGCCGGCCGGTCCGGTGACGAGCAGCGGACGGCGCAGCGCGAGCGCGGCGTTGACGGCCTCGACGAGGCCCGGCGGCGGCACGAACTGCTCGTGCAGGGAGCGGCGCGGGAACTCGCGCCACGGCGGCGCCGGCGGCAGCGCCACGCGGTCCTCGGGCCGGGCGGGCGGGGTGCCGTGGCCGGCGTAGTAGGGCTGCCAGGTCATGCGGGTGACTCCCCCTCGTCGTGGGCCGGTTGCCGGCCGGCCAGGTGCTCGCTGTCGAACCAGGTGCAGAAGTCCAGCCATTCGGGTCCGTCCCAGACGGTACGGAGCCGGGCGAGATGGTGCAGCCCGTTTCCGGCGCGTCCCTTCTGCCGGTAGGCGCGGCAGAACTCGGCGGGCAGCAGGTGCCAGTGGGTGTCGACGGAGCGCCGTACGGATTCGGGTACGTGCCCCTGGGGCGCCGCCCCGGACGGCGCGTCGGTCGGCGGCGCGTCGGGCTCCGCGTCGGCCGGCGGCGCGTCGTCCGGCCACAGCACGATCGGCGAGGAGGCGAGCAGCGTCTCCATCAGCTCGGCGAGCCGGGCGGGCCGGTGGGCGAGGGCGACGGCGCGGGTGCGGGGCTCGTTCATGAGCCGCTCGCGCAGTTCGGCCACGCGGCGGGTGTCGGCCTCGCCGAACCAGTCGACGCGGTCGCCGTCGGCGCTGTCCTCGATGGCCTTCAGGGTGTCGCGGGCCTGGTCGTTGATCCACCACAGGTGGTCGGGCGGCTGGATCCGGTCGCTCCAGCGCAGCACCACGTCGTAGCGGGTGCCGATGCGCATGCCGAAGTCGGTCTCCTCGGGCCGCCAGGAGGCGAGCAGCGGGGCGGGCGCGGCGATCTCCACCCGGCGCAGGGGCGTGCCGAGGGCGCGCGCGAGGGGCGCGGCCCAGCGGAGCACGCCGACGAGCGCCCGCTCGGTGCCGGCGCGGTCCTGCGCGGCGCAGGGGAACTCCTCGTGGTGGCGGACGGTGCCGCCGTCCAGGAGCCAGGCGGCGAGCGATTCGGGCCATTCGTCGCCGACGGCCGCGTGCAGGCTGACGACGAGCCGCAGGCGCATCTCCTCGGTGCGTTCGGCGAGCCGCGCGAAGGCGTCGTTGAGGTCGATGACGGCACCGGTGTCCTTGGCCCAGGCGCGCAGGGCGGAGTGCTGCGGGTCGACGCCGGTGGCGCGGGCGAGGTGGGCGAGGAAGCCGGCGGTGGGCGCGGTGCGGCTGGAGCCGGCGAGCGGGGCGCGCAGCAGGAGGTGTTCGACGGTGTCGCGCAGGAGGTCCGTGCCGGTGGAGTCGGGCGGCGGGGTGAGCGGGTCGGCGACGGTCGCGGCGAGCGTGCGGCGCAGCAGGACGCTGGTGAGGTCGCTGCCGGGCCATGCGGTGAGCAGGTCGAGGGTGCGGGCGGCGTCCCGCAGGGCGTCGAGGACCCCGTGGGCCCACTGGCGTTCGGGCGCGGGCAGGCCGGCGAGGCGGTCGCGCAGGGCGGCCAGGTCGCGGGGGTGGGCGGGGACGTCGGCGGTGGGCTGTTCGCCGCCCAGCGGGGCGAGCGCCTGGCGCAGGGCGGCCCGGCCGACGGGGCCGAGCGGGGAGCCGGTGCGGGCGGCGGTGTGCCGGGCGTTGCGGGCGAGCCAGAGCGGGCCGGCGGCGAACTGGGCGCCGTCGTAGTCGACGTGCTGGATCGCCTGGCCGACGGCGCCGCCGTCCTCGCGTACGGCCCGGGCGACCCAGGCGCCGGTGAGGGTCTCGCCGGCCTCGTCGACGCCGGCGTGGAGGACCCTGACCAGGGTGTTGCTGAAGCGGAGGTCGTAGGCCTCCTCGTCGGCGGCGGCGCCCATGAGCAGGGTGAGCCGGGTGTCGCCGCGCCGGATGCCGCCGGCGAGCGAGGGCAGGTCGGGGACGGCGTGGCCGGCGTGGCAGGTGTCGACGACGGCGACGAGGCCGTCGAGGCCGGTGGTGTCGAGGAGGGCGCCGAGCAGCGTGCCGACGTTGACCGCGCTCAGCGGGTCCTCGGCGCCCGAGTCGCCGGCCATGTAGTACAGCTGGGTTCCCGCGGCCATGCCGTGTCCGAGGAGGGCGAGCACGAGCACGGCGCCCGCCTCGGCGGCGGCCCGGCCCGCCTGCCGTACCGCGTCCTCGATCTCCGTACGGGTGAGGCCGGCGCCGCACAGCAGGGTGCGGCCGTGCGCCGGGTCCTTGTCGCAGGCGCCGGCCCAGGGGGTGGTGAGGGTGTCGTGCAGGGCGTGGGCGGCCGGTTCGAGCGCGTCGAGCAGGCCGAGTCCGGGGCACTGGGCCCCGATCACGAGCACGTGGCGCCGTTCGCTCATCGCTCCGCGAGGGTGGTGAGGGCCTCGACGAGGGGTCCGGCGACGGCCGGCTGGGCCAGGTACTTGGTGGCCGGGTGCACCCAGGCGCCGTCGGAGTCGACGCGCCGGCTGTGCGGGAGGACGGCGCCGGCGTTGGGGCGGGTGAAGTCCTCCAGGACGGGGCGGGCGGCGACGAGGTCGTCGCGGTCCCAGAAGTTGAGCCAGCGGCCGACGGTGGCGGGGGTGGCGAGGGGGTGCGGGCGGACCCGGGGGTGGACGGCGCCGCGGATGCCGAGCGGCGAGCCGAGGGTGACGAACAGGGCGATGTCGGCCGGGTGTTCGTGCAGGGTCTCGAGGGCGACGACGGTGCCGAGGGAGTGGGCGACGACGATGTTGGGGCCGTCGGGGTCGAGGCAGTCGGCGACCCGGGTGCGGATCCGCCGGTCGAGGGTGGTGGTGCCGTCGGACTCGGCGCGGTTGAGGTAGCGGGCGACCTGGCCGAGCATGCCGGCGGTGGTCCGGGCGCTGAGCCAGCCGCCCACGGCGCGCAGTCCGGGGACGGCGAGCAGGCTGGTGACGGCGTTGACGACGCGCCGGGCCGGCGCGCCCGCGCCCTGGGCTCCGCCGGGCGGGGCGAGGCGGGAACGGGCGTGGCGCAGGGCGGCCGTCTCGGCGGCCGGGAGGTCGGCGGCGTGGTCGGCGAGGCGTTCGTCGACGGCCTCCAGGAGGAGGGCGGCGAGCAGGTCGTCGTCCTCGTCGGCCTGCGGGCCGGTGGCCGCGCCGCCCTGGGCTCCGGCCGTACGGAACAGGTCGCCGTAGTAGGCGAAACGGGCGTCCGCCGCCCAGCCGCCGGTGAGCGCCGAGACGTGCGCGGAGTGTCCGGCGGGCCCGGCGCCCGCGGCGACGGCGCGCAGCCACTCGTCCCGTTCGGCGGCGGGGTCGCGGGGACCGCCGATGCCGTGGACGAAGACCAGGCGAGGCTTCATGGCTCCCCCGTTCGGCGCGGCGCTTCCGGGTGGTCCGGATGCTGGTCCCGGTGATCCTTACGGGTGGGGTGGTGCGGGAGCAAGCCGCGGGCGGAGGACCGTCGAGTCTCGGCCAACTCCGCCCGGCAGCATGGCGGGATGCGCGCGATCAGCGGCTCGCGCCGGCGGTCGCGCTCGGCGTCACGCCGGTGGTCGCGCGACTTGTCGCGCCGTGATCGTGCTCGGCGTCACGCCGGTGGACGGGCTCGGCGTCACGCCGGCGGTCGCGCTCGGCGTCACGCCGGGGGCCGCCGGCTCCGTCGCCGGGTCAGCGGTCGCTGTCGCGGACGAGGGCGTCGATCGTGGCGAGGGCGTCGTGGTCCGCGTACTCCTTGGCGAGCGCGGTGGCGCGCTCCCGGTACGAGGGCGTGTCGAGCACGGTGTCCACGGCCGCGCGCAGGGCCTCGTCGGAGGGGGCGGCGGTGCGCAGGTTGACGCCGGTGCCGGTCCACTCGACGCGGGCGGCGACCTCGGGCTTGTCCTCGGTGTCGCCGCCGAGGACGAGCGGCACGCCGTGGCCGAGGGCGGCCTGGGTGCCGCCGTAACCGCCGTTGCTGACCAGTACGTCGGCGAGCGGGAGGAGCTCCGAGAAGGGGACGAATCCGGCCACGATCGCGTTGCCGGGTACGGCGGGCAGCGCGGCGGCGAACTGCTCGGCGGCGTCCGGGCGTCCGGTCGCGGCCACGACGAGGACGTCGGGGCGGTCGGCGAGGACCCGCACCGTGGGGACGGCCAGGCGGGTCAGGTCGGTGTTGGCGAGGGTGCCCTGGGTGGTGACGACGATCCGCCTGCCCTCCTCGCGGGCCCGCAGCAGCTCCGGCCACCAGGCGGGCTGCTCCTGCCCGGCGGCGGCCGGGATCGGGATCGCGCCGACGAAGCGGACGTTCTCCGGCATGTCGGAGCGCGGGTACTCGAAGCCCGCCACGGTCAGCTGCACGAAGACGTCGGCGGCGCCGATCAGGTTCCGGCCGAGCGGCCCCTCCGGCAGCGTGGCCCCGGCGCTGGCGAAGCAGCCGCGCAGATGGGCGACGAGCGGCTCGCGCATCTCGGCCATGCGGGCGGCGATCGCCGCGTGCTGCTCCCGCTCGGCCTCGTCGCCGGCCGGCAGGAGGCCGAGGCCGTGCGGCGCGGTGTCCCGGCTCTCGACGCTCAGCGGTGTGATGCCGACGCTGAAGACGGCGGGCCGCCGGCCCTTCTCCTCGCCGAGCGCCAGCGCGAGGCCGCCGAAGAACAGGTTGTCGTGGATCACGGCGGTCGCCGGGAAGCCGGCGAGGACTTCCCGCAGCGCCCGGCACTGCGCGGCCGTCGGGTCGCCGAACACATGCATGACGTCCCACATGATCTGCGCCGGCCCGGCCGGAATCGTGTCCCGCTCAGGGAACCTGGCCGAGAAGTCCCGGTCGTCGTAGTCCGCTTCAGCGGGCAGCGCCCGGAACTCCGGCCCCGCCGCCCGCACTTCCTCCGCGAACCGCGCGCCGCCCAGGAACACGACCTCGTGCCCGGACCGCGACAGATGGCTCGCTATCCGCAGCAGCGGCGCGTGATGGCCCGACACGGGTGTGGCGGCGACAAGAATCCTGGACATGCTGGACTTCCCCCCTGTGAACGACTGTCGCGCGACTGCGCAGGCGCCGTGGTGACGCACGTGACAAGCCTACGAGCTGCGGAAACGGATCCCGTCGGCTTTCGGCCGCGACGGCGCGTCGACCGTCCGGCGGGGGCGGCGGGGGCGGCGGGGGCGGCGGGGCGACCGTCCGGCGGGGCGGCGGCGCGGCGAGTGTCCGGCCGGCGGGGGGCGACGGCGCGGCGACTGTATGGCGGAGGGTGGCGGGGCGGCGTCAGAGACGAGGGCGGCGGCGTTTGGTCTTGGCCGCGGCCCGCTCGCACAGCAGCCCGCGGTAGTGCTCGCCGCGCTCTCCGCCGAGCTCCAGCATCTCGATGATGCCGGCGACTTGCGCGGCGAGTTCGGCGTTCCCGGTGAGCCCGATCCGCACCAGCGGCCAGAATCCCTCGAGGGCGGCGGACCGGGACCGGTCCACGAGCCCGTGGTCCCGGAAGAACTCTCCCGCGGACACTCTCCAGAGCGTGTCGAGGAGTTCGTCCCTGGCGAGCACCGACAGTTCGCCGGCGAGCGCGGCCATGATGACGGCGACGGCAGGCGGGGTGCACGCGAAGATGTCGCCGTTCCACTCGGCATGGCCGTCGAGGGTGTACCCGATCATGTCCCGGGCCGTCCGGGCCTCCAGGATCGCCTCGAACAGCAGCGGCAGATGCTCGGCACTCTCGCCGCAGCCGCAGTCGAGCTCCGCCCAGTCGTGCCGCGCGAGCTCCGCCCGTACGAGCTCACCGACCGCCGTCTCCTGCCCCTCCTCAGCCATGCGCACACCTTCTCACCGGGGCGGAACGGGTGCGGTGCCCGCCCCCGCCGGGGCGGGCACCGCGGAGCTCAGGTTCAGTGCCAGTACTTCATGTCCGTACCTCCTCTCCCGGTGAGCGTGGGCTGCACAGGGCTAGGCCGTGTCTGGTGGGACTCGTGCGGACTCAGTGCCAGTACTTCATGTCCTGACCTCCTCCCCCGTCGCGGGGCGCAGCGTCACCTCGAAGCGGTCGAGGCCGCGCAGGGTGAGGTTGCGCCGGTGGTCGGGTTCCGCGACCGCCCGTGCGCCGGGGTGGTCCGTGGCGAGGGTTCCGAGGACCGATCCGGCGAGCCGGATCGCCATGGACGCGCCCAGGCAGGCGTGGGCCCCGCGGCCGAACCCGAGGTGCGGGTTCGGGGCGCGGTCGAGTCGCAGGTCGGTGGGGTGGGCGAAGCGGCGCGGGTCGTGGTTGGCCGCGCCGAGGAGGAGGGTCACGGGGTCGCCCGCCTTGATCGTGACGCCTCCGAGTGCGGTGTCGGTGACGCAGACGCGGGCGTCGGCCTGCACGGGGGCGTCGAAGCGGACGAGTTCGTCGACGGCGGTGGCCGGTCCCGCGGCGCGGAAGGCCGCTGGGGCGCCCGGGGTGGTGAGCAGGGCGGCGGCGGCGTTGCCGAGGAGGCGGGAGGCCGATTCGTAGCCGGCGTGGAGGACCGCGCGCAGGCTGTTGCGCAGCACGGCCGGGTCGACGCCGCTGGTGCTTGCGTGCGCGGCGACGTACCCGATGAGGCCGTGCCCGGGCGGGTCGGCGAGCCATCCGCCGGCGTACGCGGCGAGTTCGGCGCGGGCGGCGACGGCCGGTTCGTGCTTCTCGGGCCACAGGCCCGCGTCCATGCCGTCGACGACGGTCCGGGACATGGGCACGAACCAGTCGAGGTCGGGGGCGGGCACGCCGAGGAAGTCGGTGACGAAGCGCAGCGCGAGCGGTTCGGCGAGCTCTCCGACGAGGTCGAAGGAGTCCCGTTCGGCCAGCTCGGCGAGGAGTTCCTTGACGTGCCGGTCGAGGCGCCCGTGCAGGGCGTCGCGGTCCTGGGCGCGGAAGCCGTCGAGCAGCAGGTGCCGGATGGCGGTGTGCTCGGGCGGGTCGAGGGTCTGGACGCTCAGCAGCGGGGCCGGGATCTCCTCGCCGGCCCGGCGCCAGTCGGAGGCGAAGCGGGCGGAGTCGGTGAGGACGGCGAGGCAGTCGGCGTGCCGGGTGAGAACCCAGGATCCGAGCGGCTCGTGCCAGAGGACAGGGTCGGTTTCACGCAATTCGGCATATGCCGGGTAGGGGTTCGGGAGGAGCTCGGGAAGGGCGAGCCGGAGGATCGGATCGGCGGTCGCCGCCTGTTCGAGCTGTGCCACGAAACCTCTCCCCCTGCGCAGAAAGACCCTGGTGAAGGCCGTAAATGCTTGCGGTCGAGCAGTGCGGAGCAAACGTTTCGCCGGTAGGCGGCGCCACTCCACGGGCATATCTCCGTGCTGATGGCCGGTGACGCTACCACGCAACTTCCGTGGCTGGTATGACTACCTGCCTCAGATCTTTCCGATCCTCACACCGAACCTCACGGGGAGTAACGGATGTCGGAGCAAGGCCAGACCATCGTCCACGACGTGCCGCTCAACGTCGCCCAACAGCCCGATCCGTACCCGCTGTTCGAACGGATCCGGGAGCACGGGGTGGTGCAGCGGGTTCGGCTGAATCCCACCCTTGAAGTCTGGATGGTCACCGGCTATGACGAGGCGGTGGCCGCACTCACCGATCCACGGCTCAGCAGCAGCCCGGCCGGGGTCAACGGGCTCGCCGAGGAGATGGCCCACCAGGAGCGCACCAACGTCCTGATGGCGAGCATGCTGGTGGCCGACGGCTCGGACCACACACGGCTGCGCAACCTCGTCTCGAAGGCATTCACGGCCCGCCGGATCGAGGCGCTCGCACCGCGGATCCAGGCACACACGGACGCCTTCCTCGACGCCTTCGCCGCACGCGGATCGGCCGACCTGGTCGCCGAGTTCGCCCTGCCGCTGCCGATGGCCGTGCTCAGCGAGCTCATCGGCATCCCGGCCGAGGGGCAGCCCGATTTCGCCAGACTGGCGGTCGGCCTGATCATGCCGCCCAACACCCCCGAACGCCTGGCCAAGGGGGCCCGGGCCCGCGCCGAACTCACCGAGTTCTACGAACCGTTGATCGCCCTGCGCAAGAAGGAGCCGCGCGACGACCTGCTGAGCGCGCTGTGCGCGGCGCAGGCCGAGGAGACGATCAGCGACCGCGAACTGACCGCGATGGCCATCCTGTTGACGCTCGCCGGGCACGAGACCACGGCGAGCCTGATCGCCAACGGCGTCCACGCCCTGCTGCGCCACCCCGAGCAGTTCGCGACCCTGCGCGACGACCCGTCGCTGCTGCCGAACGCGATCGAGGAACTCCTGCGCTACGAGGGACCGGTCAGCCGTGGCGTCGCCCGCTTCACGGTGGACCCGTACGAGATCGGCGGCGTCACCATCCCCGCCGGCGAGATGATCATCATCGGGCTCGCGGCCGCCAACCGCGACCCGCAGCGCTTCGACCGCCCCGACCTGCTCGACGTGGCCCGCCGCGAGATGCCGCAGCAGCTCGCCTTCGGCCACGGCATGCACTTCTGCCTCGGCGCCCCGCTGGCCCGCGCCGAGGCCCGGATCGCGCTCGGCACGCTGCTGCGCCGCTTCCCGGACCTGCGGCTCGCCGACCCGGACGAGGACCTGACCCGCCGCGAGGGCATCCTGCGCGGGATGGCGACGCTGCCGGTCAGCTTCACGCCGGCGCCCGTGAGCGGGCGCGCGTGAGTACGGCGGGGCCCGCCGCGTTCGACGCCATCGCGCCCACCTACGACGCCTCGCGCGGCGGCACCGCGCGGGCGGCGGTCTTCGCGGAGCAGCTGGCGCCGCTGCTCGACCCGGCCGAGCCGGTGCTCGACATCGGCGTCGGCACCGGCATCGTGGCGGCCGAACTGACCGCCCGCGGTCACCGGGTGTGCGGCGTCGACCTGTCCCCCGGGATGCTCGCCCACGCGCGCGAGCGGCTCGGCGCCCGGGTGGCGGTCGGCGACGCGACCCGCCTCCCGGTCCGCACGGGCTCGGTCGCGCAGGCCGTGTCCACCTGGCTGCTGCACGCCGGACCGGATCCGCGCGCGGTGTTCACGGAGGTGGCGCGGGTGCTGCGGCCCGGTGGCCGCTATCTGGTCGTCCCGGCGCGCGGCATGCGGCCCGGCGACGACATCGGCCGGATCGTGAGCGACCTGGAGGACCGGCTCGACCCCGACCGCACCCGCCGGGACGACCCCGAGCACCTCTCCCTGGTGGCGGGCGCGCGCGGGCTGCGGTACGAGGGCACGGCGAGCGAACGGCCCGCCGTCTTCCGGGTCTCTCCGGAGGCGATTGCCCGGTCGATCGAGGGCGGAAGGCTCTTCACCGGCGCGTGGCAGGTGCGCGAGGAGGACCTGCCGCTCGTCGCGGAGGCGTGCGCCCGGCTGCGCGCCCTGCCGGACCCGGAGCTCCCCCGCGTGCGGGAGATGGCCGACTTCGTGATGGTCTTCCGCCGGACGCCCCAAACGCCCCGGACGCCCCGGACGGGCTGAGGAGCCGTGGCCCGTACGGTACGGCCGTGGGCGCGCGAGCCCCGCGGCCGCGGCCGTACCGCAGACCGGCGACTGGCGACTGGCGACCGGCGACTGGCGACCGGCGACTGGCGACCGGCGACCGGCGACCGGCGACCGGCGACCGGCGACCGGCGAACCTACCGGCCGCTCTACTGGCCGAACTTCAGCGCCGCAGCGTACGCCTCGTCCGGGTCCAGGCGCCGCAGTTCCTCGGCGATGAGTTCGGCCGTGGTGCGGACCTTGAGGGCCATCACGCGGTTCGGCTGGCCCGGGATCGCGAGGTGGGCGACCGGGCCCTCCGGGCGGTCGATGACGATCTCGCCGTCCGGGATGCCCATGCGGACGGCGGTGACGACGGGGCCGTCCGTGACGACCCGCTCCACCGGCACGTTCAGCCGGTCGCCGAACCAGCGGGCGAGCAGCTCGGCGCTGGGGTTCTCCGCCTCGCTCTCGACGGCGGCCGACGTCACCGTCGCACGGGCCTGGTCGAGCGCGGCGGCGAGCAGCGAGCGCCAGGGAGTGAGCCGGGTCCAGGCGAGGTCGGTGTCGCCGGGCGCGTAGGAGGCGGCGCGCGCGGCGAGGGCGCCGATCGGGTCCGCGACGGCGTAGGCGTCGGTGATGCGGCGCTGGGCGAGCGCCCCGAGCGGGTCCCGCGACGGCACCTTGGGGGCGTCGACCGGCCACCACACGACGGTGGGCGCGTCGGGCAGCAGCAGCGGCAGGACGACGGAGTCGGCGCGGTCGTTGACCTCGCCGTGCAGCCGGAGCAGCACGGTCTCGCCGGCGCCCGCGTCCGTGCCGACGCGGACCTCGGCGTCGAGCCGGGTGACGTTGCGCTCGCGCGGGGAGCGGGTCTGCCGCTTGATGACGACGAGGGTGCGCGAGGGGTGCTCGCGGGACGCCTCGTTGGCGGCCTTCACGGAGTCGTAGGCGTTCTCCTCGTCGGTGACGATGACGAGGGTGAGGACCATGCCGACGGCGGGGGTGCCGACGGCGCGCCGGGCCTCCAGGATCGCCTTGTTGATCTTGCTGGAGCTGGTGTCCGTCAGATCGATCTTCATGACCGGTTCCGGTCCCTTTCCTCGTGGCGTGCCCGCACTGGTCCCAGCGCCGGATCGGCTCCGGATCTTCCCGTGTCCAGTATTCAGGATCCAGGAGGCTGGATATCGAATCCGATCTCCTGGATCTGGATGTTGGATCCGGGATCCAACATCCAGGATCCGACCGCCCCGGCTCCGCTCACGACTCTCCGCCCAGCCCCACCGCGAGCACCAGCTTCCCGCGTGTGTGGCCGCCCGCGTTCAGGCGCCACGCCTCGGCCGCCTGGTGCAGCGGCAGCACCTTGTCGACGAAGACGGTGAGCCTGCCCTCGTCTGCGAGGGCGGCCAGGGTCACCAGGCCGGGCGCGTCGGGGCGCACCCACACGTAGTGGCCGCCGACGACGGCGGCCCGGTGGTCCGCGACCGAGGCGAGACGGGCCGGGGAGCGCAGCAGTTCCACGGAGACGTCGATGGCCTCGCCCCCGACGAAGTCGAGGGCGGCGTCGACGCCGTCGGGGGCGAGGGCGCGGACGCGGTCGGCGAGGCCGGGCCCGTAGGCGACGGGTTCGGCGCCGAGACCGCGCAGGAAGTCGTGGTTGGCGGGGCCGGCGGTGCCGATGACGCGGGCGCCGCGGGCGGTGAGGATCTGGGTGGCGAGGGAGCCCACTCCTCCGGCGGCGGCGTGCACGAGCACGGTGTCGCCGGTGGTGGCGCCGACCCGGTCGGCGGCCTGCAGGGCGGTGAGTCCGGCGAGCGGCAGGCCCGCGGTCTGCGCCCAGCTGAGGGCGCGCGGCTTGCGGGCGAGCATCCGCACCGGGACGGCGACCTGCTCCGCGTACGCGCCGCACTCGGCGCTGTCCTTGCGGATGTAGCCGAACACCTCGTCGCCGGGGGCGAATTCGGGCGAGTCCAGTCCGTTGCCTGCGACGACGCCGGCGACGTCCCAGCCGGGGATGAGCGGGAAGTGGGCGACCATGATCGGGTCGAGCCCGCCGGCCGACATCTTCCAGTCGACGGGGTTGATCCCGGCGGCCTCGACCCGGACGAGGACCTCACCGGGGGCGACCTTGGGATCGGGCAGCTCCATGAGGGTGAGGGTCTCGGGGCCGCCGTAGCGCGGCATGGCCATGGCCCGCACGGCGTCAGTCCTCCGTCTCGCGGGCGGTGGTGTGCTCGGGCTCCGGCTCGTCGGGCCCGGACCGGGCGGCGTCGGCGGACGGCCCGGGCTCGGGGGCGGCCATGGCGTCGGCGCGCCGGCCGACGACGGCCGCGGCAGCGAGCGCGGTGCCGAGGAAGGCGGTGGCGACCACCCAGGGCCGGTCGAGGACGTGACCGGTGGCGTGGTCGAGGGAGTAGCGGCCGGCTCCGGCGACGCCGATGGCGGCGGCGGTGAAGCCGAGGAAGGCGGGGTACTCGTAGCCGCCCTTCATGGCGAAGAAGCCCGCCGGGGCGTGCACGGCGACCGCGCCGGCCATGGCGCCCGCGGCGGCGGCGCCGGCCGCCGGGGTGGCGAGGCCGAGGGCGAGCAGGGCACCGCCGCCGGCCTCGCCGAGCCCGGCGGCGATGGCGCTCTCCCGGCCGGGCGAGAAGCCCATGGCCTCCATGGCCTTCGTGGTGCCCTCGAGGCCGCCGCCGCCGAACCAGCCGAGGAGCTTCTGGGCGCCGTGCGCGGCGAGGACGGCGCCGGTGCCGACGCGCAGGGCGAGCAGGCCGAGGTCGCGGCGGTTGAGAGCGGTCATGGGGTCTCCCGGTGAGTGCGGTGCGGGTGGCGCGGGCGCGGCGGGTGCGCGCGTCCGGCACGGGCGTTCTCCACTCTGCGCCGCGCGGCGGCCGGACCCTTCGCGTTGTTCGTCCATACAGGTCATCTTTTGCGGCGTACGCCGGGTGTTGCTTTAGTGAAAGCGCCGGTGACGGCCCGACGAAAGTGGGGATGCATGACCGCCGATTCCGCCGAGACGGCCGATTCCGCCGAGACCGCGGCCCTGCGGGCGAAGGTGCGGGCCCTGATGCCGCGGGCCAAGGAGGACCTGACCGCCCTGGTCGCGATGCGTTCGGTGGCCGACCCCCGCCAGTTCCCGCCCGAGGAGTGCGCCGCCGCGGCGGACTTCCTGGTCCGGGCCTTCACCGAGGCCGGCCTGCGGGACATGCGCCGGGTGACCACGCCCGACGGCACGGACGCGGTCGTCGGCCACGCGCCGGGACCCGAGGGCGCGCCGACCGTGCTCCTCTACTGCCACTACGACGTGCAGCCGCCGCTCGACGACGCCGCCTGGCGCACCCCGCCGTTCGAACTGACCGAGCGCGACGGGCGCTGGTACGGGCGCGGGACCGCCGACTGCAAGGGCAACATCGCCATGCACCTCACCGCGCTGCGCGCCCTGGGCGGCCCGGACGGCCAGGGCTTCCCGGTCAACCTGAAATTCGTCGCCGAGGGTTCGGAGGAACAGGGCACCGGCGGACTCGAACAGCTGGTGCCGCTCCAGCCCGAACTCTTCGCCGCCGACGCCCTGTTGATCTGCGACACCGGCAACTTCGCGCTCGGTCTGCCGACCGCGACGACCTCGCTGCGCGGACTCACCAACGTGGTCGTGACCGTGTCCACGCTCAAGGGCGAGATGCATTCCGGGATGTTCGGCGGACCGGCCCCGGACGCGCTCGCCGCGCTCGTACGGATCCTCGACGGGCTGCGCGACGACGCCGGTAACACCGCGGTCAAGGGCCTCGCCGCGGACGGCACCTGGGACGGCGTCGACTATCCCGTGGAGCAGTTCCGCGCCGACGTCGGCGCGCTCGACGGGGTGTCGCTGCTCGGCACGGGCACGGTCGCCGACGAGCTGTGGGCGCGGCCCGCCGTGACGGTGCTCGGCATCGACTGCCCGCCGGTGGTGGGCTCCTCGGCTGCGGTGCAGGCGAGGGTACGGGCCCGGGTCAGCCTCCGCGTACCGCCCGGGACGGACGCCGAGGAGGCGCGGAAGGCGCTCACCGCCCATCTGATCGCGGCGGCGCCGTGGGGCGCGCGGGTCGAGGTGGAGCCGGAAGGCGTCGGCCAGCCGTTCCGGGCACGCACCGACGGGCCGGCGTACCGGGCGCTCGGTTCGGCGCTGCGGCGGGCGTACGGCAAGGAGATGGTCCGCTCGGGGCAGGGCGGTTCGATCCCGCTGTGCAACGTGCTCGCCCGCCAGTTCCCCGACGCGGAGATCGCGCTGATCGGCGTCGAGGAGCCCAGCTGCCTCATCCACGCGCCCAACGAGAGCGTGGACCCGGCCGAGATCGAGCACATGGCGCTGGCCGAGGCGCTGTTCCTGAACAGCTACGCGACCCCGCTCTGAGGCCGCGCGAAGAGGAGTGGAGCAAGACCATGACCGAGACTCACGACCGACCCGCGCGGGACGGACTGCCGCCCGGGCCACTGGGGATGCTGGCCGGCATGGCCTGGCAGGCGCTGCTGATCGCCGGTGTCGTCTCGCTGATCCTGGGTGTGCTCGTGCTGGCCTGGCCGCATGCCACGCTGACCGTCATCGGTGTGCTCTTCGGCATCTACCTGCTGGTCAGCGGCATCCTCCAGCTGGTGGCGGCGTTCGGCACGCACGCCCGGACCTCGCTGCGGGTGATGGCCTTCATCAGCGGCGCGCTGTTCATCCTGCTCGGTCTGTTCTGCTTCCGGGACGCGACGCAGTCGATCCTGCTGCTCGCGCTGTGGATCGGCATCGGCTGGCTGTTCCGGGGCATCGCGATGACGGTGGCGGCCGCCTCGGACCCGGCCATGCCGGCCCGTGGCGGACAGATCTTCCTGGGCGTGATCAGCGCGCTGGCAGGCGTGGTGCTGATCGTCTCGCCGCTGGAGTCGGTGCGGGTGCTGACCGTCCTGGCCGGCATCTGGCTGCTCGTCGTGGGCCTGGCCGAGGTCGTGACCGCCTTCCAGGTGCGCTCGCGCGCGAAGGAGATCCCGCCGGGCATGTGAGCGGCTGCGGCCGGGCCCGAGTCCGGACCAGGCCCAGGCCCGGGTCCGGGTCCGGGTCCGGGCTCAGGTCCGGGTCCGGGTCCGGGTCCGGGTCCGGGTCCGGGCCAGGCCCAGGCCCGGGTCCGGGTCCGGGCTCAGGTCCGGGTCCGGGTCCGGTGTTCCTCTCCCGGGCGGCCGGGCCTGGCCCGCCGACCCGCCCGCGCCCCGCCCGGCTCCGGCCGGGCGGGGCTGCGCTACATTTTGCCGGTCCTTGACCACGAGACCGGGCGCGGCGAGCGCGCGGTCCCCGCCCCGCGGAGCCGGCATTCCATGAGCGACATCGTCAACGGCCTCGGCCGGACCACGGCCTACGGCGCCCTCGGCGTCGTCCTGTTGATCCTCGGCATCGTCCTGATCGACCTCCTCACGCCCGGCAAGCTGGGCCGGCAGATCTGGGAGGACCGCAACCGCAACGCCGCGATCCTGCTCAGCTCGGCCCTGCTCGGCATAGGCGGCATCGTCTTCACGGCGATCTGGACGACGTACGACGACTTCGCCAAGGGCCTGGTGTCCACGGCCGCGTTCGGTCTGCTCGGGCTGGTGATGATGGCGGTCGCGTTCCTGGTGCTCGATCTGGTCACCCCGGGCAAGCTGGGCGCGACCCTGGTCGACCCCGAGCCGCACCCGGCGGTGTGGGTGACGGCGTCCGTCAACCTCGCGGTCTCGGCCGTGGTCTCCGCGTCGATCGCCTGACCGGACACGCGCGGCGCACTGCCGGGTGCGACCGGCCCGCCCGGCCGTCGTGGCCTCCACCGGCCTCGGCATGCACCTCACGCGGGAGACCACCGCGGACACCCTGCGCACACTGGCCTCGCTCGCGCCCGGCTCGACGAGGTCAGGGCGACGGCTCCACCTCCAGATGGCGGTGGCGGCGCGGCCCCCGGTAGAGGAGGGCGTCCCAGCCCAGGCGTTCGAGGGCGGTGGCGCAGGCGGTGAGGGCGGCCTCCTCCTCGTGGACGGCGCCGGAGGCGGGCGGGCCGAGCCATTCGACGCGGACGGTGCCGGGGCGCTCGCCGGGTGCGACCCGGTAGCCGGTGGCCAGGCGGGTGCCGTCGGGGGCGAGCGCCGAGGGCTGCTGCCCGGCCGCCTCCAGGGCCAGGGCCACCGCCCGTACCGGCCGGCGGCGCTCCCATTCGGCCGGGCGGGCGGCCGGGTCGCCGCCCGGGCCCGAGCCGTCCTGGCGGTTGGTCAGGCGCCGGATCTGGAGCAGCCCTTCGAACGCCGAGCGCACCTCGCGGGAGCGCTGCTCGGCGTCGCGCTCGGGCAGCGGCGGCCCGTCGCCGGTGGCCGCGGCGAAGCCGCCGCCCGAGTCCGCTCCGTCCGCGCCCGTGGCGCTGCCCGTACCCCTGTCCGCGTCGCCGGTCACAGCAGCCGCCGGATGTCGCCGCGGACCCGGTAGAAGCCGCCGGCGGCCGGGTGCAGGGCGTCGACGACGTAGCGGGTGCCGGGCTCGCGGATGGCGCGCGGGAACTGCACGTTCCAGCCCTGCTCGTAGCCCTCGCTGACGACCCTGACGCGGGTCCGGCCGGCTTCCTGGACGCACTCGACGACGATCGAGCCGACGGGGGCGGCGCGGACCGCGTCGACGGCGGCGACGGTGGTGGCCGGGGCGTAGGTCGGCAGGGCGGCGGCGAGCTTGATGTCCTGGGCGACGGGCACGGTGCCCCGCTGGGCGGCGGCGATGGCGGCCTCGCTCGCGTCCACGCAGACCAGCGAGCCGTCGGTGGTGACCAGGTAGAGCCGCTCGTCGTGGTACTGCATGGAGAGCGCCGAGCCGCCTCCCGTGCCCAGCTTCCAGAGCCGGGTGCCGTCCTCGGCGAAGCAGTAGACCGAGGAGGCGTTGTCCCCGGCGAAGACGAAGCGGCCGCCGGGCGAGGTGGCGCACGAGTAGACGGGGCTGTCGCAGCCGTACACGGCCTCGGTGCGGCCGGTCCTCTTGGCGAGCCGGACCACCTTGCGGCGGGCCGTGCCCGCGTACACGGCTTCGGCCTCCTGCCAGCCGAAGAGCACGGCGCCGTCGACGGCCGTGTGCCAGAGCTCGCCGCCGCCGTCGGGCGCGTGCGCCGCCACGCCGTGGCTGTCGCCGTAGTAGACGCCGTCGGCGTCCGCGCGGACCATCCAGGCGTGCTCGCCGCGGCCGCCGCGCGACCACTGGTGCTCGTCCTCGTGGTCGATGACGGTGAGCCGGCCGGAGCGGTCGGCCACGTCCAGGACGCCCTCGTGGATGTCGAGCCAGAAGATGTCGACGTCGGTGGCGATCTCGTACGCCGCGAACGGCAGCTTGGCCGACAGGTCGTAGACCCGGCCGTCGTCGCAGCCCGCGTAGATCCAGAAGTCGTCGGCGACCAGGCACTTGACGCCGTCGGGCAGGCTGAAGCGGGCGTGGACGGCGCCGTCGTGGCCGAGGGTGAAGACCTCGCCCGCCTGGTTGCCGACCCAGCAGCGCTCGTCGTCGACGTGGATGCCGAAGGCCGCGGAGCCGGTGCGGAAGCGCCACAGGACGGGCGCCACGGCACGGGCGGTGGAGGGCGCGGAGCTCACCGTGCGGCGGGTGACCGCGCGGGCGGCGCGCTGTCCCTGGACGGCCGGCGCGTACCCCTTGCGGACCTTCTCGCCTATCTTCTTCGCCGCCGCCGCGCGTGCCTTCTCGGGCGTGGCGAACGCCGAGGTCTGTGTCTGCCCGGCGGCGCCGATGCGGCCGTAACGGACCGACACCACCGTGCCGTCGACCGTCACTTCGTAGAACTTGTGCGCGCCGCCGCCATCCTGCGACAGCTCCAGATAGGTCTTCGTCGTCATGATCCGAACGGTAGGGGCACCCACTGACAACGGCTCCCGGACAGCCTCCGGACCAGCCCCGAACGGGCCCCGAACCGGCCCGGACGGCCCCCAGCGGGCTCCCGGACAGGACGAAAGTCCGTCCGATTCAGGACTTTCGTCGCGGTATTCCGGACATCGACCACTGTGACGATGGTTCCCGAAGATCATCCGACGCGTCGTCACCTCGCCGCCGCCCGGCGGGGAACGGCCGGAAGGGCCTCATGACCGAGCGACAGAAGCGGCCCCTGCCCGTACGGGTGCGGTGGCACACCGACGGCATACCGATGGACGACCTGTTCCGGGCCGAGCCGGTACACCCGACCGGAACGACGACCACGGCCGCGACCACGACCGCGGCCCCGCCCGCGGCCCCCCACCCGCCGAAGCCCGGACCGAAGACCGGCCCGAAGACCGGATCGAAGACCGGACCGAAGACCGGACCGAAGCCCGGGCCGGACACGACCGGGAAGCCGGCGACGCCGGCCACGGCTCCGGTGCCGCACACCGGCCGGCTCCCCCGTCGTCCGCCGCCCGACGAGCCCGAGCTCACCGAGCGTCCCGGACCGGCGCTGCCCGGCTGGTCGGCCGTGCTCGTGGGCCTGACCGCGCTCGGCGCGGCGGCGGCGCTGCTGTGGCGGGGCGGGCCGCGGCGCGCGGCCCATCCGGCCCTCTGGGAGTGGGGCGTGCTCGCCGGCTGCGCGGTGGTGGCCGCGGTCGCCTTCGGCGGCCTGACCCGGGGCCGTACCGGATCCGCGTGGCTGCTGACGCTGTTCGGCCGCTACCGGGGCAGCGTGCGGCGCACCGGTCTGGTCTGGATCAGCCCGTTCGTGCTGCGCCGCCGGATCGACGTACGGCTGCGGCACTGGCGCAGCGAGCCGATCGCGGCGGTCGACGCGGAGGGCGCGGCGCTGCGGGTGGTGGTCCTGGTGGTGTGGTCGGTACGGGACACGGCGCGGGCGCTGCTGACCGTCGACGACCATCTGGACTACCTGCGCGAGCAGGTGGAGGCGGCGACCGTACGGGTGCTCTCCCAGCTGCCGGCGGACGCGTTCCGCGGCGACGGGCCGTCGCTGCGCGACGCGGAGGCGGTCGGCGACCGGCTGACCCGGCTGCTCGCGGCGGAGTGCCGTCCGGTCGGCGTCGCCGTGTTCTCGGCGCAGCCGACGCGGATCGAGTACGCGCCCGAGGTGGCCGCGGCGATGCAGCGCCGACAGATCGCGGCGCTCGACGCCAAGCACCGGGACTCGGTGCTGACCGGCGTCATCGACGCCGTGGACGACACGGTGACGCGGCTGACCACCCGCGGGCTGGTCGACCTCGACGACTTCGAACGCCAGGCCCTGGTCAAGGATCTGACCGTGGCCTTCTACACCCGGCGTGGCGGACTGTCCGATCAGAGTCAGGAGTGAGTGCATGAAGGACGACACCGACCTCACCGTGGGACTGGGCGCGCCCGGCTTCCGCGACGAGACGGCCGACGGCTGCGACTGCGCGGGCTGCGCGGCGGCCCGCGGCGCCGCCCGCGCCGAGCGCGGCGGTGGCCCCGCTGCCCTGCGCGGGGTGCGCCGCGCGGTCGTGGCGACGCTGGGCGCGGTGGCCCTGGCGGGCACCACGGCGGGCCCGGCGGCGGCCGAACCGGCGCCCTCGCACGCGGGCTGGGACGGCTCGCGCTACTGGTACAGGAACGCGGCCGGCCAGTGGCGATGGACCCAGCACCACGACCGGTACGTGAGGAACAGCGCCGCCGCCGGGGCGAAGGCGGCCCGGCCGGCCCGGAGCGGCGGCGAGCCGGTCTTCCGCGGCCGGCAGGGCTGGGACGCCCGGGACCGGGTGTACTGGTTCAGGAACGGCGGGCACTGGTACTGGACCAGCCACCAGTGGAAGTACGAGCTGCGCACGGGCGCGAAGGGACATGCCCCGGCGGACCACGGCAGCGGTTCCGGCACCGCAGGCGCCCCGGCCTCGCGCGGCTGGACGGTGCCGGTCGCCTCGTACGGCCTCACCGGCTACTACCGCCAGCCCGGTTCCTGGTCGAAGGGCTACCACACCGGTACGGACTTCGCGGTGCCCTCGGGGACCACGGTCCGCGCGGTCGGCCCGGGCCGGGTGGTGCACGCCGGCTACAACCGGAGCTACGGCTACGAGGTGGTGATCCGGCACGCCGACGGCCGCTTCACGCAGTACGCCCATCTCTCCCGCATCGACGTGCCGGTGGGCCGGAGCGTCTCGGCCGGACAGCACATAGCCCGCTCGGGCGCCACGGGCCGGGTGACCGGTCCGCATCTCCACTTCGAGGTGCGGACCACGCCGTACTTCGGCTCGGACGTCGATCCGCTGGCGTATCTGCGGGCGCACGGAGTGCGTGTCTAGCGGGCGGTTGGGGAGTGCCTTCGAACATCTCCCCCGGAGTCCACCGTTCCGCACACCTGTTCGCATACGCTGCCCTCGCACCGCCAAGATCACGCCTCGACAGGCGACTTGATACCAGGGGGACTTCAGTGAAGCGTTTCCTCGCACGCATGACGTGCGCGCTCGGGCTGCTGCTCGGCAGCCTCGCCGCGACGGCCGCGCCGGCCGGCGCGGCCCCGGCCGCCGACTACACCACGGTCGCCAACGTGGCCGGCGGCTCCTGTCTCGAGATGCCCGGCTGGACCGGCGACTGGGGGGCGCAGGCCGCGACGTGGGGCTGCAACGGCGGCGACAACCAGACCTGGGTCTTCAACCCCAACAACGGCGGCTTCTTCCAGATCGTCAACCGCTCCTCCGGCCTGTGCCTGGAGCTGCCGGGCCTGCCGCCGTCGACCGACAACGGCACCCGGGTCCAGCAGTGGCCGTGCAACGGCGGCCGCAACCAGCTCTGGTGGTTCGACCACTGGCGCAACGTCAACGGCCAGTCCACGGCCGAGATCAAGAACGCCTACACCGGCTGCCTGGAGCTCAACGGCTGGCAGGCCGGCACGTGGGGCACGGGGGCCGAGCTGTGGAGCTGCAACGGCGGCGACAACCAGCGCTGGGCCTTCGCGAACGACTTCATCTACAGCCACTGACGCCCTCCACCTGAGCCCGGCCTCCGGCCCGGCCCTTCGCCGGGCCCTCGGCGCGGCTCTCCGTCCGGCGGTTCTCCTTGAGGGTGATCGTGCCCTTACGGAGGACCACCGGGCGCGGTGCGCGCTTGTCGGTGCCGGCCGCCGGCCGACTGCCGACGGAACGGATCCCGCCGGCATTCAAGGTTCAGTCAACGAACCTCTCGGGCTAGGGTGGGCGTCCGGCCGAGCGGCCGCGCAGCGCGAAGAGAGGCT
The DNA here is from genome assembly GCF_042873935.1 of Streptomyces sp. NPDC004327. Taxonomy (NCBI): domain Bacteria; kingdom Bacillati; phylum Actinomycetota; class Actinomycetes; order Kitasatosporales; family Streptomycetaceae; genus Streptomyces; species Streptomyces sp. NPDC004327. Next base: position 251,812 of record NZ_JBIAME010000001.1, on the reverse strand, counting down.
CACCCACCATGAAGATCCTGGTCGTCGGCGCCGGTGCCACCGGCGGATACTTCGGCACGATGCTCGCCCGCGCCGGGCAGGACGTCACCTTCCTCGTCCGTCCTGCCCGCGCCGCCGCGCTGCGCGAGCGCGGGCTGCGGGTGGTCGGCGAGGAGGAGTGGCGGCTCGACCCGGTGCTGCTGACCGCCGCCGAGCTGGCCGCCGACCCCGTCCCGTACGACCTGGTGCTGCTCTCCGTGAAGGCCACCGCCCTCGCGGCGGCGATGACGGACCTCGCGCCCGCCGTCGGGCCGGACACCGTGATCGTGCCGCAGCTCAACGGCTTCGCCCATCTCGACGCGCTCGCCGCCCGCTTCGGCAAGGAGCGGGTGCTCGGCGGGGTGGCGAAGGTGGTCACGACCCTCGACGAGCACGGGGACATCCTGCGGCTCGCGCCGCTCGCCCACCTCTCGCTCGGCGAGCTCGACGGCGGCGAGCCGTCGCCGCGTGTGGCGGCGGTGCGTACGGTGCTCGCCGACGCGGGCATCGACGCGCGCGTGCCGGAGAACATCGTCACGGCGATGTGGCACAAGTGGGTCTTCATCACCACCGTCGGCGCCCTGACGAGCCTCACGCGCGGCTCGGTGGGCGAGGTCAGCGCGCTGCCCGGCGGTACGGAGCTGGCGACGGCCCTGCTCGACGAGGCGGCCGCCGTCTCGGCCGCCGCGGGCCACCCGCTGCCGGAGGCGGAGTACCGCACCGACCTCGGCGTGGTGACCGCGGCCGGGTCCCCGCTGGTGCCGTCGCTCTACCGCGACCTCACCTCGGGCCGGCCCACCGAGGTCGAGCACCTCTTCGGCGACCTGGTGTCCCGGGCCCGGGCGCTCGGTGTGGCGACGCCGCTGCTCGACCTGGCGACGCTGCAGCTGCGCGTGCACCAGGCCCGGGTCACCGCCTGAGTCAGGGCGCCACGAAGAGCCGGGGGAAGCGCGGCCCGAGCCAGGGCTTGCGGCCGAAGGCGAGGGCCCGGCCGGTCGCCATCACCGGGACCGGGTCGATCCGGCCGAGCGCCATCAGCAGGAAGGCGACGGGCTCGGTCAGGACGGTGCAGTCGGGCCGCTCGAAGGGGCCGGTCGTGGTGGTGACGGCGCCGTCGGCGATCGTCACGCCGAACCGGGCGCCGCCCCAGAGCCTGACCCGGTAGCGGGCGGTGAGGCCCGCGATCGCGGCCTGGTCGGCGACGCGGGGCATCGCGGCGGTCATGAAGGGCAGCGTCAGTTCGACCCGCTCCCGGTCCAGCATGTGCGGTCGGCCGGCGGACCGGGCCAGGTCGTAGCCGTGGCCGAGCATGTGCGTGAGCAGGTACGCGCCGAGGCGGGCCGGGTCGAGGGGGCCCATCGGCGTCTCCACGACCTCCTCGGGGTCGCGTTCCTCGACGGCGTCGAGGAACGCGAGGGCCTGGTCGTGGATCAGGTCGGCGAGCGGCCCGGCGGCCCGCTCGGGGAAGGCGGCCAGGGCCTCCTCGTTGGCGGCCGCGATGCCCTGCGCGGTGCCGTCGCCGTACGGGTGGGACCGGCCGGCGGCCAGCTCGGCCATCAGCACGTTCGCCTGGCCGAGATGGGCCGCGGTCTCGCCGAAGGTCCAGGTCAGACGGGGCACCGGGCGCCCGGTGTCGGGCGCGGCGCGCACGATGTCGGCGATGTCCCGCGCGGTGCCGCGTATCGCCGCGCCGAGCCCGTCCGGCAGCACACTCATGTCGTCCCCACCCTCACGCCCGGCTGTTCAGTGGCGCAAGAGTAGGGGGTGACCCCGGCCGCTGCCCAGGGGCCGGGGTCACCCGTGATGCCTCACGCGCGTGTGAGCCGCAGCGTGAGCAGCTGGAAGGGGCGCAGCTCGATCAGGACGTCGTCGCCGTCGACCCGCGCCTCCTCGTCGCGGGGCCGCTCCAGGAGGTCGCAGACCCGGGCCCGCGCGAGCGCGAAGCCGGTGGTGAGCCGGGTGCGGGCGCGGCCGCCGCGCGACTCGTAGACGCGGACCACGACGTCGCCGCTGCCGTCGTCGGCGAGCTTGAGCGCGCTGACGACGACGGCCTCGTCGCCGACGCTCACCAGCGGCGCCACCTCGGCCGAGCCCGGCACCCGCCGCTCGGGCAGGTTGATGCGGTAGCCCTCGCGGACGGCGTCGCCGATCGTGGCGCCGGGGACGAGGGCGTGGTGGAAGCGGTGCGGACCCTGGTCGGTGTGCGGGTCGGGGAAGCGGGGGGCGCGGAGCAGGGAGGCACGGACGGTGGTCGTGGTGCCGTGGTCGGCGGCCCGTACGGTCCGGGTGACGTCGTGGCCGTAGGTGGAGGCGGTGACGAGCGCGACGCCCCAGCCGGGCTCCTCGAAGTGGACGAAGCGGTGGTTGCACGCCTCGAACTTGGCCGCCTCCCAGCTGGTGTTGGTGTGGGTGGGGCGGTGCAGATGGCCGAACTGGGTCTCGGCCGCGTACCGGTCGGTGTGCAGGTCGAGCGGGAAGGCGCACTTGAGGAACTTCTCGGTCTCGTGCCAGTCCACCTCGGTGTCGAGGTCGAGCCGTTTGGCACCGGCGGTGAGCGTGAGGCTCTGCACGGCGCGCGAGGAGCCGAAGGCGCGGGTGACGCGGACGGTCACGGTCTCGGCCGAGTCGGTGGCGACGGTCAGTTCGCCGGCGTCGGTGAGGTCGGTGACGGTGTTGCGGTAGAAGCGGTCGACGTCCCAGGCGTCCCACATGTTGGGGAAGTCCGGGTGGAGTTGGAGGAGGCCCAGGGCGCCGCCGGGGGCCACGGTCTCGCGTCCGCTGTCGAGGTCGACGACGGAGACGACGAGCCCGCGGGCGTCGACGACGACCCGCAGCAGTCCGTTGCCGAGGACGAAGCCGCCTTCGGCGCGCGGTTCGACGGTGCAGCGGCCGGGCGCGGCGGGCCGGGCGCCGGCGGGGCGCGCGCCGCCGGCGGGGATGCCGGCGCGGGTGTGCGGGGCGGAGTTGAAGACGACCTCGGATTCTCCCTGGCCGCCCCGGTCGCCCGCGAGGGCGCGCTGGGCCCGGTCGACGATCCCGGTCAGCTCCTCGGCGACGGCGGCGTAGGTGGCCTCGGCCTCGCGGTGCACCCAGGCGATGGACGAGCCGGGCAGGATGTCGTGGAACTGGTGCAGCAGCACCGTCTTCCAGATGCGGTCCAACTCCTCGTACGGATAGGGAAGTCCGGTGCGAACGGCGGCGGTCGCCGACCACAGCTCGGCCTCGCGCAGCAGGTTCTCGCTCGCCCGGTTGCCCTGCTTGGTGCGGGCCTGGCTGGTGAGGGTGGCCCGGTGCAGCTCCAGGTACAACTCCCCTACCCATACCGGGGGTTCGGGATACTCGGCCTGGGCCTTGGCGAAGAACTCGGCGGGCCGTTCCCAGCGCACCCGGGCCGAGCCCTCCAGGTCGCGCATGCGGGCCGCCTTGGCGATCATCTCGCGGGTGGCTCCGCCGCCTCCGTCACCCCAGCCGGTCGGCGCGAGCGAGCGGCTGGCGCGCCCCTTGTCCTTGAAGTTGCGGACGGCGTGGGCGATCTCCCGGCCCTGCATCGAGCAGTTGTAGGTGTCGATGGGCGGGAAGTGGGTGTAGATCCGGGTGCCGTCGATGCCCTCCCACCAGAAGGTGTGGTGCGGGAAGGAGTTGACCTGGCTCCAGGAGATCTTCTGGGTGAGCAGCCACTTCGAGCCGGCCTCCTTGATGATCTGCGGGAGGCCGCCGGCGAAGCCGAAGGTGTCGGGCAGCCAGGCCTCCTGGTTCTCGATGCCGAACTCGTCGAGGAAGAAGCGCTTGCCGTGCACGAACTGACGGGCCATCGCCTCCGAGGAGGGCATGTTGGTGTCGGACTCCACCCACATGCCGCCGGCCGGGACGAAGCGGCCCTCGGCGACGGCCTTCTTCACCCGGGCGTACACCTCGGGCCGGTGCTCCTTGATCCAGGCGTACTGCTGGGCCTGCGACATCGTGAAGACGAAGTCGGGCTCGTCCTCCAGGAGGGCGGTCATGTTGGCGGTGGTGCGGGCCACCTTGCGGACGGTCTCGCGCAGCGGCCACAGCCAGGCCGAGTCGATGTGGGCGTGGCCGACGGCGCTGAGGCGGTGGGCGGAGGGCTCGGCGGGGGTGGCGAGGACGCCGGCCAGTTCGGCGCGGGCCGCGGCCGCGGTGCCGCCCACGTCCTGGAGGTCGATCGCGTCGAGGGCGCGCTCGACGGCCCGCAGGACGTCCCAGCGGCGGGCGCCTTCCACGGGCAGTTCCGCCATCAGCTCGCCGAGCACCTCCAGATCGGCGACGAGCTCCCAGACGGTCTCGTCGAAGACGGCGAGGTCCATGCGGGCGAGCCGGTACTGCGGGCGGTCGCCGGCGGTGTCCTTGTGGCCGAGCCCGGTGGGCAGGAAGGGATGGTAGTCGAGGATCACCGGGTTGGCCGCGGCCTCGACGTGCAGCAGCACCTCCTCGCCGCCGGCCGCCGGTGCGGCGATCCGCACCCACTGGTTGCGCGGGTGGAGGCCCTTCACCGGGCTGCCGTCGGGGCGGTAGACCAGGCCCTCGCACTGGAAGCCGGGCATGTTGGCGTCGAAGCCGAGGTCGATCAGCGCCTCGACGGTGCGCCCGGCCCACTCCTCGGGCACGGTGCCGGTGACCGTGAGCCAGCTGGTGCTCCAGGGCGCGCCCCACGCGTCGCCGACGGCGATCGGCGTCCGGGGCGCGGCGAGGCCCTCGGCGACCGGCACGGGCTCGCCGGGCGCGGTCCAGATGGCGGCCTGGAGCGGCACGGAGGCGGGATGGACGGCGGGTCGGATGCGTTCGTCGAGGACCCGCTTGAGCCGGGACTCGACGAGGCTGCGGTCGTCATGCATGCGGAGCACTCCCAGGGGCAGGGGCGAGGGTACGGTGCGGGGTCGGCCGCGCGGGGCGGACCCTGGGTTCGTCCGGCGGATCAGGGCCGGGCGGGCACGGGTCGTCAGGCGGATGAGGGCCGGGCAGGCCCGGGGTCGTCAGGCAGACCAGGGCCGGGCAGGCGCGGGTCGTCCAGGGATCAGGGCCGGCGGGTCCGAGGTCCGGCGGCCCGCGGATCAGTGCCGGGCGGGTCCGAGGTCGTCCGGGGTGACCAGCTCGGTGATGCCGCGGGCGGCGAGGTGCGCGGGGTCGGCGGCGCGGGACGCGAGGACCACGGCCGGGCGGGCCCCGTCCGCGGCGAGCCGCATGAACGCCTCGAAGTGGGCGCCGCCGGGGCCGCAGGACGAGCGCTTGGTGACCTCCTCGGGGAGGTCGACGACGAGCGCGGTGGTCCTCGGTGCCGCCGGGACCGCTTCCGTACGGGCTTCGGCGACGGCGTCCGCGAAGGCGCGGCCGGCCGGCTTGACCCGGCCGTCGTTGGTCAACAGGCCGAGGCTGTATTCCAGTTCGGGGAAGTCGGCGAGCGAGCGGTCGACGTCGTGGGAGCACCACCACGTGATACCCCACAGACCGGGGCAGTCGAGCGCGGCCGCGACGGTCGTCCGGGTGAATTCGGCCGCGCGCCCGGCGGGCACGTGCGGGGCGGGGGCGCCGACCTCCTGGAGCCAGACGGGGCGGCCGGGGTCGTCGGCCCACGCCTTGGACAGCTCGATCAGATAGGCGGCGTGCTGCCCGGCCGCGAGCGAGTCGGGTCCGTAGCGCTGGGCGGTGCCGTTGAAGACCCAGGAGTGGACGGCGGTGACGGCGCCGAGCCGGGCGGCGTGCGCCGGGGTGAAGGGGTGGTCGTCCTGGTACCAGGCGGCGTCGTAGGCGGCGTGCAGATGGAGCCGGCCCGGCGCGCCCTCCTCGCAGGCGGCGAGCATGCGGACGAGCCAGTCGGCGGCCTCGGCGGGCGTGGCGCGGTCGGGGTCGGGGTGCGGCTCGCCGGAGAACTGGTTGATCTCGTTGCCGAGGGTCATGCCGAGGAAGTTCGGCCGGCCGGCGAGGGAGGCCGCGAGGGTACGGAGATACGCGGCCTGGCCGCTCGTCACCTCGGGGTCGGTGAAGAGGTTGCGGCGGTGCCAGGTGCGGGTCCAGGCGGGCAGGAAGTCGAAGCTGGAGAGGTGGCCCTGGAGGCCGTCCACGGCGACGTCGAGACCGCGCTCGCCGGCCGCGTCGACGAGCCGGCCGAGCTGCTCGACGGCCCGGGGGCGGATGAGGGTGCGGTTGGGCTGGAAGAGCGGCCAGAGCGGGAAGACCCGGACGTGGTCGAGCCCGAGGGCGGCGACGGAGTCCAGGTCGGCGCGGACCGCGTCGAGGTCGAAGTCGAGCCAGTGGTGGAACCACCCCTGGCTGGGCGTGTAGTTGACGCCGAAACGCGGACCTGGAGCGGAATGACGGTTCGTCATGTGCGATGCGGTTCCTTCGTGAGACGGCGAGCGGTGTCGTCGGTCAGCACTCGAATGGTCGTCCCCTGGGCGGTCAGCCCTTGAGCGCGCCCTCCTCGACCCCCTTGAAGAAGAAGCGCTGGAACACCGCGAACACGGCGACGATCGGCAGGAACGCGATCATCGTGCCGGCGGCGATCTGCCGGGGGTTGGCGGTGAACGTGCCGTCGAGGTACTGGAGTCCGACGGTGAGCGTGTAGCGGCCGGGGTCGTTGAGCACGATCAGCGGCCACAGGAAGTCGTCCCATGCCTGGATGAAGGTGAAGATCACGACCACGCTGAGCATGCCCTTCACGTTCGGCAGGCCGACGTGCACGAGCCGCTGCCGGACGTTGGCGCCGTCCACCAGGGCGGCGGCGTCGAGTTCGGCCGGCACGGACCGGAAGGCCGTGTACATGAGCAGCACGTTGAGCATGGCGACGGCGCCGGGCAGGGCGACCCCGAGGAGGGTGTCGGTGAGGCCGAGGCCGCGGACCGTCACGTACTGCGAGACGATCGTGACCTCGCCGGGCAGCACCAGGGTGGCGACGAACAGCCCGAGCGCCAGCCGGGCGCCGCGGAAGCGCAGCCGGGCCAGGGCGAAGCCGGCGAGGGTGGCGCCGACGACGTTGCCGAGGACCGAGATCCCGGCCACGATCAGCGAGTTGACGGCGTACGTCCACACCGGGATGGTGTCGGCGACCTTGGCGTAGTTGGCGAGGGTGGGGGCGTCGGGCAGGAGGTCCGGGGTGCGGGACCAGACGTCCTCGCCCGGCCCCTTGAGCGAGGTGGACAGCTGCCACAGGAAGGGGCCGATGGTGAGCAGCAGGACGAGGACGAGGAGGAGGTAGCGGACGGTCCGCTCGGCGGCGGACGGGGCGCGGCCCGGTGCGCTCATGCCGTCATGCCGCCTTCCGGTCGAGTCGGGCGAGCAGGACCATCGGCCCGACGGTGAGGACGAAGAGCAGCACGCTGAGGGCGGAGGCGTAGCCGATGTGCCCGGTGAAGCCGCGGCTGTACATCTGGATGAGCATGACCACCGACATGTCGCGGCCGCCGGGCCCGCCGGTGCCGTTCGACAGCACGTACAGCTCGGAGAAGACCCGCAGCGCGTTGACCGAGACGAGCACGGCGATCAGCAGCATGGCGGGGCGGACCCCGGGCAGTGTGACGTGCCAGAACCGGCGGGGCGCCGAGGCGCCGTCGACGGCGGCGGCCTCGTACAGCTCGCGGCCGACGTTCCCGAGCGCGGACAGGTAGATGACCATGTAGTAGCCGAGCCCCTTCCACACCGTGAGGGCGATGGCGCTGAACAGCAGCAGCCAGCGGTCGGTGAGGAAGGAGACCGGCCGGTCGGCGAGGCCGAGCTGCTTGAGCAGGCCGTTGAGCAGTCCCCGCTCGTCGAGCACCCAGCCCCAGACGAGGCCGACGACGACGGCCGAGGCGACGACCGGGGTGTAGAAGGCGGTGCGGAAGAAGGTGATGCCGGGGAGCCTCTTCTCGACCAGCAGCGCGATCAGCAGCGGGAGGATCGTGAGCAGCGGCAGGCAGATGAGCAGATAGAGCACGCTGTTGAGCAGGGCGTCGGTCAACTGCTCGTCGTCCAGGGCCCGTCGGTAGTTCTCGAGTCCGGTGAAGTGCCCGCCGCCGAGCGGTCTGGCGTTGGTGAAGGACAGGATCGCCGTGTTGACGGCGGGGAAGACGTTGAAGACGGCGAGCCAGACCAGGGCGGGACCGGCGAGCAGCCAGGGCGTGAACCAGCGCCGGTGGGTCACTCCGGTTCAGTCCTTCAGCAGCTGGTCGGCGCGGGCGACGGCGGTGTCCAGGGCTTGCTTCGAGCCGCTCTGGCCGCTGATGGCGAGGGCGATCTGCTGGTTGATCAGGGTCTTGACGGCGTCGTTGGCCTGGACGGGTTCGAGGACCTTGGCCGAGGCGAGCGAGCGGAAGGCCATGACCTTGGCATCGCCGGCGTTGCTGCCGTCGCTCTTGCTGAAGAAGGGGTCGGCGGCGGAGGCCGTGGTGGAGGGGAAGACGCTGGTCTCGTGGGCGAAGGCGGCCTGGTTCTCGGCGTTGGTCACCCAGCGGGCGAGCGCGAGGGCCGTGGCCGGGTTCCTGCTGGTCTTCGGGATGGACAGGCCCTGCACGTACAGCGGCGGGGTGCCGATGGCCGGGGACGGCACGACCTTGGGCACCAGGCTCGGGTTGTCGGTGCCGAGGCTGGTGATGTAGTTGGCGCCGGCGGTGGTCCAGGCGGCGGTGCCGGAGCTGAACAGCTTGGTGTTGCCCGCGTAGGTCTCGGTGAGCACGTCCTTGGGCAGCAGGCCGTCCTTGAAGGCCGCGCGGTAGGTGTCGAGGACGGCGGCGGCCTCGGGGGTGTTGAAGGTGAAGTGCTTTCCGTCCGCGGACATGATCGGCACGCCGGCGTTGGCGAGGTCGATGAGGTTGGGCTTGCGGCTCATCAGGTACGTACGGCCGCCGGACTTCGCCTTGACGGTGCGGGCGGCGGCGACGAGCTCGTCGAGCGAGGCCGGCGGCTTCTTCGGGTCGAGTCCGTACCGGGTGAACAGTTCGGTGTTCCAGTAGTTGACGTCGGTGTTGAGGTACCAGGGATAGCCGTACGTGCCGTCGTGGCCCGGGAAGCGGTACGCGTCGAGGCCGCCCTTGACGTAGTCGGCGGAGGCGGCGGGGTCGGACTTCGCGACGTCGAGCAGCAGGTTCTGCTTGACCAGCGGCAGTGCGAAGTCCGGGGGCAGGTTGACGACGTCGGGCAGGGTGCCGCCGGCGGACTGGCTGAGGACCTTCTCGGAGTAGCCCTCGCCGGGCTGGTCGAGCCATTCGACCTCGGTGCCCGGGTACTTCTTCTCGAAGCCGGTGATCACCTTCTCCATGTAGGCGGTGAACTTCGGCTTGAGGGCCCAGGTCTGGAGCGAGACCTTGCCCTTCACCTCGCCGCCGGTGGCGGCCGGGCCGGGCAGGCCCGAGTCGTCGGCGCCGCCGAGGCCGCAGCCGGCGAGGGTCACGGCCGCCACCGCCACGGCGGTCCAACGGGCCAGCGGGTTTCTCCGCATGTGTCGCACGAGGGTGTCTCCTTGCTCGGACGTCGCGTGGGTGTGCTCGGACCTTGCTCGGCTTGCTGACGCTCTACTTGCGTGACGCACCGCTCGCCCGGCGCCCTTCGTGCCTGGCGCTCGGCCTGCGCGATGCTCGGCTTGCTTGACTAAACCGCTCTAGCGATGCGGGACTATGCTCGCGACCGAAGTCCGGTGTCAAGAGCGCGCGTCGAGCCGCACGAAACGAGGGGGGCGTCCGGTGGCCAGACCGACCATCGCCGACATCGCCAGGGAGGCGGGCGTCTCCAAGGGCGCCGTCTCCTTCGCGCTCAACGGCCGCCCGGGGGTGAGCGAGGCGACCCGGGAGCGGATCCTGCGGGTCGCCGAGCGGATGAACTGGCGCCCGCACAGCGCCGCCCGCGCCCTCGGCGGCGCCCGCGCGGGCGCGGTCGGCCTGGTGCTCGCCCGGCCCGCGCGCACCATCGGCCTCGAACCCTTCTTCGGCCAGCTGCTCTCCGGGCTCCAGGCCGGGCTCTCGGTCCGCTCCACCGCCCTGCAGCTGCTCGTCGTCGAGGACACCACGGCCGAGATCGAGGTCTACCGGCGCTGGACCTCCGAGCACCGGGTCGACGGCTTCGTCCTGGTCGACCTCCAGGTGCGCGACCCGCGCGTCCCCGTCCTCGAGGAGCTCGGCGTGCCGACCGTGGTGCTCGGCGGCCCGGGGCGGCACGGTGCGCTGCCCGCCGTCTGGGCCGACGACCGCGAGGCGATGACCTCGATCGTCGAGTACCTGGCCGCCCTCGGCCACCGCCGGATCGCCCACCTCGCCGGACTGCCCGCCTTCCAGCACACCCGGCGCCGGATCCGGGCGGTACGGGACGCGGCGCGCCGGCTCGGACTCGCCGAGGCCGTCTCCGTACCGACCGACTTCAGCGACGCGGAGGGCGCGGCCGCCACCCGCACCCTGCTGGCCCGGCCGCGCCGCAAGCGGCCCACGGCGATCGTCTACGACAGCGACGTGATGGCGGTCGCGGGCCTCGGGGTCGCCGCGGAGATGGGCGTACCGGTGCCGGGCGAGCTGTCGGTCGTGTCCTTCGACGACTCCGCCCTGGCGCGGATCGTCCACCCCTCGCTGACCGCGCTCTCCCGGGACACCTTCGCGCTCGGCGAGCAGGTCGCGGGCGCGCTGCTCGCGCTGCTCGACGACCCGTCCTCGGCGCGGGACGTGCGGAACCCGACCCCGCGCCTCACGGTCCGCGAGAGCACGGCGGCACCGGCCGACGGCCCTCTTGACCCCTCAGCTAAAGCCCTTTAGCCTCCCGGACCGGGCGGCCGAGCGCCGCCCGGTCCGTCACCGCACCATCGCGCCACCGGCACCACCAGCCCGTTCCCCCCTCCCGCTGGACCGGAGCTCCGATGAGACGACTTCCCCTGATGCTGGCCGCCGCGCTGTCCGCGGCCGTGCTCGGCCTCGCCGGCACACCGCACGCGACGGCGTCGGCGCCACCCGCCGAGCGCCCCTCCGACAACGTTGTCGCCGCTGCCGGCGACCAGCCCTACGCCTCGTACTGGTACCCGAACACCCTCCTGAACTGGGATCCGGCCACCGATCCCGACGCCCGCTTCAACCGCTCCCAGGTGCCGCTGCGGTCCCGGGTCGCCGACCCGGCGCTGAAGGCCAACGCGGCCGCCCGCGCCGGTGAGGGCAAGGTGGTGTCCCTGGTGTCCTTCGGGCCGACGTCCGGCAACCCGTCCCAGGGCTCGGCCGATCCGCGCTACTACGCCTTCGGGCACTGGCAGTACGTCGACACCCTGGTCTTCTGGGGCGGTTCGGCCGGCGAGGGGCTGATCCTGGCGCCGAACCCCACCGTGATCGACGCCGCGCACCGCAACGGTGTGAAGGTCTACGGCACGGTGTTCTTCCCGCCCACCGCGTACGGCGGCCAGCTCCAGTGGGTGCGCGACTTCGTCCAGAAGTCCGGCACGCGCTATCCCGTCGCCGACAAGCTGGCCCAGGTCGCGCAGTACTACGGCTTCGACGGCTGGTTCATCAACCAGGAGACGGCCGGCGGCGACAGCGCCCTCGCCACGGAGATGCGCAACACCCTGCGGTACGCCCGCTCGCTCGGCCCGGTCGACTTCATGTGGTACGACGCCATGACCGAGTCCGGCTCGGTGAGCTGGCAGAACGCCCTCACCTCCGCCAACGACTCCTTCCTGCAGGAGGGTTCGCTGCGGACCAGCGACTCGATGTTCCTCAACTTCGGCTGGAGCGCCGCCGGGCTCGACTCCTCCCGCACGCTCGCCCGCGGCCTCGGGCGCGGCGACTACGAGCTGTTCGCGGGCGTGGACACCGAGGCCAACGGCTACGGCACGAGCGTGTCCTGGGACGCGCTCTTCCCGCCCGGCCGGCCGCACACCGCCTCGCTCGGCCTCTACCGCCCCGAGTGGACGCACAACTCCTCCACCGACCGCGCCGACTCCTACGCCCGCGAGGCCCGCTACTGGGACGGCGCCAACGGCGACCCGTCCGACACCACGACCACGTCCTCCTGGAAGGGCATCGCGAACTACGTCGCCGAGTCGTCCCCGGTCACCGCCAAGCCGTTCGTGACCTCCTTCGACGCCGGGCAGGGCGACTTCTACCACTCCGGCGGCGTCCGGGTGTCGACGAGCGGCTGGAACAACCTCTCCCTCCAGGACGTGCCGCCGACCTACCGCTGGCTGGTGGAGTCCGCCGGCACCAGGCTCAAGCCGTCGTACGACTTCACGGACGCCTTCGAAGGCGGCTCCGCGCTGCGCCTGACCGGGCCGCTCGACGCGGTGAACACCGTACGGCTGTACCAGACCCGCCTTCCGGTGACCGCCGACACCAAGCTGTCGGTCGTGCTGAAGACCCCGTCCGCCGGGGCCACCCATCTGAAGGCCGCAGTCTCCTTCACCGACTCCCCCACCACCTTCACCACCCTCGACCTGGGCTCCACCACCACGGCCGGCTGGGAACGCAGGACCCTGGACCTCTCCGCGTACGCCGGCCGCACCGTCGCCCAGCTCGGCCTCCAGACGACCGGCACGGCCGCCTCGTACGACATCAAGGTCGGCCAGCTCGCCCTGTACGACGGCACGGTGGACGTCCCGGCGGCCCCCACCGCACCGGTGGTCCTCGGCGCGACCGACTCCGGCACCACGAGCAAGTCGCTGCGGCTCTCCTGGACCGCGTCGGCCACCGGAGCCGTGCACCACTACGAGGTGTACCGCCGCAACCCCGACGGCAGCCGCACCTTCCTCGGCGCCACCCCCAACGACAGCTACTTCGTGCCAAGGCTCGACCGCGTCGGCACCGAGACGACCACCACCCTGGACGTGGAAGCCGTCTCCACCGAGTTCGGCCGCTCGCCCGCCGCGAGCACCACGGTCACCTGGTCCGCGACGGCCGACGCGAACCTGGCGCTGAACCGGCCCGTCACGGCCTCCGGGCAGTGCAACGCCGACGAGTCGGCGGCGAAGGCCGTCAACGGCAGCGTGTCGGGCGGCACCACCGACAAGTGGTGCACGCTCACCGCGTCGAAGTGGCTGGAGGTGGACCTCGGCTCCGCCCGGACGCTGAACCGCTTCGTGGTGAAGCACGCGGCGGCGGGCGGCGAGAGCGCGAGCTGGAACACCCGGGACTTCACCGTCCAGGTCCGCGACAGCGCCACCGCCCCCTGGACCACGGCGGTGACCGTCACCGGCAACACGGCGGCCACCACCACCCACCCGGTCTCCGTCACCGCCCGCTACGCCCGCCTGGTCATCACCAAGCCGACGCAGACGACGGATCCGGCCGCCCGGATCTACGAGTTCGAGGCCTGGGGGTCCTGAGGTCCCCGCGCCCCTCGGCTCGGCGCCGGGGCGGCCTCGAGCCCGAAGCCGGTCAGGACGGCACCGGTGAGAGCAGGGCCGGCACGCCCGCCGCCCCGAGGAATCCGTACACCGTGGGCAGAGTCCGGCATCCGCCGCCGACAGTCCGGATGCCGGTTCCCGCGGTCCGCTGCACGGGCCTGTCGCCGGGGCCGCCCGCCGTGGTCGACTGGGCCGCATGACGCTGCTGAGCCGCACCTACGTGGACGAGTGCCTGGCCGGGAACGAGGGGCTGCGGGACTCCTTGGAGCGCGCCGCGCTGCCGCCCGTCTTCGACGGGGCCTGGCGGCCCCATCTCCTGTCGCGTCCCTGGTTCGTGCGGGAGGCGGAGGTGCGGGAGTTCGCCCGGGACCTGGAGGACCTGTTCGAGCTGCTCGTCTCGCTGCCGGACCGGCTGTTCGGCGGCGACCTCACGGCCTACGCGGCGGAGCTCGGGCTCGATCCGCGTCACGCGGCCCTGCTGCGGCGGTCCGGCGACGGGCGCCCGGCGAAGCTGGGGCGCGCCGACGCGTATCACGACGGCAGCGGCTACCGGCTCCTGGAGTTCAACCTGGGCAGCGAGGTCGGCGGCCTGGAGATGGCCGTGTGCAACCAGGGGCTGCTGCGGGTCGGGGAGTTCGGCGCGTTCGCCGCCGCGCACGGCCTCGGGTACGTGGACACGGCGGCGCGGCTCGCGGCGGATCTGCGCGAGCGGGCCCGGCCGGCGCTGGCGGGTGGCGGGGCGGAGCCGGTGATCGGGCTCGTCGAGGGCCATGGCGGGGTGGCGGCCTTCGGGCCGCTGATGCGTGCCGTCCAGGAGGCGATGGCCGCGCAGGGGCTCCGGCTGGTGATCGGCGAGGCCGGGGAGCTGCGCACCCGGCCGGACGGCAAGCTGGCCCTGGCCGGCGAGCCGCTGGATCTGGTGCTGCGCAACTTCGGGGCGAGCCAGCTGCTCGACGACCCGGCGGGCCCCGAGGTGGCCGAGCGGCTGTTCCGCGCCCACGAGGCGGGCCGGACGGTGCTCTTCGCGTCCCTGGAGTCGGGGCTCTACGCGCACAAGAACGCGCTCGCGATGCTGTCGGACCCGCGCCGGACCGGCGCCTTCGACGACAAGGAACGCGCTCTGGTGGAGCGGGTGCTGCCGTGGAGCCGGACGCTGCGGGCGGGGGCTTCGGCCGCGCTGCTCGACGAGTGCCGGGAGCGCCGGGAGCGGCTGATCCTCAAGCCCGGCGCGGGGCACGGCGGCATCGACACCTTCGTCGGCTGGGAGTGCACCGACGCCGAGTGGCGCGCTGCGCTCGGCGTCGCCGCCGAGCGGGGCTATCTGGTGCAGGAGCGGGTGGTGCCGCGGCCGGAGCCGGTGCTCGACGCGGCGACCGGGGCGGCCGCGGACTGGATCGCGGCCGTCGGCGTCTTCCTCACCTCCGAGGGGTACGCGGGAGCGCACGCCCGCGCCAACCCGGCCGGCGGCGGGGCGATCGTCGGGCTGAGCAGCAATCCGGACACCCGCATGGCCTGCGTGTTCTCCCACCGCTGAGGGACCCGGCCCGGACAATGGGCGGGTCGAAGGGGTGGGCCCGGGTTCCTCGCGTCCGTCCGCTGGTCGCCGCAGGGAGCGCATATGGCAAGGGTCGAGGTCGACGGCGTCGGACTGTTCTTCGAGGCGGGCGGTGACGGCGACCCGCTGGTCCTGGTACACGGCTCCTGGGCCGACCACCACCACTGGGACGCCGTCGTCCACGGTCTCGCGCTGCGGCACCGGGTGCTGGTGTACGACCGCCGGGGGCACAGCGAGAGCGACCGGCCGGAGGGCCAGGGGACGCGACGCGAGGACGAGGAGGACCTGGCCGAACTCCTTCAGACCCTGGGGTTCGCGCCCGCGTTCGTGGCGGGCAACTCCTTCGGGGCGTCGATCGCGCTGGGGCTCGCCTCGCGCCGGCCGGAGCTGTTCCGTGGGCTCGTGGTGCACGAGCCGCCCCTGATGAACCTGGTGGCGGGGATGCCCGCGTACGAGGAGCAGATGGCGGACACCGGCGAACGGATCGGCCGGGTGGTGAGGCTGCTCCGGGAGGGTGACGCGCTGGCCGGGGCACGGACGTTCGTGGAGGAGGTCGCCGTCGGTCCGGGCGCCTGGGACCAGTTGCCGCCACAGCTTCGGGACACCTTCCTCACCAACGCGCCCACGTTCCTCGACGAGCAGGGCGACCCGGACTGGGCGTCCCTGGACCTGGCCGCGCTCTCCGCGTGCGACGTGCCGGCGCTGGTGTCCCGCGGCGCGGAGAGCCCGGCCTGGTTCGGCGCGGTGGTGGACCGGGTGGCCGGGGCGCTGCCCGGGGTGCGCACCCATGTCTTCGAAGGCGCGGGGCACGTCCCGCACGTCACGCACCCGGAGGAGTACGTCGAGCTGGTGACGGCCTTCTGCGCGGAGAACGGCGCCGGCGGGCCGTAGGGGATGTCTTGCGGCGCGACGGCTGCTGCGCCTGCGATTGCCGCACTGGCCATGTTCTCGGTCAACAGCCGTGGACTTCTCGGTCATTCCGACCGAAAGGCCCTGCCGCACGGACGCTGACACCCTACCGTCGAAGGAGTCTGCCCCGGTTCGGGGCGGAACGGGGTGATCGAAACGCACGGAGGAGGGGAAGCCATGGGGGTACGTGCACGGCTGCGCGGGGGCGCGGTCGCGGTGGGGGCCGCGGTGCTGGCGGTCGGGACCCTGGGGGCCGGGGTGGCTCCGGGTCAGGCGGCGGCTGCCGACCAGTGGCGGCCGCAGCCGGGGACCCTGTACATCTCCGACTTGCCGAAGACCGAGTCGTGGCGCGCCAACCCGACTGCCCGGGGATGGGGTGACGATTTCGACTGTCCGGTGGGCTGGCCCGCCGAGCCGGCCGAAGTCAATGTATGGCACCGGGACTTCACCACCGCGGAGACCGCGCTCGCCCAGCAGAAGGTGGCGGTCTTCGGCACGGAGGCCGAGGCCATCGCCTTCGCGGACAAGGCCCGGCAGGACTACATCGCCTGCGCGCACGCCCCGCAGCGGCCCGGCGTGACCGCAACCTACCTCGACCACGGGGTGATCAACGTCGAGGAGGGCGCCACCCTTCAGGGGATGCACACCTTCGACTCCAACGCCACCGAGCGCCCCGACTACAACTACCTGTGGGGCGTGGGCCGCGACGGCGACACGGTGACGCTGGTCCTGTGGCAGAGCTACTGGGGCGATCCGCCTGTGATCCCGTGGAAGAACACCCTGAACACCGCGGTGAAGAAGCTGTACTGAGCCCTCCGCCGACTCCTCGCCGCGGGTCCCGGGCCGGGGCGACGCTGGAGTGCGCCGACACTAGGCTGTCCGGATGCGCGTACTGCTCGTCGAGGACGACGAAAACCTCCGGTTCGGTGTGGCCGCGGCCCTGCGGGCCGCCGGGTTCGCCGTCGACGAGGCGGCCGATCTGCCGCAGGCCGACGAGGCGCTGTTCGTCACCGCGTACGACTGCGCCGTCTTCGACCGGATGCTGCCGTCCGGCGACGCGGCCGGCTACGTCGACGGGCTGCGGCGCGGCGGGCGCGGGGTGCCCGTGCTGTTCCTGACCGCGCGGGACACCGTGGCCGACCGGGTGGAGGGCTTCGCGAGCGGCGGCGACGACTATCTCGTCAAGCCGTTCGCCGTGCCCGAGCTCGTCGCCCGGGTGCGCAGCCTGTGCCGCCGCGCCGCCATCGTACGTCCTCCGGTGCACCGGGTCGGCGACCTGGAGATCGACACGGCGCGCCGGCACGTGCGCCGCGGCGGCGTGCTGCTCACGCTGACCGCCCGGGAGTTCGCGGTCCTGGAGGTGCTCGCGACCCGGGCCGACCAGGCGGTCGCCCGGGCCGAGCTGATCGAGAGCTGCTGGGACGAGATGGCCGAGCCGCAGTCCAACGTCCTGGAGGTGCTGGTCTCCCAGCTCCGCCGCAAGCTCGGCGATCCGCCGCTGATCCACACCGTGCGCGGGGTCGGCTACCGGCTCGCGCCGCCGGGCGACCCCGGCGCCGGCGCCCGGTGAGCCCCGTCCGGCCGCGCCGCCCGCGCACCCTCACCCCGACGGCGCGCGTGCTGCGGCTGCGCCGGCGGATCAGCCTGCTGTTCGCGCTGACCAGCGCCGTGGGCCTGGTCGCGATGGCCGTGTTCGCCGTGCGCAGTGACAGCGGCCGCTGGCGGGAGCAGCTCGACCACTCGATGGACGCGGACACCAGCTGGGCCCTGGGCCTCCTGGAGACCGACGAGAACGGCCGGCTGGACACCGCTGTCCTCGCGGACAACGTGAACACCGCCTGCCCGCCGCTCACCGTGCTCCTCGTCTCGCCGGACGACCCGGACCGGCTGACCGTCCAGCACGCGCCGGCCAAGCCGTGCCTGGCCGTGAGCCGCGGCACCGTCCTGGCCGCCGGCCGTGCGGCGGTGCGGGCCGACGAGGTGCGCGCCGTCGACCGGCGTACGACGGACGGGGCGCCGGTACGGGTGTTCGCGCAGCCCTTCTACGCGCCGGACGCGGCCGGGAACGAGCCGCCGCAGGGCGTCCTCGTCACCGTGTCCGACGCGTCCGCCGAGCAGGCGGAGCACCGGCGCCTCGTATGGGTGGTGTCCGGCGGCTGCGCGGTGCTGGTGCTGCTGTCCGCGGCCGTCGGCCACGTGCTGTCCGGGCGGGCGGTACGGCCCGCACTGACCGCGCTCGCCCAGCAGGAGGCGTTCCTCGCGGACGCCGCGCACGATCTGCGCACGCCGGCGGCCTCGCTGCGTACGCTCGCGGAGACCGCCCTGCGCGGCGAGACCGACAGCGCCGAGGTGCACCGGCGCACCCTGCGCCTCGCCGAGGGCATGGGCGGGCTCGTCGACGGGCTGCTCACCCGCGCCCGGCTGATGTCCGGCACGGCGACCCTGGCACGCCAGCCGCTGCGGCTCGACCAACTGGTGGAGGCCGTCGTCGAGGAGGCGCCGGCGGCGGGCCACCGGGTCCGGGTCGTGGCGGCGGACACGGTCGTGGTCGCCGATCCCGACCTCGTGCGGCGCGCCGTAGGCAACCTGCTGGGCAACGCGCTCGCCCACGGCCACGCACCGGGCGTCCCGGCGGACGTGCTGATCACGGTGACCCCGGACGGAATGCTGACGGTCGAGGACGCCGGCCCCGGACTTCCGCCGGAGGTCGCGGGCGCCCTCTTCGAACGGTTCCGCAGCGGATCGGGATCCACCGGCCTCGGTCTCTCCATCGCCTCCTGGGTCGCCCACGCGCACGGCGGCACGCTGACGGCGGAACGCGGCGAGCGGGGCGGGCACGGCGGGGCCCGCTTCGTCCTGCGGCTTCCCACGCCCGACTGACCGGCCCCGGGCTCCGGGCTCCGGGCTCCGGGCTCCGGGCTCCGGGCTCCGGGCTCCGGGCTCCGGGCTCCGGGACCGTAGCCCGGCTTCAGGAAAACCTCAGCATCCGCACGTGATCATTCCCAGGACCGTTCACCCCTCGGGAGTACCTCGTGATCCGCGCCCTCGTCCGCCGTCGGACCCTCGTCATCGCCCTCGCCGCCCTCGGTGCCACCTCGCTGGCCGCCTGCACGGCCGCCGGACCCGGCGACGACGGCGGCCGGCCGCGCTCCTCGGCCGCCGCCGACCCCGCCGCCCGCCCCGAGCTGCGCCGCTTCTACGAGCAGCGGCTGACCTGGCGGCCCTGCGGCGACTTCCGGTGCGCCGCGCTCACCGTGCCCATGGACTACGCCCGCCCCGGCGACGGCAGGACCTTCGTCCTGCCCGTGGCCAAGGCCGCCACCGCCGCCGCGGACCAGCGGATCGGCTCGCTCGTCTACAACCCCGGCGGCCCGGGCGAACGCGGCGTGCAGGCGCTCAAGGACGGCCTCGCCGACGAACTCGGCAAGGGCGTGCGCGAGCGGTTCGACATCGTCTCCTTCGACCCGCGCGGTGTCGGCGAGAGCAAGCCGGCCCTGACCTGCCGCACCAAGGACGCCGACGACCAGACGGGCGGCACGGGCAGCACGGAGAGCACGGACAGCACCGAGAACACCGAGAGCACCGAGAGCACCGAGAGCACCGACGAGGGGTCCCCCGCGCCGCTCTACCCGCGCAGCGACGCCGAGCGCGCCGCCGTCCTCGCGGGCGCGCGGGAGACCGCCGAGTCGTGCGCCAAGGCCAGCGGTCCGCTGCTGCGGCACGTCGGCACGCGTGACGCGGCCCGGGACCTGGACGTGCTGCGGGCGGCGCTCGGCGAGCGGCAGCTCACGTACGTGGGCTGGTCGTACGGCACGAGCCTCGGCACCTCGTACGCGGAGCAGTTCCCGCGCCGGGTGCGGGCGATGGTCCTGGACGGCGCGGTCGACCCGTCCCTCGACTGGCGGCAGCGCGTGATCGGCCAGTCCAAGGGCTTCCGGGACGCGGTCGAGGAGTACGCGCGAAGCTGCGCCGCCACGGTCGGCGACGGCTGTCCCGGCGCCACGCCCGAGGAGATACGCGCGCTGATCGACCGGCTCCTCCAGCGCACGCAGCGTGAGCCGCTGCCGGTCAAGGACTCGGCGGAGGGCCTGGACGCCGAGGGGTTCGTCGCCGCGCTCAGCCTGTCCATGTACACGCCGGAGGCGCAGTGGCAGGGCCTGTCCGAGGCGCTGCGCGCGGCGGACGCGGGAGACGGCACGAAGCTGGCGGCCCTGGCGACCGAGGACGAGAGCTCGGACGGTCAGGACGGTCAGGACGACCAGGAGGAGCAGCCGGGCCCGGACGACGGGACCACGGACGCTTCCGACGAGCCGGCTGATTCCGACGGGTCCGGCGCGTCCGCCGTGCCCGAGGACAACAGCGAGGCGGCCCTGACCGCGATCAACTGCCTCGACGTGCCCCACCCGCGCGACGAACGGGCCTACTGGGACGCACTGCCCGCCGCCGACCGGGCGGCAGGCGTCTACGGCACGTCGTCCGTCGCCGGCGAACTGGTCTGCAAGGACTGGCCGGCCGGCCCCGAGCGGCCGCACCGGGTGCACGCCGACGGCGTCGCGCCGGTCCTCGTCGTGGGCACGGCGGGCGACCCGGCGACCCCGTACGCCGAAGCGGTCAGCCTGGCACGGCAGTTCCCCGGCGGCATGCTGCTGTCGTTCGACGCGCCGGGCCACACCGGCTACGGCCGCGACGCCTGCGTCGACAGGAAGGTCGAGGCGTACCTGATCTCGCTCACGAAGGTCCGCCCCGGCACCACCTGCACCCCTTAGGCGCCGGACAGGAGTTCGCCGAGGCGGGCCGCAAGGCGTTCGTACTCCTCGGGGCGGTTGTAGATCTGGGCGCTGAGGCGGATGCCGCCACCGGTGGGCCAGGGCCAGATGAGCACGCGGCAGCGGAGCCGGGCGGCGATCTCCTCCCTCAGGGCGGTGGCCTCGGGCTGTGTGCGGGCGAGGTGGCGCGGCAGGCGCAGGGCACGGATGGCGAGGGCGGGATCGTACGGGAGCGGGGTCAGACCGGGGATACGGTCGGCCAGCAACTCGACGCCGTACGAGACCAGTTCGGCGTTGTGCGCGCGTACGGCCGAGGCGTCGAGGCCGGCCAGCAGGTCCAGGCCTGCCGGGGCGGCGAGGACGGCCGTGTAGTCGATGGTGGCCCGGTTCTCCACCGCGCGCGGGAAGCCGTGCGCGTCCTCCCAGGACGGTACGGGCGCCGGCACCCGCGCCCGGTGGTCGGGCGCCACCGCGAGGACGGCACTGCCCGGCGGGGCGTAGGCCCACTTGTGGAGGTTGCCGAACCAGAAGTCGGGCCGGCCGGCGAGCGGTTCGGCCAGCATCCCGGGCGCGTGAGCGCCGTCGACGACCGTGGTGATCCCGCGCTCGCGCAACTCGGCGAGCAGCCGGGGCCCGGCGACGACCCGGGCCGTCGGGGAGGTGATGTGGTCGAGCAGCGCGACCCTGGTGCGCGGGGTGATCCCGGCCAGGACCGCCTCGCGCACCGCGTCCTCGTCGGGCAGCGCCGGGTCGAGCGCGACGGTCGCCACGCGAGCCCGGCGCGCGGCGGCGGCCACGACCGTGCCGTATCCGTGGTCGGTCACCAGGATCTCGTCGCCGGGTGCCAGGCCGACCGCGTCGAGCGCGAGGTTCGCGGCCTCGGTGGCGTTGCTGACCAGCGCGATGCCCTCCGGGTCGGCGCCCAGATGCGCGGCGATCCTGCCGCGCGCCGCCGCGAGCCGCTCCGGCATGCCGATGAAGAACGTGTCGGGGTCGGCGTCCGCCTCGGCCAGCAGGGCGCGCCGTACGTCGGAGACCGGGACCGGAACGGCGCCGAAGGAGCCGTGGTTGAGGTGCGCGATCGCCGGGTCGAGCCGGAAGAGCTCCGGGCCGCCGGGGAATCCCTTGGGTGTCGCGGAGCGACGCTCAGACATAGTCATGTCAACCGATGATGCCAGCGCGCCCCGTCACCGGCTTTCCAGCAACCGCCAGGCGCTCAGGGCGATGCGGGCCCTGCCGAGCCCGGCCGGCTCCGTCACGTCGAAGCCCATCGCCCGGGTGAGCTGCTCGACGCGGCGGGCGACGCTGCTGTGGTGGCGGTGCAGCAGCTCGGCGGCCCGGCGCAGCGAGCCGGTGTGGCAGTACGCGTCGAGGGTGTCGAGGTCGTCGCGGTCGCCGGCGGCGATCCGGGCGACCGCCTCCACGTCCGGGTTCTCGCGCACGGCGGCCGCCGGAATCTCGGCGAGCAGCGCGAGCGCGCCCAACTCGGCGTGGTGGATCACCGGTTCGCGCGCCGTGGCGAACCGCAGGGCGGTGCGTGCCTGCCGCCACGACCGCTCCGGGCTGCCCCCGTCCCCGATCCCGGCCCGCACGTCCGCCGGCAGGCGCCCCGCGTCCACGGCGGTGGCCAGCACAACCCCCACGTCTCCGAGCGGCGCCGCCTTGACGTGCCCCTCCGGGCAGAGCCGGGCCCCGACGTCGTCGAGCGTCAGCCGCGACCGCACGGCGACCACGCGCACGGCGGCGCCGGGCGCGAAGCCGAGCAACCGCAACGCCCGCGCCCGGGCCGCCTCGTCGCAGTCGGCACTCACGGCCAGCTCGACCAGCGCGGGATCGGCCATGGTCGTCCGCGCCGGCCCGTACCGCTCGACGGCCGCGGCGACGGCGATGGCAAGCCGGTCGAGGAGGACCTCGTCGAGAGACGGGGCCGGGGTGGTGGCCCGCGGCGCGCGGGACGGGTCGTTCCCGTCGGACGGGACGAGCCGGCCTGCGCTCGCGGACCGGTCCGGGCCGGAAGCGTCTCGCCCGGCGGACCAGCCGCACTCCTCGCCTGGAACGGGCAGGCCGGGCGCGGCAACCGGGATGAGCGCGGCGACCGGGAGGGGAGCGCCCGGCATGCCGTACGCCTCGGCCGCGCTCCCCTGCCCCAGCACGCCGTACGCCTCCGCCGCGCTAGCCTGCCGCGGCCCGTCATACGCCTCCGCCGCACCGCCCTGCCCGGGCACGCCGTACACCCCCGCCGCACCGCCCTGACCCAGCACGCCGTACACCCCCGGCGTGCCCCGCACAGCCGGTGCCGCGCCATCCGCGCGCTCCAGCCACACCGTGCCGATCTCCTCGTCGTCCAGCGTCACCGGCACGGACGTCGACACCACCCCCGTGGGTGTCGGCGCCGGCGTGCCCTCCGGTGACATGCGGATCACGTGGCCCGTGCCGTGCAGCCGGATGCCGGCCACGCATTCGGCGAGGCCCGCCGAGGCGCGGGCGAGGGCCGGGAGGTCGACGCGGCGGCGCATCAGGGTGTCGTAGAACGCGACGATGCGGATCGCGCCGTCGACGTACGGATCGAGTCCCGAGAGCCGTACGGCCAGTGCCTCCATGTGAGCAGCATAGGCAGCGGCCCGCCGGCGCGGCCCGCGACGGACGGCGCGGGACCGGGGGCGTTCGCGCGACGGACGGCGGATGATCCGCCCGGCCGCGCCCGCCAGGATGGGTGGCATGGATCCCGAACTCGAAGCATTCATCCCGCTGTTCCCGCAGGCCGACCTCGCCGATCCGGTCGCCGGACGCGCGGGGCTCGCCGCGCTCGCGGCCGGCGTGCCGGCGCCGGACACCTCCGGCATGGAGATCACGGACGTGACGGTGGCGGCCGATCCGGAGGTGCCGGTGCGGATCTACCGGCCGGCCGGGGCGTGGGGCGGCGGCGCGGTCGTGTGGCTGCGTGGCGGCGGGTACGTCATGGGCGACCTGGACACGGAGCATCCGTGGGCGGCCAGGATCGCGGCGAACTCCGGGGTCACGGTGATCTCGGTGGGCTATCGCAGGGCGCCCGAGCATCCCTTCCCGGCGGCCCTGGACGACGCGTACGCCGTGCTGTGCTGGGCGGCAGGGCACGCCGTGGAGCTGGGCATCGATCCGGCGCGGCTCGCGGTCGGCGGGCACAGCGCGGGCGGCGGGCTGGCGGCGGCGGTGGCGCTGCGGGCACGGGACGAGCGGGGGCCGGCGATCCGCTTCCAGGCGCTCAACCAGCCCCAGCTGGACGACCGCCAGGAGACCTGGTCGCAGCGGAACTTCACCGACACCCCGTGGATCGACCGCGACAAGGCCGCGGCATCGTGGCGGCACTACCTCGGCGGCCGGCCGGCCACGCCGCACGCCGCTCCGGGCCGGGCGACCGATCTCGCCGGGCTGCCGCCCGCGTACATCGCCACCGCGGAGTTCTGCCCCAACCGCGACGAGGACATCGACTACGCCCTGCGGCTGCTGCGGGCCGGGGTGTCGGTCGAGCTGCACCAGTGGCCGGGCACCTTCCACGGTTCGCAGGCGATCCTGTCCGCCGAGGTCTCGCAGCGCCAGAACGCCGAGCTGGGCGCGGTGCTGCGCCGCGCCCTGGGCGCGTGAGCCGGCCCGCCGGGCCCACCCGCGCCGGCCACGGCCGACACCACGACCGGCGCCGCGCCACCACCGTCATCCGTCAGAAGAGGCAGATGACCGGCACCGTCACCACCACCGTCATCCGTCAGAAGGGGCAGATGACCGGCGCCGTCACCACCACCGTCATCCGCCAGAAGGGCAGACCCATGCGACCGAACCTCGACCCCGCCGCGCTCCAGGCGGCCCTCGACGACCTCCACGGCGCCGGCATGCCCGGCGTGTTCGCGGAAGTCGGCGACGGCGACCAGGTGTGGCGGGGCGCCGCAGGCGTCGCCGACCTGGAGACCGGGCGTCCGGTGACACCGGACATGCGGCACCGCGTCGGCAGCATCACCAAGACCTTCACCGCCGCCGCGGTGCTCCAGCAGGTCGAGCGCGGCCGGATCGGGCTCGACGCGCCGGTCGGGGAGCTGTTGCCGGACCTGGTGCCGGGCGAGCGCGGACGGCGGGTCACGGTGCGGATGCTGCTGAACCACACCAGCGGTTTCGCCGAGTACATCCCGTACGCCTTCCCGTCCCTCCAGGGCGCGCCCTGGGACGTGTCGCCGCGGAGCCTGGACGCGTACCGCTTCCGGAGGTGCGACCCGGCCGAACTGATCGCGCTGGGGCTCGCGGCGCCGGCGCCGGCCGAGCCGGGTGGCACTCCGGGCGTCTACTCCAACACCAACTACCTGCTCCTGGGGCAGTTGCTGGAGAAGGTGACGGGTGCGCCGGCGGAGGCGTACATCGAGGATCACGTCATCGCGCCAGCCGGACTCCGGCACACCGCGTTCCCGGACGGCCCGCGTGTCGAGGGGCCGCACTCACGGATGTACGAGGGGCTGTGGGGCACGCTCGAACCGCCGCGCGACTACAGCGAGTACGACATGTCGTGGGACATGGCGGGCGCCGGTCTGGTGTCGACCGTGGCGGATCTGAACCTCTTCTACGGGAAGCTGCTCGCCGGCGAGGTCGTCGGCGCGGCGGCGCTGGCCGAGATGCGGCGGACGGTGCCGGTGATCGCCCTGGACGGGTCGACGATCGAGTACGGCCTGGGCCTGGAGAAGCTGATGATCCCCGGGTGCGGGACCTTCTGGGGGAACCGGGGCACGGTCTGGGGCGCGGGGGCCATGTCGTTCACCCGCGAGGACGGCGGGCGCCGGATGTCCGCCGCGGTCAACCTGATGCGGTGGAGCAAGCCGGACGCCTCGGGGCAGCCGCAGCCGCATCCCGTCGACGGCGCGATCAAGGCGATGTACGCACGGGCGCTCTGCGGCTGAGGCCGGTCGGGGAGAGACTGGCAGGTGAGGAGGTGCGTGCGCGTGGTGGCACGAGACGTTTCCCGGGTCTTCACGCGGAACACCTTCCACGTTGTCATGCTCACTCCTAGCCTGCCGGTTGCACCGCTCCGTAGTCCCCACCCTCAACCGGAGGTACCGTGTCCGGCGCGCCCAGGAATCGCCGCACCGCTCTTCTTTCCGCCCTCGGCCTGGCGGCCACGTCGATCGGCCTGTGGGCCGGCTTCGCCGGCACGTCGCAGGCCCAGGCCGCGGCGACCGTCCCCACGCCCGACCACGTGGTGGTCGTCGTCTTCGAGAACCACGCGTACAACCAGGTGATCGACAGCTCCAGCGCCCCGTACATCAACTCGCTGAAGGCCGGCGGCGCCAACCTCACCGAGTCGTACGCCGAGACCCACCCCAGCCAGCCCAACTACTTCGCGATGTTCTCGGGGTCCACCCAGGGCATCACGGACGACTCCTGCTACACGCCCGGCTTCTCGTCCGCGCCGAACCTGGCCTCCGAGCTGATCGCCGCGGGCAAGACGTGGAAGAGCTACAACGAGACGCTGCCCAGCCAGGGTTCGACCACCTGCAGCAGCGGCAAGTACGCGCGCAAGCACAACCCCTGGTTCGGCTTCAGCAACGTCCCGACCTCGTCGGCGTACACGATGACGCAGTTCCCGACCGACTACACCCAGCTGCCGCAGGTGTCGTTCGTCGTCCCGAACCTGTGCAGCGACATGCACGACTGCTCGGTCGGCACCGGTGACACCTGGCTGAAGAACAACCTGGGCGCCTACGCGACCTGGGCGAAGAGCCACAACAGCCTGCTCGTCGTGACCTTCGACGAGGACAACCGCCTCGCCGGCAACAAGATCGCGACTGTCCTGTACGGCCAGCAGGTGGTCCCGGGCTCGACGTCCGCGACCACGTACAACCACTACAACCTGCTGCGCACGATCGAGGACATGTACGGCACCTCGCACGCCGGCCAGGCCGCCAACGCGGCCCCGATCACCGGCATCTGGACGCCCTGACGTGTACGTAGCGGACAGTCGCAGCACCCCCGCGACGGCCGCGACGGCCGCCGCCCGGGACCTCGGTCCCGGGCGGCGCGCCGCCGTCGCCCCGACCGTGCTCGCGCTCGGCACGGTCAGCCTGGTCACGGACGTGTCCTCGGAGATGGTCACGGCCGTGCTGCCGCTCTACCTGGTCGCCGGGCTCGGCCTGTCGCCGCTCGGCTTCGGCCTGCTCGACGGCGTGTACAACGGTTTCAGCGCGCTGGTCCGGCTCGTCGGCGGCCATCTCGCCGACCGCGGCGGCCGGCACAAGACGGTGGCGGTGCTCGGCTACGGACTCTCGGCGCTGTGCAAGCCCCTGCTCCTGGTGGCGGGTTCGCTGCCGCTGATCGGCGCCGTGCTCGCCGCCGACCGCACCGGCAAGGGCCTGCGGACCGCGCCGCGCGACGCGCTGATCTCGCTCGCGTCGCCCGAGGAGTCGCGCGGCCGGGCCTTCGGCGTGCACCGGGCGATGGACACCGCGGGCGCCCTGATCGGCCCGCTCGTCGCCTTCCTGATCCTCCGTCAGGCGGTGGACGGTTACGACGCCGTGTTCACGGTCAGCTTCTGCGTGGCCATGCTCGGCGTGCTCGTCCTGCTCCTGTTCGTGCCCTCGCACCCCAAGGCCCCGGCGGCCCCGGCGCCCGACGGCGCGCCACGCGCCTCGCTCAAGGCCGCGCTCGCCCTGCTCCGGTTGCCCGACGTGCGCCGACTCGCGCTGTGCGCCCTGCTGTTGGGGCTCGCCACCGTCAGCGACTCCTTCGTCTATCTGCTGCTGCAGCGGCGCCTCGGCGTCACCGACCGCTGGTTCGCGCTCCTTCCGATCGGCACCGCCGCCGCCTTCCTGCTGCTCGCCGTGCCGCTGGGGCGGCTCGCCGACCGGGTCGGCCGCTGGCGGGTGTTCCTGGGCGGCCACGCCGCGCTGCTGCTCGTCTACGGGGCGCTGCTGAGCGGCTGGCAGAGCCCGGCGCTCCCCTATCTGGTCCTGGCGCTGCACGGCGGCTTCTACGCGGCGACCGACGGCGTCCTGATGGCGGCGGCGGCCGGCTGCGTACCGGCCGAACTCCGTTCGTCAGGGCTGGCGTTGATCCAGACGGGCCAGGCGCTGGCCCGGTTCTGCTGCTCGATCGCTTTCGGCGCGGCCTGGACCGCCTGGGGCGACCGCTGGGCGATCGGCACGGCGACGGCCGTGCTCGCGGCGTGCGCGGCGACGTCGTTCGCCCTGCGGCCCGCGTCCCCGGCCCCGGCCCCGGGTCCGACCCCGGGTCCGGCCCCGTCCCCGCCCACCGCCCCGGTTTCGAAGGACACGCCCGCATGACCCTGCGCAACAAGCTGTTCGTCCTGCTCGCGGCGCTCGCCGTGCTCGGCGGAGTGGCCGCCGCCTCACTGCTGCACGCGGCCGACCGGGCCGCCGAGAAGGACCGCCCGCAGGCCGGCGGTCCGGCGGTCGAGTCCGGGCACGTCTCGCTCGCGGCCGGAGCCGACCGCCGGATCGTCTTCCGCAACATGGCCTGGGGCCCGCACCGCGACGAACTGGTGACCGTGCCGGCCGGCGCCCCCGGCGGTCCGCGCACCGCGTCCGGCGTGAAGTGCCTGCGCTTCTTCGCGGCCGGCGGCACCGGGATCTGTCTGCAGGCGGTGCGCGGCGCGGTGGAGGACACCTACCGGGCCGTCGTCCTGGACGCGTCGCTCAAGGAGAGGGCCCACTACCCGCTGCCCGGCATCCCGACGCGCGCCCGGGTATCGCCGTCGGGGCGGCTGGTGGCATGGACGGTGTTCGTCGGCGGCGACTCGTACGCGAGCGCGAACTTCTCCACCCGCACCGCGGTCCTGGACACCGCGACGGGCCGGCTCACCCAGTCCCTGGAGGAGTTCCGGGTGATCAAGGACGGCAAGGACCACCACGCCGCCGACACCAACTTCTGGGGCGTCACCTTCTCGCGCGACGACCGGCACTTCTACGCCACGATGGCCACCGCCGGCCAGACCTATCTGGTCCGCGGCGACCTGACGACCCGTACCGTCACCACGCTCCACCAGAACGTCGAGTGCCCCTCCCTCTCCCCCGACGAGACCCGCGTCGTCTACAAGAAGCGCGTCGCGGGCGCCTCCACCGACGCGCCCTGGCACGAGTACGTCCTGGACCTGGCGACCCTGCGGGAGACCGCCCTCGCCGAGTCCCGCAGCGTCGACGACCAGGCCGTCTGGCTCGACGCCCGCACGGTCTCCTACTCCCTGCCGGGCGACTACGGCGCCGACCTCTACACGGTCCCGGCCGACGGCTCGGGCGCGCCGAGGCGCCTGCTGACGGCGGCGCTGGCACCGGCGTTCCTGCAGTGACGGAAGCGCAGGAGGCTCGGGGCTGACGCACCCTCATGTGCTCTCTGCGATAAGGCAGTCGGGGAAGGCCGCACATCAGTATCGCCGGGGCCGCAGCCTGGCCTAGGGTGGCGCCGCCGACCAATCCCGAGGGGGGACGTGATGGACGCGGAGATCGCGACTCTGGCGAGTACCGCCGGGACGACGCTCGTGACGCTGCTCGCCACCGACGCGTGGCAGAGCATCAGGGACGGCATGACGGGCCTGTGGCAGCGCGTCCGGCCCGACCGCGCTCCGGCCGTCTCGGCAGAGCTGGAATCCAGCCGGGAGGACCTGGTCAGGGCGCGGGCCACCGGGGACCAGGAGACCGAGGCGGAGGTGCGGGCGGAGTGGCAGGGCCGCATCCGGCGACTGCTCGCCGCCCACCCCGAACTGGCCGAGGACCTCCGCACGCTCCTCGCGGACGTGTCCCCCGGCGCTCCCGCCGTCCCCCAGGTCACCCAGCACGCCACCGCCTCCGGCCGGTCCAGGGTCTACCAGGCCGGCCGCGACCTGCACCTGGGCCAGTCGTGAGCGGCCGCAACGACGCCCGGGCCGAGGGCCAGGGGCGCGTCTACCAGGCGTCCGGCGACCAGCACATCGTCGAGCACCACCATCACGGCCCCTCCTGGGGCGGACCGGACTCCGTGCGGCGGCCCGCCGTCGGCCGGGCGCCGGTGGTGCTGCGCGACCGGGTCGACCTGATGGACCGCCTGAAGGCGGCCGTGGACCGGGGCGCCGGCGACGAGGTGCTCGTCCTGCACGGGCTCGGCGGCTGCGGCAAGACCGCCGTCGCCTACACGCTCTTCCAGCACGCGACCGCCGGCGGCGCCCGCCTCGGCTTCTGGGTGAACGCCTCGGACCAGGCGTCGCTGCGCGCCGGCATGCTCGCCGTCGCCGCCGACCGGGGCGCGGGCGAGGGCGAACTCGTCGCCGCGCGCAGCGGGCTCCGGGCGGCGGCCGACCTCGTCTGGGAGCACCTGGACCGGTCCGGTCACCCGTGGCTGCTGGTCCTCGACAACGCCGACGACCCGGCGGTGCTCCGCGACGGCGGCTGGCTGCGCGGCAGCCCGCGCGGCACCGTCCTCGTGACCACCCGTCAGGCGGCCGTCCACTGGTGGCCCGCGGCCCAGCTGCTCCACGTCGGCGTGCTCCCGCGCGCCGACGCCGCCCGGGTCCTGTGCGACATCGCCCCCGGCACGGGCACCGAGGAGGAGGCCGCGGCCATCGCCGACCGGCTCGGGCGGCTGCCCCTCGCCCTGACCCTGGCGGGCGGGTTCCTCTCCCACCAGGTCATCCGGCCGTGGACGATGAACGAGTACGGCCGCCACCTGGAGGGCGACCAGGGAGTCGACCCCATCGAGCTGATCGACCAGGGCGCCGCCGAGCCCGGCGACGACTCGCGGCACCTGGTCAGCGGCACCTGGCAGATCTCCATGAACCGCCTCGTGACCAGTGGACTGCCCGAGGCGGTGACCCTGCTCCGCCTGCTCGCCTGCTGGTCGGGCGACCCGCTCCCGCTCGCCCTGCTGACCGGCGCCGCGCTGGGCCCGATCCTGCCCGCCACCCGCGTCGAGTCGGCCCTGCGCGGCCTGCTCGATCATTCACTGACCGAACTCGTACCCGACGGGGTACGGTGCCTGCGCACCCACGGCGTCCTGCTCGACAGCGTCGCCCGCGGCACTCCGGACGACGAGCACGAGCCGCTCGCCGCCGCGGCCGCCCGCCTCCTCGCCGCCGCCCTGCCGGCGGTACCGGAGCGCGGCACGACCGACACCGGCCTCGGCCTGCTCGTACCCCACGTCCTCGCGCTGCTGCGGCGCGTCCGCGACCGGCCCGCCGTGCGCCGGGAGACGGCGGAGGCGGCGGTGGAGTGCGCGCTGCGGCTGTCGACGGCACTGCACCGGACGGGCGACTACGTTTCGGCGCTCGCCCTGACGGAGCGGGCGCGGGAGCTCGGCGAAGCGCGCCTCGGCGGGGACCACGTACTGATCCTGGGCCTGCGGGAGCGGGCCGGCCGCGCCGTCTACCGGCTGGGGCGCTTCGAGGAGGCGGAAAGGATGCTGGAGCAGGTGCTCGCCGACTCGGAGCGGGCGCTCGGTCCGGCCGCCCTCCAGACGCTGAACTGCTGCGTGGCGCGGTCGCGCCCGTTGTACCAGCGCGAGGAGACGGCCGAGGCGATATCCCTCATGCGGCGAGCCGTGCTTGGCCGGTCCGAGCAGTTGGGGGCGTTTCACCCGTTGACGCTCATGGTCCGGGCCCACCTTCTCGAAGTGCTTCCGGGGCCCGAGCTGGACGCCGAGGCACCGGCCGGTCCGCAGCTCCTCGACGACTGCCTCAGGGAACTGGGCCCGGACCATCAGATCACCATGGCCGTCCAGCTCGACTGCGCCTATGCCCTGTTCTACACCGGGCATCCGGTCGAGGCGCTGCCGCTCGCCCGCGAGGCCCTCGCGGCCCACGAGCGGCACTACGGCCCCGACTATCCGATCGCGCTCTCGGCGCGCCACCTCCTCGCCAACGTCCTCGCCGCGAACGGTGAACGTTCGGAGGCAATTAACCAGTTGGCGCGGGTTGTCGAGGGAAGGGAACGGGTGCTCGGCCCCAGGCATCCGTGGGCGGTGGAGGCCCGCGAAGACCTGGCACGCCACCGGGAAGCGGAAACCCGCCCCTGACCGTCGTCACAGTGCGCCCAGCAGGGCCTCCAGCGGCGCCGGCACCCGGTCCTCGTCGAGCGCCTCGACGAGGACCCTGCCGTAGTGGATCTTGCGGCCCTTCTTCGTGCCGAGGAAACGGCGCAGTTGCCGGTCCGCGGCGCGGCCCTGCTGGGCGGGCTGGCGGAGGAAGGTCTCCAGGGCGCGCCGGTCGCCCTCGGCGCGGACGAGTTCGGTGACGCGGGGCACGCCGAGCGCGCGGATGAGCTCGTCCTCCAGATCGGCCGCGCAGACGAAGAAGGCGTCCGGTTCGGCGCCCGCCCGCTCCAGGCCGCGGGCGTAGTAGCCGTGCTCGCGTTCGTCGCAGAGGCCGGTGAGGCGCAGGCCGAGGCCGGGCGGGCCGAGGAGGCGGGCGAAGCGGCCGACGTTCATGGCGCCGCCCATCGGCAGGACGCAGACTCCTTCGGCCGCCAGGTCGCGGCCGCGGCGGGCGGCGAGGGCGGCGACGGCGGCGAGGTCGCTGAGCCCTTCGAGGAGGACGACGGTGCGGACGGGGAGCCGGGCGGCCAGCTCGCGCGCGGTGTCACCGGGCTCGACGGAGCCGCCGACGGCGTCGGCGGCCGCCCAGGCGAGCGCCGCCTCCCGGAACTCCCTTACGGCATCGGATACATGGAGCATTCCGTCAGCCTATCCGCGCGGGCCTGGGCACCCCGGGTCCGCCGGAGCACTTGCCCTCCGGCCGCGCGCTGACCATGATCATTTCTGTCCGGCCCCAACCGTTCCCACCGAAAGTCGACGGTCCCTCCATGCGCGTCAAAGCCTTCGACCACCTCGTCCTCAACGTGACCGACGTCGAGCGGGCGCTCGACTTCTACACCGGCCTCCTGGGCCTCGCCCCCGAGCGCGTCGAGGAGTGGCGGGCCGGCGAGGTGTCCTTCCCGTCCGTGCGCATCGACGAGAGCACGGTCATCGACCTCTTCGCCCGGTCGCGGGGCGAGTCCAACGTCGACCACATCTGCCTGGTCGTGGACCCGCTGGACTGGCAGGAGGTCATCGACTCCGGGACCTTCGACGTCGTCGACGGTCCGGTGCCGCGCTGGGGTGCGCGCGGTTCGGCCCAGTCGGTGTACGTGAAGGACCCCGACGGCAACACGGTCGAGCTGCGCTGGTACCCGCAGGACGTCGAGAGCTGACGCGGCCCGACCCCCGGCACGGCGACGGCGACGGAGCGCCCCGCCCGGTCCAATCCGCCGGGCGGGGCGCTCCTCTCCATGGCGCCGGGCAATGGCCTCGGGTCAATGCCCTCGGGTCAATGCCCGCGGGTCAATGGCGCCGGTCAGTGGCGCCGGGCGCTCACGGCCGTCGCCGCGAGCAGCGCGCAGGCGGCGAGCGCCGCCGGGACCGTCGCCGCCAGGGCGAACGGGACGCCGTGCCGGCGGGCCCAGGCCAGCGCGATCGCCGCCGCCAGGGCGAGGCCGAGGCCGGCGCCGGCCGTACGGGCGAAGGCCAGCGGGCGCGGCGGGCCGCCCCGCGCCGGGGCGGGCACCTTCAGGGCGGTCCAGCAGGCGGCGTCCTCCCGCTCCTCCCGGCGGCGCAGGACGGCCGCGCGGACGCGGAGCGCGAGGCCCGCGCCGGCGCCGGCCGCCGCCAGGGCGAGGAGCGGCCGGGCGGGCACGCCCAGGAGGAGGAGCAGGGCCGTGGCGGCGGTGGTGGCCCAGCCGGTGAGGCAGGCGGCCGCGGCGAGGCGCCGGGAGACCGGGCGGTCGGCGCCGGCGCGCAGGTCGGCGAGGGCGGGGACGTACCAGACGCAGCCGGACGCGGTCACGGCGGCGATGCCCAGGGCGGGCACGGCCGGGTTCACCGGTGGTTCTCCAGCCGGTCGACCGCCGCGAGCTCCGGGTGGTGCAGGTCGAGCGCCGGGGACTCGTTGCGGATCCTGGGCAGGGCGAGGAAGTTGTGCCGGGGCGGCGGGCAGGACGTCGCCCATTCCAGGGAGCGGCCGTAGCCCCACGGGTCGTCGACGGTGACCTTCTTCCCGTACCGGCCGGTCTTCCAGACGTTGTAGAAGAACGGCAGGAAGGACAGGCCGAGCAGGAACGAGCCGACGGTGGAGATCGTGTTGAGGGCGGTGAAGCCGTCGGCGGCGAGGTAGTCGGCGTACCGGCGCGGCATGCCCTCGGCGCCCAGCCAGTGCTGGACGAGGAAGGTGGCGTGGAAGCCCACGGTCAGCGTCCAGAAGGTGATCTTGCCGAGGCGTTCGTCGAGCATCTTGCCGGTGAACTTGGGCCACCAGAAGTGGAAGCCGGCGAACATCGCGTACACCACCGTGCCGAACAGCGTGTAGTGGAAGTGCGCGACGACGAAGTACGAGTCGGAGACGTGGAAGTCCATCGGCGGCGAGGCGAGGATGACGCCGGTCAGACCGCCGAAGGTGAAGGTGACCAGGAAGCCGGTCGCCCACAGCATGGGCGTCTCGAAGGACAGTGAGCCCTTCCACATGGTGCCGATCCAGTTGAAGAACTTCACGCCGGTCGGGACGGCGATGAGGAAGGTCATGAAGGAGAAGAACGGCAGCAGCACACCGCCGGTGACGTACATGTGGTGCGCCCAGACGGTCACCGAGAGGCCGGCGATGGCGATGGTCGCGGCGACGAGGCCGATGTACCCGAACATCGGCTTGCGCGAGAAGACCGGGATGACCTCGGAGATGATGCCGAAGAACGGCAGCGCCAGGATGTAGACCTCCGGATGTCCGAAGAACCAGAAGAGGTGCTGCCACAGCAGCGCGCCGCCGTTGGCCGCGTCGAAGACGTGCGAGCCGAACTTCCGGTCGCATTCGAGCGCGAAGAGCGCCGCCGCCAGGACCGGGAAGACCAGCAGGACGAGCAGCGAGGTCAGCAGCACGTTCCAGGTGAAGATCGACATCCGGAACATCGTCATGCCGGGGGCGCGCATGCAGATGATGGTGGTGATGAAGTTGACCGCGCCGGCGATCGAGCCGAATCCGGACAGCGCCACGCCCATGATCCACAGGTCGGCGCCGAGCCCCGGCGAGTGGACGGCGTCGGAGAGCGGCGCGTAGAGGAACCAGCCGAAGTCCGCGGCGCCGCCCGGGGTGAGGAAGCCGCCCGCGGCGATCAGCGAGCCGAAGAGGTAGAGCCAGTAGGCCAGCATGTTCAGCCGGGGGAAGGCCACGTCGGGCGCGCCGATCTGGAGCGGCATGATCCAGTTGGCGAAGCCGGTGAACAGCGGCATGGCGAACAGCAGCAGCATGACCGAGCCGTGCATGGTGAACGCCTGGTTGAACTGCTCGTTCGACATGATCTGCATGCCCGGGCGGGCCAGTTCCGCCCGCATCATCAGGGCCATGACACCGCCGATGATGAAGAAGAACAGCGCGGAACAGAGATAGAGCGTGCCGATCTGCTTGTGATCGGTCGTGGTCAGCCAGCTCACCCAGGAGGGCCGGTGGCCCGCGCCCTCGCCGACGGCCGGGCCGTCCGGGGGCGACGGCTCCGCCGGCTGCTCCACCTGACTGCTGCGTGGCTGCGTCTGTATCTGTGCCTGTGCCTCGTCCACCGGACGGCGACCTTCCTTCTGCGGTGCGGGAAACGACCGGAAGCGACCGCACACGGGGGATTCAGACGGCACGCTTCCGGCCGCCCCAGATGATCGCCGCAGCGCCCCCCGCCCCCGATAGGGTCGAACAGACCTCCGCGGAGCTGCGGATACGGGCCGAACGGCCCCTTCCATCCGGTACGGGACGATCGCGTACGCTCCCCCCATATGACCGACACCGCTCCGCCCCAGGGCCAGGACCCGGCCCTGGCACCGGCACCGGCCCGGGCCCCGGCCCCGGCATCGACCCGGGCCCCGCACGCGCCGTCCACGCCGCCGCCCTGGCCGCGGCTCGACGTGCCCGAGCGGATGCACGGCCTGCTCACCGCCGTCATGGACCTCGGCCGCGACCTCGAACTCCCCCAGGTCCTCATGAGCATCGTGGAGGCCGCGGTCAGCCTGACCGACGCCGAGTACGGGGCGCTCGGCGTGATCGGCGACGGCGCGCAGCTCTCGCGCTTCCTCCCGGTCGGCATGGCCGACGCGCTCGCGGCACGCATCGGCCCCGCGCCGTGCGGCCACGGCATCCTCGGCGAACTCATCCGCAACCCGGCCCCGTTGCGCCTCGACGACCTCAGCCGGCATCCGAGCAGCTTCGGCTTCCCGGCCCACCACCCGCCGATGCGGACCTTCCTGGGCGCGCCGATCCGCGTCCGCGACGAGGTGTTCGGCAACATCTACCTGACCGAGAAGCGCGGCGGCCGCGCCTTCGACGCCGACGACGAGGCGGTGCTCACGACGCTGTCGATGGCGGCGGGCGTGGCGATCGACAACGCCCGGCTCTACCGGGACAGCCAGCGCCGCGAGCGCCGTCTCGAAGCGCTCGGCGAGATCACCAGGGCGCTGCTCGCGGGCACCGCGACCGACGACGTGCTGCGGCTGATCGCCCGGCGGGCCATGGAGGTGGCCGACGCCGACCTCGCGACCGTGCTGCTGCCCTCGGGGCCCGCCGGTGACCTGACGGTGCAGGTGGCGCACGGCGACACCGCCGAGCTGGTGCGGGGCGCGGTGCTGCCGGCCGCCGGTTCGCTGGCCGGGCTCGCGGCGCGCGCCCGCGGCCCCGTCGTGACGACCGACGTGCGCACCGACCCGCGGGCCCTGCCGCTCGGCACCGCCGGCGACGCGCACGGGCCCGTGGTGGCCGTGCCGCTGCCCGTCGACGACGCCGTGTGCGGAGCGCTGCGGCTGAGCCGGAAGGCGGGCCGACAGGGCTTCGACGCCGCCGAGACCCAGCTGATCAGCGGCTTCGCCGACCAGGCGGCGATCGCGCTCGAACTGGCCCGGCGGCGCGCCGAGTCGGAGGAGCTGGTCGTGCTGCACGACCGGGACCGCATCGCGCGCGATCTGCACGACGTGGCGATCCAGCGCCTCTTCGCCACCGGCATGACGCTGCAGAGCGCGACCCGGACGATCGAGGACACCGGGGCCGCTGAGCGGGTCACCCGGGCCGTGGACGACCTCGACGCCACCATCCAGATCATCCGCTCCACGATCCTCCAGCTGCGCACCGCCAACGACGACCGCAGCGGCCCCGCGCTGCGCCGCAGGCTCGCCGAGACGACCCAACTGGCCGCGCAGCACCTGGGGTTCACACCCTCGCTGCGCATCACCGGGCCGGTCGACAGCACCGTCCCGGCGGCGCTGGCCGAGCACGTCCTCGCGGTCGCGGCGGAGGCGCTGAGCAACGCGGCGCGGCACGCGCGGGCGAGCCGGGTGGACGTCGTGCTCGCCGTCCCGGACCCGGCCGACCTGCTCGTCCTCACCGTCACGGACGACGGGGCCGGGCTGGGCCTCGCCCGGCCGACGGGCGGGCTGCTCAACATGGGCGCGCGGGCGGAGCAGTGCCGGGGCAGCCTGCGCGTGGACGTGCCGGACGAGGGCGGCACGCGGATCACCTGGAGCGCGCCGATCGCCGTGGACTGACCAATCCGACACGTGAGGTGACGTCTCGTCAGACTCAGGGGCCGGTTGGTTCAGGACTGGTCGGGGGCGCGGTGGGCCTCGCGGAGCCGTTCGGCGATCATCGCGGCCTGTATGCGCCGGCCCACGCCCAGCTTTCCGAGGATGGACGACACCCGGTTCTTCACCGTCTTCTCCGCGAGGAAGAGCCGGTCGGCGATCTGCCGGTTCGTCAGGCCGAGCCCGATGAGGTCGAGGATCTCCAGCTCGCGCGGCGACAGCCGGTCGAGCTCACCGGGCACGGTGGCCGCGGGCTCCGGTGCGGGTTCGCGGATCCGGGCCATCACGCGGGCCGTCATCCTCGGGTCGAGGAGCGACTTGCCCGTGGCGACCGTGCGGACGGCGGCGATCAGGTCCGAGCCGCCGATCTGCTTGAGCACATAGCCGGCCGCGCCGGCCATGATGGCGTCGAAGAGGGCCTCGTCGTCGTCGAAGGACGTCAGCATCAGGCAGGCCAGGTCCGGCAGTTCGGCCCGCAGCTCGCGGCACACCTCGACGCCCTCGTGGTCGCCGCCGGTCGCGCTGCCGAGGCGCACGTCGAGCACGGCCACGTCCGGCCGGGTCGCGGGCACCCTGGCGAGCGCCTCCCGGGCGTTCGCCGCCTCGCCGACGACCTCGATGTCGGGTTCGGCTTCGAGCAGGTCGCGCACGCCCCGGCGGACGACCTCGTGGTCGTCGAGCAGGAAGACCCGTACGGGGGTGCGGGCGGGCTCGGCGGAGGGGTCGGCGGTCAGCACGGACGCCCCGCCCGGGCCGCATCGAGAAGGGGGAGGTCCGGGCGGACGGGCACCGCCGGGAGGGCCGGCCGGGCGGCCGGTCGAGTGGTGGGGCAGGGCTTCACCGAGAACTCCTGGGCAGGACGACGGCCGGGCCGAACGCCCTGCCGTGCGAGAGACGAGCGCCAGTATGGCAACGCCGGGGGTGGGCCGTTCGGCCCCGGTCCCCCAGGGCCGAAGGTCCCTTTACGGACCCGCCGCGATCATGATCCACTCACCCTCGCGTCCCGGTGTGCCCGCCCTGCCGAGGCCCGGCCGTCCCCCGGGCCCGGGGCCGGCACACCCGGGTCGCACCAGCCGCCGCGGTCGCGCCGCCGGACCGGGCCGCCCCCACCGGCCACACCACCTCCACCCGCACCCCGTGCGTGCGCGCGTAGGCGACCAGGTGCGCCGTGGCGTCCCGCCCGTCGGTGGGCGAGCCGTCCCACACGGCGAGCAGCCGGTCGCACTGGCGGACCAGCGCCTCGTCCGCCCGCACCCGCGCGTCGCGGTCCCGCGGGTCGTACGCGAGCAGCCGCACCTCGTCCG
The DNA here is from genome assembly GCF_042873935.1 of Streptomyces sp. NPDC004327. Classification (NCBI taxonomy): domain Bacteria; kingdom Bacillati; phylum Actinomycetota; class Actinomycetes; order Kitasatosporales; family Streptomycetaceae; genus Streptomyces; species Streptomyces sp. NPDC004327. The sequence goes on along the minus strand of NZ_JBIAME010000001.1, from coordinate 213,406 downwards.
CGAGCCGGGTCACGGCGCGGGCGGGCTCCACGGCCGGCGGCGGCAGCGGCGCCGGCACCGCACCCCGCGCGGGCAGCAGGACGACGAGCCGCCGGCCCGCGGCCCGCACGGCGCGGGCGAAGGCGACCGAGGGACCGGACCCGGCGCGGACGAGGCCGGGCGCGGGATCCGCGTACCGCTCCAGGCGCACCCCTAGCTCCCGTTCCACGAGCGCCGACGTCTCCGCGCGCAGGTCCTCGTGCCCCACGACCGCGATCATGTTCCCCTCGCTTCCCGCCCTCCAAGGGCGCCTCCGGGGGCCGACGAGGCCCCCGGCCGCTCAGTCAACAGGCCCGGATCCCCCAGGTGGCAGGGGCCGAACGGCCCTTCCGACCCTGGTCCGGCCGACGTCTACTGAGGCACATACCGAGCCACGTACCGAGGCGAGAAACCGACGGTCCCATCCCACCGCAGCCCCCTGGAAGGCACCCGTGCAGAACGAAACAGCCCCGAGCCGGCACACGGTCGAGCTGGACGCGGACGAGGCCCTGCGGCTGCTCGCCGGGGTGCCGCTCGGCCGGATCGTCTTCAGTCGCCAGGCGCTCCCCGCCGTCCGCCCCGTCAACCACCTCATGGACGGCGGCGACATCGTCATCCGCACCCACGAGGGCGCCGCGCTGACCCTGCAGGCCAAGGAGGCCGGGGCCGGCGGTGTCGTCGTCGCCTACGAGGCCGACGAGATCGACCTGGACGCGCGGCTCGGCTGGAGCGTCGTCGTCACCGGCTACTGCCGTCTGGTCGACGACCCGGAGGAGGCGGCCCGCTACCGGTCCGTGCTGCGCCCCTGGACCGACCAGAAGACGGACCACGTCGTCCGCATCCACCCGGACCTCGTCACAGGCGTGCGGCTGGTGCCCGCCGACTGAACCGCCGCGCCCGCCCACAGACGCGCCCCGCCCCGCCTCCCGTCCGCCCCCTCGCCCTCGTTCTATCGAATTGCAGAATTCGGCAATTCGCTACATCATGGTTGTGCCGTGCCCGCAGGTAAGCGCTGACACGGCACCGAGCCATGACGAGGGGGCGAGAGGCCGTGTCGGTTCCGCTGTACCAGGCCAAGGCCGAGTTCTTCCGGATGCTGGGCCACCCGGTGCGCATCCGCGTGCTGGAGCTGCTCCAGGACGGGCCGATGGCCGTACGGGACCTGCTCGCCCAGATCGAGGTCGAGCCGCCCGCGCTCTCGCAGCAGCTCGCGGTGCTGCGCCGCTCCGGCATCGTGATCTCCACCCGCGAGGGCGCGACCGTGGTCTACCGCCTCGCGGGCGGGGACGTCGCGGACCTGATGCAGGCCGCGCGCCGCATCCTCACCGAGATGCTCACGGGGCAGAACGAGCTCCTCGCCGAGCTCCGGGAGAGCGGGATCCCGTCCCGGTGAGCGGTGCGGTGCACAGCGCCCTCGCCCGGATACGGTCCCTGCTGCCCGGCCGCGCCGATGCCGCAGCCATGGGCCGCAACCCGCGGCGCGACCTGCTCGCGGGCCTGACGGTCGCCATCGTCGCGCTCCCCCTGGCCCTCGGTTTCGGCGTCTCCTCCGGGCTCGGCGCGGCGGCCGGGCTCGCGACGGCCGTCGTCGCGGGCGCGCTCGCCGCGCTCTTCGGCGGCTCGAACCTCCAGGTGTCCGGGCCGACCGGGGCGATGACCGTCGTCCTGGTGCCGATCGTGGCGCGGTACGGACCGAGCGGCGTCCTCACCGTCGGGTTCCTCGCCGGCCTGATCGTGGTCGCGCTGGCCCTCGTCCGGGCCGGCCGCTACATGGCCTACATCCCGGCCTCCGTCGTCGAGGGCTTCACCCTCGGCATCGCCCTGGTGATCGGCCTCCAGCAGATACCCCACGCGCTCGGCGTGCCCAAGCCCGAGGGCGACCGGGTCCTCGCGGTCACCTGGCGGGCCGTCGGGGAGTTCACCGAGGCGCCCGACTGGACCTCCGTCGGACTCGCGCTCGGCGTCGCCGCGATCATGCTGATCGGCGCCCGCCGGCGGCCGACGCTGCCGTTCTCGATCGTCGCCGTGATCGCCGCCACCGTCGTGGCACAGGCGTTCCACCTCGACGCGGCGAAGCCCATCGGCGACCTGCCGGCCGGCCTCCCGGTCCCCTCCCTCGACTTCCTCGACCTCTCCCGGGTCGGCTCGCTGATCGCGCCCGCCGTCGCGGTCGCCGCCCTCGCCGCCCTGGAGTCGCTGCTCTCCGCCCGGGTCGCCGACGGCATGACGGTGGGCCAGAAGCACGACCCGGACCGCGAGCTGTTCGGACAGGGGCTCGCCAACCTGGCCGCGCCGCTGTTCGGCGGCGTCCCGGCGACCGGTGCCATCGCCCGTACCGCCGTCAACGTCCGCACCGGCGCCTCCTCCCGGCTCGCGGCCCTCACCCACGCCGCGATCCTCGCCGTCATCGTCTTCGCCGCCGCCCCGCTCGTGTCGAGGATCCCGCTCGCCGCGCTCGCCGGCGTGCTGCTCGCCACAGCGGTCCGGATGGTCGAGGTCGGCTCGCTGCGGGCGATGGCCAGGGCCACCCGTTCCGACGCCGTCGTGCTCGTCCTCACCGCCGTGGCGACGCTGGCGCTCGACCTCGTGTACGCGGTGATCATCGGCCTGGTCGTGGCGGGCGCGCTCGCGCTGGGCGCCGTGGCGAAGCAGGCCCGGCTCTCCGAGGTGGACTTCCGGCCCGACCTGCCGGGCGAGCACAGCGAGGAGGAGCACGCGCTGCTCGCCGAGCACATCGTCGCCTACCGCATCGACGGCCCGCTGTTCTTCGCCGCCGCCCACCGCTTCCTGCTCGAACTCACCGAGGTCGCCGACGTCCGCGTGGTCATCCTGCGGATGTCCCGGGTGACGACGATCGACGCCACCGGCGCGCTCGTCCTCAAGGACGCCGTCGAGAAGCTGAACCGGCGCGGGATCGTCGTCATGACCTCCGGGATCCGCCCGGAGCAGCGGCGGGCCCTCGACTCCGTCGGCGCCCTGGAGCTGCTGCGGCAGGGCGGTCGCGAGTTCGCCACCACGCCCGAGGCGATCGCCGGCGCCCGCGCCCATCTGCACCGCTCCGGCGTCCTCTCCACGGCGTCGTGATCCGCGAACCGTCGCCGGTGATCCCCGCGGCCCTCGCCGGTGATCCCCGCGAGCCGTCGCCGGTGATCCCCGTGAGCTATTGCCTCGGCCACGACGGCACCAAGACTCGACAAAGCGCGCAAAGGGCACGGAAAGCGCCGTAACTCCGGCCGTGCGCGGCCCCGTTAGCCACCGTGGAAAGGCTCTCGCGAGAACGCGGGAGGGGTGGTGTGCATGAGCTTGTTGCGCAAGATCCGTACGACCGGGCGGGTGGCCGAACCGGCTCCGCCGGCGCCCGGCGGCGGACCGCTCCCCCAGGCCCGGCGGCTCGGCGGCTCGGCGCAGGTGCGGTGCGTGGACGCGGGGTCGTGCAACGGGTGCGAGATCGAGATCGCGGCCGCCTTCAACCCCGTGTACGACGCCGAGCGGTACGGGGCCCGGCTCGTCGCCTCGCCCCGGCACGCCGACGTGGCCCTGGTGACGGGCCCGGTGACGCGGAACATGGCGGTGCCGCTGCGCCGTACCGTGCAGGCGATGCCGGAGCCGCCGATCGTGGTGGCCGTCGGCGACTGCGCGATCGACTGCGGGGAGTTCGCCGGGGGGTACGGGATCGAGGGCGCCGTCGCCGACGTCGTGCCCGTCGACCTCGCCGTACCGGGGTGCCCTCCGGAGCCCGCGGCGATCGTCGCGGCCCTGCGGCGGGTGACCGGGCGGTGAGCCTCGTGGCGGCCGGCCTGGCGACGGCGGCCGGATGCGGCGCGGCGGGGACGGCCGCGGGAGCGGCGCTGCCGCCGCGGGCCCGGCGGGTGGTGGCCGGGCTGTGCACGGCCGGCGTCGGCGCGGCGGGCGGTACGGCGGGGGTCGCCGCCCTGGCGCCCGGCGGGGACGGGGCGGCCTGGGCCGCGGAGCTGCCGGGGCTGCTGCCGCTCGCGGGCACGGCGCTCGCGGTGGACGCGCTGTCGGGGCTGTTCATGGCGGTGGCGGGTGCGGTGGTGGTGGCCGTGGCGGTGTACGGCATCGGCTACGCGGCCCCGCACGCAGCGCACCGCGCCGGCGCGCCCCAGGGTCTCGCCTCGCGGACCTCGCAGGCCGTGCTTCCGTTCTTCGCCCTGACGCTGGTCCTGGTCCCGGCCGCGGCCTCGGTGCCGGCGTTCCTGGCCCTGTGGGAGCTGATGGCGCTCGCCTCGCTCCTGCTGGTGCTCGCCGAGCACCGCGCGCGGGCGGAAGTGCGGCGCGCGGGCGTCTGGTACGCGGTGATGACGCAGCTGGGTCTGGTACTGCTGCTCGCCGGCTTCGCCCTGTTCGCCGGTGCCGCCGGCGGCGAGCGCTTCGCCGTGCTCCGGGCGGGCGCCGCGGGCCTGTCGCCGGCGGTGCGCGGCACGGTGTTCGTCCTGACCGGCCTGGCCTTCGCGTCGAAGGCGGGCACGGTCCCGCTGCACGCGTGGCTGCCGCGGGCCCATCCCGAGGCTCCGGCACCGGTGTCGGCGCTGATGAGCGCGGCCATGGTCAACCTGGGTGCGTACGGGATCGTCCGCACCGGCTTCGATCTGCTCGGCGGCGGGCCGGCCTGGTGGTGGCTGGCGCTGATGGCGCTGGGCGGGCTGACCGCCGCGTACGGGATCCTGCAGGCGGCGATGGCCTCGGACCTCAAGCGGCTGCTGGCCCATTCGACGGCGGAGAACATGGGTCTGGTGCTGGTCGGCACGGGCGCGGCCGGGCTCTTCGCGGCCGAGGGGGACGGCGCGCTGGCCGCGCTCGCGCTGTCGGCGGGGCTGCTCCATGTGGTCAACCACTCCGCGTTCAAGGCCCTGTTGTTCGGCGCGGCCGGTTCGGTGGTGCGGGCGACCGGTGTCCGGGACCTCGACCGGCTCGGCGGGCTGCGGGCCCGGATGCCGGTGACGGCCGGGCTGTTCGCGGTGGGCGCGCTGGGCGCGGTGGCGCTGCCGCCGGGGAACGGCTTCGTGAGCGAGTGGCTGCTGCTGCAGTCGCTCATCCACGGCCTGGAGCTGCCGGGCCTGGCCGTCGCGATCGCGCTGCCGCTCTCGGTCGGGCTGGTCGCGCTGTCGGCGGGGATCGCCGCGGCCGTGTTCGTGAAGGCGCTCGGGGTCGGCTTCTTCGCCCGGCCGCGCGGCCACGAGGCGCACCGCGCCGGCGAGTCGCCGCCGCTGATGCTGGCCGGGCTCGGGCTGCTCGCGGCCGCGTGCGCGGGGCTCGCGCTCGCGCCGGGGCTGCTCGGCCCGGCCCTGGAGCGGGCGGTGGCCGCCGCCGGACTGCCCGGGACCGCCGCACGGCCCGGGCCGGTGAGCGGCGGCGGGACCGGGATGCGGCTGCACGACATCGCGACCTCGCTGTCACCTTTGTGGGTGGTGGCCGCGCTCACCGGGGCGGTGGCGCTGACCGGCGCGCTGAGCCGGGTGTACGGCGCCGACGCCCGGCACCGGCGGGCGGGCGCCCGGTTGTGGGACTGCGGCGGCGGCCCGCCCACCGCGCGCATGGCGTACACGGCGACCTCCTTCGCCGAGCCCCTGCGGCGGGTCTTCGACGACGTGCTCGCCCCGGAGCAGGACGTGGCCGTGACCCACGCCCTCGCGTCGGCGTATCTGGTGGAGCGGGTGCGTTTTCGCCACCGGGTGCCCGACCGGATCGAGCACCGGCTGTACGAGCCCGTGCTCGGCGCGCTCGCCCGGGCCGGCCGCGGGGCGCGCCGGCTCGCCAGCGGCAGCGTGCACCTCTACCTCGGCTACGGCTTCCTCGGTCTGCTGTCCCTCTTCGTGGTGCTGGTGGTGGGCTGGTGAGCGCGCTCGGGTTCGTGGCGGTGACCGCCCAGGTGGGCACGGTGGTCGCGGGTGCCCCGCTGCTCACCGGGCTGATGCGGCAGGTGCGGGCGCGCCTTGAGGGGCGGGCGGGCGCCGGGGTGCTGCAGCCGTGGCGGGACGTGCGGAAGCTGCTGCGCCGTGAGCCGATCGGCCCGGCCGGGACGGGTCCGGCGTTCCGCACCGCGCCGGTGCTGCTCGTGGCGACGGCCCTGGTGGTGGCCGCCCTGGTGCCGCTGCTCTCCACGGACACGCCGGTGGCGGGGCGCGCCGACCTGATCCTGGTCGTGGCGCTGCTCGCGCTCGGCACGGTCGCGCTGGCCCTGGCGGGTCTGGACAGCGGCACGGCGTTCGGCGGCATGGGCGCCTCGCGGGGGATGACGATCGCCGCCCTGGTCGAACCGACGCTGCTCATGGCGGTGTTCGCGCTGTCGGCGCCGGCCGGGACCACCAATCTGCCGGCCATCGTCGACGGGGCCGTGCGCGAGCCGGACCGGCTGCTCTCGCCCGCCGGGCTGCTCGCGGCGGCGGCGCTGGCGGTCGCGGTGCTCGCCGAGACCGGCCGGATCCCGGTGGACAACCCCGCCACCCATCTCGAACTGACCATGGTGCACGAGGCGATGGTCCTGGAGTACGCGGGCCGGGACCTGGCGCTGGTCGAGCTCGGGGCGCAGCTGCGGCTGACCGTGCTGCTCGGGCTGCTCGCCTCGCTGTTCGCGCCGTGGGGCATCGCCACGACCGCCTCGGCGGGCGCGCTGGCCGTGGCACTGCCGGTGTTCGTGGCCAAGGTGGCGGTGCTCGGCGTGCTGCTGGCGGCGGCCGAGGTGTGCTGGGCCAAGCTGCGGCTGTTCCGGGTGCCGGAACTCCTCGCCGGTTCCTTCCTGTTGGCACTGCTCGCGGTGGCCGCCTCGTCGTTCCTGGGCGGAGAGGGAGCCGGCACATGACGGACTTCGCCACCACCCCGTACACGCAGCTTCTCGATCTGGCCTGCGGGGCGTTCCTGCTGGCCGCCGTCCTGGTCCTGTGGCGTCATGAACTCGCCGCCGTCGTCCGTGCGTTCGCGCTCCAGGGTGGCGCCCTGGCCGCGATCGCGGCGCTGCTCGGCGCGCACGAGGGGCGCGTGGAGCTGGTCGTGGTGGCCGTCGGCGTCGGGGTGCTGCGGGCGGGTGTGCTGCCGCATCTGGTGCGGCGGGCGCTGACCGCGCTGACGGCGGACCGGAGCCCGTACGGCACCGGCGGCACCGAGGCCCGGGAGACCCGGCCGCTGGTGAACGCGGCCGGGTCGCTGCTCGCGGCGGCCGCGCTCACGCTGCTGGCCCGCGCGGTGGCCCGGCCGCTGGTCGCGCTCGACCCGACGCCCGCGACCCGCGCGCTTCCGGTGGGCCTCGCGGTCGTGCTGATCGGCTTCTTCGTCCTGGTCACCAGGCGCCGGGCGCTCTCCCAGGTGGTGGGGTTCCTGCTGCTCGACAACGGGATCACCGCGACGGCGTTCCTGGCCGCCTCCGGGGTGCCGCTCGTGGTCGAACTCGGCGTCTCCTTCGACGTGTTGTTCGCGGTCCTGGTGCTCCATCTGCTGACCGCGCGGATGCGGGCCGCCTTCGGCACCACCGACCTCGACGATCTGCGGGAGCTGCACGACTGATGGACGCCGCCACGACCGCCCTCGTCCTGACCGCGCCCGTCGCCGCGCCGTGCGCCGCGGCGGGCGCGTACGCGGTCCGCGGACTGCGCGGCCGGACACCGGCGAGGACACCGGTGCGCGTGCCCGTCCCGGTCGGGGCGGGCCCGGCCGCGCCCGGCCTCGCCGGGGACCCACCCGCCGTGCCGCTGCCGCCCGGCTGGGCCGTCGCCCCGCCCCTGGTCGTGCTCGGCTGCGGCGCGCTGCTGGCCGCGGCGCTGCCGCGCGGCGCGGCGCTCACCGCGTTCGGCGGGCTGCTGCGGGCCGACGCGCTGACGGTGTGGCTGCTGCTGGTCGTCGGCGCGGTCGCGCTGATCGCGTGCGGGTCGCTGCCGGCGTACGAGGCCGGGGAGCGGGAGGGGGCGCGGAACCGGGCGGTGCTGCACGCGCTGGTGCAGGCGTTCCTCGGCGCGATGTGCCTGGGCGTGCTGACGGCGAACCTCGGCGTGCTGTGCGTGGCGGTCGAGGCGACCACGATCGTGACCACGTTCCTCGTCGGCCACCGCCGCACCCGGCGGTCCGTCGAGGCCGCGTGGAAGTACGTGGTGATCTGCTCGGCCGGGATCGCCCTGGCCTTCCTCGGCACGGTCCTGCTCTACTACGCGGCCCGGCAGGCCGGCGTCGACGAGGCGCACGCGCTCGACTGGCCGACGCTCGTCGCGGAGGCGGGCCGGCTCGACCCGTCCGTGACGCGGCCGGCGATCTCGCTGGTGGTGCTCGGCTTCGGCGCCAAGGCCGGCCTGGCACCGCTGCACGCCTGGCTCCCGGACGCCTACGGCCAGGCGCCCGCGCCGGTCTCCGCGCTGATGTCGGGCGCGCTGGCGTCCGTCGCCTTCGCGGCGGTGCTGCGGTACGAGCGGATCGCGTCCGCCGCGCTCGGCCCGGGCCTGACGCGCGGCCTGCTGACCGGGATGGCCCTGACCACGCTCGCCCTGGCGGCGGCCCTGCTGCTCGCCCAGCGCGACTACCTGCGGATGCTGGCGTACTCCAGCATGGAGCACATGAGCCTGATCGCCCTCGGCGCGGCGATCGGCACCCCGCTCGCCCGGGCGGCGCTGCTGCTGCACATCGCCGGGCACGGGCTCGCGAAGGCGGTCGCGTTCTGCGCGTCCGGGCACGTGCTGCGGCTGACCGGGACGCCGCTGATCGGGCGGGTACGGGGGCTGCTGGCGCGGCTTCCCTGGCTCGGCGGCGTCTTCGGGCTCGCGGTCGCCGCACTGCTCGGCTTTCCGCCGTTCAGCCTGTTCGCCTCCGAACTCGGCATCGTGCGGGCCGGGTTCGGCGCGGGGATGGGATGGGTCGTGGGCGTGGCGCTGCCGCTCGCGCTCGTCGTCTTCGGCGCGCTCGCGCTCCGCACGGCGCGGATGGTGCTGGGCTCCCCGGCGACATCGTCCGCTGCCGCCGACTCGGGGCCGTGGCCCGGTGCCGTCTGGCCGCCGGCCCTCGGCCTGGCGGCGTGCGCGGCGCTCGGCCTGACGGCCGGCCCGCTGACCGGCCTGCTCCACGACGCCGCCGCCGTGATCGGAGGGCACTGACCCCATGCGTACCGAACCCGTGGACGCCTACGCCGGGACCGCCGGCGCCGTCCGCTCGGCCGAGGAGACCGGCACCCGTGAACTGGAGGCGCGCGCGGGCGAGTTGCTCGCCTCGGGCCATCGGCTCGCGCTCGTCGCCGCGCACCACGACGCCCCGGACCGGGTGCGGGTGGTGCTGCTCTTCGTCGCGGGCCCGCCGGACGTGCGGACCGAGCTCCATGTGCGGCTCGACCCGGACAAGCCCGCGATCCCGTCGCTCGCCGGGCTCTCGTTCCCGGCGGGCCGGTTCGAGCGGGAGATGCGCGATCTCCACGGTGTCGTACCGCTCGGCCATCCGCTGCCGCGCCGGCTGGTGCGGCACTTCCACTGGCCGAAGGGCTGGTACCCGATGCTCCCGGACGCCGGACCGCCCCCGCCGTTCGGCGAACAGGAGGGCCCGTACCCCTTCCTGGAGGTCGAGGGCGACGGGGTGTACGAGATCCCGGTCGGCCCGGTGCACGCGGGTCTCATCGAGCCCGGGCACTTCCGCTTCTCGGTCGTCGGCGAGACCATCCTGCGGCTGAAGGCGCGGCTGTGGTTCGTGCACCGCGGGGTCGAGAAGCTGTTCCAGGGTCGCACCGTCGAGGGCGGGCTGCCGCTGGCCGAGCGGATCAGCGGGGACACGGCCGTCGGTCACGCGCTCGCGTACTGCCTCGCCGTCGAGGAGGCCACCGGCACCGCCGTCCCGGCCGCCGCGGCCCGGGCCCGGGCGCTGCTCCTCGAACTGGAGCGGCTGCACAACCACGTCGCCGACCTGGGCATGCTGTGCAACGACGTCGGCCACGGGATCCTGAACGCGCACGCCCAGCGCGTGCGCGAGCAACTCCTGCGCCTGAACGCGGAGATCACCGGTCACCGGCTGCTGCGCGGCGGCGTGCTGCCGGGCGGCGCGGTGCTGCGGGCACTGCCCGATCCGGGGCGGCTCGCCGCGTTCGGCCGGGACGTCCGCGAGATCGCCGGCCTGGCCCTCGGCCACTCCACCGTGCTCGACCGCTTCACCGGGACGGCCGTGCTCGGCGCGGACGCCGCCCGGCAGCTCGGCTGTCTCGGCTATGTGGCGCGCGCGAGCGGGCTCACGGGCACCGACGCGCGGGTGGCTCACCCCTTCGTGCCGTACGACACCGAGGTCGCCGTGCCGGTGCGGGAGACCGGCGACGTGCTCGCCCGCTTCCTGGTGCGCGCGGAGGAGATCGACGTGTCACTGGCCCTGATCGAGCACCTGGCGGAAGGACTGACCGCGGGCGAGTTCCTCGCGCCGGTGAGGATGGGGGACGGGTCGGGGGCCGACGCGGGGGCCGGGTCGGGCGGTGGATCGGGGGCCGGCTCGGGCGTTGGATCGGACGCCCGGTCGGGCATGGGGGCGGGCGTGCGCTCGGGCGTCGGGCTCGTCGAGGGCTGGCGCGGCACGATCGCCACCCGGGTGGAGATCGCGGAGGACGGTCGGCTCGCCCGGGTGAAGCCGGTGGATCCGTCGTTCTTCAACTGGCCTGCGCTGCCCGTGGCCCTGGCCGACACGATCGTCCCGGACTTCCCGCTGACCAACAAGAGCTTCAACCTGTCGTACGCGGGCAACGACCTCTGACGTCAGCCGGCCGGCGGGGCGGAGAGTGGCGGCCTCGTAACCCTGCTCGGCGAGCAGGGCCTCCCACGGCGTCCAGGATGGCCGTCTTCCGGGAACGGGCCAAGGATGCGCCAACCGGGTGGGAGGCGATGCCCGGCGCACGTCGGTCCCGCCGCGGCGGTCGTCGGCTGGCGACCCTGGTCCGATGGCGGAGGATCGGGCGGAGCCCGGCGGGGTGCCGGGGCGAGGGCGGGGCAAGACGGTGCGCCAGGTGGCGATCGCGGTGTTCGCCCTGCTGCTCGTCACACTGAGCATCGCGCTGTACCTCGACGAGCGGAGCAGCGGTCAGGCCAGTACGCAGGTGGGGACGCCGGGCGGCCTGGGGTGGGTCGAGTTCGTCGTGACGGCGCAGAAGGTCGACCCGGGCGGCCAGGACGTCACGCTCTCGGTCATTCCGGTCCCGCACGGCACGCTCGCGCAGGAACCGGGGTCTCCGGTCTTCGAGCGCACGGTGGAAGTGACCACGACCTCGCTGTCGAAGCCGTCGTTCCGCGTCGCGGCCGGCGCGCCGACGGGGCAGCAGAAGCTGTCGGTCGGACTGTACGGCGACACGGTGACGGACTATCCGTTCGACCGCTACTCCATGGTGGTCGGCCTCGCGGCGACGGTGGACGGCCGGCCGCTCCCGGTGATGATGACCTTCCGGGACGTCGACCCCTTCTTCGTGGTGAAGCCCCGGAACGACCCACGGACGGTGCCGGACCACGTGACGCTCGACGCCGACGTGGCACGCTCGCGCAGCACGTTCATCCTGGCCTGGTTCATGATGGCGGCGATGTGGGCGCTGGCCCTGGCGGTGCTCGGCGGGGCCCGGGTCCTCCTCCTCAAGCGCCCCGGCATCGTCTGGCCGGCGCTCGGCTGGATGGCGGCCACCCTCTTCGCCCTGGTGAGCATGCGCAACGCCGCGCCGGGCAACCCGCCGATCGGGTCGATCATGGACTACCTGGCGTTCTTCTGGGCGGAGGCCCTCATCGCGGTCAGCCTGACGATCACGGTGGCGACCGGCATCCGCACGGAACTGAAGCCCACCGCGACGACGCCGACCCCTGAGACTCCGGCTCCCGGGACACCGGACTCCTGAGGCACCGGGCAGCCGAGGCACCGGGCGGCCGAGGCACCGGGCGGCCGAGGCGCCGGGCGGCCGAGGCGCCGAATTTCTGAGGCGCAGGGGGGCCAAATGGCACCACTAGGCACCACTAGGCACCACGAGGCGCCAGCCGATGGCATCAGATGGCACCTCGCGGCACCGCATGGCGCCCCCCTGGCACCCTCCTGGCGCCACTCGGCGCCATTTGGTGCCACAAGGACTTGCCATGGCGCCACTTTGGCGCCATGATGGTTCCCATGGACCTGACCCCCTACGTCGATCACCTCCGCCGCGAGCTCGCGGTCGCCGCCGAGGCGGGCGGTGAGGACGCCCGCGCGCTGGCCGATCGGCTCACCACTCCCTTGGAGTCGGCCGTGCGGCTGACCCTGCTGAACGCGCTGTCCGCCGCATCTGACGAGATCACCCGTGAGCTCGCGCCCGGCTCGGTGGACGTGCGGCTGCGGGGGCTCGACCCCGAGTTCGTGGTGACGACGCCCCCGGCACCCGAGCCGGCCGTCCCGGGCCCGGCGGACATGGCACCGATGGCGCCACCGGTGGCGCCATCGTCTCCTCCGGCCGCGGCGGACGGCGACGAGGGCGGCACGGCCCGCATCAACTTCAGACTTCCGGCCCACCTCAAGGCCCGCGTCGAGCACGCGGCGGGCCAGGAGGGCCTGTCCGTCAACGCCTGGCTCGTACGGGCGGTGGCCACCGCCCTGGAACCGGGCGCGACCGCACCGCCGGCCGGACCCGGGCGCGCCGCGCGCCCGGGCAAGGGCCAGAGCTACCAGGGCTGGGTCCGCTAGCGGCACGCGCCGACCCGACCCCTCTCCACCTCCTGCGCATTCACCCTTCACAGCCACGAGGACGGCACAGCCATGCCTTCTTACGCAACGCCCGAACCCATCACCGCGATCATCGAGTTCGACCTCGGCCATGTGCGGATCGTCGCGAGCGAGCGCACGGACACGGTCGTCGAGGTCCTGCCGAGCAACGGCGCCGACGACAACGACATCAAGACGGTGCAGCAGACGAAGGTCACCTACGCCAACGGCACGCTGACGCTCAAGGGCCCCAAGAAGCGCTCGGTCTTCGGCAAGGTCGGCTCCATGGACGTGACGATCGAGCTGCCCGCGGGCTCCCACCTCCAGGCCAACGCCCCCATGGGCGACTACGTGAGCACCGGACCGCTCGGGGAGTGCCGGGTCAAGACCTCGGTCGGCGACATCCGGCTCGACGCGACCGGCACCGCGAACCTGCGCACCGGCCTCGGTGACATCCGCGTCGGACAGATGACGGGCGACGCCGAGATCCACGGTTCCGGACGGATCGACATCGGCGGGATCAAGGGCTCGGCGACCCTCAAGAACGGCATGGGCGAGACCGCGATCGGCACGATCACCGGCGACCTGAAGGTCAACACCTCCATGGGCCCCGTCACGGTCGGCGTCGCGGAGGCGTCGGTGGACATCCGGAGCTCCCACGGCTCCATCCAGGTGAAGGACGTGGCCCGCGGCCGGATCGAGCTCCAGACCTCGGTCGGCGGCGTCGAGATCGGCATCCGCGAGTCCACCGCGGCCTGGCTGGACGTCAGCTCCCGGGTCGGCACCGTGCGCAACTTCCTCAGCACGGCCGAGGGACCCGGCGCCGGCGACGACACCGTGGAGATCCACGCCCGCACGCAGGCCGGCGACATCGTGATCCGCCGCGCCTGACCGCCCCACCCCACCGCACTGCCTGCCCCACCGCCTGCCTCACCGCCCCACCACCTGCACCACCGGCACTCCCTGCACCACCACACTGCCTGACTGACTACCGCGCCCGACCGCCGCGCCGGCCCCGCGCGCCCGGCGGAACGCGCGAGAACCGGGCGCCGCCACGGCGCCGCGCCCGGCCTCGAAAAAGCTTGTGCCATGTCACATCTCACCGGAGCCTCAACAGGAGCCCCCATGGCCACCACCTCCACCACCGTTACCGGCGGGCCCGCCGGCACCACCGCCGCCCCGCCGGCGATCTCCGCCCTCGGGCTGCGCAAGTCCTACGGCGACAAGGTCGTCCTCGACGGAGTCGACCTCGCCATCCCGGAGGGCTCGGTCTTCGCCCTGCTCGGCCCCAACGGCGCCGGCAAGACCACCACCGTCGAGATCCTCTCCACCCTGATCGCCCCCGACGGCGGACAGGCCCGCGTCGCCGGCCACGACCTGGCCGAACGGCCCGGCGACGTGCGCTCCGCGATCGGCGTCACCGGTCAGTTCGCCGCTGTCGACAGCCTCCTCACCGCAGAGGAGAACCTGCTCCTCATGGCCAACCTGCGGCATCTGCCCCGCGCCGAGGGCCGGCGCCGGGCCGCCGCTCTGCTCGAACGGTTCGAGCTGACCGAGGCCGCGAAGAAGCCGGTGTCGACGCTCTCCGGTGGTATGCGGCGCAAGCTCGACCTGGCCATGACGCTCGTCGGCGACCCGCGGATCATCTTCCTCGACGAGCCGACGACGGGGCTCGACCCGCGCAGCCGCCGCACCCTGTGGGAGATCATCCGCGACCTGGTCGACCGCGACGGGGTCACGATCTTCCTCACCACGCAGTACCTGGAGGAGGCGGACCAGCTCGCCGACCGCATCGCCGTCCTCGACCGGGGCCGGATCGTCGCCGAGGGCACCGCGGACGAGCTCAAGCGGCTGATCCCCGGCGGCCACATCCGGCTGAGCTTCGCCGACGAGACCCGGCTCGACGCCGCCGCACGCCACTTCGGCACCGCCGCGCGCGACGCCGAGGAACTCACCCTGCGCATCCCGAGCGACGGCGGCATACCGACGCTGCGGGCCGTGCTCGACGTCCTGGACTCGGCCGGCCTCCACCCCGAGTCGCTGACCCTGCACACCCCCGACCTCGACGACGTCTTCCTCACCCTGACCGGCACCGGCACCCCGAACACCTCCGTGGAGATGACCCGATGAGCACCCTCGCCTTTGCCGTCAGCGACTCGATGACCATGCTGCGGCGCAACCTCAAGCACGCCCTGCGCTATCCGTCGATGACCATCTCCGTCGTCCTCATGCCGGTGATGATGCTGCTGCTGTTCAACTACGCCTTCGGCGGCGCGCTCGGCGCGGGCATCGCCGGCGCGCCGACCGGCGGCGGGAAGTACATCGACTACGTCGCCCCCGGCATCATCCTGATGACCGCGACCGCGGGGGCGGTGGCCACGGCGGTCGGCGTCTGCGTCGACATGACCGAGGGCATCGTCAACCGCTTCCGTACGATGTCGATCTCCCGTGCCGCGTTCCTCACCGGCCATGTCGTCGGCAGCGTCATCCAGACCCTGGTCGCCCTCGCCCTGGTCATCGGCGTCGCCCTCGCCATCGGCTTCCGCCCCAACGCCACCGCCGTCGAGTGGCTCGCCGCGGCCGGCCTCCTCACGCTGCTCACCCTGGCGCTGACCTGGCTGTCGGCCGGCATCGGCATGGTGGCCCGGACCCCGGAGTCGGCGAGCAACACCCCGCTCCCGCTGACCTTCCTGCCCTTCCTCGGCAGCGCCATCGTGCCGACCGACTCCATGCCGACCGGCCTGCGCTGGTTCGCCGAGTACCAGCCCTTCACGCCCGCGATCGAGACGCTGCGCGGGCTGCTGATGGGCACCGCGATCGGCAACAGCGGCTACATAGCCCTGGCCTGGTGCGTCGGCCTGACCCTCGTCGGCTACGTCTGGGCCCGTCGCTCCTTCGGCCGGAGCGCCAAGCGCTAGCCGGGACCGGTCGAGGGGACCGAGGGGCCGTTTCCGGAACCGCCGGAACGGCCCTCCGGCCGTGCGCCCCGGCCTTCGCTCCCGGCCGGTTCCGGCTCGTCCACGCGCGCTTCGTGCTGATGCACCTGCCGGAGCACGAACGGCTTGTCAGGGCAGTGGCCGGACTCGTCGAGCCCGGCGGGGTGCTGGTGCTCGGCGACGCGATCGGCCTGACCAGCGAGGTGGCGCCCACCACCCGTACACCGTCTGGAGCCGGCGGCCGCAGCGGCTCCCAAGACGCTCACCGAGCCCCGGCCCGCGTCCGGCGCAGCAGATACGCGGCGGCGAACGCGACGAGCACCAGCATGCAGGCGATGAAGACGAGCCCCGCCCCTTCCAGGCCCATCGGCCGTGCCACCAGGCCGACGCCGATCACCGGGATCGAGATGCCGGTGTACGCGACCACGAACAGGGCGGAGATGACCGCCGCCCGCTGGTCGGCGGGCGAGGCGGCCGCGACCGCGGACAGCGAGGCGCGGAAGGAGAGACCCTGTCCGAAGCCGCCGACGACGGCGGCCAGGACGACGAAGGCGAGCAGGTCCGTGTAGAGCGCGGCACCGAGCAGGAGCAGGCCGGTGAAGAGGATGCCGCAGCCCAGCGGCAGCGAGCGCACGGGCCCGACCCGGCCGGCGGCGGCCTGTCCGCCGGTGGAGGCGAAGAAGGCGAGGGCGACGACGAGGCCGCTGACGGCGTGGTTGTCGACGTGCAGATAGCGGGCCAGGAAGGCGGGACTGACCGAGGTGAACACGCCGAACAGGGCGAACCCGGCGAAGGAGGCGACGGCCGCCGGGACGAACACCGGCCGCACCCGGGCCGGCAGGGCGGGCCGCTGGGGCCGTACGGCGCTCAGCGGACGCCGATTCGTCACCGTCTCGGGCAGCCACCACAGGACGACGGCCGAGACCGCGACCAGGCCGAGGTGCACCGCGAACGGCAGCAGCAGCGGCTCGGGGGCGTACTCGGCGAGCAGGCCCGCGAGGAGCGGACCGCAGCCCAGGCCTCCCATGTTGGCCGCCGTCGCCACGAACGTGGCCCGGCCGGCGCCGCCGGGCGGGGCGAGCTCGATGACGTAGGCGGTGGCGGCCCCGGTGAACAGACCGGCCGAGAGCCCGGAGAGCAGCCGGCCGGCGTACAGCCAGCCCAGGGAGTCGGCGAGCAGGAAGCAGACCGCGCTCGCCGCCGCGAACGCCAGGCCCCAGGCCAGGGTGGGCCGTCTGCCGATGGTGTCGGAGGCGTTGCCCGCGAGGAGCAGCACGCCGATGACCGCGAAGGCGTACACGGCGTACACCACCGTGACGGTGAGTTCGTCGAATCCGAACTTCTCCTGGTAGAGGGGGTAGAGCGGGGTCGGCAGCGTGGTGCCGATCATGCACACCACGAACACCGCTCCGCCGAGCAGACACCGCAGCCACCCTCGTCGCTCACCCGCCATGCCGGCGACCGTAACCCGACGCACGGTCACGACCGCGGCAGCGCGGCGCACACGGCGGCGACCTCACCCCGGACGCACGAAGGTCCCGGCCGTGTCCGGGCCGGGACCTTCGGGTGCGCCGGGCGGCGCCGGCGGTTCAGAGCGCGCCGACGATGTCCTCGACCCGGGCCTTGGCGTCGCCGAAGAGCATGGCGGTGTTCTCCCGGAAGAACAGCGGGTTCTGCACGCCCGCGTATCCGGAGGCCATCGAGCGCTTGAACACGATGACCTTGCCGGCCTCCCAGACGGTGAGCACCGGCATGCCGGCGATCGGGCTGCTGGGGTCCTCGGCTCCGGCCGGGTTGACGGTGTCGTTGGCGCCGATCACGAGGACGACGTCGGTCGCGGCGAAGTCGTCGTTGATCTCGTCCATTTCGAGCACGATGTCGTACGGCACCTTGGCCTCGGCGAGCAGCACGTTCATGTGGCCGGGCAGCCGGCCGGCGACCGGGTGGATGCCGAAGCGCACGTCGACGCCCTTGGCGCGCAGCTTCGAGGTGAGCTCCGCGACCGGGTACTGCGCCTGCGCGACGGCCATGCCGTATCCGGGGGTGATGACCACGGACCGGGCCGACCCGAGCAGTTCGGCGACGCTCTCGGCGGTGATCTCCGTGTGCTCGCCGTAGTCGACGTCCGAGCCGGACGGCGCCTCGATGCCGAAGCCGCCGGCGATCACGGAGAGGAACGAGCGGTTCATGGCCTTGCACATGATGTAGGAGAGGTAGGCGCCCGAGGAGCCGACCAGCGCGCCCGTGATGATGAGCAGGTCGTTGCCGAGCAGGAAGCCGGAGGCGGCCGCGGCCCAGCCGGAGTAGCTGTTGAGCATCGAGACCACGACGGGCATGTCGCCGCCGCCGATCGAGGCCACCAGGTGCCAGCCCAGCGCGAGGGCGACGAGGGTCACCGCGATCAGCGGCCACAGGGCCGGCGAGACGACGAACCACACGGTGAGGGCGACGAAGAGGCCGAGCGCGCCGAGGTTCAGGGCGTTCTTGCCGGGCAGCATCAGCGGCTTCGAGTCGATCTTCGCCGAGAGCTTCAGGTTCGCCACGATCGAGCCGGTGAAGGTCACCGCGCCGATGAACACGCCGATGAACACCTCGGCGTGGTGGATGCCCAGCGTGCCGAGCGCGTCCAGGGCCTTGGCCTCGGGGCCGAACGGCTGGTTCTCGACGTTCAGGAAGCCGTTCCAGCTGACGAGCACGGCCGCCAGACCGACGAAGGAGTGCAGCAGCGCGATGAGTTCGGGCATGCCGGTCATCTCGACGCCGCGGGCCCGCTGCAGGCCGATCAGCGCGCCGATCAGCATCGCCAGGAGCATCAGGCCGAGGCCGGCGGCGCTGATGTGGTCCGCGGCCGCGAGCACGACCGTGGCGATCAGCGCGACGCCCATGCCGAGCATGCCGAACGCGTTGCCGAGCCGCGCCGACTCGTGCTTGGAGAGTCCTGCCAGCGCCAGGATGAACAGCAGCGCGGCAACGAGGTAGGCCGCCTGCGCGGCGAGGGTCGCGGTCATGTCAGCTCCTGTTGAACATGGCGAGCATGCGACGCGTCACCGCGAAGCCGCCGAAGACGTTGATACTGGCCAGCAGGATCGCGACGGACGACAGCACCGTGACCGCGGTGCTCGAATGGCCGATCTGCAGCAGGGCGCCGACCACGATGATCCCGGAGATCGCGTTGGTCACGGACATGAGCGGCGTGTGCAGCGCGTGGTGCACATGGCCGATGACGTAGTAGCCGATCACGATCGCGAGCACGAAGACCGTCACATGGGGCAGCAGCGCCGCCGGCGCGAACCCGGCGGTGAGGAACAGCGCCAGCGCGCCGAGCGCCACCGCGCCGAACCGCCGTGCCGGCGTCATCGGCGCCTTCTCCGGCTTCGCCGTCTGCGTCGCGGCGGCCGTGGGCGCGGGGGCCGGTGCCGCCGAGACCTGGACCGGCGGCGGCGGCCACGCCGACTCGCCCTCGCGTACGACGGTGATGGAGCGCTGCACCGGGTCGTCCCAGTCGAGCAGCAGCCGTCCGTCCTTGTCCGGCGTCATCAGCTTGAGCAGGTTCACCAGGTTGGTGCCGTACAGCTGTGAGGCCTGGGCCGGCAGCCGGCCCGCCAGATCGGTGTAGCCGATGATGGTCACGCCGTTGTCGGTGACGACCTTCTCGCCCGCCACCGTGCCCACGACGTTGCCGCCGTTGGCGGCGGCCATGTCGACGATCACCGAGCCCGGCTTCATGCCGGCGACCATCTCGGCGGTGATCAGCGTCGGCGCGGGCCGCCCGGGGATCAGCGCGGTGGTGATGACGATGTCGACGTCCCGGCACTGCGCGGCGTAGAGCTCGGCCTCGCGCGCCTTGTAGTCGTCGCCCATCTCCTTCGCGTAGCCGGTCTTCGAGACCTCGACCTCCGGGGACTCGATCGACAGGTACTCGCCGCCCAGCGACCGGACCTGGTCGGCCACCTCGGGCCGCGGGTCGGTCGCCCGGACGATCGCGCCGAGCGACCCGGCCGCGCCGATCGCCGCCAGACCGGCGACGCCCGCGCCCGCGACGAGCACCTTCGCGGGCGGGACCTTGCCGGCGGCCGTCACCTGGCCGGTGAAGAACCGCCCGAAGGTGTGCGCCGCCTCGACGACGGCCCGGTAGCCGGCGATGTTCGCCATCGAGGACAGCACGTCCATGGACTGCGCCCGGCTGATGCGCGGCACCGCGTCCATCGACAGCGCGGTGAACGGCCGGCGGCCCAGGTCCTCGACCATCGCCGGGTCGAACGCCGGCGCGAACAGCGCGATCACCGTCGCCTTCGGCCGCACCCGGTCCAGCTGCGCGGGGCTCGGGGCGTTGACGCCCAGCACCACGTCGGCGGCCGCCGCGTCGCCGATGGTCGCACCGGCGGCCTCGTAGGCGCTGTCGGTGAAGCCCGCCGCGACACCCGCGCCGGAGTCGACGACCACGTCGTACCCCAGTTTGCGGATCGGTTCGATCGTGGCCGGCGTGGCCGAGACGCGGTTCTCACCCGCCCGCGTTTCCTTGAGGACTCCGACAATCACGAGTGTTCTCCGTTCGCTGCGTGGGTCGTCAACGGCGTGTTTCTCAACTCGATCAGTGGTGCGCCCGTAACGATCCGGAGCACGCCGCTCAGCTTGACCGCCGGGAGCTCTCCCTGAACAGCACCCACAGGTGAGGCGTATGCAACACCAGCCGAACTGAAGCTACCCCGCGGCTCCCTGGCGAGCGGGAACTCGCTGCGAAGCACTTATCCGTCCTGCGCCAGCCCGCCCGCGCCGTGGACCTGGATCGCCTTGTCGAGGATCCACTGCACCGTTGCCGGGGTGGCGATCTTGATGGCCTGGATCTCGGCGTGCGCGCCCTTGTTGCCGACGGTGTCCATCAGCCTCGCGGTCTTGAGCACGAGGAGCCGCAACTGCTCGGTGCGCACCCGGGATTCGGCGATCCAGTCGCGGATGACGCCCTGATCGGCGATCGGCCTGCCGAAGGCGACGCGCTCCTCGGCGGGCGCACATGAGCTCGACGGCCCGCTCGGCGATGCCGATCGCCCGCATGCAGTGGTGGATGCGGCCGGGGCCGAGGCGCGCCTGGGCGAGTCATGTCGGCAGCGGGGGCCGGCGACCCCACGGTCGTGATCAGCGGGCGAGGATCCCCGCGAGGAAGAGGTCGGCGAACGTGCGGGCGACCTCGGCGGGCGAGGCGGTGCCCTCGGGGCGCCACCACATCGGGAGGTGGTGCACCGAGCCGAAGCAGTAGTCGACGGCCAGCTCCGCGCTGACGTCGTCGCGGAACACCCCCTCGCGCTGCCCGTCGAGGATCAGCGCCCGGAAGGTCTCGTGGTACCGCCGGCGTTCCCGGCGCACCTGGCGCTGGTTCTCCTCCGCGAGCTGGTGCAGCGAACGGAAGAAGATCGTGGTGCTCTCGATGTTCTCGATCGTCGTCACCACGACGCCGGTCACCGCCGCGTGGACGCGCTCCGCCACCGGCAGGTCCAGCGCCACCACGGCGTCCAGGTGCTCGGTCTGCATGCGCAGCACCCGGAGGTAGATCTCGTGGAGCAGGTGGTCCTTGGAGGGGAAGTAGTGGTACATGGCGCCCTTGGTGACGCCGGCGGCGCGCACCACGTCCTGCACCGACGTCCCGTCGAAGCCCTTCTCCGCGAAGAGCCGCAGGGCGGCCTCCAGCAGCCGCTCCGGGGCCGTGCGGCCGTTGACGGTCGCCGGCGGTCTCCCCCTGCGGCGTCCCTGCTCCGTGGACACGCCCCGCTCTCCTAGCGGCGTCGCTTCGGGGTCTTCGGAGCCTGCGGGGCGTACGTGCCGAGGTACGCGCTCATGAGACGGCGCGCCTCGTCGATCGTCGCCTCGTCGCCGGTCCGCGACCCCTTGAACGCGACGCCGAAGACCCGGTCGGCGGCCTCGTAGGCCACCTCGACGGCGAGCAGGGGGGTGTCGGCGGCGATCAGCCCGCGGTCGAGCAGGTGGCGCCAGAGCCGCTCGGCCTGGGCCCTGCCCCACGCCTCCTCCAGCTCCATGAGCAGCGGGCTGCGGCCCGGGGCGTACCAGAGCTCCACCACGCTCGGGTGCTCGCGGACATAGGCGAGCTGAGGATCGATCAGCGCGTCGATCGCCTCGCTCAGCGTGCCGAGCGCGGGGTCGCCGGCGGCGTCCGTGACGAGCTGGTCGATCTCCTGGCTGTGGCGCTCCATGAGCGCGGCGTCGACCTGGTTCCGGTCGGCGAAGTAGTGGTAGACGGACGCGGTGGGGATGCCGGCCCGCTTGCCGATGGCGCCGAGCGTGGAAGCCTCGTACCCCTCCTCGGCGAGGATCTGGTCGGCGGCGTTCAGGATCGCCTGCACGCGCAGCATGCCGCGGCGCTGCACGGGTGCCGGGCGTGAAGCCAGCTGTGATGTCAGCGGATTCTCGACCATCGGTCGAGAATATCAGCCGGGCGACGCCGGACCCTTGAAAGATGACGGTGACGGGGCGGCCGCGGCGTCATCCCCGCGGCGCGGCCGCCACCTGCCCGGACCCGCAGCGTCCCCGTCCCCGGGCCTGGGGGTCCGGCTCACGGCAACCCGCCCTCCGCGGCGCCGGGTTCGCCGCTCGGGCGGTCCGCCGCCCGCGGGCTCGCGCGCCGGTCACCGGGCACAGGAGCGTGAGGACCCACGCCGGTAGAAGGCCGGGACCGAGGTCAGTCGCCGAACGCGTCGAGGCCCATGGCGTTCCCGGCGTCCGGCCCGATCGGGAGCTCGGCCCAGATCGTCTTTCCGTCTCGGGTGTAGCGCGTGCCCCACCGGTCGGCGAGCTGGGCGACCAGGAACAGTCCGCGGCCGCCCTCCTCGTCGGGCCGGGCCCGGCGCAGGTGCGGTGAGGTCTCGCGGCCGTCCGACACCTCGCAGATCAGCGCGCGGTCCTTGTCCCGCAGGAGCCGCAGGTGCACGGGCGGGGCGCCGTACCGGATGGCGTTGGTGACGAGTTCGCTGACGATCAGCTCGACGGCGAAGTCGAGGGCGCCGAGGCCCCAGCGCTCCAACTGGGCGTGCGAGGAGGCGCGGGCTCCGGCCACCTTCGCCGGGTCCGGGTCGATGTCCCAGCCGGCCATGTCGTCCTCGGCCAGGGCGTGGACGCGGGCGAGCAGGAGCGCGGCGTCGTCGCGCGCGCCGTCCGGGAGCCCGGACGCGGCGAGCCGGTCGCGGATCGCGGCCGGCCGGAGTCCGGCGTGCTCGGTGAGGGTGCGGCACAGCTCGGCGACGCCGGCGTCGGGATCCTGCCGGGCGCCGGTGACCAGTCCGTCCGTGAACAGGGCCAGCAGGCTGTTCTCGGCGATCTCGAACTCAGCGGACTCGAACGGCAGGCCGCCCACGCCCAGGGGCAGCCCGACCGGCATGTCCAGGGGCGCGGCCGGCTCTCCGGGGGCGACCAGGACCGGGGGCAGATGACCGGCGCTGGCCGCGGCGAACCGTCCGTGGACGGCGTCGTACACGAGGTAAAGGCAGCGCGCCGCCACCGCCGGGTCCGTGTCCTTCGCCTCCTTCGGGTCGATGTCGATGCGCGCCTGCCCGACCAGGTCGTCGAGCCGGCTGAGGAGTTCGTCGGGTGCGAGGTCGAGCGCGGCCAGGGCCCGTACGGTCGTCCGCAGCCGCCCCATGGTCACCGCGGCGTGCAGTCCGTGCCCCACGACGTCGCCCACGACGAGCCCGACGCGGGCGCCGGACAGCGGGATCACGTCGTACCAGTCTCCGCCGACGCCGGTGGGCCCCTTGCTGGGGATGTAGTGGTGCGCGGTGTCCACCGCGGTGTGCTCCGGCAGCTCCTGCGGGAGCAGATTGCGCTGGAAGAGCAGGGCGGTGGCGCGCTCCCGGGCGTAGCGGCGTCCGTTGTCGACGCACACCGCCGTATGGGCGATCAGCTCGGTGGCGAGCGCGCGGTCGGCGTCGGGGAAGGGGCCCTTCGGCGCGGTACGCGCCAGGGTGACCGTCCCCAGCGTCTCGGCCCCGGCCGTCAGGGGAAGGACGAGCTGTCCGCCGTCGGCGGGGGGCTCCTCGGGCGGGCCGCCGTCGTGACCCGCTGCGCCGCCGCGGGCAACCCGCCGCGGCGGCTTCGGGTCGGCGCGGTGCACCGCCCGGGGATCGGGTTGCGGGGATTCCTCTCCGGTGACGACGGGCTCCGCCAGGTCGACCCAGGCCGCGTCCGCGAGCTCGGGGACGACCACGGCGACGAGTTCCTCGCACGTCCGGATCACGTCCAGGGTCGTCCCGATGCTGCTGGAACGGCTCAGCAGTTCCAGGCGGCGCTGGGCCTCGTAGCGCTCGGTGATCTCGAACGCCGACTCGCAGACGCCGAGGCGGCGGCCGGCGGAGTCCTGCAGCCGGAAGTAGGAACAGGACCAGACGCGCGGGCGGGTGGGTTCGGTCGGCACCGGGGTCCGGTAGTGGAGGTCGATGACGGGTTCGCCGGTGCGCTGGACCTGCTCGATCACCGATTCGAGCGAGCGGCCGCGCAGCCCTGGGGAGACGATCTCGGCGTCGGGCAGGATGTCGCTCGCGCGCAGCCCGAACCATGCGTCGCGCCCGACGCCGAACGCCTCCGTCGTGGCGGGGTTGACCCATCTCACGCTGTTGTCCTGGTCGAACACGGTCAGCGAGATCGGCGACTGGCCGGCAAGGCCCGCCAGCATGGCCTGGTCGGTCGCCCACCTTTCCATCCGCTCGGCCTCGACGGACACGATGATCCAGGCCGCGTTGGCCGCCGGGCCTCCGCCGGCGCCGCCGGCCCCGCCGGGCGCCAGCCGCAGGACGTACAGCGCCACGCGCACGACGCCCCCGCTGCCGCCGCGCAGGGCCCACTCCTCACCCCAGGACTCGACGGGGCCGCCGGTGCCGTCCGGGTCGTTCGGGTTGTCCGGGTCGAAGAGCGGGCGTCCGTCGACGGGGACCATGATCGCGCGGGCCGGCTTTCCGAGGACGTCGTCGGCCGGATACCCGTAGAGGTTCTGGGCCGCGGTGTCCCATCCGATGATGTCGCCCCGCTGGTCGAGCACGGCGCTGGCCATGGTCCCAGGGCTGAACGGAGTTCCGGGCCGGTGCTCGCCCACCCCGGGCATCGTCATGGCGGCCTCCCGGCATACGGCGGCCCCCTTCGTCAGGCTACCCGGCCGGGCGCCGGCCGCGCGCCGGGTGAACGGCGGCGACTCCTTGACGGAACCGAGGGGACCCATGGATTCCCCTCCGAACCATACACGCAATCAATTCGAGTTCAGCTTTTGTCCGAGACCCCTCTGTCCCGGCGCGAGGGCCGGGCGACTGGCGACGAGGAACCGAGAGCCGCGGTCAGCCAGGCGCGTCGTCCGGACGGCGGCCGGCCGGGCCGCGGTCCCGGCCCTGGAAGGTGCGGCGGTACGCGGCGGGTGAGACGCCGATCGCCGCGGCGAGGTGCCGGCGCAGCGAGGAGGCGCTGCCGAAGCCGGCCTGCTCGGCGACCCGGTCCACCGGCAGATCGCTGGACTCCAGGAGTCCGCGGGCGAGTTCGAGCCGCTGGGCGGTGAGCCACTGGCCGGGGGTCTGGCCGGTCTCGGCGAGGAAGCGGCGACTGAAGGTGCGCACGCTCATGCCCGCCCGGCCGGCCAACTGGGCGAGCTGGACGGGCTGGTGGAGCTGGTGGAGGGCCCACTCGCGGGCCCCGGCGGTGTCGTTGCCGAACGCGTCGGGGACGGGGCGGGCGATGTACTGGGCCTGTCCGCCGTCACGCCACGGCGGAACGACGCACAGGCGGGCCACCCGGTTGGCGATCTCGCTGCCGTGGTCCTGGCGGATCAGGTGCAGGCAGAGGTCCATGCCGGCGGCGGCGCCCGCCGAGGTGAGGACGTCGCCGTCGTCCACGTACAGCACGTCGGGGTCGAGCGGGGTCCGCGGGAACAGCTCGCGGAAGCGCTGGGCGTGCATCCAGTGCGTGGTGGCGGGCCGGCCGTCGAGCAGCCCGGCGGCGGCGAGGACGAAGGAGGCCGTGCAGATCGACACCAGGCGGGTACCGGGCCGGAGATGGGCCAGCGCGGCGGCGAACGGCTCGGGAAGCGGGTCGCCGGCGCTCATCGGGTCGCTGACGGGCGCCACGATCAGGGTGTCGGCGGTCGCGATGACGCTCGCGTCGTGCTCGACGGCTATCGCGTAGTCCTCGCTCGTGCGCACCGGCCTGCCGTCCGGAGTGCAGGTGATCACCTCGTAGAGCGGGGCGCGGCCCGGGCCGAAGGCGAGGCCGAACGCCTTGCCGGGGATGCCGAGTTCGTAGGGGACGACGCCGGGGAGGGCGAGGACGACGACGCGGTGCGCGGGCTGCCGCCCGGCGTTCGGCACGGGGCTCCGCGCGGCGCTCGGCGTGGCGTTCGGCACGGCGTTCTGCGTGGCGTTCCGCTCGGCGTTCTGCACGGCGTTCAGCGTGGCGTTCTGCATGGCCGGATCCTCTCACTTGTTGGCGATCTGGCCACTCGTTTCGAGTACTCCGCGGCAGCAGCCTGTTGATCGACCGCGTTGATCGACCGCGAACAAGCCGAGGAGTGGTTCCGCATGGCGGAGAAGATGCTGGCCGTGGCCTACGACGAGCCGGGAGGCCCCGAGGTCCTGAAGCTCGTGGAACGGGACCGGCCGGTGCCCGGTCCGACGGAGATCCTGGTCCGGGTGCACGCGGCCGGCGTCAACCCGGTGGACTGGAAGACCCGGGCGGCCGGCACCCTCTACGTCCCTGGCGACGGCGTCGTGGGATGGGACGTCTCGGGTGTGGTGGAGGCCGTCAGCCGCGGCGTGACGCTCTTCCGGCCGGGCGACGAGGTGTACGGCATGCCGGGCTTTCCGCGGATGGTCGGCGGCTACGCGCAGTACGTGGCCGCTCCCGCGCGCCACTTCGCCCCCAAGCCCGCCGGACTCGACCACGTCCAGGCGGCGGCCCTGCCGCTGGCCGCGCTGACGGCCTGGCAGGCCCTGGTGGACAGGGCGGGCCTGCGCGCGGGGCAGCGGGTCCTGGTGCACGCGGCGGCGGGTGGCGTCGGGCACCTGGCGGTGCAGATCGCGAAGACGTACGGCGCGTACGTCATCGGCACGGCCCGTGCGGGCAAGCACGGGTTCGTGCGCGGGCTCGGCGCCGACGAGGTGATCGACTACACGGCGGTGGACTTCGCCTCGGTGGTCTCCGGCGTGGACGTCGTGATCGGCCCGATCGCCGGGGACTACCAGGAGCGTTCCCTGTCGGTGCTGCGGGACGGCGGCACGCTGATCACCCTCTCGGCCCTGGAGACAGAGGCCCTGGCCACGGCCGCGGCCGCCCGCTCGATCCGCTCGGGCTTCATGCTCGTCGAGCCGGACCGGCGGGCGCTGCTGGCCGTCACGGAGCTGGTCGAGACCGGCAGGCTGAAGGTCCACGTCGAGGCCACCTTCCCGCTGGCGGAGGCCGCCAGGGCCCACGAGCTCGGCGAAACCGGCCGCACCACGGGCAAGTTGGTGCTGACCGTCGACTGACGAGCCGTCACCGAGCCGTGTCCCCCGTCGTATTACCCATCCCCGTGCGAACAGAGAGGTCTCCTGCCATGGCAGGCACTCGACAGTCGACCAGCCCGCCGGCGGCAGCCGCGCGGGCCGGCGCCCTTCCGTGGACGACGATCGCGGTCATCCTGTCCGCCCTCTTCATGGCGGTCCTCGACTCGTTCATCGTGGTGGTCGCGGACCCCGCGATCGAGGCGGATCTGCACGCGTCCGCCGGTGATGTCCAGTGGATCCTGGCGGGCTACCAGCTGAGTTACGCGGTCTTCATCATCACCGCCACCCGCCTGGCCGACCTGTACGGCCGCAAGCGGATCTTCCTTCTGGGCGTGGCCCTGTTCACACTGGCGTCCGCCGCCTGCGCGCTCGCGCCGACCGCGGGCGGCCTCATCGCCGCGCGTGTCGCCCAGGGCCTGGGCGCCGCCCTGATGGTCCCCCAGGTGTTCGCGTACGTGACGGTGCTGGTGCCGGCGGCGCGGCGGCACAGTGTGTACGGCGCGCTCGGGATCGCCATGGGCATGGCGACCATCGGCGGGCAGCTCGTCGGCGGACTGCTGATCGGTGCCGATCTGTTCGACTCCGGCTGGCGCCTGGTGTTCTGGGTGAACGTGCCGATCGGCACCGCCCTGTTCGCGCTCGCCCTGCGCCACGTGCCGGCGACGCCCTCGGCCGCCGCCCGCGGGCTGGACCTGCCCGGAGTCCTGGTGCTCAGCTCGGCCCTCTTCCTCCTGGTGCTCCCGCTGATCCAGGGGCGGGAGGCCGGCTGGCCGCGGTGGGTCTGGGCCTGCTTCGCGGGCAGCGCGGTCGCGTTCGGCGCGTTCGTCGCGGTCGAGCGGCGGCTGGAACGGCGGGGCGGGGATCCGCTCGTACCGCTGACGCTGTTCCGGCAGCGTTCGTTCTCGCTCGGGATCGTCCTCGTCCTCGCCCTGTACGCGCTCATCTACTCGTACTACCTGGCCCTGTCGGTCACGATGCAGCAGGGCCTCGGGATGTCGGCGCTGGGCGCGGGCCTGGTGCACGCGCCGGCGGCCGGCGCGTTCTTCGTCTTCAGCCTGGTCGCGAGCCGGACCGTCCCGAGGTACGGACGCCGTGTCCTGGAAATCGGGGCGGTGCTCCTGACGAGCGGTTACCTGGCGACCGGACTCCTGCTGGTGTCCGGTCCGCGGATCACTCCACTGCTGGTGATCCCCACGCTCGTCCTGCAGAGCGTCGGTGGCGGACTGGTCATCACTCCGGCGCTCAACACGGTGCTGAGCCACGTCGGGCCGGAGTCGGCCGGCGTCGCGTCAGGAGTGCTGTCCACGGCCCAGCAGTGCGGCGGAGCGCTGGGCGTCGCGGCGATCGGAGCGGTGTTCTTCGGCTCGCTGCGTCACGGGGCGGCCGACGGGGTCGCCGCCGCCGGCCACGCCTTCGCCGTCGCGTCCTTCGGAGTGTTCGTCATCGCCGTCCTCGCGGGCGTCGTCGTCTTCCTGCTGCCGAAGGCGCCGGCGACCCGGGGCTGAGTGCGGGGGCCACCGGCCGGGACGGGGCGCGCCGGCACGGCGGCGGCGGGCCCCGTACCTGAAATTGTTCATTCATCCCCTTGATCTCTGTTGAACTCCATGCGAGATTCGGCGCACCGCGGTGCGGGTCGACGGCCGCGGTTGGTCCGGATCCACAGGAATCGCCGCCGGGAGAGGTCGCCAGGATGCCCGTCTCACACACCTCCGGAGAACGACTCGCGCTGGAGAGGCGCACCATCGAGGTCATCCCCGACGCCGAGCGGCACGGCACGCCGCGCGGCCAGTTCACGCTGTGGTTCGGCGCCAACATGCAGATCACCGCGATCGTCGACGGCGCGCTGTCCGTCGTCTTCGGCGCCGACGCGCTGTGGGCGATACCCGCGCTGCTGATCGGCAACGTGCTCGGCGGCATCGTGATGGCGCTGCACTCCGCGCAGGGTCCGCGGCTCGGCGTACCGCAGATGATCTCCAGCCGGGCGCAGTTCGGCGTCCACGGCGCGGTCCTGCCGCTGCTCCTCGTGATCCTCATGTACCTCGGCTTCGCCGCGACCGGGAGCGTGCTGGCCGGCCAGGCGCTGTCCGAGCTGCTGCACGTCGACGACACGCGGATCGGCATCCTCGTCTTCGGTGTCCTGACCGCCGTCGTCGCCGTCACCGGCTACCGGCTCATCCACGCCGCCGGCCGCGTGGCCACCGTCGCCGGCGTGCTCGGCCTGGGCTACCTGCTGGTGCGGCTGTTCGCCCGGTACGACGTCGGGGCGCACGTCGGGATCAAGGGCTTCGAGGCGGCGACGTTCCTGCTCGCCGTGGGGCTCGGCGCCGGCTGGCAGCTGACCTTCGGCCCGTACGTCGCCGACTACTCGCGCTACCTGCCGCGCGACACCAGCACGCGTGCGACGTTCTGGTCCACGTTCGCCGGCTCCGTCATCGGATCCCAGTGGGCCATGACGCTCGGAGCGCTCACCGCGGCCGTCGCGGGCAAGGCGTTCCTCACCGACCAGGTGGCCTTCCTCGGCGCGCTGGCCGGGCCCGCGGCCCTCGCGTTCCTCGTCTACCTGGTGATCGTGGTCGGCAAGCTGACCGTCAACTGCCTCAACGCGTACGGCGGCTTCATGTCGATCCTGACCACCGTCACCGCCTTCGACGGCCGCTCACGGATCTCCGCCGCCGCCCGCGCCGCCTACATCGTCGGCTTCACGGCGGTGTCGATCGGCATCGCGCTCGTCGCGAGCGACGACTTCCTGACCAACTTCAAGAACTTCGTGCTCCTGATCCTGATGGTGTTCACCCCGTGGAGCGCGATCAACCTGGTCGACTACTACCTGGTCTCCCGCGAACGCGTCGACATCCCCGCCCTGTACGACCCGCGAGGCCGCTACGGGCGCTGGAACGTCACCGCGCTGACCTGCTACGCCGTGGGCGTCGCGGTGCAGATCCCGTTCCTCGCCACCAAGCTGTACACCGGCGCGATCACCCGGAAGCTCGACGGCGCCGACATCTCGTGGATCGTCGGACTCGCGGTCACCGCGGCCCTTTACTGGCTGTGGGTGCGGCGCACCGCCGATCCGCCCGCCGAGACCGTGCGTCCGGCCGCCCCCGACGGCAGCGACCGGCCGGCGGCGCCCGTCGGCTGACCCGCACCCGTCCCACCGGCACGACATCCCCCACCGGGCGAAGGCGCCGGGCGCGAGCGGCACGACCGCTCGGCCCGGCGCTTCGCCGTTCCCGCGCCACGACGGGGTCGTGACGGTCCTCGGAACGGTGGCCGCCGACGAACCCGGCCTGCCGTTCGGCGGCGTCAAGCGGTCCGGCTCCGGACGGGAACCCGGCCGTTACGGGGTCGACGAGCTCGTGAACCGGAAGCTGATCCGCATCGCCGGCCGAACACCGCTCCGACCGGAGTCCCCCGGCCCTGGCGAGCGCGCAGCGGAACCGGAAACGGAGGCGCCGGTGGCCGCCGCACGCGCCGGCCGCCGGCCCCGTCCTCCTCCGACCCCGCTGGTCAGCGGGCGGAAACCGGTCCGCGAGTGGTGTCATCCGTCCCCTTGTCAGCGGGTTCACCCCTCCCTACCTTGGTGCAGCGAGTCCCTGGCCGAAGGGGGTCCACCGGCCCGCCTCGGCCACTTCCTGCACCTCAGCGCACGACACACCATGGAGGCGTCACATGCCCGTAGCCGTGCCGGATCTTCTGGAGACCGACGTCATCCGCGACGCGGGTCCGCTGGAGATCGACGACGAGGCGATCGCGTTCGAGGACGACGACCGCAGCGACCGCGAGTACACCGCGTGTCTGGCCGACCCCTGGGTGACGGCCACCACCCGCTTCGCGTGTGATCTGAACTCGTAGCGGTGGCCGTGTCCATCACCGGCCGCGGCGGCTGGTCCGACGGCACGTGGTCGTACCTGACCGACACGCGGATGCCG
Organism: Streptomyces sp. NPDC004327; assembly: GCF_042873935.1. Taxonomy (NCBI): domain Bacteria; kingdom Bacillati; phylum Actinomycetota; class Actinomycetes; order Kitasatosporales; family Streptomycetaceae; genus Streptomyces; species Streptomyces sp. NPDC004327. The sequence continues at coordinate 182,344 of NZ_JBIAME010000001.1, read as the reverse complement.
GCGATGGAACACGGATGGAAACTGCACGTCTCGGCGCGTCCCGACGAGCTGGATGCCGTGGTCCAGCTCGTCCTGCCGGTGCTGTCCCGGCACGTCTGCCACGCGAAGTTCGCCCGTGACCCGGAGACGCTGCGCCGCCTCAACTCCGGGGTGGAGAGCGCCGGAGCGGTCGGCAAGGCGATCACCGTCTACCCGGTGGCCGGCTCCGTGGTCGCCCTCGCCCGGGAACTCGCCGCCGTGCTGCGCGACCGGGAGGGCCCGCGGATCGTCAGCGACCGCCGGGTCGACCCGAGGGCCCCGGTCTACTACCGCTACGGCCCCTTCACCGGCGACTACCGGACCGGCCGCAGCGGACGCCTCGAATCCGTCATGACCGGGCCGGACGGCCGGATCTTCGACGGCCTGGCCGTCGGCCGCTACCGCTGCCCGCCCTGGGCAAAGGACCCCTTCACGACCGGCCCCGGACAGGGCGCCGAAGCGGCCGCGAACGGCTCCGGGCAACGCGCCGAACCCTCCACGACCGGCGTCGGTCAACGCGCCGAACCGTCCGCGACCGGCATCGGTCAACGCGCCGAACCGTCCGCGACCGGCATCGGTCAACGCGCCGAACCCTCCACGACCGGCATCGGTCAACGCGCCGAACCGTCCGCGACCGGCATCGGCGGCGGACGCTACGACGTCACCGCCGGCATCGCGCGATCGCCCCGGGGCAACGTCTACCGCGCGCTCGACCGCACGCTCGGACGGCCGGTGGTCGTCAAGCAGGCGAGGGCGTACGTGGGCGAGGACGCGTCCGGTACGGACGCCCGCCACCGGCTGCGCAACGAGCGCGCGGTCCTCACCGCGCTCGACGGCGTCACGGGCGTGCCGCGCGCACTGGACTACTTCGCCCACCGGACCGACGAGTTCCTCGTGATGAGCAGCTGCGGCGACCGCGATCTGCGGCGGGAGGTCCTGCGCAACGGCCCCTACCGGGACGACGACCGGGACGACGGCGCCCGCCCGGCGCGCGCCCTGTCCGTCCTCGCCTCCCGGCTCCTGCGCGTCCTGGACGCGGTCCACGGCCGGAACGTCGTCGTCCGCGACCTCAAGCCCGACAACGTCGTGCTCGACGACTCGGGCCCCGGTCACTGCCACGTCATCGACTTCGGGATCAGCGAGGTCAACGGCGCCGGTCCGGGCGGGGCGACCCCCGGATACAACGAGCCGGTGCTGCGCGCGACCGGAGCTGCGGACCCCGCCGACGACTACTACGCCCTCGGCACGACCCTCTTCTTCGCCGCCACCGGCATGGACCCGGTGATCGTCGACATTGACCACGAGGTGAACCGGGACCGGACGCTGGCCTGCCTGGCGTGGGCGCTGCCCGGGCACGCCCACCGTGCGACACGGGCGGCGATCACCGGGCTCCTGAGCTTCGACCCGGCCGTCCGCCGCGCCGCCGCCGGCCGCCTGCGCACCGGCACGGCCGGGACCGCGCGCCGGCCCGCGCGCCCCCGGATCGACGGCGTCCTGCTGGACGGGATCATCGAGCACACCACCGCCTACTGCGTCGGCGAGGCGCGCGCGATCGTGGACCCGGAACGGGCCGCGCAGCTGAACGTCCCCACCTCGCTGGACATCTACGGCGGAAGCTCGGGACTCGGCCTGGAACTCCTCCACCACGCGGACCGGCCCGGCGCGCGTGCGGCCGTCACGGAGTTGGCCCGGTGGACGGCGAACCAGTCGAGAAACCTGCCACCCGCTTTCTACACGGGGCGCACCGGCGTCGAACTCTTCCTCGCACAGGCGGGGTGGGAGGCGTCGAGGCACGCGGACGGCCGGCCCGGACACCCCGCGCTGCCGGAGCGCGCACCGGACGGCGGACCTCCGGAGGCGGACCTGATCGCGGGCGCCGCCGGAATCGGCCTCGGCCGGCTGCTGCTCGCCCGGCACGCCCTCCGGTCCGGTGACCGGGACGCCGCCGACCGGCACCTCGCCGTCGCCGCCGACTGCGACCGCATGCTGGCAGCGGACACCGCCCGGCTCACCCCGGCCGGCGCGGACACGCACGGCAGCGCCGCGCTCCGCGAGGGCATCGCGCACGGCGAGGCGGGCGTCGCCTGCTTCCTGCTCGAATACGGCGGCACGACCGGCGACCCGGACGCGCTCCGCCGCGCCGAACAGGCCGCCGCGCGCCTGGCCGCCGTCACCCCGGACATCATCGCGGCGGCCGCCGCGCCGGGGGCGACCCGCCGCTACGGCTCGTGGTGCCGGGGCCTGGCCGGCATCGGGACCGTACTGCTCCGGGCCGCCGAGCGCCTCGACGAGCCCCGCTACCTCGACCTCGCCCAGCGGACCGCGCGCGCCTGCGCCGGACTGGCACCGCGGATGCCGCTGGTCACGCAGTGCTGCGGACTGGCCGGAGTGGGCGACCTGATGGTGGACGTCGCGGAGGCGTCCGCGGCCGAGGAGTTCCGGGACGCGGCCGAGACCGTCGCCCTGCTCATCCTGAGCCGCAGCGGCGGCACCTGGTCCCGGCCCGTGTTCCCCGACACCGGTCTCGCCCGCCCGAGCGCCACCTGGGCCGGCGGCTCGGCGGGCGTGCTCGCCTTCTTCCGGCGGCTGCGCGACGGGGGCGGCGCGCGGCTCGGCGTCGTGGACTGACCAGCCGCGGACGGATCCCCGAAACGGCCAAGGGGCCATTCCCCTGCCCCTTGGCCGCCCTGCAGCCCCGCAGCCCCGCAGCCCCGCAGCCCCGCAGCCCCGCAGCCCCGCCGGAAGATCGTCCCCTTGACCTCAACCTAAGTCGAGGTCATACGTTCCCTCCCTGGCCCGCGCGATGGGGTGCGGGCTCCGCGCAAAGAGACACGGAGGGAACACTCATGACGGCCCAGCAGATATCCGACGCGGAACTCGCAGGACAGCCCGCCGCGTACTGGACCGGCGTCGCCTACGAGGCGCTCATCGCGTACACCCGGGCCCGGCAGGCCGAAAAGGGCTACACCCAGCCCCAGTTCTGGCTGCTGCGCAATCTCTCGGCGAACGACATCTCGCCCGACGGCGAGGGGATGACCCTGCCCGAACTCAGGGAGGCCATGACCTCCTACATTCGCCCCGAGGACGACCTGGCGGCGGAGGCCGAGGTGCTCCTCGACCGCGGCTGGCTGAGCCGGGACACCGAGGGCCGGCTGTGGCTCACCCCGGAAGGGGAACAGGCCCGCGTCGACCTGGCCCGCAACGCCCCCACGATCCGCGCCGCCCTCCACGAGGGCATCGACGACGCGGACTACGTCACCACGGTGAAGGTGCTCCGGCGGCTGATCCGCAACGCCGGAGGAACGGTCGCCTGAACGTCCGGAGACGGGCGGCGCCGACGGCGAGGGCGGGGCGCCCGGCGAACCCGGCTCTCGCCGAGCCGACCGCGGAAGCCCCGTTCACACGCGGGAGACCTTGACGACATCTCACCGATAGATAAACTCGAATTCCTTCGAGTTCGAATCCCGCGCCCCCTCCCCTTCACCCCTGCGCTCACGAGGCGCCTCCCGCGGCGCGGGTACGGAGACGGCGACCCCTGCGGTCGGGGGAGCACCTCGCCGACTTCAAGATCCCCCAGTACGCGACCGCCCTCGCCGAGGCGCTGCCGCGCAATGCGGGCGGCAAGCTCCTGAAGAACCGCCTGCGCGAGCAGGTCCGTTGGGGGGCTCCGCCGCGCTAGCGCCCCCACCGTCCCGTTCCTCCCCAAGACCCGCCGGCAAGGAGAAGAGAACCCGTGACAGAGACGACGAGACAGAACAAGGGCGGTATCTCACGGCGCGCCGTGCTGGCGGGCGGCGGGGGTGTGGCCGCGGGCGCGGGATTCGCCCTCGGCAGCGTCCCGACCGCCTCCGCGGCGGCCCCGGAGCGGGTCCGGGAGGCCCGCGCGGACGTCGTGGTCGTCGGGGCCGGTGTCTCCGGCCTCACCGCGGCCCGCCGCCTGGTCCAGGCAGGCCGCTCCGTGCTCGTTCTGGAGGCGGACGACCGGGTCGGCGGCCGGACGCTGAACCTCGACGTGGGCAAGGGTGTCATCACCGAGGGCGGCGGGCAGTGGATCGGCCCGGGCCAGGATCGCGTCTTCGCGCTCCTCGACGAGCTCGGGCTGACGTCCTTCAAGACCTACGTCGACGGCGCGTCGCTGCTCCATCGCAAGGGAGTGCGGCAGGAGTTCACCGGGTCGATGCCCGCACTGCCGGCGAAGGCGCTCGAGGACTTCGGCCGGTTGGTGGCGACGCTGGAGGAGATGGCCGCGACCGTCCCCGTGGACGCGCCGTGGAACGCCAGGAACGCCGTCGCGTGGGACAGCACGACGTTCGGGCACTGGCTCGACACGAACGCCGGCACGGAGGAGTCCGCGTGGCTGTTCATGCTCGCGTTCACGATCATCCACGGTGAGGACCCGCACAACACCTCCCTCCTCACGGCCCTCTTCCACATCGCGGGTGCCGACGGGGTCGAGCACATGATCGCCACGACCGGGGGCGCCCAGGAATCGCGCGTGGTCGGCGGCACGCAGCGGATCTCCCTGGAGATGGCGGAGCGGCTCGGGCACCGGCTGGTGCTCGGCTCGCCGGTCAGTGAGATCCGCCGGCGGGACGGGGACGTCCTCGTCCGGTCGGCGAAGGCCGACGTGCGCTGCCGCGAGGTGATCGTCGCGATGTCGCCGGCGGACGCCGAACGCATCCGCTTCACCCCGCACCTCCCGACCCGCCGCACGTCATTGCAGCGCAAGTGGCACAACGGCACGGAGAGCAAGCTGTTCGCGGTATACGACAAGCCGTTCTGGCGGGCCGAGGGGCTGAGCGGGTCGGCGATGACCGATCTGCCGTTCGCCCGTTTCGTCATCGACAACTCACCGCCGGACGGCAGCGTCGGCATCCTCCTGACGTTCATGGGCACCGCCGGTTCCGGCCCCGGCCAGACCTGGACCGACCGGGTCCTCGACGACCCGAGGGAGCGCCGGGCCGCGTTCCTCGCCGACCTGGTGACACTGTTCGGCCCCCGGGCGGCGCATCCGCTCCGCGTCCTGGAGCAGGACTGGGCCCACCAGCCCTGGATCGACGGCTGTGTGAGCACGACCCCGCCGGGTCTGCTGACCGAGTACACCGACGCCGTGCGCACGCCGGTGGGCCGGATCCACTGGGCGGGCACCGAGACGGCGACCGCCTACCAGGGGTACATCGAGGGAGCGATCCGGGCCGGCGAGCGCGCCGCCAAGGAGGTCGGCGCGGCGCTCGCGGGTAGCTCGTCGAGTCGGTCCGCCGAGCGGCGGAACGTCAGTCCCGCACCGCCGCCGGCACGGAGTACGTCTCCAGGTAGGCGGTGATGAAGCGGCGCGCCTCCTCGATCGTGACGTCGTCACCGGTCGGCACGGTCCGGAACGCCACGTCGAAGAGCCGGCTGCCGGCCTCGAAGGCGAGCTGCAGCACGAGCGGGGGCGTGTCGGCGAGAAGGAGCTCCCGCTCCACGAGGAAGACGCGCAGCCGCTCTCCCTGCGCCCGGTCGAATTCCTGGACCAGTTCGTCGATCAGCTCGCTGCGTCCGGAGAACCACACCTCGGCGCAGTCCCGGTGACGGCGGAAGTAGTCCAGGAGCGCGTCGACGACGGCGTCGACCGCGGCGCGCAGCGTGGGCGACCCGGGCTCGTCGAGCAGGGCGGCGAGGATCACGTCGAGCTCGCCGATGTGCCGCTGCAGGAGCGCGGCCTCGACCTGATGGCGATCGGAGAAGTAGTGGTACACGGAGGTGATCGGGATGCCGACCCGCTCGCTGACCGCCTTGAGGGTCGCCCCCTCGTAGCCCTGCTCGACGAGCAGCGCCTCGGCGGCGGCGAGGATCGCCCGCCTGCGCTCCACTCCACGGCGCTGTGCCGGTCGGCTCGATGCCTGAGTTGCCGGATTTTGCTCGAACACGATTCCAAATCGTAGCAGTTGTCAAGCCACACCCCCCTCGTCGCACCGCGCCGCCCAGGCCGGTCCGGTGCGACGGGGGATCGAGTTCGACGGTTCAGGAGAGACCAGTGACGAAGACAACCGGCGACCGACGAAGCCGCACGGGACCGGTCGAGGACAGCGGGCTGAGGTTCACCACCGCCGCCACCGTGCTGCCGGCCGCCCGCCCGGAGGGATCACGATGAGGACGGAACTCACCTTCACCAGCCACGGCGTGCGCTGCGCCGCCCGGCACCTGCGGGCCACGAGCGACGCCCTGGCCCATCCCGCCGGCCGCCCCTGCGTGGTCATGGCCCACGGCTTCGGCGGCACCCGCGACAGCGGACTGCCCGGCTACGCCGAGGGCTTCGCCGAGGCCGGCATCGACGCGTTCGTCTTCGGCCGCGCCTGACCGGACACGGACTGAAGGACGCCGCCCGCGCCGTCACCGGGCGGGCCCCGCACCACCTGCCGGTCGTGGCCCACCCCAGGACGGTGGCGATGATGACGACTCCGCTCGCCGACCGGGTCGCCGCGACGATGGCCGGCCCGACCTGGCGCAACGAGGTCTGCGCACGGGCAGCCCTCGCGGTCGGGCTCAACCGGCCCACCACGTACGCCGGTCGCGTGGGCTGCCCGGTCCTGCTGCAGATCGGCACCGACGACCACGTGGCCCCGCCGGACGCAGCCCGGAAGGCCGGTCCGTGGGCGGAGGTCCGCGAGTACCCCGTCGACCACTTCGACGTCTACGACGGCGAGGGGCAGCAGCGGGCACTCGCCGACCAGCTCGACTTCCTGGCACGCCGCCTCGCCCCGTCGCGTTCACCGCGGCCCAACGCTTCGTAACCACGCACTCTTCGTTCGAAGGGACGGAATGAGCATGTACGACTACGTCATCGTCGGCGCCGGATCCGCGGGCTGTGTCCTGGCGGCGCGGCTGTCGGAGGACCCCGCGGTCAAGGTGGCCCTGATCGAGGCGGGCGGCGCCGACACCGCGCAGGAGATCCACATCCCGGCCGCGTTCCGGGGCCGTTCGACGTGCCGGCCTCCGACTCCGAGGCCGACATCCTCGACTGGGCGCGGCGGATCGGGCAGACGCTGTACCACCCCACCTCGACCTGCGCCATCGGCGCGGTGGTCGACCCCGAGCTGCGCGTGTACGACGTGGCCGGCCTGCGGGTCGTCGAGACGCGGCCACCGCCGCGCACCCACCCGGGGTCGGCACTCCGCCGGCCCCTTGCCGGAGATCGAGTATCGCCGGGCTGACGAGCGTCAGGACGAATCACCCGACCGCACGCGGGACGGTCGTGCGACCACACGGCGACCATCACGGCCCCGGACGCACGAAAGGCCGCCCTCTCATGGATGAGAGAACGGCCTCCGACCTGCGTTTCCGCATGGTCGGGACGACAGGATTTGAACCTGCGACCCCTTGACCCCCAGTCAAGTGCGCTACCAAGCTGCGCCACGTCCCGGTGCCCGTCCGCCCCGGCTTCGAGTTCCGCGGCGGCGTGCAGAGAGAACATTACCTCACGTCATGGGGTGGATCAGCACACGGGGTGTCACCGCGGGGTGCGGAGCAGAATGGACCGGTGGACAGGGATCGGGATCGGGCGGGGCGGGCGCGCAGCGCGCGGCCGCGGGACGGGCTGGGGCGGCCGCTGGCGTACGGGGCCGAGGGGGTGGCGCGGCAGCCTGAGGGAGTGGTGCGGGCGCCCGGGGACACGGTGCGGGAGGCACAGCGGCTGCTTGATGCGGGCATGCCGTTCCATGCCCATGAGGTGTTCGAGGACGCGTGGAAGTCGGGGCCGGCCGGGGAGCGGGATCTGTGGCAGGGCCTGGCCCAGCTGGCCGTGGGGCTGACGCACGCGGCGCGCGGGAACGCGACGGGCGGGGCGCGGCTGCTGCGGCGCGGGGCCGGTCGGGTCGAGGAGTACGTGGGGCGGGGGCCGGGGGCGAAGACGTACGGGGTCGACGTCGCGGGGCTCGCGGCGTGGGCACGGGAGCTGGCGGGCCGGGTGGAGGCCGGCGGGGAGGTGCCGGACGCCGCGGCGGCGGCGCCGCGGCTCAGCAGGTGAGAAGCAGTTCGCCCGGCGAGCGGTGGATGAGGGTGGGCAGCATCGGTACGGGACGGTCGTCGGCCGGCCGCAGTCCGGGCAGCCGACGGGTCAGCGCGTGCAGCGTGGCCCGGAGCTGGACGCGGGCGAGCTGGGAGCCCGGGCAGCCGTGCGGGCCGTGGCCGAAGGCCAGGTGGCGCGTGTGTGCCGGGGTCCGGGTGATGTCGAAGACGTCGGGGTCGACGTGGCGGGCCGGGTCGCGGTTGGCGGAGCCGTACGCGACGAAGACGGTCGCTCCGGCGGGCAGTTCGGTGCCGGCGAGGGTGACCGGCCGGGTGGTGGTGCGGCGGAAGCCCTGGACGGCGGTGTCGTAGCGGGCGGCCTCCTCGACGGCGGCCGGGACGAGGTCGGGCCGGCTGCGCAGCAGGTCCCACTGGTCACGGTGGCGCAGCAGGTGGAGCACGGTCGTGCCGATGAGCGCGGTGGTGGTGAGGTGCCCGGCGATGAGCAGGTTCTGGAGGTTGGCGACGAGCTCGCAGCGCTGGTCGTCGGTGAGCTCGCGCGGCCCCGGGCCGAGTCCGGCGTCCGGGGCGAGCGCGGTGACGAGCGTGGTGATCAGGTCGTCGCGGGGCTCGGCGCGGCGGTCGCGGGCGTAGCGGTCGAGCAGCTCCTGCAGAGCGAGGACGTCCCTCGCGGCGGCGATCTGGTCGGCCTCGGGGAGCGGGCGGAAGAGCAGGCGTTCGGCGCTGTACGAGCCGTGGACGGCGGCCGGCACGTCGGCCGGGTCCAGGCCGAGGAGGCGGCCGACGACGGCGCCCGGGAGGCGGCGGGCGTAGTGGGCCATGAGGTCGGCGCGCCCGTGGGCGGCGACGGTGGCGGCGAACTCCTCGGCGAGGGTCTCGGCCTGCCGGGTGATGTACGGGGTGAGCGCGGCGACCCGGGCGGCGGACAGGCCGCTGTTGAGCGGCGCCCGGTGGCGGCGGTGGGCGGGGCCGTCGGTGGAGACGACGGTGGGCCGGGGCGCGAAGCCGCTGCCGAGGACCGCGAGGGCGGCGGGCGCGGGCTGGACGTCGGGGCGCAGGGACTGGGCGGACGAGAAGTCCTGCGGCCGCAGCAGCACCTCGCGGACGTCGGCGTCGCGGGAGACCAGCCAGGCGTCGAGGAGGGGCTCGTAGGTGAGCCCGTCGGCGCGGCGGGCCCGGTCGTAAAGCGGGTACGGGTCGCGCTGGAGCTCGTCGAGCCGGTCGTGACGTGTCCGCTGAGCCGGGTCCACGCGGTGCCTCCTCACGGTCGGGGTGCGGGGTGCGGTGCAGGGGCGGGGTGCGGGGAGCGGGGTGCGGTGCAGGTGCGGTGCGGGGTGCGGTGTGCTGCGGCCATGGTGAAGGGGGCGCGTGCCGGTGACCAGGGGGCGTGCCCGCGGGTGGCGCGAAATGGCGTACGGAGGGCCGCGTCGCGGACGCGGTCGGGGCGCACGGCCAGGGCCGGGGCGGGGCCGGTTCGCTCGATCATGTCGTGGTCGGATCGCGCGGCCAGGGCGCGGTCAGGGCGCTCGGCCACGGTCGTTGTCGGGGCCGGCGGTCACGGCGCGGTCGGGACGCCCCGCAAGGGCACGGTCAGGGCGGGTCGGATCGCGCCGCCAGGGCGCGGCCAGGGCGCGGACGGATCGCGCCGCCACGTCGTAGTCAGGGCACTCGGCCACGTCGTCGTCGCTGCGCGCGGTTCACGGCGCCGTCAGGGCCCGGAGCAGGACCTCCGTGTGGCTGCGGGACGGGTCCTTGGTGGCGGTGAGGAGGGTGACGGGGCCCTCGGCGGCCCGTGCGCGCAGCGCCGCGAGGGCCTCGGCGGCGGCCGGTTCGGCGAGCTCCTCCTCGTAGCGGCGGCGGAACTCCTCGTACTCCCCCGTCGTGCCGTGGTACCAGCGGCGCAGCTCGGTCGAGGGCGTGAGGCTCTTGGGCCACTCGTCGATGTGCGCGTCGGCCTTGGCGAGGCCGCGCGGCCAGAGGCGGTCGACGAGGACCCGCAGGCCGTCGGCGGGCTCGGGCGGCTCGTAGACGCGCCGGACGCGGACGCGGGGGCCGACGGGCGGCGGGGTGTGGGGCATGGCTTCAGGGTGCCGGAGGGGCGGGCCCCTCACACCTCGGAGCCGCCGGACCGCTCGGCCTCCTCGGTGGCCCCGCCGTGCGAGGGCCGCACCTTCAGCGCCGGCAGGATGACCGCGTCCACGAAGGTCCGCATCGTCTCCGCGTCCGCGAAGCGGTCCTCGAAGAGGCGCTCGATGCGGAGCATGCCCAGGAAGCAGGGGGCGACGAAGCCGATCGCCGGGTTGTCGGCGGCGAGCTCGCCGCGCTCGACGGCGCGCGCCAGCATCGCGTCGAGGGCGGCGACCTCCGGTTCGATGACGGTCTCGCGCAGCGCGGCGCGCAGGTCGGGGTGGGCGATGTACGCCTGGCTGACGGCCTCCATCAGCTCGGCGTCGCGGTCGCGGCTGGTGGCGGCGATCCGGGCCGCCTCGCGCAGGTCGCCGACGAGGGAGCCGGTGTCGATGCCGGTGAAGACGGCGCAGCGCCGCTTGTCGAGGGCCGCGGTGACGAGCCGGGGCTTGGTGCCCCACTGGCGGTAGAGGGTGGCCTTGCCGCACTTGGTGCGGGCGGCGACGCCCTCCATGGTGACGGAGTCGTAGCCGCCCTCGCGCAGCAGGCAGATGACCGCCTCGTACAGCTCGGCCTCCCGCTCGGGGGTGAGCTTGCTGCGCCGGGCGGCAGCGGTCGCGGCCTGCGTGGACATCGAATTCCTCCCGGACATCCCCTACCCCGCCGGTCCCCCACCGGACACCTTTCCCTGCACATACGAGAGTAGGGGGTGCACAATCGAGACGCAAACGTATCGAGACGCTTGCGTCTCGATGAAATCGGATCTAGAGTTCCTGCGTTTGTTGTCCGATTTGAGGGAAAAAGGGGCCGTGCCATGGCTGCCGGAACGGGCGAGACGGGCGAGACAGGCGGAACAGGCGGCATACGCAGACCGCCGCTCGTGCGCGAGCTGCTGCTCGTCACCGCGCTCTTCCTCGTCTACAAGTTCGGCCGGCTCTTCGCGAACGGTCACGAGACGCGCGCCTTCCACAACGCCGACCGCGTGTGGGACGCCGAGCGCGCACTGCACCTGCCCGGCGAGGGCGCGATCCAGCAGCTCCTCCTGCACGGCGAGGGTCTGGTCCGGGTGGCGAACACCTACTACGCGGCCGTGCACTTCCCCGCCACGATCGCCTTCCTCGCCTGGCTCTACTGGCGCCGCCCCGGCCACTACGTCTGGTCGCGCCGGGTGCTCGCCCTCGTCACGGCCGCCGCGCTCGCGCTGCACCTGCTGATGCCGCTCGCGCCGCCGCGGATGCTCGCCGCGAGCGGCCTGATCGACACCGCGCGGGTGTACGGGCCGAGCGTGTACGGCGCCACGCCGGAGACCGACTCGATGGCGAACCAGTTCGCCGCGATGCCCTCGCTCCACTTCGGCTGGGCGCTGATGGTCGCGATCGGTCTGATCGCCGCCACCCGCTCGCGCTGGCGCGTGCTCTGGCTCCTCCACCCGCTGGTCACCCTCCTCGTGATCGTCGGCACCGCGAACCACTACTGGTTCGACGCGCTCGCCGCCACCGTCCTGCTGGGGCTCGCGCTGCTCGCCGTACCGGCCCCGTGGCGCGGACCCGGCCCACGCCCACTGCCGCCGCTCACCCCCGTCACCGCCGCCGCGACCGCCGGAGCCCTGCGATGAACGGCGCCACCGGAACCGTCCTCGCGGTCCTCCTCTCGCTGGTCTCCGCCGCCGGGTACGCCCTCGCCGCCGTCGCCCAGTCACGGCTCGCGTCCGCCTCCGCCGGCGGGCAGGGCGCGCTGCGGCGGCTGCTCGGCCGCCCGCAGTGGTGGTCGGCGGTCGGCCTGAACGCCGCCGGCGCCCTCGCCCACGTCGCCGCCCTGCACTACGGACCGCTCACCCTCGTCCAGCCGCTCGGCGCGCTCACCCTCGTCGCCGCGCTGCCCATCGGCGCGTACGGCGCGCGGCGCCGGGTCACCCGGGCCGAGTGGCGCGGCGCCCTGTGGACCCTGGCGGGCCTGGTCGGCCTCGTCGCCGTGACCGGCCCCGTCGAGCCCGACGAGGCCCTGAACCTGCGCGAGACCCTGATCGTCACGGCCGTGACGCTGCTGCTCATCGCGCTGCTCGCGTCCCGCTCCCGGGCCCGCATGGGCACCGGCGCGCGCGGCCAGGGGCTCGGGCACGCGACCGCGTCCGGCGTCGCCTCCGCCGTCGGCTCCGCGCTCACCCAGACCCTCACCACGGCCCTCGCCCGCGACCTGCCCGGCGGCCCGAGCGGCTGGTGGCAGACGGCGCTGCTCGCCGTCCTGATCGCCACGTTCGCGGCCGGCGGCCTCCTCCTCTCCCAGGCCGCCTACCGCGGCGGCCTCGCCGCCCCCCTCGCCGTCGTCAACCTCTCCAACCCGGCGGCCGCCGCCGTCATCGGCGTCGCCCTCCTCGGCGAGACCTTCCGCGCCGGCGCCTGGGGCTGGCTGATCGCCGGTGCCGGTGCGCTGGTGGCGGCGCGCGGGGTGGTGCTGCTGACGTCGGGGGCGCAGGGCGAGCCGGGGGCCGGGGCGGTGGCCGCGGAAGGTTACGCCGCGGTGCCCCCGGCCCGGCCCGGCGGCGCACCCGGCGAAGCCCCGCCGCTCGCCGTACGCGCGCTCCGCGACGTACCGGAACCGCCGGCCGCGCCGGAGCCCCTGGTCGTGACGGATCCGCTGCCCGAGCCGGCGCGTTAGGCGACCGGCGGCGGTCAGCAGGTCTTGCGGTAGGGCACGTCCGGGATGTGGGCCCGCCACTCCTCCTCGGTGAGACCGCCGGAGCGGGCGCAGAGCTCGCGGATGAGCCGCTCGGGGTCGAGGGTGTACGTGACGGAACGGCCCTCCCTGTCCACGGCGATCAGTGCCGAGCCGTCGGAGGCGAAGGCGAGCGCCGTGATGTCGTCGTGGGATCCGGTCATCGGGACGCCGAGCTGGATGCGGCTGCCGGCGTCCCAGAGCTTGATCTGGTAGAGGACTCCGGCCTGGTGGACGGTGGCGAAGGTGCGGCCGTCCGGTGAGACGGCGGTGGCGTTCTCGTAGGCCAGCAGAGGGCCCCACACGCTTCCGGTCCGCAGGTCGTCGCCCACGGGCACGAGGCGCCGGGCGTCCAGGGTCCGGATCACGGGCCGGAAGCCGCGGGGGTGGCTGTAGAGCTTCGTTCCGTCGTCGCTCATCGAGTCCACCTCCAGGCCGGAGGAGCCCTTCGCGAGGACGGCGCCGGACGGGAAGGCGATCCTGCCGAAGTTCGGGGCGGCGATCAGGCTCTTGCCGTCGGGCGCGAAGAGGACCGCGGCGCCGTCGGCCGCGGGACCGAGGTCCTTGTGCGTCTCGAAGGTCCGGCGCCGGGTGGCCAGGTCCCAGAAGGCCAGCGTGTTGTTGCCGTCCGCCGTCACGGCCTGCACGGCGAGCGACCCGTCGTCCGGCGAGAAGGCGAAGTCCACGAGCGTTCCGCTGACGTCGCTCTCCTTGAGCACCGTCAGGGTGCCGCGCCCCGTGGCCTTCCCGGCCGTCCGACCGCCGAGGTCCCAGATCTCGATCCGGGTGCCCATGCGAACGGCGAGCAGCCGACCGTCGTGGCTCAGCCGGAGATCGTCCACGTACTCCTCCGTCACGACCGTGAACCTCGTCGTCCGTGTCAGCGGGGACCAGATGTCGATGTCGTGGCCGTCGACGAGGGCGAAGGTGCGCCGGTCCGCGCTCACGACGGCGTTGGAGTAGAGGACGGTGCTGGACTGGAACCGGTGGGCCTCCTTGGCGGGATGGGTGAAGAACCCGATGTCGAGGGAGCGGACGACGCCGTCCGTTCCCGCGCAACGGAGTTTCGACCGGCTCACGCCGAAGCGCGGGGGCGTGTGGAAATAGCACTCGCTCTGGGTGGTGGAGAAGCGCATGACGGGGTCGTCGATCCCGGTCCTGGTCGCATCCCAGACCACGGTGCCCTGCACCAGGTAATGGCCGTCGTTGCTGAAGATCAGCGGATAGTCCGAGTCCACCTCGGCGCCCTTGAGTTCGATGCCGGTCCACCCCTCGGCCCGGTCGAACACGCTTACGGTGCCCTGCTTGGTCAGGACCGCCGCGTGGATGCCGTCCGGGCTGAAGACGACGGGGCCCTTGGTGTCGGCGACCTTGAGTCCCGCGTAGGGCAGGGGGACGGGCAGCTTCTTCCCTGTGCGGGTGTCGTACCAGGTGAAGCGGTGCACCGGATCGGCGCCGGGAAGCGAGACCACGGACTCGTCGGGCGAGAAGGAGCTGTTCAGCATCAGGAAGGAGATGCCGCGGCCACGGGGGGTCACGGTGATGACCTTCCGGGCGGTGCGGGTGTCCCAGATGACGAGGGAGGACGGATCGATCGACTCGACCATCAGATACGTGCCGTGCGGGCTGATCCCCGTCCCCGCGTTCCTGCTCGGGTAGGCGTGCGCGTCACGGGGACGGGCCGTGGGCACGTCGATCAGGCGCGTGAAGCCGTCCAGGGTCCGCACGGCGGCTGTCCTGCCGTCGTCGGAGAGGTCCACCAGGTCGACCCGCGCCGGCGCCGTGTACGAACCGATCCTCTTGCGCGCGTCCACGTTCCAGAATTCCAGCCGCGTGCCGTTCGCCGCCGCCAGCGTGTGGCCGGTGGCGTCCAGGGCCGCATACGTCGGGGCGAAGTCGAGCAGTCTGACCGCGTCGTCCTCCCACTGGTTGCGCAGGGCGAGCAGCGCCGAGTGCGACTCGGTCGTCCCGCCGAGCCGCGCCGACGCGATCGCCAGTCGCCGGCCCAGCTGCGGATCGTCGCGGCGGACGGCGAGGGCGGCGCCCGCGACCTGGGCCGAGGCGGCGCGGTCGCGCTGGGCGACCGTGGTCTGCCACTGGTCCACGGCGACGACCACGCCCCCCGTGGCGACGACGGTCAGCAGGGCGAGTACGGCGCTGAGCCAGACGCGCAGCCTCCCCCGTCGGCGGGCGAGTTCGGCCGCGGCTTCCAGGAAGCCGCGTTCGACGCGGTTGAGGGTGAGGTGGCGACGGCCGGTGGCGGCCCAGTCGCGGGCGCGTTCCAGTGCCGTGCCCTGGAACTGGTCGCCGCTCTTGCGGCCGTTGCCGTCCCAGTCGCGGGACGCCTCGGAGAGTCTCTGGTGCAGGCCGAGACCGGCGCGTTCGGCCTCGACCCAGTCGCGCAGCCGGGGCCAGGCGCGGATGAGCGCGGCGCTGTAGAGGGTGACGGCCTGGTCCTCCCAGACCAGGATCCCGGCGTCGGTGAAGGCGCGCAGGACCCGGTCGAGGACGGGTTCGGGCGTCAGGCCGTCGGTGAACTCGGTGCGCAAGGCGGTACGGAGGGTGTCCTCGGCGCGTTCGCCGGGCGCGACCAGGCGGAGCAGCACCTGGGAGACGGCCTCCTGGGCGGCGGTGTCCAGGCCGGTGAACGCCGCCTCCGCGAGGTCCGCGCGGGACGGCTCGGCGTCCCCGGGCCGGGTGCCGAGGGGCACGCCCTCGACGACGTCGGCGAGGTCGGAGCGGCCGACGAGGGAGAGGAGCAGCTGCTCCGAAGTCGGCCGGTCGGCGGGGTCCTTGGCGAGGGCGGCGGTCACCAGGGAGCGGAGCGGCTCGTCGAGGTCCGAGGTGTCGGGGTCGTGGGAGGCGATCTGGTAGGTGAGCGCGGCCGCGCTGTCGGCGCCGAAGGCGTGGCGGCCGGTCGCGGCGAACAGGACGACGGCGCCCCAGCCCCACACGTCGACCTTGCCGTCGCCGTGCTCGCCGCGGTAGCGCTCGGGCGGCATGTAGCGCATCGTGCCCATGGGTATGCCGGCGCTGGCGGTGCCCTCGACGATGCGGGCGATGCCGAAGTCGATGACGCGGGGGCCGTCGGAGCCGAGGAGGATGTTCTCGGGCTTGAGGTCCCGGTGGACCACGCCTGCGCGGTGGATGGCCACGAGAGCGGTGGCCACGCCGATCGCGAGGCGGCGCAGCTCCTCCGGCCCGTACGGGGCTCCGTCGTCGACGGCGCGGCGCAGATCGGGTCCGGCCACGAACTCGCTGACGATGAACGGGACGGGGCCGTCGAGGTCGTCGTACAGCACCTTGGTGGTGCAGAAGGGTGCGACGAGCCGCCAGGCGCGTATCTCCTGGCGGAGCATCGCCCGGTCGGCGAAGCTGGCCTCGTGCAGGGTCTTGACGGCCACGCGGGCCCCGTCGGCGTCGTACCCCTCGTACACGACGCCCTGGCCGCCCGCGCCGAGCCGTCCGTCGAGGTAGTAGCCGCCCAACTGGCGCGGGTCGCTGGGAAGAAGGGGCGATGCCAAGACCGTGTCTCCCGAGGTGTCGGACGGATGCGCGGGTGGCTCGACTGTGCCACGACGGGAAGACGCGGGGTGCATGTGTTCGGTTCGATGGCGGGGGGCGGTTCCGTGGCGCGGCCGGAAAGCGACGGTGGCGTGCCGGAGGGCCGGCGGTCGGCACTATGCTCGGCCGCCCACCCGCCCGTCCCGCACCGCCGAAGGGACTCCCATGGCCGAGTCGTTGACGATCTCCTCCGCCTCCCTGGAGGACTGGGCGCTGGTGCGCGCCTGGGCGGCGGCTGAGGGCTGGAACCCGGGTCTGGCGGACGCGGAGTCGTTCTTCGCGCAGGATCCGGACGGCTTCTTCCTGGGGCGGATCGACGGGGAGCCGGTGTCGGCGATCTCGGTCGTCAACTACAGCGACGACTACTCCTTCCTGGGGTTCTACCTCGTACGGCCGGATCAGCGCGGTCTCGGTCACGGCCTGGCGACCTGGCAGGCGGCGCTCACGCACGCGGGCGCGCGGACGGTGGGGCTCGACGGGGTGCCGGATCAGCAGGACAACTACCGGCGCTCGGGCTTCGTGACGGCGTACCGGACGGCGCGGTACGTGGGCGAGGTGCCGGAGCGGGCGGTGACGGGTGTGGTGGCCGCGGACCGGGTGGATCCGGTCGCGCTCGCCGCGTACGACAGCGCCTGCCACCCGGCGGACCGGCCGCGCTTCCTGACGCCGTGGCTCGGCACGCCGGGCCACCGCGCCCTGGTCCGGCTCACCGACGGCCGCCTCACCGGCTACGGCGTCGTACGCCCCGCCGAGTCCGAGGCCCGCGTCGGCCCCCTCTTCGCCGACACGCCCGCCGACGCGGCGGCCCTCCTCGACGCCCTGGCGGCGGAGGCCCGCGCGTTCGGCTCATCGCGCATCGCCGTCGACATGCCGGAGGCGAACCCGGCGGCGGCGCGGCTGGCGGAGGAGCGGGGTCTGGAGCCGACGTTCGAGACCGCGCGGATGTACACGGGGCCGATCCGGACGGTGGCGCGGGAGCGGGTGTTCGGGGTGACGACGCTGGAGCTGGGGTAGGGCTCGCGGGCGCGCGACGGCGGGGGGCGGAGGCCCTGGAGGGGGCCGCGTTCGGGACGTAAGGCGTGATGTACGGCGCGGAGACGGGGACGTTCGGTAGGCGACGCACGTACTTCGCGCCGTCACTGTGAAGTCCCGAACGCGGCCATCGGAACGGCCACCGCGGCGGGGTCCGGCGGGCGCGGGCACAGGGGAGGCGGCGCCGTCCCACCCGCGCCCCCCACACCCCTCCCCTGCCTCCCCCTCCCCCCGACAAGGGTTTTCCCCGTATCGAGTTCACCTCGGCGTTCCCTACTGTCTGCCGCACCGGCAGATCCCACCCCACCTCCGCCCTGTCAGGTGCATGAGGAGCAATGGATAATGTCCGCCGGCGGCGGCCTTGACCCGGGCCGTCAGCGCCGGTGGCGGCGCACGGGACCCCCACGCCCAGGGGACCACGGACGGCGACCCCACTTCGCCCCGAGGTTCCCGCGCCGCCGCCACTGCTCCACCCACGTCGTATTCGAAAGGGCCCCACCTTGAACGGTTCCAGGCGGAGAGTCATATCCGTGGTGGTCGCGAGCGCCGCGATCCTCGGCGCTGCTGCCACCACCTCCGGGGCGTTCGCCGCCGTCCCCGGCGCCCCGTCCCCGAAGCCGGCCCCGGCTTCGCAGGCCATGACCGCGCTGCCCAGCGCTCCGGTCGAGAAGGTCATCGTCACCTACAAGTCCTCGTCCGCGGAGGCCGGTTCCAACGCCGCCGCGAAGGGCGACGCGGCCGAGAAGGCCGCCAAGACCGGCGAGAAGCTGGCGTTCGAGCGCCGCCTGGCCGGCGGCGCCGCGCTCGTGAACCTGGGCGGTTCCGCCACCAAGCAGGACGTGGCCGAGGTCATGGCCGCCTTCAAGGCCGACCCGCAGGTCGCCTCCGTCGAGCCGGACATCCGGGCGTACGCGATGGCGGTCACGCCGAACGACACCGACTACGCCAAGCAGTGGGACCTCTTCGAGCCCACCGGCGGCATGAACGTGCCCACCGCCTGGGACAAGACGACCGGTGCGGGCGTCA
Source organism: Streptomyces sp. NPDC004327 (assembly GCF_042873935.1). NCBI lineage: Bacteria > Bacillati > Actinomycetota > Actinomycetes > Kitasatosporales > Streptomycetaceae > Streptomyces > Streptomyces sp. NPDC004327. The sequence goes on along the minus strand of NZ_JBIAME010000001.1, from coordinate 163,858 downwards.
CCGTCGCCGTCATCGACACCGGCTACTCCGCCCACTCGGACCTGGCGTCCAACGTCGTCGCCGGCTACGACTTCATCACCGACTCCACCGCGGCCCGCGACGGCAACGGCCGTGACGCGGACGCCAAGGACGAGGGCGACTGGAACGCCACCGACGGCGAGTGCGGCACCGGCTCCAAGGCGTCGAACTCCTCGTGGCACGGCACGCACGTGGCGGGCACCATCGCCGCGGTCACCAACAACACCAACGGCATCGCGGGCATCGCGTACAACGCGAAGATCGAGCCGGTGCGCGTGCTCGGCAAGTGCGGCGGCTCGTCCTCCGACATCGCGGACGCGATCACCTGGGCCTCCGGCGGTTCCGTGCCGGGCGTCCCGGCCAACCCGAACCCGGCCAAGGTCATCAACATGAGCCTGGGCGGCGCCAGCGCCACCTGCCCGAGCGTCTACCAGACCGCGATCAACGGCGCCGTCTCGCGCGGCACCACCGTCGTCGTCGCCGCCGGCAACAGCAACGCGGACACCGCCGGCTTCACGCCCGCGAACTGCACCGGTGTCATCACCGTGGCGGCCACCAACCGCGCCGGCAGCCGCTCCTTCTACTCCAACTACGGCACCCGCGTGGACGTCGCGGCCCCCGGCGGCGAGACCCGCAACGCCACCGACACGCCCGGCACCATCACCACGCCCGAGAACGGCATCTACTCCACGCTGAACTCCGGCGCCACGGTCCAGTCGGCCGAGACCTACAAGCCCTACCAGGGCACCTCGATGGCGGCCCCGCACATCGCCGGCCTCGCCGCGCTCCTGGAGGCGGCCAAGCCGAGCCTGACCCCGGCCGACATCAAGGCCGCGATCAAGGCCAACGCCCGTCCGCTGCCCGGCACCTGCACCGGCGGCTGCGGCACCGGCATCGCCGATGCCGCCGCGACGGTGAACGCGGTCACCGCCACCACCCCGCCGGCCGGCAACGTCTTCACGAACGCGACGGACGTCCAGATCCCGGACAACTCCACCGTGAACTCGCCGATCACCGTCTCCGGCATCGCCGGCAACGCGCCCGCCACCCTCAAGGTCGCGGTCGACATCAAGCACACCTGGCGCGGCGACCTGGTCGTCGACCTGGTCGCTCCCGACGGCACCGTGCGCAACCTGAAGACCTCGTCGTCCTCCGACAGCGCCGACAACGTCATCGCGACCTACACGGTCAACGCGTCGACGTCGGTCGCCAACGGCACCTGGAAGCTCCAGGTCCGCGATGTGGCCTCGGGTGACACCGGCTACATCGACTCGTGGAGCCTGACCTTCTGATCCACCGCGACTCGCTCGCGAGTCGCACCAGAACCACCCCCCACACCCAGCAAAACCGCTGGTCAGCGAAGCGCCCGTGGTCTACACCACGGGCGCTTCCGGCAGTTGGACGCCTGTCCTTCACGCTCGGTTCACCGGGGTGTGCTGTCCGTATGCCGGACAAGGGGCCTGGACGTGGGCGCAGCGCTCCGTATCCTCTGCGCAACGGGGCTCATGGGCCGGGCCCCGGGGCAGGCGGGGCAAAGGGTGGTGGACACGTGACGACAGCGCCGCTCCGGCCTGCGCCGGTGGGCCGGGAGGAACTCCTCGGCCGCCTCGAACGCGTACTGCGGACCGGCGGCCGGGCGCTGCTCACCGGCCCCGCCGGGGTCGGCAAGACCGAGGTCGCGCTCGCCGCGGCCGGCCGCGCCGAGGGGCGCGGCGAGACCGTGCTCTGGCTGGCCACGCTCCCGGCCGACCACGACATACCCGGGGCGGCCGCGGCGGCCCTGGTCGCCTCCGTCGCCGCCAACCTGCCCTGGCCCGACCCGGCCGCCGCGGAGGACGGCCCGGCGACCCCGACCCGCCCCGGCGCCCCGGCCGAGCACGGTCACGGGAACGAGGGCTCGGCCCCCGCCACCGCCAACGGCACCGCGAACGGGGCCGGAGGCGCAGCCGGGAGCGGGAGTGGACACGAGCGGGTCGCGGGCGCGCTCGCCACCGTCGGCCCGGTGCGTCCCACCGCACTCCCCGCGCAGCGCACCGACGCCGCCGTCTCCGTCGCCGTCGCCGGCTCCCCCGACACCGCGCCCGCCCGCCTCGGCGTCACCGCCTCCGGAGTCCTCGACGGGCTGCCGGGGCCGCAGCGGGCGGCCGTGGCGATGCTGTGCCGGGAGGCGCCGCCGGAGGACGGCGGCTGGGACCCGATCGCACTGCGGCTCGGCATCGCCGGGATCCTGCGGGCGCTGACGGCCCGCGGCCCCGCGCTGCTCGTCGTCGACGGGGTGCAGCACATCGACGCGGACAGCGCCGATCTGCTGCGGTTCGCCCTGCATCTGGCGCCGCCCGCGCTGCGGGTCGTCGCCGTCGAGACCCCGCAGGCGTACGGAAAGTCGAACGGCTACGGCGGCGCGGACGCGCACGACTGCCGCCTGTGGGTGCCGTCCGAGGCGGACGTGCTGCTCGTGCCGCCGCTGCACGCCGACGAGATCGCCGAACTGCTCATCCACCACCGGCTGCCGTCCCGGATGGCCGGCCGCATCCACAAGGCGAGCGGCGGCAACCCGCGGCTCGCGCTCGCCGTCGGCCGCTCGCTGGCCGACGCCCGCACCCCGGTGCACCACGCCGAGGCGCTGACGCTGTCGGGACGGGCCCGGGACCTGGCCCGCCAGCTGCTCGGCGCCGCGCCGTCCGGCGTGCGGCAGACCCTGCTGCTCGCGGCGCTCGCCCTGCGGCCGACGGCGGCCCTGGTGCGCCGCGCCGGGCGGCCGAACGCGGAGGCGGACCTGGCGGCGGCCGAGCGGGCCGGGCTGGTGTCGCTCGCCGAGGACGGCACGGTCGCGTTCACCGCGGGGCTGCTGCCGTCCACGCTGGTGCACGACGCCTGCTGGGCCGAGCGCAGCGCGGGGCACGCGGCGTTGGCGGAGGTCGTGGACGATCCGGTGGAGGCGGTCCGGCACCGGGCGCTGGCCACCGACGCGCCGCGGGAGGAGTTGGCGGCCGAGGTCGCCGAGGCGGCGGACCTGGCCCGGCGGCGCGGCAACAGCGCGCTCGCGGCCGAACTCGCGCTGCTCGCCGCCGAGTCGACGCCCGGCGCGCACGGCCGGCAGCGGATCGCCCGGCTGGTGGACGCCGCCGAGGAGGCCGCCCGGGCGGCCCGGGCCGACCTGGCGATGCGGGCGGCGACGGACCTGCTGGCCCGGGACGCGGCGCCCGCCGACCGGGTGCGGGCCCGGCTCGCGGTCCTGGACACGGCGGGGCAGGGCCTGACCGGGCTCGACGAGATGTACGTGCACGCGATGGAGGACTCCGAGGGCGACACGGCGCTGCGGGCCGGCGTGCAGCTGCGGCTGGCCGTCAAGTACGTGCTCGCGGACGGCGATCCGGCGCGCTCGCGGGCCGCCGCGCTGGAGTCGGCGCAGCTGGCCGCGTCGATGGGCGATCCCCGCACGGCCGCCCAGGCGCTGACCGTGCAGGCGCGGATGGAGCGGGCGCTGGGCTCGCCGGACGCGGAGGCGGTGCTCGCGCAGGCGCGGGCCCTGGAGATGACCGAGCGGCCGGCCGGAGTCCGCAACACCGCGCAGATCCTGACGATCCGGCACGCCCTGTTCGACGGGCGGCTGGTGGACGCGCGGGCTCAGCTGAACGCGCTGCTGCCGCTGGTGCAGCGGCGCGGTTCGGTGGAGGACGCGATCGAACTGCTCAGCACCCTCGCGGAGATCGAGTCGCGGATGGGTCCGTGCGGTTCGTCCCTGGCGCACGCCGGTCAGGCGCTCGCGCTGACCCTGGAGGCGGGGCTCTCGCCGGGGCCCGCCTGGTACTCGCTGGCGCTCGCCGAGACGGCCGGCGGCAGCTTCGCGAGGGCGGCCAGCTATGCGCGGCGCAGTGTGCAGGCGTCGGAGGAGGAGGGCGACCGGGTCTTCCTGTCGCGCAGCCTGTACGCGCTGGGGCGGGTGCAGCTGATCAACGGGGACGTCGCCGCGGCGCTGGAGACGCTGCGCCGGGTGGAGGCGAACGAGCGGGCGCAGTCGACGGTGGATCCGTCGATGCTGCGCTGGCACGAGGAGCTGGCCGAGGCGCTGCTCGCGCACGACGAGGTGGACGAGGCCCTGGCGGTGCTCGCGGAGGTGCGGCCGGTCGGCGAGCGGCTCGGCCGGACCCGGGTGCTGCTCGGCATCGACCGGGCGTACGCGCTGTGTCTGGCGGCGGAGGGCCGTACGGACGAGGCGGCGGAGCTGCTCGCGGGCACGGCGAGCCGGTTCGCGGACGCGGAGCTGCCGCTCGAACAGGGCCGGGCGCTGATCGCGCTGGCCCGGGTGGAGCGGCGGCGGCGCCGGCGTTCGGCGGCGCAGGGCGCGCTGCAGTCGGCGGCGGCGCTGTTCGAGCGCGCCGGGGCGGCGCCGTGGCTCGCGCTGACGAGCGAGGCGCCGGCAGGCCCGGCGGTCGAGGGCGGCCCGGCGCGCGAGGAGACGCCGCCCGGCCTCGCCTCGCTGACGGAGGCCGAGCTGCGGCTCGCGCGTCTGGTCGGGCAGGGGGCCAGCAACCAGGAGGCGGCGGCCAAGCTGTATCTGAGCGTGAAGACGGTGGAGGCCCGCCTCACCCGGATCTACCAGAAGCTGGACGTGCGCTCGCGCGCCCAGCTCGCCACCGCGCTGCGGCCGTGACCGCTACGGCCGTGACCGCCGCGGCCGTGACCGCCTCCGCGACGGTCAGATGGTGAACGGGCGCTGGCCCAGGAACGCCTTGGTGGGTGCTCCCGTCGTGTAGAGGTTCGGGCTCTGGGTGGGCGGCAGCCGGCGCTGGATCGCCTGGTGGAAGGTGCCGTAGTCGCCGCGGAAGGTGCCGTCCTGCCAGACGGCGAGCAGCGCCTCGGTGAAGGCCCCGTTGACCCTGCCGTCGGCGGCGACCTGGTTGTCCTGGCAGGCCGAGATGAGGATCACCGGCGGGCCCTGTCCGTCGCCCCTGACGGCGGCGGCCTTGGCGAGCGTGCGCTGGAGGTCGTCGTAGAAGTCCCGGTCCCGCTCGTACAGCTCGGCCTGTTTCGGCTCGGGCAGATAGCGGCCGTGGTCGTCGCCGCCACCGGGCAGCTCGATGCTGCTGCCGCTGTGGCAGCAGTCGAGGAAGGTGACGATCCGTACGCCGTCGTCGAAGCGCAGGAACTCCTGGTGGAGCTCGTCGTCGATGAACTGGCGGTCGAAGAAGACCAGGGTCTCGTCGAGCCGGTCGGGTTCGTCGTCGGAGCCGGTGACGTCGGGGACCTGCCCTCCGTGGCCCGAGTAGGTGAAGAGCAGGATGTCGCCGGAGGCGAGCCGTTCGGCCGCCGAGCGCAGGGCGGTGGTGATGCGGTCGACGGTGCCCTCGCGGGTGAGCAGGACGGTGTCCGCGAAGCCGCCGGCGCGGGCGATCGCGGCCATGTCGCGGGCGTCGTTCTCGCAGGCCACCAGGGTGCCGTCCCAGCCGTCGTAGCGGTCCGGGTCGACGCTGTTCAGCCCGATGTGCAGGGAGATTCCGGTGGGCATGGTGCCTCCTTGGCCGGAGCGGAGGGGCACCGGGGGCCTCGTCTGTTCGAGTGGCCTGCGGGTCCGGTGCCGTGGGCAGCCCTCCCCCGCGCGGTACTTACATCGTATGAATATGCCCGACTTCCGGCACGGTCAGCACGCACCCAACGACCCCCACGACCCTCACGGCCCGTTCGACGACCGCGCCGGCTACGACGAGACGTTCCTGGGCCCGGCGGTGCCGCTGGCGCTGCCGGCGCGCGCCGCGGTGCAGACGGTGACCCTGCCGTACACGCACTTCACCGTCGTCTTCCGGCCCGACCGGCGGCTCGCCGCGTCGACCGCCGTGTGCATCGAGGGCGCCCAGCTCCTGGAGGACGTGCCGCGCGACGACGCGTGGGCGTACGACCCGCGGCTGCCGCGCGAGCAGCAGTCGGGCGAGGACATCTACCGCGACAACCATTTCGACCGCGGTCATCTGGTGCGCCGGCTCGATCCGGTGTGGGGTGCGGCGGGCGTGGCCGACGCGGCCAATGCGGACACCTTCCACTTCACCAACGCGGCGCCGCAGATGGACGTGTTCAACCAGGGCAAGGAGCTGTGGCAGGGCCTGGAGAACTACCTCCTGGAGAACGCGGCCCAGTTCGACCGCAAGCTGGTCGTGCTGACCGGGCCGGTCCTGCACGACTCCGACCCGCCCTACCGGGGCATCCAGGTGCCGCTGCGCTTCTGGAAGGTGGTCGCCTTCATGCAGGACGGGGCGCTCGCGGCGACGGCGTACGTGCTCGACCAGAGTCCGGACCTCAGCCGGGACGCCGACCGGGCGTTCGCCGGGGCGAAGGCGGGCGACCCGCCGCCGCTCGGACCGTTCCGCACGTACCAGGTGCCGGTCTCGGACGTCGCCGAGATCACGGAGCTGGAGTTCGGGCCGCTGCCGGACGTGGACCTGATGCCTCCGGCGCGCTCGCCGGAGGACCGCTGGCGGCGCCTGGAGTCGTACGAGGACATCCAGATGATGGACTGAGCGCGATGACGGAGGGAGCGAGCGTGACGGCCGGCTGAGCGTGACGACGGGCTGAGCAGGACGGCGGGCCGGGCGTGACGGGCTGAGGATGATCCCGGGCCGGGCGATCCTGGTCGTCCGGACGCGCCGGCGCACTCGGCGCGAGCGATTGCGGGGGCCTCCCGGCGGCGGGACGATGGCAGCAGCAAGCAGGCGTCCCTCCTCCACCGCGGGGACGCCGGGCAGGTGCGTCATGCCTCTCACCGAGACGGAGTGGGGCCTCGTCACCAGCTGGGTGCGGGACCACCTTCTCGACGATCCGGATCCACGGACGCGGCTGCAGCGCACCGCGCTGACCACCGACTTCGTGGCCGATCTGCCGCTCACCCCGGACCGGGACGCCAACGCCCGCCTGATCGTGGGCGCGGCCCGGCGGGATCTGGAGCACCAACGGCGGCTGCTCGACGCCCTGGCGCGGCTCGACGCCCTCGACCACCTCGACGAGGCGGACGCGGTGGGGCGGGGCACCGAGGTGCGGGCGCTGCTCGGGCGGGTGCGCGAGGACGAGGAGGTGCGGCGCTCGGAGCGGGACCCCTTCGAGTCGGTGGTGCTGCGGCACGGCACGGAGGTGTTCCTCGACCGGGCGGAGCTGCGCGAGACGCTGCGCCGGTTCGTGGCGGACCCGGAGCTGACGGTCCTGGTGGTGGACGGCGAGCCGGACAGCGGGCGCTCGTACACCTACCGGCTGATCCGGCATCTGGGCCCGCACTGCGGTTTCCGCCCGGTACGGGTGACGCTGTCGCGGACGTCGACGGCGGCGCGTCTCGTCGGGCGCCTCGCGGAGTTCGTGTCGGCGCCGGACGACGCCGGCCGGATGCCGTTGAACCCGACACGGTTGAACGATCCACTGCCGTCGATCGACGACGCCGTGCACCGGATCGTCAGCCGGGCCACCGCCGCCGAGGACAGCTTCTGGCTGGTGCTCGACGAGTGCGACGCGCTCGACCCGAACTCGGACGTCTGGGACTGCATCGGCAAGCTGGCGCTCGCGATCTACGAGCACACGCCGGTCCGGCAGGAGACCGTGCCCCGGCTCGTGCTGCTCGGCTACTCGACGACGCTGCACCAACTCCCGTACGACATAAGGAACAACGAGTGCCGGGACACGGCACGGGCGGTCGGTCCGGACGAACTGCGGGACTTCTTCGCGCGGTTCTTCCGCGAGGCGCCCGGGACGGACGGCGGCGCGGACGGGAAGTCCGCGCGGCTCGTGGAGTCGACGGTCGACGAGGTGCTGCGGGCCGTGGAGGCGGCCGATCCCGCGGACAGCTACATGCGGCGGGTGTGCAACGCGGTCGAGGAGACGGTACGGCTCCGGCTCGGCCGGTCCGCCGCGGCCGGCGTACGAGCGGCGCACGAGGACTTCACCGGCGCGCTGCACACCACGCTCGGCACCCCCGCCCCGGCGGCCGTGTCCGAGCCGCACGGGCTGCGCCGCGCCTATCGCGAAGTCGCCTGCCTGCTCGGCGAGTTCGACCCGGCACTGCTGCGGCTGCCGGGCGAGCGGCTGCCGACCGGGCGGGCCGTCCTGGAGCTCGTCGACGACTGTACGGCGCTCGCCGCCCCGCAGCGCTCGGTGCGCTGGGTGCTCGCCCCCGAGGTGCGCGAGACGGCCCTGGCGGCTCTCGCGGGCCCCGAGGCGGCCCGGGCCGCGCTCCTCGCCAACGCCGACGCCCTGCCCGGCGGTCCCGGCGTCGAGCGGTCCGCGCTCGCCCTGCTGTCCGGCGTTCCGCCCGATCTGGCGGAGGCCGGCGTGGAGGAGCTGTCGGACATCCTCCAGGCCGTCCTCTGGCTGTCCCGGGTACCCGGCACGGCCGGCCTGCTGCCCGCCACCGAGCACGTCCAACAGCGCCTGGAGCGGGCCCGTTTGCTGCAGCCGCTGCGCCGCCTGGCGCGGGACGCGTTCCTCGGCCGGGGCCGCGAGCTCGACGCGCTGCGCGCGTACATCGCGCTGCCGACCGAGCCCGCCGAGCCGCCCGTGCTGCTGCACGGCATCGGCGGCATCGGCAAGAGCACCCTGCTCGCCCGCTTCCTCCTGGACGGGCTGCGCGAGGCGGCACCGGCCGGTTTCCCCTTCGCGTACATCGACTTCGAGCGTCCGACGCTGTCCATCCACGAACCGGCCACGGTGATCGCCGAGTCGGCCCGGCAGCTGGGGATCCAGTACCCGGCCCACCGCGAGGCGTTCGACGCGCTCGCCGACCGCTGCGGCGAGACCGCCTCCGCGCAGCGCGGCGAGCGCGAGGAGCTCGACGACCTGTCCCGGCTCTCCTCGACCCGGGCCACCTACGGCCGCGACTACTCGGCCGGCTTCCACGCCCGTGCCAGCGCCCGCGAGCAGGACCTCGCCCGCGAGCTGGCGACCCTCGTGGCGGGCGCGGTCACCACCGCGCCGGGCACGATGGATCCGCCGTTCGTGATCGCCGTCGACTCCTTCGAGGAGGCGCAGTACCGGGGCTCGCCGCTGATCTCCCGGATGTGGGCGGTGTGGACGGCGCTGCGCGCCGCCTATCCGCGGCTGCGGTTCGTGGTCGCCGGGCGCGCGCCGATCGACCACCCGGCCAAGGTGGTCGACCCGCGCACCATGGAGCTGAAGGAGCTCGACGAGGAGTCCTCCGTGGCCCTCCTGCGCGACCGCGGCATCGACGACGAGTCGGTGGCGCGCAGTCTGTACGCGCAGGTCGGCGGGCATCCGCTGAGCCTGAAGCTCGCCGCGCGCACCGCGCTGTCGCTCGGCGAGGACGCCCAATCGCTCGGCGAGCTGCTGGCGGGCCTGCGCTCGCAGCGGCGGCTGCACAACAGCGTCGACCAGATGCTCATCCAGGGCACGCTGTACGACCGGATCCTCAAGCACATCGCCGACCCGGAGGTGCGCGCGCTGGTGCTGGCCGGGCTCGCGCTGCGGGTGATCACCCCGGACCTGGTGCGCGAGGTGCTCGCCGGGCCGGCCGGCATCGAGGTGGCGTCGGCGTCGGCTGCGAACCGGCTCTTCGGCCTGCTGACCTCCCGGCTCGACCTGATGGAGTCGGCGGGGCCGCTCGCGATCCGGCACCGGCCGGACCTGCGCTCGATCATGCTGCGGCTCTCGGACGGGGCGCGGACCGATCTGATGCGGGCCGTGGACGCCCGGGCGGTCGACTACTACGCGGCCCGCGACACGGTGCCGGACCGGGCCGAGGAGATCTACCACCGGCTCCGTCTCGGCGAGAACCCCCGCACGGTGGACCGGCGTTGGCGCTCCGGCGTGGGTCAGCACCTCGCGGGGGCGGAGCGCGACATGCCGCCGCGCTCGGCCGCGTACCTGCTCGGCCGGATCGGCGGGCACGTACCGGACTCGATCATGGCCGAGGCCGACCAGGAGGACTGGGAGCGGATCGCCGCCCGCGAGGTCGAGGACCTGCTGACCCAGGGCTATCTGGACGCGGCCGGGCAGCGGCTCGCCGAGCGTCAGCCGTGGACGCCGTGCAGCAGGCTGCACGGGCTGCTCGTGGAGTACCTGACCCGCTCCGGGCGGCCCGAGGACGCCCGGGAGACCTGCGAGCGGGCCGTCGACCGGGCGGAGGCGGCGGGCTGCGCGGAGACCCGGCTCGAACTGCTCCAGCTGTCCGCGCGGCTCGCGCAGGACGCGGGCGACTTCGGCGACGCCGACCGGGACCTGCGGGAGGCGGAGGGCGTGGCCGCCGGGCTGCGGCTGCCGTACGAGTCGATCGGCGTCCTGGTGGCCCGCTCCCGGCTCGCGGAGGCCGCGAACGCGGACTCGGCGGAGGCCGACGCCCGGCTCGCCCAGCGGCTGCGCGGGCTCGACGACGAGACCCTGGCCGCGCAGCCGGCCCTGGCCCGGGCCGCGGCCGCGTCGGCCTGCCGGGCCGACCCGCCGGCCCTGGCGCGCACCCTGCGCCTGGTGGGGCTGCCGGACGAGGACGACGCGGTGGTCGCGGCGCTGGCCCGCTGGATCGGGACCGCGATGGACGACGATCCGCGGCTGTGCGAGCCGCTGGCCCGGATCCTCGGGGCGGCGGCCGCGGGCGCCCAGGGGCCGGCGGCCGGTGCACCGGCGGCCGGTGAGCCCCCGCCGTACGGGCATCCGGTCTCCGCCGACCAGGTCGAGGGGGCGCTGCGGGAGGCGCAGCGGCACGGCACCCTGGACGGTCTGGCGTGGCGGGCGCTGATGCTGAGCGACCGGAGCGGCGACCTGCTGCGCGGGGTGGCGGCGGCGGTGGAGGCGGGTCCGGCGATGCCCGGCGGGGGCGGCGGCGCCCGCTTCGGCTACGGGCCGGTGTCGGCCGCGGCGGGCCTGGTGGGGGTCACCCCGGCGCCGACGCAGGTGGACGCGAAGTGGCGGGAGGAACCGTATCTGGGCCCGGAGGAGCTGCTCGGGGTGGCGAACGCGGCCGTGGAGGCGGGTGTGGCCGACCGGAAGCTGCGCGCCTCGCTGTTCAGCGGGGTCAGGGAGTACTTCTGGGCCATGCTGCCGCCGCAGCCGACGCCCTTCCTCCAGGTCCAGAAGGACCTGGAGACGATGAACATCGCCGAACGGCTGCTGGAGGGCGAGGTGCCGCTGGAGCTGTGGCTGCGCAACGCCATCGCGATGGCCGCCGACCCCGGTCAGGTCGCCGTCTTCCAGCGGGCCCTGGACCGGGTGGTGCGGGCCGCGACGGGCGAGCCGGAGCTGCCGCCGGACCTCCTGACGGGCGAGTTCAAGGAGGAGATCGTCGTCCGTGACGACATGGTCCCCTTCGAGTTCCTGCAAGGGGGCTTCCTGGCCGGCGCGGCCGTCGCCCGGGTCAGCGTGCCGCCGTACCGGGACCGGCAGCCGCTCTATCCGCCGTATCCGCACCTGGGCACCGGCTGGCTGATCGCACCCGGGCTGCTGGTCACCAATCATCATGTGGTCAACGCACGCAGTGCGGTGAGCGGCGGCCGGGAGCTGGTCGCGGAGGAGGACCTCCAGATGCAGGTGCGCAACTCCCGTTCGCGCTTCGACTACGGGGCCGACGAGGTCGAGCCCGAGGAGGCCACGGCCCTGGAACTCGTGGCCTGGGACCCGGAACTCGACTACGCGGTGCTGCGCTTGCAGACCGCTCAGCCGCAGCGGGCGGTGCTGCGCGTGACCACCGCGCTCTTCCAGTGCCGCGGCAACGACCCGCAGGCGGTCAACATCATCCAGCACCCGGAGGGCAAGCCGAAGCGGGTGGCCCTGCGCAACAACCTGGTGTACGAGGCGAACGACCGGGACGTCGCGTACTTCACCGACACACAGGGCGGCTCCTCGGGCTCGCCGGTGTTCACGGACAGCTGGACGGTCGTGGCCCTGCACCGCGGCGCACGGCGCAAGACCGGGATCGAGTACCAGGGCAGGACGACCGCGGTCGTCAACGTCGGCACCCAGATGTCCGCGATCCTCGCCCATCTGCGGGAGAACCGGCCCGAGTTGTACGAGGAGATCATGGCGGCGCAGGCGGCGCTGCCCCCGGAGGACGCGGAGGAGTGAGACGTGGCTCCGGGCCGTCGGCAAGCGGAGGTGACGGGAGATGGGTTACGGATCACGGAGCGGCTCGCACAGCGGGTCGCCGGTCGCGACCGGCCCCGAGCAGGTGTTCGGCGATCTGACGGAGGTGGCCGCGCGGGTGCGGGACCGTCTCGAACAGGAGCTGGAGATCCAGGAGTCCGCGCAGGAGCTGCCGCCCGGCGCCGTGCCGGCCGGCGAGATCTCCCGTTTCGCCCAGGAGGAGCGCTCCCGGGTCCTGGAGGCGGGCGTGGCGGGCCTGGAGAAGCTGGCGGGCGGCCGGGCGGACGAGGTCGACGAGGACGAGTACTTCGGCGTGGAGGCGATCGTCCTCCTGGAGGGCCGGCCCGCGATCCTCGTGCAGGGGCAGGACTTCGCCTCGCAGCCCGGTGACTGGTCGGTGCTCGACGCGTCGCGGCCGGCGATCCGCGAGTCGATCGCCCGGGTGGGGCGGGTGGACGTGACCGGGCACCCGAGCCTGGCGTGGATCGGCACGGCCTTCGTGGTGGGTCCGGAGGCGGTGATGACCAACCGGCACGTGGCCGCCGAGTTCAGCCGCGCCGAGGGCGCCGGCTGGACCTTCCAGGAGGGCATGACGGCCCGCGTCGACCCCGGCGAGGAGCTGCCCGTGCCCCCGGCGCCCGGCCCGGTGCCGGCCGCCGGCCCGCTGCCGTACGAGATCACCGAGGTCATCGGCATCCACCCGGACGTCGACATGGCGCTGCTGCGGATCGCCCCGCCGGACGGCGAGCCGCTGCCCACGCCGCTGGCCGTCGCGGCGGACGCGCCGGCGAGCGTGCCGGGCCGGCCGGTGTACGTGATCGGCTATCCGGCCTGGGACGGGCGGCGCAACGAGCCGGAGTCGATGCGCCGCATCTTCATGGACGTCTACAACGTGAAGCGGCTGCAGCCCGGCATGACGACCGAGTTCGCGCCCGGCGGCCTGGTCGTGAAGCACGACTGCTCGACGCTCGGCGGCAACAGCGGCTCCCCGCTGTTCGACCTCACCGACCACCGGGTGCTGGGGCTGCACTTCGGCGGGAAGTACCGGATCGGGAACGTGGCGGTGCCGCTGTGGGAGCTGGTGGACGATCCGCTGCTCGCGAAGGCGCAGGTCAACTGGGTGTGAACGGCGGCGTGTTCACGGTGTGGTGCCCTTCTTCGCGTCGTGCAGGGCCTTGAGCCGCCGGGCGAGTTCGGTCCGCTTGCGGTAGGCCCGCGTCGCCCTCTTGTACAGCTCCTGGATCTCGGCCGTGGTCCTGCCCATGTGGCGCCAGTACGTCTCGCCGACCCGGGCGATGTCGCCCGACTCGCCCAGCAGGTACGTGTAGAGCAGGTCCTTGGCCAGGTGCTTGCCCACCTCGACGCTGGTCAGGTCGAACACCACCAGCTCGCCAGGGGCGCGGACCACGAGGTCGGGTTTGAGGTTGCCGATGAGCCGGGTCTCCCCGGTCTCGGTGTTCATGAACAGCGGGCGCAGTTCGCGCTCGTACGCCATCAGGCCGGGGGTGCGCGCCACGTACTCCTCGATCGGCATGTCGAGGATCTCGGCGGGCAGCTTGGCGAAGGCGCGGAGGCTGGTCTCGCTGACGAGGGTCAGACCGCTGTGCGGGAACTGCTCCTGGACCAGGCGGCTGAAGATGGCGTGCAGCCTGGTGCCGCGCACGCTGTTCGACATATCGGCGCTGCCGGGGAGCTCGCCGAGTTCGGCGAGGGCCGCGGCGACGAGGCCCTCCAGGGCGTCGATGGTCAGCACGGCCTCGGCCGCCTCGGCCGCTCCGGTGGCGGCGCCGGGCTTCACCGCCGGCTCCTTGAGGAGTCCTTCGGTCTCCTTCAGCCAGGCGTCGACCTCGGCGTCGGTGAAGAATCGGGGGACATCGGACTGCTTGATCGCCTGGAGGATCTCGCCGTGCGAGATCGCGCTGGTGCCCGTCACCTTCGCGCCCGAGACGAGGACGTCGTCGCCGCTCATCATGAGCACGACCCCGGTGTCGGTGACGAGGGCGTGCTGCTCGGTGAGCAGGAAGCGGATGACGTCGCGCAGCCCCAGCCCGATCCGGTCGAGGACGGCCACCCCGATCCGGTTGAAGGCGGCGACCACCCGCACGGCGCTCGTGGCCAGCCTGGGCAGCGCGCGGACGGCCTCGGGCAGGGTCAGGGCGGCCACCACCAGCTGGCCGAGGAAGCGGCCCGCGTCGAAGAACTCCAGCCGCTCCAGGTGTTCCCAGAAGGTGTCGCGCAGGGCCCGTAGCGCCTCCTGTCCGGCGATCAGCGGGTGCTGGACGGTGGTGACGGCCGCCTTCCAGATCTCTTGGCGCACGTCGGAGGAGCCGAACAGCAGGCCGATGGTCTCGAAGACGTCGGTGACGCTCTGGCCCGCTCCCCACAGCACGCCGCTGAACACGGCCGCGGCGTCGGGCCCGTTGGGCTCCCAGTTGCCGAAGACGTACGACCAGGGCACGTTCCGTTCCCTGAAGTAGTCGCGGACCGCGCGGACGCGCACCAGCGTCATGGTCTCGCGGAGCCGGCCGAGCCTGTCCAACTCCGCGAAGCAGAGCATGACTTCGTCGTCGTCCAGGTCGCGGAGGTATCCCTTGAGAGTGGCCGCCGCGACCGAGCCCGGGGCCCCGGTGAGGTGGTGCAGGACGCCGGCGATCGCGGCGGCCACGGCGCGCGGGTCGCGGGGCCGGCGGCCGACGATCCTGACCTCGCGGATCGTGGTGAGGTCGCCGGTGTACGCGAGGATGCCGGCCGGCACGGGGGCGGTGTCCCGGGTGATGACGCGCAGCCCGGTGTCGTGACGGCGCCCGTCGTCGGTGACGCGGTGCACGAGGTAGCCCCCGCTGCCGGTCGACTCCGTCGCGGCGACCAGGCCGACCCGTTCGCGCGTGATGGATTCGAGGTAGAAGGCCCCCGCGCCGAGCCGGGCGGCGACGGTCCGCTCCCGGTCGGCGCCCTCGCCGAGGGCGGGCACGAGCCGGACGCTGCGCCCACCGGTCACGAGGCTGTCGGCGTCGATCCGGCCGAGCAGCGCCTGCCGGTGGTCATGGCCCATGCGGGTCCGCAGGGCCGCGAGCCGTTCGGGCGTCCAGGGTCGCTCGGGCGCCGCCGGCGCCTCGGCGGCGCTGCGGAGCGCGGGTGTGGCGCCGACGGCGCCGCCGAGGCCGGCCCCACCGGTCCCGAAGCCCTTCCAGGTGCCGAGGCCGCCCGCGGGCCCGGCCGTGCCCCACCGGGGAGCGCGACGCAGCCGCACGGTGACCGGGCGGCCGGCGGCGTCGTAGCTGGGGACCCGGTATCCGTCCGCGCCCCCGTCCCGCTCCCCGTCCCCTGACGTCTCCTCCTCCACGGCACGGGAACCGCCGTGCGCCGCCGGTGCGGACGGGTCTTCCGCGAGGTGTCCGCCGGCCGCCCGGACCGCGTCCGCGAGGGCCTGCCGGACGGCGGCCTCCAGAAGGCCCGCGGCCCGCGTCGCGAGTCCCTCGGGCCGGGCGATGGACGCGGGCAGGTGGAAGTGGCGCTCGGGACGCGAGGTGTTCACCGCACCCTCCTTCCGGCGACGATCCGGTAGACGGCGCTGGTGTCGTCCGCGGTGACCTCGAAGACGAGGTCGGGGTGGCGGGCGCTGAGCCGGGACAGGACTCCGGCGCGCGGGCCGCCGCCCAGGGCGGCCGCGCAGATCGAGCAGACCTCCTGGTCGACCCGGATGGACACGGTGTGGCCGCGGGCGGCCTCCCGTTCGGCCGCGCTGAGGGCGTTCAGCCGGGCGTCGAGCTGCTGGCCGAGGTCCTGCTCGGCGTGCCCGTGGGCCTGCGGCACGACCACGTTGTCGGGCGGCCGGATCTCGTGCGCCGGATCGTAGGTGCCGAGGGCGCGCGGCGAGCCGCCGGAGAAGCGCTCGCCGGCCAGGGCCGGGATGTCGGTGCGGGCGACGGCGACCGTGCCCTCGTACCCGGCGGCGGCCTTCGCGGTCGGCGGCACCTCCTGGTCCCCGGCCCGGGTGGAGCGCTCCTCGAAGCCCGCGGGTTCGCGGGTGGACGGTTCGCGCAGCCCTTCCTGTTCGAGGCGGCGCCGCTCTTGCTCGACGGCGGCGCGCGCCTCGCGCAGGTCGGCGCGGAGCTGTTCCTGGAGGGCGGGGTCGCTGGGCCGGTCGGGCTGGAAGGGGCGCCGCGGCCCGCCCCAGCGTTCGTCCAGGTACTCCCGGGCGACCGGGTCGCGGGTCTCGCGGGCGCGCAGCTGGTCGTCGCTCGCGTTCTCGTACCAGGCCCGGTCGAGACCGGCCTCCGGGTCTTTGAGGGCGGCCTCCTCCAGTTGCGCGCGGCTGGGCCAGCGGGCGGCGGGGCCGGGGCGCGCGGTCACGGCGGCGCCCCCGGTCACCGGTTCGGCTCCGGGGTGCGGACCGGTGCCCGCCCCGGGCGCGGGGCCGAGCTCCTGCGCGGCCTCGTCGAGCCGCCCGGTCAGCGCGGTGGTCCAGGCGCGTGCCTCCTGCTCGGCCAAGGTGTGGCCGAGGGTCTGCTCCATGCGCTCGCGGGTCAGTGTCATCGCCTCCGCCCAGCGCCCCGCCGACACGCCTTCCTCGCGCAGGAGCTGGGTGAGGAGCGCGGCGCGCACGAGGGTGGGTGCGGCGCGCTTGAGGAGGGCGCGCAGGAAGGGGACGACGGTGAACTCGGCGACGATGCCGGCCACGGCCCCGTACTCCATGCGGCGCACATAGGTGTCGATGCCGCTCCACCGCCCGTCCTGGAGGGCCACGTCGACGACGTCGTGCGCGAGGGTCTCCAGGCCGGCGGTGGCGGCGCCGCCGACGGCTCCGGTGACGAGCTTCGTGGTGATCCAGGCGGTGACCCGGGCGCGCAGGGTGGCGGTGCCGATGCGGCCGCCGGCCCAGCCGCCGATGCCGGCGCCGACGCGGAAGCCGACGGCGCCGAGGTAGCCGTCGACGGCGGCCATGGCGAAGCCGCCGAGGCTCGCCTCCTCCTTGCCGAGGATCACCTTGATCAGATAGGCGGCCTCGGACAGGCCGATGCCGATGCCCACCGCCGTTCCCCCGCCGCCGAGCTGGATCAGCAGGGCGACGATGCCGGCCTCCCAGGCGAGGGCGAGGCCGCCGATGGCGAGGACCGCGATGCCCACGATCCGGTACGCGTCACCGGCCCGGCCGAGCCGCCACTGCACCAGCCGGGCCTCGAACTCCCCGACGCCTTCGACGATCGGCCCGGCGGCGCGGCCCCAGGACTCGCCCCGGCCGGCGGTGCGCGAGACGAATTCGAACTTCACGTCGTAGGAGGGCAGTCCGCTGTGTTCGGCGGGCAGCACTTCGAGCAGCCGGATGCCGAACTCGACGTCGACCTTCTCGAAGTCGTCCGCCGTGATGTGCGCGGCGCGCGCGGCGCGCCGGATGGCCTCCGCGCCGAACTCGCCTTCCGTGTAGGTGCCGGTCTCCCGTCCCGCCAGCAGGTCGGCGGCCAACTGCTGCCGCTGGGCGATGAGTTCGTCCCGCAGCGCCTCGGCGCGGCCCGGCTTGGCGCGCATGACCTCGGTGCGCTTGGTGTAGAGGAAGTCGGTGTCGCCGAGCAGTCCGCCCGCGACGACGGTGGAGTCCGGGTCGCGGTACAGCTGGATCGCGCCGACTCCGGCGCCGCCGACGGTGTAGGCGTTGACGGTGGTGGCGCGGCGCTCCTCGGTGAGGGCGGAGCGCAGCGCACGTACCCGCTCGTGGCGGGCGTACGGGGTCGCCTCGCACTGCGTGAGCAGGTTCAGGCGCAGGGCGAACCGGCCGGTCGCATCGGCGGCGTCGAAGAACTCGCCCAGCTTTCCCTGCCGTTCGAGCTCGGCGAGGACATGGCCGAAGAGGCTGCCGAAGCGGCCGCGGGCGTGCGGGGCGGCCTCGTCGAGGACGTGGTCGAGGAGGTCGCCGAAGCCGGGGTCGGCCAGCTTGGCGACGAGCGCGGCGGCGAGCTGCCGGGCGACGGGGCGGAAGATGGCGGCGCCGAGCCGTTCGGGGGCCAGGTCGAGGTCGGCGCGGCAGTAGAGCACCCGGACGCCGGCTTCGCCGGGCGGCCAGTCGGTCTGCCGCCGGACGGTCTCGGGCACGTCGTGAAGGGTGCCGCCGTCGGCGACGAAGAGCCGGGCGGCGGGTTCGTGGCGCGGGCTGCCGCTGCCGGCGTGCCGGTCGAAGAGGAGGAACAGGGCCTCGCGCCGGGTGTCCTCGTCGGCGCCGCCGAGGGTGGAGGCGGGGCGGAGCACGGCCGGCTGGGTCCACACGGTCACGGGGTCGTCGGCGAACTCCTCGGCGTAGCGGCTCCAGGGCACGCCGACGGCCCGGGCGAAGACCTCGGGGTCGACGCAGAAGCCGGCCTCGCGCACGGTCATGGTGAGGGAGAGCCCGGGCCCGGCCACGGCGACGTCGGAGAGCTCGACGCGCGGCAGCTGCATGAAGGCGAACAGGGCGTGGCCGGGCGGCACGCCGCGGACTCGGGCGGCGAGGGTGCCGTCCTCGTCGGCCTCGACGAGCCGGTGCAGCGCCTGTTCGGAGCCGGTGAGCGCCCAGGCGGGTTCGGTGCGCCGGCCCTGTTCGATCCGGGCGCCGGCGGTGGCCCGGGCGAGGAGTTCCTGCCCGAGCTCCTCGGGGACGTACGCCTTGTCGACGCGGACGAGCCACACGTCCACGGGCCGGGTCGTGCCGGTGAGCGCGGTGTAGAGCACGGCCTGCGGGAAGGGCGTGCGCAGCACCTCCTCGACGAAGCCCAGGAAGCGTTCGACGGGGAGCAGGGCGCGGCCGGTGCGCACCACCGTCCAGGGCGCGTCGCCGCGGCCGCGAACCGGGACCCGGGCGGGCCGGCCGCCGCCGTCGTACGAGGGCAGGCCGTATCCGGGGTACGCGTCCCGGGCCGGGTCGTACGACTCGCGCGCGTCCGTTCCCGCGTCCGCGTCCTGGCCGGGCAACGGGCGGTTCCTGCGGGCGATTTCGCGCTCGGCGGCCGCGATCCGGCCGGTGACCAGTGCGGTGAGGCAGCGGGTCAGCGCGGCCAGTTCGGCGGGGCCCGGGTCGCCGGTGAGGCGGATCCTCACCGGCACCCGGACATGGATCTCCACGTCGGTCACGTACGGCTCGTCAGGTGCTACTCGGTGACCAGGACCAGCACGCGCAGGCCGGAGCCGATCAGGACGTCGTCCGCGTCGTACATGCCGAGGTCGAAGGTGTGCAGGCTGCCGATCTCGGCGTTCGCGGGCAGCCGCACCATGATCTCGGAGTCGATCTGGTCGGGGCGGCCCTCGTCGAAGCGGAACCGGGTGCCGAGTTCGCGCGGCATGCCCTCGGCGCTCAGCTCGAAGCTGGGCGGGTCGGTGCTGGGCCTGATCTCGACGGGGCCCCCGGAGGTGATGAGGTTGAGTCCGCTGCCGCCGTCCATGCCGGCCTCGAACGCCTCGATGCCCTCCTGGCTCGCGAGGACGAACTCCGAGGTGGGGTCGATCCGGTCGATCCTGGGGTTCGCGGGGCTGGCGTTGACCATGACCTCCGGGTTCCCGCCGCGCGGCGGGAAGGTGGTGTAGGGGACCTTCTGCGGTGCGGGCGCGTCGTCCTGCGAGACCTTCACGAGCGTGATGTTGCGCTGGCCCAGGTGCTGGTCGACGGTGGGGTCGACGGGCGTCGTCTCACCGACGGGGGCGCCCTCGGGGTTGGCGACGACCTCGTCGCTCTGGTAGCAGTTCGCGATGATGCACCCGTGGCCGCCCTGGGTCTTGGCGAGTTCGGGGTCGCTGGGCTTCCACACCGGGCTGGCGTCGGCGGTGAAGACGACGGACTCGCCCGCCTTGATGTCCAGCTGGCCGCTCGAGAAGCGCTTGAGGGCGCTCGACGGGGACATGTCGCCGATGCCGGGGACGAAGAACCACGCGTCGACGGTGACGGCCTTCATGAGCGTGTCGCCCTTGTTGCTGACCCGGACCTTGACATGGGTCTCCTGGTCGATCTGGGCCTTGTCGACGCCCGGGTCGACCCAGATGCTGTTGTTGGCGTACCAGACCGGACTGCCGTTCCACGGGCGCTGGGTGCCGTCGTCCGAGCCCGGCCCGTTGAGGGAGTAGTCGATGGGGATGAAGAGGTTCCCGGGCATGGGGAGGGCTCCGTTTCAGTTGGCGAGGTAGGTGAGCTGGACGCTGGTGATGACGACGATGTCGCCGTCGGCGGCGTGGCTGAGCGACGCGGTGACGAAGTAGCGGAAGGCCGTCATGTCGACCTTCGCCTTGCCGGCGGTGATGTCGACGGGGTCGCCGAAGGTGCCGGTGGGGGCGAGCTGGGCGAGGGGTTCGCGGGTGTTGAGGTCGGTGAGCGGGGAGCGGAAGAGGTTGATGGCGAGGGTGCCGGCGCCGGAGTTCTGGCCGGTCACCCGGAAGGCGGTCAGCGTGGCGCCGTCCGGGGGTGCGACGGGCAGGGCGCCGCTGACGTCGCTGTCCGTGGTGCTGATGCGGACGGCGGCGCCGGCGCCGTTCAGGCCCCAGGGCTGCTTGGCGGCGATCGGCAGGAACGCCGGCGGGAGGGCGAGCACCCGGGGCACCGCGGGGCGCTGGCCGGCCGCCTTCAGCCCCGTGTCGATCGCCGCCACGACGCTCGACAGCGCCTCCAGGTCGTGCTGGAGCGCGTCGAAGCGGACGTTGAAGCCGTTCTGTCCGCCGGCCGCCACCCGGTCCCGGTTGTCCACCCAGGCGACGTGTTTGAAGGTGGGGCTGAAACTGATGTCGGTCACGGAGTGCCTCCGGTCAGAGTGCGGGTGACCACCTCGACGCCCAGCGGGCGCAGGTCGGCCAGCAGGTTCACGATCAGGTCTCGGGTGGCGGGCGGCAGGGTGTGCCCGGCGAGTTCGGGGCGGAGCCGTACGGCCAGCTGGTACGGGCCGGGCCCGTCGCCGACGCGGTAGGCGGCCTGCACCCAGGCGGGGCCGGGGCGCAGGCCGCGTACGGACATCGCGCCCGGCGCGGTCGTCACGAGCTGCGCGGCGCCGTCACCGGTGGACCAGGCGAGCACTCCGGCGCCGCCGATGTCGGCGGGCGCGGGCGTCACGGTCACGGGCACGGTGGTGCCGGTCTCCAGGCAGTCGATGAAGAGCCCGGGCGCGGTGACCCGGACCGGGTCCTGGTCCTCCTGGGCGACCGTCACGACGCCGCCGGCGACGCGCACGTAGGTGAAGCCGGCGCGGTGGGCGAGCGCGCCGAGCGTGCCCGGCGGCAGCGCCGGATGACCGAGGCGCAGTTCCCGGGCCTCCTGGGCGAGCGGGCTCGCCGTCGCGCCGAGGTCCCGCCGTACGGCGAGCTTGCCGGTGGCCGTCGTGGGCAGGAGGGCGATCAGCGCGTCGAGGTGCTCGGCGACCTCGCGGCGCATCCGGTGGTTCTCGGCCTCGGTCCCGTACTCGGCGTGGGCGGGGTCGTCGTGGCGCACGAGGAAGGCGGGGTCGAGGGCCTGGCCGGGCGGCACGGGCGGCGGCGGGTCGGGGTCGGGGGTTCCGTCGGCGCCGATCGCGGTGCCGTCGGCGACGGTGACGGGATAGACGGTCAGTTCGCGGGTGGCGGACAGGGTGAGGGAGCCGAGGCGGAGTTCGGCGGTGACGATCACCTTGCCCGGGGCCGTGCCGGTGAAGGTCGCGGAGGCGCCCTCGGCCGGCGGGGCGAACACGCCGCGGCCCGCGCCGCACTGCACCACGTACCAGCGGACGAGGGAGCCGGGCGGCAGCAGGACGGGCCGTGCGGCGAGCGTGAGGGTGCCGCCGACCGGGACGGTGCCGGCCGCGGGGCCCGTTCCGGTGTCCATGCCGAGGAGTTCGCCGGGGGCGCACTCGGCGTAGACGAGTCCGTCGCGGCGGTGGGTGACCAGGTCGAATCCGGCCCAGTGGGCGAGGGCGGCGATCCGTTCGACGGGGACGGTGGCGTGGCTGAGCAGCACGGCGCGGCCGGTTGCGCGCGCGTCGGGGGCCGCCGGGTCGTATCCGGCGTGGACGCGGGACGCGGAGGCGAAGAGGTTGAGCCGGCCGATGGCCGTGGCGACGACGGGCTGGACGCGGATGGGGACGGGTGTGCCGGGGAGGGGGTCGAGTTGGGCGGCGAAGGGCGACAGGAGGACGAGGAAGGCCGGGTCGAAGGGCTCCTCGACGGGGGGCCGGGGCAGGTTCGTGCCGATGGTGCCGAGCACGTCGATGCTCTGCCCGGGCAGCAGGGCGGAGGGCACCACCCGCAGCGGCAGCACGCCGCGGCGCAGTTCGGCGCCGGTGTCGTCGAGGACGAGCGGGTCGGCGACGCCGTCGATCGGGCCGACGGCGTCGTTGAGGGCGGCGGTGAGTCCGGCGGGCGTGGGCAGGGTCCAGCGGCGGGCGACGGCGAGACGGCGCTGATAGGCGTCGTCGGTCTCCCGCGGGGCGCGGACGACGCCGAGTCCGGCGCCGATGCGGTCGAGGTGGCCGCCGTAGGCGTGCTCGACGGTGCGTACGTCGAGGGTGCGGGCGATCTGGTCGCGCAGGTGGTCGCGTTCCCAGCCGACGGCCCACAGCAGCCGGGCCATGGTGCCGAGCAGGGCGGTGACCCGCCAGTGGTCCTCCTGCGCGCCGGTGAGCCCGGTGGAACGGATCCCGGTGAGCAGGCCGGCGGGGGTGGGCAGCGGGACGGAGGTGCCGGCGGCGAGGCCGTCGGGCAGCTCGACGTCGAACGTGCCGCCGCCGGTGACGGTGAAGGTGACGGTGGTGGCGTCGACGCGGTGCCGGGCCTGGAGGATGTAGAGCGGTTCGGGGACGCTGCCGAACTGGGCGCGGTGCAGGTCGAAGCCGTACGGGTCGATGCCCGTGCCGCGCACGGTGAGGTGGAGCTGGTCGGAGCCGCGGGCGAAGGGCACGGTGAGCCGCGCCGCCATGTCGGCGACGGCGAGGCGGGGGCGCTCGGGCGCGGCGGCCGGATCCGTGACGGGGCCGGCGGCCGCGTCGGTGGCGGTGCTCACCTGGTCACCACCTCGATGCTGCTGAGGCCGGGGTCGGTGGCGAAGACCGCCATCTCGGTGGGGCCCATGGCGAGGGACTCGCCCACGGCGGCCTCGACGGTGCCGAGCTGATAGGGCACGGAGCCGAAGCCGAAGCGGCCGAAGGCGGGCGGGCAGCGCCGCAGATGGAGCCGGCGGACGTCGTCGACGCCCGGCTGCTCGGCGACGGCGCACATCACCCGGGCGTAGAGGACGTCGTCGCCGAGGCGGAGCCGGCCGATGTCGGCGGTCAGCCGCTGCCGGACGCGGGCGATGACGGCGGGGCCGTCGAAGCCGGCGGCGAGGACGATCTCGGCGCGGACGGCGATGTCGATGTGGTCGGCCTCGACGACGTTGACGTGGACGCCGATGGGCCGCACCCGGTCGACCTCCTGGGCGACGAGGTCGCGGACGCCGGTCACGGTGGCGCCGCCGGGACCCGGCCGGGTGTCCCAGGGGCGCAGCCCGCGGTGGGCGACGGCGATCTCGGCGAAGTAGGGTTCGCCGATCCGGCGTTCGTCGCTGAAGGTGCGGCCGCCGAAGTCGAAGCCGCCGAAGTACGCCTGGGTGACGTCGATGCCGCCGAGCGGATCGGAGACCCGGGCGTCGATGACGTCGGGCACCCGCAGCGCGGCCTGCTTGACGGCGTCGACGGTCCACAGGGCGCGCGGCAGGGCGATGATCCGGGCCCGGTAGGCGTCGTCGTCCTCGGCGACGAGTTCCGTGAACGGGCCGGCGTTGCCGACCGTGAGCGTGGCGGGGGGCCAGTCGGCGAGGTACCGGGCGCGGTCCTCGGGGTGGATGTCGTTGACGGCGCCCGCGGGGACCGCGGCGTCGCCCGGGTCGAGGGCGAGGACCCGTACGGTACGGGCCGGGGCGCCGGCGGTGAGTTCGACGGGGGCGGTGGTGGCGAAGGCGCGGACGTCGGGCGCGCCGGCGGTGAGCAGGACCGTGCCCTCGGGCACCACGTAGGTGCGGCCGGGCGCGCCGCCGCCGAGGGTGAGGGTCACGTCGCCGGCGCGCCGGCCGTCCTGCCGGGGCAGCCCGGCGTCGTCGCCGAGCAGGTCGAGGGAGGCGCCGGTGGCGGTGGCGGTGAACTGCGCGTAGTACAGGCCCTCCATGCGCTTCCACAGCTCGGCGTCCTCCTGGCAGACGACCTCCAGGAGTTTGCCGAGGGGGCTGGTGGGCGAGAGGTCGACGCCGTCCCCGAGGGCGGCCCGGGTGCGGGCCTTGCTCTCGGCGAGGATCACGTCGAAGCCCTTGAGGACGAAGCCTTCGTCGGTGACGCCGAACGCCATGGTTCACACCTCCACTTCGGCGGTGAGCGCGGTGGTGCGGCCGTCGACGGCCTCGACGAGGACGCGCACGGACAGCACCCGGGTACGGGCGCCGCCGGGCCCGTCCTCGGCGAAGGTGACGTCGACGACCTCCTGGACGCGCGGGTCGGCGGCGAGGGAGCGGACGATCTCCAGGCGCAGCAGGTCCTTGAGCGCGGCGGTCCCGCCGGGGTGCCCGAAGGCCGCGCCGACGCTCAGCCCGTACCGGTGGTCGCAGCGGTCGGTGCCGTACGGGGTGAGCAGCCGCAGGGTCAGGGCCTGGACGAGGTTGGCGAGTCCGTGCACCTCGGCGAGGCCGGTGCCGCGGACGACGAGGTCGCCGTCGTCGAGGAGCAGGCTGTACCCGAGGGGTTCCGGGGCGTTCATGGCGTCGGTGCGCTCCTTCGGTCGGCGCTCAGTCGGTGCTCAGCAGGGTCTGGCCGGCGGAGGCGACCTGCCAGGCGACGGGGAGGACGGGGTTGGCCTGGGTGGTGCCCTCGGCGGTCTCCAGGGCCACGGGGCTGCCGTGGACGGAGAGCAGCCGGCTGGCGCCGGTGCTAACCGCCGTGATCTTCACGCAGGGCAGCTGGCCCTTGGTGGCGTCGGTGTTCTTGCAGTCGGGGACGGTGGCCTTGAGCAGGTCGCTGACGAGCAGGACGGGGTTTCCGCCGACGGTGAGGGCGCTCTGGGAGGGGGTGACGAGGAAGGTGCCCTGGTGCTTGCAGCGGATGACGGAGGCGGTGGTGAGGACGTAGGGCATCACTTCACCTGCACGGACGGGCCGTCGAGGGCGAGGCTCACGGCCCCGTTGGTGAGCGTGATCTTGCCGCCCTTGGTGCTCACGGTGACCGCTCCGGCGGTGTCGATGGCGATGGTGGTGCCGGTGTGGTGCTCGATGGTGAGCGAGTCGTCGTCGGGCGGGGTGGGCCGGGTGCCGACCTGCGGGAGGGCCGGCGTGCCGACGGTGACCCGGAGGCCGCGGGCCTGGACGATCCGGCCGCCCTTGGCGTCGGTCAGGTCGTTGACGCCGGGGCCCTGGGGCTGGCCGTCGGAGCCGAGTCCGGTGGGCAGGGCGAGCCAGTGGTCGCCGGGTTCCGGCGCGGGAGCGCGGGCGCCGGGGGTGCGCGGCCAGAGGTAGCCGATGACGGCGGCGTCGTTGACGAGGCCGCGGTTGTGCGCGAGCAGGGCGCGCATGCCGGGGTAGACGGGGGTCATCAGGCCGCAGGGGCCGAAGGCGAAGGGCGCGGCGACGGGTTTGCCGAGGAGCACGACGTCGTCCTCGACGCTCCCCTGCACGCTCGGCATGCCCAGGTCGGGCGGCGGGTCCTGCCCGTACGCGAGGGAGACCTCGTGTCCGGCGGACGTGTAGGCGGTGACCTGGCCGACGTCGACGGCCGGGCGGGCGAGGCGCTGCCGGTCGGCACCGGCCTCCAGCCGGTCGACGACGGAACGGGCGCCGTCGAGGGCCTCGACGTACTCGCCCGCGCCCGCGGCGACGAGCAGGACCTCGCACACGTACCCCGTGCGGACGCCGAAGCGGTGCACGACCCGGGTGATGCGCAGCGGGCCGTCGGGGACGTGGTCGACGTTCTTGAAGGTGACGACCTGACCGGCCCTGAGGTCCGGATGGCCGAGGACCACGACGTTCATGCTGGTGCGGGACGGCGGGCGTTCCTCGCCGGGGGCGACGACGATGCTCTCCTCGCCCTGCGTGTCGCCGTACGAGACGAGGTTGACGGCCGGGTCGAAGACGACGGGCGCGGGGTCGTCGCGGCCGACGGCGGGGCCGATCCACACCCGCTTGTCGCGGATGACGACGGGGGCGCGGACCGGGGCGGCGAGGTCGCGCAGCGCGGCGAGCGCCGTGGGGTTGAGGACGGTGTAGTCCTGGAGGTCGGCGGTCAGCACGGAGTGCTCGGCGAGGGTGAGCCCGGCGGCCGTGACGACCTTGTCGGCGAACTCGGTGGCCTGGCAGGAGCTGGCGCGGTGGACGCCGGCCTGGGTCATGCGCAGGGCGTAGCCGCCGGCGTCCTGGCCGGTGAGCCGGATCCGGTTGAGGCCGTCCTCGCCGACCCAGGAGGCGAGCCGGACGATCCGGCCCTCCATGACGGCGTTGCGGCCGAGGCTCGGATCGTCGAAGTAGCCGAGCTTGACGGTGGCCTTGAGGGCCCGCTGGGCGAGCTTGCCTCGCAGCATCTCGACGGCGTCGCCCGGCGGGTTGACGAGGACGATCTCGAAGGTGCTCGCGAGGGCGCCCTCCTGCATGGTGACCGTGATGTCGGCGTCGAGGACGAGCGAGCCGCCGAAGACGTCGTTGGAGACGCCGAGCGGCAGTCCGGCGATGCCGAGGAGGGCGCCGGCGGTGGCGGCGACGGCGCCGAGCGGTCCGCCGCCGGCCGGCTTCGCGTCCTCGTCGATCGTGACGCTGTAGCGGATGGCGAAGCTCACCGGGCGGACACCCCCGCGAGGACCCGGGAGCCGT
This sequence comes from Streptomyces sp. NPDC004327, assembly GCF_042873935.1. Lineage (NCBI taxonomy): Bacteria > Bacillati > Actinomycetota > Actinomycetes > Kitasatosporales > Streptomycetaceae > Streptomyces > Streptomyces sp. NPDC004327. The sequence continues at coordinate 136,992 of NZ_JBIAME010000001.1, read as the reverse complement.
AGCTGCCGGTGCCGTTGAGGTTGCGGACGTCGACGACGGCCTCCTTGAAGACGATGCTGAGGTCGCCGGCCGGGCAGGGCAGGTCGCGCACGGCCTTGCGGCGCAGCAGCGGGACGAGGCCGGCGGGGTCCTCCCGGTGGACGGTGACGACGAGGAACGGCCCGGTGCCGAGCAGGTCGAGGAGGCCGCCGCGGGCGACGGTGTCCTCGGTGGCGTTGACGTACAGCCCGATCTGGTAGACGCGGTCGCCGAAGCGCAGCCGGAAGGACTGCGGGAAGCCCTCGTCGGCGTCGACGGGCAGGCTCGCTGGCACGGGGGCTCCTCTCGGAGGGGCGGGGGTGGATCCGGGATCCGGGATCCGGGATCCGGGATCCGGGATGTTGGATCCCGGATCCCGGACGTTGGATATCGGATCCGGTGTCCCGGATGTTGGATCCGGGATGTTGGATCCGGGATGTTGGATCCGGGATGTTGGATCCATGAGCTCAGAGGCTTAGGGGCTTAGGGGCTTAGGGGCTTAGGGGCTCAGGCGAGGGGTGGGCCGGGGGCACGGGGTACGGCGCCGGGCGCGGGTACGGAGGAGACGGGGGCGCTGCCGGCGGCGAGGGCCAGGTCGGCGGCCTCGCCGAGGAGTGCCGTGAGGCTGGCCCGCGGCACGTGCTGGAGCGTCAGGGACACGTCGAACGCGTCGCGTTTCTGCACGCTCTGCGCGAAGCGCAGGTCGGTGATCTGCATGTCCAGGCTGAGCGTGAGCCCGCACACGACCGGGATGCCGCCGGCCGCGAGGGCCGGCCCGGCCGCGGAGAGCAGGGCCCGCGAGGTGAGCGCCAGGATCTCCAGGCCCTTCTTGACGACGAGCCGGTCGGGGCCGAGCAGCACGGCCTCGATGGCGATGGTCTTGGTGGACGGCTGGGTGGCCTGGGCGAACCGGCTGCCCAGGATCCGTTCGACCCGGTAGCCCTCGGTGAGCGTGAGGCTCTGGACGTACAGCAGCGGGATCGTGCCGACGAGCACCTTGTCCGCCACGGTTCACCCCCGGCTGCCGAGTTCGCTGTCGAGCGCGTCGAAGACGTGGTCGGCGATCCGCCGGAGCTGGTGGTCCCGGAGCGCGCCGACGACCTCCACCTCCACGGGGAAGTGGTAGTGGACGACGGTGCCGCCACCCGCGCGGTGGGTGACGACGGCCTCGCTGCCGGGGGCGGGCAGGATGTACTCGCCCTCGTGTACGAGCGCGATGCCGGTCCGCTCGACCCGGGCCGCGCCGTCTCCGGTGCCGGGTCCGGATCCGGTCCCGGCTCCGGATCCCGTGCCCGCGTCGCCCGGGTCGGCGGCGGGCTCGTCCGGGGCGCCCATCGTCACTCCTCCACGCCGACGTTGAGCGCCATGCAGGTGAAGGTGGCCTGCGGGACGCCGTCGACGGTGACGTTGCTCGGCTGGGCGGCGCTGATCACGCAGCGGCCGAACTTGAGCGAGGAGAACGCCCAGTCGGTGCCCTTCTTCTCCGCCACGGCGATGGCGAACTCGCCGCCCTTGACCGCGAGTTCGGTCAGCTCGGCAACGGCGGAGGCGATCGCCGGGATGGTGAGGGTGAAGGTGAAGGTGAAGGGTTGGCGGACATAGCCGACGCCGTCCGCCTCCAGGCTGTGGATGACCGTGTGCGGGACGTTGAACGACGGGGAGAAGTTGGTGATCGGAGTGATGGTCCGGCCACCGAGCTGCACTTCCAGCCGGGTGTTCCAGTCGGACATGGGACGGCTCCTTCTACTGGAAGTTCAGGGTGATGTTGATGCGGTGGATCGCCCCGGCGTAGACGACCCGCACCATGGCCTCGGCGGCCCGCTCGGTCCGCGCCTTGCGGATCAGCTCCTCCTCGGTGGGAGTGGGCTGCGGCTTGTCGAGCAAGGCGAGGATGGGGACGACGATCTCGTAGCTGTCGATGACCTCGGCCCGCCGCAGCGGTTCGAGGACGGTCTCCATCTCGGCGACGAGACCGCGCAGCCCGGCGCGGCTGATCCGGAGGTTGCCGATGGAGGCGATGAGCTGGGCCTTGAGCCGGAAGGTGATGTCGTCGACCGTCCGGACCATGTCGATGTACTTCTTGGCGCCGGGCCCGGAGTCGCCGGTGTACCCCTCGCCGAGGTAGACGCCCGCGCCGGGGATCAGCGGCGGGTCGACCAGCCAGTTGACGCCCTGACCCTGGGGGCCGCCGCCGTAGGTGCTCTCGCTGCCGTTGATCTTGATCAGGTCCTCGGCGCCGAAGGATTCGGTGGCCACCTTGACCTTCTTCAGGAGCAGCGACACATGGGGCTCGTAGCCGGCGATCGTGCCGGCGACGGCGGCGGCGACGTCCTCGTCGCTCTTGTGCGCCACGTACACCATCCGCTCGGTGACGAGTTTGCCGGTCACCACGGCCGGATCGGCGTCGCCCTTGTGGAGCATGGCGACGCCCATGCGCTCCAGTCCGTCGCCCATGGGCGCGGAGACGTGTTCGGCGAGCTTGACGATCGCCTGGGTGGGCACGGGCGGGGATCCGGCGGCCGCGGTGTTGGCGAGCGCCGTGCCGGCGATCGCCACCAACTGGACGTCCATCGTCGCCACTTTGGCGAAGGCGGCGTCGAGGGAGGTGGTGGTGGCGTCGGTGAGGCGCACGGCCCACACCTGGCTGGGCCCCGGCTCCTGGATGAGCGCGGTCGCCACGGCGTCGCCCAGCGGCCCGGCGGCGACCGAACGGGCCACGCCGGGGTCGACGATGAGCCGGGGCACATTGGGCTGGACGAAGTCGGCGGGCGGGCTGGCCGGCGGGTTCGCGACGCCGAGGATGGCGATGTTGCCGTAGGCACGGGTGGCGGGGGCGAAGGGAACGCCCTCGGTCTTGACGCGGATGTAGCGGACGGGATCGGTGGGCATGGGACGTGCTTCCTTCCGGCGGCGGGAGGTGGGGGACGCGGCACCCGGGGACGGGGAGGGGCGATTCCGGGCGCGCGCGTTGACCGGGGAGCTCGGGACTTCAGACGAGGGGGGACTTCGGACGGCCGGACTTCGGGCGGCGGAGGCTACGGACGACGGGAATTCGGACGGCGGGGACTTCGGGCGGCGGAGGCCTCAGACGGCCGGGTTCTCAGACGGCCGAGGTCTCGGACAGCGGGGGCCTCGGACGGCGGAGGTCTTGGACGGCGGAGGTCTTGGACGGCGGACTCTCGGACGTGCGAGGTCTCGGACAGCGGGGGCTTCAGGTGAGGAACAGCGCCGCGATGCCCGCGTCCGCGAGCAGGGTGTCGATCTGCGCCTGACCGAGCCCCTGCTCCGGGGGCGGCGGGCCGGGTGGCGGTACGGGGAAGGCGACGGCCAGTGCGTACGGCGCGACGCGCACTCCGAACGGTCCGGGGGCGAGCGGGCTGTCGCGCGCCGCGGCGGCGACGCGGCGGGCCGCCCGTACCGCGCCGGCGACGTCGTCCATGGCGCCGATGACGACGGCGGCCTCCAGCGCGACGGTGCGGCGGTTGGCCGGGTCGGCCGGGTCGAAGACGGGCGGCCGGCGCAGCCTGACCTCCGTGCGCAGGTACTCGCCCGATGCGCGCAGGTCCTCGACGGTGCTGAGGCCGTGGCTCGTCATGAAGGCGTCGAGGTCCAGGTAGCGGAACTGCGCGCGGAACTCGTCGAGTGTCGTGTAGTCGTCGACGGCCTTGACGACCAGCGAGTCGAGGCCGCCGGCGTCGGTCTCGGCGACCACGTCGACCTCGACCTCGGCGAGGACGTCGATCCACACGGGCTCGGCCGTCTCACCCGTCCAGCCGAAGTCCGCGCGGGTGATCGAGGGGACGACCTGGCTCCAGTAGCCCTGTCGGCAGTCGGGCGGGAAGAGCGGGGACTGGGGGGTGACGGAGCGGACCCTGACCTCCGCGACGGAGTCGATGCGCTCGTATTCGAGGTCGTGGGTCTGCTCGACGAGGAGGCGGGCGCGGGGCGTGAGCAGTTGCGCGAGGCCGGCCCTGTCGGTGAGCCGGGCCAGGGCCCGGTCCTGGATGACACTCATGCTCGCGTCCTTTCGCGCCGCGGCGCACCGGAACGCACGCAGGTGCGGCGGCTCCCGGTGCGGCCACGAGACAGCGACGCACGCCGGACGCGACCCGGACAAGAGCGTCTACTCCGAGCGGAGCGAAAATCCGCACCCTTCGGACGACTGTGCCTCCGCTCGCGTTTCAGGCACCGGCCGCTACCCCCGCGGGTGAGCGCGGGGGCGGTGCGGCGGGGGCGTGAAGCGGGCGCACTTGCCTCAACAGGGCTGCCGGCCGGGACGGTTGGGGGCTCAGACGTCGCCGAGGTGACCGAAGACGGAGCGCAGGCCGTGCGGGCGGCGGTCGACGGGCAGGTGGTCGACGAAATGGACCCGGGCGCCGAGCGCGCCGGCGCCGCCGTCCGCGGTGCGGTCGTCCCCGACCATCAGGGTCTCGGCCGGGGCGAGTCCGAGGCGTTCGCAGGCGTAGCGGAAGATCGCCGGGTCCGGCTTCTGCACGCCGACCTCGTACGACAGGGCGTAGACGTCGACGAATTCGTCGAGCCCGTGGGCGCGGAACACCGGGCGCAGGTCCCAGCCGATGTTGCTGACCACGGCGACGGCGACGCCGGCCCGGCTCAGCTCGGCGAGGGTGCGGGCGGTGTCGGGGTAGGGGTGCCACGCCTCGGGGGTCATGTGCCGGTCGTAGAGCGCCTGGGCGAGCCCGGGGTCGGTGACGCCCGCCGCGCGGATCAGCGCCGTGTACGCGGCACGGTGCCGTTCCGTGTCGAGGTCGCGCTCCGCCCACAGTTTGCGCAGTCCGCGCGGCACCTGCTGGGGCGAGGGGCCGCCGGGCAGGGCGCCGTGGAAGGTGAGCCGTTCCACGGCGTGGGCGAAGTCGTCACCGGAGAGCCGCAGACCGGCCTCGGTGAGGCCCGCGTCCAGCCAGTGGGCGACGGGCTCGACTAGGAGCAGCGTGCCGGAGAAGTCGAACATGACGCCTTTGATCACCCTCCGATCGTAGAACGCGAAACGGACGAGGCCGGTGCGGGAACTCGGAAAAGCGTGGCGGCGTTATACCCCCCACGGGTATAACGACCGGAAGATCGGGTCCAAGGAGGCATGGTGCGGGAGACGACGACACGGGGCGGCACGGCGGCACGGCGGCTGGCCGCGCTCCAGCCGGAGCAGGCCACCGGCAAGGCGCGCGAACTGCTGGCCGACATCGTCGAGCGGCACGGTTCGGCGGGCGAGATGGTGTCGACGATGGCCCACTCCCCCGCCGTCCTCGAGGGCTATCTCAGCCTGTCGCGCGCGATGAAGCGGGTGAAGATCCCCCGGGCGCTCAGCGAGAAGATCTCGCTCGCCGTCCAGGAGTGGATCGGCTGCGGCACGTGCCGCCAGGCCCACATCGCGGCCGCGCGCGCCGCCGGTCTCACCGAAGCCGACATCGAGCTCGCCCGCCAGGGCACCTCGACGGACGCCCGCGAGGCCGCGCTGATCGCGGTCGCCCTGAAGGTCCTGGCCGAGCCGAGCGGCCTGGGCGACGCGGACGTGGCGGAGCTGCGGGAGCACGGCTGGAGCGACCGGATCATCGCGGAGGTGGTGGGGGTGGTGACGCTGAACATGCTGACGGGCGCGTTCAACCTGCTGGCGGGGATCCAGCCGGAGGGGGAAGAGGAGGAGTGAGCGGCCGGGCGTGTTCTACTCCAGGAGTTCGATGACGTAGAGGTCGCCGCCCACCACCACGGTGAGGATCCGGTCGGTCAGGGACATCGCCTCCACGGGGCCGGGGAGCCGGAAGGTGTGCGGCGGCGCGGTGGCCAGGGTGAGGCCCCACACCCGGATCATGTCGTCGGCCATCGCGCCGACGACGACCAGCCTGCCGCCGAGGGAGGCGGCGGCCACGTGGACCACGGGCAGCGGGGGTCCCAGCGAGAGCCTCGGCTCGTCGTGGTCGGGAACCCAGACGTGGATCCCGTGCTCGGTGCCGGTGACGGTCATGCCGTCCGGGGTGCAGGCGAGGGCGAGCACCTTGGAGGAGTGGTGCCGGCGCAGCATGACGCCGTCTCCTTCGAGGGGGCGGACCTCCAGGTCCGGCCCGACGGCGGTGACGGTGTGGACGCGGCCGTTGATGCGCGTGGTGGCCAGGGCGACGGGACGCGAGGCCGGGCGGAAGGGGTGCCCGAGACGGTTCCGCCCGTCGAGCAGGTCCCAGAGCACCAGGGGCCGGCCTTCTGCCGCCACCACCAGATGAGGGGCGCCGTCGACGTCCGCCCCGGCGACGAGACTCCACGGCGGTGAGGGGGACGACGCGACCCGGGGAATCCCGTCGCCCAGCGTCAGCACTCTCACCTGCCCGTCGTGCCGGGCGACGACGACGCACTGGTCCCGTTCCGCCGCCACGCAGGTCACCCGGTCCACCGGACCCTCACTGCGAAACCGCCGCACCATGCGTCCCGTGGCCGCCTCCCTGACCTCGTACGTCCCGTCCCGGTCCCCGAGCACGACCCGCCACCCGTCCGCGGTCGCACCGGCGCCCACCGCCGTCACCCCCCGGTCGGCCACCGCCCACAGCGGCCGCCAGCCCCGGCCGCGGGCCAGTTCCTCCGCCAGGCCGTTCTCGCCGTGCCGCAGCACGGCGAACGCGAGCAGGTCCCGGCGCGTGCTGCCGAAGGCCTGCTCCAGGAGCGGTGCGACGTCCAGATAGGCGAGGGCGACCGTGCCGTCGACCCCGCCCTCCCTGAGGGCCGGTGCGAGTTGCGAAGGGTCCGCGCCGAGCAGGACGTCGGCGTCCAGGAACTCGTCCGCCACCCCGCCCCGCGTCGCGTGCGTGAAGGCGTGGGCGCGGACGTACCAGGGGGCCGCGGCCCAGTCACGGCCCTCACCTCCCGTCCTCGGGGGCACCAGTTCCCACAGAGCCCGGGCGATCCGCCCCTGGTCCTCCTCCTGGTCCCGCGAGGCGCGGAGCGCGGTGACGAACGCCGGGTGCGGAAGGCGGTAATGCTCGTCGTCGGGCCCCCTCGACACGGTGATCCACCCGTCCAGGCGATCGACGAGCCGGCGGACGTCCCCCTCCGTGTACCGCTCCCCCACCAGGCCCTTCGTCATCGCCGCCCAGACCGTCCCGGGCGCGCCCTCGCCCTCCACGTACGCGAGGGTGGTCAGCAGGTTCACCGCCCGCCATTCCTCCTCGGCGGCGCCGAGGCGGCGGACGAAGGTGTCGAGGGCCCAGGTGAGGTCGCTCTCGGTGGGCGCGACGGACTGCGGCACCAGGGACACGTACCGGGCGCGTAGCCGCTGCGCCAGCAAGCGGGCCATCACATGGGACCGGCCGGAGTGCGCGGCGAGCGTGGCCCCGATCTCCTCGGCGAGGTCCGGATCGGTCGCGAGGCCGGCGGCGAGGCAGCGGGCGTAGACGTCCATCGGCAGGCGGTGCGCTGGGCTGTCCAGGTCCACCACGGTGACCGGACCGTCGCCGAAGGCGTCGCGGTAGTCGGTGATCGGGTCGATCGCCGCGACGATCATGACGTGGAACCGCGACTCCATCGACCGGAGCAGGTCGAGGTCCGCCGCGTCGTCGACGACGAGGACAGTGTCGTGGGCGAGTGCCCGGCCCTCCGCCTGTTCCAGGGTGAGATAGCGCAGGTCGGTCGGCGGCAGTGTGCTCGCGGGCAGGATGTCGCGGTCGGGGCAGTCGGGATCGGTGAGGGTCAGGAGCGAGTCGAGAACGGTGCTCTTGCCGGAGCCGGGCGAGCCGACGAGGAGGCAGACGCCGTGCGTCCGCTCGTGCAGCCACGAGGACACGGCGGCGAGCGCGGGCGTGTTGGTGATCGGCGGCGCGCCTTCGGCGAGGCGCGGGGCGTAGAACGGATTGGGAAAGAACGGCGGCGTCGCGGCGAGTCCCGCGTTCCTGCCGACGATCACCATCTCCGGTGGGTCCAGCCGGCCGCACGCCTCCCGCAGGTGTGCCAGGAACGTGTCGATGCCGACGTACCGCCGGCCCGGCCCGGCCTCCAGCGCTTCCAGGACTCCTGCGACCGCACGGGCGAACAAGGCGAACAGACGGGGATGGGACTGGGCGGGGGTGGTCACCGCCCACACGTTCGTCCTGGGGCCGGCCAGGTCCAGCAGGGGCTGCAAAGGGAGTTCGCCCACGGGCCACGGGTGCGGGGCGTCGACGAGCAGCAGGACGTGCGCCGGGCCACCCTCCAGCAGCGTCGTGAGGACTCCCACCAGTTCCGTCACGTCGTGGTCGTCCGCGTGGTAGACGACGACACAGTCCTCCGGCCCCGCCTCCTCGGCCGTGCCGAGCTCGTAGCCGAACGCCGCGAACGCCTCCTCGGTCATCGGGAAGGCGTCCCCCGCCCGCCCTCCCCCGCCACAGGTGATCAGGAGGCGCCGCCCCTCCCTGACCGGTGCGGCCGGCACCGCCGCCCCCCGCCCCTGCCTCCTGCGCACCAGACGGTGCACCTCCGCCCAGTGCCGTGCGCCCACCGGCAGGGCGAGGGGGCCGTCCGGGTCGGCGATGGCGGCGGTGAAGCGGGCACCGAGGGCCGGGGCGTGGTGGTCGACGTAGGTGGAGACGGCCGCGAGGACGTCGTCGGCCTCGTCGCGGCGGAGGGTGGCGAGGAGCCGTTCACGGACGCCGGGGGCGAAGTCGTAGGCGCGGTCGAGGGGGCCGTCGGCGGGGCGGCCGGGGCCGACGCGGTGGAGGAGGCCGCTATAGACGATCTCGGCGAGGTCGGAGGGCGGGCTGTGGGGCAGCAGGGCGGACTGGACGGTGCGCATGACGGCGAGGTTGAGCGGGGCGGCGGCCAGATAGGCGGCGAGGCGGAAGACATCGGGGTGGGCGCGGGCCAGGAACTCCTCGAATCCGGCGCGCCGTTCGGGGCTCGGCCCGGCCTCGGTGGGCAGGGGTCCGGCCGCCGGCAGCAGGACGGCTGCGCCGTCGAAGGCATCGGGCCGGGCGACCGCGCGGGCCCAGGGGGCGAGCCATTCGGGGGTGATGCCCAGGATCGGTACGGCCACGAAGGCACCGGTGGGCGGCGTGGCGTCGACGGCGTAACTCTCGAACGTCATACGGGTGTTGGGCGCACCGGACTCGGCGGTGCGGAAGCGGCCGGGGCGGGGCGGGAGGGCGGTCTGATCCCAAACGCGCTCCGGGAGGGTCTGGAGGATCGCGGTCGGGCCGCGCGTGGCCCAGTCGCGCAGCGGGCCGAGGAGCGTCGCCGTGCGCCAGCCCGGGGCGACGCCGTCAGTGAGGACGAGGGTGAGGGTGCGGCCGGTCGGGTCCACGGCGGAGGCGGGCGGGCGGCGGAGGCGGCCGAGGCCGGCGGTGCCGTCGGGGCGGGGCAGCAGGTGGTGGAGGCGTACGGAGCGGAAGGCACCGAGCCGGCCGAGGAGGGCGCGCAGTTCGCGGGCGAGGGGCTCCCAGAAGACGGCGCCGGCGTCGTACGCGTCGACGACGAGGGAGACGTCGAGCCTGCGTTCGTCGGCCGGGACCAGGACGGGCAGCCAGTGGTGGTGGTCGGCGATCCGGCTCGCGGTCGCGTCCTCGTCGAGCTCCGTGCGCACGGTGGAGGGCACCGTGCGCTTCAACGGACGCAGCGCACGGGCGAGTTCACGCCGTCGGGGCAGCGTGGCGGGACCGGCGACCCGGACCGGTGCGGCGCGTTCGGTGGGGGCGTCGGCCTGCCCGGCGGGCCGCACCGGGTCGGGGGCATCCTGGGCGCCCGCGTCCGGCAGGAACACGCGGGTGGGCTCGGGGGCCGGGCCGGGCGGCACGGGCCCGGGGCGCGCGCGGTCGTCCCCGGCGGCGCGCGCGGCGAGCGCACCGGGGTCGGCCGCCGTCTCCTCGGCGGGCTCTCCCGCCGTCCCGTCCGGCGACAGCGCGCCGGCCAGCCAGAGGAGTTCCGCGACCTCCCGGGCGCTCGGGGGCGGGTCCCCATCGCCCAGGGAGCGCAGCAGCCCCGCCAGCCGTTCGATCACGCCGGGCCCCGCTCCGCCGGTACCGTCACGTCGAGGTGCTGGAAGACCAGCTCGGCCAGCCGGTCCAGGTCGGGGGCGCCGTCCCGGGTGGTGCGGCTCACCAGGTAGACGGCGTTCAGGAGTTGGTCGGTGGCGAGTTCGCCGTTGGCCGCGTGCCGCAGGAAGCGCTCGACGACCGCGTCGGCGTCGCCCTCCGCCGTCGGCAGATGGGCGCGGACGATGGCGCGCAGCCGGGCGTCGTCGTCGACGGCGGGCAGGTGCAGCCGGACGCAGCGGCGCAGGAAAGCGGGCGGGAACTCGCGTTCACCGTTGCTGGTGAGGATCACGAACGGGAAGGTGTGGCAGCGGACGGTGCCGCCGGTCACGGTCACCGCTTCGCCGTCGTCGGCGGGCCTGACCCGCACCTCCGGCCGGAGGTCGGCGACCCGCGACAGCTCGGGGATCTCGAAGGAACCCTCCTCGAAGACGTCGAGGAGGTCGTTGGGCAGGTCGATGTCGCTCTTGTCGATCTCGTCGATGAGCAGGACCCGGGGCAGGGCGTACGGTGCGAGGGCGGTGCCGAGCGGTCCGAGCCGTACGTACCGCCCGAGGTCCGCCGTCCCCGCGGCCCCGGCCCTCCCCGCGGCCGGGTCCCGGCCCGCCGCCCCGGCCCGCTCACCGCGCTCGCGCGCCACGCCGGCCTCCTCCAGGCGGCCGAGGGAGTCGTAGCGGTAGAGGCCGTCGCGCAGCCCGGTCTTGCTGTTGACCGGCCAGCGCAGCACCTGACCGAGCCTCAGTTCCCGTGCCACGGCGTGCGCGAGGGTGGATTTGCCGACGCCGGGGTCGCCGGTGACGAGCAGCGGGCGGCGCAGGTAGAGGGCGGTGTTGACGGCGTCGACGGTGCGTTCGTCGGCGCGGTAGGCGTCGCCGGCCGGGAGCCGGCGGCCGTTGCCGTCGTCACGGGTGCGGTCGAAGGGGGTGAGCCGCGCGTCCTCGCGGGCGAAGTCCCGCCAGGGCGGGGGCGCGGGCAGCCGGTCGATGCCGTCGTGGGGTTCGGTGACGCCCCGGTAGATCCGCCACTGAGTCATCAGGGACTCCCTTCCTCGGCCGGTGCCAGGGGCACGCGGGGTATCTGCCGCCGGGGGTCGTCCCACAGGAGCACGATGTCCTCGCCGACATGGCCGCCGCGGTGCTGCGGCAGCTGCGCCTGGAGTCGCAACCTGCGCACGCTCTCCGGGAGTTCGTCACGGGTGCTGGCGCCGAGGCCGGCCCGGGCGGCGGCCAGGAAGGCGCTGCCCGGGCAGGCGCCGGACCCGGGCACCCGGCAGGGTGGCGCCGTGCCCCGGTCGCAGGCGGGGCTCTCCCGGTGCCACACCATCATCGGCACCCCGGAGGCGACCGCCACCCGGTACGCGTCGGCCACCGGCCCGCCCCGCGGCGAACCGGCCAGGGCGAGCGCCGCGAGCGTCGGGTCGAGCTCGAAGGTGGCGCCGAGCGCGGTGCGGTGCTGGTCGTCGCGGCCGCACACGCAGACGAGCGCCTCGCCGACCGGCCGGCCGTCGAGCTCCTTCCAGCGCCGCTCCAGGGCGCCGTGCAGCGACGGCACCTCGTGCCGCTCCAACGGCCGCACCACCACGCCCTTCTTGTGCCCGAGGCACGCCCAGTCGAAGGGCGGCGGCAGCGGCAGCCGTGTGAAGCCCTCGTCGAGGGCCTCCTTCGGCAGGATCAGCTCGATCAGGCCCGGCTCGCCCCAGCCGCCCATGGCTTCGACCTGCTCGGGCAGGAGCGCGGCCAGGTGCTCGACGGCCCGGGGCAGCGGCAGCGCCTCGGACTCGGGGCCGGCCGGGACGATGTCGCGGGCGGAGAGGTAGCGCCACACCATGACGTGGTAGAGCGTGCGGTCCCGCAGGGAGTGCCGGATCCGGCCGATGACCGAGGGCCGTTCGCCACCGTCCGCACCGCTCGTCTCCGCACCGCCGATGCCCGCACCGCCGACTCCCGGACCGCGGGCACCCGGACCGCGGGAACCGGCACCGCCTGCCTCCGCACCGCCCGCGTGCGCACCGCCGGCATCCGGACCACCGGCTTCCGCACCGTCGTCGCCCGGCCCGGGCGCGGCGACCGGCGCCCGCTCCGCGCCGAGGCGGAGCTGGGCCTGCGGGCCGAGGCGGAGCGCGCCCGCGGCGATGAGCACCAGGTCGCGCAGCGACTGCGCCGCCGCGGCCTCCCGTACCGCTCCCGGACCCGCCTCGCGCAGCGCGTCGCGCATGGCGTCCCGTACCGCCTCCCGCGCCCGGTCGGCGGCGAAGGCCAGCTCGTACGGCAGCGCGCCCGGCTCGGGCGGCAGCAGTTCGGCCAGTTCGGTGAAGACGTCGCGGTGGTCGAGCAGCGGCGGCAGTTCGCGCGGGCGGCTGCCGGCGGGCGCGGCGGCGGTGAACGCGGCCCGGTGGGCGGCCGGTTCGGTGCGGATCGGGAGCGCGGCCAGGGCGCCGAGGATCCGGCGCGTCTCGGCGGGGCCCATGGCGGTCCAGCTACCGTCGCCGGAGTCGGCGAGCCGGTCGGCGAGGCGGCTCCAGCGCTCGTCGGCGGCGTGGAAGAGGTCGTGGGCGCGGACGAGTTCGCGGTACGCGTCGGGGTCGAGCAGCCGGAGCGCGCCGACCGGGGTGCCCAGGCCGCCCATGTCGGAGTCCTTGCGGCGGGTGGCCTTCACGATCGCGCAGACGCCGCCGGAGTGGTGGCCGAGGACCGGGCCGCCGGACAGGCCGTGGTTGATCTCGCCGTCCCTGAGCTCGATCATCGGGCCGCCCTGGAGCCGCTGGCAGCCGCCCGCCCGCAGCGGTGTGGTGCGCTCGGCGGCCACGCCCGTCTCGTACACGTCGGAGTGTCCGGCGGCGGTCAGCCCGGTCCCGGAGCCGACCGGCATGGGGTCGAGCCGGACGCACGGATGGCCGGCGGGCGGGCGGCGGAGCCGGACGATCGCGAGATCGGGGTAGGGCCACAGGCCTCGGCCGCGGGGCGGTGCGGGCGAGGCGGCGCGGATCTCGCCCTCGTACGTCGTGCCGTCCCAGGTCACCGGCACCAGCGCGCCGGGCTCGGCGCCGGCGACATGGGCGCAGGTCACGACGGTGCCGGGTGCGACGAAGAAGCCGGTGCCCTGGGTCACTCCGGTGACCAGGACACGGCAGTCCTCCAGACGGGCCTGGAGGCGGGTCAGGGCGGTGGGTCCTGCGCTCAGGACGCCGCGCCCCGGGCCTCGGGCACGGTCGCGCCCGGTCCGGCGGCGGCCGGCCCCGGGCCGTTCCAGGTCAGGGTCACCTTGAAGGCGGCGGTGCCGCTGCCGCCGACGACGGCGGCCATGACGCCCTCCTTGCCGACGGCGAGCTCGATGCCGAACTCGACGCTGACCTCGTCGGGCCGGGCCGACGCCACCGCGTCGCGCACGTTGGTGGCCACGACGCGCAGCGACTCCTGGAAGCCGTGCACCTTCTCCACGAGCCGGTCGCCGAGGCCCGAGTCGCTGGGGCCCCCGTCCTCCGCGACGGTGGCCCAGATGGTCTGGCCGTCCGGCATCTCCAGCTGAACGAGCTGCGAAGACATGGTCGTTCCCCCCTCGGCCGCCTGCCCGGCGCCTCCCCGGTGCGGCGGCTCTCATCGTAGGGAGCCGCCGCGCCGGACGGGGGCCGATCACGCCAAACCGCGCGGTTCGCTCACTTGCGGATCAGGGCCATCAGCTCCGCGTGGGTGGCGGCGTCGGCGGCCACCACGAGCCCGTGGCCAGCCGGGCCGGGCGGGCGGCCGTCGATGCCGGTGACGACGCAGCCGGCGGCCCGGCACAGGGCGATGCCGGCGGCGAAGTGGACGCTGCCGGACAGGTCGCCGCCGTCGGTCACGTACGCGGCGCGTCGGCCGGCCGCGACCCAGGCGACGGCGAGCGTCGAGGAGACGACACGGGGCCGGAAGCCGGCCACGAAGCCGGGGTGGGCGAGCAGGTCCACGGCCCGGAAGCCGGGCGCGTGCGGGAACGGCGGGTCCAGATTGACGTCCACCAGGCGCACCGCGCCGGACGGCACCAGCGGGGTGTCGGCCCCGTCGCGCCGGGCCCACGCGCGCTCGCCGTCGGTCCACAGGACCTCGCCGCCGAACGGGTCGGCGACCGCGGCGACTGCCGTGCGCGCCGTCCCGCCGGGCGTCCCGTCGGGTGTCCCTGCGTGCGTCCCGCCGGGCGTCCCTTCGTGCGTCCCGTCGGGTATCCCTTCGGGCGTCCCGTCCCGCAGGGCCACGTTGACGGCCACGACCTGGGTGCCGGCGGCGTAGTTCAGGGTGCCGCACAGCGGGTCGACCAGCCACTGCCGGCCGGCCCCGGCGGCGCCCTGTTCGCCGCCCTCCTCGCCGAGCAGGGCGTCCTTCGGCCGGGCGGCGCGGATGACGTCGAGGATCGCCCGCTCGGCCGCCAGGTCGGCGGCGGTGGCGAAGTCGCCGCCGCCCTTGTCGATGCGGTCGAGGCGGCCGCCGTACAGGTCGCGGACGACGGCGGCACCGGCCAGGGCGGCGGTGACGGCGACCTCGGCGTCGTCGGTTCGGCTGAATGTGGTGATCATGCGAGCACGCTAGGGCCTGTCCGGGTGCTCCGTACGGGTCAGTGGCCGTCCGGCCGATGATTTGCCGGGTCCGTCCGGCGATGACCTAATGGAATGACCGGATCCCCGACCTGACAGCGACACGGGAGCAGGAATGACCGACGGTCCCGAGCCCATCAGTGCCGATGCCCTCAGCGCGCTGCGGCGCGAACTGGCCGACCTGCGCGAGGAACGCGGCTCGGTGGCCGCGACCCTGAAGGACGTGGACGCGGTCGGCGACCGGGCCGACGAGGCGGACGAGCTGCAGCGGGCCACCGAGGTCACCCGGCTCGACCAGCGGATCGCCGCGATCGAGGGCCGCATCCGCGCGGCGTCCGTCGCGGGCGCCCCGGCCAGCGGCGTGGTCGGCGTCGGCACCACCGTCACCGTGCGCTTCGACGACGGCGACGAGTCGACCTTCCACATCGGCGAGCTCGCCGACGCCGACGATCCGGACCTGGTGACCTCCGACAGCCCGCTGGGTCTCGCGCTGCTCGGCTGCCGCGCCGGGGACACGGTCGCCTACCGGACGCCCGCCGGAGAGGCGACGGCCGTCGTGCTCTCGCTGCGCTGACCGGTCCGGCCGGCGTACGGCGGGCGGTCAGCCCGTGACGATGCCCGACACCAGGTTGATCGTCGTCGCGAGGATGCTGGCGCCGAACACGTACGACAGCAGGCAGTGGCGCAGCGCCACGGCGCGGATCTCCGTGCTGGAGACGCTGGTGTCGGAGACCTGGTAGGTCATGCCGAGGTTGTAGCTGAAGTAGAGGAAGTCGCTGTAGCGGGGCGGGACGTCGGAGTTGAAGTCGATCCCGCCCTCGGGGGCGCGGTAGTACATGTCGGCGTAGCGGGTGGCGTACATCAGGTGCAGCGACGCCCAGCCGGTGAAGACGCCGGCGAGCGCGGCCGCCGCGGCGGCCCGGCCGCCGGCGTCGTGGCCGCGGGCGAGCAGGAGCATCACGATGCCGACGAGGCCGCACAGGGCGGCGGTGACGACGACGATCTCCTCCAGGAGCGGCCGGAAGTCCTCGCGTCCCACGTTGCGGCGGGTGGTGGCGGCGTCCATCGGCCACAGGACGAGCCAGCCGGCGGTGACGAAGGCGGTGCCGGCGGTGGCGATGCCCGCGAGGATGCCCAGCGGGAAGCGCGTGAGCGCACCCACCAGGAGGCCGGTGGCCGCGCCGACGCCGGTCGCGGCCACCAGGCGGGTGACCGCGGAGACCGGCACCCAGGACGCCATGGCCACGGTCAGTGCCGGAGCACGACGACGGCCTCGTCCGTGTAGGTCAGGAACGTGAGCGTCTCCTGGAAGTAGAGCTCGACGCCGTGCGCGTCGTGGGCGCTGTAGCCGATGGCGAGGTCCTGGCCGAGCCGGAGTTCGAAGTCGCCGCCGCGGGTGGAGAGGACGAAGGCGCCGGTGAGGGCCGGGGCCCAGATCGGCGGGCCGTCGAGCATCCGGGCCAGGTGGGCGGCGATCGGGTAGCCGTGGTCGGAGGTCTCGCTGACGGCGCGGTAGTCGTCGGCGCCGAGGAGCAGGGCGTACGGTCCGTCGACTCCGGCGAGGCGCAGTTCGGTGAGGGCGCGGCTGACGGCGTCGGGGTAGTCGCGGGGTTCGGCGGGCAGCGGGAGGACGGGGTTGGAGGTGCGGTCGCGCAGTCCGTCGATGCCGGCCGGCGGGTAGCCGTCGAAGACGGCCCGGTCCTCGGCGAAGGCCATCGCGCGGGCCGCGTCCTTCACCGGCTGCCAGTCGGAGTCGGCGGAGCCGCGCTCGACGTCGTCGACGGCCTCGCGGGTGACGGTGAACGGCACCCGGAGTTCGACGAGCGGCTTCGCCTCGCGGAGCCGGGCCGTGACGCCGGGGGCGGGTGGCGCGATCGCGGTGAGGTGGCCGGTGCCGACGGCGGCGAGGCCGGGGCCGTCGGGGTCGGGCACGTCGACGACGCGCCGGCCGGCGACGTGGCGCCGGAAGGTGCGCCGGGCCTCCTCCTCGATCTGCGCCCAGGCGGCGGGGGTGACGGGGGCGAGTTCCCGGTGCAGGTTGTCGGTGTCGTCCATGGCGCTCACGCTCCTTTCAGGCTGCCGATGCCGAGGGTCTGGTGCACGACGGCTTCGACCGGGTCGGGCGGGCCGGGCGGGTCGTCGAGGAAATCGGCGCTCGGCACGAAGAAGAGGCAGCCGGTCACGGCCGTGGAGAAGTCGAGGATCCGGTCGGTCAGCCCCGGCGGGTCGCCGAGGAACATCCGTTCCAGCATCCGCTCGGTGACCTCGGGCGTACGGGCGTAGCCGATGAAGTACGTGCCGAACTCGCCGCGTCCGACGCTGCCGAACACCATGTTGTCGCGCAGGATCTGCCGTTCGGTGCCGTCGGCGTCGGTGATCGTGTTGCGGGCGACGTGCGAGTCGTCGGGCTTGACGTCGTCGGGCAGTTCCATGTTGGCGAGCTTGGTGCGGCCGATGACCCGCTCCTGCTCCTCGGCGCCCAGTGCCTCCCAGGCGGCGAGGTCGTGCACGTACTTCTGGACGACGACATAGCTGCCGCCGGCGAACTCCGGGTCCTCGTCGCCGACATGGACGGCCTCGGCCGCGGCGGTGCCCCGCGGGTTCTCGCTGCCGTCGACGAAGCCGAGCAGGTCGCGGTCGTCGAAGTAGCGGAAGCCGTGCACCTCGTCGACGACGGTCACGGCCGCGCCGAGCCGCTCCACGACCAGCCGGGTCAGCTCGAAGCAGAGGTCCATGCGCCCGGCGCGTACGTGCAGGAGCAGGTCGCCGGGTGTGCCGGGGGCGCTGTGGCGCGGGCCGCGCAGCGGCCGGAAGGGGTGCAGGTCGCGTGGGAGCGGGACGCCGCCGAAGAGCCTCGGCCAGGCGGTGGCGCCGATGCCGGCGACGCACTTCAGCCCGTCCTCGGGGGCCCGGAAGCCGACGGACCGGACGAGCCCGGCGAGGTCGCCGAGGACGTCGCGGACCGTGGCCTCGCCGCCGGGGTTCACCGTGGCCACCAGGAAGACGGCGGCCTTCGCGGGCGGTGCGAGGACGGGCTGGGGAGTGGCGGCCACGGCGCTCCTTGGGGCGTCTGAAGTCTGGGTCGAGGTCGGGATCCGGGGCGGGGGTCGGGGTCTGGCTCGGGGTCGGGGTCAGGGTCGGGGTCGGCCGGCCGGCCGGCCGGTCAGGAAGACGGCGTGATGGTGACCTTCACGTGCTTCATGATCGGCTGGTCGCTCTGGGTGCTGTGGTCGCCGAGCGCGCACAGCACGTTCATCTCCGGCATGTAGCCGGCCGCGCAGCCGCGCGGGATGTCGTACGGGATCGCCAGATAGCCGTGGAGCCGGCGCCGGCTGCCGTCCCTCGCGGTGCTGATGATGTCGACGGGGTCGAACTTCCCGATGCCGCGCTCGCGCATGTCGTCCTGGTTCATGAAGACGAGGGTGCGCAGGTTGGTGACGCCCCGGTAGCGGTCGTCGTCCGAGTAGACGGTGGTGTTCCACTGGTCGTGGGAGCGCATGGTGCCCAGGGCCAGGGTGCCCGGTTCGGGGACGACGTCGGGCAGCGGGGCGGTGGAGAACTCGGCGCGGCCGGACGGGGTGAGGAAGACGAGTTCGCGCGCGGGCTGCCGGATGCGGAAGCCGAGGGGCAGCCGGACGCGGCGGTTGAAGTCCTCGAATCCGTCGAGGACTTGGGCCATGGTGTCGCGGATCCGGTCGTAGTCCTCGATGTACCACTCCCAGGGGGTGGCGCTGTCGGGGAGGGCCGCGCGGGCCAGGCCGGCGATGATGGCCGGTTCGGAGAGCAGGTGCGGCGAGGCGGGGCGCTTCATGCCGACGGACAGGTGCACCATGCTCATCGAGTCCTCGACGGAGCTGCTCTGCAGGCCGGTGCGCTGCTGGTCCTTCTCGGTGCGGCCGAGGCAGGGCAGGATCAGGGCCTGCCGGCCGTGCACGAGGTGGCTGCGGTTGAGCTTGGTGCTCACCTGGACGGTCAGCTCGCACGAGCGCAGGGCCTCGTAGGTGTAGGGCGTGTCGGGCGCGGCGAGTGCGAAGTTGCCGCCCATGCCGATGAACACCTTGATGTCGCCGCGGTGCATGGCCCGGATGGAGCCGACGGTGTCGAGGCCGTGCTCGCGCGGCGGGTCGATGCCGCAGACCTCGGCGAGCCGGTCGAGGAAGGCGGGTTCGGGGCGGTGGTCGATGCCGCAGGTGCGGTTGCCCTGGACGTTGCTGTGGCCGCGGACCGGCGACGGACCGGCGCCCTCGCGGCCCAGGTTGCCGCGCAGCAGCAGGAGGTTGACGATCTCGCGTACGGTGTCGACGCCGTGTTCGTGCTGGGTGACGCCGAGGCACCAGCTGACGATGGAGCGGTCGGCCTCGCGGTAGACGCGGGCGGCCGCCAGGATGTCGGCCCGGTCGATGCCGGACTGGCGCTCGATCTCCTCCCACGGCGTGCCGGCGCACAGTGCGCGGTACGCCTCGAAGCCGTGGGTGTGACGGTCGACGAACTCCCGGTCGAGGGCCTTGGGGTCGGACGCGGACTGCTCCAGGACCGCCTTGGCCATGCCCCGCAGCAGCGCCATGTCACCGCCGATGCGCGGCTGGAGGTTGAGGCTGCTGGTGCGGGTGGCGTGGAAGGTGGCCATGTCGCGGAAGTCGTGCGGGATGATCGCGCGGGTGGCGGCGGCCTCGACCAGCGGGTTGATGTGCACGATCCGCGCGCCGCGCTTGTGGGCCTCGGTGAGCGAGGTGAGCATCCGGGGCGCGTTGGAGGCCACGTTGACGCCGAGGATGAACAGCGCGTCGGTGGCCTCCCAGTCCTTGAGGTCGACGGTGCCCTTCCCGGTGCCGAGGGAGGCCGTCAGGGCGCGGCCGCTGGCCTCGTGGCACATGTTGGAGCAGTCGGGCAGGTTGTTGGTGCCGAGCTCGCGGGCCATCAGCTGGTAGAGGAAGGTGGCCTCGTTGCCGAGCCGCCCGGAGGTGTAGTACGCGGCCTGGTGCGGCGATTCGAGGGCCCGCAGCGTGCGGCCGACCAGGCCGAAGGCGTCCTTCCAGCTGATGGGGACGTAGCGGTCGGTGCCGGGGTCGTACACCATCGGTTCGGTGAGCCGGCCCTGGTCCTCCAGGGCGTGGTCGGTCCAGCCGGACAGCTCGGTGACCGTGTGGGCGGCGAAGAAGTCGCGGCCGACCCGCTTGTTGGTCATCTCCCAGGTGACGTGCTTGACGCCGTTCTCGCAGATGTCGAGGTGCAGGCCCTTGGTGTCGTCGGGCCAGGCGCAGCCGGGGCAGTCGAAGCCGCCGTCCTCGTGGTTCATCTTCAGGATGGCGCGCGGCCCGTCGAGGAGGGCGCGCTCGCGGACGAGGAAGCGGGTCACGCTCTTGGCGGCGCCCCAGCCGGCGGCCGGATGGCGGTACGGGCGGAACGTGAAGTCCGCTTTCCCGTCCGGATGCGCGCCGGGATGCGCGCCGGGATGCACACCCGCTCTCCCGTCCGGATCCGGGGCACGGGTACCGGCCGGGTCGTGGTGGGTCCTCTCCGGGTCTCCGTCCTGGGAAGCTCCCACGTCACTCACCTTTCGGCCGCTTACGTCCGGTTCGTCCGGCATCCCGGGTCAGCCTAGGGCGGCCGCCCGGGCCCCGCCATCGCAGCGCGCGACCCCGCTTGCGGGGCATGGACGGCCGGGTTTGAGTGGGATCGCCCCCACCCCAAACAGGAGCCTCAGATGTCCATGGCGTTCGGTTCCCCCTTCGGTTCCTCCGATCCCTTCAGCGACCTGCTGAACCATTTCTTCGGCATGTCGCCGCAGTCCTCGCCGCCGGCCGTGCAGCGCGTTCCCATCGGACGCCTGCTCACCGAGTCGTCGCACGAGCTGCTGGGGCTCGCCGCCCGCAAGGCGGTCGAGGACGGCACCACGGACCTCGACACCGAACACCTGCTGTGGGCGGCCACCCAGGTCGAGCCCGCGCGCCGGATCCTGGACCGGGCCGGGGTGAGCCCGGACAAGCTCGCCCAGCAGATCGCCGGGGTGCTGCCGCGCGAGTCCGGCGAGCCCTCGTCCCAGCCGGGCCTGACACCGGCGGCGAAGCGCACGCTGGCCGCCGCGCACGCGTACGCCCAGGCCGCCGGCGTCTCGTACATCGGCCCCGAGCACATCCTCGGCGCGCTGCTCGCCGACCCCGACTCCGGCGCGACCCGCTTCCTGCGCGCGGAGGACCTGGACGTGCAGAAGCTGCGCGGGCTCGCCGAGCACGCGTCGCGGCCGGAGGGCACGGCCCCGGCGGCGCCCCGGCAGCCGGCCACCAGCCTGGACGAGTTCGGCCGCGACCTCACCGAGGAGGCGCGGGCCGGCAAGCTGGACCCGGTGGTCGGCCGGGCCGACGAGATCGAGCAGACGGTGGAGATCCTCTCCCGGCGCTCCAAGAACAACCCGGTGCTGATCGGCGAGCCGGGCGTCGGCAAGACGGCGATCGTGGAGGGCCTGGCCCAGCGGATCGTGGCCGGCGAGGTGCCCGACACGCTGAAGGACAAGCGGGTGGTCTCGCTCGACCTGTCCGGGATGGTGGCGGGCGCGCAGTACCGCGGCCAGTTCGAGGAGCGCCTCAAGAAGGTGATCGAGGACGTCAAGGAGGCCCAGGGCGAGATCATCCTGTTCATCGACGAGCTGCACACGGTCGTCGGCGCGGGCGCGACCGGCGAGGGCTCGATGGACGCGGGCAACATGCTCAAGCCCGCGCTGGCCCGGGGCGAACTGCACGTCGTGGGCGCGACGACCATCGACGAGTACCGCAAGCACGTCGAGAAGGACGCCGCCCTCGAACGCCGCTTCCAGCCCGTGCTCATCCCCGAGCCGACGGTCGAGGAGACCGTCCAGATCCTCGAAGGGCTCCGGGACGCGTACGAGGCCCACCACCAGGTCCGCTTCGCCGACGGCGCGCTCACGGCGGCCGCCGAGCTGTCCGACCGCTACATCAGCGACCGCTTCCTGCCCGACAAGGCCATCGACCTGATGGACCAGGCGGGCGCCCGGGTCCGGCTGCGCAGCGCGGGCCGTTCGACGGAGGTGGTCAGCCGCGAGGACAGGCTCGCCAAGCTGCGCCGCGAGAAGGACCAGGCGGTGGCGGGCGAGGAGTTCGAGAAGGCGTCGGAGCTGAAGAACGAGATCGCCGGGATCGAGGGCGAGCTGGCGGGCATCGAGGAACGGCGCGAGGGCGTGGTGTCGGTGACGGCCGCCGACATCGCCGAGATCGTCGCCCGCCGCACCGGCATTCCGGTCGCCCAGCTCACCGCCAGCGAGAAGGAGCGGCTGCTGAAGCTGGAGGAGGAGTTGCACGAGCGGATCGTCGGCCAGACCGAGGCGGTCACGGCGGTCTCCGAGGCGGTGCGCCGCAACCGCGCGGGCATGGGCGACCCGAACCGCCCGGTCGGCTCCTTCCTCTTCCTCGGCCCCACCGGCGTCGGCAAGACGGAACTGGCCAAGACGCTGGCGGAGCTGCTGTTCGGCGACGAGAACCGGATGATCCGCTTCGACATGAGCGAGTTCCAGGAGAAGCACACCGTCGCCCGGCTGGTCGGCGCGCCGCCCGGATACGTGGGGTACGAGGAGGCCGGCCAGCTCACCGAGAAGGTGCGCCGCCAGCCGTACAGCGTGGTCCTCTTCGACGAGGTGGAGAAGGCCCACCCGGACGTCTTCAACACGCTGCTGCAGATCCTCGACGACGGGCGGCTCACGGACGGCCAGGGCCGCACGGTCGACTTCCGGCACTGTGTCGTCATCATGACGTCCAACATCGGCGCGCACCGGATCCTGGCGCACCAGGGTGACGCGGCGGAGCTGAAGGACGAGCTGATGGAGGATCTGCGCGGCCGGTTCCTGCCGGAGTTCCTCAACCGGATCGACGACATCATCGTCTTCCACAGCCTCACCGAGCAGGACCTGTCGGAGATCGTGGAGCACCTCCTGGACCGCAGCAAGCGCCGCGTCCACGCGCAGGGCATGACCCTGGAGGTCACCGAGGCGGCCAAGAAGCTCCTCGTCGCCCACGGCTACCAGCCGGAGTTCGGCGCCCGCCCGCTGCGCCGCACGATCCAGACCGAGCTCGACAACCGGATCGCCTCGCTGCTGCTCGGCGGCGAGGCGGGGCCCGGGGACACGATCGTGGCGGACGTGGTGGACGACTCGCTGCACTGCGTGATCCGCAAGGGCGAGCCGGCCGGGACGGACACGGCGGCGGCGTAGGACTCGGCCGCCCGGGCTCCCGCGGCCCGTGGACCCGGTCGCTAGGCTCCCGCGGCCCGTGCCCCGGCCCCGTCCGGCGGCACGGGCTGCGGCACGTAGCGGGCCAGGCCCCGGCGGTCGTAGTAGGACGTCATCGCGAAGCCGAACAGCAGCGCGCCGACGACCGCGATCGCGATCATCGCCCAGGCCCGGCCGAGCCCGGCGTCGGCGCGCGCGTCGAAGTAGAGGATGGCCCGCACCCCGCCGGTGACCTGCCGCATCGGCTCGAACGCGCCGAGGAAACGGTAGAAGCCGGGGACGGCCTGCAGCGGGATGGTGGCGCCGGACGACGGCAGCGCGAGCGCGATGAAGACGAACATCGACACCAGCTGCCCGATGCCGCCGAAGGCCGCGTTGATGGCCTGCACGCCCAGGCCGACGGCCACGGTGGCGCAGTACGAGAAGATCCACAGCAGCGGGCGGTGGGACGCGTCCATGCCCAGGATGCCGATCGACGCGACCATCAGGAGCGTGGTGGTGAGCAGCGCGATGCCCGCGGTCATCAGCATCTTCAGGATCAGGGTCTGGGTGCGGTCGATGGGCACGGTGGCGTGCCGGGTGTGCCAGGGGCCGATCTCGCTGTCCGCGTAGCCGAGCGCGGTGTCGACGCCGGTGTGGATGAGGTTGCCGCCGATGAAGCCGGACAGGACGAGCAGCAGCGTGTAGTAGAACGCGGTGAGCCCGAGCCCGCTGTGCCGGCCGATCGGATGCCCCACCCGGGTCACCACGGCCACCGGGTCGGAGAGCAGCACCCTGGCCGTCGGGTCGGGCGCCGCCGCCGCGAGCCGTTTGCCGATGGTCACGGACGCCTGGTGTGCCACGGCCTGGTTGAGCTGCGCGGCGATCGACGAGCCGAGGCTTCCGACGCCCGGGTTGGTGAGGACGGTGATCGTGGGCCGCGTGGTCGCCCCGCGCGTGGTCAGCGCCTGCACGGACGCGGTGAAGTCCGCCGGCACGACCAGCGCCCCGTACACCTTCCCCGACGCCAGCATGTCCTGCGCCTCGGCGGGCCCGGCCGTCCGCCACTGGACGTGCCCCTCCGGTGCCGCCTTGCCGAGCGAGCCGGTGATCTCCTTGCCGAGCGCGCCCCGGTCCTGGTCGACGACGGCGATGGGCAGGTGGTGCAGGTTGTCGTTCGGGCTGAGGATGCCGCCCAGGTAGAGCAGGGCGAGCACCATCGTGACGAGTCCGCTGAGGACGGTCGGCACGAGCCAGAGCTTGGGGCGGCGGACGAGCTCGCCGGCGCGGCGGGAGGACGCGGAGGCCATGGTTCTCCGAGGTGGTGGAGGGTGTGGGAACGGTCCGCTGCCCATCGTCGACGCACCTGAGCGATTTGCCCGGCATTGACACCGCCAGGCGGGGTAGGCGCGCAGGCGGGGGCGAAGGAGGCCGGCTCCCATGGCACGCGTGGGCGTGGAAGGCAGCGAGGTCGTCGTCCGGCTCGGGCTCGGCGAGATGCCGGCCGCGCGGCGGCGCACGGTCCGGTTCGCCGTGTCGGCGCTGCGCGAGGTCGGCGTCGAGACCAGCTGGTGGCGGGTGCTGCGCGGCGAGGCGGGCCGGGGCCGGTGGCTGCCGGGCCGCTGCGTGGGTCTACGGCACGGTCCTGACGGCACCGACTTCGTCGCGCTGAGCGCCGACGGCCCCGTCCTGTGGATGGATCTGGACCTCGCCGCCCCGTTCAGCCGCGTCGCCGTCTCCGTCCCCGACCCGCGGGCGACGGAGCGTGCCCTGCGCGCCCTCATGCCGGCGAAGCCGCCCCCGGAGCCGTGACAGACACGGGCCCGACAACGCGAACGCCCCGTCCGTGAGGGACGGGGCGTTCTTGCTGGGTACTACGGGGTACTACCGGGTGCTACGGCGGGGTACTACGGGTTGACCGGCAGCTCCGGCGTGAAGATCGCCGGGACGCTCCACTGCTGCGCCGGCGTGCCGTTGCAGTCGAACATCTGGAATGCGGTGCCCCAGCTGCGGTTGGCCCACGGCACGTCGAGGCAGCGGCCCGACTGCGGGTTGTAGATCGAGCCGTCGGCGCGCGGGAGCCACTGCTGGCCGCCCTCGCCCAGGCACTGCCAGAAGATCACGGCCGTGCCGGACGCGGTCTGGTTGCCGCTGGCGGCGACGCACTGGCCCTGCTGGGTCAGGGTGCCGTTGGCGTTGACGCTGATCTTCTGCGCGTCGGTGCCGTTGCAGCCCCACAGCGCGGGGTGCATGCCGTTGCCGCTGTTGTTGCCCGGGGCGTCGACGCAGATGTCCGGGGAGGGGGCGAAGCGGATCGGCGTGCCGGCCGTGGTGACCTGCGGGGTGTAGCCCTGGTAGACGGCCAGGTTGCTGACCCGGCCGGCCAGCCAGGCGGTGGGCTGGCTCTGGTACTTGTAGCGGCCCACGACCAGCTTGCCGCTCGGCGCCGGGCTGGTGCCCGCCGCGTGGTAGGCGCTGGCGGCGAGACGGCCGTTGACGTACAGGCTCATGGCGCCCGTGGTGGCGTTGTACGTCGCGGTCAGCTGGGTCCAGACGCCGGCCTGGAAGGCGTTGGCGGCGTTGGCGGTGGCGGTGTAGTCGTACGACCAGCCGTCGTCGTCGCTGCGCGCCAGGGCGAAGCGGTAGCCGTTGGCGTCGGCCCAGAGCATGAACGCGCTGCCGTGGAGCATGTCCTGGCTGACGATCACGCCGTCGGGCTTGTCCATCTTCGCCCAGGTGCTGACGGTGAAGCTCTGCCGGGTGTCGACGACGCTGTTCGGCGCGGTGAGGCTCGACTTCAGCGTGTCGCTGAGGACGGCGACGGTGGCCGGGCGGCCGTCGACGGTGTCGGCGGCGTAGCTGATGTTCGCCTCGGTGCCGTCGTTGCCGGCGGGGATGGACTTCTTGTTGTCCAGGCGCCACTGCACGGTCGGCGCCTGGGTGGTGCCGCGCACGTGGTAGCCGCCGAAGCCGTTGACCGCGCCGGCGTTGACGGTGCCCGCCCAGGCGTGCAGCGTGCCGGCCGTGTCCAGGGCCCAGAAGTCCGGCACGCCGTCGTCGGTGACGTCGCCGTCGGATCCGACGCGCGGGAATCCGTCGCCCTTGATGCCGTAGCCGATGCGGGCCGCGGGCTGCGCGGTGACGCCGGTGATCACGGTGTACGTGACCCCGAGGACGTCGTCGGTGCGGGTGCCGGTGGCGAGCTTGTACTGGAAGATGTCGCCGCTGGTGCGGTTGCGCACCCACAGGGCCGGGGCGGTGTCCGCCGTGGTGGCGGTGCCGATGTCCAGGGTGTTGCCCGGGATCATCAGGTCCTTGTCGTCCCAGTCGCCGGTGCCGGACACCAGGGTCGGCGGGGCGAGCGTCTGGTTGGGCTTGACCGGGTAGAACCAGAGCTTGCCGGCCTCGACGGCGAGCAGACCGGTCGCGTCGGACACCTTGCGGCTCGGCGTGCGCGAGGTGCGGGCCGGGCCGGTCGGGGTGATCTGGCTGGAGTACTGCCAGGTGCCGACGTTCTGGTAGCCGGCGCAGGAGCTCGCGTACGCGGTGTCGCAGTCCGGCTTGTCGACGGTGTGCTTGGTGCCGAGGGTGAACACCCCGGGGTTGGACAGGGTGTTGTCGTAGGCGAACAGGTCGCTGCCGCCGAGGGCGCCGACCGTGGCGGGCTCGCGGTGGACGAAGAGGTCGTCGACGTTGCGGCCCGGGTCGAGGGAGCCCCGGTGCGCGATCCGGTAGTCCTTCCAGGTGCGGCCGGAGGTCACCTCGGGCGCCTGGAGGGCGGTCGCGGCGGTGCCGCTGGGCACGTAGCTGGCGCTGGTGCCGTCGCTGGCGCGGCCGTGGGTGACCAGGTTGCCGGCGTTGTCCGGGACGAGGATGTCGGGCCGGGCGTCACCGGTGGTGTCGCCGAAGGCGACCGGGCCGTCCTTCCAGGGCACGTAGAAGGCGTACGAGAGGGTCTGGGAGGCGTTGCCGGCCTCGTCGAGGACCCGCGCGTAGACGATGTTGGTGCCCCAGTGGGTGGGCTTGACGCTGATGCTGCTCACGCTGAGCGGGCTGCCGCAGTTCTGCTGGAGCCCGGCGAGCTGCGGGTCGAAGCTCCACTGGACGCAGGCGAGGCCCGAGGAGCGCAGTCCGGCGCCGGGGCTCGGGTCGGAGGCCGAGACCGGGATGGAGCCGGTGTCGCCGAGGCGCAGGTTGGTGATCTGGCCGTTGCCGGCCGGCGGGTACTGGGTGTTGGGGTCGGTGAACTTGCCGAAGGCCATGACCGGCGGGGTCATGTCGACGGCGAAGTGGCAGGTGGTGCTGGACGGGCCGCGCAGCAGACCGTCGTCACCGTGGGTGGCCCAGGCGTAGTTGTGGCCGTTCTGCAGGGTGCCGACCGGGATGGAGTACCGGGCCTCGGACCAGTTCGGCACGAAGCCGGACCAGCCCTGGTTCGCGGTCGCGTTCGCGGTCTCGTCCCAGACGTCGGCCCACTCGGTGAGCTGGCCCTGGTTGGGGCTGCTGACGCGGGAGACCAGGTCGGCGTGGGTGTCGGTGACCCAGCCGTACGCGGACTGGGGCACCGAGCCGCACGCCTGGGTGTCGCCGGCGACGACGCGGCGCGGGACCGGGTCGGCGCGCAGGTTGTCCGGGGTGCCCGGCGGGAAGTCGTACTCGGTGCTGAGCGTGGCGTTGTAGTTGAACCGCTTGAAGCCCATCTTGTCGCCGGTGCCCTCGTTGCCGCGCAGGGCGAAGGCGATCGGCTTGCTGGTGTCGCGGATCGCGTCCCGCATGGCGCCGGTGACGTTGAAGTCGACGGGGATGTCGTTGTAGCAGGCGGAGTTGGTGCCGTTGCCGGGCACCCACTTGCCGTCCAGCCACTCGCGGACCTCGTGGTTGTTCCAGGACACCGATCCGTCGAACTCGCGGGCCCGGTAGACGTTCACGGGGTACGTCGTGGAGCAGGACCAGTCGGAGGAGATGTACTGGTTGACGCGCAGGTTGGCGTAGTTGATGGTCGAGCCGTAGTACCCGTTGATGTCGAACTCGAACAGGGCGCGCTCGATGCCGTACGGGGACTCCCAGCCCTGGAAGCCGGAGCCGGGGTGGTCCCGGTCGTTGGAGCCGGAGCGGTCGAAGTTGCTGGTGCCGGGCCAGGCCTGCATGACCCAGGCGTGGTGCTGCTTGCCGCGGGAGTCGCGCGACCAGTCCGGGTCGATGTAGACCGGGTAGCTGGTGTCGGCGCCGTCGAGCAGGTCCATGGTGGGGGCCAGGGCGATGGCGCCGCGCCCCTTGCCGCCGGCGCCGTTGGCCTTCGCCTGGGTGACGGGGATCTTGGCGACGGTGGCCCGGGCGCCGGGTCCTTCGGGGCTGGACAGTCCGTCGATGGCGCCGTTGGTCTTGTCGAGGGGCGCGGAGGCGTCCAGGTCGGCGTTCTTGTTGCCGCGCGCGGCCGGCTTCCGGGCCTCCTTGGCCGACCACATGATCGGCGCGGGCGAGCGGAAGACGGTGTCACGGCCGTCGCCGGCGGTGAGGTTGCCGTCCTTGTCCTTGGCGAGCGAGAGGCCCTTGGTCTCCGCGGGGAAGACCAGGTTCCTCACCGCCGGGTTGGCGGCGGCGGCCGGGCTGCGCAGGATGACGACGGTGGCGTAGCCGCCCCACTTGGTGGCGGTGACCTTCAGGTCGGTGTCGGGCGCCACGTTCTCGAAGAGGGCGCCGTTTCCGGTGAGCACCGGCTTCGGCAGCGCGCCGGTGAACGGCGAGGAGACGGCGAGCTGCTGGCCGTCCTCGGTGGTCATGGTGGCCAGCGGGCCGGTGCCGCCGCCGGAGATCACCAGGTCGGAGTCGGCGGCCTTCGGGGCCACGGTGCCGTCCGCGCGGGTGACCAGGGTGTCGTCGAGGGTGATCCAGCCACCGCCCGTGCCCTTCATGCGCTGGGCTTCGAGGCTGCGCTCGGTGCGGAGCTTGCCCTGGGGCGTGACGACGGTGGTGCTGAACTCGTCGGTGAGTTCGGCGACCTGGACGTCCTTGCCGGTGGCCTTCGCCTTCAGCCTCGCCTGCTCCAGAGCGGTGCGGGCCGCCGTCGGCTTCGGGCGCCCGGTGCCCGCCTGGGCGGGAGCGGCCGGGGAGGCCGAGGGATCGGGCTCGGGCGAGGGCGCGGCCTGTGCCGCGTAGGGCGTGGCGGCCAGCATCGCCGCCGATATCGCCAGGACGGCGGCGGCCGCAACCGGCCGTCTCCGTCCGGCTCTTGGTGCAGTGGACATGCTCGTGTACTCCCCCATGCATGCGCGTGGTCCCGGCGCGTGGCGCGCAGAGATCGGGGGCACATTGACAGGCTCATGTCGGCCAATCAAATTCCGCCACATGGGTTGTGTCCGGCTTGTGCGTGACCTTCACCAATTGCGCACGGAGTGATCTAGAACACAGGCGCCTTTCAACTACTCATCACATACGTGAGGTTGGCGCGACTGCTACCTTCCCGTCCGATTGTGCCGTCGATTCGCGCCGATCGGTCGGACCGGCGGCCCTTGCCTACTTTCAACTTTCAACGGGGGATGAGCGATGCCTCGCTTTGGCATGCGCCGAACCGGGCGACTTTCACGGACACGGGCGACCGTTCCGCTGATCGTCGCCCTGACGGCGTCCCTTCTGGCAGTGCCGGCGGCCCAGGCCGCTCCGGCGAAGCCGGACTTCGACAGAATCTGGCAGCCGCCGAAGACGCCGCTGCCGCACACCGCCTCGATATCCGGGACCACGGCGAAGAAGCGCCGGCCGGTGGCCCCGCCGCACGCGGTGCCCGGGCGCGCCACGGCGGCTCCCGCCGTACCGGCCGTCACCGCGCTGAGCGGCACCGCGCTGCCCACCACGGCCCCGGCGCGGGCCGGCCGGCTCCCCGTGTGGGTCGGCCCGGCCGCGAAGGGCACCAAGGCCCTGCCCGCGGTGACCGTCGTGCGCAACGACGGCAAGGCGGCCCGCGCCGCCGGCGTGCACGGCCTGCTCTTCTCGGTCGCCGCGGTCGACCAGGGCGCGTCCGGCACGGTGAAGGTGCGGGTCGGCCTCGACCTGGCGGAGCTCCAGCGCGCCACCGGCGGGCAGTTCGCCGCGCGCGGCCGCCTGGTGGCGCTGCCCGCGTGTGCCGCGACCACCCCCGAGCGCGCGTCCTGCCGGGTCCGTACCCCGCTGGCCGCCCACTACGACAAGGCCACCGGCCGGCTGACGGCCGACCTCGCCGTGCCGGCCGTGGCGCCCGCGCCCGCCCGGGTCACCGGAGGCGCGGCCCAGTCGTCGCCGCTGCTCACGTCCGCCGCCGCGCCGGCCGGCGCGCCGATGCTGCTCGCCGCCGAGACCGGCTCCTCGGGCGGCGGCGGCGACTACAAGGCGTCCGGCCTCAACCCTTCCTCGGCCTGGGCCGCGGGCGGCTCCTCGGGCGCGCTGACCTACAGCTACCCGTTCCAGCTGCCGCCGGCCATCGGCGGCCAGGCGCCGTCGCTCGCGCTGGGCTACGACTCCTCGTCCGTGGACGGCCGCACCTCCGCCACCAACGCGCAGGCGTCCTGGATCGGCGACGGCTGGGACCTCAACCCCGGCTTCATCGAGCGCACCTACAAGCCCTGCGACAAGGCGGGCATCACCAACTCCGGTGACCAGTGCTGGGGCGGCTTCAACGCGAGCCTGTCGCTCGACGGTCACTCCGGGCCGCTCGTCCGCGTCGCCACCGGCGCGGCCGGCACGGACGCGGCGACCGGTGTGTGGCGGCTGAAGAACGACGACGGCACGAAGATCGAGTTCGGCTCCGGAGCCGCCAACGGCGTCCAGGACGGCGCCTACGCGAAGGTCACCGACTCCGCCGGCACCGTCTACTACTTCGGCGTCAACCACCTGCCCGGCGGCGACAAGAGCGACCCGGCGACGAACTCCGTGTCCAGCGTGCCGGTCTACTCCCCCAAGTCCGGCGACCCGTGCTACGACTCGGCCAAGGGCAACGGCTCCTGGTGCACGATGTGGCAGCGCCTCCAGCTGGACTACGTCGTCGACGCGCACGGCAACCTGACGACGTACACCTGGTCCCCCGAGACCAACTACTACAGCCGCGGCGGCGGCCAGAACCCCGGCGCCGGCACGCTCACCGCGTACACCCGCGCCAACACCCTGGCCTCGGTCGCCTACGGCCAGCGCCTGCCCGACCAGGTCGCGGCCAAGGGCGGCCTGCAGCCCGCCGTCCGGGTGACGCTCGGCACCGCCGAGCGCTGCCTCGACACGGCCGTCTGCGACCCCTCGCAGCGCACCGAGGCGAACAAGAACAACTGGCCCGACGTCCCCGTCGACCAGGAGTGCAAGAGCTCCGGCACCTGCGCCAACCTCTCGCCGACCTTCTTCACCACCCGCCGGCTGGCCTCCGTGCTGACCCAGGTCCGGGTGAACAACGCCTGGCAGGACGTGGACTCCTACGTCCTCAAGCACTCCTTCCCCGACCCGAAGGACGCCACCAGCCAGAAGGCCCTGTGGCTCGACTCGGTCCAGCGCACCGGAAAGGCCGGCAGCCCGGAGATCACGCTGCCCGCGGTGACCTTCGTCCCCGTGATGCTCGCGAACCGGGTCGACGGCACCGACCTCGTGCCCGCGCCGCCGCTGATGGACCGGCCGCGCATCCAGCAGATCAAGAACGAGACCGGCGGCGTCCTCAACGTCGACTACAACCTGCCGGCCTGCTCGCGCCGCAACCATGTGATGCCGTCCGCCGAGGACGACAACACCATGGCCTGCTACCCGGTCCGCTGGCTGCCCTCCGGCTCGGTCGTCGGCGCGGATCCCGTGCTCGACTGGTTCAACCACTACACCGTCGCCTCGCTCACCGAGAACGACACCACGACCGACGCCCCGCAGAAGATCACGAGCTACGCCTACGGCCCGGCCGGCTGGCACCGCGACGACAGCGAGTTCACCGAGGCCAAGTCCCGCACCTGGGGCGAGTTCCGCGGCTTCGCCACCGTGACCGCCACCACCGGCAGCGGCAACGACGGCCCGAAGTCGCAGGTGCGCACCACCTACCGGCAGGGCATGAACGGTGACGTCCGCAAGGACGGCTCGACCCGGAGCGTCCAGCTCACGGACGCGCTCGGCCGCTCCGTCACCGACCAGGACTGGCTCAGCGGCCAGGCGCTGCAGACCGAGACGTTCGACCAGGCCGGCGGCAGCGTCGTCAGCCGCACCGTCAACGGCGCCTCGGGCGAGGTGACGACCGCGACCCACGCGCGCGGCTCCGGCCTCCCGGACCTCGTCGCCCGCTACACCGCCACCAGCATCACCAACACCGCCGAGGGCAAGAAGGCCGACGGCACCTGGCGGTCCACGGTCACCACGACCACGACCGACCCGGCGCACAACAACCGGGTCGTCACCAGCCTGGAGCAGGCCGAGGGCCTGCCGGACCTGTGCTCGCGCACCGACTACGCCACCGGGCCCGACCCGCAGGTCACCGGCCTGGTGTCGGAGAAGCTCGTCGTCTCCGGCACGAACGCCTGCACGGCCGGCGCGACCGCGGCCAACACCGTCGCCCGGACCCGTACCTCCTACGACAATCTGCCCAACGGACAGGCCGCCGCCACCGGCGACGCGACGACCTCGGAGGTCCTGGACCGCTACGACACGGGCGGCACGCCCGTCTTCGTGCCGACGGCGGTCACGACGTACGACGCCTACGGCCGCGCCACCTCGGTCAAGGACCCGAACAGCAAGGACGACCAGCACCTGAACGGGGCCGTCACGGCGACGACCTACACGCCCGCCGCGACCGGCGAGCTGCCGTCCACGCTGACGGTGTCCGCCCCGGTGCCCGGCTCGACGAGCACCTGGGACACCGTCACCACGCTGGACGTACGGCGCAATCTGGCCCTGACCGTCCAGGACCAGAACCTCAAGACGACCACCGAGACCTACGACGCGCTCGGCCGCCTCACCGGCGTCTGGCTGCCCGGCCGCACCCCCGCGGCCAACCCGAACGCCAACATGACGTTCCAGTACGGCGTCTCCAACACGGCCGGCGTCCCCTCGACGACCACCACCAACAAGCTGACGAAGGACAGCCAGACTCCCGTCTACGTCAAGACGGTCGACATCCTCGACGGCTTCGCCCACACCCGGCAGACGCAGATGTCGCCGGCCAACCCGGCCTACACCGGCCGGCTGGTCTCCGACACGCTGCTCGACTCGCAGGGCCGCCCGCGCACGGTCAACGCGCCCTGGTACAACGACGTCTCGGGGCCGACCGGCACGCTGCTGCCCTCCGCCGAGGGCACGATCCCGTCGCAGACCCGCACTACCTACGACGGCCAGGGCCGCGCGGTGGTCACCGCCGCCTGGTCGCTGAACGTGGAGCAGTCCCGTACGACGACCGACTACAAGGGCGTCGACCGGACGGACGTCGTGCCGCCGAAGGGCGCGGCGCCGACCACGACCCTCACCGACGGCCGCGGCCGCACCAGCGAGCTGTGGCAGTACACCACGCCCACCGCGACGGGCGTGGCCGCCGACGCGACCATCACGCGCACCACCTACACGGCGGACGGCAGCCCGCTCACCCGCAAGGACGCGGCCGGCAACACCTGGTCGTACGGCTACGACCAGCGCGGCCGTCAGATCACCTCGACCGACCCCGACACCGGCACCACCACACAGAAGTGGGACACCGCCGGCCGGCTCGGCAGCACCACCGACGCCAAGGGTCAGACGGTCACCTTCACCTACGACCTGATCGGCCGGAAGGCCGGCATGTTCGACGGCACCGCCACGACCGGCAACAAGCAGCTCGCGGCGTGGACCTTCGACACCGCGACGGCCGGCAAGGGCAAGCCCGCCTCGTCGACGCGGTACGTCGGCGGCACCGGCGGCCAGGCGTACACCACCACGGTCAAGGGCTACGACGACGGCTACCGCGTCACGGGATCCACGGTGAGCATCCCCGGCACGGACGCCGGACTGGCCTCGGGCACGTTCACGTACACCACCAGCACGGTGTACGACAAGATCACCGGCAGCCCCAAGGAGACGGTGCTCCCGGCGCTCGGCGGCCTGCCGGTGGACGACGTCGTGTACTCGTACAACGACTACGGCCAGATGTTCAAGTACGCGGGCGCCACCACGTACGACACGCAGACGGAGTACGACGCCTTCGGACGTCCGGTCCGCTCGACCGTCAACCCGTGGGCCACCCAGGTCGTCTCCACCACCGACTACGACCAGGCCACCGGGCGGGTCAAGCAGCAGTTCACCGACAAGCAGACGTCCACCACGGGCGCCGTCCAGCAGACCGGCTACACCTACAACGACGTCGGCCAGATCACCTCGATCACCGGCATCGCCGACAACACCCCGGCCCAGACCGACCGCCAGTGCTTCGGCTACGACACGCTCGGCCGGCTCGCCACCGCCTGGACCGACAACGGCGGCCTCACCGCCCCGGAGGCGGGACAGACCCAGGACCAGGGCGGCTGCGCCACCACGACGCCGACCGCCGCGAACATCGGCGGCCCCGCGCCGTACTGGCAGGACTACGGCTACGACCTCACCGGCAACCGCACGCGGCAGGTCAGCCACGACCCGGCCGGTGACACCACCAAGGACGTGACCACCACCCAGACGTTCAACGCCCCCGGCACCGTCAACGCCCCGAGCACCGCGCCCACCACGGGCGGCGGCACGGGCGGTCCGCACGCGCTGCTCACGGCGACCGCCAAGACGGCGACGACCACCAACAACGACAACTTCCAGTACGACGCGGCCGGCAACACCACGTCCTTCCGCGCCGGCAAGGCCGGCACCAGCAGCCTGAACTGGAACAGCGAGAACAGGCTCACCTCGCTGACCACCGCCACCCAGATCAAGGGCATCGGCGGCAAGTGCCTGGACATGCAGGGCGGCAGCTCCGCCAACGGCAACCCGGTGCAGATCTACACCTGCAACACCGGCGCCGGGCAGAGGTTCGCCACCGCCGGCGACCGGCTCGCCACCGCCAACAAGTGCCTCCAGGCCATGGGCACCGCCGCCGGTTCGCCGGTCCAGATCCAGCCCTGCGACGGCACCACCGCCCAGACCTGGACCGCGCGCGCCGACACCACCTTCTTCAACCCCGCCTCCGGCCGCTGCCTCGCCGTCCCCGGCGACGTCACGACCGACGGCACCGACCTCGTCCTCGGCGACTGCGCCACCACGGTGCCCGCCGGACAGAAGTGGATCGTCCCCGACACCACCACGACCTACGTCTACGACGCGGACGGCAACCAGCTGGTCCGCCGCAACCCGGGCAAGACCACGATCAGCCTCGGCACCGACGAGCTGACCGTGGACACCTCCTCCGTCAACAAGCCGCAGACCGGCGTGCGTTACTACCCGATCCCCGGCGGCATGACCATCGTCCGCACGGGCGCGGGCACCGCGGCCGGAGCCTTCGTCGCGCAGGTCGCCGACCACCACGGCACGAGCGCCCTCGCCGTCGACCTGTCGACGCTGGCCGTCACCCGCCGCCCCACCGACCCCTTCGGCAACGCGCGCGGCACCCAGCCGTCGACGTGGGCCGGCGACAAGGGCTTCGTGGGCGGCACGAAGGACACGGCGACGTCCCTGACCAACCTGGGCGCCCGCCAGTACCTGCCGACCGCGGGCCGGTTCATCAGCACGGACCCGCTGTTCGACGGCGCCGACCCGCAGAGCTGGAACGCGTACGCGTACGCGGACAACAACCCCGTCACCAACTCGGACCCGGACGGGCGGCAGTGCCTGCACGGCTCGCCGGGCGGCGGCAAGGACGGGATCTGCGCGGGAGTCGGCGGCGACACCGACGGTGTCATCGGCGACAACTCCAACAACTGCGTGTGGGACTACTGCGCCGGACACGCGCAGGAGATGGAGGAGGCCGCGGACGCGGCGGGAGTCTGGAACCGCACTCCCCGCCGTGAGGGCTCCGGCCCCAACCACATGTCGGCGGAGAAGAAGGCCTGGAACGCGGCCCACAAGGCCATCCGCGTGGCCAAGGAGAAGGCCGCCTCGCGTCTGCTGGGCGCGGCGCGCTGGAAGATCGCCGAGGACTACATGTACGACGAGATCATGCGGAACCTGCGGTCGTCGGACTTCAAGTCGATCTCCCGCCTCAACGACCTCGCCGACTGGTACGTCCCGATGGCCGGCGGCAGCGCCCTGCTCGAGTGGACGGGCATGGTGAGGGCCGGGGCCCCGTGGGACCACAAGCCGAAGCTCAAGGCGATGATGAACCTCCGCACCTCGTCCGACTACTACTTCACGGTGCCGGGCGGCGAGGACGAGGCGTACTACGACATCTGGTCGAACGTGCACTACGGCTTCGTGGGCAACGCGGCGGGCTTCAGCGAGAAGGACCTGCAGGACGGTGCCAACGGAGGCATCCCCGGTACCGGCTTCCTCACCGGAAAGACCGACATCGGTGACGTCACCAGCGTCCGCAACGGCGTCGAGATGTTCAAGAAGTACGGCACCAACATGACCCGGGAGCAGTTCCACCAGGGCATGCTGGACACCGTCGCCGCGATGAAGAAGGCCGGAGCCGAGACCCAGATCCGGTCCTCGACCGGCTGATCCGGCAAGCTCCACCGCACGACCCGGGCGGCGGGTGCCCTCACCTCGGTGAGGGCACCCGCCGCCCGGCGTTTCGCCCGGTCGGCGTCAGACGCGGTCGGCCGCGATCAGCACGTACTGGAACGAGCCGTCCTTGTACGACTCGATGAACGCCTCCTCGATGCCGGTGACCAGCGACGACGTGGCGCGCAGCTCCCAGTACGGGAGGGTCTCGGGGGTCAGGTCGATGACGGCCTGGGGCACCAGGCGGTTGTCGGCCATGGCGCGCAGGTACTCGCGGCGGGAGTGGATGTTGCACTCGAAGTGGGCGTTGATCTGCGAGACCCACTTGGAGGGCTGGCCGTACTTCGGGTTCCAGCAGCCGGTGATGGTGACGTAACGGCCGCCGACCGCGAGGATGCGGGAGTGCTCGGCCATCAGGTCGTGCAGGTCGACGTACATGCTGGACTCGTTGTTCCAGGAGGCGGCGGCCTGGCCGGTCTCGAAGGGGGTGGCGAGCATGTTGCAGACCCGGGCGTGGACGTGGTCCTCGATGCCGAGCTCCTGGGCGCGCCGGTTGGCGAAGTCGGCCTGCGTGGTGGAGAGCGTGACGCCCTCGACCTTGCAGCCGAAGCGCTGGTGGGCCATGACCATGGAGCCGCCGCGGCCGCAGCCGGCGTCGACCAGCGTGTCGTCGCGGCCGACGGAGCCGAGGTTCTCCAGGAGGACGTCGGTCTGCGCCGACTCCAGACGGTGCAGCTCGGCGATCAGCTTCTTCTCGTACTCGCTGTCCTCGGGGCTGCCGAGGGCCGCGTGGTCGACGTCACCGATGCCGTAGTGGTGGTGGTAGAGACCGTCGACGTCGCCGAGGCGGAGGTTCACGGGCCTGGCCTCGGCGTTCCAGTAACGCGCGATGTCACCCTGGTAGGGCGTCGCCGGCGCGGGGACGAATGTCGAGGTGCCGTCGGCGGTGGTGAACTCGGTGCTGGTCACAGATAAAAGTCCGTTTCTTTACCAGAAGTCGGGCAGGCTGTATCGGTACGTGTTGGTCATGTGCCAGTAGTGGTTGCCGTCGACCCAGGCGGCGACGCCCTTGAGGAAGCGCGCCACGGTCGGTACGGGGCAGGCCGCGGCCAGTTCGGCGGCCTCGGCCTCGAAGGCGTGCATGAGGTCGTTGTGGACCTCGACCGCCTTCAGATAGGCGTCCTTCTCGCAGACGCCCTCGCGTTCGGCGATCACCACGGGCAGGTTGAGGTGCAGGCCGGGGCTCTTCTGCTCCTTGGTGTAGGAGTAGAGGTCGTTCACGATGGTCGTCGCGTTGCCGGCCAGGGCGATCACCCGCTGCATGGCGGGCTGTGCGTGCAGGTCCGCCGGCAGTTCGTAGCCGCCGACGGTGTCGGTGATGGTGGGGCAGGGGCGGAAGTTGTTGAACTGGCGCATCGCCAGGTACTCCCACACCTCCGGTACGGTCCCGGTCTCGGCCCAGGCGGCCTCGGCGAGGTACCCCATGTGCAGCCGGGCCATGTCGTGCCGGAACCGGTCGGCCTGGGACGGCGTGGCCAGCTGCGCGAAGTACTCCATGGCGGAGCGGTAGGCGCGCCGCGGGGCGTCGGCGTACAGGGACTCCGCCCAGGCCGGCGCGTACTCCCCGGTGGTGTGCAGCGCGTCGAGCGCGGTGTGCGCGAGCAGCAGCCGGCTCCCGAGTCCGATCGGCGATCCGCCGTGGTCCTCGCAGTAGCAGTCGTCGACCGCGTTCTCGGCGACCATCAGCCGGGTGGCGGCCATCAGGTGGTCGACGGTCGGCGCGTCCGGGTGGCAGGCGACCATGTAGCGGCCGACGGAGAAGCCGTCGAACTGGTCCTCCCACTCCGGCGGGTAGACCTCGGCCTCGTCGACCGCCCACGCCTTGATGCGCAGGCTGAGCTCCTCGACGCGGACCGGGTCGGGTTCCGCGACCGGGTGGTAGTAGAGGCCCGGGATCGGGGTGCCGGGTGCCGGAGCGGGCGGCTCCGCGGCCTCGGCGGGCGGCGCGGGCACCGGAGCGGCCTCCGGGGCCGGCGGCAGCGGCACGGGCTCCGCGGGGCGGGCGAACGACAGGGTGGCCGTGCCCAGACCGCTGGGTCCGCGCAGGATCCGCGCCAGTTCCGGTCGGGTGGCTGCGGCCGCGAGCGCGGCCTCCGGCCCGGCCGCCGTCCCCGTGCGGGGGAACAGGGCGGCCGGCGGGCCGGGCAGGGCGGGCAGGCTCGACTGCCCAGGGGAAAGCCCGGGGTCGGGCATCCGTGGCTCCTTGCGGGATGGATGGGGGCCCGGCCCGGACGTCCGGGCCGGATCGGGCCTGCGAAGCCTCTGCGCTAGTTGCGGCGGGCGATCTGCACGTTCTCCAGGACACCGAGCGCGTCGGGGACGAGCACCGCGGCCGAGTAGTACGTGGTGACCAGGTACGAGATGATCGCCTGCTCGCTGATGCCCATGAAGCGCACGGACAGGCCCGGCTCGTACTCCTCGGGCAGTCCGGTCTGGCGCAGACCGATGACGCCCTGGTTGTCCTCGCCGGTACGCATGGCGATGATCGAGCTGGTCTGCTCCTTGCTGATCGGGATCTTGCTGCAGGGCAGGATCGGCACGCCGCGCCAGGCCGGGACGGACTGGCCGCCGAGGTCGACGTGGTCCGGGTAGAGGCCCCGGGCGTTGAACTCGCGCCCGATCGCGGCGATCGTCTTCGGGTGGGCGAAGAGGAACTTCGTGCCGCGGCGGCGGCACAGGAGCTCGTCGAGGTCGTCCGGGGTGGGCGCGCCGGAGTGCGGCTGGATGCGCTGCTTGAAGTCGGCGTTGTGCAGCAGACCGAACTCGGGGTTGTTGATGAGCTCGTGCTCCTGGCGCTCGCGCAGCGCCTCGATCGTGAGCCGGAGCTGTTCCTCGGTCTGGTTCATCGGGCCGTTGTAGAGGTCGGCGACCCGGGTGTGGACCTTGAGGACGGTCTGGGCGACGGAGAGCTCGTACTCGCGCGGCTTGAGCTCGTAGTCGACGAAGGCGCCGGGCAGCACGGCCTCGCCGACGTGGCCGGCGGACATGGCGATCTCGGCCTCGCCGTGCTTGTTCTGCCGCTGCTGGGGCAGCGAGCTGAACTCCTCGATGTGCGCCGCCAGGCTGGGCGCCTGGGCCTTGATCGCCTCGAAGTCGGCGCGGGAGAGGGTGAGCAGGGTGCCGGGCGTCTCGGCGGTGGCGGTGTAGTCCCACGTGGCGTCGGCGTCCAAGAGGGCGTTCTCGCCGAACCGGTCGCCGTCGGCGAGGGTGGCGACGGAGACCTCGTCGCCGTACTTGCCGACGGAGGTCTGGTTGACCCGGCCGTGCGCGATGAGGTGGATCTGCTCGGCGGGGTTGCCGCGCTCGACGAGGACCTCGCCGGCGCGGAAGTCGCGCTGGACGCAGCGGCCGGCGAGGGCGGCGAGCACCTCGTCGTCGTCGAAGCCGCGCAGCAGGGCCAGTTCGCCGAGTTCGCGGGGGATCACCCGGACGGTGGCGCCGTCCTGGACGAACTCGATCACCCCGTCGCCGACGGTGTAGCTGAGTCGGCGGTTCACCCGGTAGGCGCCGCCCTTGGTCTCCACCCAGGGGAGCATGCGCAGCAGCCACCGGGAGGTGATCTCCTGCATCTGCGGGGCGGACTTGGTGGTGGTGGCGAGGTTCCGGGCAGCCGCGGTGCTCAGGCTGGACTGCGGCCGCGGCGGCTCCAGCTGAGTGTCCGGGCCGGTCTCAACGGTCATGGGGCGAGCGCTCCTTGAAAGAGGAAAAGCGGAAAAATCGACACAATCTGTTGGATTCCGTCTCAATCACTGGGAATCCGTCCAGATCCCGGGGAACAGTAACGGCCCGCGCTCCCTCATCAAGGCATCGGACCGGGAGCATTACCTCGATGCAGTGATCTTGTGCGGTGCGGCGTTTATTCGCGCGACCTATGACATTCGAGCCACCCGGTGCTACGAGCGCCCGGCGCGCGCTCCTTCGCCGCGCGCCCCGCCAACTTCCACCGGAAAATGGTCACATGACATGCCATCAGCGCGAACGTCGCGCCGCCGCCGGGGCACGCCCGGTGCACGCCCGCCGGTCGAGTGCTTCGCGCGCCGGTGGGCACGCAGGTTTCCGGCCAGAAAGGAGCGGTGAGCACCCGGCAAGTGGCGGTCTGCGGCCGAGGGGCTCGGTTCGCGTCGAAGAGCGCCCGAGCGACACGGTGGTGCCGAACCGTCGCGGAGCGAGCCGCCGGCTGCCGCTTCGGGGCGCCACGGGGGTGCTTCCCCTTCGGGGGTACGAAGCGCCCGGCCGACATGCGCCGGCCTCTCCATGGGTAGGCGACCTTGATCGGGGCCGCGACCGGACCGCCGGCCCACGGGAAGGGAGCGTCATGAGCGAAGAGGGTGCCGAGCGTCCCGGGGAGCGGACGCTGTCCGCGGCGGAGCTGTTCGACGGTCTCGGGGCGGACTACGAGAAGGCCTTCGTGCGGCTGCCCGAGCAGCTGGCGGCGGTCGACTGGCTCACCGCCCGCCTCCCCGCCGGGTCGCGCGTCCTCGACGTCGGCAGCGGCACCGGCCGCCCGGCCGCCGCACTCCTCGCCCGGGCCGGGCACGACGTCACCGGCATCGACGTGTCGGCGACGATGGTGCGGCTGGCCCGCGAGCAGGTGCCCGGCGCGCGCTTCGAGCAGTGCGACGTCCGGGACTTCGAGGCCCCGGCGGGCTCCTTCGACGCCGTCTGCGCCTTCTTCCCGCTCCTGATGATGACCCGGCGCGACGCCGTCGCCGCCCTGCGCCGGATGACGGACTGGCTCGCGCCCGGCGGCTGCCTCGTCAGCGCCACCGTCCCCGCCGACATCGAGGACGTGGACATCGTCTGGATGGGCCGGCCGGTCCGCGTCTCCAGCTTCCCGGCCGAGGAGTACGTGCGCCTGCTGCGCGAGGAGTGCGGACTGGAGGTGCTCCACCAGGCGGTCTCCGTCTTCCAGCCCGACGGGCCCGCGGTCGAACCGGAGGAGCACCTCTTCTGTTACGCCCGGCGCCCGGACGGCGACCACAACGAGAGGGAGGGGACGGGCCGATGAGACGCCCGGGTCTGATGTAATCGTCACCGGACGGCCTCCGGAGGTGGGGCCACCGGCGGGGGGAACGTTGGAAGAGCTGACCGCGGCCGACCCGAAGCGGGTGGGGCGCTATCGGATCCTCGCGCGTCTCGGCGCGGGCGGCATGGGCCGGGTGTACCTGGGCCGTTCCACCAGCGGCCGGATGGTCGCGGTCAAGGTGGTCCGGGCCGAGCTGGCCGAGGACCAGGAGTTCCGCCACCGCTTCGCCCGCGAGGTGGCGGCGGCCCGGCGGGTCACCGGCTTCTTCACCGCGGCCGTCGTCGACGCCGACCCCGAGGGCGACCCCGCCTGGCTCGCCACCGCGTACGTCCCCGGCCTCCCGCTCGACGCGGCGGTCCACGCCCACGGGGCCTGGCCCCGGCGCTCGCTGCTCTATCTGGGCGCCGGCCTGGTCGAGGCCCTGGAGGCGATCCACGGCACCGGACTCGTCCACCGCGACCTGAAGCCGTCGAACGTGCTGCTCGCGAGCGACGGCCCACGCGTGATCGACTTCGGCATCTCCCTCGCCACGGAGACCAGCGCCCTCACCCAGACCGGCATGGTCATCGGCACCCCCGGCTACATGTCGCCGGAGCAGGTGACAGGACGCCAGGTCGGCCCGGCCAGCGACGTGTTCTCCCTCGGCGCCGTCCTCGCCTTCGCCGGCACCGGCGCGTCGCCCTTCGGCATCGGCGCGCCCCACTCGGTGAACTTCCGCGCCGTGTACCAGGATCCGGACCTCTCCGGA
Source organism: Streptomyces sp. NPDC004327 (assembly GCF_042873935.1). Taxonomy (NCBI): domain Bacteria; kingdom Bacillati; phylum Actinomycetota; class Actinomycetes; order Kitasatosporales; family Streptomycetaceae; genus Streptomyces; species Streptomyces sp. NPDC004327. The sequence goes on along the minus strand of NZ_JBIAME010000001.1, from coordinate 94,776 downwards.
CTGCCCGCCGAGACGGACTTCATCGCCCGCTGCCTGGCCAAGGATCCGGAACAGCGACCCACGGTCGCGGAGTTGCTGGCCGAGTTCGCCCGGCTGCTCGGCGAGACCGGCGTACAGACGTACGGCGCCGGGCTGCCGCAACAGACGGACTGGCTGCCGGGCGCGGTGGCGGGGGCGCTGACGGGGCCGGGCGATGCCGGGCCGGGCGACGACCCGGCCGGTGCGCCCGAGCCGGCCGACGACCCGGCCGGTGCGCCCGAGCCGGCCGACGCCGCGCCCGTAGACCTGCCCGTGGCGGCGACGCCCCCGGATCCCCGGGACGCCCTGGCCAAGTGGCCCGCGCCGGTCCGCGACACCCCGGCTCCGCAGGCCCCGGCCCCACAGGCCCCGGCCTCCCAGGCCCCCGGCCCGCAGACGCCGGCCTCGGCATCCCCGGTCCCGCAGACGCCGGCCTCGGCGACCCCGGTCCCGCAGACTCCCGGCCCGCAGGACCTCGTCCCGGCGGCCCCGGCCCCCCACACCCCCGCGACGCCCGCCCCCTCCCCCGCCGCCTCCGCCGACGCTCCCCCCGCCGTCCCGCCGGTCACGCCTCCCATGCCGGAGCACGCGCCGCCGCGCCCCTTCGGCGATCCGCCGCTCGTCTCCTCCGCCTGGCAGCCCGGCCCGGCGGCCGCGCCCGTCGTCACGGCCGGGGCCGGGCGGGGCAGGGCCCGGCGGATCGTGGCGATCGCCGTCGCGGCGGCTCTCGTCGCCGGCGGCGGTGTCACCGCGGCCATCCTGATGAACCAGGGCAAGGACAAGGGCAACGACAACGCGGACAAGAACAGCGGTCCGACCTCGACCAGCCCCGCCTCCGGCTTCGACGCGGCGGTCGGCAACGTGGTCAACGCCTCCGCCAAGAAGGGCGGCACGCTCAGGCTGCGCAGCGCCTATGACGCCGACTCCTGGGATCCGGGCCGTGCCTACTACGGCTGGGTCTGGAACTTCCAGCGCCTCTACGCCCGCACGCTCCTCACCTACCGGGCCAAGCCGGGAGCGGCGGGCACCGAGCTCGTGCCGGACCTGGCCGAGGGCCTGCCGCAGGTGTCGGCCGACGGCCTGACGTACTCCGTGCGGCTGAGGTCCGGGCTCACGTTCGAGGACGGCACGCCGATCGCCTCGAAGGACGTGAAGTACGCGATCGAGCGGATCTTCGCGCAGGACGTCATGAGCGGCGGCCCGATGGATCTGATCGACGCCCTCGACCAGGGCCAGAAGTACGCCGGCCCGTACAAGGACAGGTCCGCGCAGGGGCTGCGCTCGGTCACCACGCCCGACGACCGCACGCTCGTCTTCCGCCTCGCCAGGCCCGACTCGCGGTTCCCGTACCTGCTGGCCGCCGGCGTCACGGCCCCGGTGCCGGAGGCCCACGACACCGGTGTCCGGTACGCGGCGAAGCCGGTGGCCTCCGGGCCGTACAAGTTCGCCTCGTACACGCCGGAGAAGTCCCTGGTCCTGGTGCGCAACGACAAGTGGGACCCGGCCACCGATCCGCTGCGCAAGGCGCTGCCGGACCGGGTCGAGCTGACCATGACCCAGGACCAGGAGAGCGTGAACGCCGCGGTGCTCGACGGCTCGGCGGACCTCGACGCGGAAGGGTTCGGCCTCACGCCGTCGGCCGCGTCACGGGTGCTGGGCGACGCACGGCTGAAGGCGCAGGCGGACGCGCCGTTCAACGGCCGTCTGACCCTGGTCGCGCTCGTGTCGAAGACGCCGCCGCTCGACAACGTGCACTGCCGCAAGGCCGTGCTGTACGCGGCCGACCCCACCGCTCTGCTGAACGCCCGGGGCGGCCCCCATACCGGTGCCCTGCACGGCAATCTGCTGCCCCCGACGATCCCGGGTGCCGACGCCTACGACCCGTACGGGCTGACCGCCGGACAGCCGCGGCCCGCCAAGGCGAAGGAGGAGCTGGCGAGTTGCGGCCGCCCCGGCGGGTTCACCACCAAGCTCCTGACGAAGACCACCCGGCCCCAGGACCTCCAGACCGCCACGGCGCTGCAGAACTCGCTCAAGGCCGTGGGCATCACCGCGCAGATCGTGCAGAAGGACGGCTCGGCGTTCTTCGAATTCGCCGGCTCACCGGACACCGTCAAGAGCCAGGGCATCGGCCTGGTCACGACCAACTGGTCCGCCGACGACCCGATCGGCACGACCTTCCTCCAGCCCCTGGCCGACGGACGCCGGATCACCCCGAGCGGCAACACCGACTACGCCCAGGTCGACGACCCCTCCGTCAACGCCCTGTTCGACCAGGCGAAGGCCGCGCCCGACGCCGGCAAGGCGAGCGAGATCTACCGGCAGCTCAACCACAAGCTCACCGACGGGGCCTACTACCTGCCGGTCGCCGCCAACAAGACGCTGAACTACCGCAACCCGCGGCTCACCAACGTGTACGTCAGCCAGGCGTACGGCATGGTCGACCTGCAGGCCCTCGGCGTCACGTCGTAGGCAGCGCGTCCGCCCCCGCCCGGGTCTCGTCGAGGAAGCCGCCGGACTGGTGCTGCCACAGCTTGGCGTAGGCGCCGTCGGCGTCGAGGAGCTCCTGGTGGCTGCCCTGTTCGACGATCCGTCCGCGGTCGAGGACCACGAGCTGGTCCATGCCGGCGACGGTGCTGAGCCGGTGGGCCACGACGAGCGCGGTACGGCCCTCCATGAGCCGCCACAGCGCGTCCTGGACGAGGATCTCGCTCTCCGAGTCCAGGGCGCTGGTGGCCTCGTCGAGCAGCAGGATCGGCGCGTCGCGCAGGATGGCCCGGGCGAGTGCGACCCGCTGGCGCTGGCCGCCGGAGAGCTTCACGCCGCGCTCCCCCACCATGGTGTCGAAGCCGTCCGGCAGCGCGTCCGCGAACTCCGTGACGTGTGCCGCCTCGGCCGCCCGCCGGATCTCGGCGTCGGTGGCGCCCGGCCGGGCGAAGGCGATGTTCTCCCGCAGGCTGCGGTGGAACATGGCCGGTTCCTGCGGCACGTACGCGATGAGGCCGCGCAGGTCGGACTGGGTCATCCGGCTGATGTCCTGGCCGGCGACGAGGATCCGGCCGGCGTCGACGTCGTTCATGCGCAGGAGCAGCCGGGTGAGCGTGGTCTTGCCGCCGCCGGACCGGCCGACCAGGCCGATCCTGGTGCCGGCGGGGACGTCCAGGTCGAGGCCCTCGAAGAGCGGCTTGCCGCCGCCGTGGGTGAAGCCCACCTTCTCGAAGCGGACGTCGCCGGCGCGCGAGCGCAGCGGCTCGGGCGTCTCCGGGTCGGTCACGGCCGGCGGCTCCAGGAGCAGTTCGGTGAACTGCGCCGCCTCCGTCATGGAGCTCTCCAGACGGCGGTAGATCTGGTTGAACTCGAACATGATGCGGGTCGCGTTGCCGTAGTAGGTGAAGGCGACGACGACCGCCTCCACGCCGTGGTCGGCGGCGCCGAGGGCGAGGGCGAGGACCAGGCCGATGACGTTGGTGAGCACGGACATGGGTGCCACGAGCGTGTCGACGCGCAGGTTGCCGTAGTCCCAGGAGCGCAGCGTGGCCCGGCGCGCCTCGGCGAGGCGGGAGCGGTTCTCGGCGGCCTCGCGCCGCTCGGCGGCGAAGGCCCGTACCGTGTCCATGTTCCCCAGGCTGTCGGCGACATGGCCGGACACCCGGGCGATGGCCGCCTCGCGCGTGGCGACCAGGGCCTGGCGGCGGCGGATCAGCGGGGTCACGCCGAGGGCGGTGACGGCGATCATCGCCAACAGGCCGACGACGAGCAGGGGTTCGTACGTCCACAGCACCACGCAGGCGAAGCCGAGCGGCACGAAGCTGCCGAGCACGTTGAAGGTGAGGGTGTCGACGAACTCCTCGAAGCACTTGCCGAAACCGATGACCCGCTTGGTCAGCGAGCCGGCGAAGTTGTCGTGGAAGAACGTGGCGTCCTTGGCGAGGAGTTCGTCCATTCCGACGACGGTGAGGTGCTCGATGCCGAGCGCGTCGACGCGGTTCAGGAAGTGCAGTCCGACGCGCCACAGGGCCTCGGAGAACAGCAGCACGCCGGCGATGCCGAGGACGTACGGCAGCATGGCGCCGGTCCAGCCCGCGCCGCCGGTGCCGCCGTCGGCGATCCGGGCGACGAGTTTGGCGACGATCAGCGGCGCGAGGTAGCTGATGCCGATGTTGCCGAGCGGCGGGAGCAGCATCGCGGGCACGGTCATGCGACGGAGCCGGGCCAGCTCGCGTCCGTAGTGGCGGAGGGCGAGCAGTACCGCGCCTTTGCCCGGCGTACTGCCGCTCGATTCAGACAATCCCATCACAACCCTGCTTTGTCGGACCGACTGGAGAGGGTCCGCAGTCTCCCGCGACGCCGCCCGCGCGGTCCACGCGTTTTTCGCCCGGCGGTCCGCCGCGGCCTGCGGGAGGGTCGCTAACCAGCCAGGACGGCAGGGGTGGGGCCGTCGGGCCGTACGGTGATGCCATAGGCGGCGCGTTCGGGGACCGACCGGAAGCGCGGGGCGTGCGCCGGGAGCAGGAGTTCGAGGAGCGCGACGGTCTCGCGGAGGGCGAACTGCGCGCCCAGGCAGGCGCGCGGGCCGACGCCGAACGGGAAGTAGCCGCCCGGGTGGGCGGGGCGCCGGCCCGGCACGGTGAACCGGGACGGGGCGAACTCCTCGGGATCGTCCCAGAGTTCCGGGTCGCGGTGGGTGAGGTAGGGGCAGACGACGATGTCGGTGCCGGCCGCCACCGCGTACCCGTCGAGCACGTCGTCCGCGGCCGCCCAGCGCGGCAGGATCCACGCGGACGGATAGAGGCGCAGCGTCTCGTGGACGAGCGCGGCGATCGCCCGCTGCCGTTCGGGTGAGCCCTCGGGTCCGGCGGCGAGCGCCCGTGCCCGTTCCCCGGGGTGGCGGTCGAGGAGCAGATGCAGCCAGGTGAGGGTGGTGGCGGTGGTCTCGTGGCCGGCGAGCAGCAGCGTGACGAGTTCGTCGCGGATCAGCCGGTCGGTGTACTCGGGGTGGGTGTCCGCCGCCTCGACGAGGACGCGCAGCAGGCCCGGCCCCTCGGGGCCCGGGCCGCCGTCGCGGGCGGCGGCGACGGCGCGGTGCGCCACCGCGTCGATCCTGGCCAGCTCGGCGGCGACGGCCCGCTGGGCACTCGCGCCGTCGGCGGGCAGGCTCGGCAGCGCGGCCACCACCTGTGGGACGGCGGCCAGTTCGCGGTCGGTCGCGTCGTCGAGGGCGTGTCCGGTGAGCGAGCGCCAGACGGTGTCCAGGGCGAAGCGCCGCATCTCCTCGCCGAGGTCGAAGAGCTCGCCCGTGCGGGCGTACGCGTCCCAGCGTGCCGCGGTGGTCCGCGCCGCGGCGGCGATCCGCTGCTCGTAGCGGCGCATCCCGCGCCCGGTGAACTGGGCCTGGAGCATGCGGCGCTGGCGCTGCCAGGCCTCGCCGGTCGCGGAGAGCACGCCGTCGCCGACGAGCACCCGGGCGCGGTGCGAGCGCTTCACGTAGACGTCCGGGCGCACGGCGAGCACCTGCCGTACCGCCTCGGCGCCGCTCACCACCACGGTGGGCCGGTCCCCGAGCCGTACGGCGGCGACCGGGCCGTGTGTGTCGCGGGCCTGCGCGAAGAGGTCGATCAGGAGTCCGCCGCCGGTCCGCCATCGTTCGACGGCGGCGGCGTCCAGCTCGGGCACGTCGCGGGACTCTTCGCGCTGGGGGACGACCACGGGCTGCTCCTGATTCGGCGGGCCGTTCGGCGGGACCGGTGCATCACGCACTGTAGGAGAGCGGCCGCGCGGGGCGACACCCGTCGTTTTCGGCCCCGGCGCGACCCGGTCGCCCGGCCGCCGGACAGGCCCTAGGGACCGCCGAGGGGCCAGGACTCGATGTCGCGGTAGCGGATCGGCCCGGGGCCGCGTCCGAAGTTGCTGCCGACCAGGTGCAGGCGCTCGGTCCGCCAGGGCCGGCCGGCGAAGCCGGCGAGAGCGGCGGCGACCTCGGCCACCGAGGCCGTGTCACCGCGGCGGGCCCGGGCGAGGGTGAGGTGCGGGCGCAGCGGCCGGTCCTCGAAGGGGATGCCGCGCGCCTTCACGACGGCGCGGACGTCCGCGGCGAGGCGGTGCAGCCCGTCGAGGTCGCCGGCGATGCCGCTCCACAGCACGCGCCCGTCGAAGTGCCCGCCGCCGCGCAGGGCGAGGTCCAGCGGCCGGCGGGCGGCGGCGAGCTCCGCGAGCGGCGGCCGCAGCGGCGGGACGGCGGCGACGGGGAGCTCGCCGAGGAAGGCCAGCGTGATGTGCCAGTCCTCGATGCGGTTCTGCCTCAGGGCCGGGTACGCCTCGTACGCGGGCCGCAGCTCGCGCGCCAGCTCGTCCTTGGCCTCGTCGGGCGGTGCCAGGGCGATGAACACCCGGACGGTCGCCTCCCGGGGGTTCGCGTGCTCCTGAGGTTGATCCTTCACGCAGGCCTTCGTACCTCTTTTCGTACCGCCCGGTCCATTCGGGGGCCGGGCGGTACGCGGTGGCGTCCTCGGACGCAGGCTCAGTACGCGCCGAAGACGTTGTCGATGGAGCCGTACTTGGCGGCGGCGTAGTTGCAGGCCGCGGCGATGTTGGCGACCGGGTCGTAGGGGTCGTTGGCGGTGCCGGCCACGTGGTAGGCCTGGAAGGTGGGGTCGATCACCTGGAGCAGGCCCTTGGACGGGGTGCCGGCGACGGCGTTGGAGTCCCAGTTGTTGATGGCCTGCGGGTTGCCCGAGGACTCGCGCATGACGTTGCGGTAGATGCCGTCGTAGCTGCCGGGGATGCCGTTGCGGGACATGACGTCGAGGGCCTGGCGGATCCATCCGTCGAGGTTGTTCGCGTACGTGCCCGTCGAGGCGGTCGTCGCGGCCTTGGCGGCGGCCGGGGCGGCGGCCTGGACCACGGTGCCCGTGGCGCTCGCGCCGGTGCCGGTGAAGCGCGGAGCCGTCGGGGCCTTCGCGGACGTGGGGTCGACGGTGATCGTCAGACCGGGCCGGATGAGCCGGGGGTCCTGGCCGATGGCCCGGCGGTTGTCCTGGTAGATCTTCTGCCAGCCGCCCTTGACGGAGTACTTCCGGGCGATAGCGGAAAGCGAGTCCCCGGCGATCACGGAATAGCGGACCGGGCCCGCCTGAACGGCCTTGATTACGGCCGGCTGGGTCACGGCCTTTTCGACTGCGACGGTGTGTGCCGCCTGCGGCACGGCCGCCACGGCGCCGGTGGCCCCGGCCAGCGGCAGGGCGAGAGCGGCGCTGCCGGTGATCCCGGCGAGGGCGAGACCGCGGGCGAGCGGGGTGCGCTGGGTACGTCGGTGCTTACCGTGTCCACGCATGGCGAATTCCTCTCCTCCGCCTGCGAGGTGAGCTGTCGGGTTCGGGCAGGAGATGCCCGGCCGTGCGCAGCACGGCTTCACCCCTAGCCGCCCCGGAATCCCGGGACCGGCGGCAAACCTGGGTCCCCCGCTCCTGCCGGACGAGTGTGGTGAGTGCGGTTTCCGGGCGGTGGCAGGATTCGGCGTTTCCGTCCGGTTGCGGCGTGACCGTATGCGAAAACAAACGGCGAATACAAGACGGAATTGGCGAACCGAAAATGACCTTTCACGGAAACACAAAAGGATCATTCCGCTTGACCGGGGCCGATTCGCCAATCCTTTTCCGGGAGTACGGACTTGACGCCGCACCAGCATCGGGCGGGCCGGGCGGGCCGTGACCCGAATCACCCTCCCCACCCCTGGTCCGCCTTATCCGCCAAATGCCCTCATAGGGCACCTCATCCGCATTTCGTCATTTGAAGAGAATGCGGGAATATCGTCCGGTTTGCGGGATAATGCACCCCCACCTAGCATCGCCCTCATGGACCCCTCGAAGCCCGCCGTCTCCGCCTACAACAGCGTTTCGCAGCTGCTCACCGACCTCTGGTGGTCGATCGCGGACAGCGCGCGCCATCTGGCGATGCCGAACCTCGACCCCGTCGAGCAGAGCGAGGGGCAGGCGGCCCTGGAGCGCGGCCTCGCGGACGCCGACGTGCTCACGTATTACCTGAGCCGTCCCGGCCGGCAGGCGGCGGCGAAGCTGCGCGCGCTCGCGGTGCCCGACTCGTACCTGGAGCTCAGCCGGGAGGCGGAGCGGATCGGACGCAGCCTGATCGGCGACGTGCCGCTGTCGGTGACGGCGGTCTCGGGGACCGAGGCGCCGGCCGCCGACGCGGTGGAGGCGGAGGCCGCCGTCGACACCCGGCCCCGGTTCGACGTGCTGGTGGTGGCCGACCTCTCCGAGGCCGAGCAGGCCCGGATCGCCCGGGACCTGCGCGCGCTGCGCCGCCGGGAGGACCCCTTCGTCTACGACATCGTCGCGGTGCCGAGCTTCGTCGACGCCATGGTCGCGGTCCTGGTCAACCCGTGGATCCAGGCGGTCGTCGTCCGGCCCGACCTCCGCGGCCGGTCCGCGCTCGACCTGTCGCTGCTCGACGACCTGGTGCCCGCGCTCGACGTCCCGGACATCGACTTCTTCACGGCGGCGGAGCGGGCGAGGACGCTGGCGACGGCGGTGCGGCACGAGCGGCCCGAACTCGACCTCTATCTGGTCGAGCAGGCCTCGGTCGAGCAGCTGGCCACCGAGATCGGGCGCGACTTCGACTCGGTCTTCCTCCAGCAGGAGGACGTCCTCGACCTGCACCTGACGATCCTGCGCGGGATCGGCAAGCGCTACCGGACGCCGTTCTACTCGGCCCTGCTGCAGTACGCGCGCAAGCCGGCCGGCGTCTTCCACGCGCTGCCGGTCTCCCGCGGCAACTCGGTGGTCCACTCGCCGTGGATCCACGACATGGCCAACTTCTACGGGCTGAACCTCTTCCTCGCCGAGACCTCGGCGACCTCCGGCGGCCTCGACTCGCTCCTGGAGCCGCACGGCCCGATCAAGGAGGCGCAGGACCTGGCCGCGCGCGCCTTCGGCTCGCGGCGGACGTACTTCGTCACCAACGGCACCTCCACCGCCAACAAGATCGTCACGCAGTCGCTGGTGGCGCCGGGCGACGTGGTCCTGGTCGACCGCAACTGCCACAAATCGCACCACTACGCGCAGGTGATGGCCGGATCCCACGTCGCCTACCTCGACAGCTACTCGCTCGACGCGTACGCCATGTACGGCGCGATCCCGCTGGCCGACATCAAGCGCACGCTGCTCACGTACCGGCGCGAGGGCCGGCTCGACAAGGTCCGGCTCATCTCGCTCACCAACTGCACCTTCGACGGCGTCGTCTACGACGTCCAGCGGGTGATGACCGAGTGCCTGGCGATCAAGCCCGACCTGGTGTTCCTGTGGGACGAGGCCTGGTTCGCCTTCGCCCGCTTCCACCCGGTGTACCGGCAGCGGACCGCGATGGCGTCCGCGGCCGCGCTCGCCGAGCGCTTCGGCACGGCGGAGTACCGCGCGGAGTACGAGGCGCACCGCGAGCGGATCCAGGGCATGACCGACGAGGAGCTGGTGCACGAGCGGCTGCTCCCCGACCCGGACCGGGTCAGGATCCGCGCCTACGCCACGCACTCGACGCACAAGACGCTGACCTCGCTGCGCCAGGGCTCGATGATCCACATCTACGACGACGACTTCAGCCGGCGCAGCGAGGAGGCGTTCCACGAGGCGTACATGACGCACACCTCGACCTCGCCCAACTACCAGATCCTCGCCTCGCTCGACATCGGCCGGCGCCAGGTCGAGCTGGAGGGCTTCGAGCTGGTCCTGCGGCAGGTCGAGCTCGCGATGACCCTGCGCGACCGGATCGCCGGCCACCCGCTGCTGTCCAAGTACTTCCGGGTCCTCGCGAGCAGCGACCTGATCCCGGACGCGTACCGGCCGTCGGGCCACGCCGACCCGCTGTCCATCGGGCCGGTGGCGATGGAACGGGCCTGGCAGACGGACGAGTTCGTCCTCGACCCGTGCCGGCTGACCATCGAGATCTCGGCGACCGGCATCGACGGCGACACCTTCAAGCACCGGCACCTGATGGACCGCTGGGGCATCCAGGTCAACAAGACCACCCGCAACACGGTCCTCGCGATGACGAACATCGGGACGACCCGCAGCGCCGTCGCGCACCTGCTGCGGGCCCTGATCGGCATCGCGGAGGAACTGGAGGACGGGATCGAGCAGTTGGCGCCGGAGCAGCGGCAGGCGTTCGACCTCAAGGTCGACTCGCTGGCCCACGACCACCCGCCGCTGCCGGACTTCTCCCGCTTCCACGACGCCTTCCGCGCCGACTCCGCCGGCGAGGCGTCCGACGGCGACATGCGCAAGCCGTACTACATGGCCTACCGCGAGGAGCTCTGCGAGTTCGTCACCTCCGAGGAGGCCCGCCGCCGCCTCGACGCCGGCCGTCCGGTCGTCTCGGCGATCTTCGTCACGCCGTACCCGCCCGGCTTCCCGATCCTCGTCCCGGGCCAGGAGTTCAGCAAGGACATCCTCGACTTCATGGACGCCCTCGACACCAAGGAGATCCACGGCTTCGACCCGGTGCGCGGCTACCGCGTGTTCGTGGAGGCGGCGCTGGAGGAGGCGGCCGGGGAGCAGGGCACCGCGGCCTGACCGGGCCGCTCGCGTCACGGCGCCGCGCAGGAGGCCACGGCCTTCAGGGTGAGGACCCTCCTCAGGTCGACGGACACCTCGCCCGTCTCCGTCTTGAGCCGGAGCAGCCCCCCGGCGGTCGCCAGCGGTTCGCCGCAGGACGTGCCGGCCGGGGTGGTGACGGAGAGCAGGGGGCCGTCCTTCGCCGGGCCGTACCAGGTCAGGGCCACGGCCGCGGTCAGCAGCACCGCGCACGCCACGGTGGCCCGTACGCCGCGGATCAGCGCGCGGGCCGCGCGCAGCGCCTCCGCGTGTCCGGCGGTGACGGGCCCGGCGGGCAGGGTGCCCGGGACGGGCGCGGGCAGGGCGGAGGCGGCCGGGCGGCCGTGGGCGGCCCGCAGCAGCAGGACGCCGCCGCCGGCGCCGCACAGCAGCGCGCCGAGCAGCAGCCCGCCGACCAGCGCCCCGTACGGCGGCGCGAGCGAGCCGACGTCCGTGCGGCCCTTGAGCAGCCCGAAGCCGATCAGGCCGGCGAGCAGCGCCCCGAGGCCGTTGCGCCAGGCCAGGGCCGCCTCGCGGACCCGCGCCAGCTCCCCGCGCAGCAGCAGCCGGCCGCGCCGGGCGGCGATCAGATCGGCGGGGGTCCCCTCGGGGCCGGGACGCGCCTGCCAGCTCATCGCCCCGTCCTCTCAAGGAGGACGTTCCAGTACGCGCCGCAGCCCTCCTCCTCGTCGGGGCGCCCCTCGTGGTGCGTCTCGCACACGCACAGGACGGGCACCGTGACGGTGTGCGCGGACCGGCCGCCGGCCGGGCGGTCGCGGTAGACGCGGCGGGTGTAGGTGAAGTCGAACGGGCAGGCGCAGCGGGGGCAGGTGCCGCTGAGCACGACACCGTCCGCGGTGTCGGTCATCCGCAGCCGGGCGGTGTACGCGGCGGCGTAGCCGGCGGCGGTGACTTCGAGGTACGGGAGCACGGTCAAGGACGGTCGCCTTCCCGGATTGACGGACCAGGAGCCTTCGCTCCCCGATGCTGCCACGGCCGCCGCCGGTCGATCGGGGCCGGCCGGGCGCGGGCCGGTCGATTCCCGGGCGGCTTCCGCGCGCCCGCGCAAGCCCTCCCCGCGCGCCGGTCGATGGGGCCATGATGGTCCGTATCCGCCTGCCGGGGAGGGGTGTTGGGAACACGGGACGAAGCGGCCGACCGCGCCAGGGACTTGGTACGGCGCTCCGAGGGCGCCCAGGTGATGCCGGACCCGCAGGCCGCGGCGAAGGGACCGTCGGCCGCCGAACGGGACGTGCTCATCGAGGAGTTGCGGGACCTTCTGCCGCGGCTGGAGGACGTGCCGCCGGGCGACGGTGTGCTGCCGGCGGAGGCCCGGGCCCGGCTCGGCGCGCTGCTCGGCGCCCGCTGGACCGAGACCCGGGACGAGGCCGACCGCCAGGAGGCCACCGGTCTGCTGCGCCGGGCCCGGGAGGGCGAGCTGCTGGACGCCGGTGCGCGCACGGACGCGGCCCGTGACCTGCTCATCCTGCTGGTGGGCGGCTACGGCGAGCGGCGGCCGCTGGGCCCGGAAGCGGTCCAGAGCATCCTGAACGCCTCGGTGCCCGAGCAGCACGGCGGCCCCGGGCTGATCGAGTCCGCTCCCGAGATCGAGCGGCTCGCCCATGAGATCGCCGCGGCCCGGCGCGGCGGGATGCCGGCCGCCATGGCGGAGTTCCTGGCCTTCCAGACGGATCTGCAGGCGGCGCTCGCGGCCGGGGACGGTGCCGGGCTGCTGGGCCTGATGGACCGGATGGACACCCTGGACCAGGCGATGCTCGGGCCGATGGCGCCGATGGTGCGGATGCTCCGGCGCATGCTGCCGGAGTCGGTCGAGGAGATCCCCACCGCCGACGTGCGGCCTCCGACCCCAGAGGAGCAGCAGGAACTGCGGCCGCTGCTCGGGCTGATGGCCGCCGCCCTCCAGCCGGAGGCACTCTCCCAGGAGCAGCTCACCGAACTGCTCCGGGAGGCCGACGAGCCCCGGCCGCAGACGGGCCTGGAGATCTCGGACGGGATGCGCGCGATGGCCCGGGCCCTGCTCGGCGCCCGCTCCGGCGACCCGGACCAGCACCAGGAGGCGCTGCGCCTCCTCGGGCGGGCCGCGCGGGAGCAGGGGCAGGACGAGGACTTCGGCTGGTTCGTCCGCGGGGTGCTGCCCGGGGTGCTCGCCGGATCCTCGCTGACGAGCGGCAGCAGGCTGGACTTCGCCGTCGCCGAGCAACTGCTGCGGGAGTCGCTGGCGCCGGAGGCCGGGCCCATGGTCGCGCAGCCGCCGCCGGGCCGCCCCGGCGCCGACGACCTGCTCCGCTGGAACCGCCAGATGCTGCTGATGACCCGGGTGTCCCAGGCCGCCGACGCGGAGGACACGGACGCCCTGGAGGCGCTGATCGGAGACGTCCTCGACCTCCTGGACGAGGTCGAGGGCGGGGACGGGGAGGACGGGGACGGGTCCGGCCCGGCCGGCGCGCGGGCCGCCGAGCGCTTCATGCCGCTCTTCCTGCTGGGCTACGCCCATCTGGGCCTCGCGAAGGCCGCGTCCGACGCCGCAGCGCTGCGCAGCGCGGCCCACCATCTGGAGCAGGCGTACGCGGACTCCCACGCCTTTCCGTTCGCCCGCGTACTGATGGACGCGCTCTGGGCGCCGCTCCTGGCCCTCACCTCCTACCTCGATCCCGAACCCGAGCGGGTCGCCGCCGCCGTGGTCCGGGCCCGCGCGTCCCTCCAGGGCAATCAGGTCGTCGCCGACCAGCGGATCCGCACCCGGATGGGCATCGCCATGGCGCTCACCCTCCAGCACCGCACGCTTCAGGAGCGGGCGACGCCGGACCCGGGCCTGCTCGACGAGGCGCTCGCCGAGCTGGAGACCGCCCGGGGCGAGCTGACCGCCGGAACCGCGCCGGTGGCCGGCCCGCTGCTCTGGGACCTGGCCGAGGGCTATGCCACCCGGGCCGGCCGCGGCGGCGGGCCCGACCTGGCCAGGGCCGTCGCCGAAGCCCGCGCGTCGCTGCGCGCGACCGCCGCCGACGTGCTGCTCCAGGAAGGCGTGCAGCACGGCCTGGAGACCGCGCGCGGCGGGGCCAGGCGGGGACTGCTCGCCGCGGCCTGGGCCGTACGGGCGGGCCGGCCGGAGCAGGCGGTGGCCTGTCTGGAGGCCGGGCGCGCCCTCGTGCTCGCCGCCGCGGCCGTCTCGGCGACGGTGCCGGAGCGGCTCGCCGCGCTCGGCGAGGAGCAGCTGGCCCGGCAGTGGCGGGAGGCCCGGCCGGGGGCGGCGGGGACGGCCGCGGAGGCGGGCACGGCCGGGCTCCTCACCTCGGTGCTCGACGGTTCGCCCGGCGGGCCCGATCTGCCCAGTGGACTGCGCCGCCGGGTGCTGGAGCTGCTGCGCGGGCAGGGCGACGGGCGGGACGGCGAGGGGCCGGGCGTCGCCGAACTGCGGGGCGAGGTCGGCCGGTCGGGCGCGGACGCGCTGGTCTACCTGCTGCCGGGCGAGGCGGACGACGAGGGCTGGGCGCTGTTCCTGGTGCCGGACCGGGCGCCATGGGCGCTGCCGCTGCCCGCGCTGTCGGGGCGGGGGCGGGCGCCGGTGGCCGCCTATCTGGCGGCGGGCGAGGTCCGCTCCACGGCGCGGCGCGGCCACGAGCGCTGGGAGGCGGCGCTCGACGTGCTGTGCGACTGGGCCGGCGACGGGGTGATGGGGCCGGTCCTGGGCGAACTCGGTCTGTGGGAACGGGGGCTCGGCGAGGCGGGGCTGCTCGACGGGCCGGCCTCGGCGGCGCCGGTGCGGCTGGTCCTGGTCCCCTGCGGGAACCTGGGCGTGGTGCCGTGGCAGGCGGCCCGGCTCACCGTCCCCGACGAGTGGCGGGCGGCCGGCGCCCCGGCGGCGGTGCGGGCCTGCGAGCCGGTGGTGCTGACGTACGCCGCCTCCGGCCGCGAGTTCCTGCGCGCGGCGCGGACCCGGCGCCTCCCGGTCGACCGGGGGCAGGCGCTGGTCTGCGTGCCCGGCGAGCTCGAGACGGCCGAGGACGAGGTGCTCGCCGTGCACGACGCGTACTACCCGGACGCGGCGCTGTACGGGGAGTTCGACACCCTCACGTTCGACGCGCCGCCGCCCCGGGGCACCCCGGCCGAGGTGCTGGGGCTGCTCGGGGCGCGGGAGGCGGGCGCGGAACCGGTCGCCGTCGTGCATCTGGTCTGCCACGGCACGGCGGGCGCGGAGCCCGGCGCTTCGGTGCTCGAACTGGGTCCGCCCGACGGTGCGGACGACGAGGCGGGCCTGCTCTCGGTGACCCGGCTGCTCGACACGCCGGCCGGGCCGGCCGGGGCCGGGCGGCCGCTGGTCGTGCTGAGCGCGTGCGAGACCGACCTGAGCACCCGGGACCACGACGAGGCGCTGACCGTGACCACCGCCTTCGTGCACGGTCTCGCGGCCGACGCGGTCGGCTCGCGCTGGAAGGTCGCCGACGACGCCTCGGCCGTGCTGATGACCGTCTTCCACCACCATGTGGCCGCCGGCCTGGCACCGCCCGACGCGTTGCGGGCGGCCCAGCGCTGGATGCTCGCGCCCGCCGGACAGCGCCCTGCCGTCCGCGGTCTGACGCCGCACCTGCTGCGCATCGCGGCCCGGTCGGAGCTGACCGGGCCCGCCTTCTGGGGCGCCTTCATCCACCAGGGCAACCCGGCCCCCCGCGGCGAAGCACCTCAGGAAGGAGACCCGACCGCATGACACCCGACGACATCGTCGCCCTGCTCCGCGAGCACTGGCCGCGGACCGTCGCGGCTCTCGACCCGGCCGCCCGCGAGGAGCTCGCGGCGGTGCTGGCCGCACTGGCGGACGCCACGGGCGAGCGGGACACCCAGGCCGCGCTGCGCCGTCTGCGGCGGGTACTGCGGGCCCTGCCCGACGACCACCCGGTGGCGCTCGCGCTGCGGGAGGCCGGTGCCGTCCGCTTCTCGGGCACCTCGGAGACCCGGGTGGTGGACCGGGTCCCGGTGCTCGCCCTGCTCGCGGCGCTCCACGCGCCACCGGAGCGGGCCGCGGATCCCGACCCGGTCCGCGCCCGGCTGCTCGCCGCGCCCGCGCTGGCCGCCGCCGACGTCGCGGCCGCCCCGGGCGACCCCGGCCTCATCCGGCTGCGCCACCCCGAACTCGGTGACCGCTACCCGCGGTTCCAGTTCGCGGCGGACGGCCGGGACACCGCCCGGCCGCTGCCCGTGGTCGGCGTCATCAACCGCCTCCTGATGGCCGACCGGGATCCGTGGGGCGCCGCGGACTGGTGGCTGGGCGGCAACCGCTGGCTGCGCGGCGTACCGGCGGACCTTCTCGGCTCCGTACCGGACGAGGAGCTCGCCCGGGCCGCGCGCGAACTGGTGGAGGGTGACTGATGGTACGTCAGATCCCGCCCGCCGGCGTGCCTATGCGGCCCCTGACGCACACCGTGCCGGCCGGCACCCGGATGTGGCGGCTGCACCAGCACCGCTACGACGCGACCGCGTTCAACCCGACGCTGGCCCACGAGTTCTTCCGCGGCAGCCGCTTCGACGCCACCGAGAAGGACCCCTACCCCTACCTCTACGCGGCGCTCGACCCGGTCACCGCGGTCTCCGAGGTCCTGCTGCGTTCCGTCGAGTTCGACGACGTCACGGGCGAGCGCCTGGTGCCCTGGGCGCAGGCGTCCCGCTACCACCTGTCGGTGCTGCGCACCACCGCCGAGTTCCGCCTGGTCGACCTGACCTCGGCGGAGGGCCTGGCCGCGGTCTGGCAGGACGCCTGGCTGGTGGACTGCGAGGAGGAGGACTACGCCAAGACCCGGTACTGGGCCCGGCTGATCCGGGAGCACTGCGCCGGCGCGGCCGGCCTGCTCTGGCAGTCCAAGCGCTGCCGCCCCCGCCCCGCCCTCCAGCTGTTCGGCGACCGCTGCGGCGAGGGCCCGCTGCGCACCGAGCCGGACGCGACCCTGCGCCTGGACGTCCCGGCCGACGTACGGGAGGTGAACGCCCTCCTGGCGCCGCTGCGCGCCCGGATCTCGCTTCCCGAGGAGGACCTGTAGGCCGCCGGGGGCGATCCGCCGGGCACGCCTAACACCGCCGGCCGAGGGTCACCGTGCAGCTGATCCGGGCGCCGAGCCACACCCGGTCGCCGTCGGTCAGCGGGTAGGGCCGGCCGGCGATCAGGTCGGTGCCGTTCAGCCGGGTGCCGTTGACGGCGCCCGGCGGTTCCTCGGTGACGGTCGCGGTGCCGTCGGCGGCGACCGCCACGCTCGCGTGCCGCGCGGAGACCGTACGGTGCGGGCCGAGCGCGCCGGCGGTGCCGGGCGCCCACTCCGGGTCGCGGCCGAGGCCGGCGACCGTGCCGGGCGCGACGCTCAGCGTCAGGCCGACCTCCATGAAGCGCAGCACGGCGGGGCCGACCGAGGGATCCGGCAGCACGGCGACCGGCACGGCGGCCGGCGCCGCCGGGTCGGGTTCGTGGCGGCGGCGCGGCGGGCGCGGCGGGCCGTCGAGGTCCTCGTCGTAGTCCTCCCCCGCGTCGACGGCGTACCCCGACCCGTCCTCCACCTCGTCCCAGGGCGTGCTCACCGCTCCCCCGGCAGCGTCTCGATGTCGATCTCCACCTGTCCGTCCTCCGCCTCCCGGACCGCCCGCACTCGCAGGGTCTCGCCCGGGCCGGTCCCGGGCCGGTCGAAGAGTTCGCAGGCCAGCGGGTTGAGCAGATGGGTCTCCAGGATCATTCCGATGCCGCGGCCGCCGTTCCACAGGTCGCGGGTGCAGTAGGTGGCGAGCTGTGTCCTGGCCTCGGGCGCGATCTCCAGGTGGAGGCGGTGCTCGGCGGCCAGCTGGCGCCGGATGTTGCCGATCTGGAGGTCGAGGATCCGGCCGGCGGTCTCCTCGGTGATGAAGCCGAAGACGACGACGTTGCCGCCGATGCGGTTCATCAGCTCGGGCCGGCCGACGACCGCCTCGAAGTGGTGCTTGACGTTGCGCTTCACCCGCTGCGCCAGCTCGCGGTAGGGGGTGCCGGGTTCGACGATCCACTGGCGTTCCTCGGTCACCGGGTCGGTGCGCTGGACGCCCAGGTTCGAGGTGAAGATCAGGACGCACTCGCTGAAGTACGTGGTGACGCCCTGGCCGTCGGTGAGCCGGCCGTCCTCCAGGACCTGGAGGAACTTGTCCAGGACGCCCTTGTCGGCCTTGTCGATCTCGTCGAAGAGGATCACCCGGAACGGGTTGGCCCGCACGGCCGTGGTCAGTTCGCCGCCGGCCTCGAAGCCGACGTAGCCGGGCGGCGCGCCGACGAGCCGGTCGGCGGAGTGCGGGGCGGAGAACTCGCTCATGTCGAAGCGCAGATAGGCCTCGTCGCTGTCGAAGAGCACCGAGGCGACCGCCTTGGCCAGCTCGGTCTTGCCGGTGCCGGTCGGTCCGGCGAAGAACAGGGTGCCGCGGGGCCGGTGGCCCGGGCTGCTCGCCTGGGCGCCGGACAGGCCGAGCGCCGCCCGCTTGAGGATGGCGAGGGTCATCGACACGGCCGCGTCCTGGCCGAGGACCCGGGCGGGGATCTCCCGCTCGCCCGCGCTGATCCGCTTGCGGATCTCCTCGCGCCGCCACGGGTTCTTCTCCACGCCGAGCCGGTAGACGCGCACCGCGTCGGGCATCGCGGTGAACGGCATGTGCCGGGCGAGCGCCAGGTTGACGCTCTCCCGCATCGCCCGCAGGTTCAGGCCGGTGGCGGCCCGAGCGAAGGCCTCCACGTGATCGGCCCCGGCCGCCCGGGCGGCCGGCACGGTGGTGCCGGGCTCGGTCCGCCGCACCCGGCCGGTCTTCTCGGCGTGCTCGCGTTCCAGCAGCCCTGCCATCCGGCGCCGTTCGTCGGCGTCCGGCTCGGGAACGGCGATCGTACGGATCCGGTCGCTGCCGGAGACCAGCCAGTTCGGCAGGTCCCGTTCGCCGTCCGTGAGCCAGATGACCGGGTTGAACAGCTCGGGCGGCTCGCGGTCGGCGGAGGTGAGGGCGGCGACCTGGCCCGGCTTCACGAGCGGGGCGGAGTCGGCCAGTTTGAGACAGGCGACGAAGAAGTCCCGTTCGGCGTCGGTGAGCCGGCTCGGGTCGGAGGTCAGCCGGGCGGCGTGGTCGACGATCAGGGCGACCCGCAGCGGTTCCGGTTCGCGCCCGCTGCCCGGAGCCGCCTTGCGCTGCGCCCAGCCCTCCACCAGGTCGGTGAACTGCGGGACGACGTACTGGAGTTGCGGCGGCCGGTGGCCGCGGCCGGTGCGCGGCAGCGCGGCCGGTCCGCTCTCCGCCAGCAGGTGCCGGACCAGGTCCTGCTCGGGCCCGGCGACCACGCTGAAGCCGTCGATCTGGTCGTAGCGGACGAGCGCCTGGTAGCCCTGGGCGCGCAGGGCGTTCCACAGCACGGTGACGAGTCCGTGGTGCCGGTAGCCGCCGGGGTGGCGTACGAGGTGGAGGTCGCGGATGTTGCCGTAGAGGACGTACTGGGCGTGGACGCTGAGCGTGCCGGTCAGTTCCTCGACGAAGAGCGGGACGCGCCGCTCCGCCGGGGGCGCCTTGGTGAGGCGGTCGGGCGGGGCGGGGGCGTCGGCGGTGTTCCGGGTGTCGTACGTGCTCATCGGCGCGTGCTCCTCTGGTCGTCGCCCACGGTGCGTGCCCTGGGCCGGTCCGCGTCCGGCCGCCGCCGCGACGTCCGGGTGCCGTCCAGGTCCGCCTCGTCGCCCTCGCCCAGGACGATGGCGCCGTCCCCGCCGCGGACCCCGGCGACGGCCGTCCCGGTCTCGGTGAACTCCCCGCGCAGGTCGATGCCCCAGCGGCGCCCGGCCTCCCGCAGTTCCTCCAGGTGGCCCCGGGCCTCCTGGCAGCGCTGCCGGTCGAGGGCCAGGTCCGCGGCGGTGCGCGGCCCGTCGTGCTCGGCGTACATGGTGACCAGCTCGGTGGTGCCGTCGCGCACGGTGATCCGCAGCCAGTGCCCGGGCCACCAGCCGGCCGGCGTCAGGTCGAAGCACAGCGGTCCGTCGGCGTCCTCCGGGGCAGCGGCCCGGCCCGCGGCGGCCGGGTCGGCGAGCCGGGTGACGGCCACGCCGAGCAGTTCCCTGGTGTAGCGGCACTCCAGGTCCGTCAGGCGCTCCTCCACCTTCCGGTCCACCGCGCGCTGTTCGTCGGCGTCCAGCTGCCGTCCCTCCTCGATGACGGCCCGGAGCAGCTCGACCTCGGCCGCGGCCGGGGCCAGCGGCGGTTCGCCGGTCGGCGCCCGGGTGAGGAGGAGGTCGAGCTGGACGGCGGCCTTCTCGCACGCGGCGAGCCGGGCCCGCACCGCCCGGTTGGCGTCGGCGACGAAGCGGCGGGCCTCGCGCAGGTGGATGCGGGCCTTGGCCGGGCGCTCGGCGGCGGACTCGACGGCGTGCCGTACGGCGGCGAGCGCCAGCTCGGCGTCCTTGGGGTCGGCGCCCGGCTCCAGGAGGGCGAGCAGTTCGGCGCCCGACTCCTCGGCCTTGCGCCGGTCGAGTCCGTCGGCGGCGGGCGGCCGGGGCAGCTCGGCGGCCGGGGACACCGGGTCGGCCTGCCGGGCCCGTACGGCGGCCTCGCGGCGGGCCAGCAGGTGCCCGCGCCACTCCGCGTCCTCCGCTCCGGCGGTGGTGTGCAGCGCCTGCTCCATGGTCCAGCGCGCCTGCGCGGCCTCGGCCCGCCCCAGCGCCTCTTCCATCAGGGCGAGTTGCCCCCGCAGTTCGGCGAGCGGGGTGCCGGTGCAGGTGAGCGGGGGCGGCAGGTCGGGCTGCGGGGGCGGGGGCGTGTCCGGCCGGGTGCGGAAGGCGGCCCGGCGGACCCGGGCGAGCAGCGCGGTGCGGCGGGCGTTGGCGCGCACGGCCGCGAAGGCGGCGTGCTCCCACTGGGCGGTGACGGCGGCGGCGATCCGCTGGCCCTGTTCGAGGCAGCGCTGCTCGTCGGCGGCCTTCACGGCCGCGGCGGCGAGCACATGGGTGGCGACCATGGCGGCCCGGCCGACGAAGAGCGCCCCGCTGAGGGCGCCGAGGGCGACGGCGGCGGGTTCCAGGAGCTGGTGGAGGGCGTGGCCGGCGGCGTCCAGGGCGTGCGTGGCCGCCGTGTTGACGCCGTCGACGGCGTGCCCGGCGGCGTGCCCGGCGCCCGACCGGGCGCTGTCGGCGAGCTGTCCGAGGCTGACGGGGTCGTGGGTGAGGGCGCTGTCGGTGAGCGCGCCGTGGGTCGTCGTCGCGGCGTCGGTGAGGGTTCCGGTCGAGTGCTGGACGACGTCGCCGGTGCCGGGCAGGTAGCCGGTGCCGGAGTAGTCGACGGTCGGCACGATCTCGGCGATCGAGGGGTAGGCCATGCCGTAGCTCATTGGTTTCTCCCGGTGGGTGCGGCCGTTCGCGCGGGGCCGGCCGTTCGGTGCGGGCCGCCCTGCCGGACCGGAGCGGCCGGGCGGAGTGTCGGGGCCGTCGGGGCGGCCCGGTGGGCGGCGCGGGCGAGGCGGGCGTCCCGGGCGGTGCGCCGCCAGGCCCACCAGCGCTGCACGGTCCACCCGGTGAGGGCGACGACGGTCGCGCACGGCCAGGCCCAGGGGGCCCAGACGACGGCCCAAAGGCCGAGTGCGCCGAGGCCGACCAGGACCGCCGCGCCGATGGCGTTGCCGAGCCGGCCGCGGGAGCGGGTGGCGCGGGCGGGCCGTTCGCCGGTGCGGATGACGAGGCCGGCGAGGGAGCGCGTGGGGTGGTAGACGGGCGGGCCGATGTAGAGGGCGATCCACAGCTCCAGGGCGAAGACGATCGCGGCGGCAGGCAGCGCGAGCATCCAGGCGACGACGATCTCGGCCTGGTTCGCGTGGTTGAACAGGTCGGCGAGTCCGATGACGAACGTCCAGGGGGCGGTGGCCAGGGTGGCGCCGAGCAGGGCCCAGCCGAGGGTGGGCGGCCGGTCGAGGCGGCGCAGGACGGCGTAGCGGGCGTCGGTCTCCCGGGCGAAGAGCCGCTCCACGGCGGCGACGCGCAGGGCGTCCTGGCGCTCTTCGGCCTCCTGCCGGGCGAGTCCGCCGAGCAGGAAGGCCGCGAGCAGCCGCAGCGGGTGGTCGGGGTCGGCACGCAGGTCGCGGTACCAGTGCGGCGCCTCGCCGAGGCCCCGGTCCCAGGCGGTGCGGCGCAGCAGCCATTCGACGGTGCCCTCGGGCCGGTGGGCGAGGCCGAGGAGCCGGGCGTCGAGGTCGCCGGTGCGGCGCAGCAGCCGGGCGGCGGCGCGGCGGTCGGCCGGGCCGCCCTCGGCGAGCAGGTCGCGGGTGGCCGCCCGCCAGTTGTCGCGGTGGTCCTGCCAGCGCTGCTGCACCTCGTCGAGGCCCTCGCCTTCGGGCCGGGTGCTGAGCAGGGGCAGCAGCTCGGGGTGCCGGGCCAGGGCCGCGACCAGTGCGCGGGCGCGGTCGTCGCCGCGTACGGCCGCCGTCTCCAGGTCCGCGAGGCCGAGGGCGTCCAGGGGGAGGCCGTGCCAGGAGGCGGGCAGCCGCGGGCCCATCCAGTTGAGCAGGCGCAGCATGTCGGGCGGGCTCGGGGCGCGTTCGAGGAGCCGGTCGAGGAGTTCGGCGTCGTCCGGGGAGCCGCCGGGCGCCTCGGTGAACTGCCCGAGCCATTCGCGGAGCCGTTCGCGGCCGCGGCGGCGGGCGAGGAGGTCGTCGGCGGCCCGCCGGTAGTGGTCGAACTGGTGGGCCAGTTCCTCGGTGCTGACGACGGCGCGGCCGAGGAAGGGGAAGGGCTCGACGGTGGGGCGGGGCGGCAGGTCCTCGGGCGCGGCGCCGACGGTGCGCGGCGCGACCGGCGGGTCCTCGCCGGTGAGCCAGCGGCCGACCTGTTCGGCGCCCCAGCGGTGTTCGGGGGCGCGGGTCAGCAGGCCGTGGCAGAGGGCGCGCACCCGGGGGTCGGTGACGAGCGGCAGCTCCGGGTCGTGAGTGGCGATCTCCGCGAGCACCTCCTCGTCGCCGCGGAAGTCGATGGGGTGGCGGCCGCCGGCGAGTTCGGCCACGACCATGCCGGCGGACCACCAGTCGGCGGCCGGGGTGACGCTCTGCCGGTGGGTGCTGGCCTCGGGGGCGAGGTAGAGGGGTTTGCCCTTCCAGGCGCGGCGGCGCGGGACGTCCTCGTCGCCGCCGGTGTGCACGGCCGCGCCGAAGTCGACGAGGACGAGGTCGAGGCGGTCCTCGCGCTGGGCGCGCACCACGAGGTTGTCGGGGGTGACGTCGCCGTGCACGACGTCCTCGTCGTGGACGGCGCTGAGCGCCTCGTAGAGCTGGGTGATCACGCCGTGGAGCAGGGGCGCGGGCAGCGGTCCGGGGTGGCGGGCGTGGTAGTCGGCCAGGGTGGTCTCGCCGTAGGAGGGGAGCAGTTCGTACGGATGACCGTCGGCGGTCCCGTGTTCGAGGACGCGTGCGACGTGCGCGCCGAGGTCTTCGCCGAGCGCGCGGCGCACGCCGGGGTCGGGCGCGTAGGCGCGGTGGTACGTCTTGAGGACCAGCGGCACGTCGGCGTCCCGGTGCCGGGCCTCGCGGTCCTTCACGCGCAGCACGACGGCCTGGGTCGGCGCGACCCCCCTGCGCAGGAGTTCGGTGAGGTCGAGGCGGCCGTCGAGGGTGGCGGGGACCCGGTCGAGCCGGGGGCGGGTCTCCTCGGGGCCGCGGTGGGAATCGGCGCCGAATCCGTGGTCGTCCCATTCGGTGGGCGGGACAGTCGTCATGACGTCGGCCTTCCGCCGTACGGGAAAGTGTGAAAACGGGCGGGGGAATTTTCAGGAGCATTCACGACATCCGACCCGAACGGGCATTGTTCGAATTTCTCGTCCGCGCAACCTTTCGCGCACAATCGGAGAAGATCATTCCGGCCGGTTCGCACACCACCCGGCCCCTGAATCGGGTGACCGGGATTATCGTGTCGGCCATGAGCCCCGGCACCGAACCGCCCTCGCACGAACGCCTGACCGAGGAACTGCACGCCCTGCGCCGCCCCGGCCTCGCCGCGCTCCGCCGCATCCGGCCCGAGGCCCTGGCGCGGGCCGCCGACGCGGCCGGTTTCACCGCCGGCGGCACGGACGAGGCCGCCGCCATCGAGGCGCTGCTGGAGGCGGCCGTACGACGACTGGCGGCGGCGCCCGGTCCGGACGGCGAGGCGGCCGGGGCCAACGGGCCCGGTCCTTCCGGAGGTTCCGGCGCTTCCGGTGCTTTCGGTACCTCCGGTGCTTCCGGCGCGCCGGTCCGGGAGCCGGGCGGCGCTCGGCGGGGCGATCCGCTCGGCCGGGCCGCGGCCCACACCTTCGGACTGCTGCCCGGCCTGCGCGGCACCTCGGCCCCCGAGCGCCGCAAGGCCGCCGCGGCCGTGTACGGCGTCACCGCCGAGCGGTTCCGGCGCGGTCAGGAGCAGGAGGTCATCGCCGAACTCGCCGGCGCCGTCCTCGCACTGGCCCGCACCGGCCCGGCCGGACCCGCGGGCGGCGGCACCCCCGCGGCGCTGCCCGATCCCCCGACCCGCGCCGCCGGACCGGAACTGCCGCCGGCCACGCTGCGCCGCATCACCGTGCACGTGTCCTCCATGGAACTGCTGCGGGACATCGACATCCTGGTGTCCTCCGAGAACACCCATCTGGAGATGTCCAAGACCTTCCGGCCGACCGTCTCCGGCGCCCTGCGCCGGGCCGCCGCGATACGCGACGGGGCCGGTGAGATCACCGACGACGTGCTCGCCCGCGAGCTCGCGGACTGGCTGCGCGCCCACGGCCGCACCGGACTTCCGGTCCGGCCCGGGATCGTCGTCCCCACCTCCCCGGGCGCCCTCGCCGAACGCGGCGTGCGCCGCGTCTACCACGCGGCCGTCGCCCGCCCGCTCGCCGACGGCACCCGCTACCACGTCGACCCGCAGACCCTGGCCGACGCCGTCGCCGCCGTCTTCGCCCTCGCGGACGCCGAACGCGACGCGTACGACCCGCCGTTGACGTCCCTCTGCTTCCCGCTGCTCGGCTCCGGGCAGGGCGGCCTTCCCCCCGTGAAGGCCGCCCGCTGGCTGCGCTGGGCCGTTCAGGAGGAGCTGCGCCGCCGTCCCCACTGGACGGTGCACTTCGTGGCCCGCGACCCCGAGCTCGCCCAGCTGTTCAACGACGCCAGCTCCGCTCCCTGAGCCGCAGCCCCCGCTCACCCAGCCACCTTTCGTAGAAAGCCAGTTCACCTCGGGCCGGCACGCCCAGGAGATGGGCGGCCGGAGCCTCGCCGGGCCGCCCGGCCGGCTCGACCACCACCTGCACCGTGGGGCCCTCCGCCCGCCGGCGCTGGTGGGGCGCGTAGCGGGCCCGGCCGAGCGCGGTGCGCGGGAGCAGCCGCTGGTTCGCCGACCCGCGCCAGACCAGGGCGGTCGGCTCGGCGATCCGGAAGCGTCCGGCGACGACCGCGTCCGCGTGCCGCAGGGCCCGCAGCCGGGGCGGATCCCACTCGTCCTGCTCGTAACCGGTGTAGACGAGGAAGTCGGCACGCGAACCCCCGTGTCGCCCTCGCGTGCCGCTCCCCCGCTCCCGCTCCGCGGCGTCGCGCAGCCGGTCCGCGCCCGCGAGGAACGCGGCGAGCGCCGGGGCCTGTTCGAGCGGCTCGCCACCGCTCACGGTGAGCCCCTGCGCGCCCCGGTCGAGCGCGTCGCGCCACAGGACGAGCAGTTCGTCCACCGACGACTCCCGGCCACCCGCAGCGTCCCAGGTGTGCCGCGACATGCAGCCGGCGCAGGCCAGCGGACAGCCCTGGAACCACACACCGAGACGCCGGCCAGGGCCGAGCGTCTCCAGCGGGAAATGCGTCCCGCTGATTCTGATGCGCATCACACCTCCCCCGATGGACGGGAATCGAGTATCAACGCAATTGGCCGCCCGCCGCAAACGCTTCGGGAGAATAATCCGGTCGTTTTCCGGGCGGCAACCGGGTGACTTCGGGGAACGGCTTCCGCGCTCTTCAAACCTCTCGAATTCCGGGCTCCTTTCTGCTTTCCTTCGGCTACTGTCCTCCATCCGGAACGAGGATGCGGAGAAGGGGGAATCCGTCGTCATGATCGCCACGGACCAGATCAGGGGACCCGCGCGCCGGGCCCGGCTCGGGTGGTTCACCGCCCGCCGGGCGCGCCGCCGCGGCCGGCTCGACGCGCCCGGGCTGCGCCCGCTGCTGCCCGCGCTGCCGGCCGAGCCCGGCGAACTCCTCGATCTCCCGGACGTCGTGACCCCGTTCGCGATGGAGGCGCGGGCGGGCAGCCTGCGGGCGGTGGCCCAGTTGCGCGCCCGGCTGCTCGGCGACCAGCGGCGGGCGATCGTCCGGATCCACGAGGAGTCGGTGCGCGTCGTCACCCAGTACGACGTGCGGGCCCAGCCCAGTCCGGCCGCGCTCGCCCGCTACGGCGCGCTGGTCGGCGCCTGGCGCGCCGACGCCGAGGTGTGCCGGGCCCGGGCCGTCGCCCTCACCCACGAGGCGAACCAGCGGCTGGCCTGCTACTGGGACGCGGTGTGGCTGACCGTGCAGACCGCCCGGGCCGAGGAGTACCGGCGCGCCGAGGAGCGGCGGCGGGCCGAGGAGCAGCGGCGGGCGGAGGAGGCCCGCCGCGCGCAGCTGCCGGGCCGTCCGGTGGCGGTGACACCGGGTCCGCGGGCGCCGGAGCCCGCCGCCGGGCCCGTTCCCGCCGGCCAGGAGGGCCCGGGCTTCCCTCCGTTCACCGCCCGGCCCGCGCACTGGCTGCCCGGCCGGGTCACCCTCGACGACTCCTGGAACGACGTCGACGCCTGGCTGCTCGACGGCGGCGCCCCGGCCGAGGCCCCGCCGGTGCGCGTCCGCACGCCCGCCGTCGCCCGGGCCCTGGAGATCCTCGACACGCAGGCGCACCACGGGCGGGTGGCCGCCGCCACCGAACACCGGAGGGGAACCCGATGAGGTCGCACCACCACCCGAACGACCGCCCGCGCCGCCCGCGCGCCCGGCGCCTCGCCCGGTCGCTCGCCGCCCTGCCGGTGCTCGCGCTGCTCGCCACGACGACGGCCTGCTCCAGTGACAAGCCGGAGGCCCTCGACACGGCGTGCGCGGTGGTCGTGGACGGGTCGGGCTCCGGCTCAGCGAAGAGCGGCTTCGACGCCAAGGCCAAACTCGACGCGACGATCGTGCCGTTCATGAAGGAGCGGCACTGCGGCACGATGGCCTTCGCGCCGATCACCGGCTCCTCCCAGGCCTCGCCGTGCCGCGTCAGCGACGTGGACCTCGATCCGCCGGCCCAGACCACCGACGACGTGACGGCGATCCGCCAGGAGGCGCAGGTGCGGGCCGTGATCGGCGCCCGCACGATGCTCACCTGCGCGCAGAAGACCAACAGCGGCTCCGACGTCCTCGGCGGCCTCGCGCGCGGCGCGCGGGCGATGCCCTCGGGCGGCGGGTCCAAGGCGCTGCTCGTGGTCAGCGACTTCGAGCAGTGGGACCAGCAGTTCGGGCTGACCGCCAAGTCGATCGCCACGCCCGAGGCGCGCCGCACGGCCGTCGAGAAGCTGCTCGGCCCGCGCGGGGTGCCGCCGATCGACGGCATGGACGTCTATCCGGTGGGCTACGGCATGAGCCGGCAGGCCAAGCCGGGCGAGTACGAGCCGTTCAACGCGTTCTGGACGGAGATCATGGTGGAAAGGGGCAAGGCGCGTGTCCACGACGACTACCGGCGCTGACCCGGAGCCGACTCCCCGCCGGGCGCGGTTCGCCCGCCCGTTCCGGCGCCGGACCGGTGCCGGCGCGGACGGCGCGCGGGGTGCCCAGGCGGCCCCGGCCGGGGTGCGGCGGGTGCCGCTGGTCACCCAGAACAGGAACGAGGAGCGCGTCCGGGCCACCGCCCGTGAGCGCGGCCGGGCCGTGGCCAGGGAGGGTGTGCTCGACCCGTGGGTCCTGGTCAGCGGCGACCGGGTGCCGTACCTCTCCGAGCTGGCCTCCGTGCGCGACCATCTCAACGCCCGGATGGACCAGGAGGCCCTGGAGGAGGAGACCCGGGCGCGCGCCGAGGACGCGCACGCGGCGGCGGTGGCCGAGGACGCGTCGAACGAAGTGCGGCGGATCGACCGGGAGCTCGGCGAGAACGAGCGGTGGCTTCAGACCAACCGCCGGCAGCTGGACCGGCTCGCGGCCGAGGCCGTGCGCGGCGAGCGGTTCCGGGACGGCGTGCGGCGGCGCGTCGAGGCGCGCTGGCTGCGCGCCCGGTTCGGCGACGTCGCCCTCGACGAGGGCACGGACGGACCCGGGCGCGGTGCGGACCGGGCCGCCGGGGAGGCGGACGCCGACGGCTCCGTGGGGCCCGGTGCCGGCGGTGAGGCGGACGGCGGCAAGCAGGCCGAAGCGGCCACGGCGGCCGGGACCGCCCGACCGGGCGAGGACGAGGAGTGGCAGAGCCTCGACGCCGATCCGGCGGCGGCCGGCGCGGCCGGGCCGGGCGCGCGCCGGGACCCGGCCGAGGCCGGGCCGGAGGACCCGTACGCCGATCCGTTCACCGGACTGGACGCCGGCGTGCGCGAGGAGACGGACGCGGCCCGGTGGGAGGGCCTGCCCCACCGGCCCGGACTGCCCCGGTGGATGGTGTGGGCCCTGCTGCTCGTCATCGCGGCGGTGGAGGTGCCGATCTACTGGATCGCCTTCCAGCCCTTCCACGGGGCCGGCAGCACCGAGTCGGACGCCCTGTCCGGCACGCTCGCCATCTCGGCGGCGATCGTCATGGTCGTCGTCCCCCACCTGGCCGGCCGCGCCCTGCGCGCCCGGCCCGCGACCGGCGCGGCGCGGTGGGCGAACCTGCCGGCGATCGCACTGCTCGGCGCGTGGGCCTTCTCCACCTGGGCGCTCGGCTATCTGCGCTCCAAGCTGGTCTTCCGGCACCGCGACGCGCAGACGCTGCCCACCGACCTCGGTGACGTGGCCGGGCTCGACCTGCGGCCGCCGCCGACCCTGGTGGACAGCCTGCACCTGGAATTCACCACGGTCACCTGGATGTTCGTCACGCTGCTCGTGCTGTCGGGCGGCATCGGCCTGCTGCTCGGGCTGCTGCGGGAACACCCGTATCTCGACTCCTACCGCTCGCACCTGGAGCGGGGCGCCCGGCTCCGGCGCGACCGGGAGGCCGCCGTCGCCGCCCTGGAGCGGGCGCGCGCCGTGCAGCAGTCGGCCGCCGACCGCACCCGGCTGCGCGCGGAGACCAACCGGGCGCGGCAGCGGGCCACGACGGACCTGTACGAGTCCGCGGCGAACGCGTTCCTGATGGGCGTGGCCGAGGGCTCGCGGGATCCGGCGGTCACCGAGGCGGCCATGCGCCTGTCGAGCAGCTGGCCGCTGCTCCCGTTCCGGAACGCCGCGCCGGAGCGCGCGGGCGGCGGCGGCCGGAACGAGTAACTCCGCGGCCCGTGCGCACATGTCGCGGGCCGCCGCCGCCCTTCTAGCGTCGAGGAGGTAAGCGGAAGGCGCGAAACGAGACGGAGCGTGACCCATGACAGCCGCTCGGCCGTATCCCGAGGCACCGGCCCTGCCGTTCGACGGTGACACCGAGGAGGTCGCCGGCGCCCTGGACGCGATGCTCACCGGCGCGGCGCTCGGTGTGCACCGCCGTTTCCTGCCCGGTGCCTCCACCGCGAGGTTCGCCGGCGCGCTGGTCCGCCGCCCGCGCCGGGTCGCCAGCCGGGCGGGCGGGCTCGCCGCCGAGTACGCGAGGATCGCGGCCGGCTCGTCGAGCGTGGCCCCGTCCACCCGCGACCGCCGCTTCGCCGATCCGGCCTGGACCGAGAACCCGTTCCTGCGCCGGATCGTGCAGGCGTATCTGGCGACGGCGACGACGGCCGAGGGTCTGGTGCAGGACGTGCCGCTGGAGTGGCGGGACCGGGAGCGGATCTCGTTCCTGCTGTCCAACCTGGTGGAGGCGCTGGCGCCGTCGAACCATCCGCTGCTCTCCCCGGTGGCCTGGAAGGCGGTCGTCGACAGCGGCGGCGTCAGCGCGCTGCGCGGGCTGCGCCAGCTCCTCGGCGATCTGGCCGGGGCGCCGCGGGTGCCGACGATGGTGCCGCCCGACGCGTACGAGGTGGGCCGCGACCTCGCGGTGACGCCGGGCGCGGTGGTGCTGCGCACGCCGATGTTCGAGCTCGTCCAGTACCGGCCGCGGACCGAGAAGGTGCACGCGACGCCGCTGCTCGTCGTCCCGCCGACGATCAACAAGTACTACGTCATGGACATCGCGCCGCAGCGCAGTCTCGTCGAGTACCTCGTCGGCCAGGGCGCGCAGGTGTTCCTGGTGTCCTGGCGGAACCCGGACGCGCGGCACAGCACCTGGGGCCTGGACGCGTACGCGCGCGCCGTGATCGAGGCGCTCGACACCACCCGTACGATCGCGGGTTCCGGCGCCGCGCATCTGCTCGGCGCGTGCTCGGGCGGCATCCTCGGCGCCCTGGTGTCGGCCTACCTCACCGCCGAGGGGCGGCAGGACCAGCTGGCCTCGCTGACCCTGCTCGTCACCCTGCTCGACCAGGCCCGGGCGGGCACGGCCGGGGCGATCGTCGACGAGAACGTGGCGCGGGCGGCGCTCGCCGCGTCCCGGGCACGCGGCTATCTGGACGGCAAACAGCTGGCCGAGGTGTTCGCGTGGCTGCGGCCGGGCGACCTGGTCTGGAACTACTGGGTCAACAACTACCTCCAGGGCCGCAAACCGCCGGCCTTCGACCTCCTCTACTGGAACGCCGACACCACCCGGATGCCGGCCCGGCTGCACCGCGACTTCCTCCGGATCGCCATGGCCAACGCCCTGGTCCGGCCCGGCGGCGTCACGCTGCTCGACCGCGAGATCGACCTCGGCCAGGTGACCCTCGACTCGTACGTGGTGGCCGGCAGCGCCGACCACATCTGCCCCTGGCGCAACTGCTACGCCAGCACCCAGGTCCTCGGCGGCAAGAGCCGGTTCGTGCTGTCGACCAACGGGCACATCGCCGCGCTGATCAACCCGCCGGACAACCGGAAGTCCAGCTACCGGGTCGCCGAGGACACCACGGCCGCCGCCGAGGACTGGGCCGCCACGGCGCCCGCCACGGCCGGCTCCTGGTGGCCCGACTACGCGCGCTGGCTCGACGAGCGCTCCGGCGGGCAGGTCGCGGCGCCCGAGGCGCCCGGCGGCGGACAGTTCCGGATCCTGGGCGACGCGCCCGGCAGCTACGTCCTGGACCGCTGATGGGCGCGACCGTACGGAACGTCACGGTGGGCCGGCAGCGGCTGCGCGTCGCCGTCCGGCCCGGCACCGACCCGGCCCGGCCGCCCCTGCTGCTCTGCAACGGGATCGGCGCCAGCCTGGATCTGCTCGACCCGTTCGTGGCGGCGCTCGACCCGGCGATCGAGGTGATCCGCTTCGACCCGCCGGGCGTCGGCGGGTCTCCCGTGCCACCGCTGCCGTACCCGTATCCGCTCCTGGCCCGGCTGGCCGGCCGGCTCCTCGACGCGCTGGGCCACGACCGCTTCGACGTGCTCGGCATCTCCTGGGGCGGCGGTCTGGCCCAGCAGCTCGCCCTGCAGAATCCGCGCCGCGTCCGGCGGGCGGTCCTGGTGGCCACCGCGACCGGCTGGCTGATGGTGCCGGCCCGCCCCGGGGTGCTCGCCCATCTCGCGACACCGCGGCGCTACTGGGACCCGGGGTACGTGCGGGCCATCGCCGGCACGATCTACGGCGGCCGGATGCGCGAGGAGCCGGAGCTCGTCCAGCGGTTGCTGTACGACTACGAGCGCAAGCTGACCACCCGCGGCTATCTCTACCAGCTCGCCGCGGGCGCCGGCTGGACCAGCACCCCGTTCCTGCCGCTGCTCCGCCAGCCCACCCTGGTGCTGGCCGGCGCGGACGACCCGATCGTGCCCCTGGTCAACGGCCGGCTGATGGCCCGCCTCATGCCCCGCGCCACGCTGCACGTCTACCCGGACGGTCACCTGGGGCTGCTCACCATGAAGGACGAACTGGCCGCCGTGGTCGCCGGGTTCCTCGCCCCGGACGTCTCCCGCTGACGCGCCCGGAACTCGCGCGGCCCCACGCCCTTCCACCGCCGGAACGCCTGAGAGAAGCTCGACAGCTCCACGTACCCGAGCCGTCGGGCGACCTCCGCGACCGGCAGCCCGGCGGTCACGAGCAGTTCCACGGCGAGGCGTTCACGCACCGCGTCGAGCAGCCCGCGGAAGGAGACCCCTTCCTCCGCGAGCCGCCGGCGCAGCGTGCGCTCGCTCATGTGCAGGGCGGCCGCGACCCGTTCGAGCCGGGGCGCGGTCGCCGTGCACGTCAGCAGCAGGTCGCTCACCCGCACGGCCAGGCCGGTGCGGGCGCGCCGGTCGGCCGAGAGCGCGCGGCACCGCTCCCGGGCGAGCGTCGCGGTGAACTCGTCGTACTGCGGCAGCGGAAGATCGAGGATCTCCGCCGGGATCCCGACGGAGTTCTCGGCGGCGCCGAACACCGGCTCCACGCCGAAGATCCCCGCGTAGCGCGCGGCGGCCGACGGCGACGGGGGCGGCGGGAAGGCGTAGCCGACGCTCCGGACCGGCATCGGCACGGCGAAGAGCTCGTCCTGGATGTTCCGGATCGCCGCGCCGATGCACTCCACGACGAACCGCCGCACGTTCCGCGGCAGGTCGGGCACGTCGAGCACGAGCCGCAGCTCGCCCACCCGCTCCCGCGCATGGATCCGGCCCACCGCGAACGTCAGGTCCAGGTGGCGCAGCCCCGTCTCGATCGCGCTCCGCCAGTCGCGGCTGCTGCTCACCGCGAAGCCCCAGACCCCGTACGTGGTGAGGTGGTAGCGCAGCCCGGCCTCCAGCCCGAGCCCGGGCGGATCGCCGAGCGCGCGCAGCAGGTTGGCGATCACCGTGAGCTCCTGCCGGACGGTGACGGTGGCCGCGGGATCGCGCAGCTCCTCCAGCCGGATCCCGGTGCCCTCCAGGCACACCCACGGCGGCAGACCGTGATCCACGCCGAGCCCGGTGAGCAGCCGCATGCTCGCGGGTGGCCGTGCGATGTCCCAGTTCCCCATGGTAACCCTCCGCACCCGTGCGAACACTCTGGATCATCGGGTCCGAATCTAACGGGCGGCCCTTCGACTCCGGCCGGGGGACGGCGAGTTGAGACGCTGGTCACGCCCACCTTGTCAACTCGCCGCAGAACCGGTGGTCCGCGTCCGCGAGGGCGGGGTCAGGCGCCGCCGTCGAAAACGCAGGCGACCCTGGCCCCGCTCCCCATGCTCACCACGCCCACGGCCGGATCCGCGCTGCCCCGCACGAAGCCGCCGCCGTACCCGTCGCCGTAGCCCTCGTCGTCGGCGCCGGGCGCGCCCACGTAGACGCCCCAGTTGAGGAAGAGCTCCAGCGCGCCGCCCTCGCCGTCCGGGAAGGGTTCGGCGACCGGGCGCACCCGGCGCTGGACCACGTACGGGCCGTTCATGGCCGCGGTGAGGCGGTGCTCCCACTCGGCCGGGCCGACCTGCCAGCCGGCGGTGATGCCGTGGCCGCCGTGGAGGAGGGTGGGCTTGAGGATCAGCTCGCCCTGGTGGTGGAGCGCGTGGGCGAGGAGGTCGACGCGGGAGCCGGCGGGGTCGGTGGCGTCGGGGCGGACGTAGCGGGTCCAGGGCAGGAGCCGGTCGATACAGGCGAGTTCGGCGGTGTCGAAGAGGGCGCGATGGCGGTCGTCGGAGAGCATCGCCAGGGTGCCCTTGTTGCCGTACAGTTCGGCGTCCAGCCGGCTGAAGAGGTTCACCGTGCCCTGCTCCGCCGCGGTGAGCAGCGGTTCCACCTGGGCCGCCGCCTTGGGGTCGGAGAGGTCTTCGGGCAGGAAGTAGCGGAAGACGACGTCGACGGCGCGGCCGCCGACCGTGGGGCGGCCGCCCGGATAGGTGAACTCGGCGAGGTCGCAGGCGAGTCCGTCGACTCCGTGGTCGGCCAGCTTGGCGGCGAGCACCCGCAGTCTGGGCCCGACGACGGCGAAGTTCTCCGGGGTGTCGACCACGGCGACGACCGGTGGGCGGCCGGCGGGGATGTGGGCGGCGCACTCGGCGCGCATGGTGCGCACCATGCAGGCGAGGGTGTCGCGGTAGCGGAGCCCGTGCCGCCGGACGAACTCCGCCAGGGGCGGGTAGGCCAGCATCGCGCGGTTGATGTCGGCGTTCTCGAAGCCGCCGAGCGCGCTGGTGATGTTGAACTCGAGGAGCTTGAAGCCCGTGCCGTCGTGGTAGAGGTCGGCCCGGCCCAGCGGGTGGAGCGAGCCGGTTCGCGCGCTGCGCGTGATGAGCGCCGACTGCAGCGGGTCCATGCCGACCGCGTCGGCCAGGGCGGTGACGCTGCCGTCGAAGACCCGCTCCGGCAGGGAGCGCAGCAGCGCGTAGACGGTGTGGAGGTCGCGTACGACTCCGGCGCGCTCGGTCTCGCCGAGGAAGGCGGGGCCGTTCAGGAAGCGGTCCTGGTACGCCAGGGTGAGGGTGGCGGAGTCTCGGGCGGCGGCCGTGGGGTGGACGTCCGGGGCGTGCCGGGCGAGCTGCTCCCCGTAGGCGTGGCCCAGCCGTGAGCGGGGGGGTACGGGCAGGTCCGTGGTCGTCATCGCTTGTCCTTCAACGGCTTTGCGGGGAGCGGCGGCTCGGCGGTGCGCTGCGGGCGGCTGTCCGCTCAGGCCGGCTCGGCCGGCTCGGCGGAGTGCTGGGCGGACTGCTCGGCACGCTGTTCGGCGCGGGTGATCCAGTGGGTGCGGGCGCCCACGAGGAGCGCCACCGCGACGACGGCCATGGCGACCGCGCCGGCGCCGAACACGGCGCGGGTGCCGACCTCGGCGGCGACGATGCCCCCGAGCGCAGCGCCGATGGGCAGTCCGCCCCAGGCGACGAGCCGGTAGACGCTGTTGGCGCGGCCGAGCAGGTGCTGCGGCACCAGGGTCTGGCGCAGCACGACCACGACGACGTTCCAGGTCACCGTGCCGCACGCGAAGATCGCGAGGGCCGCGCCGGCCGCGTACGCCGAGGGCACGGTGGCGAGCACCGTCTCGCTGACGGCGATCAGTACGGCGGTGGCGACCAGCGCCCCTTCGCGGCCGAGGCGTTCGGTCAGGGCGGGCGCGAAGCGCGAGGCGAGGACGGCGCCGGCGGCCTGGCAGGCGAGCATCACGCCGTAGAGGAACGGGCTCAGGTGGAGCACCCGCTCGCTGTGCACGACGAGCACGGCGAGCATCGCGTTGCCTGCCATGTTGATGAGGCAGGAGATCAGGGCGAGGCTGCGCAGCAGGTGGTGCGAGTAGAGCCACTTGGCGCCGGCGAGCATGTCCGCGAGCACGCCGGTCGACGCCGGTGCGGCGTCCACCGGCTTGGTGCGGCGGATGCGGCTGACCAGCACGGCGGAGCACAGGAAGGTGGCCGCGTCGGTGGCGAAGGGCAGGGCCATCGCCACGCCGAAGAGCAGCGCGCCGAGCAGCGGCCCGATGAAGCCGGTGCCGGCCTCCTGGGCGGCCATGACCCGGGCGTTGGCGGTGGCGAGTCCAGCCTGCGGGGTGAGGAAGGGGACCAGCACCTGGGCGGCGTTGCGGCACAGGACCTCGCCGGTGCCGAGCAGGAACATGCACACGTAGAGCAGCGGCAGTCCGCCCCAGCCGCCGAGGATCCCGGCGGCGAGCAGCGCGAGCAGGCAGGCCCGGACGAAGTCGACGCGCATCATCATCCTGCGGATGTCGACGCGGTCGACGACGAGCCCGGCCGGGATGCCGAAGAGGATGAACGGCGCGGTGAAGGCGACCGAGGCCGCGCCGATCAGCCGCGGGTCGTCGGTCAGCCGGGCGGCGAGCAGGGGCGCGGCGGCGATGGTGGCGCCGTCGCCGAGCGAGGACACGGCCGCGGACCACCACAGCCGGGAGAAATCACCCCCCAGACGCGGCCGTCGCGCGTCGGCCGGGTCCGCCGGATCGGCCGTGCCGGTCGTCGACGCGCTCACATCTCCCCCTCAGGTCCGCCCCGCCCCCGTCGCGGGAAATCCGCGCGGTCGGGCGCCCGGGCTCGCCGAGGATAGACCGCCTTCCGCGGCCGCGTCGAGGAAAAGATCAGCTTTGTGGATCAAGCCTGTCACCTGCGATTCCCGGCCGCATCACGTTCGAACTCCATTCAAGTCAGGGGGGTTTGAGTCAAACGCTCTTCTGGTATGTTCGCGGCCGCTGGCTGCTGAAACGGTGGCCGGCAGCGGTGTCTGCATGGGGGGCATGCCATCGACGGGGGTTTCGAAAACCGTGTGAAGACGGTGGGTTCACGCCATCTTCCCGACCGGCGACCACGCATCGGCTTCCCCGTGCCTGCAGTCAGGGCTGCCACAAGCAGCCGCACGCACATCGAACGGTGAGGACAACGCTCATGGGCCTGACGAACGCGCCTTTGGAGGTCGTCGAACCGGTGACGGTCGCCGTCATCGGCACCGGGGCGATCGGCCGGGATCTGGTCAGCAAGATCGACCGGTCGCCCTCCCTCGACCTGCGGCTCGTGGCGGGACGCAATCCGGAGTCGGCGGGCCTGCGGTACGCCGAGCGCCTCGGCTACGCCACCACCGCCGCAGGGATCGGGGCCGTGCTCGCGACCCCGCGCCCCTTCGACGTCGTCTTCGACGCCACCAGTGCCGCGTCCCACCGCGACCACTGGCCGCTGCTCGAACCGCTCGGGACGCTGGTGATCGACCTGACGCCCAGCAAGGTCGGCGAGATGGTGGCGCCCACGGTCACCGGGGTGTCGGCGACGACCGGGCGCAACGTCAACCTGATCAGCTGCGGCGGCCAGGCGTCCGTACCGGTCGTGCACGCGCTCGCGGCCCGGTTCCCGGTCTCGTACGTCGAGGTCGTCTCGACCGTGGCCAGCGACGTCGCGGGCCGCGCGACCCGGCTGAACCTCGACGAGTACGTCGCGACCACCGGCCACGCCGTGACGGCCTTCTCCGGTGTGCGGGACGTCAAGGCGATCCTCAACATCAGTCCGGCGGTGCCGCCGGCCACCTTCCGCACGGCCGTCCACGCCCGGATACCGGGCGCCGACGCGGCCGCGGTGCGCGCGGTGGTCGACGCGGTGGCCGAGGAGGTACGTTCCTTCGCCCCCGGCTACGAGGTCACCGCCGTCACGGCGGTCGGCGACCGGGTGACGATCACGCTCCGGGTCATGGCGCACAGCGACGTCCTGCCGCCGTACGCCGGGAACCTCGACATCATCAACTCCGCCGCCGTCATGGTCGCCGAGCAGCACGCGGCACGGCTCGGCAGCGCGTCCCGTTCGGGGGTGGCCCAGTGAGGCACGTCGTGATCCACGACCCGACGCTGCGCGACGGCCAGCACGCCGTCCGGCACCAGCTCGGGGTGACCGCCATCCGGCGCTACGCGGAGGCCGCCGACGCCGCGCGGATCCCGGTGGTGGAGGTCGGCCACGGCAACGGGCTCGGCGCCTCCTCGCTGCAGGTCGGTCTGGCCGCCGCGAGCGACGACGAGATGCTCTCGACCGTCCGCGAGGCGCTCGCCCACAGCCGGATGGGCGTCTTCATGCTGCCGGGCTGGGGCACCTCCGACGACCTGCGCAAGGCGATCGCGCACGGCGCCGACGTCGTCCGCATCGGCGTGCACGCCACCGAGACGTCCCTGGCCGAGCGCCATCTGGGCTTCCTGCGGGAGGCCGGTGCCGAGGCCCATTGCGTGCTGATGATGAGCCACATGGCCACCCCGGACGAGCTGGCCGAGGAGGCGGCCCGGGCCGTCGGCTACGGCGCGCAGGCCGTGGGCATCATGGACTCCGCGGGCCACTTCCTGCCGGCCGACGTCACCGCGCGGATCGCCGCCATGGCCAAGGCGGTCGGCACCGTGCCGGTGATCTTCCACGGGCACAACAACCTCGGCATGGCCGTCGCCAACTCGGTGGCCGCGGCCGACGCCGGCGCCACGATCATCGACGGCTGCGCGCGCGGCTTCGGCGCGGGCGCGGGCAACACCCAGCTGGAGGTGCTGGTGCCGGTCCTCGAACGAAGCGGCTTCAGCACCGGCATCGACCTGTACGGGCTCCTCGACGCCGCCGACCTGGCCGAGCGCGAGCTCATGCCCGCGCCGCCGGTGACCGCCTCGATGAGCATCGTCAGCGGCCTGGCGGGCGTGTTCTCCGGCTTCAAGCACCGGGTCGTCGAACTCTCCGCCGCCGCCGGCGTGGACCCGCGCGACGTCTTCTTCGAGCTCGGCCGGCGCCAGGCCATCGCCGGCCAGGAGGACCTGATCGTCGACGTGGTGGCGGAGCTGAGCGGCCGCGGCACGACCGCCTGACCGGCACCTGACCCGGCCCTTTCCGAAGGGCCCAGCGATTTTCCGAAGGGCCCAGCCTTTCCGAAGGGAGGACAGACGACATGGCAGTTCCGGACGCTGTGACCGGGTCGAACGGGTCGGCGGGCGTGGAGGTCGCCCGCATGTCGTTCGACGAATTCCTGGCCGCCGGCCCGCAGGGGCTGTACAAGGCCGACCGACCCGTGGTGATCGAGCTGCCGAAGAGCGTGCAGGGGCTCGGCCGCGACGAAGTGGCCGCGCGGCTCGCCGAGATGACCGTGACGCTGTTCACCGAGCCGGGCGACAAGAACCACCCGGGGCGCTGGGAGACGCGGGACATCAAGCTCCGCGACTTCTTCGCCGACGAGCAGCTGCTGAGCGGCGGCGACACCTGGCACCGGGTGGTCTCCAACATCCGCAGCAGCCCGGCCGACGTGAACGCCGTCATCGGCTTCGACGCCGAGGAGTTCTTCGGCTACGGCAACAGCCTGTACGCGGCCAACCTGTGGATCAGCCACCGCGGCGTGTTCACCAAGAACCACTTCGACGAGTTCGAGAACTTCAACATCGCCCTGGAGGGCCGCAAGCGCTTCATCATCGCGCCGCCCGGCGTGCGGGACTACTACCCGCGGTCCGTGCTGCAGGGATTCGGCGACAAGTCGCAGGTGGTCGACCTCGACGACGTCGACCTGAAGCGCTACCCGAAGCTCGCGGCCAAGCTCGCCCAGCGCCGTGACTTCGTCCTCGAACCCGGCCACATGCTCTACCTGCCGCTCGGCTGGTGGCACCAGGCCGAGTCGCTGGACGAGATGAACATCAACGTCAACTTCTGGCTCAAGTCGAAGAAGATCCTCCGCAGGCCGCACGTGCTCGGCGTCGCGCTGTACACGTACGCCTACCGGAGATTGAAGGGCGTCTACAGCTACCGTCCCACCGAGGTGAACTCCTGATGAGCGACCGCAAGACCATCACCCCCACGCACAAGTACCGCAACAACGACCGGCTTATCGGGATCGGCAACACCTTCTGGAACATGTCCTACGAGCACGGGGTCGCCGGCATCGTCGGCGACCTCGAGGACGGCGTGTTCCACATGCCCGACGGTCACGAGTTCGTCAACTTCACCGTCTGCTCCTACCTGGACCTGGACACCCACCCCAAGGTCATCGGCGGCGCCGTCGACTCGCTGCGCCGCTTCGGCGTGCTCGACCACTGCATCCCGCGCACCCGCGTCCAGACGCCCGTGCTCCTGGAGCTGGAGGAGTCGCTCGGCGAGCTGTTCGGCGCGATGGTGATCAGCGCGATCTCCACCGCGGCCGCCAGCACCGGCCTGCTGCCGATCATCGCGTCGGGCCACCTCGGCAACGGCACCCGGCCGCTCATGGTCTTCGACAAGAACGCCCATGTCTCGATGGCCAACGCCAAGCCGAGCTGCGCCGACGAGACCGAGGTCGTCAGCTGCCGCCACCACGACCTCGACTTCCTCGAGGACATGTGCCGCACCTACGAGCGCGTCTGCTACGTGGTCGACGGCTCGGACAGC
Source organism: Streptomyces sp. NPDC004327 (assembly GCF_042873935.1). Classification (NCBI taxonomy): domain Bacteria; kingdom Bacillati; phylum Actinomycetota; class Actinomycetes; order Kitasatosporales; family Streptomycetaceae; genus Streptomyces; species Streptomyces sp. NPDC004327. Next base: position 55,294 of record NZ_JBIAME010000001.1, on the reverse strand, counting down.
CTCGGCGGCTACGCGCCCGTCGCCGAGCTGGCCGAACTGCAGGACAAGTACAACATGATGGTCTTCTACGACGACTCGCACTCGCTGTCCGCGTACGGCGAGCGCGGCATCGGCTACGTCCGCTCGCACTCCCCCGTCCTCGACGAGCGCACCATCACCGTGGCGACCCTGAGCAAGGGCTTCGGCGCCGGTGGCACGGCGATCCTGCTCGACGGCTATCCGGAGGAGACGCGCCGGCTGATCGAGCGCTTCGCGGGCCCGCTGGGCTACTCGCAGAAGATGAACGCCGCCGCCGTCGGCGCCGCGATCGCCTCCGCCGAGATCCACCGCACCGACGAACTCACCCACCTGCAGGGGAAGCTGCGCGCCAACATCGCGCTGTTCGACTCGCTGGTCACGACCGAGCAGGCCGCCAGCACGTACCCGATCCGGGTCGTGCCGATGAGCGACGAGACCGTCGTCGGCGCCGCCCAGCAGGTCTTCGCGGCCGGGTTCTACACCTCGCCGGTGTTCTTCCCGATCGTCGCCCGCGGCACCGCCGGACTGCGCGTGATGCTGCGGGCCGGCCAGACCGAGGACCAGATCCGCCGGCTCGCCGCCGCGCTCATCGCGGCCGGGGCGCGCCCGGCGGCCGGGGCGCCCGAGTCGGTGGCCCGGTGACCGCCGGCGTACGGGCGGTCCCGCGCAGCATCCTGTACACGCCCGCGAAGTCCCTCGACCGGGTCGTGAAGGCCTGGTCGTACGACGCGGACGTGCACCTGATCGACCTGGAGGACTCGGTCCCGCCGGCCGAGAAGCCGGCCGCCCGCAGGGTCTGCCGGGAGGCGCTGGAGAAGGCGCCGCGGCCGGCGAACGTCGGCGTGCGCATCAACGAGCTCGGCAGCATGGCGGCGGTGCACGACGTCCTGATGCTGGCCGAGAGCGCCGTGAAGCCCGGCATCGTGGTGATGACCATGGTGACCACCGGCGCCGAGATCGACCTGCTGCGGCGCATGCTGGCGTCCGGGGGCGCGCACCCGGAGATCTACGTGACGGTGGAGACGGTCGAGTCGGTCACCGCCGTCGACGAGATCGCGCGCGCCGCCGACGGCCTGGTCCTCGGCTCGGCCGACCTGGCCGCCACGCTGGGCGTCGAGATCACCTGGGAGGCCATGCAGGCCGCCCGTCAGGCGATGGCCATGGCCTGCGCCCGGTACGGCACGGCGTGCATCGACACCGCCAACTTCCGGCTCGCCGAGCCGGAGGTCCTCGCGGAGGAGACCACCCGGGTCAAGGGCCTCGGCTTCCACGGCAAGGTGACCGTGCACCCGGCCGAACTCGACGTGATCAACCGCATCCTGGGGCCCCGCCCGGACGAGCTGGCGCTGGCCCGTCGGGTCGCGGCGGCCGTGGCGGCGGCCGACGGCGGGATCGCGGTCGTCGACGGCAACATGGTCGGCCCGCCGTTCGCCCGGCGCTCCCGTGACACCGTGGCCCGCGAGGACGCCTGGACGAGCCGCTTCGGCGGCGACGGCGACACCGGTGAGGGACTCGCATGACGGCACCGCTCATGGTCAGCGCCGCCGACATGGCCGGCGTCCGGCGGATGACCCGGGTCGTCGACGCGCTCGACGAGATGTTCGCGGACCTCGCCGGCGGCCTGACCCGGTCCCCCGCCCGCACCGTCGTCGAGCACGGCGACCAGCGGGTGCTCCTGGTCAGCCCCGCCGTCTGGGAGCGGCGCGGCGTGGGCAGCGTCAAGGTCACCACGCTCACCCCGGACAACCCGGGCCGCGGGCTGCCGCTGATCCACGGGATCGTCGCGCTCACCGATCTGGAGACGGGGCGGATCACCGCCCTGCTCGACGGCGCCGAGCTCACCGCCGTGCGCACCGGCGCCGTCGCCGCCCTCGCGACCCGCCGCTGCACCGCCGAGGACGCCGAGGACCTGGCGGTCATCGGCGCGGGCGTGCAGGCGGACGCGCTGATCCGGGCCGTGTCGGCGGTACGGCCGATCCGTACCGTACGGATCCACTCGCGCACCCGCGCCGGCGCCGAGAAGCTCGCCGACCGGGTACGGGACACCGCGCCCGGGCCGCTGCGGGTGACGGTCTGCGACACCGCGAAGGACGCCGTCCGCGACGCGGCGATCATCTGCACGGCCACCTCGACCGCCGACGCCACCCCGGTGGTGGAGGCGGACTGGGTGGCCGCCGGGGCGCATGTGAACGTGATCGGCGGCACGCACCCGGACGCGATCGAGATCGAACCGGCGCTGCTCGCAGGTGCGTTGACGATCGTCGAGGACAGGGCCGCGGCCCTTGACGGCGCGGGCGAGATCCGGGCCGCGCTGGCCGGCTGTCTGCTCACGGCCGACGACCTGTACGAGCTGGGCGGCCTGGCGGGCGCCGCGGCCGATGTGACCGGCCGGACGACGGTGCTGCGCACCGTCGGCATGGCCATCGAGGACACCGCCGCCGCGGTGGCGCTGTTCGAAGGAGTGGCCGATGCAGACGCGTAGGGACACGGGCCGGGTCGAGGAGCTCGGCGCGGGCCACGGGCATCCGTGGTTCGGCCGGCACCGGCTGCGGCCGGCCGCGCCGGCGGAGACGATCCGCCGGATGCTGCGGCACGAGCTGCGCGACACCGGCTGGCCGTACCAGCGGGTGCTGCCCGCGGCTCCGATGGCGATCCCGCGCGCGTCCTACGCCGAGGTGTTCCGGGTGGGCGCGGCGCTGACCGAGCTGCTGCGCCGTACCGCCCTGGAGACCGCGCCCACCACCGCCGGCCGGCTCGCGGCCTACCGGATGCCCGGCACCGAGGACCGGCTGTGGCTGGCCGACCCGTTCACCGAGGAGCGGTACGCGACCAGTGTGGTCCGGCCGGACCTGGTCATCGGGCCGGACGGGCCGCGGTTCCTGGAGTTCAACGTCAGCGGCGCGCTCGGCGGCGTGGTCGAGACGCAGAGCCGGCTCGCGGTGTGGCGCAGGCTGCACGCCGACGAGAACGGCCGGACGCCGTTCCACTCGCCGAGCCCGTTCGCCGCACGCGCCGAGATGTTCCGCGCGCTCGGCGCGGAGCTCGGGGTGGCGCCGCGGGTGGCCGTCGTCGGCAGCGCCCGGGTGAACGGCGTGGAGCGGCGGTACTTCGAGATGGAGGCCGAGTACGCCGGCCATCACGGTCTGACCACGCGCTTCTTCGAGCCGGAGGAGCTGCACGAGGCCTGGGACTGCGCCCCGCACCTGCGCTACGGGATGGGGCTGCGGAACTTCACCATCCCGGACTGGCTGGAGGTGGGCCTCGACACCGCGCCCGTCCAGGGCGCCCTGGACCACGGCTGTGTGCTGGTGGGCACCCAGACGTCGACCTTCCTGCACAGCAAGCTCACCATGGGCCTGCTCTCGGAGGGACGGCCCTGGATGACCGAGGGCGAGCGCGCGCTCGTCGACCGGTATCTGCCGTGGACGCGGATCCTCGCGGACCGCAAGACCGAGCGCGAGGGCCGGCGGGTCGACCTGCTCGCGTTCGTCCTGGAGAACCGGGAGAGGCTCGTGCTCAAGGCAGGGCTCGGCGAGTGCGGCAAGCAGGTGGTCATCGGCCGTGAGGTCGAGCAGGCCGTCTGGGAGTCCGCGGTCGGCGAGGCCGCCGCCGACGGCACGAGCATCGTGCAGGACTTCGTGGAGCCGCGGACCACCCGGGTCACGCTGATCGCCGACGACCGGGACGAGCCGTACGAGGCCGAGGTCGCCCCGGTGCTCGGCCCGCTGCTGTTCGGCGGGCGGCCCGGCGGACTGTTCTGCCGCTTCTTCGGCGACGGTTCCGCCGGGATCGTCAGCGTCCGGGGGCACACCAGCAGCTCGGACAACGTGATGGTGGCCGTCTGACGGCCGCACCGCCCCCGCAAGCCCTTCCCTCATCTCACCGGAGTGACACCGCATGACCCTGCGCCGCGTCAAGGACAACGAGTACGTCGAGGAACACGGCGGGGACTACGAGGACTTCGAGCCCGGCATGGTGATCCGGCACTGGCCGGGCCGCACCCTCTCCGAGGCCGACAACACCTGGCTGACCCTGCTCACGATGAACCAGCACCCGCTGCACTTCGACCAGCACTACGGCGCCGGCGCCGAGTACGGGAAGGTGCTGGTCAACAGCGGCATCACGCTGTGCCTGATCGGCGGGATGACCGTGCAGGCGCTGTCGGCGCGGGCGGTGGCCAACCTGGGCTGGGACCGGGTCCGGCTGAAGGAGCCGGTCTTCGTCGGCGACACGCTCTACGCGACGAGCGAGATCCTCGGCAAGCGGCTGTCGAAGTCCCGGCCGGGGCAGGGGATCATCACGGTGGAGACGACGGGCACGAAGTCGACGGGCGAGACCGTCATCGTCTTCGAGCGGTCGTTCATGGTTCGCTGCCGCGAGGCGTAGGGCTCCGGCGAAGCGCTACGGTTTTGTGATCGTCAATCTGATCGTCAGGGGCTCGTGAAGTCGACGGGCCTGACAGGATGTTGGGCATGCCGAGCGAGAATCAACCCAAGGCCGGCCACCGCGGTATCCCCGCGAGCGCCGAGTTCCGCGAGTTCATCGCCTCCGGGTGGGCCACCGACGACCGCCCGCCCACGCCCCGTGACGAGGTCGCCGACCCCGCGGCCCGTCGCCGGGCGGCCCTCTCCGAGCGGTTCCCCGGTGAACGGCTCGTCCTCCCCGGCGGTGGACTGAAAGTACGCAGCAACGACACCGACTACACCTTCCGGCCGCACACGGCCTTCGCCCACCTGTCCGGGCTCGGCGCACAGGCCGAGCCCGACAGCGTCCTGGTCCTCGATCCCCGGCCCGAGGGCGGTCACGAGGCCGTCCTGTACATCCGCCCGCCGGCCCCGCGGGACAGCGAGGAGTTCTACGCCGACTCGCGCTACGGCGAGTTCTGGGTCGGCGCCCGCCAGACCCTCGCGGACGTCGAGTCGCAACTCGGCCTGACCGCCCGCCACATCGACTCGCTCGCCGACGACCTGGCCAAGGACGAGGCCGCCGCCCGGCTGCGGGTGGTCCGGTCGGCCGACGCGGGGCTCGCCGAGCTGGTGGACGCCACCCGCACCCAGGCCGGCTCCGCCCTGACGGCACCGGAGCGGGAGGAGGCCGACGAGGAGCTGGCCCGCCACCTGTCCGGGATGCGGATCGTCAAGGACGCGTGGGAGGTGGGCGAGATGCGCAAGGCGATCGCCGCCACCCACCAGGGCTTCGAGGCGATCATCACCACCCTGCCCGAGGCGGTGCGCAAGGGCCGCGGCGAGCGCTGGGTCGAGGGCGTCTTCGGCCTGTACGCGCGGCACGAGGGCAACGGCGTCGGCTACGAGTCGATCTGCGCGTCCGGCGACCACGCCAACACCATCCACTGGACGCGGAACACCGGCCGGGTCCGCGAGGGCGATCTGATCCTGGTCGACGCCGGCGTCGAGGTCGACTCGCTGTTCACGGCCGACATCACCCGCACCCTCCCGGTGTCCGGGCGCTTCACCGACGTCCAGCGCAAGATCTACGACGCGGTCCACGAGGCGCAGCAGGCCGGCATGGACGCGGTGAAGCCGGGCAACCGGTTCAGCGACATCCACGCGGCCGCGAACAAGGTCATCGCGCGCAAGCTGCACGAGTGGGGGCTGCTGCCCGAGGGCGTCACCCTGGAGCAGACCCTGGACCCGGAGCGCGGCGGCTGGCACCGCCGCTGGATGGTCCACGGCACCTCGCACCACCTGGGCATGGACGTGCACGACTGCCAGCTGCTGCTGCGCTCGGAGTACATGGACGGCGAGCTGAGGCCGGGCATGATCCTCACGGTCGAGCCGGGCCTGTACTTCAAGGCCGACGACCTGCTGGCGCCGGAGGAGTTCCGCGGCATCGGCGTGCGCATCGAGGACGACGTGCTGGTGACCGAGGACGGTTACGAGAACCTGTCCGCGGCGATGCCGCGCGGTTCGCACGAGGTCGAGGAGTGGATGGCGCGCGTGTCGGCGCGCTGACCCCTCGGTGACGTGTCCGTGCCCCTGCCGCGTGTTCCGGCAGGGGCACGGCCGTGTCCGGGGCCGCTCAGGCCGACCGGCGGACGGACTCGGCCAGGCCGGCGGCCGGGCTGCCGGTCAGCTTCTCGCGCAGTTCGGTGAGCCGGCCGAGCAGGCGGCCGGTCGGGTCCTGGCCGGCCAGGACCCGCAGCAGGTCGAGCTCCTGGCGGTACCAGGCCAGGGTGCTCTCGCGGATCGGGCGGTGGTCGGCGAGTTTCGTCTGCGCGACCAGGACGCCGGTGTAGTGGTCCACCAGCCGCTGGACGTCCTTGCCGGAGTCGGCCGGGTAGGGGCCGAGGACGGATTCCGGCCAGTCCTGGCAGAACAGCCGGACCAGCTGCGGGATCCGGTAGCGGTCGCCGTCCAGCGCCTCGATGAGCCCCGCGTGGATGAGCGACTCCGCGACCGTGTCGGCCTCGGCCCTGGACGCCAGGAGCCCGGACAGGGTGTCGCCGCTGACCACGGGCACGTCCAGCTCGCTGAGCACGCACAGCGCGCCGAGGGCGGCCGGTGTGCCGATGCGGCGGACCAGCCGCACCCCGGCGCAGATGCTGGCGCGCATGCTGAACCGGTCGAAGGTCAGCAGGTCGAGGCGGTCCTTGGGTTCGGCCAGGCGGGTCGCCAGGACGTCCACGGACCAGTCGGGCCGCCGGGCGAGCCGGGCGGCGGCGATGCGCAGGGCGAGCGGCAGGTACTCGCACATCCGGGCCACGGCCGCCAGGGCCGCGCGGCTTCCGGCGCGGTTCGGGCCGGCGTAACGGCGCAGCAGTTCACCGGTGTCGGCGATGCTGAGGCGGCCGAGCCAGATCTGGTTCATGCCGTCGGCGACGGCGAGCGCCGGGCGGCCCACGACGACGACCGCGCAGGTGCCGCCGCCCGGGAGCAGGGGCCGTACCTGGTCGGCGTCCACGACGTCGTCGACGAGCACGAGGATCCGGCGGCTCGCGGCGAGCGCCTGCCAGCGGGCCGCGGCGCCGTCGAGGTCCGCGGGTATCTCCCGGGCCGGCAGGCCGAGGGCCCGCAGCAGCCGGTGGAGCGTGTCGAGGGGGGTCGCGGGCGGCCGGGGCGCGCTGCCGCCGAGGTCGAGGTAGACCTGGCCGTCGGGGAAGCGGTCGGCGACCAGGTGCCCGGCGCGCAGGGCGAGCGCGGTCTTGCCGACGCCGCCCGAGCCGTGCACCGCGCAGAGCGTCTCGCCGGCGCGCAGGCGCTGCACCAGGGTGGCGAGCTCGTCGTCGCGGCCGATGAGGAAGGTGGGGTCGGGGGGCAGCCGGGGCGGTTCGGCGCCCTCGGCCCGTAGTGCGGGACCGGGCTCCGGCCGGTCCGGGAGCAGCAGCGAGGGGTCCTCCTGGAGGATGCGCTGGTGCAGGTCCCGCAGCGGTTTGCTGGGCTCGATGCCGAGTTCCTTGACGAGCAGATGGCGCAGGTCGTGGTAGGTGCCCAGGGAGTCGGCCTGCTGGCCGGTGCGGTAGAGGGCGAGCATGAGGTGCTCGTGGAGGCGCTCGCGGAGCGGGTACTGGGAGACGATCTGCTTGAGGTCGGGCAGCACGGCCTCGTGCTGCCCGAGGCCGACCTGGGCGCCGAGCCGGGCCTCCACCACGGAGAGCCGGGACTCCTCCAGGCGGGCCGTCTCCGCCATGACCGTCGGGGTCAGCGGGACGTCGAGCAGGGGGCTGCCGCGCCACAGTTCGAGGGCGGCGGTGTAGCTCTCGACCGCCGCGTCGAGGCTCTGGGCCTCCATCTGGCGGCGGCCGGCGCGCACCAGGCACTCGTACTCGTGGATGTCGACGGCGCCCGGCGACACGACCAGCTGGTAGCCCGGGGCCCGGGTGACGAGGTGTTCGCCGAGCGGGTCGCCGAGCAGCCGCCGCAGCCGCCACACGTATCCGGCGAGCAGCCGGTTGGCGCTGCCGGGTGGGTTGTTGCCCCAGAGTTCGGAGATGAGCTGCTCGGAGGGGACCACCCGGTTGCCGTTGAGTACGAGCAGGGTCAGGAGGGTGCGCTGCTTCGCGGCGCCGATGCCCGTCCATTCCCCGTCGGTGTACACCTCGAAGGGTCCGAGGACCCGGAAGCGGTGTCCGGTGGTGCCGTTGTCGGTGCGGGTGCTGCTGTGGGGGGTTGGAGCACTCATCGACTTCTGCCTTCAGTGGCGTGCTTCAGTGGTTTCGTGGGGAACGGGACGGGCGGGTCGGATCGTCGCCTGGTGCGGGGGTCATCGGCCGAGCATCGCCCCGCCGTTGATGTGCAGGATCTGGCCGGTGACGTACGCGGCCTCGGGCGAGGCCAGGTAGCGGATGGCGGCGGAGACCTCCTGCGGGGTTCCGCCCTGCTTGGTGAGGGTGGCGTCCACCCGGGAGGCGACGAACGCGGGCGTCGCGCGCTCCCCGAAGAACTCGGTGTCGGCGACGTAGCCGGGTGCCACGGCGTTGACGGTGATGCCCTCGGCGCCGACGCGCTGGGCCAGTTCGTAGACGTGGGCGTGCAGGGCGGCCTTGGATCCGCCGTAGGAGCCGGGGCCGCGTACGGCGGCGATCGAGGAGAGGTGGACGATGCGGCCGCCGGGGCGGCGCATCGCGGGCAGCAGGGCCTCGGTGAGCAGGACGGCGGTGAGCGTGTTGGCCTTGAAGTTGCGCAGGTAGCCCTCGGCGATCTGCTCCAGGCTGCCGCCGGCGTCCGGGGCGACGTTCCCGCCGGCGTTGGTGACGATGACGTCGACGGGGCCGTCGGCACGGATCCGCGCGGCGGCCTCGGCGGTGTCGGCCGGGAGGGACAGGTCGGCCCTGATCCAGCCGACCCGGTCGGTGTCGTAGCGCTTGTTCACCGCGGCGGCGGCGTCGCGCAGGACGTCCTCGCGCCGGCCGATGATGATCACCTGGTCGCCGGCGGCGGCGAAGTCCTCGGCCGTCACCAGGCCGATGCCGGTGCCGCCGCCGGAGATCACCACGCGGCGGGGGGTTCGGCCGGTGTCGTTCAGAGTGTTCACGTCTGCTCCTCGAAGGGGCCCGGTCCGTTGTCCCGGACCGGGCCCTTGTGGTCTTTCCGGGTCATTCGGCGGCGCGGCCGGCCGCGAGCGGTTCCGCCCGTTCGCGCAGCGGCGGCGTGTCCTCGATGTGCCAGGCGGCCAGTTCGCGTTCCCGGCCCAGTTCCAGCTCGGTGGGTACGGTGCGGCGCATCGCCGCCCGCAGCATGGGCGCGGCCATGATCGAGGTGACGACGGCGACCAGCACGAGCAGGGTGTAGACGGCGGGGCTGAGGATGCCGCTGCGCAGGCCCACGTTGGCGACGATGATCTGCACCACGCCGCGCGCGTTGAGTCCGGCGCCGATGGCGAAGGCGTCCCAGCGCGGGACACCGCTCAGCCGGGCCCCGAGGTACGCGCCGCCGAGCTTGCCGACGATGGCGATCGCGAGGACGGCGAGCCCGGCGAGCAGCACGGTGGGCCGGGCCAGCGCGGTGAGGTCGATGCGCAGGCCTGCGGTGGCGAAGTACAGCGGGGCGAACACGGACATGACGATGGTCCGCAGCGGTGCGAGGCTGGCGGCGGGCAGCAGCGAGATGGTGGCGAGGCCGACGACGAAGGCGCCGAACACCGCCTCCAGGTGCAGCGACACGGCCGCCGCGGCGCCCAGGAGCAGGAGGATCACCAGGATGGCGCAGTTCCGGCCGGTGGTCCCGCCGGCGCCGGCGTCGCGGGCCGGCAGCCGCTTGAGCAGGGGCGCGATCAGGAGCTTGACGGCCAGTGCGACGCCGCCGGTGAACAGGACCAGCGACAGGGCGGAGTTGCCGAGGGCGGCCGCCATGCTGCCGCCGGTGCCCATGGCCACGATCGCCGAGAGCGCGAACCACGCGGCGGCGTCGTCCACCATGCCGGCGGCCAGGGTGAGCTGGCTGGTGTTGCGGTGCAGCAGCTTCATGTCGGCGAGGGTCTTGGCGATGACCGGCAGGGCGCTCACGGCCAGCGCCACGCCGATCATCAGGGCGAACACGGTGCGTCCGCCGTGCGTCGCCAGGCTGTCGGGCATCAGGCTCTCCGGCGCGAGGTAGCCGGCCGCGACGCCGAGTCCGAAGGGCAGGACCAGGCCCGCGACGGCGGTGATCGTGACGGACTTGGTGTGCCGTTTGATCATCGCCATGTCCAGGTGCCCGCCGGTCATCCCGACGAGGAGGATCACCCCGAGCTGGCCGACCCCGTCGAGCAGCGCGGCCTGCTCCGGGCCGCCGGGGATGAAGCTCCTGGCGAGGTCCGGGAAGGCGCTGCCGAGGACGGAGGGGCCGACGAGGACGCCGACGAGGAGTTCGCCGACGACGACGGGCATGCCGAAGCGTCCGGCCAGGCGCCCGAGGAGCAGGGCGAGGGTGAGCAGGACGGACACCTGGAGCAGGAAGACCATGAGCTGGGGGCCCGGCAGTCCGGGCATCGTCACCGTGGCGAGGCTCATGAGTGCGCGACGCCCTTCTGCGCGGGGACCGTCGCGCCGGCCCTGCCCTGGAGGTAGTCGGCGGCCTTGCGGGTGACGTCACGGGTCAGCGCCACGGAGGCCCCGAGGTGTTCGGCCGGGTCGAGCACATGGTCGAGGTCGAGGTCGGCGAGCTCGGACACGACCTTCGGGTGCCGCTCCAGGACCTCGCGGAAGGGCACGCCCTCCTCGCGCGCGGTCTGGCTGATCTCGTACACCACGTGGTGCGCGGCCTGCTTGCCGAGGCGCTGGGCCAGGGTGAGCATGAGGGCCTCGGTGGTCACCTGGTGGGCGACGGCGGTGACGTTCTCCCGCATGCGGTCCTCGTGGACGATGAGGCCGCTGACGATCTGCCGGAAGATCTCGCAGGCGGCGAGGGTGTGGTGGGCCACGTCGGGGACGCAGGCCCACTCCAGGCGCAGCGAGCGGGAGTCGCGCTCGTGGTCGCCGATCATCGCGGTGAGGGCCGTGGACACCTGGGCGGCGGCGAGGCGCGCCATGACGACGACCTGCTCGCAGCGCTCCGGGTTGCGCTTGTGCGGCATGGTGCTGCTGCCGACCTTGCCGAAGCTCCAGGCCTCGGAGACCTCGCCGAACTCCTGCCGGGACAGGGTGCGGATCTCGTCGGCCGCGCGGCCCATGGTGCCGGCGACCATGGCGAGGACGGAGGCGTACTCGACGATCCGGTCGCGGGCGACGTGCCAGCCGATCAGCGGGGCGTGCAGGCCGAGGCGTTCGGCGAAGCGGACGAGGAGCTCCTGGCTCTGCTCGCCGAGGCCGGCCATCGTGCCGGCGCCGCCGAAGAGCTGGGCGACGAGGACGCGTTCGCGTGCCTCGCGCAGCCGCTCGGTGTGCCGGAGCAGTTCGTCCAGCCAGCTGGCCGCCTTGAGGCCGAAGGTGATGGGCAGGGCCGGCTGTGCGTGCGTACGGCCGAGGGCGAGGGTCTCGGCGTGCTGGTCGGCGAGCCGCGCGACGTGCGTGATCGTCTCGTCGAGGAGCCGCTCCAGCTCGTCGAAGACGTCCCGCAGTTCCAGGGACTGCGCGGTGTCCTGGATGTCCTGGGTGGTGGTGCCGAAGTGGATGTACTGGCCGGCCTCGCCGTCGCAGGCGCGTTCCAGGACGCGCAGCAGGCCGACGAGCGAGTGGCCGGATTCCAGCGTGGCCTTCTTGACCTCCTGCGGGTCGACCCGCTCCACGGTGGCGGCTTCCGCGATGCGCTCGGCGGCCCAGGCGGGGATGATGCCGAGGTCGGCCTGGGCGAGGGAGAGCTGGGCCTCCACGGTGAGCCAGCGCTGGAGGCGACAGGTGTCGCAGAAGATGGCGCGGCTCTCGGGGGTGGCGTAGCGGTCACCGAGGAGGAAGGAGTCGGTGATGTGCCCCCGGTCGTGGGAGCAGGGGGTCGTGGCGGGCTCGGCCTCGATGGCGGCTTCGAGCAGGGTCGACATGGCCGGGGACTGGGCTGACAGGGACATTTCCGTCTCCAGATAGCGACTGTCTTCGAGGGGGGTGGGGTCGTCCGGCGGGAGGCCGGACGGCATACGGGTGTCAGACCACGGAAAGCGCCCTGGCCAGCAGCGGGCTGTTGCCGTAGGCGCGTGTGCCGCCCACGGCGTCGGCTGCCGTCTCCTGCATCGCCTGTCGTTCGGCGACTTCGCGTACGAGCGTGTTCTCGAGCCTGCTGGTGCTGATCAGCCGTCCGGTGAGATCGTGCATCATCGCGGCGATCAGATCGAGGGTGTACTGGGGCGTGGCGATGCGTTCCGGCCCGAAGAGCGCCTCCATGGACGCCGATCCGCCGATGCCGCCGATGAAGTCCGGTACGACGAGCACACCGCGCGCGTGCAGGGCGCGTTCCACCGGCTCGCTGAGGCCGTTGTTCGCGCCGACCACGACGACGGACGCGGGCAGCCGCTCCGCCTGCTCCGGGGTCATCGCGTTCTCGGCCGCGGCGAGGACGAGGACGTCGCACGGCCGGGTGAAGACGGCGTCGGCGGGCAGTGCCGCCGCGTCCGGGGCGGTGTCGGTCACGCGCGATCCGTTACGGGCGGCCAGCATCGTCTTCATGTCGAGGCCGGTGTCGTCGGGGCCGGCGACGCAGGCGAACTGGTCGGCGACGGCGCCGAAGGCGGCGCCTTCCTCGGCGAGCGTGTAGGCGGCGGCCCGGCCGAGGTTGCCGAATCCCTGGAGGGAGACGGAGATCCGGCCGGTGAGGCCGGCGGCGCGGGCGGCCGCGAGGGCGGCGTGGCCGACGGCGTGCCCGGCCCGGCGTTCGCCGAGGGTCAGCGCGCCCGCCGGGGCGTCCAGGAGCCGGAAGCGGGCGAAGAACTCGTCGTCGCTCAGGCCCTGGGCGCTTTTGATGGCGTACTTGATGGACGGGATGCCGAGCCGGCGTGCGGCCGCGTCGAGTTCGTCGAAGCGGGTGCCCATGTCGCAGCCCATGCTGAACCTGGTCATCAGCTGCTCGCGCAGGAAGGCCAGGAAGCGTTCCATGGCCGCCGGGGCGCCGGGCGCGGCGGGGTCGTAGTCGACGCCGCACTTGGCGCCGTCCACCGAGATGCCGAGCACCCGCTGCTTCAGGGTCATGCGCGCGGCCAGCGAGGACAGCGTCCGCGCGGTGAGGCCGGGCTGCATCCGGCAGCCGCCGGCGGCCATCCGCGCCGACGTCCTGTCGTACACCAGCCAGCCGGTGAAGCCCTCGACGGGGTCGACGTACTCCAGGATCTCACTCACTGACGGCGTCCTCTCGGTTCGGCGACGGGGCGCCGGCGGCCGGGACTTCGGTGGCCGGGGCGGCGAGGAAGGCGGCGATGTCCGCGCGGGTGACGATGCCCTCGACCAGGCCGTCGCGCAGAACGAGGACGGTGTCGTCACCGCCCGCCTGGGCCAGGGCCCGGGCGACCGGCTGTCCGGCGCCGGCGAGGGGCAGGGGCGGCTCGGCGAATTCGCCGACCGGCCGCCCGAGTGCGCGGACGTCCGCGGCGAGCGCCTCGGTGACCGTCCGCGCGGTGATCGTGCCGGTGACCTCGGCGAGCCGGACGGGCGCGGTGGCCCGGGTCACCGGCAGGGCCGGCAGGTGGTGCCGGCCCATCAGGGCGAGGGCGGTGGCCAGGGTGTCGTCGGGGGTGACGGCGGGCAGCGCGGGGCGCGCGGTGACGCCCGCGAGCACCTCGCCCAGCACCGGTCCCGCGCCGTCGTCGGTGCCGAAGCCGCGGGTGGCCATCCAGGTCTCGTTGAAGATCTTGGAGATGTAGCCGCGGCCCGAGTCGGGGACGAGCACCACCACGACGTCCCCGGGGCCGAGTCCGGCCGCGACCTGCAGGGCGGCGGCGACGGCCATGCCGCCGGAGCCGCCGACGAGCATGCCCTCCTCGCGGGCGAGCCGGCCGGTCATCTCCAGGGCGTCCGCGTCGGTGACCGCGATCAGCCGGTCCGCCACCTCCGGGTCGTAGGAGGCGGGCAGCGTCGGCTGTCCCACGCCCTCCAAGAGGTAGGGCCGCAGCGCCGGCGAGGTGTAGATGGAGCCGTCCGGGTCGGCGCCGACCACCGTGACGCCTCCGGAGGAGACCTCCTTGAGATAGCGCCCGGTGCCGGAGAGGGTGCCGCCGGTGCCGACGCCGGCGACGAAGTGGGTCACCCGGCCGTCGGTCTGCTTCCAGACCTCGGGGCCGGTGGTCTCGTAGTGCGTGCGCGGATTGGCCGCGTGGGAGTACTGGTCGAGCAGCAGCCCGCCGGGGATCTCCGCCGCCAGGGCTCGCGCCTTGTTGCGGTAGAAGTCCGGGTGGTCGAAGGGCGCCGTGGCCGGGCAGACCACCACCCGGGCCCCGTACGCGCGCAGCAGGTCGATCTTCTCCGGGGACACCTTGTCGGGGCAGGTGAACACCACGGAGTAGCCGCGCTGGGCGGCCACCATGGCCAGACCGACGCCGGTGTTGCCCGAGGTGGGCTCCACGATCGTCGCGCCGGGCCGCAGGGTGCCGTCCGCCTCGGCCGCCTCGATCATGCCGAGCGCGATGCGGTCCTTGCTGGAGCCGCCCGGGTTCAGGTACTCCAGCTTCGCCAGCACGGTCGCCGGCACGTCCTTCGCCACCCGGTTCAGCCGCACCAGCGGGGTGCCGCCCACCAGGTCGAGGAGCGAGTCATACGCTTCCACGGGCACCCCCGGGCTCGGCGCCCCCGTCCGCCGCGACGTCGATGCGCCGGTACGGGGAGGTGTGGGCGAGGCTCGTGCGGACGTGCAGCAGCGACGGGCCGTCGTGCTTCAGCGCGGTCATCAGGGCGTCCTCGACCGCGGCCGGGTCGGTGACGCTGATGCCGAGCGCGCCGTACGCCTCGGCGAGCCGCGCGAAGTCGGGGTTGCGCAGGTCCGTCGCGATGGCCCGGCCGGGGAACTCGCGCTCCTGGTGGAGGCGGATGGTGGCGTAGCTGCTGTTGTCCGAGACGATCACCACGAGCGGCAGGTTCGCCTCGACGGCGGTGATCAGTTCGCTGCCGTTCATCAGGAAGCCGCCGTCCCCGACGACGACCACCACCGGGTGTCCGGGGGCGCGCAGCGCGGCGGCGACGCCCGCGGGGACGCCGAAGCCCATGGGGCTCGACGTGACGCCGAGCAGCCGGCCGGTGCCGGTGAAGCGCAGGTAGCGGTAGACCCAGCTGGTGAAGGTGCCGGAGTCGACCACGACGGTCGCCTCGCCCTGGGTGCACGTGTCGAGGGCGGCGACCACGTCGCCGAACACGATCCCGTCGGGCGCGTCCTGGCCCTGCCAGACGGCCTTGTCGGTCTCGATGCGGTGCAGGCGCTCGCTCCACGCCTCGCGCGCGGCGTCCCGTGCGGCGGACCGGCCGGCGGACTCGTCGTCCGGTGCGCCGGCGAGCGCGGCGAGGAACGCGGCGGGCGAGCACGCCAGGCCGAGTTCCGTCCGGCGTCCGGCGCCGAGCCGGGCCGGGTCGCCGTGCACGTGGACGAGCGGCTGGGCCGGCACGGGCGCGCCGGGGAAGGCGCCGCCGCGGGTGGTGGTGTCGTCCAGGCGGGTGCCGACGGCCAGGACCAGGTCGGCTTCCTGGAAGGCGGCCAGCTGCGGCTTCTGGGTGGCGTTGTGCAGGTGACCGGCGTACCGCGGGTGCCGGTTGTCGAAGAGGTGCTGCTGCTTGTTCGCGGTCACCACCGGGATGCGGTGCCGATCGGCGGCCTGACGCAGGCGCAGCCGGGCCTCGTCGGTGTCGAGTTGCTCGCCCGCGAGGATCAGCGGGCGCTCGGCCGTGGCGAGGAGGGCGAGCACGGCGGCGAGGTCCCCGGCCGAGGGCGCCGTCTCGGACACCGGGGTGCGGCGCGAGGGGATGCCGTTCGGGTCGGGCTGGCCGATGACGTCCTCGGGCACCTCGATGATCACCGGTCCGGGGGTGCCGGACTCGGCGACCCGGAAGGCGCGGGCGACGAGCGCCGCGGCCGACGCCGGGTCGTTGAGCACCCAGGTGGCCTTGCTGAAGCCGCCGAAGAAGCCGGCGCAGTCGAGCTCCTGGAACGCCTCGCCGCTGCGCCGGGTCCGCTTGACCTGGCCGACGATCAGGATCAGCGGGGCGGCCTCCTGCCAGGCCGCGTGCACGGCGATGCTGGCGTTCGTCGCTCCGGGGCCGCGGCTGACGAGACAGATGCCCGCCCGCCCGGTGAGTCTGGCGTCGGCCAGGGCCATGAAGCCGGCCGACGCCTCGTGCCGGGAGGTGACCACCTCGACGGCGTCCTCGCGGCCCTGGGTGGCGTACAGGGAGTCGAGGATCGGCAGGTAGCTCTCGCCCGCGACGCAGAAGACCCGGTCGACGCCGTGGCCCTGCAGGCTCGCCACCATCGTCGCGGCCGCGCTGGGTACCGGTGTGCGGGAGGCCGGTGCGGTGTTCCGCTCCGTCATGAACTGTTCCTCTGGTTCAGGTGCAGCGATCAACGGAGCTCGTCGGCCGGCACGTACTCCGCGTTGGCAAGGGAGTCCGGGTAGACGATCGCGGACTCGTCGAAGGTCTGGCCGACCTTCTGGTACTGCATCATCTGGAGGCGGGGCATGTTGTGGTGCCAGTGCTCGGCGCCGCGCTCGAACCGCAGCGGTCCGCGCCAGGTGTCGAACTCGTGGGACTCCAGCGCCTCGATGACGGCGTCGTACTCGGTGGTCCCGGCGATCTCGATGGCGCGGGCCAGGATGGTGACGTCGGTGAACGCGCTGAGCGTGGTGTCCGGCGCGTAGCCGCCGTACATCGCCTCGTAGCGCTCGGTGAACCAGCGGCCGATCTCGGTGAGTCCGTCCCAGGTGGGCCGGTACTGAATGCCCGCCCACATGATGCCGACGCCGGCGTCGCCCGCCTCGCGCCAGAAGTCGTGGGAGCGGGTCGGGAAGCCGAAGGTGACCATCATGGGGACCTGGGGCCGCAGGCCCAGCTCGGCCGCCTGCTTGATCATCAGGTAGTTGGTGCGGATCACACCGTCGTTGATGATGAGGTCCGGCTCCCACTCCTTGACCGCCTTGAGCTGCTCGCTCAGGTCGGTGGTGGTCTCCTGCGGGAAGTCGAAGCGCAGGAATTCCATGCCGTGGACGGACGTGCCGTATTCCTGGATGGTGTCGGCGGTGGTCAGGCCGAAGACCGTGTCGGCGGCCAGCAGCGCGATGCGCCGGAATCCGAGGCTCGCGGCGTAGTCCATCATCAGCGGGACGCGGTCGGCGATGGAGAAGTACTGCCGGAATATGGAGCGGTATCCGGAGGACGTGACGTCGCTCTGGCCGTTCTCGATGAACGTCGGAATACCGATCTTGTCGGCGAGTGCGGAGACGTACTTCGACGTGCGCAGATGCCACTGGCCGAAGACGCCGGCCACCTCGTCGATCTGGGCGAGTTTGGCGAGCTCGCCCACGGAGGACCGCGCCATTCCCTCGTCGTAGGCAGTGGCCTGATCATTGCGCAGGACGAAGTCGATCTGGCGGCCGCCGAGAATTCCGCCCCGCTCGCGAATGTATTCGGCACCGATCCGGGCACCGCGGGAAACGATCACACCGGCGACGGAGTCACCGGGACCGGTGAGGGGCGTGAGAATTCCGAGCTTCACCGGGTTCTCCCCGGCGAGCTTGCTCACCTCCGCGATTTCCGCGCGCGCCATCTGCTCATGGGTCATCGACTCGGACATGCGGTCTGATACCTCCGTCGTTGAGTGATCATGCGTGTGGGGCTGATGATCGATGCGCGCGGGTGTGCACTCGCACGCATCACCTGCAGAAATCTGCGGTCAGAGGTCGAAGGCTCGACGGTATGCGGCGAAGCGCTCGTCGAGTTCACGGGGATCCAGGCCGAACTCCTCGGCCGAATAGCTGTGCTTGCCGTGCTTGTCCTTGGGATTTCCGGCGAGGAATCCACGGACCCGGTCCTCGGCGGCCGGCGACCACGCGATGCCGGCGAACCGGCACACCCGCGCCACCGTTCCGACCGGATCGGAGACGAGGTCCGAATAGCGGAGGTCCAGGACCGGGAGTCCGGACTCCAGTGCCTCCGCGGGGCGGGTTCCGGCCAGGGCGCGGCCGACGTGCCCGGCCCAGTACGCGCCGATCTCGCGCTTGTCGACCTCGCCGGACCTGGCCCCCCTGACGACGCCCGTCAGGCTGCACAGCGAGGGCAGGCACGCCTTGGGGTCGCGGTGCAGCCGGACGATGCGGGCCTGCGGATAGACCTGGGCCAGGGTGTTCAGGTGCCACATGTGCGAGGGGCACTTGAGCACGACGTGCTCGGCCGGCTCGGCGCGCAGCAGGCAGCCGAGCAGGGTGCGGTGGTACGCGTAGCTCGGGCGCATGTCCTGCTCGCGCAGCCAGGCCACATAGCTCGGGACGCGGTAGCGCAGGGCGTAGATGTCGGCGCGGAAGGTGCCGCCGGTGAGCCGGTGGCACTCCTCGGGCCGGTGCGCGTCCAGCGGATGGATCGCCTTGAAGAGCGGCGCCTTCTCGTAGTACTCGGCGACGTACTCCTCGGCCGCCTTGACGGCCGCCGAACGCTCGGGGCCTCCCGCCGCCGCGGCGGCGGGCGCCAGCATTTCCCACAGACGGGGCGCGCGGACCGAAGGGATTTCGGCCATCAGATTCTGCAGCAGCGTGGTGCCGCTGCGGAAGATTCCGGTAATGAAAACAGGGCCGGGAATCTGCTGCTGCGCAATCTCTGGATTCCGCCGGATTAACTCGTTCACACGCGAACGAGTGACCAATTGATCAGTCAGGGCTTTACCCACGGCGGCGGCGCCCGAAACAGTGATCCGCGCTTCGCTCTGCAGGGCCGAGGTCAACTGCCGAAGAGCGGGAAGAATATGTTCCGTGTCATGAGATCGTTCTTGGCCGGAGCCGCCGATCTCGATACCCGCCGCATCGATGATCTTTTCCGGAGTCAGGCGGGCCAGGTGTTCATGTTCGGCAAACGGCGACGGCAACGAATCTCCCCCTGTCGCTCGCGATCGTTCTGCGTAACTGAACTGGTCTTCGATCGTTGGGAGACCGTACCAACATGATCACGCGTTGCGCAATGGCTGTGATCATCTGTGATTTTTGATCAAACATTGCACGAGTATTGCGGGAGTATTACAGGGGAAAGCCTGACATTCGCCGCAAAGTGTGCGGCATGTCACGGTTTGTCCCTTGCGAAGGCCGGCTCACCTGCGCCGTTACGACTCCCGTTCCTGTGCGCTGACCTGCGGATACAACGCGCGAACAATCGTCAGCGAATACTGAATACATCGGGAGTACACACCCTCGGCAGATGCTGTTGCCCAGGTCCTCGCGGCATCTCTGCTCACAGTTCTGGGCTATCGCCATTTTCCAGCCACTCGCCCGACGCGTGCGGCCGATTCTCGATCCCTCTGACATGACTGGAGAGCATCGATGGAGACGTCTGTCGACTTCGACGCCATCATCACCAAGTACGCGACCTTCGCGTTCGACGACAGCACCCCACTCCAGGACGCCGGCCTCGAGTCGCTGTCCCTCATCCGCCTCGCCGTGGAGGTGGCCGCCGACGACGACGCCGAGATCGACGCCACCCGGCTGGCCGATCTCCGCACCATCGGCGACCTGAAGGCTTGGCTGCGCGATGTCGCGGCCGGCGGCGACGCGGACGGGAAGGCCGACGCGTGAGCGCACCGACGGACACGGACACCGTCTCCGCGGCCGCTCCCGAGCCGCTCCCGCTGACCGACTCGCAAAAGGGCCTGCTGGTCGTCAACGACCGCGTGCCCACCCCCGAGATCTACAACCAGGTCATGCGCTTCGACATCGACCCGGCCTTCGGCTTCGACGCCGTGGCCGAGGCCCTGATCACGCTGGTCACGGTGCAGCCGTCGATGCGTCAGGTCTTCGCGCTGCGCCCCGCGCCGCAGGCCCGGTTCGCCGAACCGCCGGCCCGCGCGCAGCTGCCGCTGGAGCTGGTCGAGGCCCCGGCGGACCGCTTCGACCAGACCATCACCGAGTGGGCGGTGCGCCTCGGCCGCCCCGCGTTCGCCCTCACCGAGGAGTCGCCCTGGCGGGCCGGTTACGTGCGCGCCGCCGACGGCTCCCAGGCGGCGATCCTGCTGGTGATGCACCACATCATCGGTGACGGCGTGTCCCTCGGCCCGGTCGTGCGGGACATGGAGTCCGCGCTCGACGGCTCGCTCACGCCCGAGCGCACCTCGGAGCTCCGCGCCACCCGGGAGCGGGCGTTCCTGCGGGAACTGCGCGCGCAGAACTCGGTGACCACCGCGGACAAGACCGTCGAGCGGGCCCGGCAGTGGGCCGAGCGGCTGCGCGAGGTCCCCGCGCAGGTGCTCTTCCCGCGCCCGAACCGGCCGGCCGAGACCGACTTCGAGGGCGCGCGCCTGGAGTGGCTGCTCGGCCAGGAGGAGTCCGACGCCGTCGCCGCGACCTGCAAGCGGCTGAGCGTGACGCCGTTCGTCCTGTTCAGCGCCCTCTACAGCGCGGTCGTCGCCCGGCACGCCGCGGTCGAGACCGTGCTCATCGGCAGCCCGTTCATGGCCCGCCGTACCGTCGGCGCCTTCGACCTGTGCGGCTTCTTCGTCAACACCCTGCCGGTGGCGATCGACGTCGACTGGACCCTGCCCTTCGACCGGCACGCCGGCGAAGTGGTGCGCGAGGCGGTCGACTACTGCCGCTCCAACGTCGACGTGCCGTTCAACCAGCTCGTCGCCCACGCGCAGCCGGACCGCTCGACCAACCGCAACCCGCTGTTCGCCTGCATGCTCGCCATGCAGGACACCTTCGACGGCGACAGCTCCGGGGTCATCCGCGGCGTCGGCGAACCCAGCAACGGCACCGCCAAGTTCGACCTGTGGCTCGGCGCCACCCCGGTCGACGGCCGCTGGCTGCTGGAGCTGGAATACGACACCCAGCTCATCGCGCCCGTCGTCGCCGACGGACTGCTCACCTCGCTGCGCTCGGCGCTGCGCCGGGCCGTGACGGACGGATCGCGCACGCTCGCCGACCTGTTCTCCGACGCCTCCGCGGTCGACAGCCGCCGCACCGACGGCTACCCGGCCGACGTGCCCGCGCGGACGCTCACCGCGTGGCTCTCCGACGTCGCCGCCGGGCAGCCCGGGGCGGTGGCCATCGCGGACGAGGCCGGCGACGTCACGTACGGCGAACTCGCCGCGTCCGTCGACGCCGTGGCCGCGGGCCT
Source organism: Streptomyces sp. NPDC004327 (assembly GCF_042873935.1). NCBI lineage: Bacteria > Bacillati > Actinomycetota > Actinomycetes > Kitasatosporales > Streptomycetaceae > Streptomyces > Streptomyces sp. NPDC004327. The sequence continues at coordinate 34,134 of NZ_JBIAME010000001.1, read as the reverse complement.
GGTCAAGGCCGGAGTGGCCGTCGGCGACGTGGTCGGCATGTGCCTGGACACCCTGTCCGACACCACCGTCACCCTCCTCGCGATCATGCGCTGCGGAGCGGCCTACCTGCCGCTCGACCTCAGCCTCCCGGCCGAGCGCCTGCGCTACATGGCCAAGACGGCGGGCATCCACGTCACCGTCGGCGCCGAGGTCGACCTCCCCGGCGTGCGCCGGGTGACCCTGGACGAACTGCGGGCCGACGGCGCGCCGTTGCCCGCGCTCACCGAGGCCGCCGCGCCCGCGTACGTCATGTTCACCTCCGGATCCACCGGCCGCCCCAAGGGCGTCCTCATGGGCCAGGGCCCGCTGCTCAACCTCTCCGGCTGGCAGATCGCCGCGCTCGGCATGGACCGGGACACCCGCTTCCTGCAGTACGCGCCGCTGGGCTTCGACGTCTCGTTCCAGGAGATCGTCCCCACGCTCGCCGCCGGCGGCACCGTCGTGTCGCGCGAGCCGGTCGACCGCCGGGACTTCCCCGGCCTGGTGCGGCACGTCGTCGACGCCGAGGTCACGCACGTCTACCTGCCGGTCGCCGCGCTGCGCCCGTTCGTCCAGGCCGCCCGGTCCCGCGGGACCCGCTTCCCGGCGCTGCGGTACGTGTGCGTCTCGGGCGAGCAGCTCCTGGTGGACGAGCAGATCCGCGCGTTCTTCGTCGACCACCCGTACTGCGAGCTGGTCAACCTCTACGGTCCGACCGAGACGCACGCCGTGACCACCCAGCGCCTGTCCGGCGCCGAGGAGCGGTGGGCGGGCCACGTGCCGATCGGACTGCCGCTGGCCGGCGTCCACGCCTACGTGGTCGATGTCACTGGTCACCTGGCGCCCGCGGGTGTGCCCGGCGAGCTGTTCCTCGGCGGCGCGTGCCCGGCCGAGGGGTACATCAACGACCCGGAGCGCACGGCGGCGAGCTTCGTCGAGGACCGCTTCGCCGGCACCGGGTCCATGTACCGCACCGGCGACCGGGTGCTGCGCGACCAGCTCGGGCAGCTCGTCTTCCTCGGCCGCGGCGACACCCAGGTCAAGATCCGCGGCTACCGCGTCGAGCTCGGCGAGATCGAGATCGCCGCCACCGACCTGCCCGAGGTCCGCCAGGCGGTCGTGGCCGTCCGCGGCTCCGGCGCCGACCGGGAGCTGCTGCTCTTCGTGGTGCCCGAGGGCGACGCCACCGTGGACGGCGAGCGCGTCCGCCGTCACCTCGCCGAGGCCCTGCCGTCGTACATGGTGCCCGCGCAGGTCCTGACCGTCGACACCGTGCCGACGACCGGCACCGGCAAGACCGACCGGGACGCGCTGCTCGCCCGTGCCGACCGGCTGATCGCGGAGCGCCAGGACGCCGCGGGCCCGGCGCCCGCGGAGTACGCCGACGAGCTGGAGCGGGGTCTGGCCGCGGTCTGGGAGGAGGTCCTCGGTGCCTCCGGCATCGTGCGCGACCGCACCCTGCTCGACTACGGGGCGCACTCGCTGAACATCCTCTCCGCGCTCGCCCTGGTGGAGGAGCGGTTCGGCGCCGCCGTGCCGATCGTCGACTTCTTCCGTCTGCCCACGATCGCCGCACTGGCCGGACTCGTCCGCGAGTACGGCGAAGAGGAGTCCACGTCATGACCAGCGCTTCCCCCGCGTCCAGCCGGCTGGTGATCCTGGTGCGGCGCAAGAACCGGCCGACCTGTGTCGTGCTGCCCGGCGCCGGCGGCGGCCTGCAGCCGTACCTGCGGCTGGCCGGCTACCTCGGCGGCCGGTACAACGTGTACGGCGTGCGCACCCTGGGCATGGTGGCCGGCGAGGAGCCGGAGACCACGGTGCCGCAGATGGCGGACTCGGTGCTCGCCACCCTCGACGAGGCGGGCCTGACGCCCGATCTGGTCGTCGGCTGGTCCATGGGCGGCACCATCGGCTGGGAGCTGTCGACCCGGCTCGCCGAGCGCGGGCACCGCCCCGACCTCGTCCTGATCGACACCTCCCCGCTGCTGCGCGAGTCCACCCCGGACGCCGACGGCGACATCGAGGACAACATCGTGCGCCAGCTCGGTCCGCACGCGGACGAGGCCACCAGGGCGCGGGTCCTGAAGACCTTCCGCCGGCAGGTCGAGGCCCTGACGGAGTACGAGACGACGACCCCGTACGAGGGCCGGGTGCTCCTGACGATGTGCACCGGCGACCGGATGGGCCCGCGCGAGGCGGCCACCGAGCGCTGGCGGGAGCTGGCCCCCGACCTGCGCACGGCGACCATGTCGGCCACCCACTTCGGTGTCTTCGACGCCGAGCACGTCACCGAACTCACCGAGCCCATCGGCAAGTTCCTCGACCTGACCGACGAGGAGACGGCCAGGTGACCGCCCCGCTCGCGGTGGTCAGCGGCGGTACGCGGGGCATCGGCCTCGCCTTCACCCGCCGGCTGCACAAGCTCGGCCACCGTGTCGTCGCCCTCTACCGCTCCGACGAGGCGGCCGCCCGCGAGGTCGCGGACCCCGGCTCCGGCATCCACGTCCTGCGCGCCGATCTGGCGGACCCGGACTCCGTGGCCGCGGCGGCCGGCACGATCGCCGCGGCCCACGGGACCCCGCGGGTCCTGGTGAACAACGCGGGGCTCAACATCGACCGCCCGTTCCTGGAGATGAGCGTCGACGAGTGGCGGAGCGTCGTCGACACCAACCTGTCCGGCGTCTTCTACCTGACCCGCGCCCTCGCGCCGGCGATGGTGGAGTCCGGCCAGGAGGGCTCGATCATCAACATCGGCGCCACCACCGGCATCCGCCCCCGCCTCAACGGCGCCAACTACTGTGCGAGCAAGGCGGGTCTGCTCCAGCTGACCAAGTGTCTGGCCCTGGAGCTGGCCCCCCGCATCAGGGTGAACTGCCTGATCCCCGGGATGACCGAGACCGAAGAGCTGGTCACCCGTTTCCGGTTGGACGACGACGCGTCCCGCGCCGCCGTGGTCGCGGAGATTCCGCGGCAGCGGATCGGCACGGTGGACGACATCGCGGACGCCCTCGAATTCCTTGTCGGCCCTGGCTCTGCCTACATGACGGGTCAAAAACTCGTCGTGGACGGCGGCCAGTTCATGTGGTAGGTGACCCATGCTCGATGAGATGCTCACGGCCGCCAAGGCGGCCCGGCTCGCAGCCCCGCCGCCCGGCGAGGCCAACTATCTGTCGTACTGCAAGGAACTCGCCGCCTCCCTCCACACCCACTGGGACGCGGTGCTCGCCGCCAACGCCGAGGACATCGCGGCGGCCCGCGCACGCGGACTGTCCGAGACGCTGATCGACCGGCTCGCCATGGGCACGCCCCAGCTCGACTACCTCGTGGGGCTGACCGAGCGGGTCGCCGCGGAGCTGCCCGAGGTCACCTCGACGAGCGAGGCGCACACCGCGGCCGGAGTGATGGCCGTGCGCCGCATCCCCAAGCCGCTCGGCCTGATCCTGATGATCTACGAGGCCCGGCCCACGGTCACCGTCGAAGGCGCCCTGCTGCCGGTGGCCACCGGCAACTGCGTGCTGCTCAGGGGTGGTTCGGAGATCGCGCACACCGCCGGCGCGCTGCGCACCGTGGTCGCCCACGCGCTCGACGCCGCCGGGCTGCCGACGGACATGGTCCAGATCATCACCGACCCGGACCGCAAGCTGGTGCGCGAGCTGCTCAAGCGGCCCGACGCGATCGACGCCCTGCTGCCGCGCGGCAGCGCCGCCCTGGTCGACTACTGCCAGAGCACCTCCACCATTCCGGTGATCGCCAGCGGTGGCGGCGTCAACCACCTGTACGTCGACAGCAGCGCGGACGTCGATCTCGCCGCCCGTGTCGTGCTCGACAGCAAGCTGGCCGAGCCCACCGCGTGCAACACCCTGGAGATGGTGCTCGCCCACTCCGACGTCGCGGGCGAGCTGGTGCGCCGGCTCGTCTCGCTCGGCGGGGAGAGCAGCCACGCCTACGCCCTGCGGGTCGGCCCCGGCCTCGCCGAGGAGACGCCGGCCGGCGCCGGAGCCGGCGTGACGGTGGAGCCGCTGTCCGACATGGACAACGGCCGCGAGTTCCTGGACCGCACCCTGGGCGTCCGCGCCGTCGACGGCCTGGACGAGGCGGTCGCGCACATCCAGCGGTATGGCTCGAAGCACACCGAGGGCGTGGTCGCCGCCGACGGCGAGGTCGTCGACCGCTTCCTGCGCACCGTGGACGCGGCCGCGCTGGTGGTGAACGGCTCACTGCGCCTGCACGACGGCCCGACCATGCGCCTGGGTCCCGAACTGTCCATCAGCACGGCCCGGTTGCACGTGCGGGGCCCGGTGAACCTGGCCGCCCTGATGACCTACAGCTGGGTCGTCGAAGGCAACGGCACGCTGCGCGGCGCCGGAGAGGAGGAGGCGTGAGCGAGGCCACGGAGGCGACCCGGAGCGAGATCAACCGGGTCGTCAAGGAGATCCTGATCGCGGAGGCCCGGCTGTCCGTCGGTCCCGACGCGCTCGCCGACGACGAACCGCTCAACGGCGAGATCCTGAAGGTCAATTCGCTGGGCTTCCTCGGCATGCTCATCCGCCTCGAGGACGAACTCGACGTGACCCTGCCGGACGACCTCTTCGTCGGTCACACCTTCCACACGGTCGCCGACCTCGTCGCCGTCATCGAGCGCGCAACGGAGATGAACCAGTGACGAAGCCCCCGACCCGCTGGCGCAGCGTACTGCCGCACCTCGGCTACCAGCTGCCGCCGGACATCACCCCGCCGGCGGCGAACGGGCCGGTCACCGCCCACCTTCCGCTGGAGCTGGTCCGGCAGAGCATCTCCGGCCGCGAGTGGTGGGACATCCCCGACGAGGTCGCCGACCACTACCGCAAGTTCCGCCCCACGCCGCTGTGGCGCGCCCGCCGCCTGGAGCAGGCCGTCGGCGCCAAGGCCCCGCTCTACGTGAAGTACGAGGGCGGGAACCTCTCCGGCAGCCACAAGTTCAACACCGCACTGGCGCAGGCGTACTACTACAAGCGGGCCGGCGTCGAGGAGCTGGTGACCGGCACCGGCGCGGGCCAGTGGGGCACCGCGATGGCCGCGGCGTGCGCCGCGTTCGGCCTGAAGTGCACGGTGTTCATGGTCGGCCGCAGCCTGCACGACAAGCCGTACCGCGGGACGCTGATGCGCCTGCTGGGCGCGGAGCTGCACGCCAGCCCCAGCCAGGCCACCGAACTCGGCCGGCGCGGCGACACCGGCTCCACCAACGCCCTGGCCCTGGCCATCGGCGAGGCGGTCGAGTACGCCAAGGAGGGCGAGCGGGACGGCGTCAAGCGCGCCTTCTGCATCGGCAGCGGCGAGACCTACAGCATCCTGCACCAGTCGGTCATCGGCCTGGAGGCCATCGACCAGCTGCAGGAGGAGCGGGCCGAGGTCGACACCGTCGTCGGCTGCGTCGGCGCGGGCTCCAACTTCGGCGGCATCGCGCTGCCGTTCTTCAGCCGGCACACCGACGAGGGCACCGAGGTCCCGACGCTCCTCGCGGCCGAGTCCAGCGCCACGCCGAAGCTGAGCCGCGGCGTCTTCGCGTACGACGTCACCGACGCGACGGGCACCGGTCCGATGGAGGCGATGTACACCATCGGCAGCAGCTACGCGATCCCGCCCGCGCACTCCGCGGGCCTGCGCTTCCACGGCGCGGCCAAGGTGATCTCGGCGATGCGCCACCGCGACCAGGTGGCCGCCGTGGCGGTGGGCCAGCGCGCCGCGCTCGAGGCCAACCGGCAGTTCGCGCTGACCGAGATGATCCTGCCGGCCCCGGAGTCGGGGCACGCGCTCGCCGCCGCCCTCGACGTCGTCACCGGGCGCGACGAGCAGCGGGCGCCGGGCCGCGGTGTGCTCGTGGTGGTGAGCGGCCACGGGCTGCTCGACCTCGCCGCCTACGGGCAGCTGCTCGACGGCACGATCGAGGACGGCGGCCACGACGAGGAGCAACTGCGCCGCGCGACGGACGGGTTGCGCCGGGTGCCGGACGAGCTCCTTCAGGAGCGGGCCCGATGACCGCTGACACGCCCGTCGAGGCGTCGTCCGCGCGGTGGTCACCGGCGCTGGCGTCCGTCCGGGCGGACGCGCTGGACTGTCTGCAGGCCAATCTCGCCGTGCTCGCCGACGACGCCCACGGCGCCGGCGCCCATCTGGCGCTCGGCGCGCCGGCCGGCTTCGCGACCACGCGGACTCCGAGCGGGCTGCCCACCCCGGCCGCCGGCCCCGAGCGCCGGCTGGCCGAGGCCGAGGAACTGCTCGGCCTGCGGACGACCGCCCGCTGGGACGGCGTCGACGGTCCGCGGCTGCGCGAACTGCTGCGTGACAACGCGGTGCTGTACGTGATCGGCGACGCCTACACGATGCCGTGGGTGCCCTACGCGGGGCACGACCACATGGAGCACAGCTTCCTGCTCACGGCGGACGACCACGGTGACGCCGGCGACGCCGGCGACGGCACGGTCCTGGTGATCGACGCCTACCACAACGACACCCCGTGGGGCAGTGCCCGGCCCGGTGTGTGGCAGCTTCCCGCCGCGGACCTCGACGCCGTCCTCGCCACGAAGGGCACCGCCCTCGCACTGGAGGCCACGGCCCCGCCGCAGCTCGACGCCGCGGCGGTGCTGACCGCCAACGCCACCGCGATGTCCGCGGCCGGACCGCGGATCGACGCCTATGTGACGGCGATGCGCGAGGCGGTCGGCGACCCCGACGCGCTCGACGCGCTGGTCCTGGACGTGTGGGTGCTCGGCAGGGCCCGTACCCTGCACGCGGCCTGGCTCGGCACCGTCCCGGGCGTGTCCGCGGACGCGGCCGAGGCCCGGGCGCAGGCCTGGCGGCGCTACGCCGCGCACACCTACGTGGCCGCCCGCCGGGCCCGGCGCGGCGGCGCCGTACCGGCCTCGGTGATCGACCAGCTGGACCGGCTGCTCCGCGACGACGTGGAGACCGCCCGCCGGCCGGCCGTACCGCAGGCGCCGTCGGATCCGCGCGCCGTCGTCGTCGAGGAGCTGACCGCGGTCCTCGGCGCCGACGTGGCGGGCCTGCCGTCCGGCGCGCCGCTGCGCGACCTGCCCCAGTTCAACTCGTTCCGGCTCGTCGACGTCATCGAGCGGGTCGAGAGCCGCCTCGGCACGACGATCGACCCCGAGGCCCTGCGCGAGGACAGCTTCGACACCGTCGACACGCTGTGCCGGCTGTTCTCGGCCACGCCCGCCGTGGAGGAAGCATCGTGACCGCACCCACCCTGCTGCATGAACTGCTCGACACCACCGCCCTGGAGCACCCCGACTCCCCCGCCGTGAGCTGCGGCGACACCGTGATGACGTACGACTGGCTGCGCACCGCCAGCCGTCGCGTCGCGGCCTGGCTGGCGGACCTCGGCGTCCGGCGCGGCGACCGCGTCCTGATCTGCCTCCCGGCGGACGTCCACGGGCCGGCCCTGGTCTACGGCTGCTCCCGGCTCGGCGCGATGTTCGTCGTCACCGCGGAGGGGGCCCCGGCGGGCCTGATGGAACACCTCCTCGGCGACGCCGAACCCGCCCTGCTGATCAGCGAGGACGCCGGGAGCCGGCGGCTCGCCGAGGAGCGCGGGATCAGGACCGCCGTGCTCGCCGACGTCCACGCGGCCGTGGCCGCGGGCGACGCGGAGTTCACGGCGGACGGTCCGATCGCCGTGGACCCGGTCTGCCTCATCTACACCTCGGGCAGCACCGGCCGGCCCAAGGCCATCGTCTCGACGCACGGCCAGGTGGTCTTCGCCGCCCGCGCGATCCAGCAGGTCCTCGGCTACCGCGCGGACGACGTGGTGTTCTGTCCGCTCCCGCCCTCCTTCGACTACGGCCTCTACCAGCTCTTCCTCACCACGCTCGCCGGCGCCCGGCTCCACCTGGCGTCCGCCGCCGAGGCCGGGACGACGCTGCTGCGGCACCTGCACGCCACCGGCGCGACCGTGCTGCCGGCCGTGCCCTCGCTCGCCGGCACGCTGGCCCGGCTGCTGCGCCGCCCGCAGGCCCAGCCGCCGCGGATCCGGCTGATGACCAACACGGGCGCCGCGATGCCCGAGGACATCCCGAACACGCTCCGCTCGAAGATCCCGGGCCTCAGGATCCAGCTGATGTACGGCCTGACGGAGTGCAAGCGGGCCGCGATCATGCCGCCGGACGGCGACCTGGAGCGCCCCGGCGCCAGCGGCCGCGCCCTGCCCGGCACCGAGATCTTCGTCGTGGACGAGACCGGACAGCGGCTGCCCGCCGGCAAGGACGGCGAGATCGTGATCCGCGGACCGCACGTGATGGCCGGCTACTGGCGCCGTCCCGAGGTCACCGCGCAGCGGTTCCCCCGGGTCGAGGGCCTGCTGCCGCAGCTGCACACCGGAGACTACGGACGGCTCGACGAGGACGGCTTCCTGTACTTCAGCGGCCGTCGCGACGACCTGTACAAGGAGCGCGGCTTCCGGGTGAGCGTCACCGAGGTCGAGGCCGCCGCCCACCGGCTGCCCGACGTCGAGGCCGCCGCCGTGCTGCCGCCGGCCGAGGGGCGCGACGGTGCCGTCCTGTTCGCGGTGACCGAGCTCAAGGCACATGACGTGCTGACCGGGCTGCGCACGGAGCTGGAGGACTTCAAGGTCCCCCAGAAGTGCGTCGTCGTCGCCGAACTGCCGTACATGGCCAGCCGGAAGGTCGACCGGGCGGCGCTCGCCCGCCTCCTGGAGGAGTCCCGTGTCTGACCTGCCCGACGACATCACGGCCGGGGCCATGGCGACCCCGAGCTACCACTACGACCTCGACGAGGTCCGGCGCTCCCACGCCCGGCTGCGCGCGGCCCTGCCCGAGCCCAGCGAGGTGTACTACTCGCTGAAGGCGAACCCGCACCCGGCGATCGTCTCCGCGCTGCACACGGCGGGCTGCCGGGCCGAGGTCTGCTCGCCCGGCGAGCTCCAGGCAGCCCTCGACGCCGGCGTGCCGGCCGGGAAGCTGCTCTACACCGGCCCGGGCAAGCAGGACCGCGCCGTCGAGGACGCGGTCAAGGCGGGCGTCACCGAGTTCTCGGTGGACTCGCCGCACGGCCTGGACCAGCTGGACGAGACGGCCCGCCGCCTGGACGCGCCGGTGCGCGCCGTGCTGCGGGTCAACGACTCCACGCCCGCGCCCGGACAGGGCCTCACCATGACCGGTGTGGCCTCGCCGTTCGGCGCGGACGCGGAGTGGATCCTGGCCGAGCCGGAGCGCTTCCGCTCCCGGCCGATGGCCCGGCTCGTCGGCTTCCACCTCTACATGGGCACGAACGTCCCCGACGAGGACGCGCTCATGGCGCAGTTCACCCAGTCGGCCGCCACCGCCCGCACGCTCGCCGACGTGCTCGGCATCGAGGTCGAACTCCTCGACCTGGGCGGCGGGTTCGCGGCGCCGTACGCCCGCGAGGGCGAGCTCGCCTCGTACCCCACGCTGGCCGGGCGGCTCGCCGAGCTGCTCGACGACGGCTTCCCCGGGTGGCGCGAGGGCCGGCCGGCGGTCGCCTTCGAGTCCGGCCGTCACCTCGTCGCGACCTGCGGCACGCTCTTCACCCGGGTCCTGGACGTCAAGCGCTCGCACGGCCGGCGGGTGCTCGTCCTGGAGTCCGGCATCAACCACCTGGGCGGCATGTCCGGGCTGCGCCGGCTGCCGCAGATCGCGCCCGCCGTGCTGCACGGCGAGCCCGGCGGCGAGCCGCTGGCCGACGCCATGGTCACCGGGCCGCTGTGCACCCCGCTCGACACCTGGGCGCGCGCCGCCGAGGTGGCCGACGTCAGGCCCGGCGACGTGGTGCGGGTGCCGAACGTCGGCGCGTACGGGCTCTCCGCGAGCCTGCTCGCCTTCCTCGGGCACCCGGCTCCGGTCGAGGTCGTCGTCGACGGCGGCCGGATCGTCCAGGAGTCCCGCCTCACGCTGCAGCGCCAGCCGTCCAACTGACCCCCGAAGTCGGCCCCGTAGACGGACCCGACGTCCGACCGGAAGGAAGTGACCCGGATATGAACCCGGAGTTCGAGGGAATGCTCCGCCCGTTCCTCAAGTACGCGGGCGAGCAGGAGCTCACCGCCGAGTCCCGGCTGCGTGAGCTCGGTCTCGACTCGATGCAGGAGATCGAGCTGCTCTTCGCCATCGAGGACACCTTCGGTGTCCAGCTGCCCGACGAGCTGCTCACCGAGACCACGTTCGCGACGGCGGGCAACCTGTGGCAGGCGATCTCCGACCTGAACGGCGCCGAGGGAGCCGCTCGGTCATGACGCTACTCAGCGAGGAGCCGCGCCGGCTGTCCGACGTGCTCGACGTGGTCGCGAAGGAGGCGGCCGAGTCCGACGAGAACGCCGGCTTCCCGGTGGCCGCGCTCGACGCGCTGCGCACGCACGGCCTGCTCGGTCTGCTCGTGCCGGCCGAGTACGGCGGTCTCGGCGGCACCGCGGCCTCCATGGTCGACGTGGCCCTGCGGCTGGCCCGCGAGGACCTGTCGGTCGGGGTGATCTTCGCGATGCACTGCCAGCAGGTCGCCACCCTGGTCCGCTACGCCTCGCCCGAGCTGCGCGCGGAGCTGCTGCCGGCGATCGGCCGGGGCGAGTCGTACCTGGCGTCGGTCACCACCGAGGCCGGGACCGGCGGCAGCCTGCTGGCCGCCGAGTCCACCACCGAGGCCGGCGACGGGCTCGTGCACATCGACCGCAACGCGCCGATCGTCACCGGGGGCATCCACGCCGACGCCTTCCTCATCACCGCGCTCGCCCCCGGGGCCACCTCGCCGAACCAGGTGTCGCTGGTCTACGCGCACCGCGACCAGCTCCAGGTGGAGGTACGGGGCGACTGGCAGCCGCTCGGCATGCGGGCCACGTCCAGCGTGCCCATGCGGCTCGTGGGCGCGGTGCCCGAGCACCAGCTGGTGGGCCCGTCGGGCGACTTCCGGTCGATGGTCACGGCCCTGTTCGGCCCGTACGCCCACCTGGGCTGGGCCGCGTGCTGGCTCGGCGCCTCGGCGGGCGCCCTGTCCCGGGTCATCCGGCACGTCCGCAGCCCGCAGGGCCGCAAGCGCTACGACACCCGTTCCGACCTGCTGCTGCGCCGGCTGGCCAAGGTCCGCGGCAGCCTGGACACGGTGCACAGCCTGCTGCGCCACACGCTCGACGTCCTGGAGCGGACCGAGGACCTGTCGCAGACGCCGGTGCAGCTGCTGCTCAACACCCTGAAGACCGAGGCGGCGGAGCGCTGCTTCGGCGCGGTCGACGAGCTCGTGGAACTGGTCGGCATCCAGCACGGCTACCTGCGCAACTCGCCGCTGTTCCTGGAGCGGACCTTCCGTGACCTGCGCAGCGCCTCGCTGAACTACAGCAACGACCGGCTCTACCGCGCCAACGGCTCGCTGTCGCTGCTCGACGCGGAGGTGCGCCTTGTCTGAGGCCACCGCCCTCACCGGCGGCACCGGGCTGCGCCCGGCGATCGCCTCGGCGCTCGACCGGGTCGCCGTGCCCGGCGACACCGCCACGCTCTGGCGGGAGCTGGGACGGGCCGGCGTGCTGCGCGCGCTGAGCCCGTCGGGCGCGGGGCAGCCGCCGGCGCGGGGTGGGACCGCGGATCCGTGGGCCCTGGAGGTGCTGCTCACCGAGCTGGACGCGCGCCATCCGACCGGCACGGTCCTGTCGGCCTGCGTGCAGCTCGCCACGGCCCTGCCGATCCTGGCCGAGGGGCTCGGCAGCGACCTCGTGCGTTCGGTGTACGAGTCGGTGCTCGACGGCGAAGGCCGGGTGGCGCTCGCCGCCACCGACCTGGGCGCGGGCGGCTCGGACCTGATGGAGGCCACGACCGTGGCCGAACTCGGCGAGGACCGGGTGGTGGTCAACGGCGGCAAGCGGTGGATCACCGACGCGACCACCGCCGGCCACGCCCTGGTCCTCGCCCGGCACCGGCCGGCCCGGCACTTCACCAGCTTCGTCTGGGTGCTGGTGCCGACCGACGCCCCCGGCGTCACCGTGGAGGCCACCTCCACCCGGCTGTTCCTCGGCTCCGGCGTCGGGAACCTGCGCTTCGACGACGTCACCGTCGGCCGCGACCACGTCGTCGGCCGGCCCGGCCGGGCCCTGCCGAGCTTCGCCCGGCACATCGGCACCGAGCGCCTGGCGTCCGCGCTGTGGGCCCGGGCGATCTGCCGGCGGGTGCTCGACCGGACCCGCGAGCGGCTCGCCGAGCACCCGCTGCACGGCAGGACGGCCTGGGACAACGACGCCGTCCGGGCCCGCTTCGCCACGTGCCTGGTGGAACTGCGCCGGATGGACGCGCTGTGCGAGACGATCCGGGGCGGACCGGACGAGCAGCCCACGGCGGTGGACGGCATGATCGCCAAGGCGGCCGTGGCCGAGAGCCTGCAGTACGTGGTCGGCGAGTGCGTCCAGCTCCAGGGCGCGGCGGCCTTCGGCGACGACGGCATCGCCCATCTGCACACCGAGGCGGCGGCGTGGAGCATCGCCGGCGGCGCGACGGGAGCCATGCTCGCCGGGGTCGCCGACCACGCCGCGGACGTCCTCAAGGCGACCCGGTGAGGACGCCGGGCCTGGTCCCCGTCGCCGACGGCGTCACGCTGGCCGTGGCCCGCATCGACGCGCTGCTCCCGCACGCGGGGCGCTGCACGGCGGCCGACCGGTCCGCGATCGCCGGACTGCCGCCGTGGCGGGCCCGGCAGTCGCTCGGCGCCCGCACGCTGCTGCGGCTCGCGCTCGCGGAGACGGCCGGCGCCCGCGCGGCGCGGGCCGGGATCGACGTCCGCGCGGGCGGGAAGCCGTATCTGCCCGACCGGCCCGACCTCGGCATCAACTACTCGCACGACGGCGAGTGGGCGGCCGCGGTCGTCGGGGCCGGGCACGCCGTCGGCGTGGACGTGCAGGAACCGCGGGCGGTCGGCCCGGGGATGCTCCGCCGCTGCTGCACCGAGGCGACCGCGGCGCGCCTGAGCGCCCTGCCCGCTGCCGACCGGGAGTGGGAGTTCGCCCGTATCTGGACCGTGCAGGAGGCGTGCGTCAAGGCGTCCGGGGACGGCCTGCCCGGCCGCCCCTGGACGATCCGCGTCGACCTCGGCCGGCAGCACGGGGCCTGGAAGTCGTACGAGTGGCGGTCCCTGCGCAAGGAGCAGGGACCACCGGTGAGTTGTGCCTACCGACGGGAGGAAGGGTGACGGACGTACCCGAGTGGCTTCGGCTGTTCGAAGGTCTGAGCTGCTACACGGCGAACCTGGCGGGCTATCTGCACGGCGAGTTCCCGCGGACCGGGGAGCACTTCGCCCGGTCCGTGCGGCTCGCGGTGCGCACCGACCTGCCCGGCGGCGAGCTGTCCTTCTCCCACCACGCCACCCCGCTGGACGAGCTCCCGGACGGCACCCGGCTGCGCTACCGGACGGGCGCCGACGAGGAGTCGACGCGCGCGGAGCTGGCCGCGGAGGCCGGACGGCACGGGCGCGTCCTGGTCGTCACGGACAGCGCGCGGCTGCCCTGGTCGCCGGTGTTCGGCGAGGGCCCGGCGGCGCCGCACTGGCTGCTCGTGGCCGGCGCCGGCGCGGACCGCTGGCAGGCGTACGACGCGTTCGCCGGACTGCTGCCGGCGGGCGAACAGCGCCCGTACTCCGGTACGGTGACGACCGATCAGCTGCTCACGATGATGACCCTGCCGGCCGGCTGGTCCGCCGCGCAGGCCCGGCGCAACGTCCTCGCCTTCGGCTTCCCCGTCCCGGAGCCGGAGCCGTCGGGCCGCCAGTGGCTCGCCCGCGAGCCGGCACCGGAGCCCGGGCCGGACGCGGAATCCGGCGGCACGGCGCCGCTGCCCGGCGACTGGCTCACCGACGGCGTCTCGGCCCTGCCCTTCCTGTCCGGCCTGCTCGCCGCGCAGGAGGCCGACGCCGCCCGTCATCTGGAAGACCTGTGGGCCACGGCCCAGCACCACGTGTTCCGCTACCGGCATTCGGCCCTGCGCACCGGCGCCCGCACGCAGGACGTCCAGCGCTGCGAAGAGGCCGTCGCCGCCTGGGAGGCGCTGCCCAAGGCCGTGCGCTTCGCCGTCGACTCCGCCCGCCGGGGCCGGCCGCGCGCCTCCCTGATCCACAGCACGTTCGAGCGCCTTCTCGACATCGAATCCCGTCGCGCCTCGCTCCCGGTGTGACAAGGAAAGGAAATCCCGTGATCAATCGGTCCCTCTACGACTGGTTCCTCGCCTCGGCCGAGCGCTACGGAGACTCCATGGCGCTGGAGGTCGGCAGCCACGCGCTGACCTACGACCAGCTCCTGAAGGCGTCCGAGCGCATGGCCGCGCTGATCGAGCGGCAGCTCGGCCGGCGCCCCGAGCGCGTGGGCCTGCTGGCCAGCCGCAGTCTGACCACCTACGTCGGCTACCTCGCGATCCAGCGCCTCGGCGCCGCCGTGGTGCCGCTGAACCCGCGCTCCCCCGCGGCCCGCAACCTGACCATCACCAAGGACTCCGGCCTGGAGATCACGGTCGCCGACGAGACCGCGAGCGAGCAGCTGGAGGAGTACGCGGGCAAGGCCGGCGTCGACGTGGTCGACATGTCCGGCGACGACCGCAAGGACCTCGTCGTCCACGGCGGCGACGAGGAGCTGGTCGCCGCCGTCTCCCGGCCGAGCAGCGACTACGCGTACATCGTCTTCACCTCGGGCTCGACCGGCCGCCCGAAGGGCGTGCCGACGACCCACCGCAACATCTCGTCCTTCCTGGAGGACGCCATCCCGCGCTTCCACTTCGCGCACGGCTGCCGGGTCTCGCAGACCTTCGAGGTCTCCTTCGACGGCTCGATCATCGAGATCTTCGGCGCCTGGGGCTCCGGTGCCACGCTCTGCATCCCGCAGCACAGCGACGTGTTCGCGCCGGTGCGGTTCGTCAACGAGAAGCGGCTGACGCACTGGCTCTCGGTGCCGTCGATCATCTCCTTCGCCAAGCGGCTGCGCGCGCTCGCCCCGAACAGCATGCCGACGCTCCAGTACTGCAACTTCGGTGGCGAGCCGCTGACCGCCGAGCAGGCCGACGCCTGGCTGACGGCCGCCCCCAACGCCACGATCCACAACTGCTACGGCCCCACCGAGCTGACCGTCATCATCACCGGCAACCCGGTGCTCCGGGACAAGGACGCGCGCACGCCGACGTCCAACCGCACCATCCCGATCGGCGACATCTACCCGCACATGGAGTGGGTGCTGCTCGACGACGAGCTGCGGAGCACCGACGACGGCGAGCTGTGCGTGCGCGGCCCGCAGCGCTGCCCCGGCTATCTCGACCCCGCTCACAACGTGGGCCGGTTCGTGGACTTCGACGGCGTGCAGGGCCGGTCGTACGACGGCAGCGAGCCGCTGCACGACAAGCACTGGTACTGCACGGGCGACCGGGTCCGCATCGAGCACGGCGAGCTCGTGCACCTCGGCCGGATCGACGACCAGGTCAAGATCCACGGGTACCGCACGGAGCTCGGCGAGATCGAGTCCGTGCTGCGCAAGCACCCGGACATCGCGGAGATCGTCGTGGTGGCCGTGACGGCGGCGGACGAGCAGATCGACCTGCACGCCTTCTACACGGGCGACGAGGTGTCGGCGAAGGACTTCGCGCGCCTCGCCGAGGAGCTGCCGGTGTACATGCGGCCGCGCTCCTACCACCACCGGCAGTCGATCCCGCTGTCCATGGTGGGCAAGGTCGACCGCAAGCTGCTCGCCGCCGAACTGACCGGCTGACGCACTCCCCCGCAGCCGGTCCGGAGAGACCGTTCTCCCTCCGGGCCGGCCCTCCGCAGATCCGCCTCCCCGCCCACGAAAGGCCCGGTGTGGACCAGCACACAGATCCGGACGGAACGCTGTTCACGTGGTTCCGGGACAGCGCCCTGCGTCACGCGCGGCTGACCGCCCTCGAGGTCGGCGGCGAGTCCCTCTCCTACGGCGAGCTGCTCGACCTCGCCGAGCGGCTCGCGCACCGGCTCGTGTCGGTGACCGGCCGCCCGCCCGGGGCCGTCGGCATCCTCGCGGCCCGCACGCCCGCCGCGTACGCCGGCTATCTGGCCGCGCTGCGGCTGGCGGCCACGGTGGTGCCGCTGAACCCGGCCTTCCCCGCCGAGCGGAACGCGTACGTCTGCGAGGCGGCGGGCGTGGACGTGGTGGTGACCGACCAGCCGGGCCCGGAGCGGACCGGCGGTCCCGCCACGGTCCTGCTCGACGCGGGCACGCGGGAGGAACTGGCCGCCGGGCCGCGCTGGTCGGAGCCGGCGGAGGGCTCGGCGGACGACGTCGCGTACGTCCTGTTCACCTCGGGATCCACCGGCCGGCCCAAGGGCGTGCCGATCCGGCACCGTCAGCTGGCCCGGTACGTCCCCTGGTGGATCGAGCGGTACGGGGCGGGGCCGGGCAGCCGGCTCTCGCAGTCCTTCGACCTGACCTTCGACCCGTCGGTGTTCGACATGTTCGTCGCCTGGTGCTCCGGTGCCACGCTGGTCGTCCCGCAGTCGCGCGAGCTGATGATGCCGACGCGGTTCATCGCGGCCAAGGGCATCACGCACTGGTTCTCGGTGCCGTCGGTGATCTCGATCGCCCGGCGGCTGCGCGGGCTCGCGCCCGGCAGCCTGCCGACGCTGCGGCACACGCTCTTCGGCGGCGAGCCGCTGACGCTCGACCAGGCCGAGGCCTGGGCGGCGGCGGCGCCGGGCAGCGTCATCGAGAACCTGTACGGGCCGACGGAGGTGACGATCTCCTGCACCGCGTACCGGCTGCCGGCCGATCCGGCGCGCTGGCCGCGCACGCCCAACGGCACCGTGCCGATCGGCACTCCGCACGACCTGCTGGACGGCGTCGTCCTCGACGACTCGGGCCGCGCCGCCGAGGAGGGCGAGCTGTGCCTGCGCGGGCACCAGCGCTTCGACGGGTATCTCGATCCGCGGCAGAACGTGGGCCGCTTCGTGCACTACGACGGTGACCGGTCGAGCGTCCTGGACGCCGACGCGGTCACGCCGGACAGCTGGTACCGCACGGGCGACCGGGTGCGGGTGGAGGACGGGCAGATCGTCTACCTCGGCCGTCTCGACGACCAGGTGAAGATCCGCGGCTACCGGATCGAGACCGGCGAGATCGAGCACGTGCTGCGCGCCCACCCCGGGGCGCGGGAGGTGGTGGTGCTCGCCGTGCAGGGCCCGGGCGGGCCCGCGCTGCACGCCGTGTACACGGGCCCGGAGGTCCCGGACGAGGAGTTCACCGAACTGGTGACCGCCAAGCTCCCGCCGTACATGGTTCCGGAGCGCTACCACCGGCGCGCGATGCTGCCGGTGAACGCCAACGGCAAGACGGATCGCCGGCAGTTGGCCGCCGAGCTGCAGAGGGCCGACCCGTGAGGTCAGCCGCAACGGCGCTCCATCACCAGCCGGCTGGCGGTGGGCCGGCTCGCCACGGTGAAGCCGTTCCGCTCGAACAGGCCCCGGGTGCCGACGTACAGGTCCGAGGCGGCCGCCTTCGGGCTGGTCGTCGGGTATCCCTCGATCACCTCGGCGCCGTGGTCGCGCGCGTAGTCGCAGGCCGCGGCGAGGAGGGTGTCCGCGCCGCCCCGGCGGCGGTGTCCGGCACGAACGTAGAAGCAGGGCACCGACCAGCGTCCCGGCTCGTCGGTGCCGCCGCGGCCCACCCGCGCGGTCTTCAGCCGGGCGAACGCCGAGCGGGGCGAGACGGCACACCAGCCGATCGCGTGTTCGCCGCCGTTCTCCCCGTCCTCGGCGTAGGCGAGCAGGCCGGTCGGCTCGCCGTCCTTCACCAAGGCGTGGAACGCCTGCCGGTTGGCGTCACCGGACGCGTAGTCGGCACGGGTGAGACGCCAGTACATACACCAGCAGCCGCCGCATGCCCCGCGTTCACCGAAGAGATCCTCCAGGTCCGGCCAGTTCTCGACGGTGAGTGGACTCGTCCGCGTGATGAGCATGTCCGGCTGCACTCCTCCTGTGGAAGGAATCGGGGATGACCCATGGTAATCAGGCGGCCTCAGGTCTGAGCGCAGCCGAGCGGTCGGCCTTCCGGAGCGCCGCGGGCCGTTTCGCGACGGGAGTCGTCGTCGTCACCAGCCTGACGGACGACGTGCCCCTGGGCGTGACGGTGAACGCGTTCTCGACGGTCTCGCTCGACCCGCTGCTCGTCCTGGTGAGCCTGCAGAACACCTCGCGGATGCTGAGCGCGATCGAGCAGTCGGAGATCTTCGCCGTCACCGTGCTCGCCGGCGACCAGAAGGACCAGGCGGGCTGGTTCGCCAACCCGCGGCGGCCGACCGGACTGGCCTCGTTCGGCGGCGAGACCATGTTCGCGGGGCCGGCCACCGGCTGTCCGGTCCTGGCCGAGGGCCTGGCGTTCTTCGACTGCCGGCTGCACGCGGCGCATCCCAGTGGCGACCACGTGATCCTCGTGGGCGAGGTGCTCGCGTTCGACCAGATGCGCCGGGCCGCGCCGCTGCTGTTCGCCAACGGCGAGTTCGGCGTCGGGGATCAGCCCTCGGCCGACGCGGTCTTCGACCGCGGGGTGTCGACGGCGGCCAGGGCCTTGTCGGTCACCACGCGCAGGTAGGGGATGACCAGCAGGGCGCACAGCACGGCGAACAGACCGAACGCCACCTGGTAGCTGACGAACTGGGCCACCAGGCCGCCGACCGCGGCGGCGATCGGGGCCGTGCCCCAACTGATGAGGCGGTACGCGGCATTGAACCGGCCGAGCAGATGGTCCGGCACGAACGTCTGCATGATCACACGGGCGTTGACGGTCCACATGGTGCCGCCGACGCCGGCGACGAACGCGGCGCAGGCGATGGGGATCGCGCTCCCCTTGACCGAGGGAAGCACGGCCGGAGCGGCGACGAGGAAGAAGGAACCGATGATGTCGACGAACATCGACCAGCGCCGGCCGAGCAGCCGGTTGACTCGTCCGACCAGCAGCGTGCCGACGATTCCGCCGACGCCGAGGCAGGTCAGCAGCAGGCCGTACTGCCGGGGGCTGAGCCCGAGCGGTCCCGGAGCGGCGGCGTACGCGGGGATGAGCGCGAGCCAGACGCTCCAGCAGCCGGCCATGACCGCGATGAGCAGGGCCATGGTGCGCAGCAGCCGGTTCTTCCAGAGGAAGTCGAGGCCCTCGCGGATCTCGACCCGGATGGGCTGGCGGGGCCGGGTCTCGGCACCGCCGGCCGGCTTCGGGGAGAAGTTGCCGACGAGCAGGGTCAGCAGCACCATGCCGATCGCGTACACGATGCCGCTGACGCCGAAGGCGAAGACGAAGCCCGTGGCCACCAGGAAGCCGCCGACGGGTGCGCCGAGGAACTGCTTCCAGAGGTACTCCATGGCGGTGATGCGCGCGGTGGCCGGCTCCCAGCGGGCCTTGGGCACGGCCGAGGGAACGATGGACGCGCCGGAGGTGAGGGCCAGCACCTCGGCCAGACCCATGGCGAGCGCGACGACGTAGACGATCGGCAGCGACTTGGCATCGAGCAGGACGGCGGCGAAGAGCGAGGCGATGGCGCAGAGCCGGATCGCTTCCGCGACGACCATCAGGGTGCGCCGGCTGACCCGGTCGACGAGCACACCCACGGGCAGCGCGGCCAACAACCAGGGGAGCGTGATGAGTACACCGACGAACGAGATCAGGCTGGGCGACTGCGTCATCTTCGCGGCCAGCAGCGGCAGCGCCACCCGGGCGATGGCGTCCGCCATGTTCGTCATGGCCGTGAAGAAGACCAGCAGCCATTCGTTGCGGCCGGCCCGGGGAATTGATCCGCCGGAATCTGATTCGCTCGTCGAGGAGCTCGATGTCGAGTGCGCCTGGGGCACTGCCGTTCCCTACTTTCGCTTTTCGATGAACGCCGGAACGACGGCCAATCGTCCATGACCCCTACTTGACATGTCAAGGCCCGATGCCCCTGTTTGCTCAATGGGGCGAAATCCGGACGAAGAATGTCCATTTCCAGCGAGGAGGTGCGAATGGATCTGATACCTTTTCGAGCCACACGATTTGTACAGGACGTGGTCGGCGATCTGGCGAGTGTCACGGCACTTCCCGAGGAGCACCCGAAAGACGGGGGCCGGCCGGCCGGACCGGTCAGCCCGTACAACGTCAGACAGATCATCCAGCCCGACGCGGACACATCCGCGGAAGCGGCGCGGAATGCCGGTGCGCGGGTGACGCTGCGCCGCTGGCTCTCCGAGGGCGTGCTGGCCACCGACGCGGAGCCCGCGCTGTACGTGTACGACCAGACCGAGGCCGGCACGGTGATCCAGCGCGGGCTGATCGGCGCGCTCAAGGTGAGCGACGATCCCTCCTCGGGCGTCCTGCCGCACGAGGAGCATTTCGCCGCGTCCATTCCGGACCGCGCCGATTCCATGCGCACCGCGTCCGCCAACATGGAGCCGATCTTCTGCGTCTACCAGGGCGGCGGCGCGGCGAGCGAGCTCGTCGACGAGGTGGCGGACGGTCGCCGGCCGATGGTGCGGGTGACCACCGAGGACGGCCGGACGCACCGCCTCTGGCGCATCACCGAGGAGTCCGCGCACGCGGCCATCGCGGCGGACCTGCGCGACCGGGCGGCGCTGATCGCGGACGGCCACCACCGCTACGCGGCGTACCAGCGGCTGCGGGCCGAGCACGCCGAGGACGAGGCCTGGCATTACGGACTCGCCCTCCTGGTGGACTCGGCCGTCTATCCGCCGCGCCTGCGGGCCATTCACCGCGTCCTGCCCGGCCTGCCCTTCCCGGAAGCCGTCGAGCGGGCCAAGAGCGTGTGCCGGGTGCAGGAGACGCCCCGCGAATTCGAGTCCGCGCTTCGCGTCCTTGAAAGCACCACGGGCGACGGCATATCTTTTCTGATCAGTGACGGTGATCGCCATTTCCTGATGCAGGATGTCGACCGGCTCGCCATTGAACGGGCGATGTCCGGGGCGACGCCGCCCGAATGGCGAAACCTTGATTCCGCGATTCTGCACCACGTCTTCATCGAGCTGGTCTGGGACCATTCCGGTGAATCCGATATAGCGTATGTCCACGGCGCCCGCGAGGCCGTCGACCAGGCCCGCCGGAACAACGGCACCGCGGTCGTCCTGAGGCCCCCGGACTTCTCCGACGTGCGGGCCATCGCGATGGCCGGCGGGCGCGTTCCCTACAAGTCGACGTCATTCGATCCCAAGCCCCGGAGCGGGTTCGTGCTGCGCGTGCTCGGAGAACCACCGACCGAAGAGAGATCCGATGGATAAGAACGGCATCTGCACCTGCTGGCCCGGCGCGACCGTATGGCTGACGGGCCTGCCCAGCTCGGGAAAGACCACGATCGCCCACGCCATGGCCGAGCGCATGCGCACCGGGGGCCGCCGGGTGGAGGTGCTCGACGGCGACGAGATCCGCACCACCCTGTCCGCGGGTCTCGGCTTCAGCCGCGAGGACCGCAACACGCATGTGCAGCGCATCGGCCTGGTCGCCGAAGTCCTGGCCCGCAACGGGGTGTTGGTCCTCGTGCCGGTGATCGCCCCGTACGCCGACCAGCGCGAGGCCGTCCGCAAGCGCCACGAGGCGTCGGACACGCCGTATCTGGAGGTCCATGTGTCCGCACCCGTCGAGGTGTGCGCCGAACGAGACGTGAAGGGTCTGTACGCCAAGCGCGCGGCCGGCGAGCTGTCCGGCCTCACCGGCGTCGACGACCCGTACGAGGAGCCCAGTTCACCCGACCTGCGCATCGCGTCGCACCAGCAGACCGTGCAGGAGTCGCTGACCGCGCTGCACGCGCTGCTCACCGAGAGGGAGCTCGCATGACCACGACCACGTCCGCCCCGGCGCGGGAGGCCGACCGCCCCGCCACGCTCGGCCACCTGGACGCCCTCGAGTCCGAGGGCGTGCACATCATCCGCGAGGTGGCGGGCGAGTTCGAGAAGCCGGTGATCCTGTTCTCCGGCGGCAAGGACTCCATCACCATGCTGCACCTGGCGCTGAAGGCCTTCGCGCCGGCGCCGCCGCCCTTCGCCCTGATGCACGTCGACACCGGGCACAACTTCCCCGAGGTCATCGAGTACCGCGACCGGGTCGTGGCCGAGCACAAACTGCGGCTGTACGTGGCATCGGTGCAGGAGTACATCGACCGCGGTGTCCTCAAGGAGCGCCCCGACGGCACCCGCAACCCGCTGCAGACCGTCCCGCTGACCGAGGCCATCCGCGAGCACGGCTTCGACGCGGTCCTCGGCGGCGGCCGGCGCGACGAGGAGAAGGCCCGCGCCAAGGAGCGGGTGTTCAGCCTCCGCGACGAGTTCTCCCAGTGGGACCCGCGCCGCCAGCGGCCCGAGCTGTGGCAGCTGTACAACGGCCGGCACGCTCCCGGTGAGCACGTCCGGGTGTTCCCGCTGTCCAACTGGACCGAGCTGGACGTGTGGCAGTACATCGCCCGTGAGGGCATCGAGCTGCCGGAGATCTACTTCGCCCACAAGCGCGACGTGTTCCGGCGCTCCGGCATGTGGCTCACCGCGGGCGACTGGGGCGGCCCGCGCGAGGACGAGCCGGTCGTCACCCGCCAGGTCCGCTACCGGACCGTGGGCGACATGTCCTGCACCGGCGCCGTCGAGTCCGACGCGTCGACCGTCGAGCAGGTCATCACCGAGATCGCCGCCTCCCGCGTGACCGAGCGCGGTGCGAGCCGCGCCGACGACAAGCTGTCCGAGGCCGCCATGGAAGACCGCAAGCGTGAGGGGTATTTCTAAATGACCACGTCCACCGACCAGATGGAGCACTCCTCCGACTCCGGCCTCGGCCCGAGGACCACGACGCTGCTGCGTTTCGCGACCGCCGGTTCCGTCGACGACGGCAAGTCCACCCTCGTGGGCCGTCTCCTGCACGACTCCAAGTCGGTCCTCGCCGACCAGCTCGAAGCCGTCGAGCACGCCTCCCGCTCGCGCGGCCAGGACGCGCCCGACCTCGCGCTGCTCACCGACGGCCTGCGCGCCGAGCGCGAGCAGGGCATCACCATCGACGTGGCCTACCGCTACTTCGCCACCCCGCGCCGCCGCTTCATCCTCGCCGACACGCCGGGACACGTGCAGTACACGCGCAACATGGTCACCGGCGCCTCCACGGCCGAACTCGCCGTCGTCCTCGTCGACGCCCGCAACGGCGTCGTCGAGCAGACCCGCCGCCACGCCGCCGTCGCCGCGCTCCTGCGCGTCCCGCACGTCGTCCTCGCCGTCAACAAGATGGACCTGGTCGACTACCAGGAATCCGTCTTCGCCGCCATCGCCGAGGAGTTCACCACCTACGCCTCCGAGCTCGGCGTCCCGGAGATCACCGCGATCCCGATCTCCGCGCTCCTCGGCGACAACGTGGTCGACCCGTCCACGTCGATGGACTGGTACGCGGGCCCGACGGTCCTGGAGCACCTGGAGACCGTCGAGATCAGCCACGACGTCGCCGGCCACCACGCGCGCTTCCCCGTGCAGTACGTGATCCGGCCACAGACGTCCGAGCACCCCGACTACCGCGGCTACGCGGGCCAGATCGCCGCCGGCGTCCTGCGCGCCGGCCAGGAGGTGACCGTGCTGCCGTCCGGCAGGACGTCGACGATCACCGGGATCGACCTGCTCGGCACGCGGGTGGAGACGGCGTGGGCGCCGCAGTCGGTCACGCTGCTCCTCGCCGACGACATCGACATCTCGCGCGGAGAGCTGATCGTGCCGTCCGACGCCGTGCCCGGCAGCAGTCAGGACGTGGAGGCGACGGTCTGCCACGTGGCCGACACCCCGCTGACGGTCGGCCAGCGGGTGCTGCTCAAGCACACCACCCGCACGGTCAAGGCGATCGTCAAGGAGATCCCCTCCCGGCTCACCCTGGACGACCTCTCCCAGCACCCGAACCCGGGCCGGCTCGTCGCCAACGACATCGGCCGCGTCAAGGTACGCACCGCCGAACCGCTCGCGCTGGACTCGTACGCGGACTCCCGCCGCACCGGCTCGTTCCTGCTGATCGACCCCGCCGACGGCACCACACTCGCCGCCGGCATGGCCGGCGAGTCGTTCGTGAAGGCCTGACGCCCGGCGTCCGGCGCCTGACGTCCCACGGATCTCGATGTGCGCGCCCTCGGACGGGGCGGCGAGGAAATGAGCCGAAGGAGAGTGTGTGTCCAGGATCTTCGGGGCGTTCGGCGCGCCGAACACCGCGGTGGAACTGAACGCTGTCGCCGGGCGGCAACTGCACGGCGGCCGCGACGGCACCAGCGTGCTGCGCGGCGACACGTGGTCCCTCGGCTGCAACAGACTCGCCGTCCTCGATCCGTGCGGGGGCGCCCAGCCCTACCGATGTCCGAGGCTCCCGGGCATCGCGGTGGTCTTCGACGGCGAGATCTACAACCACCACCAGCTGCGCCGCAGGCTGCGGGCCCGGGGGCACGTCTTCACCGGCACCTGCGACGGTTCCGTCCTGCCGGCGCTGTACGCCGAGTACGGCACGCGGTTCGCCGAGCACCTGGAAGGCATGTTCACCATCGCGGTGATCGACCTGCGCCGCCGGCCGCTCCTGGTGCTCGCGGCCGACGACCACGGCATGAAGACGCTGTACTACCACACCGGTCCCGACGGATCGGTGCGCTTCGCCTCCGAGCTGCCCGGCCTGCTCGCCTTCGGCCAGGTCCCCGCGACGGAGCGGGCCGCCGCCCTGGACGAGTACCTGTCCGTGGGCACGTACGTCGACGACCGCACGGCCCTGGAAGGCATCAGGACCCTGCCGCCGGGCACGACGGCCCTCGCGACCGGACGCGACGGGCTGCGCGTCCAGCGCCGTACGGCACCGCTGCCGGCGTCCGACGGGCCGGCGGACCTCGGCGATCTGCTGTACGGCGAGATGGCCCGGCTCACCAGCGCCGACGTGCCGCTCTGCGGCGTGGTGACGGAGGGCGCGGACTCCCATCTCGTCAACGCCATCGCGACGCGCCAGCTCAGGGAGCTGGACGACAGTCCGCTGCGCGGCTTCCACGTGGTGTACCGCGGCCGCTGGCACTCCTCGGTCTGCGCGGCCGCCCGCCGCAGCGGCACCCTCCACCACGACGTCCTCCTCGACCCGGACGAGCTGGTGGAACTCCTGCCCCGTACCGTCTGGCACCTGGGCCAGCCGCACGCGGATCCCGCCGCGCCGGGCCGCTACGCCCTCTTCCGTGCCATCCGCGGCGCCGGCTACACGGTCGCGCTGACGGCCGCCGGGGCCGGCGAGCTGTTCGACGGGCACGAGCGCGTCCAGCGCGCGCTCACCACCCCGCCGGAGCTGCCGTGGATCGGTCCGTACCTGGACTCCCTGGCCTCCGTGCCGCGCACCGTCCGCGCCTCCCTCTACAGCGCCGACTACCGCGACTACCTGCGCTTCCGCGGCACCGCCGCCGACCGCCTCGCCGAGACCCTGCACGCCGGCCGGGCGGACCGCGCCGCCGCCCTGTCCGCCGTGGAGACCGGCTGGCGGCTGCCCGCGCACCAGCTCCGCCAGATCGACCACGTCAGCACCGCGTGGTCGGTCGAGGCCCGCTTCCCCTATCTCCAGCCCGCCGTCTCCGCCTTCGCCGGCAGCCTCCGCGCCCGCCCCGCGACCGGTGACACTCCCCTGTTCACGACGGCCCAGCGCTATCTTCCGGCCGGCACGCTCCGCCGCAGCGCCCGCAGCACCGACGTCACCGCCGACGAACTGCTGCGCCCCGGCTCCGCGCTGATGGACCTCGCCCAGGACATCCTGCGCGAGACCCATCTCGACGAGCGCTGGGACCGCACGGCCGTGTCGAACCTGATCTCCGCCCAGTCCCGGCACCCCGCCCCGGACACGGCCGCCGCCCTGTGGGCGGTCCTCGTCCACGAACTCTGGCGTCAGGAACTCCGCGTCCTGCGCCCGGCGACCGTGCACCTGTCCCTGCCCGAGCCGGTCGCGGCGTAACGCACCGGCGCCGGCGCCGCCGGACATGCGAAAGGCCGCTCTCCCATGGATGAGAGAGCGGCCTCCGACTGCGTTTCCGCACAGTCGGGACGACAGGATTTGAACCTGCGACCCCTTGACCCCCAGTCAAGTGCGCTACCAAGCTGCGCCACGTCCCGATGCCCGTCTGACCTGGGGTTTCCCCGGCTGGACGCGCATGAGAACAATACCGCACTTCCACGGGTGCTCACGAACCCGTTTACCGCCGGCCACGGCGGCGTACGCCCGCGTACACGCTCGGTGACCTCCCGCTCTCACTCTCCGTAACGCGCCCCCACGCCACCGCCGCGCTCCCACACGCCCCCACAAGGCCCTCTCCCGGCGTGCGCGCGGGCCGGGAATCCGTGCGGTTCCAGCGCACCGGGGGTCTGACACGCTTCCGGAATGTCACCCATTCGGGTGCTGAAGTGACGTATGAGATGACCAGAAAGCTCTGCGATCCATATGCCCGAGAATCTCTTGCCGTTGGCATGTGGCAGAAAGATGCCCCTGGGGAATGCCCTTCCCGCCGGACCGAGCAGGCCAAGACCACGCGAAACACAGTCAGAATGAAACGTCAACCAGGCCTGTTTCGGACAACCTTGGTGGCGATATTGATCCGTCTCGTAAAGATCAACACCATGAAGTGTCGGCCTGTTCGGGACGGGACCACTGCCGATGCACCACCTGCTCGGACCAAACGACGAGCAGGCTTTTCGCAGGGGAGGTACTCGAATGGACGCCTACTTCAGCAGCCGGCTGCATCATCAGCTCCGCGCGGAGGTCCGCGACTTCGCGGAGCGTGAGGTCCGGCCACGGATACCGGAGATGGAAGCCTCCCGCACCGTGCACCACGAGCTGTCCCGGCTGATCGCCGAGCAGGGCTGGCTGGGGGCGACGATCGGCCACGAGTACGGCGGCATGGGCGCCGGCCACCTGGCCAAGACGATCATCATCGAGGAGCTGTCCCGGGTCAGCGGCGCGATGGGCGCCATGGTCCAGGCGTCGCAGCTGGGCACCGCCAAGATCGTCCACTTCGGCAGCGACGAGCAGCGCAAGACGTGGCTTCCGGCCATCGCCGCCGGCGAGTGCCTGCCGACCATCGCGGTCACCGAGTACGAGTCCGGCGGGCACGTCCTCGGTATGGAGGCGAGCGCGGTCCGCGACGGCGACGACTACGTCCTCAACGGTCAGAAGGTCTACGTCGGCAACAGCCACGTGGGCGATCTGCACGGCGTCGTGGTCAGGACCGGCCCCGGTTCGAAGGGCCTGACCGCCTTCCTGGTCGAATCCGATCGCCCGGGGTTCAGGACCGGTCCGCAGCAGCCGGCGATGGGTCTGCACGGCTTCAGCTTCGGCGAGCTCATCTTCGAGAACTGCCGGGTGCCGGCCGCCAACCGGCTCGGCGACGAGGGCGACGGCCTCGCCGTCGCGTACTCCTCCAGCGTGCTCTACGGCCGCGCCAACCTCACGGCCGTCTCGCTCGGCATCCACCAGGCCATCCTGGAGGAGACGACCCGCTTCGCCACCGAGCGCATCCGCTACGGCGAGCCGCTCGCCGCGCTGCCCACCGTCAAGCTGAAGCTCGGTCAGATGCAGTCGCGGCTGATGACGGCCCGGCTCGCCGCGTACCACGCGGTGCATCTGCTCGACCAGGGCCTGTCCTGCGACACCGAGCTGATGAACGCCAAGCTGGTCAACGTCGAGTCCGCGATCGACTCCGGCCGCAACGCCATGGAGATCCACGCCGCCGCCGGCCTCTTCACCGACCGGGCCATCGAGCGCTACCTCCGCGACGCGCACCACATCTTCGCGCCCGCGGGCACCTCCGACATCCAGCTCCTGCGCCTCGCCGAGGTCGCCCTCGGCCAGGACAAGGGCAGCTGGTCCGAGCGGCTCTCCGAGGTGGTCCGCACGCCGGAACCGGAGCCCGTCCACGCCTGACGCCCCGGCAGGCACCGGCAGGCACCGGCAGAAACAACGCGCCCCGGAGTCCGGCGAAGACGCCGAACACCGGGGCACCCGTACGACACCCGCGTGAGGGCGTCAGATCAGGCCGTCCTCACGGCGGTTGATCTGCTCCACCAGCTCCGCGGCCATCGCCTTGATCGTCTCCAGGCCCGCCCGGCCCCACGGCCGCACGTCCGTGTCGACGACACAGATCGTGCCGAGCGCCACGCCCGTGCGGTCTATCAGTGGAGCGCCCATGTACGAGCGGATGCCGATCTCGTCCACGACCGGGTTGCCCGCGAAACGCGGGTAGTCGCAGACGTCCTCCAGGACGAGGGCCTTGCGGCGCACCACCACGTGCGGGCAATAGCCGTGGTCACGGGCCATGAAGCGGCCGACCCCGCCGCCGGCCGCGTTGGCGCCGAGGTCGGAGCCCGAGTGCGTACCGGCGGGGGTGTGCAGGCCGGCGAAGAACTGCCGGTTCTCGTCGATGAAGTTGACCATCGAGAACGGGGCTCCGGTCACCTCCGCCAGACGGTGGGCGAACTCGTCGAACGCCGGGTCCGGCTGCTCGCCGAGGCCCAGTTCGCGCAGCCGGCGCACCCGGGCGGGCGCGTCCCGGTCGATCGGGGTCAGCAGCATGTGACCGGTCGGGTCGTAGGTCATGGCGTTGCTCCGTAGCTCGGCACGGCGGCCGGGATGGTGGTGAGCAGATGCTGGACGAGGGTCAGCAGGGTGCGGATGCCGGAGCTGGAGATCCGGGCGTCGCAGAGCACGACCGGCACCTCGGGCCTCAGGTCGAGGGCCGACCGTACCTCGTCGGGTTCGTAGCGGAAGGCACCGTCGAACTCGTTGACCGCCACCACGAAGGTGATGCCCCGCCGCTCGAAGAAGTCGACGGCGGAGAAGCACTCCTGCAGGCGGCGGGTGTCGGCGAGGACGACCGCGCCGAGCGCGCCCTCGGAGAGCTCGTCCCACATGAACCAGAAGCGCTCCTGGCCCGGGGTGCCGAACAGGTACAGCACGTTGCGGTCGTCGAGGGTGATGCGGCCGAAGTCCATCGCGACCGTGGTCGTCGTCTTCGACTCCACGCCCTCCAGACTGTCGGTGGCCGCGCTGACCGAGGTCAGCAGCTCCTCGGTGCTCAGCGGTTCGATCTCGCTGACCGCGCCGACGAAGGTGGTCTTGCCCACCCCGAACCCGCCCGCGACCAGGATCTTGAGCGCGGTGGGGAAGGGGTCGGTCGCGAAGCCGTCGTGACCGTCGGGGCCACGGTCGTGGCGCTCAGAGCCGTTGTCGTAGGCCATCGAGCACTGCCTCCAGCAAGGAACGGTCGGTTGGGTTGGCGTGGAAGCGGGGTGCTCGGGCGGTGAGCGCCCCGCAGTCCACGAGGTCGGAGAGCAGGACCTTGGTGACGACGGCCGGCAGCCTTAAGTGCGCCGCGATCTCCGCCACCGAGGTGGGTCCGCCGCACAGCCCGAGAGCCAGGCTGTGCTCGGGACCCATGTGCGGCTGCGGTGCCGTTCCGGTGGCCATCACCATCGAGAGCAGGTCGAGCGCGGCGGTGGGCTTGGTCCGTCCTCCGCTGACGGTGTAGGGCCGGATGAGCCGGCCCGCCGCGTCGTCGAGCCAGGGTCCTTCCTGGTGGGACCCGATCGTCACTGTCCCGTGCCGCCCACCATGCCGGCGGCCTGCCTGGCCGGGGTGACCAGATACGGTCGCACGCTCTTGACGAGCATGGCCATCTCGTAGCCGAGGACGGCGGCGTCGGCCTCGCGGCCGGCGAGGACCGCGAGACAGGTGCCGGAGCCGGCGGTGGAGACGAACAGCAGCGTGGAGTCCAGCTCGACCACGACCTGGCGGACCTCGCCGCCGTCGCCGAAGCGCGCGCCGGCGCTGCGGCCGAGCGAGTAGAGGCCGGAGGCCAGTGCGGCCATGTGGTCGGCGGCGTCGGGGTCGAGCCCGTGGACGGACTTGACCAGGCCGTCGGAGGAGAGCAGTACGGCGTTGCGGGTGTAGGGGACCCTCTGGACCAGGCCGCTCAGCAGCCAGTCGAGATCCGCGGAATGGCCGTTCGGCGCATTGCTCGCCATGGTGCATCTACTCCTTGTGCGCGTCGCCGGGACGCAGCGGTTCGCGGGGGGCGGGGGGCTGGGATTCTGCGAGGCCGATACCGCGCTGGAAGGCGGCCATCAGGCCCGGGTCGTGCAGGGCGTGCTCCTCGGGCTTGCGCACCGCGGGCTCGTCGCGCAGCTGCGGGACGAGGTGTTCCTGGGCGCGTCGCTTGGGGAGGTCGGGCCTGCCGGGTGCTCCGGAGCGCGGGGCCGGGGGGACCTCGCCGGGGGCCGGAGCGGAATGAGCGGTGCCGGGCCGGACGGGCTCGGCGGGGAGGGGCTGGGCCGGGACGCCGGGCAAACCGGGTCCGGCCGGGGTGCCGCCGCCGTACGTGGAGTCGGCGTGGGCCGCGAACGGGGCGGTGAGCGGGGCCGCGGCCGGCTGGGGGGCCGGCCGGTGCGCGGGGGCGTGCGGCTGGTGGTGCGGGGTGTGCGGCTGGTTGTGCGGGGTGTGCGCGTGGGCGTGGACCGGCGCCTGTCCCGGTGCCGGTGCCTGTCCCGGCGCCTGTCCCGGTGCCTGCGCGGGTACGGAGGCGGGCGCGGGCAGGGGCGTCGGCGCGGCGGGCGCCTGCTGGGGGGCGGGGGCCGCGGCCGGGGCGGGGTCGAGCGGGGCGGCGGCCTGGTGCTGGGTCTGCACGCCCTGCATCTGGGCGTGCACCTGTGCCTGGTCCTGGGCCTGGCCCTCGCGGCGGGCGAGGCCCTCCGGGTCGGCGCCGAGCAGGCCCTGCGGCAGCACGAGCACGGCCTGCACGCCGCCGTAGATGTTCGACTGGAGACGGACGGCGATGCCGTGGCGGCGGGCGAGCGCGGAGACGACGAAGAGTCCGATGCGGCCGTCCTGGAGCAGGTGCGCCACGTTGACCTGGTCGGGGTCGGAGAGCAGCGCGTTCATCTTGTTCTGCTCGTCGAGGGGCATGCCGAGGCCGCGGTCCTCGACCTCGATGGCGAGGCCGGCCGTGACGTACTGGGCGCGCAGCAGCACCGTGGTGTGCGGCGCGGAGAACAGCGTCGCGTTCTCGACGAGTTCGGCGAGGAGGTGGATGACGTCGGCCACGGCATGGCCCCGGAGCGTACCGTCGATCGGCGGCACCAGCTTGACGCGGGGGTACTGCTCGACCTCGGCGATGGAGGAGCGCAGCACCTCGGTCATGGTGACCGGGTTCGACCACTGGCGGCGGGAGATGGCGCCGCCGAGGACGGCGAGGTTCTCCGCGTGCCGGCGGATGCGGGTGGCGAGGTGGTCGACGTGGAAGAGGCCCTTGAGCAGCTCGGGGTCCTCGACCTCGTTCTCCAGTTCGTCGAGGAGCTGGATCTCGCGGTGGACGAGGGACTGGAGGCGGCGGGCGAGGTTCACGAAGACCTCGACCTTCTGCTCGTTGCCGACGCTGCTGGAGAGCTGCGAGGCCTGCACCACGGAGGCCACGGCGGCCTCGTGAGAGCGCGTCAGTTCCTGTGCCAGCTTGTCGAACTCGTCGCCGGCGGCGCCGGAGGGCAGCACGGGGCGCGGGGCGAGGTTCTCACCCCTGCGCAACTGTTCGACGATCGTGCGCAGTTCGCTCTGGTCGCGGGCGGTGGTGCGGCGCAGCGTGCTGGCGCGGTCGAGCACCGCCTTGGCGGCCCGGTCGGCACCGAGGGCGGCGGCGGTCACCGAGGCGACGGTGAGCGCGGCGGCACCGGTCAGCGCGGCCCACAGGCCGGGCGTCATGTCGGCTCCGGTGGAGCGGATCGTGAACAGCACGGCGGCGGCGCCGCCGAGCGCCACCGCGACCGCCGGAAGGACGGAGGTACGCAGGAGTTGGGGTCGTATGCGTGCCTCGGCGGCGAGCGGCGCGGGCTGCGATGCGGGACCGGTGCCGGTGGGTCCGGCGGCGACGCGGGCGCCTGACCGGCCGTGCCGCCCGCCCTCGCGGCGGTCGGACCGCGCGGCGGGTGCGCGAAGTTGAGACATGAGTGTCCTTGGTACGTGCCCAGGATCGGCGTACTGGCGGGGGTGCACTACGGGGGAGGTGTCCTACGTGGGTGTGATGAGCCTACCGATGATCACCGAGCAGTCACTGTAGTCGTCAACCGTTCGGGTGCGGTGCGCAGTTGGCAAACTTACCCGTAGAGCGCGGGAGTCTGGTATCACCCACCCCGCGGCAGGCCGAGAATGATTGGCCGAAACTCGTTCCCCCTGGCGTGAATACGAGCCGGGCGGGTTCGGAGCGGAGTGCCCCGAACCCGCCCGAATGCCGCCTCGGCGCGGGCGAACGCCCGCTGAGCGGAATCCCGCCACCGGGGCGTGAACCGGCGCGCGCCCGCCGCCCGGCCGCACGCCGTCCGGCGCCCTTCACACCACCTTGTCCTCGACCGCCCCCGACCCCTCGCCCGTCCCTCTTCGCTTTCGTTACGTACGTGCCGGCTCGCCGCTGCGCTCCTCGGCGCGGCGCCGGCCGGCCGCGGGCGGCCGCGGATGCCGCTGCGGCGGAGCCGACATGTCCTCGGCCTGCCAGCCGCGCTCGCCCAGCAGGCGGTGCAGCTGCGGGGCGGCGAGGAACGGTACGGCGAACTCGACCGTCAGCCGGTCCTGCTCCGCCTCGACGCGGGTGACCACGTCGTCGACGCCGACGCCGTGCTCGGCGACGGTGTCCAGGAGCCGGCTCAGCTCCCCGGGCTTCTCGTCGATCGGCACCCTGAAGGGGCGGCGGCCGGCGGCCGGCCGGGACGGCGCGGGCCGGATGCCGCGCAGGCCCTCGGCCCCGCGTTCCAGCAGGTCGACCACGGGACGCACGTCCGGGTCCGCGGGCCCGTCGCCCTCCGCGAGCCCCTCCAGCGTGACCAGCAGCGCCGCCAGGTCCTTCTCGACCTCGCGCAGCACCCGCGCGACGGGCTCCGCGTTGGCGCGCAGGATGTCGGCCCAGAGGTGGACGTCTCCCCCGGCGATCCTCGTCGCGTCGCGCAGCCCCTGGCCGACGAGCCGGAGCGCGTCCTGCGGGGCGTACTCGAAGCGCGCGGCCATCAGACTCGCCACCACGTGCGGCGCGTGCGAGGTCAGCGCGACGGCCCGGTCGTGCGCCTCGCCGTCCATGACCAGCGGGACCGCACCGCACTGGGCGACCAGTTCGAGCACGTGGTTCAGCGTGGACTGCGCGATCTCCGGCGCCGGCGTGAGGACCCACGGGCGGCCCTCGAAGAGATCGGCCCGCGCGGCCAGCGGCCCGGACCGCTCCCGCCCGGCCATGGGGTGGCCGCCCACGTAGCGCGAGGGGTCACCGATGCTGCCGCTGACCTGCCGGGCCGGGAGCGCCTTCACGCTGGCCACGTCGGTGTAGCTCCGGGCCAGGCCCCGTGCGCACTGCTGCGCCAGGACGCCGGCCACCGCGCCGGGCGGAACGGCGATCACCGCCAGGTCGACCGGCCCGGCCGGGGCGTCGGTGACCCCGGCCCCGAGCGCCGCCGCGGTACGGGCCGACGAGGCGTCCCGGTCCAGCAGGTGGACGGTCGTGCCGTGACGGCTCATGGCGAGCCCGATGGACGTCCCGATCAGCCCGGTCCCCACGATCGCCATCGTGCGGATCACCGGCTCCCCCTCCCCGCCGCGGCGATGGCCGCGCGGACGGCCCGGACCGTCATGCGCGTCCTCCGCGTCGCTCGGGCGACCCGCCCGGGGCGGCCGGTCCCCGGTACATCTCGGCGACGAGGAAGGCCAGGTCGAGGGACTGGCTGCGGTTGAGCCGCGGGTCGCAGGCCGTCTCGTAGCGCTGGTGGAGGTCGTCGACGAAGATCTCGTCGCCGCCGCCCACGCACTCGGTGACGTCGTCACCGGTCAGCTCGACGTGGATGCCGCCCGGGTGCGTACCGAGCTCCTTGTGGACCTCGAAGAAGCCCTTGACCTCGTCCAGCACGTCGTCGAACCGGCGGGTCTTGTGCCCGGAGGCCGCCTCGAAGGTGTTGCCGTGCATCGGATCGGTCACCCACGCGACCGTCGCACCCGAGGCCGTGACCTTCTCCACCAGCTCGGGGAGCTTGTCGCGGACCTTGTCGGCGCCCATCCGGACGATGAACGTCAGCCGGCCCGGCTCGCGCTCCGGGTCCAGCCGGTCGATGTAGGTCAG